>NZ_JADNAT010000001.1:0-233828 GCF_015550425.1 Clostridium sp. 1001275B_160808_H3 | reverse complement strand
ACTCCCATTTCATTAGCTACTTCATTTTTGAATTTAGCTAATCCTTGTTTAGCTTCTGGAACTAATTTTCTGTTACTTGCCATAACAAATCCCTCCTAATATATAAGAATATATTTTTAATTTTTGATTCGTATTGTTCAACCATTCTCTTAACCATTTCTCCACCAACGCTACCGCATTGTTTTGAAGTAAGGTCTCCATTATAGTCTGAGAAAGGCACTCCCATTTCATTAGCTACTTCATTTTTGAATTTAGCTAATCCTTGTTTAGCTTCTGGAACTAGTTTTCTATTACTTGCCATAATAAATCCCTCCTTGCAAATATATCAGATTAAAGTTTTACTTTAATCCAGATTCGTATTGTTCAACCATTCTCTTAACCATTTCTCCACCAACGCTACCGCATTGTTTTGAAGTAAGGTCTCCATTATAGTCTGAGAAAGGTACTCCCATTTCGTTAGCTACTTCATTTTTGAATTTAGCTAATCCTTGTTTAGCTTCTGGAATCAATTGTCTATTACTTGCCATAATAAATCCCTCCTTGAAAACATATAAAATTTTTTTTGGGTTTTCTTTTACAAAGCTTGTTTGACTTTGTACTATTATATTGTGCAGATAAAATGTTAATAAACTATAAAAATTAATACAGTAGAGGAAAAGTGATCTTTATAAAGAATATATTGGTACAAACTATAAAAAAAGGTTATTTGAAAATATTTTTCAAATAACCTTTTATAAATTAATTATTTCTCTTTTGCATTTTAAATATTGCTATAATAACTGGAATTGCAACAAGTGCTGATAAAGCTGCCTCTGCCATACCATTAGTACCTATTATAGATAAGAGTGCAACTGTGACTGCGTTTCTTGATCCAGTTGAAATGGTTCCATTACTAACAAGAATTGATGCATAATCCTTAAAATAAATTAAGTATATACTTCCAAGAACCCCAATAGTATTGGTTAAAGATCCACAAACAGCAGCAATACCTATAGATAGTTTCTTATTTTTAATTTTTGTTTTTAAGAGTTTATAAACATAATAAGATATTACCCCTATCAGTACTCTAGGCAATATAGAAACTATTGGGTTATAAAAAAATGGAGACATTGGAGTTGGAGCAGTTATGTTTTGATAAATTGAGAAAATCCCAAATATGAATCCAATTGTAGCCCCAGCTATAGGACCTTCAATTATTGCTCCAATTATTACAGGTAAATGTAAAATTGTTAGTTTAAAGAGTGGTAATGGTATAAAACCAAGACCTGTTAGTCCTAAGAATAAACAAATACCCGATAGCATTGCAACTACTACCATTTTTCTTACATTTTGACGAGAGTTTCCCATCCCTCTAGCATTTAACATTTTAATTCCTCCGTTCTTATTCCTTATAGGATATAATTCGGCAAAAAATGAATTTTTGCGTGAAGTTCGGTTTCTTAAGAATACCGACCAATATTATTTTATCATATAAGAAAAAACTGTAAAGTAAAATATTATATCAACAACAAATAAACAATTTAATCTTGTATTTATGAAATTTAATATAAAAATTGAAAAAGTCTTGTCAACTTATTATACTTGTTATAGTATATATATAACAAGTATAATAAGAGAGGTAATAATATGTTAGAGATAATAAACTTTTCAAAGTCATATAAAAATGGAAAAAAAGCCGTGAATAATGTATCGATTAAAGTTAATAGTGGAGAAATATTTGCCTTTATTGGTCATAATGGAGCAGGAAAGACTACAACTATAAAAGCTATTGTAGGAATTTTAGAATTTGAAGAAGGAGATATATTAATTGATGGAGATTCAATTAAAAATAATCCTATTGAGTGTAAGAAAAAAATAGCGTATATACCTGATAATCCTGATATTTATGAAGCTTTAACTGGGATTCAATATTTAAATTTTATTGCAGATATATATAGGGTTTCAAAAGAAGAAAGAGAAAAATTAATAAAGTTATATTCAGAAAAATTTGAAATAACATCAGCTCTTGGAGATTTAATATCATCATATTCTCACGGAATGAAACAAAAGTTAGTTATAATTTCTGCACTAATTCATAAACCTAAGCTTTTAATTTTAGATGAACCATTTGTTGGATTAGATCCTAAAGCATCACATATATTAAAAGAAGAAATGAAAAAGCTTTGTAATGAAGGTGTAGCAATATTTTTCTCAACTCATGTTTTAGAAGTAGCAGAAAAGTTATGCGATAAGGTAGCAATTATAAAAGATGGCAATATAGTATCTCAAGGTAATATGGATGAAGTTAAAGGAAATAGTTCATTAGAAGATATATTTATGGAGTTGATAGATAATGAGTAATTTATGGAGTTTATTTAAAACAACATTTATTAATTCTATAGGAATTAATAAGATATTTAAGGAAAAGTCAAAGGGCGAAAAGTTTAGAAGTATATTAATAGTACCAACAATATTAATTACCCTAATAGTATTTGAAGTTTTAGCAATAGAATATTCTAAGTTACTAGCTGATGGATTAAAGAGTATTGGGTTTATTGATTTATTATTGGTTATGAGCTTTATTTTAAGTGTGGTTATTATATTTTTTACTTCTATGTATAAAGCTCAAGGAATTTTATTTTCTGCAAGAGATTATGATTTACTTATGAGTTTACCTATAAAGAGTAGTACTATTTTGATTAATAGGATGATACAACTATTAGGAATTAATTATTTATTTTTAATAGTTGTATTTATATCTCCAGCTTGCATCTATTTTAGTAGGGTTGAGATTTCTTATTTATTTTTTATATATTTATTTATAGTATTTTTGTTATTACCATTAATTCCTGTAGTAGTAGCATCTATTATTGCATTCGTAATTAGTTATATATCTTCAAGAATGAAGCATAAAAATTTAATTATAAATTCTGCAACATTAATATTTATTTTATTAATAATGATTGCTTCATCTAAAAGTGGAGACTTAGTTCAAAAGATAATAGTAAATAGTGATTCTATAACTTTAGGTATATCAAAATTATATCCTCCAACAATATATGTAGTTAATGCTTTAATAAATTTAAACTTTAAAGATTTACTTATATTTGTAGCTTTATCAGTTTCAATTTTTTCAATATTTATTTTTATATTTAACAAGTCCTTTAAGAAAATAAACTCAAAATTACAAGAGAGTTTTAAAAAGTCAAATTATAAAATAAATGAAATGAATGTATCGTCACAAATAATTGCGTTAACTAAAAAAGAAATAAAACGATATTTTTCTTCGCCTGTATATGTGTTGAATACAATTATAGGGCCTGTATTAATATTGATAGCTGCTATATCAACTTTATTTATGGGAAAAGAGATTTTATTTAAGATTATGGAAATAGAAGTTGTTGATAGTATGATTCCTTTATTTATCATTGCTGTGATATGTGGTATTTTATCAATATCTTGTACAACTAATTCATCTATATCAATGGAAGGAAAGAACTTATGGATATTAAAATCTACTCCTATAAGAACAATAGATATATTTAAAGGAAAGATAATTTTAAATCTAATATTAATTATGCCAACAGTTTTAATAAGTGATATTATTTTCTTCTTTTCATTGAAATTATCAATAATTGAATTAATATGGTTAATTATCATAACAACAATATATTGTTTTATAGTATCAATTTTAGGAATAATAGTTAACAATTTCTTTCCTAATTTAAATTGGACTTCAGAAACTGTTGTAGTAAAACAAAGTATAAGTGTCATAATTCAAATGATTATTTCAGTAATAATCATTGGAGTACCAATATTATTATTTATAAAATTAGAAATATTAAATATAGCTTTATTTATTACACTTGTAATAATATATTTAACTCTAATTCTAACTGCGCTATTAATTCTTTTAAATACAGTTAGTATAAAGCTATTTAATAAGCTAAATTAAAAGAAGTTATCATACAAATAAGAGTTGAAAATTAAAATGCAAAATGAAGGTAGCAAACTCTTAAAAGTAGTTTTAAAATAATATAAATTAGATAATTAAGTACGAAATATTACTACAATTTAAAATCTTAAGTTCTAGATTAAGGGGTGTCTTATAGACATCCCCTTATCTACATTATTTCAGATTTATCAGGCATTATAAGAGCACAACCGATATAGAAGATTAATCCTAATGAAAATGAACAAAGTATAAGTAGTAAAGCTAGAACTCTGATTAGAGTTACATCAGCATTAAGATATTCAGCAAATCCAGCACATACTCCAGCTACTCTTTTTTGAGATGATATTTTATAAAGTTTTTTATTCATTATAAACCTCCTATTTATTAATTAATATAATTATATTTTAAATTATAAAGTTAAGAATTATAAATTTTAATATATAATGTAATTATATTATAAGTGTTTTAGGTGAATTTTATATTAATTAAAGCTTAAACAATTCTTAATCTTATATATTGATTTCTATAAAAGTTAAAACGAGGTGATAAAGTGATTTTAAGGATAGATTTTGATTCTGATACTCCAATATATGTGCAAATAAAAAATCAAGTTATTGAAGGAATTGCTAAATCAGAAATTGAAATAGGCGAGGAATTACCTTCGGTAAGAGGATTAGCAGAAGATATAGGGGTAAACATGCATACTGTTAATAAAGCATATAATATGCTTAAGGATGAAGGATATATTAAAATTGATAGAAGAAAAGGTGCAGTGGTTTCATTAAATTTAAATCAATCAATGGAAAAGTTCAAAGAAGATTTAGATGAAAACTTATATTTTTATATGGCCCAGTGCTTTAATAGAAATATTAGTAAGGATGAAATTAAGTTATATATAGATAAGGTATTTTTAGAGTTTAATAATAAGGAGAATAGTTAATTATGGAAAGAATAATTGTGTGTTCTATGACTATTTTTATAAGTTTAATTTCATTTTTTAGCGGTTTATATGTTAATAAGTTATCTAATAATGGGATTATATTTGGAGTGAGAGTTCCGAAGGAATATGAAAAAGATAATGATATAATTAAATTAGAAAAAAAATATAAAAAATTTTACTTAATATTTAGCATACCAGTTATTTTAATTATTAATGTTATAGTATTTTTCTATCCTAAAGTATCTTTATTTACTTTATTAGTATTAATGTTGTTGGTAATTACAAACATTCCTATTTTTATGTACTGGAAAAAGATGACTAGATTAAAAGAAGAAAAGGGATGGAGAAAATTAGGTAAGAACGTAGTTGTTGTAGATACATCTATAAGAAAACCTAAGAAGAATGACGATTTTGTAGGAGTAAGAAGCAAAAGTTATTTATTACTATTAATTATTCCTGCAATAACACTTATACTAACTCTTTTGTCATATAAGGAGGTTCCAGAACTATTCCCAATTCATTATAATGCCCAGGGGATTGCGGATAGTTTTGTAGAAAAAAGTGGCTTTCAAGGTTTCTTTTATTTAGCTTTATTTCCAGTTTTAATTCAAGTAGGAATGATTTTGTTTTTACTTGCTATGAACAAATTTGCTATTAATGGAAAAAGTGAAATAAATAGTGGGACTTTAGAAGAAATAAAAAAACAAAGAAGAATATTTAAAAGATTTAATTCAATATTTTTATTTATTATTGCATTAGAAATTATTATCTTATTTGCGTTAATGCAATTTTGTACGTTGTATGGATGGAGTATTAATAAAGTAAATATAATTAGCTTAACAGTTATATTTATTACTGTAATTGTTTTTTTAGTAATAAGTTATAAGATAGGGCAAGGCGGAAAGAATATAAAAATCAAAAGTAATGATGAGGAAATATATAGGGATGACGATAAGTATTGGGTATTAGGAAGCTTTTATTACAATAAAAATGATCCAAGTATCTTTATAGAAAAGAGAATAGGTATTGGATGGGATATTAATTTAGGAAATCCAATAGGAATGATTATCATGGTATTACCTATAATTTTAATATTAATAGTAATAATATATTTAGCTATAAGAGGAATATAATAAAATACAGATGGGAGGTGAATTTATTTTGCAAAACTTTATGATTATATTAACTTCAAATATAGTTATAATAACTATGGTTCTTTTATCATATTATTTAAATAATACTTCTAATAAAGGAATATATTTTGGAGTTAGAATTCCTAAAAAATATCAAGAGTCAAGTGAAATAAAAGCCTTAGATAAAGATTATAAAAGAAAGGTACTTTTTATATTTGTAATTTATTTTGTAATAAATAATATACTAATGATTTCGAATTTACAAGTTAGTGAATTTATATTATCTATGATAATGACAATATCATTAATAGGAGCTCTTTTAATTCATGCAATTTTATTTGCTATTTACTATAAAATAACAAGGAAGTTAAAAGAAAAAAATAATTGGAGTTATAAAACTAATAATGTTGTTATAGTAGATACTACATTAAGAAAGCCAAAGAAAAATGAAAGATATAAAGCATTAAATGAAAAGTTTTTTTTACTTCCAATATTAATTTCTATTATAATTTTAGTATTAACTATATATAGAAGAGAATATATTTTAAATATGAATTCTTATGTTATTTATAAAATTCCTATATATCAAATTATAATGTGCTTAGCAATGTATTTGTTAACGAAAATAACTTTAACTTCAAAAGTTGATTTAAATAGTGGAAATATAGAAACAGCTGTAAAAAGAAAGAAAAAATTTAAAAGATTAATTTCTCTATTTTTATTTATAACAGAGATAGAAATGGTTGCATTATACTCAGTAATACAGCTAGGTATAATTTATAATTTTTATACTAACTCATTAGAGAATTTTATTAATGTTTTTATATCCATTAGTATGACTTTATTCATAATAATATTCATATTAATAGGTCAAGGTGGACGGAATATAGAAGAAGAAAATGAAGGTGATGACCTATATAAGAATGATGATGACAAATGGATATGGGGAATGTTTTATTATAATAAGAATGATCCAGCATGGATGGTGGAGAAAAGGGTAGGAATAGGGTATACGATTAATTTTGCAAATAAAAAAGCAACAATATTATTAATTTTACTTATATTGTTGATAATTTTATTTGCTATATATGATACAAATTTTAATGTTTAAATTATAAGGGAGGATTATTTATGGTTAGTAGCTTATCAATTGTATTTATGGTATTTAGCTTATTAGTAAGTGTGATAGTACCTATAGGAGGAATTATATTTTTAAAAAGAAAATATAATGTAAGTTTAAAAACATTCTTTATAGGTGCAGCAGCATTTTTTATTTTTGCACAAATTTTAGAAGCTCCTATACATTCATATTTCTTGAAGTTAAATAGTACAACATCAGGATTTTTGTTAAGTACTCCAATAGCTTATATGTTATATGGTGGTCTTATGGCTGGAATATTTGAAGAAACAGCAAGATTTCTATGTTTCAAGTTTATAATAAAAGATAGAGATGTAATGAGCGGGGTAACATATGGACTTGGACATGGTGGAATGGAAGCTATTTTAATCGGGGCAATAAGCAGTATAAATTCTTTAGTTTATTCTAATTTAATAAATAAAGGTGGATTCCAATCTATAATGGAGGGATTATCAGTACCAAAGGAAGTTATAAGTGCTACGTATGACCAATTTGTAAATAGCAGTTCCATCATGTGGGCCATGCCTGGAATAGAAAGAATATTTGCTATGGTGATTCATATATCATTATCAATTATAGTTTTGTATGCAGTTAAAGAAAGAAAATATATCTACTATGTATTAGCTATATTAATTCATGCTGTAATAGATTTTCCTGCAGCCCTATATCAAGTTGGTGTTATAAAAAATATATTTTTAGTTGAAGGAGTTATATTTATAACTGTATTAATTTTGGCAATGTATGTATTTAAGGTTTTTGTAAAAAAATTCCGTAATTATAATGAAATATTATAAAAAAACCTTTATAATGTTAATAAATTAATAAATTTTATAAAGGACACTACTAGATGCTTATTTTCTTTCATTTAATCTTAAGTGGATATATATAATTTTGAGTTGCCTTTAAGTGAAGTGACTGAATAAGCAACATTATATATGTCCTCTTTTTTATAAAGATTTATTAATTTACGTATAGATAAGGGGGCAAGTTTATGGAGAATATTTTAGTAAGAAAAGCTAGAAATGGAGACGAAGTAGAAATACTAAATTTAGTAGAGGAGGTACTGAATCTCTATGGATTAGATTTAAATCCAGAAGTAGAAGATTTAGATATAACTGATATATCTAAGTATTATATTCAAAATAATGGGGATTTTGAAGTTATAGAGTTCAATGGAGAGATAATAGGAACATATGGTATTTATAAAATAAATGATGAAACCTGTGAATTAAGAAAAATGTATTTAAAGCAAGATTTCCAAGGGATGGGGCTTGGAAATGTTATGATAGAAAATTCTTTTAAAATCGCTAAGTCACTTAATTATAAAAGAATTACTTTGCAGACTAATTCAGTTTTATATAAGGCTATAAAACTTTATAAAAAATATGGGTTTGAAGAATTTAATGAAGAAGTATGTGATAGATGTGATGTAGCAATGGTAAAGGAAATAGCTTAAATTATTTAGGTGTCTAAAGATAAGGGGGATTTTTATGAAATATTATGATACTAACATAAGAAATTTTAAAATAAGAGAAACTTCACAGGAGGATATTCCATTAATTTTATCCTTAATAAATGAAATAGCAGAGTATGAAAAAATGTCAGATGAAGTTATTGCAACAGAGGAAACATTAAGAAACTCTATTTTTGAAAATAATAGAGCAGAAGTTGTAATATTGGAGTTAGATGAAAATCCAGTTGGATATGCATTATATTTTTATAATTTCTCTACTTTTATAGGTAGAAGTGGTCTTTATTTAGAAGATATATTCATAAAAAAGGAATTTAGAGGAAATGGATTAGGAAAAGAAGTATTTAAGTTTTTAGGGAAGAAAGCAAGAGAAGAAGGCTGTAAGAGAATGGAGTGGACATGCCTTAATTGGAATGAACCATCAATAAAATTTTATAAGTCTTTGGGGGCAGTACCTATGGATGAATGGACAATATATAGACTTAAAGAAAAAGAGATAATAAATTTAAGTGAAATGAAATAATGTAAAAGAAGGTGTAGTATCAGAAATCTATTTAATATAAAAATTATTCAATTTCAAATATGTTTTATTGCCTTAAAAATTTAATATCTTATTTTTATAAAGGGGCTCGCGAAACGCGAGCCCCTTTCATATTAGAAATACTGAAGTTCTCTTTTACTAAAATAAACTCCTTTTAAACCAATTGAGTCTATAAAGTCTAATGCTATATCAAAATTTCTATAAATACTTTTATGGTTATGAGCATCAGAGCCTAAAGTAACATATTTACCGCCTAAGTCTTTATATAGACTATATATATCAAATAAAGATTCCTTAGCTGAATTTATGTGAAGTCTACTTGAGTTTAATTCTAAAACTTTTTCTTTATTTATTAAAGTAATAAATATTTCAGAAAGAATATCTTTAAAGTCTTGAATTGGTATTTCTTTATTTTCAAAAGAGCAATAACGACAAGGATAATCTATGTGTGATAAGGAATCAAAATTATTATATAATTTTACACAAGACAGCATATCTTCTAGATAGTAAGAAAAGAAGTCATGTTTATCATAACCTTGATATATATAATCACAGTATATATCAAGATTTTTAACTGCATGTATAGAACCTAATATAAAATCGAAGTCATGACTAGAAGCTATTTTTTCATTTTGAGCAAAGGTATTCTGTGTTAATCCAATTTCTATTCCTAACTTTAAACTTTCAGATCTGTATTTTTCATATTCTTTAAAGTAAGTAGGAACATCAAACTTGAAATCTTCTTTTACTGGATAGTCTAAATCCATATGATCAGTTATTATAATGCCAATATTTTTTTCTTTACTAGCAGATATTGCATCTAATATCATCATATCACTATCTGTAGAAAATTTTGAATGCATATGGCTATCAAATATCATACAATCCCTCCCCAATAATATAGTCTTATTTTAAAATTATATCATAGATTTATAAATAGTTCCTTATTATGCAAAATATCTTGATAAATAGTATTATTAAATATAAAATTAAATTAAAATATAAATAAAGGTGTGTTTTTATGAAAAAATTATTCGAAATAAAAGATTTAGTATTTTACAAGGAAGAATTTTTAGATAATTTAGATGAATTTGAAGATATATTACCTATAATAGAAGAACTTAGCAAAGATCTTACATACGAGGAAATAGAAGTAGTAGGAGAAAATGAATGTTGTGAAAAGACAAATAAGAATTATATAGTTGAAATACCAGGATTTTTAGACGAAAATGATGAGTTTTTAACACAAGCAGAAGTGGAAGCATTAGCAAGTTCAGGAAAGCAAAAAATGCTAGATTTATTTGTGATAAGAATATATAAATGTGTAGAATGTAAAAAATGGATAATAGATATTTTGGAGTAAAGAGGGTTGATAAACTTGAAGAAATTTGATAGATTATTAAAAAACTTAAAAGAATATATGTGCCTCTTAAAAGAAGACATAAATGGTTTAAGTTTTAATAATATTAAAGAATTTCTAATTAAGCGAAAAATACTACTTAGTACAATTTTAGTTTTTTTTATTTTAATTGGTTTTGGGGTAGGAAGATATAAAGCTTCAAAAGATATTGTTTTGAAGAAGCTAGAGATAGCTTTGAAAGAAAATAAACCTGGAGAAATATATAGAAAGATTAGAGTTGATGATAAAAAAATAAGTAGAAAGGATTTTCAACCTTTATCAGAATATTATTCAGAAAATACTACACAAGTCGATGACATAATAAGGGGGTTAAAAAGTAGTGAAAAAAGTAGATTCTTCACTTTAAAGAATGATAGAATACTATTTTTTAATAACTATAAAATACAAATAGAACCTATTGATATAAAGGTTAATACAAATTTTAATGAGGCTAAGATTTATGTTGATAACATTCCTATAGATGCGACAAATATAAAAACCGGTCTAATTCCCGGGAAATATATAATAAAAGGGGAATTAGATACGTTATATGGAAAAGTTATTGAGGAACAAGAAATATTTTTGATGCAAAATGAAGAATTTACATTGAATTTGAAGGCTATTAATATAAGTCTATCATCAAACTATAATGATGCAGATGTATTTATAAATGACAAAAAAATAGATGGAAAAGTAAAAGATATAAAAAACTATGGTCCAATACCTATGAATAAAGATATAGATATATATTTGCAAAGAGAATTTCCATGGGGAGTGTTGGAAAGCGAAAAAGTTAATGTGGGAGACTTACCTAATATAAATATAGATATAAACATGGTTAATGATAATTTATTGACTCAAATAGATAGTTGTACTAATAAGTTTTACAGTAGTGTTTTTAATGCTTTAAATTTAAATGACTATTCTTTAATAGAAAATGCACAAGATGATGCAAAAAATAAAATATATAACAGTATAAGAAGAGAAAGTTTATTTTTAAAAAATAATTATGAGCTTACCGAATTAGAAACAAAGGTAAAGAGTAGTGAGTTTTATTATGAAGATGAGACTTATAAAGCTAACATAGTTATAGATTTAAATTATAGTGTAAGTAAAAAACTTATCCCGTTTATAAAAAATAATGTTAATGAAATGTTTTTAACTCAAATGGAATATGTTGATGGGAAATGGCAAATAGTCGGTGTACAAAAGTTTAATTTAGAATAAGGGTAGGTGTAAAACTTATGAATAAGAAATTAAGAGCAGTAACCTTAGCTGTTGTAGTAATTTTTTCAAGTAACACATTGGTGTTAGCAGAAAGTAGTAGTTCCTTACAAGATAAAATTGAACAAAATCAAAATGATATAAGCAATTTAGAAAATGAAAAAGATAAAGTTAATGGAGAAATAGAAGATCAATCAAGTGAACTTCAAGGGATTTTGAATCAAATTGATGAAAAAGGTAAGGATTTAGAAAGTGCAAAAGCAGAAGTTGATTCATATCAGGCTAAAATAGATGAGGTACAAAGTGAAATTGATAGAATAAATTCAGAGATAACAAGTGCTGAAAATGAAATTTCTACAAAAGAAGCCCTTATTACAGAAAAAGAAGAAGAAGGTAGAAAGATAAAAGAAGCATTAGATCAGAGAGTAAGAAATTACTATAAAATGGATGTAACTGCAAATTATATTTATATGATATTGAGAAGTGAAAGTATAGTTTCTTTATTTAACAATATTCAAAATGTGTTTAGAATAATGACTTTAGATAAAGGGCTAATGGAATCAGCGAAAGAGATTCAAAAACAATTAGAAGACGAAAAGGTTGAAATTTCAAAAAAATTAGAAGAAATAGAAGCTGATAAAAATGAAGTAATAGCAAAGCAAGATGAGTTGAAAGAAGCTCAAAAGGAATTCATAGTAAAACAAGAATTCCATCAAAGTAAAATGGACGAGCTATATGGATTAGAATCACAAAAGTCAGGATTGATAGCATCTTTATCAGATAAAGAAAAAGAATTAGAAGAACAAATTGGTGATTTAGTTTCATATAATCAAGAGTTGCAAGCAGCTTTAGATAGTATATTTAATGAAATAAATAATGGCTCTAATAATGGTGGAAGTAATTCGGGCGGAGGTAACTCTGGAGGAGATAATTCAGGTGGAGAAGATAATTCAGGAGGAAATATAATTCCTGGAGATCCAAGTGGCGAGACGTTTTTAAGACCTGGATATGGTATTGTAACAGATCCGTATGGACCAAGAATTAATCCAGTTACTGGAGAAGCAGGATTCCATACTGGGGTAGATTTAGGCGATCCTTATGGTGCTCCTGTTGCTGCATCAAAAAGTGGTGTAGTTGCATATTCAGGTTGGATATCTGGATATGGAAATACAATTATTATAGATCATGGTAGCGGAGTTCAAACATTATATGGACATAATAGTGAACTTCTAGTAAGTGTTGGACAAACAGTAGCAAGAGGGCAAACCATTGCATATGTTGGATCAACAGGAATGAGTACTGGACCTCATATCCATTGGGAAATAAGAATTAATGGACAACATATAGATCCTAGTGGATATTTGTAAAAATTGGCCGAAAGGCCTTTTTATACAATGGACAATTGATAATTGACAGTTGACAATTGATGAAAAAAATTAAGCGAAGCTTAATTTAGAAGTCTTTTAATAAAAAATTCTGAAGAATGAAGAATTTTAACCTTAATTATCAATTGTGCATTATCAATTTTTAATTATAAAAAAACCTGTACAAAATTGCACAGGTTAAAGGGTTTCTATGTTCATTTAAGAAAGGGAATAAATGAACATATGTGGGGTTTTATTAAAACTGATAATAAAAAATTATTATCAGTAGTATGGGCTAATCATGTAATGAAAAAATATGTAATTTATAAAATAATTGTAAAATTTATATATTTATTATATTATATTTTGTCAAAAAATCCAATAGTTTTTAGAAAATTTATCGAAAATAAGATTTTTTCAGAAAATATTAGCATTTTATAAAATAAAAATATATAAAAATATATAAAATATATATAGAATTCGGTGAAATACGTTATATAATATAATTTGAGGTGATTTAAATGAAAAATTTTAGAAATGAAGATATATTAAAGTCAACACCTGACTATGAAGATTATACAGAAAATGAAGCTAAGCTATCAGTACAAGAAATGAGAGATCTTGGCTTATTAAAATGTGGTGGATGTTGTAGTAGTAAGGGAAGCGGTTCAGGCTGTGGTTGCAAAAGCAAAGGTAAATAATACTATATGATGTATTTTATAATAAATAAATGTAAAAGCTTTTAATATAAAATATAAATTATGGGGAGGTATTAGGTGTGAGAAAACCTAGCATATTCAGTAGAGATTATGAGAGGAAGATGAAAAAACGTAGAAGACGAATAGCAGCTATTTCGGTTATAGGGGTTTTACTTATAGGTAGTCTATTTATTAAGATAGCTATAGGTAGTATAAATACGGATACATTAAAAAATAAACTTCAAATGTGGATTGCTGAAGATAAATCTTTTGATAATACAGATAAAGATATTGATGACTTAGAAAACAATGAAAACAAAGAAGTTATTGAAGAAGCACCTAAAGAACCTGAAAGTAAAATTATGGAATTTAAAGTTAATGAAAATTCTATATTAAAAGCGGAATATGAAGATATAAATGGAACGATAAAATTTAAAGGTGTAAAAGAAGTTCCAAGTAATATGTATTATACTATAAACCAAGCGAAAAATTTAATTTTAGTTATAGATGAAAATCAAAATATGAAGATTTTTAATTCAAATAAAAAAGAAGCTAATATAACAAAAGATAAATATACAGCTCCAAATGGAGAAATATTTAATAAAGATTCAGTTCTTCAAACATATAATGGATATTTGTGGAATGTGGAAGCTAAGTTTGTAACAGATACAAAGGTTGCATACATTAGCAATGTACCTTACTTTGGATATGATTTAAATAAATATATATGGGTTGTAGATCTAAATAATAATACCCATAGTACTTTATGGAATTCTAAGGGGAGGGAAATAAAATTTGGAGATTTGAAAGAAAAAGGATTAGAAGTTGTAATTGATGGCAATGTTAAATATGTAAATCAAAATAGCTATTTAGTCGATTAAGATAAAATTAAATAAACAAATATTTGAAAGTGTTTGATATAGTATGGTATAATAACCTAGTTATATCAATTATGATAGTATCTTACTATTTTAGGAGGAAGAGTACAATGGAAGCTAAAATGGAAAAAATAGAGAAAAACGTTGTTAAGTTTGAAATAAAGGTTGAGGCTGAAAAATTTCAAGAATCTATAAAAAGAGCTTATAATAAAAACGTTAAGAATTTTAATGTACCAGGATTTAGAAAAGGAAAGGTTCCTATGGCAATAGTTAAAAAATACTATGGTATAGGAGTTTTAATTGAAGATGCAGTTAATTTTGCTATAGATGCATCATATTCAAAAGCATTAGAAGAAAACAACATAATTCCTGTTGATTATCCAAAGATAGACATAGTGACAGCAGAAGAAGGAAAAGAATTTGTATATACTGCAGAAGTTACAGTTTATCCTGAAGTTGAATTAGGAGAATACAAAGGATTAAAAGTTGAAAAGCCATCTTATGAAGTTACAGAAGATGCAATAAATGAAAAATTAAAAGAAATGCAACAAAAAAATGCTAGAATCGAAACTAAGGAAGATGGAGAAGTAGCTACTGGAGATACAGCAGTTATTGATTTCAAAGGATTTATCGATGATGTAGCATTTGAAGGTGGAGAAGGTAAAGACTATTCACTTGAAATAGGATCAGGTACTTTTATAGATAATTTTGAAGATCAATTAGTTGGAGCGAAAGTTGGAGATAAAGTTGAAGTTAACGTAACTTTCCCAGAAAACTATGGAAGAGAAGAATTAAATAATAAGCAAGCTAAATTCGAAGTTTTAGTAAAAGAAATAAAGATAAAAGAATTACCAGAAATTGATGATGAATTTGCTAAAGAAGTTTCAGAATTTGATACATTAGCAGAATTAAAAGAAGATATTGCTAAGAAAATGGAAGAAGAAAACAACAATAGAGCAGAAAGAGAATACGAAGATGCAATTATAAAAGCTGTTGTTGAAAATGCTAAAATTGATGTTCCAGAAGTTATGGTTGAAAAAGAAATTGATACAATGGTAAGCAACTTAGAACAAAGACTTCAATATCAAGGCTTAAATCTAGAACAATATTTCCAATTTACTGGTACAGACGAAGCAAAAATGAGAGAATACATGAAAGAAAATGCAGAAGTCAAAGTAAAGACGGATTTAGTTTTAGAAGCTGTAGAAAAGGCTGAAAATATTGATGCAACAGAAGAAGAATTAAAAGAAAAAGCTAAGGAAGTTGCAAAAATGTACTCAGCTCAAGAAGATGAAAAAATGGTTGATTTATTAATGAATGGCCAAAGAGCAGCACTTCTTGCAGATGTTAAAGTATCAAAGACTATAAAATTCTTAGTTGAAAATAATAAATAGTATATAAATAATAATTGCCAGAATAAAATTCTGGCAATTATTTCAAATATTCATTAACAAAATAAATAAAATTTTATATAATTTAATATAATTAGTTTTTTTAGAATATGGATATATTATAAAAGAAGGTAGATAATAGAGAAGGAGGGAATAAAAATGAGTTTAGTTCCTATGGTTGTAGAGCAAACTAGTAGAGGAGAAAGATCTTATGATATCTTCTCAAGATTATTAAAAGATAGAATAATTATGTTAAGTGGAGAAATTGATGATAACATTTCTAATTTAGTGGTATCACAATTATTATTCTTAGAAAGTGAAGATCCAGATAAGGATATCCATCTTTACATAAATAGTCCAGGAGGATCAATAACCGCAGGTATGGCTATTTATGATACAATGCAATATATTAAGCCAGATGTATCTACTATATGTATAGGGATGGCAGCTTCAATGGGATCATTTTTACTTTCATCAGGAGCAAAAGGAAAAAGGTTTGTATTACCAAATAGTGAAATTATGATTCATCAACCTCTAGGTGGCTTCCAAGGTCAAGCAACTGATTTCGATATACACGCAAAGAGAATATTAAAGATTAAAGAATCATTAAATAAAATATTAAGTGAAAATACTAATCAGCCTCTAGAAAAGATAAAAGTAGATGTTGAGAGAGATTACTTTATGACAGCGGAAGAAGCTATGAATTATGGGTTAGTAGATAAGGTAATTACGAAAAATGATAAAGGTAGCAACTAAGCAAAGTTCTATCTTAATCTAAGCGAGGTGAATTTATGGCTAAGTACGATGAGAAGAAACAACTTAAGTGTTCTTTCTGTGGAAAGAATCAAGAGCAAGTTAAAAGATTAATAGCTGGACCTGGTGTATATATTTGTGATGAATGTATAGATTTATGTTCAGAAATAATAGCAGATGAATTTGAAGACAGCATTGAATTAGATACAACAAGTGTTCCAAAACCAAATGAAATAAAAAATTATTTAGATCAATATGTAATTGGTCAAGAAAAAGCTAAAAAATCATTATCTGTTGCCGTTTATAATCACTATAAGAGAATAAACTCTAACTTAATAGATGATGATATTGAATTACAAAAGAGTAATATACTTTTATTAGGACCTACAGGATCAGGTAAAACGCTTCTAGCTCAAACATTAGCAAAGTTTTTAAATGTTCCATTTGCAATTGCTGATGCAACAACATTAACAGAAGCAGGATACGTAGGAGAAGACGTTGAAAATATTCTATTAAAATTAATCCAAAATGCTGATTACGATATAGAAAGAGCAGAAAAAGGAATAATTTATATAGATGAAATAGATAAAATTGCAAGAAAATCTGAAAATCCATCTATTACTAGGGATGTTTCAGGAGAAGGAGTTCAACAAGCGTTATTAAAAATACTTGAAGGAACAACAGCTTCAGTTCCACCACAAGGTGGTAGAAAACACCCACATCAAGAATTCTTACAAATAAATACATCAAATATCTTATTTATTTGTGGAGGAGCATTTGATGGTGTAGATAAAATAATAGAAAAAAGGACTGAAAAGAGTTCTATAGGATTTGGCGCAAATATAACATCTAGACATACTAAAGATGTTGGTAAATTACTTAAAGATATAATGCCAAGTGATTTATTAAAGTTTGGACTTATACCTGAATTCGTTGGTAGATTACCAGTTGTAGTAACTCTAGAATCATTAGATAATGATGCATTAGTGAATATATTAACTCAGCCTAAAAATGCTTTAGTTAAGCAATATAGAAAGCTTTTTGAGATTGATAATGTTGAGTTAGAATTTACTGATGATGCATTAAAAGCAATAGCAAATGAAGCTATTGAAAGAAAAACTGGTGCTAGAGGTTTAAGATCTATAGTTGAGGAAATGATGACAGAAGTTATGTTTGATATTCCTTCTGACGAAACAATTTCTAAAGTTATTATAAATGAAGATTGCATAAAAGAAAAAAATAATCCAGAAATTATTAAATTAGCAGAAGGTGAGGTAAGACCTCAATTAAAGGCTAAGAAAACTAAAAAAAGAAAAGGTATAGAAACTGCATAATAAAAAGACATCTTATTGTTATATTTAACTATAAGATGTCTTTTATTTTTAAATATAACAATAAGATAGCTTCAAGAAAAATAATGGTAATTCCCCCTTTTTTTATAGAATATTAACCTCTGATTAAGTTAATAATATTGATATGACTAAAAGAAGGGAGGGAGCATTAACTTTTAAAAAGTAATGCAAAATTTATGACTGAAGTATTAGTGGTATTGCAAATAACGACTATGATAGTATTTATTTATTATATGGTAAATAATAATAAAGCCCATAGTAATAATAAAGTTGTTATTGAAAGAGAAAATGTTAAGGAAATGGATAAGTTAAACAGAATGAGGAGCATTCAATTAACCCAACCATTAACTGAAAAAAGTAGACCAACTAAATTTGAAGAAATAATAGGGCAAGAAGATGGAATAAAAGCCTTAAAAGCTGCTTTATGTGGACCTAACCCACAGCACGTTATTATATACGGGCCTCCAGGAGTAGGAAAAACCGCCGCTGCGAGGCTAGTATTAGAAGAAGCTAAGAAGAGGGAAAAATCTCCTTTTAAGAAAGATGCGAAATTTATAGAAATTGATGCAACAACAATAAGATTTGACGAGAGAGGAATAGCAGATCCTTTAATAGGTTCAGTACATGATCCGATTTATCAAGGGGCTGGCTCTCTAGGAGTTGCAGGAATACCACAACCTAAACCGGGTGCTGTCACAAAGGCACACGGAGGGATGTTATTTATGGATGAAATAGGTGAATTGCATCCTATAGAACTAAATAAGTTACTTAAAGTATTAGAAGATAGAAAAGTATTTTTGGATAGTTCATATTATAGTAGTGAAAATCCTAATATGCCAGATTATATAAAAGAAATCTTTGATAATGGATTACCAGCAGATTTTAGATTAATAGGAGCTACTACAAGAAGTCCAGAAGAAATAGTTCCAGCTATAAGATCAAGGTGTGTAGAAATATTTTTTAGATCATTACATCCTGAAGAAATTAAAACAATAGGTAAAAATGCAGCTAATAAGGTTGGGCTAGAAATAGATGATAAATGTTTAGATTTAATTTCAAAGTATTGTACTAATGGAAGAGATGTTGTAAATTTAATACAGCTTTCTTCAGGAGTAGCAATAAATGAAAATAGAAGCGATATAAATATAGATGATATACAGTGGGTCATAGAAAATGGAAATTATACTCAAATTCCTGATAAAAAAATTAAAGATAAAGCAGAAATAGGAGTAGTTAATGGATTAGCAGTGCATGGAGCTAATATAGGTATATTAATGGAAATAGAAGCAACTGCAAAGAAAGTGGCGCATAGAATAGGAAACTTAAAGGTTACAGGTATTGTTGAAGAAGAAGAAATAAGTAGTAACAATAGAAAAATTAAAAGAAAAAGTACAGCATATTCATCAATCCAAAATGTGCTTACAGTTTTAAATAATATTTTTAATTTGGAATGTGAAAATTATGATATACATATAAACATTCCAGGGGGAATGCCAGTTGATGGACCATCAGCAGGAATAACAATTGCAACTGCTATATATAGTGCTATAAATAAAGTTAAAGTAAATAATAAAGTTGCTATGACCGGAGAAATAAGTCTTTTAGGAGAAGTTAAGCCTATTGGAGGAGTAAATGCAAAAATAAATGCAGCACAAAAGGCTGGTGCAACAAAAGTCATTATACCAATTGAAAATTGGAAGGACAGTTTTAATGATATAGAAGGAATTGAAGTTGTAGCTGTTAAAAGCCTAAATGAAGTGATAAATGAAGCACTATTAAAAGATGTAATTGTTGAAGATATGGCTGTGGAAGATATAGTTGTTAATAACAACATAGATATATTATCAGCCAAAGGAGAGGAGTAAAAATATATATTTAATGATTCAGAAAAAATTATATTAATAAATTTATATTCATATTTTTAATGGGCTGTCGTAAGACGGCTCTTTTAATTATAAGGTGAACCAGTATAAGTAGATTTAATAGTATTACTCATTACTAATATTGTCCATTGCTAAATTTCAAGTTTATATTATAATTATAATAATAAGTATAAAATAATAATTAATATTACTTATTTTATATAGAAATTTAAGTATTATGTATTGTATAGATTAAAATAGATTGAAAAATAATAATTTTATGTGTATACTATAAAAGTTACATAATAATGTAAGGAGGATGGGAATAAATGAGTGAAAAATTAATGGCTCTACCGTTGATTCCTCTAAGGGGAATTAGTATTTTTCCTAATATGATAATACATTTTGATGTAGGAAGAGAAAAGTCTAAGGCAGCTATAGAAGCAGCGATGGAAAATCAAACAGATATATTCTTAGCAACTCAAAAGGATTATGAAATAGAGGAACCGGAAATTGGTGATATTTATAATATAGGAACTATATGTAAGGTTAAACAAATAATAAAGCTACCAAATGATGTAATAAGAGTGTTAGTTGAAGGATTAGATAGAGGAGAAATTAAAGAATTAGATTCAAGTGAAGGATATTTAAAAGTATCAGTAGAAAGAATCGAAGAGCCTTCAAATGAAGAATATGAAAATATTGAGGCTTATATAAATTCTTTAAAAAAGAGTTTTAGTAGATATATTAAAGCTTCAGGAAATATGAAAAATAATATTATATCTATATTTGATACAATAGAAAACTATAGTGAGCTTGTAGATGTAGTTGCTTCATATGTAATTGTAGATGAAGATAAAAAGCAAGAAATACTACAAGAGGTTAATTGCATTAACAGGATAGAAAAACTACTTGTTATATTAGAAAATGAAATAGATATAATAAATGTTGAAAAGAAAATAGGTAAGAAACTTAAAGAGAGTGTTGATAAATCTCAGCGTGAATATTATATAAGAGAACAAATAAGAGTACTCCAAGAGGAAATTGGAGAAGATGATGAAGATAAAAAAGAAATATCTAAATACGAGGAAAGAATTAAAAAGGCTAAATTACCTAAACATGTTAGAGAAAAAGCTGAAAGTGAACTTTCAAGATTGAAATCAGCATCTGGTCAGGGGTCTGAAAGTAATGTAATAAGAAGTTATTTAGATTGGATACTTGATATACCTTGGAGTAAATCAACAAAGGATACTTTTGATGTAAATGAAGCTGAAAAAATACTTAATAATGAACATTATGGACTAGAAGAAGTAAAGGAAAGAATAGTAGAATACTTAGCTGTAAAGCAATATACAAATAGCTTGAAAGGGCCAATATTATGTTTAGTTGGACCTCCAGGAGTAGGTAAAACATCAATAGCTAAATCAATAGCAAATGCAACTAATAGAAAGTACACAAGAATGTCTCTAGGAGGCGTTAGAGATGAAGCTGAAATCAGAGGACATAGGAAAACTTATGTTGGAGCTATTCCAGGTAGATTAGCATATGCTTTAAAAGAAGCTAAAGTTAATAATCCTCTTATTTTATTAGATGAAATAGATAAATTAGGATCTGATAACAGAGGGAATGTGGCAGATGCTCTTTTAGAAGTATTAGATAGTGAACAAAACAATACATTTAGAGATCATTACTTAGAATTAGATATGGATTTATCTAAAGTATTATTTATAACCACAGCTAATTCACTAGATACAATACCAGCACCATTATTAGATAGAATGGAGATTATAGAGGTATCTGGTTATACTTATGAAGAGAAATATTATATAGCTAGAGATTATCTAATACCAAAATTATTAAAAGATCATAAGTTAACAAATGATCAATTTAAGATATCTGAAAGTGCTATAAAGGAAATAATAAACTCTTATACTAGGGAAGCTGGAGTAAGAAGTTTAGAAAGAGTTTTAGGAAAGCTAATAAGAAAAGCTCTTACAGAGATGATAAAGAATGATAAGACATCAATATCAATATCTTCTAATAGAATTGAGAAGTATTTAGGAAACAAGATATATAGTTTTGATATAAAAGAAAAGGAAGATAGAGTAGGAGTAGTAAAAGGAATGGCATGGACTGCTGCTGGTGGAGATACATTGCCAGTAGAATCTGTTACTATGAAGGGAACAGGTAAATTAGTTCTTACAGGACAATTAGGTGATGTTATGCAAGAATCAGCTAAGATTGCATTTGGATTTGTAAGAGCTAATGCAGTAAGATATGGTATAAATGAAGAATTCTATAAGAATACTGATATTCACATACATTTCCCTGAAGGTTCTATAAAGAAAGATGGTCCTTCTGCAGGTGTTACTATAATAACTTCTATTATTTCAGCTTTAACTCAAAAAAAGGTAAGAAGTAATGTTGCAATGACTGGAGAAGTTACTTTAACTGGTAGAGTGCTTGCAATAGGAGGATTAAAAGAAAAATCAATTGCTGCTTATAGAGCTGGGATTGATACTATTATAATACCAAAGGAAAATGAGAAAGATATAATTAAGATACCAAGTACAGTAAAAAATAAGCTTAATATCATTACAGTTGATCATGTTAATGAAGTATTAAATAAAGCTATAATTGGAGTTGATACTATTGATTAAAATTAAAAATTCAGATTTTGTTATATCTGCAGTTAAAAAAGAGCAGTACCCTGTGACAGGATTACCAGAAATAGCATTTGTGGGACGTTCTAATGTTGGGAAAAGTTCTATAATAAACGCTTTAACTAATAGGAAAAAACTTGCAAAGGTTAGTCAAACACCAGGAAAAACAAGATTAATAAATTTCTTCATTATAAATGGTGATGAGTTTTATCTAGTTGACTTACCTGGATATGGATATGCTAAAGTATCTAAAACTGAAAAAGCAAGTTGGGGAAAAACTATAGAAACGTACTTAAATGGAAGAGAAGAATTAAAAAGAGTAGTACTTTTAGTAGATTCTAGACATAAGCCTACAGCAGATGATATACAAATGCACGAATGGATTAAGTTTTATGGGTATGATGAGGTAGTTATAGCAACTAAAAGCGATAAACTGTCTAATAATGAGTTAAGGAAAAGTGAAAAAGTAATAAGAGAGACATTAAATTTATCAAAGGAAGATAAATTATATTTCTTTTCTTCAGTTCATAAAAAGGGGAAGGATGAGCTGATAGATAACCTTTTTGGGCCTATAATTGATAATATTGAAGTAGAATAATATATTAAAGAACTTGTAGTGAATACTATAAGTTCTTTTTTTTATTTATAAAAATTTAAAATATTACAATAAAAAACAGTGGCAATTATTATTCGAGAGAATAGTATATACTATAAAACAAAAAAAAACTAAAAATCCTAAGGAGGAGTAAGTTATGGAAATGAATGAAATTCTAAATGGTTTAAATTCATGCGGTTGTAGTGATAATATTGCACCCCAATGTTCAAACCAAGGCCCATTTAATAATATAGGATGTGGCTGTGGATTTGGAAGTTGGATATGGATACTATTAATACTATTCTATAGTGGAGGATTCGGCGGAGGATACAATAATAGCTGTTGCTGTAGAAAAGAACGTAAACACGATTGTTGCTGTGATGGCGGATATGGTGGATATGGAGCTGGAAACTGCTCATCTTATCTATTCTTATTAGTAATTCTATTCCTTTGCAACGGTTGCTCAGGATTTGGTAACTGTGGAAACGGAAATATATTTGGCGGATGCTGCTAATTTAAATTAGAAAGGAGAGATAGTTATGTCAAGGAAACATTCCCATAAAAAAGATTATGATGATTGCTGCTGCTGCTGTGAACCAATGCCATGTTGTGGAACTGGAAATATATTTGGTGGAATGAATAGTTGTATTACACCTATAATATTCTTATTAATTGCATGTGGATCAGGGCTTTTAAATAATAACTGTTCAGTTTTAATAATTTTATTATTCTTACTATGCGGAGGCTGTTTAGGAAGCTTATTTGGCGGAGACGCTTGCTGTTAGTATAGAGGATGGAGGGCTTAGCCCTCCAAAAAAATGCCTAAAAGTATAAACATATTTAATTTTTTTACATATAATAAAGCAACAGGAATATAATAGGAGGAACCTAAATGTCAAAAAAGAAACATAGACATAAAGGGGAGAGAGAAATTAATAATAACTCCGGTAATAGGGTGAATAATAATGCGCCATTTGGCATAAACCCTGCTCAACTGATGAGTATGTTTGGCGGAAATATGGATATGGGTCAAATCGGAAATGTGCTTTCATCTATGAAGATGGATGGATTAGATTTAAATAACTTTAATTTAGGGCAGTTTGGAAATAATCAACAGGGGAGAAGTGGGATAAATAATAGAAGTGGATTTGACTTAGGAGCTTTACAAGGTATGATGAATAATTTAGGGATGGGAAACTTTAATTTAGGAAATAATAATACTAATTTAGATAGCAATTCAAATTTTGCTTCTTCTAATGATAATAATTTTGACATAACTGATATAAAGAGTGACACTTCTGATAATAGCTTACTAGATGATGATTTACTAGATGATGAGAACATACAAATGTTAATAGCTATAAAAAGTATAGTTGATTCAAAAAAAGCTAATTTTATAGATAAAGTTATAGAAGCTTACAATAATGGATATTTTAAGGAATAATGAAATTTAGAAATTTATTAAGGAAATGTATAAAAAGGTAAGTCTATGTAAATAATATTATTGTACCGGAGAAGTATTCTCCTATAGCAAGCGATGAGAAATCTTCGTTTAAGCTAAAACCCCCCCATCCCCCTTTTAAGGCCGCTTATAGCGGCCTTTTAATTTTATATTTTCTTTATTGAAGATATTTTAAGAGAACCATATCCATCATCTTCTACTGATAAATACAATAATAGCTCTTTATCAGGAGAAGAATCATTTGTATTTTTTACAGATTCAAATGATAATGTCCAATTTACCCCTAATATATTTCCATTTGAATCCCATTTAAAATCTGAAAAATAACCATTTTGGAAGGAATATCTTGTATTATCCTTATCTAATCCCCATAATATTGCAAGTTCAGTACTATCTATATTAGGAGTGAAAATGTTAGGTGCCTCAGATAATTCGTAAGGAGCTTCAATTACATCTATAAATCCTTGAATTGCAGATAATCCAGGAACTTTTATTTTTGAAAATGTTATATCTTTTATGTTATCTCCTAGGAAAAGAATACTTTTGGTAGAACCATCACCTTTGCTCGAAGAAAGAGAGAGCAGTTTAGGCGTCTTGTTATTGTTGGAATCAAGTATCCCTATTATATTATCACTTGAAAAAAATGTATTTACAAATTTAGATCCATTCCATGAAAATACATAATTTACAGGAGATTTATCTTTGGATAACTGTACAATTATTTCTGGAAGGTTATTTCTGGATAAATCTATAATATTCACTTTGATAGGCCATTTAATAAGTGAATCTCCAAGCAAATTTGATCCGTCATTATTAACAAGAGGATAAGTTTTATCTTTACTTTTTATATTTAATATGTAGTTATTATTTTCCTTGGATATTTCAATCTTATCATTTTCACCATCTCCATCTAAGTCAAAATCATTATAATTTTTTGAAGTAATTGGTGTGAGTGTTTCTATAGAATTATTATTAGTAAGAAAAAAATAAGTAGATAATACAAACACAAAAAATATAAGGAAAGTTATTATATAAGAGAGTACAACATTCTTTTTTATAATTATAAATCTTGACATATAATCACCTCAATTTATTATATGAGGCTTATTAGCGATTAATACAAAATAAATAAAAAGCTAGAAATTAATTAAAATTTCTAGCTTAATCATTTATTGACAATCTTTACATAATCCGTAAAAAAATATTTTGTTTGATAGAACTTTATATTCTGAGCACTCCTCAGCAGTACGATTAAGAGTCGTAAATGATATATTTTCTAAGTCAGTTACCTTACTACAGTTGATACATTGAATATGAGCATGTTCATGTGAATTAGCATCATATCTAAAATTGCCTTCTCCAACATTAATTTCTTGAACTAATTTAACTTCTACTAAAGTCTTTAATGCTTTATAAACTGTAGCTAAACTCATAGTAGGATACTCAGGTTGAAGTGCTTTATATATAATTTCTGCAGAAGGATGTTCATCTGTACTCATTAAATATTTATAAACTGCTAATCTTTGAGGAGTAAGTTTTAGTTTCTTTTCTCTGAAGATAGAAGTTATATTCTCCATAATACACCATCCTTTTTTATTATTAATTAAATTATATATTATAAAGAATTAAGTGTCAACAAATGTTTTTTAGTAATTAATGCTATTGAATAATTAATATTAATTGTTGAAATATTTTAATTATATAGTAAAATTTTCTTGTTACTATTGTATTCGTTAATATTATATGATAATATAATATTAAAGTTGTTAATAAATTAACAAACTTATATAGTTTAAATTATTTAATCTTATAAAATAATAATATCATAAAAAGTAGCAATAATATATAATAAAGATGAATTTATATTTATGAGGAGGAAATAAAATGGCAAAATATAAAGTTGGAGACGAATTAATTGTAATAACTGACCCTTCAGAGGAAAAAGTAAAATTAAGAGAATTAACACAACTTACCACAGATGGTGATTATGCGCAGATATCATGGGGATTAAAGATAATTAAAGTGGAATATGAAAAGCCATATGTAACTTTAACATATAGAAATGTAGATGGAGAAATAAATAAGGTATTTGCTGAATGTAGGGATATAGAAAATTTTGATCAAGAAAAAGTTTTGGAAAAAGCACTACTTAAAGCATTTACTAATGAAATAATTAATATATCAGTAGTTAAAAATAGTAGTCATTGCAAAAGATAAGATAATTAATGGTTTAGATATAATATTATAGATATGGAATAGAGTGCAGAATATAGACACTAATTTCATATCTTTTTACTTTTCTGTTAAATTTACTTAATTTCTTTTAAATTACATGTTATTAGTATATAATAATTATAAATTAATAATAGAGGATGAGAAAATGGATATTTTTATAGCTAGGCAAGGGATATATAATAAAGAAGAAAAAGTAGTAGCTTATGAATTGCTTTATAGAAATTCTTTAAAAAATAATTTCGAAGGCTATATTGAAGATGAAGAGGCTACATATAAAGTAATAGATAATATATCGTCTTTTGGGTTAGATATATTAACTGATAATAAACTAGCTTTTGTTAATTTTTCAGAAAAGTTAATAAAGAAGAATATTGCAACATTACTACCAAAAGAAAGAGTAGTAATAGAAATACTTGAAAGTGTTAATCCATCGGAAGATGTAATTAATCAATTATCTTATTTAAAAGAATTAGGATACTGCATAGCATTAGATGATGTGGTAGATATAAATGATATTATAAATTTTATTGGGGTTATAGACATAGCAAAAGTTGATTTTCTTCTTTCATCTAAAGAATCAAGAGAAAAAATTGCTCAAATTTGTAAAAGGTTTAGTATTAAAATGCTAGCTGAAAAAATAGAGACATTAGAAGATTTGGAAGAAGCAAAAAGCCTTGAATATGATTATTTTCAAGGATTTTATTATAGTAAGCCAGCTATATTTTTAGGAAAAGATATGGCAATAAAGAACACTAGTATTTTTACACTTTTGATAGAATTAATAAGAGAAGATTATGATATAGATAAAGTTGAGTACACAATGAAAACAGATATTGCTTTAACATATAAATTCTTAAGATTTATAAATTCATCTTATTTTAGCTTTCTTCAAGAAGTTAAATCTATAAAGCAGGCTATAATGTTAATTGGAAGAGAAGAACTTAGAAAGTGGTTATCAATATTGTCGGTTGTGGAAATTTCGTCTGGTAAAAGTGATGAGTATGCTAAGAATATAGTAATAAGGGCTAAATTCTGTGAGGGAATATCTAAGATAATACACTATAATGATTTATCATCAGCCTTTATGGTTGGGTTGTTTTCAAACTTGCATTTAATGATGGAGAAAGATATCAATTATGTAGTTGAAAACTTACCTGTTAATATAGAAATAAAGAAGGCTTTAATCGGAGAAAAAAATATTCTAAGGGATATTTTAGAGTTAGCCTTAGCATACGAAGTACTAGATAATAAAAAAATAGAAGAGCAATGTACTAATTTAAAAATTGATGATGGAGTTTTAGTTGATATATATTGTAGCTCCATTGAGTGGTGTAAAAATATAGGGAATTAAGTCGATATTTATTTTTCAAAAAGGGATATAAAATACTTTATTTTAGCAAAAAGATATAATATAATATAAGAAAATTGTGATTTCGTTTTCACACTTTAGGTATTGGGGGGAGAGGTATGAGTAAGTGTCCGTTTTGGTCAACCAATAAAGAAAAGGTAAGTTGTTATAATACATGTCCTATGTATTCTAAAAGCGATGAAGCTGATACGTGTCCATTTAAGGAGTTTTTGTCTTCAAATAATAAAGTGGAGTTTGTTGGTAGCGTGGATGAAGACTTATTTTATTCACAAGATAGATATTTAAACTATAATATTGATGATAAAGTTATTAATTATTAAAATAAATAAAAAAGAGTGATTAAATCACTCTTTTTTATTTTATGCACTTATGAAGTAAATCTTGCTTTAGTGTCCATAGATCTTGGGATAAATCTACATAATAATTATGAGGATTTTCAAATCTTAATATTTCTGGCCACATTTTTAAGCTTTCATTCTTTGAAAATTCTTTTATTTCTAAAACTGATGGGCTTTCATATACTTGCTCGCCTTTATCAAATATTTGCACCATTAAATCTTTAACATAGAAATTAGTAACAGTTTTTCTTTTCCATGTTTCAATAGGATGGAATATTTCAAGTGGTTTTGATTCATCAATAACTTCATGATTTAAAGCTATTACGTCAGCTATTGCATTATGAGTTTCATTATCATAAATTCTGTATATCTTTTTAAATCCAGGGTTAGTAATTTTCTCAGTGTTTTCGCTTATCTTTATTTTAGGGATAATCTGATTATTATTTTCTACAGCCACAAGTTTGTATACGCCACCAAAAACAGGCTCTGACTTAGCAGTAATTAATCTTTCTCCAACACCAAATGAATCTATGCAAGCCCCTTGATCTAATACATCTCTTATTATGTGTTCATCTAAGGAATTAGATACTATTATATTACAATCGGAGTATCCAGCAGCATCTAAAGCCTTTCTGCATTTTTTAGTTAAATAAGTTATATCACCTGAGTCTATTCTGATTCCCTTAGGTCTTTTACCCATAGGTTTTAATATTTCATCGAATACTTTTATTGCATTTGGTAAACCAGATTTTAATACGTTATAAGTATCAATTAGAAGTGAGCAATTATCTGGATATACTTCAGCCCAAGCTTTAAAAGCTTCATACTCTGTATCAAATAATTGAACCCAACTATGAGCCATTGTTCCAACAGCTGGAACATCAAAGTATTTATCTGCTATAGTACAAGCTGTTGAGTCACAACCTCCAATTATTGATGCTCTAGCACCATAAATTGCTCCATCATAGCCTTGAGCTCTACGAGAACCAAATTCCATAACTGTTCTTCCAGCAGCAGCTCTACAAATTCTATTAGCTTTAGTAGCTATAAGTGTTTGATGGTTTATAGTAAGTAATATCATTGTTTCTATAAATTGAGCTTGAACAACAGGTCCTCTAACTATTACTAATGGTTGATTTGGAAAAACAAAGTTTCCCTCTGGAATAGCCCAGACATCACATTCAAATTTAAAATTTTTCAAGTAATTTAGAAATTCTTCAGAAAAAATATTTTTGCTTCTTAGATATTCTATATCAGATTGAGTAAATTTTAAGTTGTTTAGATATTGTATAAGTTGATCTACACCAGCCATTATACAGTATCCACCACCATCTGGAACTCTTCTAAAATACATATCAAAATATGCAATTTTATTTTCAATTTCTTTATTGAAATATCCATTTGCCATTGTTAGTTCATAAAAGTCTACTAACATAGTAAGGTTACGTTCATTAGTAACATCAAATCTAATTAAATTTTCCATGTTTTTCTCCTCTTATAAATTATATATGTTTCAATTATAATATACATAATCAAAGTTAGTATTATATTAAATATTGGATATGATTAGTTTTAGAAAAAAGCGAAATTAAAAGCATATATTATCTATTTTTTTTATAAGTTACTGAAATACTAACTTTATTTATTATCAAATACTTAGATATTTTAGTTGGATATTAAGTATTAATTGTAACTTATATACGTTTAAATATAGTAAATGAATTTATCTATAGAATAAATTACAATATATAAATATATTGTACATCTATACATAAATTATTACAATATAGTTATTTATAGCATAAAAAAGTCAATAATATAATATAAAAAAGGAGCAAATATGAAAATTTATTTAGATGAATATCAAAAAGAAGCTGTTTATATAAAAGAAAAAAATGTACTAGTTGTTGCAGCACCTGGATCAGGAAAAACTACAGTTATTATAAATAGAGTTAATTATTTAGTAAATGAGTTAAAAGTGAGATTAGGTAATATTATAATAATAACTTTTACTAGAGCTGCAGCTGATAATATGAGAAGTAGATATAAAAATGTATTTAATAAAGAAATTGCCCCTTTTTTTGGTACATTTCATGGATTGTTTTATAAAATTCTTTTAAAAGAGGGATTTAACATATCAATAATAGATGGGGGAATTTCTCATAGGTTAATAAAGTCTGTTTTATCAAAGTATTCAGATGAAGTAAGCGAAGATAAAATAAAGGAGGCATTAAATAATATCTCATTTTTTAAAACTTCCTTAAAAGCTATAGAAGAATTTAAACCTACTATGGCAAAAGATATTTTTATTGAATGTTTACAGAAATATGAGGAGTATAAAACTAAAAATGGACTTTGGGATTTTGATGATCTATCAATTAAAGTAATAAATTTATTAAGAGATAATCCTAATACCTTAAATAAATATAGAGAAATGTTTAAATATATTTTAGTTGATGAGTTTCAAGATTGTGATGAATTACAAATTCAATTCTTAAAGTTGATAAATCATGAAAATTCACTTTTTGCAGTTGGAGATGAGGATCAATGTATCTATAGCTTTAGGGGATCAAAACCAGAATACATGGTAAGGTTTGATGAAATATTTCCAAAGGCTAAAAAGATATACCTTTCTATAAATTATAGAAGTAATGAAAATATAGTGGAAGCATCAAAGGAAGTAATAAAAAATAATAAGAGTAGAAATGATAAAGTTATAAATTCTTATAAGGACTCTGTTGGCATAATAAAATTTACAACTCCTTATGATGAGAGGATTCAAGGTGAAGAAATAGCAGGCGTAATTGAAAAATCTATTGATAATCTAAGTGATAATGCAGTTTTATATAGAACAAACATGGAAGCAAGGAGTATGATAGATACATTTACTCGTAGGAGAATACCATTTGTGTTATTAGATAAAGGATATAATTTTTTTGAGCATTTTATATGTAAGGATATACTTTCATATTTAAAGCTTTCAATAAACATAAAAGATAAAGAAAGCTTTCTATCAATAATAAATAAGCCTTTTAGATATGTGAGTAAATCAAATTTAGAATATATAAGAAATTCATTTGAGGATAAATCTCCGTTTGACATATTAATAGATAAGAAAGATACACCGCCATATCAAGCAAAAAAGTTAGATGAATTGCGAAGGGATATATTATATTTAAATAAACTTTCTTTATCAGGTGCAATACAATATATAGTTTCAGGACTAAATTATATAGATTACCTAAAAGAGTATGGAGAAAGGTACAATCAAAGTATAGATGAACTTGAGGATATAATAGAAGAATTTAAGAGTGCAGCAGATGGGTTAAAAACTATAATAGAGTTGCTAGGTCATGTTGAAAGAGTTAAAGAAAAAATAGAAGAGAGTAAAGCTGTACAAGAAGGCGTAATTTTAAGTACCATTCATGGTGTTAAGGGAATGGAGTTTAAAAATGTTTTTATAATAAATGCTACAGAAGAAACGATTCCGCATAAATCATCAATGGATGAAAATATAGAAGAAGAAAGAAGATTGTTTTACGTTGGAATAACTAGAGCAATAAATAATTTATATATCTTTTCTCCTAAAACACAAAGAGGAAGGTTTAAAGATGTATCTAGATTTGCACAAGAAGGTGGATTTAAAGATATAAATTTAAATGAGGATTACGGAATAAAAGTTAATGATATGATTCATCACAGAGCTTATGGGGATGGAAAAGTAGTATCAATAGATAAAGATGTAATTAAAATTGATTTTGGTGATAACCTTAGTAAAAGCTTCTCTCTCAAGGTACTAATTGAAAATAATCTTGTTATAATAGTGAACTAATTGTTCACTATTACTTTTTTAGGATGTATAATCTTATTATGGTAATATAAGGGGGATTTGTAATTGGTTTATATTTTAGTAGGAATATTAATATTTGCTGTACTATATTTTATTATAACATTTGCAGTAGAAAGTGGAGTTTATTATGCCTTAATAAAGTTTGAGAAGATTAGAAAGAATGAAGAGATAAAAGACAAAGATAAAGATAAAGATAATGAAGAAAATGAGTTAATATATTAAATATGGGGTGTTAGCAAATGAATGATGTAAATTTAAAGAATATTAAATTTGCACTAGATTTAGGAACAAGATCTATTATTGGAAGTATAGGAATAGTAGAAAATGATAAGGTAAAAATAATATGTGAAAAATATCTAGAACATGAAGAAAGAGCTATGATAGATGGTCAAATTCATGATATAGAATTAGTAGCAAGATCAGTAAAGAAGATAGTAGATGATATAGAGTCAGAGCTTGGAATAAAGTTAGATAATGTATCTATTGCTGCAGCTGGTAGATTTTTAAAGACTATAAATTCAGAAGGGAAAATGGAGCTTAATTCCGAAGAAGAGATAACAAAGGAAGAGATAAGAAACTTGGAGATGATTGCTCTAAAGGAAGCTGAAAGTGAAATAAATAAAACTACAGATGGAAAATTATATTGTGTAGGTTATTCAGTAAAAAACTATTATTTAAATGGATTTGTTATATCTAATTTAGTAGGGCATAAAGGTGAAGGAGCATCAGTAGAAGTAATAGCTACATTTTTACCACGTTCTGTAGTTGACTCATTATATACGGTTATGAAAAAGGTTGGGCTAAGAGTAAGTAACTTAACTTTAGAACCTATTGCTGCTATAGAAGCTGTGGTACCTAAAAACTTAAGACTTTTAAATATAGCTCTAGTAGATATTGGAGCAGGAACGTCTGATATAGCTATAAGCTCCAAGGAAAGCATATCTTCATATGGAATGGTTCCACAGGCTGGTGATGAGGTAACAGAAGCCATAGTGCAGGAGTGCTTGGTTGATTTTAATACAGCTGAATACATAAAAAGAAATTTAGAGTTAAAAGAAGAGATAACATATACAGATATAATTGGATTTGAAAATACAATTAAGTCTGAAAGTATAAAAAAGTCAATTAGACCAGTAGTAAGAAAAATTTCTGAGGGAATTGCTTCAAAGATAATTGAACTTAATGGAAATAAATCGCCAAGTGCATTGTTTTTAGTGGGGGGTGGAGCTCATACCCCTTGGATGATAGAAGAACTTAGTGAAAAATTAAATATTCCAGTTCAAAGAATAGCGATAAAAGATAGAAAAGCTGTAGTTGAATGTATAAGTGATAATAACTTAGGATCAGCTGGAGTAACAGTACTTGGAATTGCTCTTGTGGCATTAAAGAATGGAGAAAAGGATTTTATAGATGTTATATTAAATGGAACTCCTGTAAGTATGTTTAATTCTCATAATCATACTATTATGGATGTTATTATACAAGCAGGTATAAATCCAAGTATGCTTATTGGGAAAAATGGCAAGAATTTAAGATATAAATTGAATGGTATAAAGCGAATAGCTTTTGGAGAAAAAGGAAAAAACCCTATAATTAAACTTAATGATAAACTAGAAAGCATAGATAAGCATGTTAATGATGGAGATATAATAGAAATATCATATGCAGTTCCAGGAAAAGATGCAAGACCTAAAATAATTGAACAAATAAAAGAGTTTAATAGTATAGGTATATATATAAATAATAAGTTAATTAATTTAGAACCAATCATTATTGTTAATAATGAAATTAGAAGCATAGATTATTATATACAAGAAAATGATGATATTAATATAATATTTCCTAAATCAATTAAAGATATAAAGGAATATATAATAAAAGAAGATGTTTCATTAGAAAAAAGCGGAGTAGAATTATTAGCAGATTATATAGTTAGTGAAGGCGATAACCTGATATATTATAGTAATTCAAATTTTTTAGACAAGCAAAAAGATGAAACAAATACAATTGAATATGAAGATAAAATTAAAGTAAAGGATTTAAAAGAAAACTTAGATATCAATAACGACATTCAAGTAACATTTAATGATGAGTTAATAACGCTTAGTGGACAAAAAGATTATATCTTTGTTGATATCTTTAATTATGTAGAGTTTAATCTAAAAGAAGCAAAGGGAATAATTACTTTGTTACTTAACGGAAATAAAGTGGGATATACAGAAAAGTTGAAAAGTGGGGATAATATTCAAGTTTTTTGGAGTTAATAAAGTTAAATTTCACATTGAAATAGGGGGCAAGAATATGAATTTTAAAGAGGAAGCAATAAGCATAAAGGATGAATTAATAAATATAAGAAGAACATTACATGAACACCCTGAAATAGGGATGGAAGAATATGAAACTTCAAAGTTTATAAAAAGTTTTTTAAAAAATGAAGGAATAGAATTTAAAGAAGTTTCTAAAACAGGAGTATGTGGAATAATAAGAGGAACTAAAAAAAATACCGAAGGTAGTGAAAAGACTATAGCCTTAAGAGGAGATATAGATGGGCTTCCAATTATAGATAAAAAAATTTGCGATTATGCATCAAAGATTAAGGGAAGAATGCATGCATGTGGACATGATGCTCATACAACTATATTGCTTGGATCAGCTAAATTGTTAAATCAAAACAAACATTTATTTACTGGAAATGTAAAACTATTATTTGAGCCAGCCGAGGAAACTATAGGTGGAGCTAGATTTATGATAGAAGAGGGAGTTTTAGAGAATCCAAGAGTTGATTGTATATGTGGTCTTCATGTTGAAGAAACTTTAGAATGCGGAACTATAATGTTAAAGCCTGGCGTAGTTAATGCAGCATCTAACCCATTTACTATTACGATAAAAGGTTCTGGCGGACATGGAGCTTATCCACATACAACTGTAGATCCAGTTGTTATAGCAAGTCATGTTGTATTAGCCTTGCAAACTATAGTAAGCAGAGAAATAAATACATCAAATCCAGCAGTTATAACGGTAGGAAGTATTCATGGTGGAACAGCTCAAAATATAATACCAGATGAAGTAAAGATAAGTGGTATTATCAGAACTATGAGTAAGGAAGACAGATTATTTGCTAAAGAACGATTAATTGAAATTGTTGATGGAATATGCAAATCTTCAAGAGCAACAGCAGAGATAGATATAGAAGAATCTTATCCTAATTTATATAATGATGATTTTATGGTTGATTTATTTAAGATAGGTGCTGAAAAAGTTATAGGAAAAGAAAATATATTACTTCAAAAAAATGCCAAGATGGGTGTTGAAAGCTTTGCATATTTTGCAAATGAAAGACCTGCTGTTTTTTACTTTTTAGGTTCAGGAAATAAAAGTAAAAATATAATTTATCCTGCTCATAGTAGTTTGTTTGATATAGATGAAGATTGTCTGCCATTAGGCGTAGCAATGCAGTGTCAAATGGTGTTAGAGTATTTGACAAGAAGCTAATTTAATATTAATCTATAACAATGGGGAAAATATAGTTAGAATACTAAAAAACTAGGAGTGATTAGTTTGAGAATAGAAATAGGCACAAATGAAGCAGGTCAAAGATTAGACAAATTTTTAAGAAAATTATTAAAAGATGTTCCTTTAAGCAAAATATTTAAGGCTTTAAGAAAAGGTGATGTAAGAGTTAATGGAAAGAAACAAAAGGAAAATTACTCTTTACAAATAGATGATGTAGTAGAAATAAAATATATACAAAGTAATAAAGAAAAGCCAGAAGAAAAGTTTATTAAAGTTAATGCTAGAGGAATGAAGATCACTTATGAAGATTCTAATATACTAATAGTTGAAAAATGGCCTAATATTTTAGTGCACCCTGATGAAAAGGGAAAAGAGGCAAGTTTAACTGATTACGTATTATCATATTTAAATGAAAAAGGTGATTACTTACCTGAAAATGAATTAACATTTACTCCTGCACCATGTAATAGATTAGATAGAAATACTTCAGGAATAGTTATATTCGGGAAAAACTTTGAATCATTAAGAACAATGAATGAAATGATTAGAGAAGGTAAAGTTGAAAAGTATTATAATACATTAGTAAAAGGAAAAATTAAAGATGGATTATATAAAGGATATATCCATAAAAATGAAGAAGCTAATATATCAAGAATATATGATGAAAAAATAAATGATTCAAAAGAAATAGCAATGGAAGTTAAAACTTTGAAAACAAATGGAGCGTATTCATTTTTAGAAATAGATTTAATAACAGGAAGAAGTCACCAAATTAGAGCACACCTATCACATTTAGGAACTCCTATAATTGGTGATAACAAATACGGAGATAGAAAATTAAATTCATTTTTTGCAAATAAGTTTGGACTTGATTGTCAGTTCTTATATGCATATAAATTAATTTTTAGAGATGCACCAGATAAATTAAGCTATTTAAACAATAAAACTATAATAGAAAGCTTACCACCAGTATTTAAGAAGATTAAAAATGATGTGTTTAAATTCACAATAAAATAAAAGGTGATTGGGTATGGAACAAAAATCAGCCGGACGTGGCTTTTTAATATTATCAATTGCAGGTATTGCTGGTAAATTATTATCAGCAATATATGTTCCTTTATTAACTGCTGTTCTAGGTGAAACGGGTTACGGAATATATACTGCTGGATATGATATATTCGTTTTTTTAATTGCAGTAACTAGCTTAGGTGCACAACCTGCAGTTACAAAGGTTGTTACAGAGCTTAGAGCAATGGGAAACCATAAAGATGCACTACGAGCTATGAAACTATCTATAAAGTATTTAGCTATTATAAGTATAGCAATTGCTGGGATTTTTATGGCTTTAGCATTTCCTCTTTCAAAAATAATTCATGCAGAACAGTCAGCTTTAACTTTTGTATTTTTGGCACCTGCAATAATTTTTGCTGCTATTTTAGCAGCTTATAGAGGATATATGCAAGCAGTTGAAGAGATGGAGGCTCTAGCTATATCTCAAATTATAGAGCAGTTAATAAATGTTATACTTAGTTTAGTTTTTGCAGGTATGCTAATTGCTATAACAAGTAGTAATGAATGGGGAAGCGCAGGGGGAACTGTTGGAACTTCCTTAGGTGCTATAATTGCAATAATATATATAATATATATATATGAAAAAAGAAATTATAAAGAAGAAGCTGAAAAAAACCATGATTCAAGTAGAAGAAGAGTATCAGATAAAAGGATAGTTAAAAAGTTATTTATGTATGCTCTTCCTATAACATTAGTTGCAGGTGTTCAAAATTTTGCAGGTGTTATAGATACTATGACTCTAGGAAGAGGCTTAAGTTCGGCAGGATTTAATCAAGAACAAATTAATGATTTAAGAGCAGTTTTATCATACTATAAAACTCTTGTGTATGTTCCTTTAGCTATAGTAACTGCACTTGGAACTTCAATATTTCCTAAGGTAATACAGGCTTTTGTACATAAGAATAAAAAAGACTTAAAGCAACAAACAAGCTATGCATTTAGGATAACATATATAATAATTATGCCAGCTACATTTGGATTAGCTATATTAAGTAAGGAAATATATAAATTCCTATTTAATAATACATCTACAGGATATACATTGCTTATGTATGGATCATCTTTACTTATATTTATGTCAATAACAACCATACAAAATGTTATTCTTCAAGGAATAAATAAATTATACTTAATAATAGTATCTGCAAGCGCAGGATTAATAGCAAAAATAGCTATAAATCTAATATTAATTCCAGTCCCAAGCATAAACATAATGGGAGCAGTAGTAGCAACATTTGTATCATTTATTATTCCAGCTGTAATAAATCATAGAAAAATAGAAAGATTTTTTAAGGTTAAAATACCTATAATAAGGCAAGCAATAGTACCAACAATATGTTCTATATTGATGACCATTGTAATATTCCTAGTAAAATTTCCGGTTATTAAAGTAGCAGATATGCTTGGAGGCGGAAGAGTTATTATTGCTGTAGCAACACTAGTTTTAATAGGTATAGGTGGAATAGTATATTTATATACAATGGTTTACTTTGGAGGAATAAGAAAGAAGGATTTAGATTTAATTTCGCCAAGGGTATTTAGATTCTTACCTAGAAGTCTTAGAAAAGAACTTATATAAAGAATTGATAATGAATAAATGATAATGATTTGATACAAATAGGTGAAGAATTTTCAATTCAAATTAATTAACAATAAAAAAACAAGGGGAGTCGCGTTTCGCGACATCCCTTGTTTTTTTATTCAATAACTCTTTCACTTTACACTGCTATTATAAATTAGAAATATAAGTTAGCGTAGCCTATATATCTACAATTTATAATTATTATTCTTCTTCAATGCCAAAGAAGCTAAGTACAGTAAATATAAGAAATGTTAGTGAAATTACTATTAAGTTTTTAGTTATAAATAAATCATTTAAGAAGTTAGTTGTAAATAATCTAAGTATCATAAATATTAGTACTGACAACAGTAGAAATATGCTTATATTACTTGTTGATAAGTCTAAATATATATGCTTTTGAACTTCTCTAAGGTTTATAAATAAACTTACACTAGATGTTATAAATATGGTTATACCATAACCCATTATATTAACACCAGGAAGTCCAATAAATATAAATAAGCAAACAAGTTCGAGTACTGATACTATTAACGAATTTCTAAGTATTACTCCTTGTTTATTTAATCCATTTAGTATTCCAAACATAGTATTTGCAGTAAAGAAAATTGGCGCACTTAATGATGCAATCTTTATATACTGACCTAAGTCATCTCTACCGTAAAACATTTGGCCGAGTGAATCAGGAATTATATTACAAATTATGGCTGTAGCTAGTCCAAGTAAAAATGCTATCTTCATAACTTTTTTTATTCTTACAGTAGCATTGTAATAGTCACCCCTACTTAAGGTTTCTGATAGATCAGGAACTATAAGAGAGTTAATAGAAGAAATAACTATCATTGGAAAAGTAACTATTGTTAATGCCATTCCAGTAAATTTTCCTATCATTCCTAATGCCACGGTAGTATCAAAGCCAGCAGCTGCTAATCTTCTAGGAACTAGTAAGGTAGATGCTGTACCAAATAAATTTCCAAGAAATCCATTAAGGCATAATGGGAATGCAATTATAAAAACATTAAATAACAATTGTGAAGCTCTTTCAGGTTTATCAACAGATGGAGGAACTTTCTTTGCAAGGTTTTTATAATATACAAATAATAAAAGTAAACTTTGAAGTTCTCCAATTGCTAAGGAAACATAAGCTAAAGTTACCATAGATGTAATTGTTGTAGCTTTAAACATATAGATTAATAAAGCAATAGTGATAATACGCATAGCTTTTTCTAGAATATCAATAAAAGAAGGAACTACTATCTTAGAGACTCCATAAAAATAACCTTTTAATATATTAGATAAAGCTATAAATACCATTGCTGGACAAGTTACTCTGATAGCATTAACAGTTCTCAAATCATGTATACCGTATTTACTTATGTAGGGAGCTAAAAAGAATACCATAATTCCTATGGCAATTGCCCATATTACATTAAAGCTTGCAACTGTTCTTATAGTCTTACTTATGTTATTATATTGGCCTTTAGATTTATATATTGCAGATACTTGGGATATAGCTGCTATAATTCCAGCGGTCATTAAACAGATAAAAAGGTTATATATAGGCATTACTAAGCCATATAATCCTATCCCAACAGGGCCTATAAGTTTTGATAAGTAAATTGAAAAAATAAATCCTAAAATTCCTGTGGTTATATTAGATGCTGTAAGAAGAAAAGAATTTCTTACAAAACTATCTTTTCCCAAAGTTTATCACCCCCAATTAGTACACTTATATCTATTCCTAAATAAAAGAAAATATGCCTTTACTAAATATTAAGAAAATAAATAAATAAAGGGAAAATTAAATTATCATAAAGGTAATAATTTATGTATTTCAAAATATAAATTAAACATAAATAGAAAATAAGGGGGAGGACATGAAGAGGTTTATTAAATTTTTGCTTGTTTCAATTATAGTAGTGACTATCGCCTTTGGAATTTTTAAGGTTACAAATAAATATGATTTAGATATTTTAAATAAAAACATAGATTGGTCAATAAGCCTTAAAGGGTGTGAAGGAGCTAAAAGTTTTGCCTTTGATGAGGAAGGTAATTTATATCTAGCATTTGAAGATACAATCAGAGTACTTAATAAAGATGGAAATGATGAACTAATAATAAGAGAAAGTAAATTTAATATTTTAGATATCCTATATTATAATAAAAAGTTATACATAGCTACAGACAATAGGGTATTAGAATATAACTTAGACACAAAATCCTATAAGGAACTTATAACCGAAATACCTAATGATGGCATAAATAAGAAGGTAAATTTGCTTTTAAATAATGATAAACTTTATTTTTCTGTTGGAAGTAATACTAATGCTGGAGTTGTTAATTCAAAAGGGGAAGCATTCGATATTGCAACTAATCCATGGATTTTAACAGGAAACAATTATGGAGATGGAAAAACTGGGGCTTTTTCTCCTTATTCAGTAAGTAACGAGGTAGGAGAAAAGGTAGAATCAAAAAAAATAGGTAATGCTGCTATATTATCTTATGATATTAATACTGAGGAAGTAAAATTATATGCTCATGGAATAAGAAATATAAATGGATGGGATATAGATAGTGAGGGGAAAATTAAAGCAATAGTTGGAGGCATGGAAGATTTACCTCCTAGAAATATAAAAGATGATAAGGATTATATTTATAATCTTGAAGAGGAAAATTGGTATGGATGGCCAGATTATAGTGGCGGTGACCCTATAACATCACCAAGATTTACAGAGTCAGTAAGACAAGAATTTTTAATAAAGAATCATCCAGATAAAAATCCAAGTGCTCCTATGTATCAAGATAACGATGTTTCATCATTACAAGGACTAGCAATAGATAAAGAAGGAATATGCTTTGAAAAGAACACTATTATCTTTGGAAATAATAAAAAAGGATTTATTTATGCGCTAAGCAAAGAGGGAGTAGCAAGAGATTTAGTAGACTTAGGAGATAAAAGTAAGATAGAGAAAATATTATTTTATAAAGATAGTTTTTATATTTTAGATAGTAAACTTGGATGTTTATATAATCTTGAATACAACAAATCTGGTAAATTATTTAGGCTGCCAAAGGTATTTTGGATTTTTTCTATAGTATTTATTATAGTGATAATTACATGTATACTAATAAAAAATAAAAATGTAAAAGATAATATTAAGTGATAAAAGGAAGAGAAATTCTTTGGAAATATATAAGTATAATCTATTTGTGTATTTTAAAGAAACCTCTTCTTTTTTATAAAAATTATTAATAAATTACAGAAGTAATAAATATAAATATAATATAACTTATGTAATTAGGAGGTAAGGTGAGATGGGAAAAACTATAGTACTTAATTTATCTGATGTAAAGCTAAATGGAGATATACTAGATGTTGGGGAGAGTTTCGGGGTTATTTACAATATATCAAAAGATGTAATGGATGAAATTTCAGTGGATTATGTTGGTGGAGATAATTCAAGTATAGTTCTTAATGAAGAAGAATATGACACTTGCACAATGTTTTTTCATTTAAGCAAGCTATGGAACAATTCTAGTAGATTAAAGCTGATTGAAGAAATAACAAAGTACATTAAAGTTGGTGGAGAAATATTTATATGGGATATAAATAAAGAAGTGAAAGAGATGATTAATAATAAAATAATGGCTGTACTACCTTCTGGTAAAGTAAGAGAATTTGAATTCAAAAATTTAAATCCAATAATAAAGTCAAATATAGAGGATAATAAAAAATTACTTGAAAAATACTATAAAATAGAAGAAACTAAATTATGGGAGGATATACATTTTATAAAGGGGATAAAACTTTAATTTGAAAGGAAGAAGATACGTATGAAAATTTTACTTACAGCTATAAATTCTAAATTTGTACACAGTAATTTAGCAGTTAGATACCTAAGAGCCTTTACTAAAGATATGGATTATGATTGTAAGATTAGAGAGTTTTCTATTAATGATAGGGATGAAAAGATATTAGAAGAAATAATAAAGGAAAGGCCGAATGTAGTGGCCTTTTCGACTTATATCTGGAATATAGAAATGATAAAAAGACTTTCTAATCTTATAAAATTAGTAGATGAAGATATAGAGATATTGTATGGAGGTCCAGAAGTATCTTACGATAGTCAAAACATATTAAAAGAATTAAATGGGGAATATACCATTGAAGGAGAAGGCGAAAAAACATATAGAGAATTTGTAGAGTATAAACTAGGAATAAGAGAAATAAATTCAGTAAGAAGTTTATATTACAAAATTGATGGAGAAGTAATATCAAATGGTAAAAGACCTCTTATGAATATGAATGAATTAATATTCCCATATGAAGAAGATGAAAATTTAGATAATAAAATAGTATATTACGAAGCTTCTAGGGGATGTCCATTTAATTGCAAATATTGTTTATCATCAACTACTCACGGGGTTAGATTCTTAGATATAGACAGAGTAAAACAAGAATTGAAATATTTTATAGATAAGGAAGTTAGGCTTGTAAAGTTTGTAGACAGAACTTTTAACTGTAATCATAAATTTACTATGGCAATTTGGGAGTTTCTTATTAATCAAGATACTAAAACACAATTCCATTTTGAAATATCAGCAGATATATTAAAACAATCTGAACTTGAATTATTAAGAAAAGCACCAAAGGATAGATTCCAATTTGAAGTTGGAGTACAAACAACAAATGATGATGTATTAAATAGAATAAATAGATTTGTAAATTTTAGTGACATAAAAGAAAAAGTAGAAGAACTTCTGCAAATCAGAAACATAAAACAACATCTTGATTTAATAGCAGGACTTCCAGGAGAAGATTATAATTCATTCAAAAAATCATTTAACGATGTTTATAGTATAAAGCCAGAAGAAATTCAACTAGGATTTTTAAAGCTTTTAAGAGGGTCATCAATGAGGGAAGAAGCAGAAGAGTATGGAATGAAATACTCTCCATATCCACCATATGAAATTCTGAAAACTAAAGATATAAGCTATGATGAATTAATAAAGCTTAAGAAAGTAGAGGAAATGGTCGATAAATATTATAACTCTCAAAAATTTAATAACATAATAAAATACTTGGTAAAGAGATTTGATACACCGTTTGATTTTTACTATACTTTAGGTAATTATTTTGACTCTAAAGGCTATTTTGATAGAAACATAGGAAATAGTGAGTATTATAAAGTATTTTTAGATTTTAATATGGAAATATTAAAAGAAGATAATTTTATATTAAAAGAAATATTAAAGTTTGATTATCTTAGATTTAATAAAAAAAGAGGTATTCCGGAATTTATACAAAGAAACCTTGATAAAGAAGAAGAGATAAAAATAAAAGACCAATTTAAGGGTATATATTCCTTTAAAGATTATCATCTAGAAGTTTTTGATATAAACATTAGTAAGTTTATAAAGGATTCTACTGTAGTTAAAGAAAAGGATTATTATTTATTTGGTCATGGAGGTGATATAGTACATATAACAGATAAAATAACAGAAATTTAAGAAAATATAAAATCTATAATAAACAAACAAGGAAAACATTTACAATAATTGAAAGATTACGTTTGTTTGTCCAGACGAAGAATAAAGATGTTGAAAAAAACGTCAAACAGTGTATAATGGAAAATAGAAAAGAGTAATTAATACTATATAAAGTATTAATTTCTATATTATTATTTAAAACGATAAAGGTGGTGAGATTTTGGCATTAGAAGCAATAAATGAAATTAAGAAGGCGGAGGAAAAAGCTGAAAAGCTTATTCAAGAAGCTATAATAACTTCAAAGGAAATAGTAAAAAATGCAAGCATTCAAGCAGAAGAAGAGTATAGCAAAATTCTAAATGAAGCAAATTCAAAAAAAGTGCAAATTATATCTAAGGCGGAAGAAGAAGGAAATTCAGAAGCAACACCTATATTAGAAAAAGGTGAAAATGAAGTAGCAAGCATTAAAAATATTTCTGGAGAGAAAAAGAATAATGCTATTAATTTAATCGTTGAGAGGATAGTGAAGATTCATGGCAATAGTTAAGATGAACAAATTCACTTTGCTTACCTTTGAATCTAAAAAGCAAAAGCTTTTAAGAGAAATACAAGGATTATCTAATGTAGAATTTATTAATTTACAAGATGAGGAATTCCTTGATAAATATGAAGAGTTAAAAAGCTTAACTAAAGATGATATAGATTTAGAGTATTCAAAGTATGAAGAAAATTTATCAAAAGCTAAATTTGCCCTAGAATTTCTTAAAAAATATGTCCCTAAAAAATCAGGACTAAAAGCATTACAAGAAGAAAAGCTAACATTAACATTAGATGAATTAGATGAAAAAATTAAAGCCTCTAATTGGGAAGCAAGCTATAATAAAGCAAAAGAAAAAGAAGCAGAGCTGGCTAGTTTAGATTCAAATATAACAAAGTTACAGGCTGAAATAGACATTCTAATTCCTTGGCAGGATTTAGATGTAGCTTTTAGTGAAATAAAAGATCTAAAAAATACATCATATTTCTTAGGGACCATAACAAAATCTTATGAAGATACTTTATTAGAAGAGTTATCAAATGCATATGTTGAAATAATATCAAGAAACAGCAATGATATTAATCTTTTAATTTTATCTAACAAAGAAGATAGTGAAAATATATCAGAAGTTCTAAGGGGAGTTGGATTTAGCGCCTTTAAAGCTGAACACGAGGATGTTCCAATGAAGCTTATTTTAGAATTTAAGCATCAAATAGAGGAACTTCAATCAAAGAAATTCTTCATTCAAGAAGAAATTGCAAGCTTTGAAGAAGATTTAAAGAAGTTAGAAATAGCTTATGATTATTTTGTAAGTAAGGTTGAACGTGTTAAAGTTTCAACAAATTTCTTAAAAACTAAAAATGTATGTGCAATTCAAGGATGGATAGCACAAGAAGATAGTGAAGCATTAAAATCAATATGTAGTAGAATTCTTAAAGACGATTACTATATAGAATTTGAAGACGTCAAAGAAGATGAGATAGATGATGTTCCAATTAAACTTAAAAATGGTGAACTTATTTCTGCTTTTGAAAGTGTAACTGGAATGTATAGTTATCCTAAATATAATCAAATAGATCCAACGCCTTTACTTGCACCGTTCTACTTAATATTCTTTGGAATGATGGTAGCAGATGTAGGTTATGGACTATTAGTTTTAATAGGAGCAGCATTAGCTCTTAAATTTTTAAAACTAGATGAGGGTAAAAAGGATTTTGCAAAATTCTTCTTTTACTTAAGTTTTCCAACAATATTCTTCGGAGCAATTTATGGGTCATTCTTTGGAGATATTATAACATTACCAACTCAAATAATAGATACTAATAAAGATGTTATGACTATAGTAATTTTATCTTTAGCATTAGGAGTTATTCAAATATTCTTTGGACTATTTATAAAAGTTTATAGTTTAGTTAGGATTGGAAAAGCCAAAGATGCACTATTAGATGCAGGTTCATGGATAATAACATTATTATCTATAGGAGGAATTGCAGCAGTTAAGTTTTTAGGATTACCAAATATATTAGGAAATATATTTATTGGTACAGCTATTATTGGAGCTATACTAATAGTTATAGGTGGAGGAAGAGAAGAAAAATCTGCAGGAGCTAAGATAGGTCAAGGTTTATATTCTTTATATGGTATAACCGGATATGTAGGAGATTTAGTATCCTATACAAGACTTATGGCTTTAGGATTAGCTGGTGGTTCAATTGCAGGTGCTTTAAACCTATTAATTCATACTTTACCAGGTGTAGCAGCAATAGTAATAGGACCTATATTATTTGTTTTATTCCATATATTCAATTTAGGATTATCATTACTTGGAGCTTATGTTCACACAGCAAGACTTCAATATGTTGAATATTTTGGAAAATTCTATGAAGGTGGCGGAAGACCTTTTAAAGCATTTAAGCTTTCAGAAAAGTATATAAAGATCAAAAGAAATTAGGAGGAATTATAAAATGGAAATGTCATGGATTCAATTTTTTATGGAAAATAACGGTGGATTAATATTTGCAGCTATGGGAGTAGCTTTAGCAGTTGGTTTATCAGGTATAGGATCAGCTAAAGGGGTTGGTATAGTTGGTGAAGCAGCAACAGGATTAGTTACAGAAGAACCAGAAAAGTTTGGTAAAGCATTAGTTCTTCAATTATTACCAGGTACACAAGGTTTATATGGTTTCGTTATAGGATTCTTAGTATTTACTAAAATGGCTTCAGGAATGCCATTAGATCAAGGTTTATATCTATTAGGTGCTTGCTTACCAATAGCATTTGCAGGTCTTTGGTCTGGAATAGCTCAAGGTAAAGTTGCAGCAGCTGGTATTCAAATATTAGCTAAAAACCCAGAACATAATACAAAAGGTATAATATTAGCAGCAATGGTTGAAACATACGCATTATTAGGATTCGTTATTTCATTCATGTTAGTAAATAAAGGATTCTAGGATTGGAGAGAAAAGGCTATGGCAAGTGTAAATAATCTAACTTCTAAAATCCTTAGGGATGCTGAAGAGAGAAAGGAAAGTATTTTAGCTTCTGCTGAAGAAGAGAAAAATAAGATTCTTTCGAAGAAAATAGCTAAAGCCAAAGAACTTGAAAAAGAAATTATACAAAAGGCTGAGCTTGAAGCTAAAACTAAGAAAGAAAGAATTCTATCTTCTGCTTCTCTTAAGGTTAGAAACAATAAGTTATCTGCAAAGCAAGAAGTTATAAAAGAAGTATTTGAAAATAGTATAGATATGTTAGCAACTATATCTGGAGATGATTTTTTAAGATTTATAAAAAATTCAATACTTTCTCTAGGTGAAATAGGAGAGCAAACATTAATTTTAAATAAAGAAGGAATGGAAGTAGTAGATCTTACTTTTATTTATGATTTAAATCAATCATTAGGAGATAAAGGAAATATTAAACTAAGTCCTAATACTGGAAACTTTAAAGGTGGATTTATTCTTGAAAGTAATGGTATAGAAATCAATAACACATATGAAGCTTTAGTAAGTTCATTAAAAGATGAATTGGAGTTTGAAGTAGCAAGAGTGTTGTTTAATTAAGGAGGGTAAGAGATGGATGTAATGAAATTTACCCAAGCTGTATCAAGAATATGGGTTTTAGAAACTAGACTTCTTGATAAGCCTAAAATTGATAGAATGATAGAAGCTCCATCGGCAAATGAAGTACTAAGAATATTAAATGAAACAGAGTATTCAAATGTTTCAGCAAATATAAAGAGACCAGAGGATTATGAAGAAATATTAACGGCAGAATTGAAAAGGGTATATGAACTAGTATATGAAATAAGTCCTATAAAAGATGTTGTGAAGTTAATGAGTTTAAAATATGACTATCATAATATAAAGGTACTTCTAAAAGGAAAAGTATTAGGCAAAGATTTATCTTCAATGCTTATACAACTAGGAAATCTAGATTTACAAGAAGTTAAACGTAAAATAGATGGAGATAATTTTAAAAGCTTAAATGGAAACCTTGGAAAAGGAGTTCAGGAAGCAATGAAATCTTTTGAAGAAACTAAGGATCCTCAAAAGATAGACATAATAATAGATAAATATATGTATAAAGAGTTAGTAGATATAAATAAGTCACTAAATTATAAGTTTATAGATAATTTAGTAAAAGCTATGATAGATTCTACTAACATAAGAACTTTACTTAGAATAAAGAAACAAAATAAAGGAAGAGATTTTGCTGGGGAAGTTATAGTTGATGGTGGTGCAATAGATAGTAGTAAGCTTATAGCTCTATTAAATGAATCACCTGAGAATATAATGGCTAAATTACAAAGCACTATTTATTCAGATTTAATAAAAGAAGGCTTTGAAGGTTATATAGCTACAGAATCTGCAAGTCTTTTAGAAAAGTTAAGTGATAATTATATCATGGAATTAATGAAAGATTCTAAGTTAGTTACGTTTGGACCAGAAAAGATATTATCTTATATTTATGCAAAAGAAACAGAAATAAAAGTAATAAGGATTATAATGGTTGGCAAGCTTAATAATATTGCTGAGGAAGTAATAAGAGAAAGGTTGCGTGATATATATGCATAAGAAAATAGGTGTTGTTGGCGATAAGGATTCGGTTTTAGCCTTCAAAGCTTTAGGAATAGATGTATTCCCAGTAGTTGAAGCTGATGAAGCAAGAAGAGCAGTTGATAACTGTGCAAGAAATGACTACGCAGTAATTTTTGTAACAGAGCAAATAGCACAACATATTGAAGAAACAATAGCACGTTACAATGAACAAGTACTTCCAGCTGTAATATTAATTCCAAGTAATCAAGGTTCATTAAATATTGGATTAAAGAGAATTAGTGATAGTGTGGAAAAAGCTGTTGGCGTTAATATTTTATAGGAAGGTAGGTTAGTGATTTGAAGACCGGAAAGATAATTAAGGTTGCAGGTCCTTTAGTTGTTGCTGAAGGAATGGAAGAAGCAAATATATTCGACATGGTTAAGGTTGGGGATAAAGGTCTTATCGGAGAAATCATAGAAATGAGAAGCGATAGGGCATCTATCCAAGTTTACGAAGAAACTACAGGAATAGGACCAGGGGACCCAGTTGTTACAACAGGAGAACCATTAAGTATAGAATTAGGACCAGGACTAATAGAATCAATGTTTGATGGTATACAAAGACCACTTGATGCATTTGCTAAAGCTGCAAATTCACCGTTTTTAACAAAGGGTGTAGCAGTTAAGTCATTAAATAGAGAAAGAATTTGGAAGTTTGAACCTACAGCTAAAGTAGGAGATGTAGTTGAAGCTGGAGATATAATAGGAACAGTTCAAGAAACTACAGTAGTGCTACATAAGATAATGGTTCCTTATGGAGTAAGGGGTACAATAAAAGAAATTAAGGCAGGAGAATTCACAATAGTTGATACTGTTTGTATAGTAGAAACTGAAAAAGGTGATAAGGAATTAACATTAATGCAAAAATGGCCAGCAAGAAAAGGTAGACCATATGCAAGAAAGTTAAAACCAGAAGCACCAATGACTACAGGTCAAAGAGTTATAGATACATTTTTCCCAGTTGCAAAGGGCGGAGCAGCAGCAGTTCCAGGTCCATTCGGTGCTGGTAAGACAGTTGTACAACACCAAGTAGCTAAATGGGGAGATACTGAAATAGTTGTATATGTTGGTTGTGGTGAACGTGGAAATGAAATGACAGACGTTCTTAATGAATTCCCAGAACTTAAAGATCCTAAGACTGGTGAAAGCTTAATGAAGAGAACAGTCCTTATTGCTAATACATCTAACATGCCAGTTGCAGCTAGAGAAGCTTGTATATATACAGGAATAACAATTGCAGAATACTTCAGAGATATGGGATATTCTGTTTCAATAATGGCAGATTCAACTTCAAGATGGGCGGAAGCTTTAAGAGAAATGTCTGGTAGACTTGAAGAAATGCCAGGGGATGAAGGTTATCCAGCATACCTTGGATCAAGACTTGCTGATTACTATGAAAGAGCTGGTAAGGTTATTTGCTTAGGTAAAGATGGTAGAGAAGGAGCTGTAACAGCTATAGGAGCAGTTTCACCTCCAGGAGGAGACCTTTCAGAGCCAGTTACACAATCTACTCTAAGAATAGTTAAAGTTTTCTGGGGATTAGATGCTCAGCTTGCATATAAGAGACATTTCCCATCAATTAACTGGTTAAATTCATATTCATTATATGCAGATACTATAGATGAGTGGATGAATAATGAAGTTGCATCAGATTGGTCTACCTTAAGACAAGAAGCAATGACTTTACTTCAAGAAGAGTCAGGACTTCAAGAAATAGTAAGTCTTGTTGGTATAGATGCTTTATCAGAGATAGATAGATTAAAACTTGAAGTTTCAAAATCAATAAGAGAAGATTACCTTCAACAAAATGCATTCCATGAAGTTGATACATATGCTTCATTAGATAAGCAATATAAAATGTTAAAGCTAATACTTCTATTTAGAAAAGAAGCAGAAAGAGCATTAAAAGCAGGAATTTACTTAAATGAAATTTTAGGCTTAAGTGAAATAAGAGATAAAATTGCAAGAAGTAAATATATTCATGAAGATAATATAAATAAGATAGATGAAATTGAAGTAGAATTAAAATCTGCTATAGATGCATTAATCAACGAAAAGGGAGGGGTTCTAAATGCTTAAGGAATATAAAACAGTTACAGAAGTTGTAGGACCTTTGATGGTAGTTGAAGGCGTTGAAGGCGTTAAATACGATGAATTAGTTGAAGTAGAACTTCAAACTGGTGAAAAAAGAAGAGGTAGAGTTCTTGAGATAAATGGAACAAGAGCAATGGTTCAGCTTTTTGAAGGTTCATCAGGAATAAACTTAAAAGAAACAAAAGCTAGATTCTTAGGAAGACCACTTGAACTTGGTGTTTCTGAGGATATGCTAGGAAGAATTTTTGATGGTATGGGACACCCAATTGATAATGGCCCTAATATAATTCCAGAAAAAAGATCAGATATAAATGGTGAGGCTATTAATCCAGTATCAAGAGATTATCCATCAGAATTTATTCAAACTGGTATTTCAGCTATTGATGGACTTAATACATTAGTAAGAGGACAAAAGTTACCTGTTTTCTCAGCATCAGGACTTCCTCATGCACAATTAGCTGCACAAATAGCAAGACAAGCGAAAGTTTTAAACTCAGATGCTAACTTTGCTGTTGTATTTGCTGCAATAGGTATTACATTCGAGGAATCACAATTCTTCGTTGATGAATTTAATAAAACAGGTGCTATAGATAATTCAGTATTATTTATGAATCTTGCATCTGATCCAGCTATCGAAAGAATAGCAACACCAAGAATGGCTCTTACTACAGCAGAATTCTTAGCTTATGAAAAAGGAATGCATGTACTTGTTATAATGACTGATATAACAAACTATGCAGAAGCACTAAGAGAAGTTTCAGCTGCTAGAAAAGAAGTTCCAGGTAGAAGAGGATATCCAGGATATCTATATACTGACCTTTCAACTTTATATGAAAGAGCAGGTAGACTTAGAGGAAGAGAAGGTTCTATAACTCAAATTCCTATTTTAACAATGCCTGAAGAGGATAAGACACATCCAATTCCAGACTTAACTGGATATATAACAGAAGGACAAATAATCCTTTCAAGAGAGTTATATAAGAAAGGTATTATTCCTCCAATAGATGTATTACCATCACTTTCAAGACTTAAAGATAAGGGGATTGGTAAAAATAAGACTAGAGAAGATCATGCTGATACAATGAATCAATTATTCTCAGCTTATGCACAAGGTAAGCAAGCAAAAGAATTATCAGCGATTTTAGGAGAATCAGCTTTATCAGATACAGATAAGCAATATGCTAAGTTTGCAGAAGCATTTGAAGAACAATACGTATCTCAAGGTTTTACAGCAAACAGAAGTATTGAAGAAACTTTACAATTAGGATGGAAGCTTTTAAAGATACTTCCAAGAACAGAGCTTAAGAGAATAAGAGATGAGTATCTTGAAAAGTATATGCCAAAGGGAGATGAAGAATAGCCATGGCAAGATTAAATGTCAATCCTACTAGAATGGAGATGTCTAAGCTAAAAAAGAGATTAGCTACAGCTACAAGAGGACATAAACTTTTAAAGGATAAGCAAGATGAGCTTATGAGACAATTCGTTAATCTTGTCAAATACAACAATGAATTAAGAAAATCTGTAGAAGCAGAGCTTCAAGGGTCACTTAAGGACTTTGTTATGGCTAGAGCTGTTATGAGCTCAGAATTTCTAGAGGAAGCAGTAGCTTATCCAAAAGAAAGTATATCTGTTGAAGTAGGAACTAAAAATATAATGAGTGTTAATGTTCCAGAGATGAATTTCCATAGACAGCTTGAAGGCGATGAAGGGAGCATATTCCCTTATGGTTTTGCAAGTACATCATCTGAATTAGATGATTCAATTGCTAAGCTTTATGGAATTTTACCTAAGCTATTAGAACTTGCAGAAGTTGAAAAGTCAACTCAACTTATGGCAGATGAAATAGAAAAGACTAGAAGAAGAGTTAATGCTCTTGAATATATGACAATTCCTTCTCTGCAAGAAACCATTAAGTATATAAGAATGAAGCTTGATGAAAATGAAAGAGGAGCTTTAACTAGATTAATGAAAGTTAAAGATATGATACAAGCAAGAAATTAGAAAAAAGTCCCTATTTGGTTTTGTGTTACATAAAACCAAATAGGGACTTTATATATTTCTATTTTAGCAATATAAGATAAAAATCGTCATTGTTTTGTCATTGATAATAATATTTATAAATAGTATAATAAGGTAATGACTTTAAGCGACATAATAAATAAAAAGAATATCAACAGTTAAGAGGTTAAGGAGAAATTATGCGATATATATTATCTTTTATATTAGCATTTTTAATAGTATATTTAATAACGCCAATTTTGATTAAATTATCTTTTAAATATAGCTTTACAGATAAACCGACAAAAAGAAAAAAACATAAAGGTGAAACTCCACTCTGTGGTGGATTAGCTATGTTTATAGGATTTTTTATAGTATATTTTACAGTTAATAATTATACATCAGTTAAAGAAAAATCATGGATATTATTAGGTTCTGGATTAATATTATTAATAGGATTAATAGATGATAGTTTTAAAACTAGAGGCAAGGAATTTCCTATATATCCAAGATTAATAGTTCAATTAGTGGCAGCATTTATTATATTTAAATCAGGAATAGTTTTTAGAGGATTTACAAATCCGTTTACAGGAGTTTATATACAGTTATCAGGAATAATACAATTTATACTTACAATTACATGGATATTTGGAGTAACAACAGTTATAAATTGGTCAGATGGTATGGATGGACTTGCCGGTGGATTATCATTGATTTCATCAATAACATTTGCAGCAGCTGCAATTATTCTAGGACAAAGTGAATCTATAAGTATGTCACTAATAGTAACAGGAGTAACTTTAGGATTTTTAATGTATAATAAATATCCAGCAAAGATTTTTATGGGAGATTCAGGAGCAAATTTTTTAGGATTTATATTGAGTATAATAGCTTTAGATGGTGCTTTTAAACAAGCAACTTTAATGAGCTTATTTATTCCAATACTAGCTCTAGCAATTCCTATATTTGATAATCTTTTTGTTATAATAAAAAGATTTATGGATGGAAAACCAGTATATCAAGCAGATAGAAGCCAAATACATTATAGACTAGAAGCTAAGGGGTTTACTCCAAAGCAAGTTGTAACATACATAAATATGGTTAGTTTAGCTTTTAGTATAATCTCGATAATTTTACTTTTAATTAAGAGCTGATAGTATATAATTAAGATAAGGTGCTGTCGCATAATTAAAAATTTAAAATTTAGAATGTAAAATTAAGTCGAAAACTACTGAGAGTAGTTTTTAAATAATGTTTGATAATATATTATAAGTATGTAATACAATTAATTTAAAAGTCCAGTGATTTGAAGTTACTGGACTTTAATTTGTAATAGTTTAACAGAACTGAATCGCTAAAAGCGACGGCTTGAGCCAGTGTTTAAACTTAATTATATATGGAAAAAATAAGAAGTGAAGTTTCTTTCTCAAGGAAGCTTTACTTCTCACATTCTAATATGCTTAGGACAAATATCAAATTAATTATATCAAAGACTTTGCAAAACTAACTTCTGTTTAAGTAAAAAAAACGGAAGTTAGTTTTTCAATTTACATAAAATGAATGATTTACAAAAATTAATTCCAATAATTGTAAATACATAAAAAGAGCATATAATATAAACAAAAGGGGATGATATTATGTTACAAAAAAAATTAATTTCGATTTTAACTTGTTCAGTATTAACACTTACTTTAGTTTCAGCACCAGTAAAAAACACTTTTGCAGCAACTACTATTCCTAATGAAAAAATAGTCTCTGAAGAATTTGCTAAAAAACAATCAGAAATACAACCTAAGTATGGAGAAAATGAAAAGATTACTGTTGTATCTACTGAATATCAAACTGTTACTTTGACACCGAGTGGATAACCTGCTGGAGGGAATAATTTCAAAAGTCGTGGTTCTCTTTTCTTTAATTATGATTCAGGTGGTAGCCAAAGTATTAGTGTTGGTCTTGGATGGGAGCCATTTAGTTTTAGTGTAAGTACAGGACAAATGAGTACAAATGCATATACATCAGGTTCAACGGTAAATTTCCCAGCTGGTAATAACTATTATATTGTAAAACTTAATAGAAGGATGAAATTTGAAAGACATAAAGTAGATGTATATCAATATAATACTTACCAATATACCTACTATACAACAGTTAGTTCTATATACTCTAACTCCCATTACTTACAACAAGTTTATTAAGAGTATAAGTATCAATGATTATTAATAAAAAATATTTTTATTCTTTAATAGTAGTAATAATAATTATTGGCTGTTCTATAGCACTATCTTTATATTTTAATAGTAATGGGTATAAGCTTAAATCTATAGATAAAGAGTTAGAAGATATTTATGAACTACCAAGTTCTTATACGATTTTAGAAGCAGAAAATAATAATATTGTAAATGTTTCAAATACCTTAGAAAAGGAAAGTAAATTAATTAATAAGTTTTTATTAGATATAGATAATAAAAAAATGTCCATTTTAAAGACGATTAAATCTTATGATAATAATTTAATTATAACTCTTTATGTTTATGACGATATGATTGATGAAATAAGAGTATGGAATTACAATGTAAATAGTAGAAGTATTGAATCAGGGGATTCACGATTTGAATCATATTATATAAAAAACAATGATGGAATATCAACAGTTTTCTTAAAGGGTATTAAGAATAGTCAACTCCAAATGGATACGGAACAAATAATAAGTGATCAGATACTTTACATGTTTAAAGATATTTTTAAATTTCCTTGTCTATTAAGAGCAGTTGCTACACATATTTCTTCTTTTAAGAGCCTTCTTTTCTTAACTTGTTTTCCTATTATATTAATATTATACGTTGATTAAAAAATTTTAATTAATAATAAACACTTAATTAAAATATAGGCTTAAACAAAATAAAAGTTTGAAAATTCAGAAATTATCAATTATAATATAATTTAATTTAATCAATAGGCATACTCAAGCTATTACATAATTCATTAATCATTCATAATCAATTATCAAATATAAATTATCTATTGCTCACTATCAAATATCAATTATAACTGCCCACTCTCCATTGCAATCGTCTATTGTAAACTATCAATTATCCATTAAAAAAGGGGGTTTTATCATGTACACTGGTAAATTAGTAAGGTTAAGAGCATATAAGGAAGAGGATATAGAAAGAGCAGTGGAGTTTATAAATGATGAAGAAGTAAAAAAGTTTTTAGACTCTAACATTCCATTTCCAATGACTAAATGGCAAGAAGAGGAATGGGTAAGAAGTAGAAAAGCAAATTCTAATTTTACTTATGATTTTGCAATTGAAGATTTAGAGACAGGAAAATATATAGGTGGATGTAGCATTAATGAATGTGATGTAAAAAATAGAACTTGTGTAATAGGTATAATGATTGGGGACAAGGAATATTGGAGCAAAGGATATGGCAGTGATTCGTTAAAAGTATTAACAAAATTTATATTTGAAGAAGTAAATATGAATAAGATAAAGCTTAAAGTTTTTTCCTTTAATACCAGAGCAATAGCATGTTATAAGAAGGTTGGATTTAAAGAGGAAGGCATACTAAAGAAAGAGGTATATAGAAATGGAAAATATCACGATGAAATACTAATGGCAATTTTTAAAGATGAATTTGCAAGTTAAAATAAGCAAATATGAAAATTCATAAATAATATTTTTTATGAATTTAATTCTACAATTCAGTAAGCAATAAAATTCACATATATAAATTTTACATTTTAAATATGTGAATTTTGATGTATATTTAAAAATATTTGTAAATAAACTGTAATATATAAAAATAAGATTGAAACTTATCAAGAGTGGTGGAGGGACTGGCCCTAAGAAACCCAGCAACCTACGTAGGTTAATTATCATAAATGATTTTCATTTATATAGTAGCCTTGTTGTGTGGTGCTAATTCCTGTTAGATAAGGGTAATTCATGGGCTGTATATCAATACCTGAAGGTTATCCTTTGGGTATTTTTTATGTATAAAAAATATATAAGTGAATATATTTTCAATTATCCATTGAAAAGGGGGGCTATAATGAATATTAAGAATTTGTTTGATAAAAAAGAGGTGGTTTTTTCATTTGAGATATTTCCACCAAAGCAAGAATCAAAAATTGATACTATTTATAATACTTTAGAGGAATTAAAGGATTTAAAACCAGATTTTATAAGCGTAACCTATGGGGCAGGTGGAAGCTTATCTAAGAATATGACATGTGAAATTTCATCAATAATAAAGAATAAATATAAAATAGAGCCATTAGCTCATTTAACATGTGTACACTCAAATAAGAATCAAGTAAATACTATATTAGATAATCTAAAGCAATCAGGAATAGAAAATATATTAGCTTTAAGAGGTGATATACCTTCAGATTATAATGGAAATAATGAATTTGAACATGCAAGTGATCTTATAAAGCATATAAAACAAAGAGATAATTTTAATATAGTTGCTGCATGTTATCCAGAAAGGCATTTAGATAGTATAAGTATAGAAGATGATTTGATTAATCTAAAGAAAAAGCAAGAGGCAGGTGCTACACATTTAATTTCTCAATTATTTTTTGACAATGAGTACTTTTATAGATTTTTAGAAGAAAAAGATAAATATAATATAGATGTTCCAATACAAGCTGGAATAATGCCTGTTATAAATACTAAGCAAATAAATAGAATAGTTTCATTATGTGGAGCTAAGTTGCCAAAGAAATTTATTAAAATAATGAATAAATATGAATTTAAGCCTGAAGCATTAAGAGATGCTGGAATTGCATATGCCACAGAGCAAATAATAGATTTGATATCAAGTGGAGTAGATGGAATTCATTTATATACCATGAATAATTCATATGTTGCTAAAAGAATAAGTACAAGTATATTTTCTATATTAGATACTATAAATAATTGTGAAGGAGTAATAAATTAGTTAATATATTAATTAGGATAATATTAAATATAAATAATATGGTTATATGGAGGAAAGAAAATGGAAAAAGTGGAGAGTTTTGAATTAGATCACAGAATAGTTAAAGCACCTTATATAAGAAAGTGTTGTTTATTAACAGGTGAAAAAGGAGATAATGTAACAAAGTTTGATATCAGGTTTTTACAGCCAAACAAAGAGGCTTTTGGAACTGCAGCTATGCATGGATTAGAGCATATTTTAGCACATGAGTTAAGAGGTAGATTGGAAGGAATAATAGATTTATCTCCAATGGGATGTAGAACAGGCTTTTATTTAAGTATATGGGGAGATAGAGAAGCTTCTGAAATAAAAGAAGCATTAGAATTATCATTAAGAGAAGTTTTAAATGCAACAGAAATACCAGCAGCTAATGAAATTCAATGTGGAAATTACAGAGATTTATCATTATTTGGAGCAAAGGAATATGCAAAAGAAGCTTTAGAAAAAGGTTTTTCATTGAATATATATGGAGAAAGATAAAGGTTATATGTGTCTTATAAGTGGAATTTAAATATAAGACATATAGTGATTTATTTATGAATAAAAATATACTATAAGATATAAGAGTTGTATTCTAATATAAAAAATTAGAATACAACTTTTTTAATTAGAAAGAAAGTATAAGAATTTTAAGTTCTAATAATTAATAAAATAAATTATGATAAGTAATCTTATATATGTTTAAAAATAAATATAAGTATGCTAACATTTAATTATTGGAAAATTTTGAAAATTGAAATTATTACAAAATGGGGGAGATAATTTGAGAGACAAATGTGGTAAATTTAAAGAATTGGAATCATTCATCAGTGAAGGAAACGATGATGAAAGTTCCTTAATTGCAGTATTGCATCATGCACAAGGATTATATGGATATTTAGGAAGAGAGGTACAGGAGTATATAGCTGATAGACTAAATATGCCAGTATCTAAGGTGTATGGTGTAATAACTTTTTATTCATATTTTTCTACAGAGCCAAAAGGTAAATATGTTATAAGTGTATGTACTGGGACAGCTTGCTTTGTTAGAGGAGCCTGCGATATACTAGAGGATTTTAAAAAGATTCTAGGAATAAAAGAAGGTGAAACAACGGAGGATGGACTATTTACTCTAGATACATTGAGATGCGTTGGTTCATGTGCTATAGCACCAGTTGTGCTTGTGAATGATAAAGTTTATGGATATTTTACTAAGCCTCAAGTAAATGAATTAATAAATAATTTAAGGGAGCAAGGTTAATATGAATAGAATAAATACTTATAATGATTTATTAAAGATGCATGAAGAATGTAAAAAGAAAATAGAGGTTAGAGAAAATCCAGAAAAATTTAATAAAGATGAAATAAAAGAAAGGCATATATTGATTTGTGGAGGACCTGGATGTAAAGCTTCAAACTCTGATAATATATTTAAAGCATTTAAAGAAGAAATAGAAAGATTAAATTTGCAAGAAGATGTAAAGGTAATAATGACAGGATGCTTTGGCTTTTGTGCAAAAGGACCAGTAATAGAAATTATGCCTGATAAGGTGTTTTATATACAGGTAACTGAAGAAGATGTTAAGGATATAGTAGAAAGTCATATTGTTGAAGGCACAGTTGTTGAAAGATTGCTTTATGAAAATGAAGAAACTAAAGAAAGGATAAAGGTAAAAGAAGAGATACCTTTTTATAGAAAACAAGTAAAAATAGCATTAAAAAATTGTGGAGTTATAGATCCGGAAAATATGGAAGATGCTCTAGGAAGAGGGGCTTATACAGCACTTGGGAAAGCTCTATCAACTATGACTCAAGAGGATGTTATAAAAGAAATAAGTGAATCTGGCCTTAGAGGAAGAGGGGGCGGAGGCTTTCCAACAGGGAGAAAGTGGGAAGCTGCTAGAAGAGCAAAAGGTGATATAAAATATGTAATTTGTAACGCTGATGAAGGTGATCCAGGAGCATTTATGGATAGAGCAATATTAGAGGGGGATCCAAATTCAGTATTAGAAGCAATGGCTATTTGTGGTTATGCTATTGGAGCTAGCAAAGGTTATATTTATATAAGAGCAGAATATCCTTTAGCTGTTCATAGATTAAAAATAGCATTAAAGCAAGCAAGAGAAATAGGAATTCTAGGAAACAATATCTTAAATACAGGATTTAATTTTGACATTGAAATAAAGTATGGAGCAGGAGCATTTGTTTGTGGTGAAGCTACAGCATTAATTCATTCAATTGAAGGATTAAGAGGAGAACCTACAATGAAGCCACCAAGAACTTCAGAAAAAGGACTATGGCAAAGACCAACTTGTGTTAATAATGTGGAAACTTTTGCAAATATTAGTCAAATAATTAACAATGGTGCTAAATGGTATAGCTCAATAGGAGCAGAAAAGTCTACTGGAACTAAGGTTTTTGCGTTAGCAGGGAATATTAATAATGTAGGATTAGTAGAAATTCCAATGGGAATGCCTTTAAAAGACATAATTTATGAAATAGGAGGTGGAATTGTCAATAATAAATCGTTAAAGGCTATACAAACTGGAGGACCTTCAGGTGGATGCATACCAGTAGAGTATTTAGATTTACCTATAGAATATGATACTTTAACATCAATAGGTTCCATGATGGGATCAGGTGGAATGATAGTAATGGATGAAGATAACTGCATGGTTGATATAGCTAAGTTTTATCTAGAATTTAGTGTTGATGAATCTTGTGGTAAATGTACTCCTTGTAGAATAGGAAATAAAAGAATATTAGAATTGCTAAAGAAAATTACTGATGGAACTGCAAAAGAAGAAGATTTAGAAAAAATGAAGGAACTATGTGAAGTTGTAAAGGATGCTTCTCTTTGTGGACTTGGAGAATCAGCACCAAATCCAGTATTAAGTACCTTAAAGTTCTTTAATAATGAATATAAAGATCATGTAATAAATAAAAAATGTACTGCAGGAGTGTGTAAGGGATTAGTTAAATATGAGGTTACAGATAGTTGTATTGGATGTACTAAGTGTTTAAGATCATGTCCTGTATTAGCTATTAAGGGTAAGATTAGAGAAAAGCATAGTATTGATATTGATAAGTGCATAAGGTGTGGTTTATGCTACGAAGCATGTCCAACTAAAGCTATAATAAAAACTAGCTTAGGAGGGGAAGTTTAAATGGTTAATGCTAAGATAAATGGAGTTAATATAGAAGTAGAAAAAGGAACTAGTATCTTAGATGCTGCAAAAAAACTTAATATAAATTTACCAACATTATGTCATATGTATATGGTAGATGGGAAAACAAGAAACTGTAAGGGAACTTGTAGAGTATGTGTTGTTGAAGTTGAAGGTTGGGATGGATTAGTACCAGCATGTGCAACTGAAGTAAGAGAAGGAATGTCTATAAAAACTAATTCATTAAAAGCAATTAGAGCAAGAAAAACTATAGTAGAGTTATTATTATCAAATCATCCTAAAGATTGTTTAAATTGTGATAAGAATATGAATTGTGAGTTGCAAAAATTAGCTTCTGATTTAGGAATAGATGAAAATAAGTATGAAGGCGAAAAGGTAAAATTTGACCTAGATATTTCTGATGGATTTATTAGAGATAGAGAAAAGTGTATCTTATGCAGAAGATGTGTAACTGCTTGTAATGATATACAAAAGGTACATGCAATAACAATAGCTAATAGAGGATTTGAAACCAATGTATCAACATTTTCAAATGATTCGATAAAGGATACAAACTGTACTTATTGTGGACAATGTGTAGCAGTTTGTCCTACAGGAGCATTAAGAGAAAAAAGTGATTATAAAAAAATATGGGAAGTTTTAGATGATAATAATAAATATGTTATATCTCAAATTGCACCAGCAGTTAGATATGCACTTGCAGAAGAATTTGGGCTAGAGCCTGGTAAATTATCAACAGGAAAAATTGTAACTGCACTGAAATTATTATCTTTTGATTCTGTTTTTGATACTAATTTTGCCGCTGATTTAACTATAATGGAGGAAGCTAATGAATTTATTGAAAGAATTACTTTGGGAGAAAACTTACCACTTATAACTAGTTGCTGTCCAGCTTGGGTAAATTATGCTGAAACTAATTATTATGAAAATATTAATCTGGTATCTAGCTGTAAATCGCCTCAACAAATGTTTGGAGCTATAGCTAAAAATTATCTTCCTCAAGAGTTGTCTGTAAAAAGAGAAAATTTAACTGTAGTATCTATAATGCCATGTATAGCTAAAAAACATGAGGCAAACAGAGCAGAAATGAAAGGCATTGATGGTATAAAAGATGTAGATTTAGTAATAACTACAAGAGAACTTGCTAAAATTATAAAAGAGGCTGGAATAGATATAGTTAATTTAAAGGATTCAGAATTTGATAATCCTTTAGGAATGTCAAGTGGAGCAGGTACTATTTTTGGAACTAGTGGAGGGGTAATGGAAGCTGCACTTAGAACTGCTTATGAATGGATAACTGGTCAGGAATTAAAACAAATTGACTTTGAAAATGTTAGAGGGTTAGAAGGAATTAAAGAGGCTAAGATAGACCTAAATGGAAAAGAAATTAATATAGCAGTTATTAGCTCATTAGGAAATGCAAAAAAAATAATGGATGAAATTAAAGATGGAAATTCAAAATATCATTTTATAGAGGTAATGGCGTGTCCTGGAGGATGTATTGATGGAGGAGGACAACCTTTTATAAAGTCCAATAGAGATATATTGAAAAAGAGAATGAATGCAATATATAACGAAGATAAAAATAAAATTATCAGAAAATCTCATGAAAACCCTATGATACAAAAGTTATATAAGGATTATTTACAAAAACCAAATAGTTATATTGCTCATCATATTTTACACATTAATTATAAAAAGAACTAATTAAATGATAGATATAATATAGTTAACTATATTATAAAATGTATTAAGAATTAATTATACAATATAAAGGGAAACGGTAAGTTTCCCTTTTATTCTAATAAAATTAATCAGAAAAAACAAAATATTGGGAAAAATATCAAAAAAAACGTTTTAATTAGAAAAAAACTATGGAAAAGAATAACAGGTGATAGTATAATTATTATGTAATCATACTAAAGATATATTTTTTTAATAGACTACTAAATAATAATAATCGAAAGGGCATTTTATGATTGAAACAATATTAATTTCTTTAATATTTTGTAAAATAAAAAAATTAAAAATAAAGCCTTTATTTAAAAGTTGGACAATATATCCGGTACTATTTATGGAATTTGTATATTTGATTATACAAGTTAATATTTTTATGGACAATTACGTAGTAATAAATAATGTAGGAATATTAAAAGCCTTATATTTATGTTCATATTTACCAATGATATTTAAATATAGGCAATACATATCAGCTATAATAGGTTCTATATTTGTTATTATTGGAGGATTATTAAATGATATAGCCATATCTGCTAATAATGGATTTATGCCAGTTTTTCCAACACTATCTTTTTTTACTGGATATGCAAAAATAGAAGCCTTTGATAAAGTAAATGATATACATATATTAGGTGATTCAAGTACTAAGCTAAAGCCTTTAACGGATATATTTGATCTTGGTTATAGCGTTCTTAGCATAGGTGATATTTTTATTAGAGTTTATGTATTTATTATAATTTATAATGTAGTAAAACAATTAAATATATCAAAAGAGAAAATAAGTTAATTATTTAATTAAAGAGCTTATAAGAAGGAGAGAAGTCATGTTAAAATTACAACCAATAGAATTTTTCTTAAGGGTACTACCAGAAGGATTTCTTTTTGTGTTTTCTATTTATATTTTTTCACAATTGAAAATAGATAAAAAAAAGTTGATAATATCTAGTTTGATATTCTCAGTTGCAGTATTTATAATAAGAAGTCTTCCAATAAATTATGGAGTACATATGATACTATCAGTATTAGTCTTGCTATTCATATCGATATCATATAATAAGGTGGAGGCTATTCATTCGGTAAAAAGTATTATAATTCTTTATTTAATTCAATTGATATCAGAAGGGATAAATATTTCAATACTTAATTTAATGAAACTTAATTTAGATCAGTTATTTAAAGACCCAGTAAAAAAATCTATTCTAGGATTACCATCATTACTAATCACATTCATAATAATTATCATGTTTTATATAATTAATAAAAAAAGGAAGCTGAAAAAATGAGTTTAGAATTATTTTGTAAGAAGATATCTTATAATTTAAAAAAGGAATTAAATTTAGATGATGACAAAAGAAGTATTATAGAATATGGATTATATGCTGTTGTACATATGGTTATATCAATACTATCAGTGGGGTTATTTGGAATACTGTTTGATGTAATGATTGAATCATTAATAATATCTTTTGTCCAAGCTATTTTAAGAAAATATTCAGGTGGAGTTCATGCAAGTACTCCATTTAATTGTATATTAATAGGAATTGTCGTAGCAGTATTACCTGCATATTTTATTGAAAATATTAAGCTTAATATTACTTATATGATTTTTATAGGAATTATTATATATATTAGTTCATTAAGTATTATTTATAAATTAGCTCCAGTGGATAGTCCCAATAAACCAATAAAAAAAGAAGAAAAAATAAAGAGATTAAAAAAGAGTTCTATAATAATATTAACTATTTATATGGTTATAGTAAGCTATAATATAATAATGTATTATATTAATAAAAATAATACTTTTTTAGTTTATTCTGCCTGTATATATTTTGGAGTATTATGGCAGGTTCTAACTTTAACAAAACATGGTCATACTATAGTTAATGCAATAGACTCTTTATTAATAAAAATTTTAAAGATGATAGGAGTTGAAAAAAAATGAAAAGATTAAACAACAAAATTTTAATGGCTGTTGCTGCTTTTGCTACAGTAATTGCATCTGTAGTATCTACTTCAGCTTGTTTTTGGGCTGTATATCAACCAGAAGAGCCAAAAGCTTTAAGAGATGAATAATTAAATAGGATCGGATTATTCCGATCCCTATTTTAAGTAGTGATGAGGTGAACAGTTTGAAAACAATAAATGAAGACAGAAGAAAACAAATAAATGATATGGTTTCAATAGTAAAATTGGCATCATTAATGTTCACGGCTATAATATTCTTTCAATATATTTTTAAGGAAAATGAAATTTTAGATAATTTGATAAGTCAGAGAATTATAATTGTAGGTGTTGGATTTGTGATATTGTTGTTATTAGCAATATATATGATATGGTCACTTTCTTTAAATAGTGGAATAAATAAAAGAAAGTATAGGTTTATAATCTTTATAGAAAACTTAGTTTTTATTGCTGTATTTTTTATAACCGTCATATTGTCAGGAGCAAATGAAAGTGAATATAAATATCTATTTTTATTTATAATAACTAGTTCAACTATACAGTTAGGTTTAAAAAATGGAATAATAGTTGCTTTAATATCTTCAACTTTAATATTAGGAATGGATATTATTTGTATGCCTAATGCAAGTGTTAATAAGTATTTTCAAAATGACTTGATATTATCAGGGATTTTTCTTCTTACAGCTTGGCCACTAGGATTTTATGTTAAAATTGAAGGGGAGCATATTAATAGGTTAGAAGAATTAGTAAATAAGGATGGACTAACAGGAGTATTTAATCATAGATATTTCCATGATGCATTGAAAGAGAAAATAACATTATCAGAGAAGTATAAAGAACCTACTTCTATGATATTTGTTGATATAGATTATTTTAAGCATTATAACGACTTATATGGACATCAAAAGGGAGACGAAGTTTTAAGAACTATTGGTAGTTTATTAAAAAATAATATAAGGGAAGATGATATTGCAGCGAGATACGGGGGAGAAGAATTTGCTGTGATATTACCAAATACTACAGAAGAAGAGGCTACGTTATTAGCAGATAAATTAAGATTAACTATAGAGGAAACTAAGTTTTATGGTGAAGAGAATCAGCCAAGGGGAGTTTTAACAGCTTCTATGGGGGTTTCTGTTTATCCAGATAAAGCTAAAAGTGATGTAGAACTTATAAAGAGTGCTGATGACGCATTGTATAGAGCAAAGTTCTTTAATAAGAATAGAGTTGAGACATATACTTCAATATTAGATGAGCTTAAGAATGATATAGAAGAAAAAGATGTAGAATTAGTTACATCCATTAAGACTTTAATAAGTGTAATTAATGCTAAGGATAGATATACATATGGGCATTCAGAGAGAGTAGTGCTATATAGTAGATTGTTAGCAAAGAAATTAAAGTTAAATAAAATTGATACTGATACATTAATATATTCAGCATATATGCATGACATAGGTAAGATAAATATAGCACAAGATGTATTAATGAAGAAGATGCCATTAACAGCAGAAGAATGGGAGTTATTAAAGCAACATCCAGAAAGTGGAGTTGAAATAATAAGACCTGTCAAGTCATTAGAAAATATGGTGCCAATTATATTGCATCATCACGAGAAATATAATGGAACTGGTTATCCAGACGGATTAAAAGGCGAAGAAATCCCTTACTTATCGAGAGTGCTTACTGTTGTTGATAGCTTTGATGCAATGACTTCAAATAGACCTTATAATCAAAGAAAAACATATGATGAAGCTATAGTAGAATTAAGAAAGTTTAGTGGAATTCAATTTGATCCAGTTATTGCAGAAAAGTTTATAGAAGTAATAAAAGAAAATAAAGATAAATTAGATAATCTTATTTAAGTGAGGGGATATTGGTATCTTCTCGCTTTTATTTTATGATAAAATGTAATTAAAATATAGTTTAAAGAGGTGAGTTTGATGAGAATAGGAATAATTGGTTTAGGTAATATATGTGAAAAGGCTTATTTACCTGTTATTACAGCTATAGATGGAATAGAAATAGTATTTTGTACTCGTAATAAGGAAAGATTAAATAGCTTATCAAAAAAATATAGGGTAAGGGAATCTGCATCTACTGTCGATGAGTTAATTAATATGAATATCGATGCAGCCTTTGTTCATACCGCAACTGAAAGTCATATAGAAATAATAGAAAAGCTTTTAAATAATAATATTCATGTTTATGTAGATAAGCCTATAAGTTATAGCTATGAAGAAAGTATTAGAGTTTCTAATTTAGCTAAAAAGCTTAATAAAATTTTAATGGTTGGATTTAATAGAAGATTTGCACCAATGTATTCAGAGTTAAAAAAATATGGAATTCCTTCTGTTATTAAATTAGAGAAAAATAGATTGAGTAGTCCAAAGGAGCCAATTGTGTTTGTTTTAGATGATTTTATTCATGTTATAGACACTTTAAGATTTTTAACAGATGATGAGATAGAAAACATAAACGTAAATGGACTAAAGAAAGATGGATTAATTTATAATCTTGTTGTTACAATGACTAGCAAGAACACAACATGTATAGCTATGATGAATAGAGATAGTGGAGCTAATGAAGAAGAACTAGAATATACTTCATCAGGGAAAAAAGTAATAGTTAGAAATTTAATGGATTCGAGAGTGCTAATAAACAATGTAGAAGAAAATAAATACTTTAAAGATTGGGATACTATTTTATATAGAAGAGGATTTGAAAGTATAATAAATGAGTTTATTAATTCTGTAAAGCTAGGAATTCAAGCAAATCCAACAATAGAAGATGCTTTAAATACTCATAAAATATGTGATGAAATTTTAAAAAAAATAGATGAAATGTAATAAGGAAGTGAGATTACTCTCACTTCCTTATTACATTTTTATGTTTTTATTTGTTAATCTTTTATTAGTATATTCTTTAATAAGTTGATAAGCTACGCTAAATGTTGGTATTCCAATTAGCATACCTATTAATCCAAGGGTACTACCGCCAACTAACATAGCAAGCATAACCCATATTGCAGATAGCCCAACTGAGTTTCCAACAACTTTAGGGTAAATAATATTACCTTCAAATTGTTGTAAGCATAAAATAAATACAATAAACCATAGAGCTTGTATAGGGTTTATTATAAGTATTAAGAATACAGCTGGAATAGTACCAATAAAAGCTCCGAATACTGGAATCAATGCAGTTACTCCAATAAGAACACTAATAAGCAATGAATAAGGCATTGAGAATATATTCATCCCTACAAAGCAAAGAACTCCCAATATAACTGCTTCTATGCATTGACCAGTTATAAATTTTGCAAAAGTAACATTAGCAAGTCTACCTATTTCTATTATTTTATATGCTATATTTTCTTTTGAAAAAGCATACAATGTCTTTTCTAAATGATAGATTAAAGTTTCCTTACTAGCTAGCATATAAATTGTAAGTACTATAGAAAGAACAAAATTAACAACGCCACTAGTTATGTTCATTGTAGTGTTTAATATACTACTAAGAGATGTAGTTAATAATCCTCCAAAGAATTGAAGTAATTCCTTCCATGTGCTCATTAAAGTATCATATAAATTTTGTAGAATCTCAGTTGATGAAATAAATTGATTTATCAAAGTTTCAAAAGACCTTATATATTCAGGGACAGTGTCTAGCAAGGTTGAAACACTTGATATTAACTGAGGAATAACAAATAAAGCTAAGGCTATTATAAGCCCAATAATAGTAATAAATGTTGTTAAAATAGATAATGGTCTTTTTAAATTTCTTACAAAACTTGATTTTTGTTTATCTAAAAAATAAAATACATTTTTTTCAAAAAATTTCATAGGCAAATTCAATACAAATGCCATTGCAAATGCTACGATAAATGGATTTAGTATTCCTAAAATGTTTCCAAATGTACTAATTACATACTTTATGTTTAATAATACAAAATATAGAATAATTAAATATGTTCCAAGTAAAATATTTTGCTTAAATTTATTGTTTATTTCTTTCAAACTTATACATCCTCCAATTGCTTAAGATATAATAAAATATTAAAATCAAGTTTATTTCAGAATTGTTTATTATTACTGCAAAAAAATATTATAATATAATTTTAAATCAATAAGTGAATTAATACCAGTAATAAAGGTTAAATCATTTGTAAAATAAAAATTAAATATATATAATAATAGCTGTGAACTAAAATAGTAATGGAGTTGAGAGTATGAGTAAGGTACAGGTAAGGAAGATAACAACATTAGCAGATACAAAATATTTAAAGTTATATAACGCGGATTACATAAATAAAAAGGGCGTTTTAAGGAGCTGGACTATAGCATCAAGGAAGGATTTGGAAACTATAAATGATAAGTATTTTCATGGAGCAGAAGATAAAATAGATGCTGTTGTAATAGTCGCAAAACATGTAAAAGAAGATAAACTAGTTATGATAAGACAATACAGAGTTCCTATAAATGGATATATTATTGAATTACCAGCTGGACTTATAGATAATAATGAAAGCTTTGAAGAAGCGGTAAAGAGAGAATTAAAAGAAGAAACAGGGCTAAATCTTATAAACATAGATTATAAAAATACCAAGGAGAAGGTTTATGTATCTGCAGGTATGACTGATGAATCTATAGCACTTGTTCAATGTACATGTGATGGTGAAATATCATCAGAAAACTTAGAAGATGATGAAGATATAGAAGTTATAATGGTTTCAAAAGAAGAAGCAAGGAAACTTATAAATTCAAATGAAGATATAGATGTTAAAGCGTTGCTTGCAATGCAAAATTTTATATTAAGCTAAAAAGGTAGGGACTATCCCTACCTTTTTTAATAAATTTTCCAAAATGAGATAAAATATTAAGGACTATTGTGTATAAGAGGTGCTAAAATGAGAGACGAAATTATGAGCAATAAAAGAGAATATTTTAATAATTTTGGTATGGACGAAGATGTAGTAGAAAAGGTGAAAAAAGAGCTTTCATATATAAAACAATCAGGATATTTCACTGGAGAAAATAATGTGAAAATATATTATGAAAAATATAAACCTAAAAAAGAAATAGGTAAAATAGTCATTGCACACGGCTTTACTGAATGTATAGAAAAATACAGGGAAATAATATATTACTTTATAAGAGAAGGATACTCAGTCTATATAATGGAGCACAGGGGACACGGTAGGTCAGGAAAACTAGGAGTAAAGGATAAAACACAAGTAAATGTTGAGAATTTCAATTACTATATTGAGGATTTTAAAAAGTTTCTTGACAATATAGTAATTAAAAATAATAAAAGGTTATACTTATTCTCTCATTCCATGGGAGGTGCAATAGGTGCTATGTTTATAGAAAAATATCCAGAGTATTTTTGTAAGGCTATTTTATCATGTCCCATGTTTCAAATAGCAATAGGAAAGGTTCCATGTTGTTTAGCTAGAGCTATAGCCAAAATAAGTATATGCCTTGGTAAGGGCGATGAATTTATATTTGGTAATATGCCTTATGAAAGTACATACGATTTTATATTAGCATCAACATCGAATGAAAGTAGGTATAGAGTATATTATAAAGAGATAGTATGCAATGAAAAGATACAAAGAGGTGGGGGATCTTTCAGATGGTTATATGAATCTTTAAAGGCAATTAAGTATATATTTAAGAAGAAACATATAGAAAGAATAAAGATACCAGTTTTGATTTTTCAAGCCGGAAATGATACTTTAGTTGGGGAAAGAGGAGAAAGACGATTCTCAGAAAAATGTGATAAATGTGAATTAGTTAGATTTGAAAATGCTAAACATGAACTTTACTTAGAAAATGATGATGTACTAGTTCCTTATTTAGAAAAAATATTTAATTTTTTAGAAAGTTGAAATAATATTATAAAAAATATTTAATTAGTTAATATAATTATTGAAAGTATGCAGTTAATATAATTATTTATATTAAACAGGCTATATAAAACAGGCTATATAAAAATATACGCCTGTTTTTAGTATTAACAATAGTATTATTAAAAAATATGATATTATATAAGTTACAATAAGGAGGGATATTAAAATGCAGGAGATACTGAAGTTAAAAGATAAGAGTGGGAATAGGGTTGATGCAAAATATAGAGAATTAGATTTAAGCTATATAGATCAAATAATGGAGCTACAAGATATAATAATAGATGGATTAGAAGATAAGCAATTATATGCTCCTACAGAAAAGAATGAATTCATAGCATATTTTAAAAAAGGTGCTAAAATAATAGGCTATTTAAATGAAAAAGAAGAGTTAATTGCTATGGCAGTTTATATAAAAAAAGGATATGAAAAAGGAAATTACGGATATGATTTGGATCTAGAAGGAGAAAAGTTGCTTAAAGTTGGTCAAGTTGAATCAACTGTAGTTAGAAGTGATTATAGAGGAAATGGTCTTCAAAGAATACTTTGTGAAAAAATTGAAGATATAGCTAAAGAAGATAATGTTAAATTATTAACATCAACAGCGTCACCATATAATAAGTATAGTGTTAATACATTTGAAAACTTAGGATATAAGATTAGAAAAGATAAAATTAAGTATGGCGGATTAAGAAGGTATGTATTGGCTAAAGAATTATAAAAGTAGGGGATGTATCAAAATAAATTTTAATATTGGCCTATAACAAGAGAAGCTCTAATTTGAGCTTCTCTTTTGGCACATATATAAATAATAAAGAAAAATTTCTATTTAAGCTTAAAAAAGTCTTTAAGCAAGTAGAATCAATGGTTTAAAAGGGGCTCGCGAAACGCGAGCCCCTTTATAAAAATAAGAGATTAACTTTTAAGACTATAAAGCTTACTTGAAATTGAATAAATTTTATATTAAATAGATTTCTGAGACTGAGCATCTTTTTAATATAAAAATAAAAAGATATTTAGAAATGCAAAGCTAATATAAGTTATTAGAAAATAATTAGGCAATATAGTTCAAATTAAAAAAAATACCAGTTGATTAAATCTGAGTAATTTAGTATGATATAATTAATTCAGAGTGAAATAATAAGGATTAATTTAAATATACTTAAAATAAATTCAAACATAATTAAGGAGATGTAAATATGAATGATGTTTTATTAAATATAAATGGGTTAAAAACAGCTGTAGAAGGAAAAGAAATTCTTAAAGGCTTAGATTTAAAGATAAATAAAGGTGAAATTCACGTTATAATGGGACCAAATGGTGCTGGAAAATCAACATTAGCTAATACTTTAATGGCTCATCCAAAATATAAGCAAGTTGAAGGCGAAGTTACATTTGAAGGTGAAGATATAACAGAATTAAAAACTGATGAAAGAGCTAAAAAAGGCTTATTCTTATCATTCCAACATCCAGAAGAAGTGCCAGGTATAACTGTAGAAAACTTCATAAGAAGCGCTAAAATAGCTAAGGATGGACAATTAATTAAGTTCTTAAAGTTTGATAAAGATTTAAAGAATAATATGAAAGAATTAAAAATGGATAACGAATATGCAAAGAGATATTTAAATGTAGGTTTCTCAGGTGGAGAAAAGAAAAAAAATGAAATATTACAAATGCTTATGCTAAGTCCTAAATTAGCAATACTAGATGAAACTGACTCAGGTTTAGATGTAGATGCTATAAGAATAGTTTCACAAGGTATAAAGATGTTTGCAAATGAGGAAAATGGAGTGTTAATAATAACACATAATACAAAGATACTTGAAAACTTAAAGGCTGACTATGTTCATGTATTAGTTAACGGAAAAATAGTTAAAACTGGAGATGCAACATTAGCTAAAGAAATAGAACAAAACGGATATGAAGCTTTTAAAGCAGAAGCAGCAATGTAATATGGAGGTGAATACTTTGGAAATAAAGAAGAAGACCTATGTAGATGATATGGATAGAGGTGTCTACGATGTTAAAAATGAAGACAGATTTGACTTCAAGGCAGATAAAGGCTTAACAAAGGAAATCGTAGAAACTATATCTAAAGAAAAAGAAGAACCAGAATGGATGAGAGAATTTAGATTAAAATCTCTTGATATATATAATGAAATTAAGCTTCCAACTTGGGGACCATCATTAGATGAGTTAGATATGAATAACATAGTTACATATGTTAGACCAAAATCAAAGCTAAATGAAAGTTGGGAAGAGGTTCCTGAAGATATTAAAAAGACATTTGATCTTTTAGGAATACCAGAAGCAGAAAAAAAATCATTAGCTGGAGTTGGAGCTCAATATGATTCAGAAGTTGTTTATCATAGTATAAGAGAAGATCTTGTTAAGCAAGGTGTAATTTATACAGATATGGAAACAGCAGTTAAAGAATATGAAGATATAGTTAGAGAATACTTTATGAAATGTGTTGCTCCAAGTGATCATAAATTTGCTGCACTTCATGGAGCTGTATGGTCAGGTGGATCATTTGTATATGTACCAAAAGGTGTAAATGTGGATATTCCACTACAATCTTATTTTAGATTAAACTCACCAGGTGCAGGTCAATTTGAACACACATTAATAATAGTGGAAGAAGGAGCTACACTTCACTTTATAGAAGGATGTTCAGCACCTAAATATAACATGACTAATCTTCATGCAGGATGTGTTGAGTTATTTGTAAAAGAAGGAGCTACTCTTAGATACAGTACAATAGAAAACTGGTCAAAGAATATGCTTAACTTAAATACAAAGAGAGCTATAGTTGAAAAGAACGGAAGAATAGAATGGGTATCAGGATCATTTGGATCAAAGATATCAATGCTTTATCCTATGAGTATTTTAAAAGGAGAAGGTGCAAGAGCAGAATTTACAGGAGTATCTTTTGCTGGTAAAGGTCAAAACTTAGATACTGGAGCAAAAATAATTCATGCAGCACCAAATACTTCTTCAACAATAAACTCAAAATCTATTTCAAAAAATGGAGGGGCAGCTACTTATAGAGGCGTTGTAAAAGTAAATGCAAATGCTTATAATTCTAAATCAGTAGTGTCATGTGAATCACTAATGTTAGATAACTTATCTAAATCTGATACTATACCAGTTATAGATTTAATGAATGATGATGTTGAAATAGGACATGAAGCTAAAATAGGTAAAATTAGTGATGAAGCTATATTCTATCTAATGAGTAGAGGAATAAGTGAAGAAGAAGCTAAGTCAATGATAGTAAGAGGATTCGTTGAACCTATATCAAAAGAATTACCACTAGAATATGCGGTAGAAATGAATAATTTAATTAAGCTTGAATTAGAAGGGAGCATTGGATAATGAATAATAATTTAAATTTCAATAATTTAAATAAGACTCCTGTAAGAACTAAAAGCTGGTTAAATGTTAATGATATAACATTAAGAGATTATAAAGCTCCTGAAATAGGAAGTTTTAATAATGATAAAATAACTGGTAATGATTTAGAAGGAGTTACAATAGAAAAACTTAATAAGGGAAATGTATTTCCATTAAATAAGAAGTTTATCTATGGAGTTTCAGATGAAATAGTAAATCAAGGTGAATTTGATTTTAATAAAGGATATATAGTAAATATAGCTAAGAATTCTAAGGTTGAAGAACCAATAATTATAGAATTTAATATGGATAATGAAAACAATACTTTAGTAGATAATATACTAATAGTTGCTGAAGAAGATTCTAATTCCAAAGTTATCATAAAATATAATTCATTAGATGATAGTGAAGGATATCATAATGGTGTTTGTAAGATATTTAGTAAGAACAATAGCAACATTCAAGTTGTTAAAGTAAACTTGCTAAACAAAAATACAATGAATTTAGATTCAAATCTTTCAGATGTTGGATACAATGGTAAAGTTGATTTTGTTTCAATAGACTTAGGCGGAAAAAATAGTATCACAAATTATCATGGTGATTTACTTGAAGATAATTCTGAATCAACACTTAGTTCAATATACTTAGGTGGAGATAAGAAAGTTATAGATATGAATTATGTTATGACTCATAAAGGAAGAAGAAGTAAGTCAGAAATAACAACTAAGGGAGCCTTAAAGGGAGAAGCAAACAAAATATTCAGAGGAACTCTTGATTTCAAGAGAGGAGCTTCAAGAAGTGTTGGAGTAGAAGATGAATATTGTATGATACTATCTCCAAAAGTTAAGGGAAAAGCTCTTCCACTATTACTTTGTGAAGAAGATGATGTATCTGGAGAACATGCAGCAGCTTCAGGTAAAATAGATGAAGCAAAACTATTCTACTTAATGAGTAGAGGCTTAAACTATAATGATGCTAGAAGAGTGATTATAGAAGGTGCCTTTAATCCAATAATAGACAAAATAGATAATGAAAATATAAGAGAAGCAATATTAGCTTCAATAAAGGAATGTTTGGATAATGAATAATAGAAATTTTTTAAAGGATTTTCCTACATTAAATAAAGAAAGAAATGGAAAGAGAATAGTTTATTTAGATAGTGCTGCTACAACACAAAAGCCTAGTTCTGTTATAAATTCTATAAAAGATTATTATGAACAATCTAATGCAAATCCTCATAGAGGGGCATATGAATTAAGTGTACTTGCAACAGAAGCTTATGATGAAGCAAGAGAAAAGGTTAAAAAATTTATAAACGCAAAATATAGAGAAGAAATAATTTTCACTAAAAACGCAACTGAATCATTTAATCTTTTAGCTATGTCATATGGAATGAATTTTATAAGTGAAGGTGATGAAATAGTAATTTCAATTGCGGAACATCATTCAAATTTAATTCCATGGCAACAAGTAGCAAAAGCTAAAGGTGCAATTCTTAAATATATGTACACTGATGAAAATGGTGAGCTTACAGAAGAAGAAGTAAGAAGTAAGATTACTGAAAAAACAAAGATTGTAAGTATAACACATGTATCTAATGCATTAGGAACAATAAATCCTGTAAAGGAAATTGCAGAATATGCGCATTCAAAAGGTGCTGTAGTTATAGTTGATGGAGCACAAAGTGTTCCACATATGAAAGTAGATGTAAGAGACATAAATGCAGACTTTTTAGTAATTGCAGGCCATAAGCTATTAGCACCAATGGGCATAGGTGTATTATATGGTAAAAAAGAACTACTAGACAAAATGCCACCTTTAATGTTTGGCGGAGATATGGTAGAGTATGTATATGAACAAGATACTACGTTCAACGTATTACCATATAAATTTGAAGCAGGTACTCAAAATGTTGAAGGTGCAGTAGGTTTATCAAAGGCAATAGATTACTTAAATGAAATAGGCATGGAGAACATAGAAAAAATTGAAAAAGAACTAATGACTTATGCATATGAAGAAATGAGTAAGCTTGAATACGTGAAAATATATGGACCAAAGGATATTGAAAAAAGAGGTGGAGTTTTATCTTTTGAAATAGATGGAGTACACCCACATGACGTAGCTTCAATATTTGATACTTTTGGAGTTTGTATAAGAGCTGGTAATCACTGTGCACAACCTTTAATGAGATATATGGGAATAAATGCAACATCTAGAGCAAGTATATATTTTTATAATACAAAAGAAGATGTTGATAGATTAATAGAAGCAGTAAAACAAACATATGATATGTTTGCAAAATGGAGGTAATATTAATGGATTTAAATGCTATATATACGGAACTTATAATGGAGCACAGTACTTCAAGACATAACAGAAGAAAGCTAGATAATCCAGATTTATCTGAAAAAGGTCATAATCCAAGTTGTGGTGATGAAATAACATTAGAGTTAAAAATGAATGGAGATATTATAGAAGACTTAGCATTTACTGGTCAAGGTTGTGCGATATCTCAAGCATCAACTTCAATGATGATTGATCTTATTAAAGGTAAAGATAAAGAAGAAGCCTTAAAACTTGTAGAAACATTTATTGGAATGATAAAAAGAGAAATAAATGATGAAGATGAACTTGAAGCTTTAGAAGATGCTATAGTTTTAAAAAATATATCAAATATGCCAGCTAGAGTAAAGTGTGCTGTTCTTGCTTGGCATACTTTAAAAGAAGCTATTAGTGAAGAAAACTAATAAAAGGTTAGGAAACTTTTGATTTCCTAACCTTTTATTATAGATATAATAAAGATCATTAGGTTTTAGAAGATATAGCTCAATATATATAAGTATTTTATAATAATTTTAAAAATTAAGACTATTTAATCTTTAGAGTTAAAAATAGGCATTTGTATGTACAAGCTTTTATATGATAGAATAAATTCATTATAATTTTAATTTAAGGAGAATGAATAAATGGAAGGAAGTCCCGGGAGTAGTTTTATTTTAATTTTAATATTGGTAGTAGTTAATGCATTTTTTGCATCTGCTGAAATGGCAATAGTATCATTAAATAAAACAAAAATAAACATATTAGCAGAAGAAGGAAATAAGAAAGCAATACTATTGAAAAACATACTAAAGGAGCCTAATAACTTCTTATCTACAATCCAAGTTGGAATAACATTTGCAGGTTTCTTTGCATCAGCATCGGCTGCAACATCAATTTCAGTTGGTTTTGCAAACATATTAAAGAATATTAATATTCCTTATAGTGAAAGTATTGCATTAGTTATAACAACATTAGCTATTTCATATTTAACATTAGTTCTTGGAGAATTAGTACCTAAGAGAATAGCACTTCAAAATTCAGAAAAAGTTGCTATGTTTTCTATAAAAACGATAATTCTAGTATCAAAAATAACTAAGCCATTTGTATGGTTTTTATCATTTTCAACTAATATTATTCTTAAGATTTTTGGATTTAAAACAGAAGGAATTGAAGAACAAATATCTAGGGAAGAAATTAGAAGTCTTATAGAAATTGGTGAAGAAAATGGAGCTATAAATCAAGTCGAAAGAGAAATGATAGATGGAATAATCGAATTTGATGATACTACAGCTAAAAAGATAATGACACCAAGAACAGAAACATTTTTATTAGATGTGGATGAAGATATTAGAGATTGTATTAAAACTATCTTAGATGAAAACTTTTCAAGAATACCTGTATATGAAGATGAAATAGATAATATTATAGGTATATTGCATATGAAGGATTTATTTGCAAGTATCGTTGAAAAGGGTATAGATAATGTAAAAATAAGAGATTTAATAAAAGATCCATGTTTCTTTATTGAAACAAAGAGTATAGATGACTTATTTAAAGAATTAAAAGATAAAAAGGCTTATATAGCTATTTTAATAGATGAGTACGGTGGATTTTCAGGTATAGTAACAATGGAAGACATTATAGAAGAAGTAATGGGAGAAATCCTAGACGAGTATGATGATAAATTAGATGTTGAAAAAATAGATGATAAAAACTTTGTTGTTAGTGGATTAATGACTTTATCAGACTTAAATGATTATTTAGATATAGAATTAGAGTCAGAAGTTGCCGACACTATAGGGGGATTTTTCATTGAAAAGCTTGGAGAAATTCCAACTACAACTAAAAATTGTGAAGTTGTAGCAGATGATATAACCCTTAGATTAGTAAAATTAGATGATAGAAGAATAGATAGAATTCATTTAATTATAAATAATAAAGAAAAGAAAAATGAAAAATTAAATGAAAATAGCTAAATAAATTCTTATTTAAAATGAATAATGCTCCTTTATAAATTAAACACTAATATAAAGGAGTGTGAAAACATGAATACAGAAGCTAAAGAACTAAATAAAGAATTAGAAGGAATTATAATGGGGGAAAATGAGATAGCAAGATTAAAAGAAAGAGCTACCGATTATAAAGTTATAGAACTTCTAGATAAAGTATTGATAACAGTTCAAAAAAATAAGGATTTAATAGTAAAAGAAATTGAAGAATTAAATGAAAAAGTAACTTATGACGAAGGTATTTGGGGAAAACTTTTAGAGGTGTTTAATAGCATTAAAGAAATGAACGTAGATACTGATAAGGAAATACTACAAACAGCTATTAAAGGTACAGAAATGGGATTTAAAGCTATTTTAGATTTCTTAATAAAAGACAATAATATACATGAGCATTTAAAGAAAAACTTAATAGAAGTATCAGATGAATATGCAAAGTTAATAAAATCTATGCAAGAATATTTATTAAAATTAACTTAAAGATACTTTTATTAATATATATGAATAAATTTACTAGATTAAAGCAAAATAAATTTAGTAAGGTAAAGGAGTGTATATTATGAGTGAAAAAATAATGTCTTTTAGTGATGAAAATGGAAATAAAATAGAATATGCAATATTAGAACAAAAATTAATATGTGGAAGTGAATATGTTGCTATGGCACCAGTTAAAGATAAGTCACATATTGAAATATATAAGATAAAATTTGATAAGAACTGGAATGAAAGCTTAAGTGAGGTAGAATCCGAAAAGGAAATAAATATGTTTAAGCAAGTTTCAAGTTTGAAATTTTAATTAAAAAAATAAGCCAGAATAGAACTATCTATTCTGGCTTATTTTTTTAATTAAAATCATGGTAACAAATAAAAATGCCAATGAATAATATGAAGTAAAATAATTCTAGGAGCAATAAAGAATGAATAGTTATAATTTAATTATGAAACTCCAAGCAAAAATGCAAGATCCAAGATTTGCCGAAAGGTTCAATAGAATAGTAACTGAATTTAATAGCATTCCAGGAGTTCAACAAGAAGTTATGAGAATAGCACAGATAGAAGATGAGAAAAAAAGAGAAAAAGCTATATCAAAACTTCCTGATAGGGTAAAAAAACTTGTTAGAGAAGTTTATTCGTTATTAAATGAATAAGCTTATTAAGTTATTAATTATACTTAATAAGATAAACAGCAAACATTATAAAAAGTATTAACCAAAAGAAGGAACCATTCATATATTATATATTATGAGTATTATACAAGGAGATAAAAAAGATGGAAACAAATTATGAATTCAATAATGATAATTTTGAAGAAATATTAAGAAGAATTCAGAATGAAGAATCAAACCAATTTGTAGAAGAGGATTCAATAGATAATAATTTAATAGATAATGATTCATTCTTTGAAAATGATAATTTTGCAGATTTAGTGAATTTCGAAGAAGATATCGATAATGAAAATAATGAAAATAATGAATTTCTTGGCGAGGAACGTTTCGATGCATTTAATAATGAAGAATTCCGTGGTGGCTGTGGCAATAATAGCGGAATAATAAATTGTCGTCGATGCTTTGAAAGAGGATTAAGAGTGGGAGAAGAAAGAGGCTTTAGAAGAGGCTTTAGATGTGGTTTAATCAAGGGGAGAGAGCAAGGGAGACGTGAAGGATATTCAGAAGGATTTAGAGATGGATTCAGAAACGGTGTTTCTAGAGCAGAAGAATTAGCTAGGGCTAGTTTTGAAAGAGGTCTTAGACAAGGCTTTAGACAAGGGTTTAGGCAAGGCTTTGATAGAGGATTTAGAGAAGGTTGCAGGGTAGGTTTTCAAAGAGGCGTTAGAGTTGGATTTAGAAGAGGACGTGAAGATGCAATTAGAGAAATGATGAGATTCTTAAACAGTATGAGCCGAGGAAATAACAATAATAATAGAAATAACAATGGTTGTTGGAGATCTTGTTAATATAAAAATAATCTAATTCGATAATAATATGATAAGACCAGTATAGTAAATACTATACTGGTTTATTTTTTTAGAATCATTTTATTATTGATGTCATATTGATAAGTTAGAAGGAGGAGATATAATGAAAAATTTTTTTATATTGCAAAGACCTAATAAAAACTATCAAATGAGTAATATGGAGCAATTTATTCCAATAATAATAATGATATTAATAATAGTGTTATTAGTAGTCTATAGAAATAAGATAAGAAGAAATGATAAGATTGAAAAAATGATAAGATATACATTAACATGTTTATCATCAATTATATTTATATTTTATTATTTGATAACATGGTTAATCAATGGAGTAAAAGTAGATAATTTGCCTATACATCTTTGCTATATTGTAAATATACTTTGTATTATTTTGGGATTTACAAAAAATAAAAAAATATATGATTTTGTTATTTGCTATGGAGTTATAGGCGGAGTAGCGAGTCTAATATCTATGGATACTTCTTTATCTAGCATGTACTTAAAATATTATCAGTTTATGATATCTCATATTTCAATAATAGTAATTCCAATATACTTTTTATTAGTACATAGATATTATCTAAAGGAGTATAATGTAATAAAATTATACTTATTATTACAGGTAATGGGTTTTGCAGTCGGGATATTTAATCATAAATTTAATACTAATTATTTCTTTGTATTATTTAATTCAAATTTAGCAGCAAAAGGGACTATTCTTGAAGGGTTAGGAGAAGGATATAATTATTTCATAAATTTAGAGGTATTGGTATTAATATATACAGGATTAATATATCTATTAGCAAAAGTTTTTAATAGAAAAATAAAACATACTGTGTAACATTTAGAGAATAAATATAATTTAAATTGAAATATATTATAATTGAAATATATTTCAATTTAATCTGAGAGTAATATCTAAAATAGATATATGGAATGATTTAACTGTAATTTCATTTTTATTAGAAATACCAGGATTAATTTGAGTAATTTTAGATATATATTTTTAGAAACTACTTTAATTCTTTAATATTTGGAATAGTAATTATAATTGTATATAAGTTGATATAAAGAAAATAAGAAAATATAGCGTAGATTGTGAGTAATATATAGTGTAATTTTACATAAGATTAATATTATAATAATGAATAATTAATTAAATTTCACTAAAAATGTCCATTTTAAGACTAAATACATTATAATTATTATAAAGGTTAACATAAAAAAATATTATAGTAAAGAGAGGTATGTAATGAAAGTAAATTGGAATAGTAAATATACAACAATAGCAATATATTCATTTATAGTTGCAATTTCAGTTATATTATTTTATTTAGCCATATCACAAGTAACTATATTTACAGATAAGCTAGATTCTATATTAGTTATTATGCAGCCATTTATAATTGGATTTGCTATTGCATATATAGTGAATTTTTTATTGGACTTTTATGAAAATAAGATTTTTGAAACAAAATATGTGAAAAAGGTAAAGCTAAAATCAAAGAGAGGTATAGCTATACTATTTTCTTATGTAACTGCTTTTTTTATAATTAGTATGTTCATTAAATTTTTATTACCTCAGTTAATTGATAGTATTGTTGGATTGGTAAATGATATCCCTACATATATAACTAACACTACAAAGTTTGTAAATGAAACAATTTTGAAATTGAATATAGAAGAACAATATTCTCAAGTTCTAATGGATAACTTTAATAACCTAGTTAATTATATAATTAAATTTGTTACGAATTTAATTCCAGCATTAGGAGGCTTTGTAGCAAGTGTTGCATCAAGTATATGGAATGTAATTTTAGGAATAATTATTTCAGTTTATTTATTAATAGATAAAGAAAAGTTATGTGCACTAAGTAAAAAAATAACTTACGGATTACTTCCACAAGTACACGCAGATGAGATTATAAAATTAGTTGATAGAAGTAACTATACATTTGGAAGATTTTTAGTTGGAAAGATAATAGACTCTTTAATTATAGGAGTATTAACATTTTTAATATTAACTATATTTAAAATGCCATATACAATACTGGTTTCAGTTATAGTTGGTATAACTAACATTATACCTTTCTTTGGACCATTTATAGGTGCAGTACCATCATTTATAATAATATTATTTGTATCACCTATACAAGCTTTATGGTTTCTACTGATAATATTCTTTATACAACAATTAGATGGAAATGTAATAGGGCCAAAGATTTTAGGAGATTCAATAGGAATATCAGCTTTTTGGATATTATTTTCTATATTAGTTGCAGGAAAGTTATTAGGTATAGTAGGTATGATAATAGGAGTTCCTTTATTTGCTATTTTCTATTCTATAGTTAAGGAATTTATAGAAAGCAGGCTAAGAAAAAAAGGACTAAAAACAGAGACAAAAGAATATATGAAATAAGATTAAAAAATCATGTATATAGAAACTGAATATTCTATATACATGATTTTTAATTTTATATAAGGTTCGATTATCTTAAATTTGAGATTACCAGCTTCCAGAGGAGCCACCTCCATTAGAAGATCCTCCACCGAAACCTCCAAATCCACCAGATCCACCGCCGCCGAAGCCTCCACCTCCGCCACGAGGACCTCGTCTTCCTATATTACTCCAAAAAATTATTTGAAGTAATGAAGAAGAAACTCTTCCACGGTTAAAGAATAAGTCTAAGAAGAAGAAAATAACTAATATTCCTATTAGAATATTTCCTGAAAAGTTACGTGATGTTTCTTGAGATTCCTTTGGAATAGATATATTTAAAGATTTACTTAAAGTAACTCCATATTCCTCAGCAATTAAATCAGTAAAAGCACTATAGCTCTTTATTATACCAGAACCATAGTTTTCATTTTTAAAATCATCCTTAGCTAAAGATTGCATAACTCTGTTACTTAGGGCATCTGGAATAACGCCTTCTAAACCTCTTCCAACCTCAACTCGCCAATTTCTATCGTTTATTGCAACAAGAAGTAATAAACCATTATCTTTATTTTTTTGTCCAATTCCCCAAGAACGAAATAAATTTATAGCATAATTTTCAATTGGAATATTATCTGTAGTATCTACTATTACAACAATAGATTGAGCTCCAGTTTTATCCTCTAGTTCTTTACCCAATGATATAATAGTTTCTATTTCATCTGATTTCAGTATTCCTACATAATCATTTACATATTTATAATTTGTGGGAGAAGGATAATTAGTAGCTGCTGAAACTGTTAATGAAAAACTCAGTATTAATAAAAGAGAAGATACTAAAAGTTTTTTTAATATATTACTAAAATTCATATTTATCTAGAGAAATCAACTGAAGGTACTTCATTAGCACCATCACTTGCTTTATAAAGTTGTTTCTCTTGAAAGCCAAACATTGAAGCAATTATATTAGTAGGGAATCTTCTCCTTTTAGTATTATAATTAGTTACAGCTGTGTTATAATCTTGCCTTGCAACAGCTATTCTATTTTCAGTTCCTTCTAATTGAATACTTAAGTCCTGAAAGTTTTGGTTAGATTTTAAATCAGGGTATCTTTCAACAACAACTAATAATCTAGAAAGAGCATTTGATAATTGACTATCTGCATTTGCTTGTTCTGATATGTTTGTTGCACCTGAAAGCTTACTTCTAGCATTAGCTATATCAGTAAATATATCCTTTTCTTGAGAAGCATATCCTTTAACTGTATTAACTAAATTAGGTATTAAATCAGATCTCCTTTGTAATTGAGTATCTATATTAGATTCTGATGTATTAACAAGCTGCTCTAGAGATACTAAATTATTGTAGCTAGATATTATAGGAAAAACTAATATTACAATAACAACAAGTACAGCTATTAATACCTTGGTTCCTTTTTTCATATAAAAATACATCTCCTTTCTATATATAAATTATTATATGTAGAAAGAAGATGTATTATTAAAGATTTACTGTATAATCTGAATTAATAAGAGTTATCCTAAAAATAATGCTAATATTAAAATAAGAGTAAATGTCCAATGTAAATTATTTGTATAAGGGATTCCAAGCTTTTCAAATTTACAAACTGATCTATGAGCCTTTAGTGCTATTGGAAATGTTAAAAATACTAATAAAGAAGTAATAGGATAAAATCCTGATATAACATATATTAAAGTTAAAAAATATGAACCAAAAACTAAAAATCTATAAATATATGTACTATATTTACTACCAATTCTAACACTTAATGTTCCAAGACTTAAATTAGCATCTCTTTTAAAATCTCTCATTTCATTACTTATCATTAGCGCTGGAATAAGAAATGAAGCTGGTAATGAAAGTAATATTGGGTATATGCTTATAGATTTAGTAAAAGGATAAGATGCACCTAATACCATTAGTGGACCCATGGTTATAAAAGAAATTGGAACTCCGAGTCCTTTTCTTTTAAATACAAAGGGTTCTCCTGTATAAGCGTAAGCACCAAATATTCCTATCAAACCTATAATAAACATTTTAAAATCAGTTATGTATATAAGATATAATCCAATTAGTGAAGCTAATGCAAAACAACACATTGCCCAAAGAAAAACATAAATATCAAAATAAGTTCTAGTTACGCCTAAAAAATTAACCTTTCTACCGCTTGGCCTATAATATCTAAAGCTTCCTTCAAAATAATCATTTACTAGGTTAGCTCCTGATTGAGCTAGAAGTCCAGCTACTGTTATTAGGATAACTAAAAAAATATCATTAGTACTAGACCAATTAATATATCCCATTTTATCAGCAGCAATAATCCCAAGAGTAGTAGATCCAATTGCTAATGTTAACGAAAAAGGACGGAATGCTTTCCAAGAATCCTTAATAAATTTCGATAGATACTCTTTATCCACTTTAATCACCTCATATATTTAATTGCAATTTTAAATTTTATCATAAAAGGATAGTTCTTTCAAATTATTAAAATATATAAAAAAATTATTATCTAAGAATTTCGATAGAAGTGTTAAGTTTTTCGTATGGAAGTTATTACAAGATAAATTTATAATGATTAATGTAAACGAAATCAATTGAGTGTTAACGATTTTATAAAAGGTGGAGGGTTAATATGAAAAAAGTAAAAAAATTACTTACAATGGCAATGGCTACTGTTATGGTTACAGCTTCATTAGTTGGATGTGGCGGAAATGGTGGAGATACTTCAAAAGGAGACAAGGTTAAGGTTGGAGTATGCTTATACAAATTTGATGATACTTATATTTCTACAGTTCGTCAAAGTTTAGAAAAAATACAATCTGAAAATCCAGATAAAGTTGAGTTCACTTTCTATGATGGAAAAGGTGACCAAGCTACTCAAAATGACAGTATAGATACATTACTTCAAAAAGATGTAGATCTTTTATTAGTTAACTTAGTAGATACAGGAGCTGCACCAACAGTAATCGATAAGATTAAAACTGCAGAGAAACCTGTAGTACTATTCAATAGAGAACCATCAGCAGATTCAATAAAGGCATATGACAAGGCTATATTTGTTGGAACAAATGCAAAAGAAGCTGGAGTTATGCAAGGAGAAATACTGTCAAAGGTATGGGAAAAAGATAAAGCTGCTATAGATAAGAATGGAGATGGAGTATTACAATATGTAATGCTAAAAGGTGAACCTGATAATCCAGAAGCAGTTGCAAGAACTCAATATTCTGTTTCAACTTTAAATGATAAAGGAGTTAAGACAGAAGAATTAGCACTTCAAGTTTGTAACTGGGACCAAGCATTAGCACAAAATGCTACTGAAGCATGGTTCTCAAAATTTGGTGACAAGATTGAAGCTGTAATTGCTAATAATGATGGTATGGCTCAAGGTGCTATAGCTGCATTACAAGCTCAAGGTTATAACAATGGTGATGCTGCAAAAACTATCCCAGTTGTAGGTGTTGATGCTACAGCAGCAGCACAAGACTTAATTGGAAAAGGATTTATGTTAGGGTCAGTTCTTCAAGATGCAGAAGGAATGGCAAAAGCATTATATGAAACTGGAATGAACTTAGCTGGTGGAAAGAGTGCTGTAGAAGGTACTTCATATAAATTTGATGATACAGGAGTTGCTGTACGTATTCCATATCAAGAATATGTTAAATAATATGTAAAGAAATAAATTTCATTTAAACTGCATAGTGTAATTTTCACTATGCAGTTTAATAAATAATAGAAAAGTGGTGAAGTAAGTTATGGCAGATACAAAATATGTTCTTGAAATGACAGATATATGCAAAGAGTTTCCAGGAGTTAAGGCGCTAGATAATGTTCAATTAAAAGTAAGACCAGGAACTGTACATGCTTTGATGGGTGAAAATGGAGCAGGTAAATCTACTTTAATGAAATGTTTGTTCGGTGTTTATATTGAAGATGGCGGAGAAATATTAATAGATGGTGAAAAAAGTAAATTTTCTAATCCAAAGCAAGCAATGGATAATGGAGTTGCTATGGTTCACCAAGAATTAAACCAAGTTTTACAAAGAAATGTTATGGATAATATATGGCTTGGAAGATATCCAGGTAATGCTGGAGTTGTAAGTGAAAAGATAATGTATGAAGAAACTAAAAAAATATTAGATGAACTTGAAATAGATGTTAATCCAAAAGTTAAAATGGCAAAATTATCTGTTTCTCAAAGACAAATGGTTGAAATTGCAAAAGCAGTTTCATATAATGCAAAAATACTTGTTTTAGATGAACCAACATCATCATTGACTACAGAAGAAGTTAAACATTTATTTAGAATAATTAATAAATTAAAGGCTAAAGGCTGCGGTATTATATATATTTCTCATAAGATGGAAGAAATTCTTGAAATTTCTGATGACGTTACAATAATGCGTGATGGTAAATGGATAGATACAATTCCTGCAAAAGATCTTACAACTGATAAAATAATTAAGTTAATGGTTGGTCGTGATTTGACTAATAGATTCCCACCAAAGACAAATAAGCCAGGAGAGATAATATTAGAAGTTAAAAATCTAACTGGTACATATCAACCATCTATAAAGGATGTATCCTTTGAACTTAAAAAAGGAGAAATTTTAGGGGTTGCTGGACTTGTTGGATCAAAAAGAACGGAATTATTAGAAACTATATTTGGAATAGCTCGTCATAATGAAGGCGAAGTAATATTACATGGCAAGAAAGTTGAAAATACAGATTCAAGAAGAGCAATAAAAAATGGATTTGCATTATTAACAGAAGAACGTAGGTCAACAGGAATATTTGGACAACTTGATATAAAATTTAATACAATGATTGCTAATATAGATGGATATAGTAAATTTGGTGTGTTAGATAATAAAAAGATGACTGAAGATACTAAATGGACAATAGATAGTATGAAGGTAAAAACTCCAAGTCAAAAGACGGCTATTAGAACTCTTTCAGGAGGTAACCAACAAAAAGTAATTATAGGAAGATGGCTTTTAACTAATCCAGAAATACTACTATTGGATGAGCCAACAAGAGGAATAGATGTTGGAGCTAAATATGAAATTTATCAACTTATTATAGATTTAGCTAATAAAGGCAAAGGGGTTATAGTTGTATCCTCAGAAATGCCAGAGTTATTAGGAATATGCGATAGAATACTTGTAATGTCAAATGGAAGAGTAGCAGGGATAGGTGATGCAGATAAATTGTCACAAGAAGATATTATGGCTATGGCTGCTAAATATATTTAGGATAGAGGTGTAACTTATGAACAAAGTTAAATTTAATAAAGAGTCTTTACAAAATTTCCTACTAAATTATGCACTATATATAGTATTGTTTATAATGATAGTGTTCTTTGTTATAAAGGAACCAGGGTTCCTTTCATTGAAGAATTTTACTAATATTTTAAGTCAAGCATCAACACGTGGTATTCTTGCATTAGGGGTAGCAGGGCTTATAGTACTTCAAGGTACAGACCTTTCAGCAGGCCGTATATTAGGCTTTACAGCTATAATATCAGCATCATTATTACAATCAACAACATATGCTGCTAGAATGTATCCAGATCTACCAGCGTTACCACTAATATTACCAATGCTTTTAGCAATAGTTATAGGTGGTATATTTGGTGCAATAAATGGATTTGGGGTTGCAAAACTGAAGGTTCATGCATTTATTATTACTTTAGGTACTCAGCTTATAGCTTATGGAGCATCATGCTTATATATTGATAGACCTCCACTAGGAGCTCAACCAGTTGCTAACTTAGATGAAAGATATACAAGATTCGTTAATGGTTACTTAAAGTTAGGTAGTGTAGAAATTCCATATTTAGTATTCTATCTTGCAATAGTTGCAGCTATTATGTGGTTTGTATGGAATAAAACAAAGCTTGGTAAGAATATGTTTGCTATTGGGGGAAATCCAGAAGCAGCAGCAGTTTCAGGTGTTAACTTAGTTAAGAATATAATGATTATATTTATAATATCAGGTGTACTTTATGGACTAGCTGGATTCTTAGAAGCAGCTAGAGCAGGATCTACAACAACAAGTACTGGATTCAACTATGAATTAGATGCAATTTCAGCTTGTGTTGTTGGGGGAGTGTCATTTACAGGTGGTATTGGTACAATTCCAGGAGTTCTTATAGGTACAGTATTACTACAAGTTATAAACTATGGATTAAACTTCATTGGAGTAAATGCTTACTGGCAATATATAATAAGAGGTTTAATAATAATAGTAGCTGTTTCACTAGACGTAAGAAAATATATAGCTAAAAAATAATTCGAAAAGGGAAATGATGTTAAATGGAAAATGAAACTGTAAAAGAAAAAGTAGAGGAAGTTCCTAAAAAAACTGTAAGGGATACATTATACGGTAATTTAGATGTATCAGTTAAAACAATGGATAGAGTTATTGCAGTATTGTTTGTATTATTAGCATTGTCATTGATAATAGGAATATTAGTATAAAATATAATATTATTCATAGAAATAGGATGAGAATTATAATATCTCATCCTATTTTTGCTGTTTGATAATATTTACATGAAAAAAATTACAAAAATATGTTATAATTAATTTTAAGATTTAGAAAATTTGATATGGATTAAAAATTATTTGTTTTATAAATTTGTTTTTTATTTCTTTATAATGGAATAAAAATATTAAACCATATAAATATTTAATTATTTGTATAGAGTGTTATATTAATCTTACTTATTTGATGTTAGATAGAGTAATGATTAAATAAATATAATGAGGTTAAAAAATTATACATATAAAAAATATGTTGTTAAAGATATACTTTTAATCAAATTTATTCTTTTAGAAATCTATATTTTTTTATATAGGAGGACTATTTATGGGATTATATAAACTAATGATTGTAGATGATGAAGAGGAGATAAGACTTGGCGTTATAAAAAAAATCAATTGGGAAGAACAAGGATTTATTGTTGTAGGTGATGCTGAAAATGGACAAGAAGCCTTGGAAATGGCAGAAAAGTTACATCCAGATGTAATAATGACAGATATAAAAATGCCATTTATGGATGGATTAGAGTTAGGTAGAAAAGTTATGGATATAATGCCTTCTACAAAAATAATAATATTTTCAGGCTCTGATGATCTTGAATATGCACATAAGGCTATAAAAATAAATGTAGTTGAGTATGTTTTAAAGCCTATTAATTCAGTTGAACTTATAGAAGTTCTAAAGAGATTAAAAGAAAAATTAGATACAGAATATGATGCAAAAAGAAATGTGGAAACATTAAAGAATCATTATATAGAAAGTATTCCAGTAATAAGAGAACAGTTTCTTATTGGAGCTTTAGAAGGCAGGATAACTAGAGAAAAGTGGATAGAAGATGAGAAGAAATTAGGACTAGATTTTATAGAAAAATACTTGTCAGTTGCAATAATAGGTGTTGATGGAAATATAAGCTCTAATGAGGAAGATTTAGAATTACAAAATGATATTGGTTTATTATCTATATCAATAAAAAGCATAGTTGATGAAACAATGGAGAATTATTGCAAGTTTATTAGCTTTCCATATTTAGATAAGGTTGTGGTTTTGAACAGCTTCTATGAAAAGGATAACATAATGGGCTTTATAAAGGTATTAAATGAAGTTTGTAAAGTTTATGAATGTATATTTGGAAGTACTATATCTGTAGGTGTAGGTAGGATATGTGATGATATATCAAAAATAAGATTTTCATATAGCACAGCTCAAAGTGCATTAAATTATAGGCCAATAGTGGGTAATGGAAAAACTATATATATTGATGATGTTGAGCCAGACAATTCAATTCAATTACAATTTGATGAGCAAGATGAAGTTAAATTTTTAAATGCTATTAAATTATTAACAGAAAGTGAAATACAAGAAGTTGTAAATAATATATTTAAAGTAGTCGAAGAATCTTGTATACCATTAGAAAAGTATAGAATTTATATAATGGAGATACTAACATCCATGCTTAAATTAACTCAAACATACAATATAGAAATTAATAATGTTTTTGGTGAAAATTTCAATTGTTATATGGGGTTAGACCATTTAGATTCAATACAAGAAATAAAAGAATGGTTTATAAGTAAGGCTATTAAGTTAAACAAGCTTATAAAAAAAGAACGTGTTAATTCTTCAATGCTTTTAGTGGAAAAAGCCAAAATCTATATAAAGGAAAATTATAATGATTTTGAAATATCAGTTGAAAAATTGTGCTCAAAATTACATGTGAGTCCAACTTATTTTTCTACTATATTTAAGAAAGAAACAGATATGAGTTTTGTAAATTACCTAACTTCAGTACGATTGGAGGAAGCTGTAAAACTATTAAATACTACTGATGATAAAACATATGTGATTGCTACAAAAGTTGGGTATCAAGAAGCAAATTATTTTAGTTATGTATTTAAAAAGAAATTTGGAATAGCACCATCAAGATATAGAAAGAACTGAGTGATTTAATATGCTAAATTCTATTAAGAGTAAAATAATAGGTTATTATAAAAAAGCTAGTATCCAATATATAATATCTATATCTTTTACAATAGTAGCTGTTATTGGAATGATAGTAGTAGGTGGAGCTCTTTACTTAAGATTTACTAATTCAACAGAAGAAATGGTTTTAAAGAATAATAAATCCATATTAGAGCAAGTTAATTTAAATTTAGATACTTACTTAAGAAAAATGATGAAGATATCAGATACAATATATTATAGAGCTATAAAGAAAACAGATTTATCAAATGAAAGTATAGATAAAGAAATGGATTTAATTTATGAAGCTAATAAAGATTACTTAATAAGTATTAGCCTTTTTTCAGATTATGGTGAGGTAATAGCTTCATATCCATTACAACAATTAAAAAACAATATTGATCCTAGAGAAAGTGAATGGTTTCAAAGTGCTATAAGTAAAAGGGAAAACTTACACTTTTCTACTCCTCATGTGCAAAATTTATTTTACGATCCTAATTATAAATACACTTGGGTAGTATCTTTGAGTAGGGCAGTTGAGATTACTGAAAGTGGTAGGATTAATGGCGGAGTTCTTCTAGTTGATATGAATTTTAGTGGTATAGAGCAAATATGTAAAAATGTTGATATGGGTAGAAATGGGTATGTTTATCTTATAGACAGAGATGGAGAAATAATATATCATCCAAGGCAACAATTGATATATTCTAATTTAGTAAAAGAAAATAATTATGAAGCATCTAAATATGAAGATGGAAATCATATTGAAAAGTTTGAAGGAAATAAAAGGTTAGTGACAGTGAAAACAGTTGGATATACTGGATGGAAAATAGTTGCTATATCACCAATGACAGATATTACAGCTGACTACTCTGAAATTAGAATATTTGCTGTATTTATAATGTTTTTTGGAATATTTACATTAATCTCAATAAATATGTTTGTATCATCAAGAATAGCAAATCCTATAAAGGAATTAGAAAAGTCAGTTAATGAATTTGAACATGGAGTAGTTAATTTAAATATATCAGAAAGTGGTTCTTATGAAATTCAACATTTAGGAAAAGCAATTAGGTCCATGGTAAAACAAATGAATATGCTAATGGAAAATATAATGAGTGAGCAAGAGGCAAAACGTAAAAGTGAATTAAATGCATTGCAAGCTCAAATAAATCCACATTTTTTATATAATACTTTAGATTCTATTATATGGATGATAGAAAATGAAAATTATGATGGTGCTATAGTAATGGTTACAGCACTAGCAAGATTTTTTAGAATAAGTTTAAGTAAAGGTAAAAATGTAATAACTGTTAAGGATGAATTAGAACATGCTAGAAATTACTTAACAATACAAAATATACGTTATAAAAATAAGTTTACTTATGATATTAAAGCAGAGGAAGAGGTTTTAAATCTTACAAGTATTAAACTAATAATTCAACCACTGATTGAAAATGCTATTTACCATGGTATGGAGTATATGAGTGGTGACGGAGATATTCTTGTAAAAGCATATTTGAAAAATAATGATTTATATATAGATATTATTGATAATGGACTTGGGATGCCTCAAGAGATTGCAGATAAATTGCTAACTAATGAAAATGGTGTTCAAAAGAAGGGGTCAGGAATAGGACTTAGAAATGTACATGAAAGAATAAAATTATACTTTGGAGATAAATATGGATTGGAGATATATAGTGAGCCAGATGAAGGTACAACAATAAGGATTCATATGCCATCTATAGATTTTTATAGTATTAAGGAGGAGAAAAAGTGAAGATAAGAAAGAAATTAATTTTCATAATTTTATTTACAATGCTTATTTCTTCTTTTTTAGTATTATTAAATGAAGGTAAAAAAAAGGATGTTAAAGTTTATAATTTTTCAGTAATAATTAGAGGGAAAAATAGTGAAGGGTGGAGGATAATAAAAGAGGGGATGGAGCAAGCTGCTTCTGAGATGAACGTAAATATAAGGTTTTTAACACTTTTAGAGGAAAATAGTATTGATGAGCAAACTGAATTAATAGAAAGAGAGTTAAGCAATGGGACAGATGCTATACTTATATCTCCGACAGATTATAAGGCTATGGCAAATACTATAGAAAACATTAGAAAAAAGATACCAGTAGTTTTATTTGAATCTAATATAGAAACTAAGCAAAATATACCATATGTGTCTTGTGATAATTATAAGTTAGGGCAAAGCCTTGCAGAAGAAGTAGTGAGAAATGGAAATACAAGAAGTAGAGTTTCTATTATAAAAAGTGATTTAAGCTGTAGTAGTATAAATGAAAGATATTTAGGTTTTGTAGATGAAATAAATAAAAGTAAAAATACTTATGAACTTTTAGAATTACCGAAAGATGAGGTACAGCTTTATAATAAAGTTAGAGAAATTATAGAGAAGAATGAAACGGATGTAATAATTACATTTGAGCCAAGTATTTTAGAGAGTGTAGGAAAAGCTAAGAAGTATGTAAGTAATAGTGATTTAAAATCTAGCGTTGAATTATATGGGACAGGCAGTACAAGTTTAATAATATCATTAATTGAAGAAAATATAATAAATTCAATAGCTATGCAAAATGAATTCAATGTTGGATATTTAAGCGTTAAGGCATCTGTTTCACAAATTGAAGAAAAGGAAATTGATGATAGTGTAATAACATCAACTATAATTAATAGTAGGAATATGTATTCTAAAGAAAATCAAAGGATGTTATTTCCCTTTGTAAGATGATAAATTTAATGCTTTATAGGAGGTTAGGGTGAAGAAGGGTAAAAGAATAATTAATATTTTTAGCTTAATGCTAATATCTACTCTTATTGTAGGCTGTAATAAAGAAAGCAATATTAAATTTAAAAAAGAAATTAAAATAGGGGTAACACTTTATAAGCAAGATGATACTTTCATATCTACAATCAGTAAAAATTTAGAGGAGATAGTCAAAGAAAATGAAAGTGTTGATAAATCTAAAGTAATGATTGATTTTGTTGATGCAAAAGGAAGCACAATAAATCAGGGGAATCAAGTGGATAAGTTTATAAATCAAGAGTATGATGTTATATGTGTGAATTTAGTGGATAGAACAGCAGCATCAACTATAATTGATAAAGCAAAATCAGCAAATATTCCATTAATATTTTTTAATAGAGAGCCAGTAGAAGAAGATATGAATAGATGGGATAAACTATATTATGTTGGAGCACAAGCAGAACAATCTGCAAGGTTACAAGCGGAGATACTACTTGATGAATGGCTTTCAAAAAAAGATATAGTAGATAAGAATAAAGACAATAAGATTCAGTATGTAATGCTTGAAGGTGAACCAGGGCATCAAGATTCTTCAATAAGGACAGAATACTGTATAAAATCTATTACTGAAAAAGGTGTTCAACTAGAAAAATTAGCAGATGATAGTGCAAATTGGCAAAGTGATCAGGCTATAAGTAAAATGAGTCAATGGATCAAAGAGTTCGGAGATAAAATTGAAGTTGTATTTAGTAATAATGATGTAATGGCGCTTGGGGCTATACATGCAATTAATTCTAACGATATATTTACTAAAAAGCCTCTAGTTGTTGGGATAGATGGTATAAAAGAAGCAATGGAATCAGTTAAGGAAGGTGAAATGCTTGGTACTGTTATAAGTGATTCTAAAGCTCAAGCACAAGCAATATTTGATCTTGCAATAGCATTAGCTAAAGGTAATAATGTAGAAGGAATTGATGAGCTTGAAAATAATAAATATATAAAAGTGCCTCATACAAAGGTAACTAAAGACAATGTAGATTTGTATATAGAAAATGAAAATTAAATTACTAAGAGTGAGGAAAATCCTTACTCTTTTATTTTAGCTAAAAATACCTTATAAATATACGAATTAAATATGTAATTTGTATATTGACAATAGAGTAAATAATGCTATAATTAAATCATAGTAATCCGATATGAATTAAAGGCTATGAAGAGGAAAAGTAATTAATAACAATTATAACAGAGAGGGTTAGTAGCTGAGATAACCTATAGTTTTATTAATGAAGTGCACCTTGGAGTTTAAGATCCGAACGTTATAAGTAGGGACTTATGGGTTCTCCCATTACAGAGATAAGGTATTATATATAGTACCTAGAAAAGATGGATATTTAATTATATCTAATCAGAGTGGAACCGTGGAAGTTTACCTTCTGCCTCTGTATAAACAGTGGTAGTAGGTTTTTTTTATTTATATAATATATTCGAATAATATGCTTATTAACTACAGTATAAATTAATTATAATATATAAATACTTATATAATTAATTTAAAGTTAACTTATTAGATAGAAATCTTAAAATACAATATTTAAAGAATTATCTTAAGGAATTTGCAGGCCAGCAAATAAATGTTTAACTAAGAATTAAATTATCTAAAATAAATATTAGGAGGATAAAAAATGAACTTTAATTTAATATTAGCTATTATATTATCAATAGCAGCAATTTATATAATTTATTTAGTAAAATCAAAAACAGGAAAGTTTTCTTATTCAACATTAACTGCATTAGCAATAGGGTTAATCCTAGGTGCAATTTTCAAGGGAGATATTATGTTCCTTGAAGTAGTAGGTAAGGGATATATATCATTAATTAAAATGATAGTAGTTCCTTTAGTTATGGTATCAATAATAACAAGTATAATTAGGCTTAAAAATTTAGATACTCTAAAATCAATTGGCCTTAAAACATTAGGTATATTACTTGGAACAACAGGTATAGCATCAATAATAGGAATAGTTATGGGAAAGATCTTTAAATTAGGACAAGGGTTAAGCTTTGTAGGAGCTGAAGGATTTAAAGCAAGAGAAATACCATCATTTTCAAAGGTATTATTAGACTTTTTACCATCAAACCCAGTAGCATCAGTAGTTAATAATCAAATAATTCCAATAGTTATTTTTTCACTTTTCATAGCAATAGCTTTAGTTATTGAAGATAATAAGAATCCTGAGAAGGTTAAACCATTTAAGGATTTCATTTTATCAACTTATGAATTAGTATTAAGTATAACAAGAATAGTATTAAAATTCATACCATATGGAGTTTTTGCATTAATAGCAACAGCTGCAGCAAGCAATGGGATGGATACTATAAAATCATTAATTGGTGTCGTTTTAGCAGTTTATATTGCTTGTATATTACAAATGTTATTAGTTCATACTCCTTTAATAACTTTTGTTGCAAGAAAAAATCCATTAAAGTTCTTTAAGGATATTTTCCCAGCTCAAGTTGTTGCTTTCACAAGTCAAAGTAGTTATGGAACATTACCTGTAACAATTAAGAGCTTAGTAGAAAATGCTAAGGTTTCTGAAAATATAGCAAGCTTTGTAGCTCCACTTGGATCAACTATAGGAATGAATGCATGTGGTGGATTATATCCAGCAATAGTTGCAATTTTTGTAGCTAATGTATTTAATGTTGATATGACAATGTATCATTATTTCTTAATAGTATTAACAACAGTTATATCTTCAATAGGTATAGCAGGAGTTCCTGGAGCAGCAACTATGTCAACAACAGTTGTTTTATCAACTTTAGGATTACCTATAGAAGGTATGGCAATGGTAATGGCTGTAGATGCTATAATAGATATGATGAGAACAGCAACTAATGTTACAGGTTCTGCTGTTGCAGCTCTAGTAGTTGATGAAACTGAAAAAAGAAAAGAACGTAATAATGTAGCACTTGATGCTAAATAATTAAATAAAAGTAAAATATGATATAAGTTTTAGCCCTATTAAACTGAAAATAATATGTTTAATAGGGTTTTTTTTATTTTAATTACTTAGTAAAAAATAAACAGTGAAAGTGTAGATATAGATTATAATAGTTAAGGGATATAGAAATGGTTCTAAATGATTAATGGATACAGAAATGATTCTAAATAATTAATATATATAGAAATGATAATAAAAAATAGGTACTACATAGATAATTATTATCTTCTGTAATACCTTTAAAACAATATTTATTATTTAAGCAATTCAACTATATCTTCAAGCTTTTTACCACCAAAATAAACTTTAGAATCATTTATTATTAGTGCTGGAACGCTCATTATTTTATGTTTATCTTTAATATCTTTGAAGTTTGATAAATCTAACATTTCTGTTTCTATATTAGGATTTTCTATAGCTATTCTTTGAGCTGCAGTTACAACTTCAGGGCAAACGTGGCATGAAAGAGATACTGCAACTTTAATATTAGTTTTCTTATCTGGTGACAGTGATTTAATTTCATTTAATAAATCGTCAGTTAGTGCTTGACCTGGACCAGCTAGATTGTAAATAGCTAGTATAAATGAATTTAATTCGTGTCCTCCAGGTACACCATGGAATTTAACTCCACTGTAGTTACTATCTTTATCTAATAAAGCAACTACAGGATATTTATCTGCATGAATTTTAGATTCCATTTCAAGGTTTTCACCTTTTTTATAGATGATAGCAGAAATTTTATCATTTAAATCAGATATATCTAAAATTAAATCTCTTAATTCAATTGATTTTTTATTACTTTCATCAACTATTGATACTAGTGAAATGTTATTTTCTATCTTAGATAATATACCCTTTAATTGGTTTCTTAGATTATCGTTTAATAAATTACTTTTTCCAGATAAAGTTTTATTATTGGTAGTAGGTACTTCTTTTTTTATTTCAACTTTTTCTTCAATAATATTTTCATCAACTATACCAAGTCTTTCTTTTTCAGAAGCAACATATCTTTCAGCATCTGTTGCTGCAATAGCACCATCAGCTACAGCTGTTACAACCTGTCTTAATAGTTTAGGCCTTAAGTCACCTGCAGCATAAACACCTTTTATATTAGTTTGCATATTTTCATTTGTTAAGATATATCCGTATTTATCCATTTCTATCTTATCTTTAAATACTTTAGTTTGTGGCTCATAACCAACAAATACAAAGATACCAAATGTTCCATCTTCTTTAGGAGGGAAGTATTCTGATCTTTCATTAGTAACATTATTAATAAGCTTTACAGATCTTAGAACATCATCACCAACAGCTTCTACAACTTCAGTATTGAATCTTATTTCTATATTTTTATTAGCTTTTACTTTATCACCGATAGATTTAGCGCAAGTAAACTCAGGTTCTCTTGCAATTATAATTACTTTTTTAGCAAATCTAGTTAAATAAATAGCTTCTTCAGCAGCTGCATAACCTGCACCGATTACAAGTACTTCTAAATCTTTAAAGAATTCTCCATCGCAAGTAGCACAATAAGCAACACCTCTACCACCATATTCAATTTCTCCAGGGAAGCCTAATTTTCTTGGTGTAGCACCTGTAGCTATAATTATAGATCTACCTTGAATTTCACCATTATTTGTTTTGATAATTTTTACATCTCCAGTAAAATCAACATCAATTACATCAGCTGATTGAAATTTAACACCAAAGTTTTCGGCTTGGATTCTCATATCTGATGTTAAATTAGGACCAGTTGTTTTTACAATACCAGGATAGTTTACAATTTCAGCAGTACTATTAATTTGACCACCAGTATGTTCTTTTTCGATTATTAAAGTATTAAGTCTTGCTCTACCAGCATATAGACCAGCAGATAAACCAGCAGGACCGCCACCGATTATAATTAAATCATATATTTTATTCATAAATTCCTCCTTAAGATTTCAATGATATTATTAAGTAATAATTATTATTGATTAGTTTATTAAAAAAATAGCGAGTTGCCTCGCTAATTTTTTAATATTATTGATATATATTTAGGAGAGATTAGCTCTCCTTATGTTTTATATTAAAGTTTACCAACTAAATCTAAGCTTGGTACTAAAGTTTCTTCACCTGGAGTCCAGTTTGCAGGGCAAACTTGATCGCCATGTTCAGCTACGAATTGAGCAGCTTGAACTTTTCTTAATAATTCTTCAGCATTTCTTCCAATTCCATTTTGGTGAACTTCATATGCTTGAATTTCTCCTTCTGGGTTAACTATAAATGTTCCTCTTAAAGCTAATCCTTCTTCTTCAATAAGAACTTCAAACATTCTTGCTAATTTTCCAGTAGGGTCACCTAACATTGGATATTGAACTTTTGCTATTGTTTCTGTTGCATCAGCCCATGCTTTGTGAACAAAATGAGTGTCTTCAGATACTGAGTATATTTCAGCTCCAATTTCTCTGAATTTTTCATAATGATCTGCTAAATCTCCTAATTCAGTTGGACAAACAAATGTAAAGTCTGCTGGATAGAAGAAGAAGATTGACCATTTACCTAAAACATCTTCCTTTGATACTTCCTTGAAGTTACCATTGTGGTAAGCTTGAACTTTAAAATCTTCGATTTTTTTTCCTATTAATGACATAAATTTTTTCCTCCTCAAATTTCAATAATTACTATGAATTAATAATAATTATTATTTAATAAAATGTCAATAGGTTTTTGAAAAATAATTGATAATTTTTATCAATTGATTCTTTGTAGCAGTTATACAGAAATATATAATATTATTGCCCAAATATGTATAATACTTACACATAATAATTAAATAAAAATTAAGAATTTTAATACATATTGTTTTACATGTTTATTTAGTATAAAATATATATAAAAAGTAGATTTTAAAAAGTAGATTTTTAGGGAGGATAATATTCTTGAATAAGGGTGGAATTAGATTATATTATAAAAATCAGGAAGAACTTAGTTATGCACTAAGAGACTACATAGACGATTATTTTGAAGGTAACATAGAGGATGAAGCTTTAGAAGAAAAAATATTTATGGTAATAGAAGCTAATAAGGCTAAATTCTATAAAGATGATGAAATAGCTAAGAAACCAAAACAAATTTTAGGAAAAACAAGATTAAATGTATTAGAACAAATTTTAAAGAAAAAAATGGGGTAAGAACATAAGAAAGTTGCCATTATTTAATAAATTATATTTTTTAAACTTTAAATGGTTCCACTAATAATTTGGATTACTTATATTTGTAAATTAGCAAGAAGGACAAGTAGAAATACTTATCCTTCTTTTTTTAATTAAGTCTTTCTAAGCTTTCTAAATTAAATCCAAGCATTTCGGGTATGAAGTTTTTTAAATTTATATAATCTAATCTAAAATAATATTGAGGGACTTTCTCATAAAGTTTTAGATATAATTTTAGATTTTCTCGTGATTCTTCTAGATTATTTATTTTTTCATAACATATACTAAGTAATAAATATATTTCTCTAAAAGCGTCATTTTTAAGTAAATATCTTTCACCCATAAGAATTGCTTTATTATATTTTTGAGCTATATAATAAGTTTTTACAATTAAAAAAGAGAGATAGCTGCTTATATAATAGTTATCATTTAGTTCAATTGCCTTAATATAGTTGTTTATTGCTATGGTATATTTATTTAAAAGGAAATATTCATTAGCAATGTTATAGTAATATAAATAATTTTTTTCTTTGTCAGCATAAGATAAATATATAGAAAGATTTCTATTACACCTATCTGTTAATTGTTTTTCATTATAGTCATATCCAAAATTATATAATATAAATTCTAAATTTAAAATTTGATTTAAATATGAATCATTATATAAAGAGTTGTTAAGTTTTTCATTTATTCTTCCAGAAAAATAAAATCCAGAGTTATTTTTAATAATCCTAAGTAAATACTCGCCTTTATAAGGTTTATTATCGATTATATTTATAAGCTTTAATCTAAATCCTAAATATAAAGAATCATTTAATACATTTTTTAATTTAGATACTTGAGTATTATCTAATGCCTCATCACAATCAATGCACAAGATCCAGTCTTTAGATGCGATTTCTAATGCTTTATTCCTTGCAGAACTAAAGTTATCATTCCATGGAAACTTTATTACTTGTGCATTGAATTCTTGGGCTATATTAATCGTATTATCAGTGGATCCAGTATCAATTAGGATTATTTCATCAGCAATACTTTTTACACTTTTAAGACATCTAGATAGGTTTTCTTCTTCATTTCTAGCTATAATACAAACGCTTAAAGTATCCAAAGAAAGTTACCTCCAAATAAAAATGGTTTTATTATAGAATATGATAATAAATAAAATATGCTAATAATAGAAAAATAGATATTATTATTAAATTCTACTTAAAACTACTTATTAAAGGGTATTTTATTAAAAATAAGCATAATATGATAAGTAGGAATAGATTATTATATATAAAATAAGTAATTGGAGGAAGTCAATGATTAGAATTTTAATTGGGAGTCCTATTCATCAAAAACCTGCTATTTTAAAAGAGTTCCTTCTATCATTAAAAGAATTAAATTCAGATGATTTATTTATTGAATATTGCTTCATTGATGATAATAATATAGAAGAATCTTCATTAATCTTAAATGAGTTTAAAGAAGATATAGAGAAAGTTACTATTTTAAAAAGTGAAGAAAATACATCGTTATATATATGTGATGATTATACTCATAGATGGTCAAACGATTTAATAAGAAAGGTGTCTAATTTTAAAAACACTATAATAGAAAAAGCTTTAAAAGAAGAGTATGATTATCTTTTTCTTGTAGATTCTGATTTAGTAATGCACCCTAAAACCTTAAAAAGGCTAGTATCATTAAAGAAAGAAATAGTTTCAAATATATTTTGGACAAGATGGCAACCAAATAACTATGAGCAACCACAAGTTTGGTTAAAAGATATGTATACTTTATATGAATTTGAATACGGAGAAAACTTAAGTGGAAATGAAGTTATGAAAAGAACATCAGATTTTATAAATATGTTAAGGAAACCTGGAACTTATAAGGTTGGAGGGCTTGGAGCATGCACTTTGATATCAAAAGAAGCACTTTCAAAAGGAGTAAACTTTAATCCAGTTTATAATATTTCCTTTTGGGGGGAAGATAGACACTTTTGCATAAGGGCAGCTGTACTTGGCATTCAGTTATATGTAGATACCTATTATCCTGCTCACCATATATATAGAGATGAAGATTTAGGAAAGATAAGTGAATATAAATCATCTAATATTATTAGAGAGTTTCAAGTTTACAGTGCTAAAGCATATGAAACTTTGGAAATAGCCTTAGAAGGAATTGGGGATTATAGCTATAAAAAAGATATACCTTTTAATTATTTGGAGTTTTTTGAAGAAGAAGAGCAAGCTAGATTAAGAAGGGAGCTAATAATTAATAGAAAGATAGTATTAGAAGAAAAAATAACAAATAAAATAAGGATAATTAGTCATCAAACACAATTTACTAATAATGTTAATGAGATAGTTATTAAGGTAGTTTATAATGAATTAGGATATAGGAATAGCTATAGTTATTATGAAGAAAAGCAAAGTGAATTTACTTTGCAGATGGATAAAGACGGAAATTATAAAATTATTAAGTGGATATCTGAAGGTAAAAGAGATCCTGTAATTAAACCTTTAGTAAGGAAAGCTAAAGAAGAAGGTAATAAATTAACTTTATCAATGATAGTTAAAAATGAAGAAAATAGATTTTTAAAGAAAGTGCTAGAAGATGCTAAACAATATATTGATAATGCAGTTATAATTGATGATGGAAGCACTGATAATACTGTTGGGATAATAAAAGAAGTATTAGGAAATATACCATATAAATTAATAGAAAATATTGATTCAAAATTTAGTAACGAAGTTACATTAAGAAAACAACAGTGGGAAGAAACTATAAAGATTAATCCAGATTGGATAATATTTTTAGATGCGGATGAGATTTTTGAAAATAGATTTAAATATAATGTACGTGATTTAATGAAAAATACTGAAGTAGATGGTTACATGTTTAGACTGTATGATTTTTGGGATGAAGAGCACTATAGAGAAGATGATTTATGGAATGCTCATAATACCTATAGATTATTTATGATAAGATATCAAGAAAACTATAACTATTTATTTAGAGAAACGCCACAACATTGCGGAAGGATGCCATATAATTGTAATAATTTAGCCTATGAGCTGAGTAGTTTACGATTAAAGCATTATGGATGGTCTAGATCAGAAGATAGAAAAGAAAAGTTTGAAAGATATATGAAGCTAGACCCAGAAGGTAAGTTTGGAATTCTTGCACAGTATTACTCAATATTAGATAAAAATCCAAATTTAAAAAAGTGGATAGAATAGTAAGCAATTAACAAATTTATTCTATATTAGATAGCTTTGCTATATTTTGAGAGGCAGAATATTGAAAAGTGAAATAATATCAGTCGTTTAATTAAAGGCTATATTTTAATTTACAGTATATAAAAGAGGCTGTATCAGAAAGATATTTAATGCAAAATGTAAAATGCAAAATTACAGCCTCTTGAATTAAAATTTAATACAATTAGAAGTTTATTTTATCAATTTCAGATATTAATGATTTTATATCATTATCATTTGGGTGGTTTAATGATTCTACAAGATTATCTTTAATTGCTTCAAACTTTTCAGGCATAGATTCCTTTATCTTATTTTGAATAGCATCTGATACCTTACCTTGGCACATATATGTTCCAATAATAGTATTAGATTGAGGTATTAATTTTTTTACGCTATCTAAAATTCCGCTAAAGTATTCTTTTGTATTATCATACCCAGCAGTTCCAAATATAAATACCTTCTTGCCAGAAAGTTTCTCTATAAATGCTTTAATATCTGCTCCACAAGAGTTTCCTGCTGTCCAAAATCCTACAAATATAACATCTGCTTCAAGTGCTTCATCAGAAGGTTTCCCTATATAACACTCACCAACTTTACTTTTAATTGTTTCTGCTAATTTTTTTGTATTACCAGTTACACTGCTAAAAACTATTGAATATTTCATTTTTTCTCCTTATCATACGCTAAAGTAATTAAATTATTATATAATAATTATTATTATGCATATATAATACCATATTTAAAGTTGTAGAGCTACTAATTTTTATTTGAAATCTCTATGGAATATTGCAGTCTTAGTATCATCTTCAAAGTCTCTTAAAGATGTTATATTAAGTTTTTCTAAAACATTATCCATAGTAGTACTATGAGTTGCTACTTTTATTGGGGAATGGTAAGCAAAAGTATCTACGGCTATTTTCCCTTGCTCTTTAGGAATAATAGCTTTAGGACCTCCAACACATCCACCAATGCAACCCATGCCTTCAACGAAGTTTGCTTTAATTTCACCATTTAAAGCTTTGTTTAATATTTCCTTACACTCTCTTACTCCTTCGGCTCTGACAGAACTAAATAGCTTAGCTTTTTCATGATATAGTTCAGCAACAGCTTCGCCAACTGCAATAGAAACACCACCTGTACGAGCGTATAGTCTACCACCTCTTGAAGCATAATCTTTAGATGGGATACCTTGAAGTTCGTTAGGATTAATCTCAAAAGCTTTAAATATATTGTCTAATTCTTGGAATGTTAGAACAAAATCGATATCTCCAGCTAAGTCAGGTTCTTTTGCTTCTGCTTTTTTAGCTATACAAGGGCCTATAAAAACAACTTTAGCATCTGGATTTAGTTTTTTTATAACTCTTCCAGCTCCAATCATAGGAGAAACGGATGGAGATAAATCAGGAACTAATTCTTTATATACTTTTTTTAGCATTCCAACCCACATAGGACAACAACATGAGGTTATCATTAAATCATTAGGACCATTAACATGGTGGTTAAATTCAACAGCTTCTTTAATAGTAATCATATCAGCAGCAAAAGCAACTTCAATCATATCAGTAAAGCCCATTTTAATAAAAGCAGCACGTAATTGATCCATTGATACATCTTCACCAAATTGGCCCATAATTGCAGGTGCAACAGCAGCAATAACAGTCTTATTGTTTTTAATTAAATCTAATATAGGAATAAAGTCAATTTTATCTAGGATTTTACCATCTTTGCAAGCATCTATACATAATCCACAACCAACACATAAGTCATAGTTTATATATGTAGATTTATTATCATCATCATATAATATTGCATCGAATGGACAACTTGCTTGACATTTAAACTTCTTATTTTCATCTTGTTTACAGCTAATATTGCAACTATCTAATTTCTCTATGAATCTTTTATTAACTGCATAATTTGTAATTGCTTTTTTTATGTTGTAAACATAGTTGTTATCAAAATCTATAGAAACTCCACAAAGTGATGTAATAATTTTAAATGTCTCCTGAGGTGAAATTTCATGACAGACCATAATTCTAGAAAGCGTTTCATCAAAGTTGCCTTCGTAATAAGATCTTACTAAAGTATCAAAAAGATCACTGTATTTATTATGCATTAATATACCTCCAATTAATAAATTTTCTATAGTTTAGTATATATAATTTACTAATTATTAATACTAAAAAGTTATAAATTGCGAATAAAAGGGCTATGATAACTAGATATGTTCCATAAGCTAAATAGCTACGCCAAGTACTTCTAATTGCTCGCTATATGCTTATTCCACAGTCTATTTATCTTCGCCAACTTATATTCTGTCACTTGATACAGTTAAATTAAGAATTAGACTCATTAATGATATGTATTAAATTGGAGATATTATATAAAAATCGGAAAATTAATACATATCATTAAGTTTAATTTGCAATTTATTTAAAGTGTAACTTAGTATTTAAATAATGCATCTTAGTAAAATTATATTGATATATTAATTAAAAATAGTAGTATGAGATTATAAAGGTTTAAGAGGAGCTATTATGAAGGTAGTAATTAATCAAGATGAGAATAATAATGAAGTTGAAATAGTGATAAATTGCAAGGTTATTGATGATAATATAGTGAAAATAATTGAAAAGTTAAGGGAAGAGGAAAATATAATTACTGGTGTTAAAGATAGTAAAGTTCATATTATAAAACCAGAAAATGTATTATATTTTGAATCTGTTGATAAAAGGATATTTATATATACCAAGGAAGAGGTATATGAAAGTAATCTTAGACTTTATGAAATTGAAGATAAATTTTCAGAATATCATTTTTTTAGAGCATCTAAATCAACAATAATAAATATATCTAAAATTTCAGTTATAAACCCTGTAATTGGGGGAAGAGTAGAGGTTTTGCTTGAAAATAAGGAAAAGTTAATAGTTTCTAGACAATATGTACCTATACTTAAAGCAAAATTAGATTATTAAAAGGTTGGGATATAATGAAGAATTTTTATAATATAGGATATGAAATAAAAGCTCTAATAGGATTATTCTTTATGATGATAATATTAACCTATGGAGTAGTAAGTTTTTTTATTGGAAATAAGATAATGCCTTTAGAGTTATTATGGGAATTTATCTTATTAGCGATCATAGTTGGATTAATTCAATTTATTTTATATAATGAAAAGTTTTTATCGAAGATATCAATAAAAACAAAAACAATATCACATTATTTAATACTTTTAGGAGTTTTAAGTATCTTCATTAAATATTTTAATTGGATAGAATTATGGGGAATACCTTTTAAGATATTTTTCATAATATATACAGCATACTTTATACTTGTAACTTTGAATTTTTATGTTTATAAAAAAATAACAGGAGAAAGGTTTAACGACAAATTATTAAAATATAAAGAGAATTTATAGGTGGTGTAAAAATGGAAGCTATAAAGATAACTAATTTAACCAAAAGTTATGGAAAAAGCAGAGGAATAAAAAATGTAAATTTAGAAATTAAAGAAGGAGAAATATATGGCTTTATAGGGCCAAATGGAGCAGGAAAGTCAACGACAATAAAGACTTTGCTTAATTTTATTTTCCCTACATCAGGTAGTGCTAAGATATTAGGAAAAGATATTGTAAGTGAAAGCAAGCTTATTAAGGAATTTACAAGTTATGTACCAAGTGAAGTTAGATATTATTCAGATGTTAAAGTAAAAGATATATTAAACTATGCAGCTTCATTTTTTGATTATTATGATGGTCAGTATTTAAATGAACTTTGTAATGAATTAGAAGTTGAACTAGATAAGAAAATTGAAGAACTTAGCCTTGGAAATAAAAAGAAGGTAGCTATAGTTCAAGCACTTTTAAGTAATCCTAAGATAGTTATTTTAGATGAGCCAACAAATGGGTTAGATCCATTAATTCAACAAAAGCTATTTAATATATTATTGAAGGAAAAATCAAAAGGGAAGACTATATTTTTATCATCACATAATCTTTCTGAAATAGAGAAATTTTGTGATAGAGTTGCGGTTATAAAAGAGGGAGAAATAATTGACATATTAGATTTAAATAAAATGAATAGAGATTTAGGCAAAAGGATAATTTTAAAATCTAATGACATAAATATAAAGGAAATTGAGAAGATATCAGAAAGCTTTAAATATATTGATGAAGAAATTGAGTTTATATATAAAGGAAATATAAATGAGTTAATAAGTGTTTTAGCTAAATACAATTTGGACAAGTTATTAATTGAAGAAGTTAAATTAGAAGAAGCCTTTTTAAACTATTATGAAGGAGAGAATAAGTAATGAATATATTTAAGTTTGAATTTAAAAGAAATATAAAATCATTAATATATTGGAGTATAGGAACTTCTGCAATTATAGTTTTTTTTATGGCATTATTCCCAAGTATGAAGGATATGGGAATGCAAGAATTAGTAGGTGCAAAATTAGATTCACTTCCACCAGCCATTTTAGAAACCTTTAATTTTTCAAGTACTACTGATTTTAGCAATATAAATGATTTTCTTGGATATTGTCTTCAATATATTGCAATGGCTTGTGGAATTTATGGTGCAATGCTTGGAGTTAATTCTATAATAGAAGAGGAGAGCGAAGGTACAATAGAATTCTTATATTCTAAACCAGTATCAAGGAGTAAAATTCTTTGGAGTAAGATATCATCAAGGGTTGTGTACTTTTGTATATTCATAATTGTTATTGGAGCATCTACAATAGGTATATCTATTGCAGTTAAGCCAAATGAAGTAAATACAATGGATCTTATGATGAATATAAAAAGTGTGTTTATTGGAATGGCCTTTTTAGGATATATATTTATGGCAATTGGTATAGCTATATCAACAATTTTAAAAAAAGGGAAAATGGCAACTAGTTTAGGCGTTAGTTTATTTTTTATGACATATATAATTGGTATTATATCTAAGCTAAAAGAAGAGTTTTCATTTATAAAATATGTTTCTCCATATGAATGGGTAATTCCATCAAATATAATAAAGGATGGATTTGAATTAAAATTTGTTTTACTCGGATTCTTACTTATTATAATATCATTAGTTGCTGCTAGTATTATTTATAAAAAGAAAGATATGAATATAAATTAAAATAAATGACAGGTTGTGAATTTTAAATTATAACCTGTCTTTTTTATGCAATTAATCATAAACAAAATTAAATAAAGTTTGTGTATACATAGACAAAAAGCAAAATTAGTTATAGAATTTAATTAATGAAATATTATGGAGGTAGTTATGGATAATGAGTTTTTTTGGAGAGCGTCTATAGATGAAATAGAAAAGGGATTTGTAGAAACAGAAGAATATATAAAATGTATAGTATGTGAAGAAATATTTATTAAAGGAAGAATATACGAAATAGGTGGTAATTTATATGATGCAAAAAAAGCTGCTCAGCTTCATATAAAAGAAAAGCATAATTCTATGTTAAGTTATCTATTAAATATGAATTCACTTTATACAGGAATATCATCATCTCAAAAGTCAGTAATTGAATTAATAGCTTTAGGCCTTAGTGATAAAGAAATAGCAGCAAAGTTAGGTATTGCAAATTCGACTATTAGAAACCATAGGTATAAATTAAGAGAAAAAGAAAAACAAGCTAAGCTATTTTTAGCAACTATGAATTTACTTGTTAAAGAAACAAATAAAGATATAAATATGTTAGAAGAGGATGTTATTTGTGATGCACACAAGGGAGCAACAACTTTAGATGATAGATTTAATATAACAAAGGAAGAAAAAATTAAGGTAATAGAAACTTATGTAGATGAAAATGGTGCATTAAAAAGCTATCCATCTAAAGAAAAGAAGAAGATTATATTATTAGAAGAAATAACTAAAAACTTTAATGTTGGAAAGAAATATTCTGAAAAAGAAATAAATAGAGTATTAAAAAGAATATATGAAGACTATGTAACAATAAGAAGAGCTTTAATTCAATATGGATTCCTAGATAGGTCTAAAGATTGTAGTGAATATTGGGTGAAGGAATAATGATAAAGAATTTTTTAGAGTTAAATAATGATGAAAAAATTTTAGCATTAAAGTTTATAAAGGAAAATGAAAATATTGATTTATCATTATCCCAAATTGAAAAAGAACTTACGGATAAAATATGTAATTATGGTGAAGGTATATTATTTTATTTTGATGAGAATGAAGTAGTAGGTAAGGTGTCGGTTATACTAGAGGTTGTAGATAAATTAGAAACTATCTATATAAATAAAGTAGTTTGTCCAAATTATAATAAAAAAATATTGAGAGAATTAATTAATAATTCATTAGTGTTTGCTAATAAATATAATGCCAAGAAAGTTTTACTTGGAATAAGAAGTGATAATTTGCTTAAGTTAGCACAAGATATTGGACTGAAAAGAAGTTACTCATCTTTTAATATGGTTCTAAACAATAGAGAAAAAGTAAATGATGTGTTAGATAAGACTAGGTTATCAAAGGAAAATATCGAGGAATATGTTAATGTATATAATAAGTCTTTTATGGATATGCCTCACGGAACTTATATAGAAATAGAAGAGGCAAAAGATTATTTATCAAATAAAAATGACAATGAAGATTATTTTATTGTATTAGATAAGGGTGAAAGTATAGGCTTTTTAAATACTATTATTAAAGATAAAAAAGCTTTCTTTGATATAGGATTAAAAAAAGAGTATAGGGGAAAGGGCTATGGTAAAAAATTATTAGAAACAGCAATACAATTTTTAAATGAAAAGCAAGTAGAAGAAGTTTGTTTAACAGTAATAGAAAAGAATAGTATTGCGTATGAAATGTATAAGAAAAGAGGATTTAAGGTTTATAATAAACTAAGTGATTGGATAGAATTGATGTAAATTCAAAGGGGGTCGCGAAACGCGAGCCCCTTTGAAAGTTGCAAAATTTAATTTTTATAAATAATAATATATTTACAAATTTAAAGAATAGTGTTGTTAAATATAAGAATAAAAAATGAGAAGACTTTTTTAAACTTTTAGAATTTAAAGGTAATATTATTTTTTAAGAAAGGTTATGATGTAAATAAAATATATGCACAATATAACACGGTTTGATTTAACAAAGAACAATGATTTTATATGGAGTAGTTTGGGCAGGGATGCTAAATGTTGTAGGACCATAAACAACTATTAGGTTTCTATTTCCAGGGTATATATTAAAAATCTGATCATTTGTTAAAATTATTTCTGTAGATGGACCAATGTTGAGTTTAAAATTTCCATCACTGCTTACAAGTTGTTTATTAAAATAGTCTACAGTAACATTTTCAGCTCCTGTGTTTTTAGCCATAACAATTGCACGATATTGTGGAGGGTAAATAAGCGGGACTGGTGCATTTGCATCGAAAAAGCCGGTTACCTTGTCGCCTACTTTAATTACTGTATGATCTACAAAGTAAGTTTCTGGTGAAATTACAAAATTTACAGGGCCCATGTCCATAGTTTCTAGCGACATTAATTTATAGCAACCTAATGATGGATTATCTTGACCTGTGTAAAAATCTTCAATCAGTGTAACAGTGCCACTAAAGGCTGCAAATTTTTGTACCGTGTTTCTCCACATTGAATTGTAGTGGAGGTAATCAGCTTGCTTAATGTAATAAGGATAAGAGAAAAATTGATTATTATACATATAATACTCCTTTATATTGATACTGCTGTAAGACTCATAATTAATAGTATATTAGTAGCTAAAAGTAGTGTTACCTAGTTTATGTACTATAAAAAGAATTATGAATATGAAAAAAGAAAATCCTTACAAAAGTTATTATAGTATTATAATATGAAATTAAATTAATTGAAGTTTTTTTGTGTAAATTGATTATATGTATAATAATTGTTAATATTGTTGTAATAGAAATCAATTTAATTAAGTTTATATTCCAGTAAAAGTAATATGTAATTGATTCTTATTTATTCAGATAAGATATGAATTAAATGAAGGCTGCTTTAAAGTTAAGCCTTGATAGCAAACTATGATAAGTTATAAAAAGGAGTTGAATTTCCTAAAAAAATTTATAGCTTTCAAGAAAGAAATTAGAAAGGTTGGAGTAAAAATGATAAAACCGATTGTAAAAGATATATTATTCTTAGGACAGAAATCAGAGATTGCAACTAAAGCTGATGTAGCAGTTATTGATGATTTAGTGGATACGTTAAGGGCAAATTTAGAGAATTGTGTTGGTATGGCTGCTAATATGATAGGAGTTAAAAAACGTATATTGGTATTTAGTATAGGCGATATAATAGTTCCTATGGTGAATCCAGTTATAGTAAAGAAAGATAAAGGCTATGAGACTGAGGAGAGCTGCTTATCTTTAAGTGGCTTCAGAAAAACAATGAGATATGAAGTAATTGAGGTAGAATATCTTGATAGAGAATTTAAAAAGCATAAACAAATATTTAATGGATTTACTGCACAGATTATTCAGCATGAAGTAGACCATTTCGATGGTATAATAATTTAAGAAATAAAGATTTATATGATTAGATTTTAAATTAAAACTATTTAGGAAAAAGGGGTTATTATGGTTAAAGTACGAAAAATGCTTGGAAAAGCAGATTCACCATATATTGTTTCTCTTATGAGATTAATAGAAACACAAAGCAAAAATACAATTGTAAAATGGTGTAATGAATATGCAAGGGAGCATATTCTACCTATTTATGAAAAAGTTTATCCTGAGGATACACGTTTAAAAAATGCATTGAATGCAGTTGGTGAATGGTTAGAAGGAAATATGAAATTAACAGAGGCAAAGAAAATTATTAAGGAAGTTCAAATAGCAGCAAGAGAAGCAGAAGGAAATCCATCAGCACAAGCTGCAGCTAGAGCAATTGGAGCAACAACTGCAACAATTAATACTGTAACGAGTTCTTTAGGCCTTGCTTTTTATGGTGCTGCAGCAATAGCATATTCATCTGTTGGTGTTAATGCTGAAATTGATGTTTATGAGGAAATTGCATCAAAAGAGTGCAAGAACATGGAGGATGCTCTACGTAAAGTAGCTATAATAGATGAGATTAATCCAGCAAAAATAAATTGGTATTGTTAAATGTAGTGTATGAAAAAACAAGAAATTAGATTTATCTAGAAATTAATAAATTTAAATATAAAAAATTATATGTTTATTTTTTATTTTAACTTCTATAACTCAAGGGCGTCGCGAAACACGACGCCCTTTGAATATTTTATATATAATTTAAAATCATATTAATTTTTATTATCTAGCATAAAAAATTACACTCTTAGCTAATTTAATATCAAGAAGTTTATCGAAAAAGTTTATCGTTTATATTAAGGATATTAATATAAGAATAATACAAAAGCTGTAAAGATAAGTACTCTACATTTTTAATTCTACCATGCTGCTGTATTTTACATTAAATGTTCGAATAATATTTTAAATCCGATACCTATTAAAATAATTCCACCAATTATTTCAGCATAATTTTGAACATGCTCTCCAAGCTTTTTACCAAGAAAAACTGCTAAGAAGCTTAATACAAAAGTAGTTATTCCTATTATAGTTATTGAAGGAATGATGTTAACACTTAAAAATGCAAAACTAACTCCAACTGCTAAGGCATCTATACTAGTTGCAATAGCTAATATAGTTAGCTTTTTATAAGAAAATTCATCTCTTTCACATTCTAAAGCAATATCATTTTCTTCAGAACGCATTTCCTTAATAGATTCTATTAGCATTTTTCCACCTATGATTCCAAGTAGTATAAAAGCTATCCAATGATCAAAAGATTTTATATAATCTTCAAAATATCTACCAAACCACCAGCCGAGTAGAGGCATTAATGCCTGGAAGCCACCAAAAAATAATGCAACTCTAAGAGAGTATTTAAATTCATCCTCTTTTAAACAAATACCTTTAGCTAATGAAACAGCAAAGGCATCCATAGATAAGCCTATTCCTGTCATAAAAATTGAAAAGAAACCCATGATATGTAACTCCTTTATTATAGAATTTATTGCAAAATCCAATTAGTATTTAGGATTCTATTGCCTTTTACAAATTATACTCACATAAAATAATAAATAAATAAAAAAGACCTATACGTAGCAAAGCTACGCATAAGTCTCGTTATTCAATACTAAGCCAGAACCAAGTTAGTTCAATATGTTGACTTAGTAACTCATTCGAAAATAGAGCTAACTACTCCCCTATACATAAAAACTATATCATATTTAAATAGTATATCTTTATTTCAGCCTATATATTACCAAATTATAAGTAATATATCAATAATTAATTTTCATTTTTATCCTTTTAGTTTTGGAAAGCAATAAATAAAAATAGTAACATTGAAATCTTATAAATAAGTAAATAGGATTTTAATTTTATAATACCTAAATTATGATTAAATAGAGATTGGACAGATACTTTTATTAATAGAAAAGTATAAAACCATATTTGTAACTTTTATAAAGATAAATTAGTCCTTAGATAAATAAATTGTATATAATAAAGTGAAATATAATAGTTTAGGAGTATAGGATGATAGTTTTTAATAAAATAATAGCACTATTTTTGATTATTTTAATAGGAGTTTATGGAACCAAAAAAAATATAATAAATGAAGGGGTTAATAGAGGGTTAAGAAGAATATTATTAGAGATTACACTACCACTACTAGTTATAAATTCCTTTAGCTTTACTTTTAATGAAGGTATGGGAAGAAACGTAATTAGCGCATTTATATATAGTGTTTTATTTATGATTTTGGGAGGAATAATATCTTTCATTTTATTAAAGCCATTTAAGGGTGAAAAGAAAAAAATATTACATTTTGCAAATTTCTTTTCTAATTGTGGATTTATTGGATTTCCAATTATAAATAGCATATTTGGTGCAGAAGGAGTAGTTTATACATCTATATTTAATATGGTTTTTACAATTTTCTTATGGACATATGGAGTAATGATATTTTCAGATAAGCTATCAAAAGAAAATATAAAAAAGGTATTATTAAATCCTTCAATCATTGCAGTATATATTGGAATACCTATTATGATATTTAATATAAAATTACCGATAGCTATTTTAGATACAACTAAGATAGTAGGGGATATGACTGCACCTATATCAATGATTATAGTTGGAAGTATATTAGCAAAGGTTAAAATTAAATCTATATTTAAAGAAGTATCAGTTTATTATGGAGCTTTAATAAAATTAATAGTGATACCACTTGCTATTTATATGATTAAATTAATAATAAAAGATAATTCTAATGTAATAGATACCATGATAATTATTCAAGCTATGCCAGCTGCTGCTATGACATCAATATTTGCGGCTGATTTTGATAAAGAAAAGGAATATGGAGCAATAGTAGTGTTTGTTACAACGCTTTTATCAATAGTAACCATTCCTATAATAGTAAAAGTAATAGGTTTATAAAAAGTGCTATAACAAATTTGAAGATGTCAATTTTGTTATAGCACTTTTCATTGCATAATAAATAGAATATAAAGTATACTTTTAGTAAGAATGTTTAATGAGGAGTGTTAGTGTGAGTAGGATTAAGATATTTACTGGACACTTTGGTAGTGGTAAGACAGAAATTGCAATTAATTATGCTATTAAAATGGCTAAGGAAGGTAAAAAGGTATCATTGGTTGATATGGATGTAATAAATCCTTATTTTTGTGTAAGAGATATTAAGGAAACTTTAGAAAATAATTATAAAATAAGAGTTATAAGTACAAGAAAGGATTTAGTTAATGCAGAGCTAATGGTACTATCAGGAGAAATTTTATCCGTATTTAATGATAAATCATACGAAGTTATATTTGATATTGGTGGAGATGATGTAGGGGCAAAGGTTCTGGGAGTATATAATAAGTATTTTGAAGATGAAGACTATTCAATGTATTATGTTTTAAATAATTCAAGATCAGAAACCTTAAGTTGTAGAATGGCAAGTAAATATCTAAAATCCATAGAATCAGCAAGTAGATTAAAAGTTACTGATATAATATCAAATACTCACATGATGAAGGAAACAGAATCTAAACATATATTGAAAGGAGATATTGAATCTTTGGAGTTATCTAAGTTTTTAAGCATTCCTTACAAATACACTGTGTGTACCAAAAAATTTGAAAAGGTAATAAAGGATAAAGTTAATGGAGAAATATTACCTATAGAATTATATATGGACATGCCTTGGGAATAATGAGGAGGAATTAAATGGCTAAGGTTATATTTAAAGAGGAAAGGTGTAAAGGTTGTGGACATTGCATAAATATATGTCCTAAAAAGATTATAAGTTTTAAAGAAAATTTTAATAGTAAGGGATATCATCCAGCTGGAATAGAAGAAAATCTTATGACACAATGTATAGCTTGTGCATCTTGTGGAAAAATTTGTCCTGATTGTGTAATAACAATTGAAAGGTAGGAGGGTAACTATGGGAGAAAAGTTTTTAATGAAAGGTAATGAAGCTATAGCAGAAGCTGCTATTAGGGCTGGATGTAAATGTTTTTTTGGATATCCTATAACTCCTCAAACTGAATTAATAGCATATATGGCAAAAAATATGCCAAAAGTTAATGGAGTTTTTTTACAAGCAGAAAGTGAAATTGCAGCTATAAATATGGTATATGGCTGTGGAGGAACTGGAGTTAGATGCATGACTTCATCATCTAGTCCTGGAATAAGCTTAATGACAGAAGGAATTTCATATTTAGCAGCAGCACAGGTACCTTGTGTGATAGTTGATGTAGTTAGATGTGGTCCAGGACTTGGAGGAATACAACCTGCTCAATCAGATTATTTATTTGTAAATAAAGGTTTAGGGCATGGAGATTTTAATATACCAGTTTATGCTCCAGCATCTATTCAAGAAATGATAGATTTAATTTGCGAGGCATTTGATGTAAGCGATTTATATAGAACACCTGTAATGATAATGGCTGATGGAATGCTTGGACAAATTATGGAAGGCGTTGAATTTAAAGAGAATATAAAAAGAGAATTACAAGAAAAAACTTGGGCAGCCAATGGTTTAGGAAAGAAAAGTAAACATAATATAATAAATTCATTAGAGTTAAATCCAGAGAAACTTGAAGAACTTAATATGGAGCTTCAAGGAAAATATAAAATAATAAAAGAAAATGAAGTTAAATATGAATTATATAATTGTGAAGAATCTTGTGATTTAATATTAGTTTCTTATGGTATAACAGCAAGAATATGCAAAAGTGTTATAAGCCTTGCAAAAAAGGAAGGGATAAACTTAGGGTTAATAAGACCTATAACTACTTGGCCATTTCCTAACGAAGCATTTACTAAGACTTTAGGGAAAAGTAAGCATGGGTACTTATCTGTTGAAATGAATTGTGGGCAAATGGTTGAAGATGTAAAACTCTCTGTAAATGGAAAAGAAGAAGTTAGATTTTATGGTAGGACAGGTGGAATGATACCAACAGTAGATGAGATATACGAATATATAAAATCTATTATTGGAGGTATGTAATATGGGAATTGTTTATCAGCCAACAAAGGCACTTTTAGATGTGCCTACGCATTATTGTCCAGGATGTACTCATGGAATAATTCATAAGTTAGTAGGAGAAGTAATAGAAGAGTTGGAAATATTAGATAAAACTATAGGAGTTGCATCAGTTGGATGTTCTGTACTTGCATATGATTACTTTGCCTGTGATATGTTTCAAGCAGCACATGGAAGAGCTCCAGCAGTTGCCACAGGTATTAAAAGAGCTAATCCAGATAAAGTAGTTTTTACTTATCAAGGAGATGGTGACTTAATAGCAATAGGAACTGGAGAAGTTGTTCATGCAGCAGCAAGAGGTGAGAATATAGTAACTATTTTTGTAAACAATTGCATATATGGTATGACAGGTGGTCAAATGGCACCTACAAGTTTGGAAGGGCAAATTACAGAAACATCTCCATATGGAAGAGATGTTAAGGTTCAAGGTTATCCAATAAGAGTATCAGAAATGATATCTACTATAGATGGTGCATGTTATGTTGAAAGAGTGAGTGTAGATAATATAGCTAATTTAACAAAAGCTAAAAAAGCAATTAAAAAGGCTTTTGATAATTCAATAAAAGGACTCGGATATTCATTTATAGAGGTTTTATCTACATGCCCAACTAATTGGGGCTTATCTCCAATTGATTCTTTAAAGTGGCTTAGAGAAAATATGATTCCATATTATCCTTTAGGTGTTAAAAAAGATTTAAAGAAGGAGGATAATTAGAATGACAAAAAAGGAAATTATATTTGCAGGTTTTGGTGGACAAGGAATACTAACAGTTGGAAAGTTTTTAGCTTATGCAGCCATGGATAAGGGATTCAATGTTTCATGGTTACCATCTTATGGTCCTGAAATGAGAGGTGGAACAGCAAATTGTTCAGTTATAATTTCTGATGAAGAAGTTGGATCTCCTGTTATAGCAGAAGCAGATATAGTTGTTGTTATGAATAAGCCATCTTTAGATAAGTTTAGTAAATCAATAAAGAAAAATGGAATTTTAATAATAGATTCAGATATGGTAAAAGATGAAACTGATTTTGAGGATATAGAAGTATATAAGATAAATGCTGAATCGAAAGCAGAGAAGCTTGGAGATAAAAGAAATGCCAATATGATACTACTAGGTTTTTTAATTGAAAAATTAAAAATTATTACTATAGAAGATGTTTTAAACTCTATTAGAGTACACGGGAAAAAAGAATATTATGAATTAAATAAATCAGCAATAGAATTGGGTTCAAAGATGCATTCATAGATAATGGTAAATACTACAAAGACTTAGATTTTATAATAAAAGTCCAACTTTTGAAGATAATATTAATGATAATATATAAGCTAATATAAAATTAATGTTTGTATAATGTAAAAATAATTGTTATTATATAACTAAAGTTATTATTTTAATAGCTTATATGAAAAAATAATGTATGATTTCAATTTTAGTTTTAATTAATAAGTATATTGTAATTAAATATACTATCAAGTTTAATTATTTAAATTATTAATTGAAGCATATAGAAGAATATAATAGTTATAAAGAGGTGGATAATATGGATATAATTTGTCTTTGTAAGGGTGTATCAAAGGATGTAATAGTTCAAGCTATTAAAGATGGTGCTGATACATTTGAAAAAATTCAAGAAGCAACAGGTGCAGGAACAGGATTTTGCGGTGCAAGTAGATGCAGAGGTAAAATAGAAGCACTAATAGAAGAAAATAAATAAAAATATAAATAAAGGGGCTGTCTCACTAAATAATCAGTGAACAGCTCCTTTAGTTTAAAGTATAGAAATTATATGATTATTAATTTAAAGTGTAAAAATTATAAGATTCCTCCTTTTAACTTAAAAATTGAAATAATGGGTTCACGAAACGGTAAGTTCTTATTTTAATTCTTAAGATTTCATTAAATATACTAAAGTTAGAATATTTTGTAACGAAATTGACAATAAATCATTTTATGATAGTAGTAGAATATAATTTAAGGAGGTGAGATTATGGTTGCTAATATAGACATAAATAAACATTGTAGCTTGAATAAGTCAGTAAGAAACTTATTTTATAAAAAGCAAAATATAAACAATTCAATTTTTTATACTGAAGAGGAAAAGAAAGTTTTAACAAGAGAAATAGAAAAGGATATTTACAATACATGGAAAATGATAAGATATAGCTTTGAAACTAATGGAAAATAAGATTTGTAGTTATACTAAAATAATAATAAAAGTCAAAGAGGAGACTATTAAATGATATATTATGTGATTGAAGCTCCTATAGAAGCTAGAATTTTAGTAATAAGTGAAAAGAATCACAATAGAAACAATGCCATAAGAGGGAATATGAATATAAGCGAATATTATTTTTGATAAGAAGTTAGAGTTATTATAAATTCTGACTTCTTATTTATTTTAAAGATGATAAAATAAATATAATAAGTCAAATATAATAAGTCAAATATAATAAAACTAATAAAATAAATATAATAAATATAATAATTTAAGTATTTTATGAAGGAGAATAGCTATGTTCTTTATAGGGATTTTTGGTATAGAAAACAAAGAAAAAGAAATTAAAATAATAAATAATTTAACATGCAAAAGTTGCAATAGATTAAGTATGGCAAGAGTTATAAAGCAATATGAATTTTTCCATTTCTTTTTTATACCTATATTTAAGTGGAATGAAAAGTACTATGTAGAATGTGAAAGTTGTAAGAAAATATTTTCTATTTCCAAGGAAAAGGGAAAGATGATAGAAAAAGGAGAAAATATAGATATAACATATTGGGATTTAAATGAAGTTAATAGCACTTATGGATATGATTATAACATAAATAGTGTTTGTAAAAGTTGTGGCAAAGTAGTTGATTCAGAATATAAATATTGCCCATATTGCGGACACGAAATTAAATAATGATAAATTATCTTCATAATACCTTCAAAATAATTTGATAAAGTTTGTATGATTATACATGACTTAATATTAAGAAAGGGAGGGCTTGCATGAATAATATTTTAATAATTGAAGATGAAGAAAGCGTAGCTAATGTAATAAAAGCATATTTAGAAAAAGATAATTACAATGTAAAAGTATGTAGTTCTGGAATTAAAGCATTAGAAATTTTTAAGAAAATAGAATTTCAGCTTATTATATTAGATTTAATGTTACCAGATATAGATGGAGAAGAAATATGTAAAACTATAAGAAGAACTTCTGATGTATATATATTTATGTTAACATCAAAAGCTAGTTTAAACGATAGAGTTACTGGTTTGGATATTGGGGCAGATGAATATTTAGTTAAACCATTTAGCCCGAGAGAACTTACAGCAAGGGTAAATGCTTTATTTAGAAGAATAAATACAAGTGAAAAAATAAGTGATATTTATAATGATGGAATATTAAGGATAGATTATGAAAAAAGAATGGTAAAACTTAGAGGAGAAGAAGTACCATTTACACCAAGTGAATTTGATATTTTATATACTTTATTAATTAATAGAGGAAAAGTTTTATCTAGAGAGCAATTAATTGAAATTGTGTTTGGAATAGATTTTGATGGATATGATAGAACCATAGATGTACATATAAAAAATATAAGAAAGAAAATTGAGGAAGATACTAAAAATCCAAAGTATATAATAACAGTTACAAAAGTTGGATATAAATTTGGTGGTGATATATAAATGCAGAGTATTAGAAAAAGGCTGAGTATATCATTTTTAATATCATCTATTTCAGCAATTATTTTAATTATATTGTTTGTTAATATCACTATTAATACTAAGTTTAATAAGTATATGATAGATATTCAAGATAAAAGAAATGAGAGAATAGTTTCTTATTTTGAAGAAGCTTATAAAAGGGATAAAAAATGGACTGGAAATTCTGCTATTGAGGTAATGCATGAAGCTTATATGAGTAATTATTGCTTAACTTTAAGAGATGCTAATGGAAATGTAATTTGGGGAATGGATCCATCAGATATAAGAGAGATTAGTCATTTCAATAATATGAATACAGAAAATAGTGGAGTATATGTTACTAAAAATTTTGATATAGTTGTAGATGGAGAAGCTGTGGGAAATGTAGAAGTCGGTCAGTATTCATCTGTATTATTGACAGAAGAGGATTTGGAATTTAAATCATCTATAAATAAAAGTATTATATTAAGTGGAATAGTAACATTATTAATTATAAGCATAATAATTTTATATATTTCAAAGCAATTATCAATTCCAATAAAAAAGATAGCAAGTATATCAAAGAAACTTTCAAGAGGAGATTTTGAGGCAAAGTCTAATGCAAAAAGTGATATAGAAGAAATTGAAGAACTAAGAGAAAGTATAAATATATTAGGTGAGAAGCTAAAAAATCAAGATATGTTAAGAAAGCGACTTGTATCAGACATATCACATGAAATAAGAACGCCACTTAATGTTCTTCAAAATAATTTAGAAGCAATGATAGATGGAATTTTCCCAGTATCAAATCAAAGATTATCTTCTTTAAATGATGAAGTAATAAGATTTGGAAAGTTATTAAATAACTTAGATGTATTAAAAGAGTTTGAAGATGAAAGCATAAATTTAGAATTTGAAAATATTTTATTAGACGAATTTATTATTGAATTAGTTGAAGATTTTTATTTAGAAGCTAAGAGTAAAAATATAAATTTTGATTATAGTGTAGAAAAAAATGAAACTTACATTATTCCTGGAGATAAAGATAAGTTAAGACAAGTGTTTATAAATTTAATAACTAATGCAATTAAGTTTACAGAGAATGAAGGAAGTGTAAGTATTAATTTATATAAAGATAATAATAAAATTATAGTAGAAGTTGCAGATACAGGAATAGGAATAAAAGAAGATGATTTACCATTCATATTTGAAAGATTATATAGAGGGGATAAGAGCCGTCAAAAAATAGAAGGTAATGGTATAGGATTAACTATAGTAAAGAGAATACTAAGTTTACATTGTGCTAATATAGAAGTAAAATCCAATGAGGGTATAGGAACAACATTTAGGATTATTTTTGATAGTTTTAAAATTTAAATAATAGAAAAATAATAAATAATTATATTTATTAGAAGAATATATTAAAAAATATTTTTATATTGCATATATTAATAGTAGAAAGTTATTATAAATTGGTAGAGTTACTAATAAATCAAGGGGGTCGCGAAACGCGACCCCCTTGATTTTTATATACTGAGAGAATATATAATTATTAGTTTAAAAGGCTTTAGTTAAAACGAAGATATTTATTTACAATTCCATCATAATCTACATTATCAATATCATTAACTGATTCAATTATACAAAGAATTTCTCCATTTTTTGTTATTGCATATCCTCCAGTAGAAGTTAAGTTTAATGGAATTTCAAATATTCCTTTCTGTCCGATAAAGGAACTTACTGTGCTCCCATCTTTAACACTAGATATTATAAATTCACCTTCATAATTAGTATAATTACTTAAATCTATTGTAAGATTAAAATTAAGATTACTTTTCGCAACTAATATTAGTGGTTGAAATTCGTTGCCTACACCATTGATAATAGCTGTTTGGAACTCTTCAGTTACTTTTGAAGTAGTAATTAAAGTTTCTGGATAAGCCGGAGAATCATTTAGTGGAATAGCACAACAACTAGGGCCATTACTTGAACTAGGAAGTGAAGGATCATACTTAGATGTATCTACTGAAGCTAAGTCATCAACTACCTTAATTACTCCTCTAATCATTCCCATCCAACAGCTGAAATTTATATCTTTATCATCAGGTGTAAATTCTATTACATTTTCTCCACTTTTAAGTTTTTGTTGAAGATTTAATGAATTAGCCACGATTGAATTATTACAATAGTTAAGACTTTCACCTTCAATTATCCATTTAACAGGTACTCCTTTTTGAACATAAAATACATTAGGACTATAACCATTATTATTAGCAGTCATATTTATAACTTGAACTCCATCTTCCATAACAGCGATAGTGGAATCTGTACTAGCATTTGATGCATAAGAACCTTTCATCATAAAGCCTAATGGATTTAGATTAACTCCAGAAAGAGCTAGGCCTCTATTACCCATTATCACTCCTAAAACTATGATAAGAACACCACTAAGTTTAAGAAGTTTCTTAGTGTAACCTTTGCTTAAGAAGCCAGAAATTGCACCAAAAGTAAGCATTAGAGGAACAGTACCTAAAGCAAATATGAACATTGATAAAGCACCTTTAAATGCACTGCCAGTACCAAGAGCAAAGAGTTGCATAGTTTGTAGTGGACCACAAGGCATAAATCCATTTAAAAGTCCTACAATAAAAGGTGAATTAAATTTTCTTTTATATTGAGATAGAAAGCTCGGGATTTTTATGCTAAACTTTCTAAAAAATTTAAAGCCTGATATGTTTAAACCCATTATAATCATAAAAATTCCTGCAAAGATTTGAATAAAAGCTTTAGCAGTAATTGATAATGAAAATATTGAACCTATTCCACCGATTATTCCTCCTAAAATAGTATAAGAGATAACTCTTCCAATATTGTATAATAGTGAAGGTTTAATTGATTCAAGTTTGGATTTACTTTCTTTAGCAAAAGATAAACTTTGAGAAAGCATTATACCTCCACACATTCCTACACAGTGAATGGAAGTAAATATACCAACTATAAAAAGAAAAGCATACGAAGCATTACTAAGCTTTGATTCCATATCAAAACCACTAGTTCTGAATCCAAGAATTAATATAATAAATATTATTACAAGTATTCCTATAGTCCCCAAATTGCTTGAAGATTCAGTGGAATATCCAGCTTTATTTATAGCTTTTTTTATTTCATCTAGATTGCACAGGTCAGTATCATATTCAATGTCTAGAGTTTCCTTAGTATAGTTTGCTTTGGCACTTATTACGCCATTAATTTTTTTTACAGTGTTTTCAATTCTTTTTTCACATGATGTACAAGTCATTTCATAAACTTTAATTTTTTCTCTTTTAATACCCATAGATATCCTCCTAATTACTAGTTAAAAAAAGTATATGAAATAATTATGTTATTTTTATGAAGATAATCATTATTAAGAAGCTCCAAGAAGATAGGTAATTTATTTGATTATATAAGATGTGGACTTTATTTGTGGTTGTTTATGAAATTTAGAAGTTGATTTATGTAAAATAGAAAAATCATAAACAAGAGTATGAAAAATATATAGTTATAAATACATAATAATTATGAAATAGGGGTAAATTAAAATTGATTAATATAATGGGTAATAAACTATTTATTTAATTTATTAGTATATCTAGTAATTTAAATAAATAAGTTGTTATTTTAACCTAATAAAAAATATAGTAGGAATATAGAAAAGGAGAAATGACTTATGTATAACAAAATTAATTTACCATATGCATTTGATGCATTAGAACCATATATAGATGAAGAAACAGTTAAAACACACTATGGAAAGCACCTTCAAACATATGAAACTAATTTAAATAAAGCTTTAGAAGGTTATGAAGAATATACAAAAGGAAAAACTTTAGATCAATTAATAAAAGATGTAGAAGATTTACCAGAAGAAATAAGAGTAGCAGTAGTAAATAATGGTGGTGGAGTATCAAACCATAACCTATATTTTTCAATACTTTCTCCAACTCCAAAGAAAGCACCAGAAGGAAAATTACTTGAAGAAATAAATAAAACTTTTGGAAGTGTAGAAAAGCTAAAAGAAGAATTAACAAATGCAGCTATTTCTCAGTTTGGATCTGGTTATGGATTCTTAGTTAAAGATAAGGATGGAAAATTATCAGTAGTAAAGAGAGCTAATCAAAATTCACCAGTCATGGATAATCTTATTCCTATTTTAACAATAGATGTATGGGAACATGCTTATTACTTAAAATATAAAAACTTAAGAGCAGACTATGCTAAAAATATTTGGAATGTAATAGACTGGGAAAAAGTTGAAGGTCTTTATGAAGATTGTCATAACATTTAAAAAATTGAATTAGATTCAAAACAATATTAGAAAAAAGCACATCATTATTTAATATGCTTCCTTTTATAGTAAACAGATATAATAATAAAGCTGTTAATATAAAAGGGCAGTTAAATTTGATGTGCTTTTAATTAACCTTAAGTTAAAAAGCATATTCTTCAAAGTAAGTGGATATTAAAAATCTTCATACTTTCTACACAAATCTAATTTATAGTATATATTAAATAATAATTAATTTTAATTAGGAGGAGTAAGATGAAGAGCAAAAATAGTAAATATATAATAATAGGAGTCATTGCATTAGCAATAATAATTGCATATGCTTTATTGATGAATCCTTTTAATGAATCTTTAATTAATAATACAGATAGAGAAGAAAAGACAAATATAACTAATAATACTAATAATGATAATAATATAGATGAGTCTAAAAATAAATTGCCAATACCTGAGCTTTTAGAGGATACAAATCCAGATGAAAATATAGCTGAATTTACTTTAGAGCCACAAGAAGGAAAAACTTCATTTATAGATAATAAGCAAACAAATACTATGGGGTATAATGGAAGTTTTCTAGGGCCAGTAATAAGAGTAAATAAAGGAGAAAAGGTAAATATCCATGTTAATAATAAGTTGAAAGAAGCAACAACTATTCATTGGCACGGATTAGAGGTAGAGGGTAAAAATGATGGAGGTCCTCATCAAGGAATACAATCAGGAGAGACGTGGAGTCCAAGCTTTACTATAAATCAGCCAGCAGCAACTTTATGGTATCATCCACATTTTATTGGAAGTACAGCAACACAAGTTTATAAAGGTCTAGCAGGATTATTTTATATTGAAGATGAAGTATCCAAAAGTTTAAATATTCCTAAGGACTATGGAATAAATGATATACCATTAGTTATTCAAGATAGAAGCTTTAATAAAGATGGAAGCTTTATATATGATCCAAATATGATGGATGGAGCAGTAGGAGACACAATAATTATTAATGGTTCAATTAATCCAACTTTAGATGTTAAAACAGAAAAAGTTAGATTTAGGATAGTAAATGGAGCTAATTCAAGTAATTTTGATTTGAAGTTAAGTAATAATGATGAATTCTATCAAATTGCTTCAGATGGAGGATTTTTAGAAGCGCCAGTAAAACAAAATAGCATTTTCCTATCACCTGGGGAAAGAGGCGAAATAATAGTTGATTTTTCAAAGTATGAAATTGGAACCAAAATAGAATTAAAAAGCGATAACAAAAGTATAATGACCTTTAATGTTAATGAAAAAGTGGAAGATAAAACTGAAATACCTAATAGCTTAACTACTATAGATAGAATGACAAAGGATACTGTAACTAAAGAAAGAAGTTTTGAACTTAGAGGTATGGGGCATATGGTATCAATAAATAATGAAAAATTTGATATGGATATAATAAATGAAGTAGGTAAATATGGAGAAACAGAAATTTGGACAATTACTAATCCAGCTACAATGATGCATTCTATGGGGCATCCATTCCATATACATGGAACACAATTTCAAATCTTAACAAGGAATGGAAAAGAACCTTTACCAGAGGAAATGGGATGGAAAGATACTGTGTTTATTAATCCTGATGAAGAAGTAAAACTTATCGTAAGGTTTAATAATGTAGGAGCATATATGTATCATTGCCACATACTAGAACATGAAGAAGAAGGTATGATGGGGCAAATAAAAATAGAGTAAAATCATATTAGAAAATATTTTATTTTGATAGGTATTAAAAGTATTAATAATATTAATGTTTAATAAGTTGATAATCTTAAAAAGAAAGAGGCGTGGTTATTTAGCTAACTAGTAAAAGTTTAGTTCAAATAAATTCGCCTCTTTATTCTTTAATAATGGTATAGTGAATAATAAGGATATAAATTGAATTTATTATACAAAAGATAGTAAAAAATAATTTATAATAACAATAATATAATAAATTTAATAACATAAAGGAGCTATAATGAGTAATACATGGGAAGAAAAGTGGTTTGAAGATATAGAGTATTTAAAAGAAAACTTAATAGAGAGACATAAAAATTTATTTTTTCATATATCAAGAAATGAGTTTCAAGAAAAAATAAATTATTTAAAATCAATAGTAAATAATTTAGATTACGATGATATGAAAGTTGAGCTAAGTAGAATTGTTGCATCAGTAAAGGACGCACATACTTCTATTATTTTTCCAGTTAAAAAGTATTTACCATTTAAGTTTTATTGGTTTAATGATGGAATTTATATAATAAAGACTAATGAAAAATATAAAAGTTTGTTGTATAAAAAGGTAAGCTCAATTGAGGGTATATCAATATATGAAATTATAGAAGAACTAAAAGAAATAATCTCATATGAAAATGAGTTTTTATTTAAAGAGCAAAGCATGAAATATCTTCAAGCAGCTGATGTACTATATGGATTATTATTAATAGATTCAGTAGATAAAGTTAAGATTAAAGTAAATGATTTTGAGTGTATTGTAGAGACTTTATCCTTAGAGGAATTGATATATACAGAAGAATATAAATTACCTATATATGCAAAAAATGAATTTGAAAACTTTTGGTATGAACATTTGATAGATTCAAAAGAAATATATATAAAATATAATTCATGTAGAGAAGATGGAGATATAAAATTAAGTCAAAAGATAAATGATGTAGTTGAATATATTAATAAAAATTCCATTGAAAAATTAACATTGGATTTAAGTGATAATCTTGGAGGCGATTCTAGATTAATTAGAACACTTATAGATTTTATAAAAACAAATAAATATATAAATAAACGTGAAAATTTAAAAGTCATAATTGGTAGAAGAACTTTCTCATCAGCCCTTTTAAATGCCTATGAATTTATAAATGAAACTAATGCAAAGATAGTAGGAGAACCATCTGGAGGAAAACCTAACTGTTATGGTGAAATATTAAAATTTGAATTACCAAATAGTAAATTTATTGTTACTTACTCAACAAAATATTACAAGTTAATAGATGATGATTCAGTTATGGCATTATATCCAGAAGAAATAGTTTATAGAAAAATAGAGGATTATATAAAATGATAAAGCTTGGAACTTTCTTTAAAAATAAAGAAAGTAATTTTAGTAGAAGTAGAGCAATTTATTTATTATTAACTTTAACTACAATGTGCTTTGGATTAGTCTCAAGAAAGTATATTAATTATTTGCCTAGTTTTTTAGGAAAGTATGCAGGAGATACCTTATGGGCAACTATGGTCTATTTAGGATTAGCCGTTCTATTTAATAGGTTTAATATAAGAAAAATTACAATATTATCTTTAATATTCTCTTATGGAATAGAAATTTCACAACTATATCAAGGAGCGTGGCTTAATGAAATAAGAAATACTCTAATAGGATCATTAATATTAGGTCATGGATTTTTATTTTCTGATTTGATTTGTTATACTGTTGGGATATTTATAGGAATAATAATAGATAAATTTATATTTAGAATTAAGTTTGATTGATATTAGGTATGATATATAAGGAGGAGAATGATGATAAATTTTGCACATAGGGGAGCAAGTTTTAATTATCCAGAAAATACGATGCTTTCATTAAAGGAAGGAATCAAATCTGGGGCAAATGGTCTAGAAATAGATGTGCATAAGACAAAAGATAATAAACTTGTTGTAATTCATGATGAAGATGTAGAGCGTACTTATTTAGGGAGGGGTTTAGTTAAGGATTTTAATCTTGATGAGTTAATAAAACTTAAAAATAGAAAAAAATTATTTACAGATAATATAGATTGTCATATACCTACATTAGAGGAAGTACTAGAACTAATTAAAGGTAAAGACATAACATTAAATATAGAATTAAAGACAGATGAGATTCATTATAGGGGAATTGAATCAGATGTAATTAGTTTAATAAATGAATATAAATTAAATAAACAAATAATTTTATCAAGCTTTAATCATGATTCTATAAAAATTGCTAAAAGATTAGATAGTAGTATAAAGACAGGGATATTATATGATAAGCCAATAGAGGATGTAATTAAATATGCTAAAGAGTTAGAGGTAGATGCAATTCATCCTGATTTAAGACTTGTATCAAGAGAGTTAATTCAAGAAGCACATGAAAATAATCTGAAGGTTAATATATATACTGTTAATAATCCAATATATATGAGATTACTTATTAAAAATAAAGCAGATGGATTATTTACTGATTATCCAGAGTTATTAAGAGAAATATTAAAAGAAGAAATATAAAAAGAAAAAGTTAAATTAATCCATAGTGTTTTCTTATTTCGGAATATACTGTAGATTAATTTAACTTTTTTGTTTAAGCATAGGGTTCTAAGTTTTTATAGCTATATCCATAGGTATTTTTGTGTTTATAAACATAAAATAAAGAAAACACTAAAGTTAAGGTTTCCGCAAGAGGAACAGCAAGCCAAACACCATTTACACCTATTAATGATGGTAAAAATATTATTCCAGTTGATAAGAATACAAATGTTCTTAAAAGTGAAAGTAAAGCAGATACTTTACCATTAGAAAATGCAGTAAACATTCCAGATGTAAATATATTTACCCCACATAATAAGAAGCTTATTTGGAATAAATTAAATCCATTTAAAGTAATATCATAAATTTCATTTCCTTTCCCAGCAAATATAGAAACTAATGATGGAGATAAGTATTTTGAAATTATAAAAGTGAAAATAGAAAATAACATTATGAATATATAACTATATTTAATTATTTTAGTAAGCTGTTTTTTATCTTTACTGCCAAAGTTATAGCTTATACGAGGTGATACCCCAGAAGTAAAGCCTATTAAAGCAGAAACTAATAAAAATTGAGTATATAAAACTATAGTTATAGAAGCAACACCATTTTCACCTAAAAGCTTTAACATTATTATATTATATAAAAATGTTGTAACAGCTGATGATATTTGAGTTACCATTTCTGAAGAACCATTGCTACAACTATATAGTATTGTTTTAAAATTGAATTTAGGCTTAACAAAATGTAAGATGTTTTTCTTATTAAAGAAATACACAATTCCAATTATTGATGGAAGTAAATAACCTATACATGTTGCTAATGCAGCACCAACAATTCCCATATTTAAAGGTACAATAAGTACATAATCTAAAATAATATTTGTTATTCCTCCTATTATTGCACTTAATAAACCTAAGTTTGGATTACCTGCTGTAATTAAAAAATAATCAAAAAGCATTTTAAGTATAATTACAGGAGTAAAAAGTAACATCGTAAACAAGTATTTATGGGAGTTTTCATATAAACTATCAGTTGAGCCTAATAAGTAAATAATTTGTTTTATAAATAGTAAAGAAAATATAGCTATTATTAGCCCAAATACTATTGAAGAAATTGTTATAAGAGTAAAGCTTTCTTTTGCTTCTTTATTTTTTCCTTCTCCCATTAACTTTGCAACAATAGCACTTCCACCAGTAGCCATCATAACGCTTATTCCTATTAATATGCAAATAATTGGATATACTATATTTATTGCAGAAAGAGCAGTTGATCCAATATATCTAGAGACAAATATACCATCAATAATTGTGTATAGTGAGAAAAATACCATCATTATAATTGTTGGCAAGGTAAATTTTATAAGATTAAAAAAAGTAATTTTCTTTCCAAGTGAATTATTCATGTCTCCCCCTCCTAAGTATTAATTGATTTTTTCCTTTTCTTATAATAAAGTATCCAGTAAGGGAATAGTCAATAGGAGGTTTATTATTTATGGAAAAAAGATATAAAAAATATTATACAACAGGGGAATTTGCAGAGATTTGGGGTATAAAAAAGAAAACTCTTTTTCATTATGATAATATTGATTTATTTAAGCCTGAAAAAATTATGAATAATGGATATAGGTATTATTCAAAGCACCAATTAGAAGTTTTTAATGTTATATCAGTATTAAAGGAAATTGGCATGCCATTAAAGGAAATTAAAAAGTTTTTAGATAAAAGAACTCCTGAAAGCACTTTAGAATTATTTAAATATGAAAAAGAAGAAGTTGAGAAGGAGATAAAAAATTTAAAAAGAATTCAAAAACTTTTAGAAGTTAAATTGAGATTAATAAATGTTGGGATAAATGCTCCAAATGAACTATCTTTAGAAGAAAAAGATGAAGAGTATATAGTATTAAGCAATCCAGTAAAGGAAACTGAAGATGATTATGATATAGAAACATATACACAACTTATAAAATACTGTATTGATAATGATTTGGATTATGGTTATCCAGTTGGATCTATGATAAGTAAAGAAAATTTACTTAATAAAAGATTTGATAATTATAGTTATTATTTTAGTAAGGTAATAGGAAAGAAAAAATATAAGGATTTAGTTATAAAGCCAAAAGGTCTTTATTTAGTAGGTTATTCACGTGGATATTACGATAAAGTCTATAAGATATATGAAAAAATGATAAAATACATAGAAGAAAATAATTTAAGAATTAGTGGATATTCTTATGAAGAAGTATTAATAGATGAAATAGCCAGTAGTAATGGTGAGGATATTGTTATTAAAGTTTCAATAAAAGTTGAAAGAAATTAATTATAGTAATATTTGAATTTATAACGGGACTATCTCTAAATAGTTAGGACTTAAAATAGCTTTTAGTCTGCAAATTAAATAGAATGTAGTTACAACCTAAAAGCACCTAATAAAAATATTTATATCTTATTAGGTGCTATTTATTTAAAATCTCTAAATTAGTTTTTAAGTATAGTTTTGAGATATCCTATTTATCTTAATTATTTTCTATAAATTTTAGAATATTATCATTTACTTTAATTTTTTCTTCAATAAATGGTACATGACCACTTTCTGTTAAAGGAATTAATGTAGAACTTTTAATATTTTCATTTAAATACTTAGCAAATTCATAAGGACAAACTTCATCATGGGTTCCGTGTAAAATTAATGTTGGAATATTTATTTTAGGTATATCATTAAATAGTCTTTCATTTTTTAAGCTAATTAAACATTGAGTAGTTGACCATGGTGAAGATGACAATGCTAACTCATTAAACCAATTTAAAAGCTCTGGAGATATATACTTATAGAAGAATGAATTAGAAATATTCCTAATAAAATTAGGTCGATCGTTAAGAGAGTTGTTTATAAACCTAATAACATCTTCTTCAGTATAGCCATAAGGAAAACCTTTTGTTTTTACCCAGCTAGGAGCAGCAGCTCCTATTAAACAAAGTTTAGATACACCATGTCCATTATAATTAGACATATATCTTATTGATATTGCAGCACCCATAGAGTGTCCTACTAAAGTTATATTATCTAATTTAAGAACATCTATTATTTTTTTGATGTCTGCAGCCATAGTATTATAATCATAACCTTTGTATGGTCTATCAGAGGCTAAAAATCCCCTTAAATCAATCCCAACGCATCTATAGCCCTTACCTGGGAAGAACGTTAGTTGATATTCGTATATTTCATGATTAAGTGGCCATCCATGTATAAATAATATAGTTTTTTCAGCTTCAGTATTTATATCTTCAATAGCAATTCGAGTATTGTCACTTGTTTTAACAAAATATTTCATAAGGATCTCCCGTATATAGTTTATCTCTAATAATATATTCAAAAATTACAGCTTCTGTTAATAATTTAAAATGTTCAAATAAGATGTGTTTTAAAATGTTTTTTATTGTAATTTTAAAAGTGAATATTATAGATGTGATTTTGAAATTATAAATATATAATGTTTAATAGATAAGGAGATAAAGATGAAGGTACAAAATTATTGCCAAAGTGATAATTTAAAATCTTGTATATTATGCTATCCAGTAAACTTTAAAATAATAGATAAAAGTAGTGAGTATTATAATAAAGTAAATTATGATTTGCTTTATAGTCAATATAATAATTTTATAAATTCAATGAGTAAAAATAATATTAATTTATACTTTATAGATATAAATAAAAATGCAACTCAGCAAGTGTTCACCCAAGATATTGGATTTATAATAGATAATATAATGTTTGTTAGCAAAATGAGAAATGAAGATAGAAAAATTGAGACTGAAAATTTTATGAATTTTATAAAGGATAATAATATTAAATATTATGCAATGAAGAATAACATAGAAGGTGGAGATGTTATAAAGTATCAAGATGTTATTTTTGTTGGAATGAGCAGCAGAACAAATATCCAGGCCGCCAATGAACTTCAAGAAGTTTTGATAAATATGGGAAATAAGTCTAAAGTTGTTCCAATTAATTTTGATAATAGTAAAATACATTTAGATTGTGTTTTCAATACCTTAGACAAAGGAAGTGCAATTATATCACCTTATGTTTATGATAAAAAGATAATAGAGAAATACATAAACAATTTATATGAAATATCAAAAAGGGATGCAGATGATTTAGGAACTAACTATGTATATTTAGGAAATAAGAAGTTATTAAGCAGTAATAAATCTGTAACTGAAATGCTTAAAGAAAAAGGCTATGAAGTTGAATTTATAGAATATAGTGAAATAATGAAAAGCGAAGGAAGTTTAGGGTGTTCATGTATGTTTAGTTTAAGAGAATAGTTTATGTGTAGTATTAGAGAATATTTTTTGGCTTGTAAAATATTTACACGGATATAACTTTCATGCAGAATAAATTAAAAAAACAAAATTTATTATTTGATTAAATTAGTGCTTAGCATGAACATAAAAAGAATTTTATAAATATACTATAATAAAATTCTTATGGAGGAAAAACTATGCTAGGCCGTAAAAGATATATTTTCTTATCTTTAGAGTTACATTTATTTTATGCAAGAATTATGAAAGAGCATGCTATTTTTTTGGAGGCAGGATTTACGCCTAAAAATACTAAGCTTGCTAAAGAAGCAGATGAATATAAATTACAATTAGAAAAACTTTTATTAGATACTATAAAAATAAGTAATGGAAGAGTTAGGCAAGAAGTATTAGATTCTGGGGAGCTTTACACAGATTACACTTTAAGTACAGAAAGAAAAACAGAATACTATACTGGTATAGAAATAAATTCTAAAATAACAATTATGGAAACAAAATTACAGCCTAAAGGTGATAAGGAACATGATAAAAAAATAATGGATTCTGTGAAAAAACTTAATTGTAGGGCTATAAAATTACTTGATGGAATAATAGACTTAAAAACAAAAGTTTTAAATGAAGTACTATCATGTAATTTATTTACTGCAAGTTATCCTACATTCTTAGATCACTTAATACATGAAGCAAAATTATACCGTTCATATGTTTACTCTTTGGAAAATGATCAAGATATCGAAGAGAAAAATATTAAGGATGCTGAGTTATTTTGGGACCATATTATGCTTGAACATGCTTCCTTTATAAGAGGTTTATTAGATCCTTCCGAAGGAACTCTAATAAGAACAGCAGATGAGTTTATAAAAAAATATAACGATTTAATTCAAAAGACTATCAATATGGACAATATAGCAATGCTGAGTGTTACTGATAATACATTAACAGAAACTATTAATTTCAGGGATTTTAAAAAGTCAGGTACAGAAGGAATTGATGAGTGTAAAATAAAGTCCATGATGCTTCCACTTATGGCTGATCATGTTTTAAGAGAAGCTAATCATTATATAAGATTACTTAAAAGTTTTGAAAATAGAATTTAGATAAATAATATTTTAATGAAGGAAAATAATAATATACATAAGAAGAGCTAACAAGAAAATCTTATAAAGAATATAGTTTAGTAACCACCTTTTTAGGGTGGTTATTTTAATTATAAAAAATAAATATAGAAACTTTAAGATTCATTCCAAATAATTGAATTTATTTAAATCATTTACAATGAATAAATATTACTTTAAAATAAGCATATACTGAAGGAAAATAAAATAAACTTATTTAAAATAGGAGTTATTTATGTATCAATACAATTGGCTTTTTGAAGCACAATCAATAGGAGAATTTTTTAAGAGATTAGGGATTTTTATTTTAATAGTAATAATATTTGTTTTACATTTTATTGGAGTATCTTATTTAATTGATAGTTTTATTAAAGCATTTAATTATAACTACTTATTAATAACAACGAAGATATTTGATAATATTGTATGTTTATTAATTCCAGTAATAATATTAGCAATGATTTACTTTAGAATTAAAATAAAAAGGATGACAAGAGATATAATTTATAGGAAAAGAAATAAAAGAGGTTCTATAATCTTCTATTCTATTTTACTTTCTTTAATATTAGTTTTTATCTATAGCTTAAATAAATATACGATCTTTTATGAAAATAAAATTATAAAACATAATATTATAAAGCCTCTGGAAAAGGAATATAGTTATTCTGATATAAAAGAAGGGGATATAGGTATAAAGTGGAGAAATAGAAAATATCCAAGTTGGTATTATTACATTAATTTTAACGATGAATATAAAGTTAATATTACAAACGGAGTATTTGGAGACAATTATGATTTAAAGAAATTGATCGAAGTTAATAATATTCTTTCACAAAAGGACATTATTAGAAATATAGACAAGACATATCTTGATATTTATACAATAGATTTTGGTGAAGACAGAAAAAATGATATGTATGAGTTATTTAATATTAGTAATTAACTAAATTAATATTAAATAATATCTAGAAATTTTATATGAGTTTTATAGAAAAAAGTTTAATTAGAAATAGATTTATTTTATCAGCTATTATAAATGGTTTTTATGTTTGTTTATTAAAAGAATAATTATATAAATAAATTTAAAAGGAGTCTTAAGCTATGAAAAATAAAAAGATATGTCCTAAATGTAACGGTGAGAAAATCTTAAGAATACCTGGTGAAACTGGTATATATGGAACGGGGAATAATATTCCAGCAGGGTTTCTAAATGGTACTGTAAATATTTCAAGATATTTATGTTGCAATTGTGGATACATGGAAGAATGGGTAGATAATAAAGAAGATATAAACAAGTTGGAAAAAAGATATAGTAAATAATAATATAATAAAATAAAAAAACAAGGATCTATCGCAGAAAGCTATTTAAGAAAAATGTAGAATGTAAAATTTAAAGTGATATTTCATACTGAAATACTTAAATTTACATTATAAATTTACATTTTTAGTTGCGTAACAGAGCCTTGTTTTTTTGTTAGAAAATTATAAGATTAAAGATTTTAAAAGTACGATAGGATAACTTTTAAAGGCTAATGTGAAAGCTTATAAGTATATTTTTCCTTTGTATTGTCTATAATCTCAACTAGATTAGTTTAGTTAAAGTGATTTAATTTGTGAAAGCAAAAGTAAATTTATTTCTAAATTTAAGACGTTATTAGTTGATCTTATTTATGGTGATATATAAACTCATGAAATAATATTTTGCTACATTAAGAGTTAACAAGTTCACAAGATTAATGTATTTAGGAGGAGATTTATGGATATGGAAAAAATATTCTTTAAAACATTTTTAAAGAATTTTGAAGACTTATCATTTGAAGTAAAGTTTTGGGATGATGAGGTTATTAAAGTTGGAAAAGAGGAGCCTTTATTTAAGCTACATTTAAAAAAGCCAATACCAAAGAAAGCATTATTAACTAGTACTTCATTAGCTTTTGGGGAAGCTTATATGGATGAAAATATAGAAATAGATGGAGATTTATTTACTGTATTTGATGAGTTGTTAAAGTGTATAGATAAGTTTTCGACTGATTTTAAAGGCTTACCAAAGATATTTAAAAGTTCAACATCTGAAAAACATCAAAAAGAAGAAATATCATATCATTATGATATAGGAAATGATTTCTATAAATTATGGCTAGATGATACCATGAGCTATTCTTGCGGATATTTTAAAAATCCAACAGATACTTTATATGATGCTCAAATGAATAAGATTCATCATCTATTAAAAAAATTAAATCTAAAAGAAGGATTGACTTTATTAGATATAGGATGTGGATGGGGTGGACTTCTTATAGAAGCTGCTAAATTATATAAGGTTAAAGGTCTTGGAATAACTTTAAGTAAGGAACAACATGATGAGTTTAAAAAGAGAATAAAAGAAGAAGGATTAGAAAATTATTTAGATGTAAAAATAATGGATTATAGAGATCTAAAGAAATCAAAATTAAACTTTGATAGAATTGTTAGTGTTGGAATGCTTGAGCATGTAGGACGTGAAAATTATAATTTATTTTTTGAAAATGTAAATTCTGTATTGAATAAAGGTGGAGTTTTTGTGCTTCATTATATAAGTGGTTTAAAAGAATCACAAGGAGATGCATGGATAAAGAAATACATATTCCCAGGTGGGGTAATACCAACACTTAGGGAAATAATATCATTATCAGCAGAGTATAAATTTTATACAATAGATGTTGAAAGTCTAAGATTACATTATAAAAATACATTATTACATTGGGCAGAAAATTTTGATAAAAATATAGATAAGGTTAGAAAAATGCATGATAGTAATGGCAGAGTATTTGATGAAAGATTTATAAGAATGTGGAGAATGTATTTATATTGCTGTGCAGCATCTTTTAACAATGGAGTTATTGATCTACATCAAATAGTTTTTGTAAAAGATATAAATAATAATTTACCAATGACTAGAGAGTATATGTATAGATAATGATACAATAAATTATGTTAATAAAATTATTATTATTAATATACATTTAAAGAATAATAACTAAAAATAAATATTATAGATGAAAAAGAAAATTATCCATATTTTGAGTTGTTTTAATTTAAAATATGGATTTTTATCTTTTAAAAATAAAATATAAAACTTTTATCAAGTATTTTATTGAATATAATCTCAAGTAAAGAAGTGTGTTGTAAAAATTATATATAGTATAAGTCGTTAGATATTAGTTATTTTTGAAATCTTAAATAATAAGTCTATATTATAGTTATATTATTGCTAAATTTGTTAAAAATAAGAAATTTTTAAGAATTTGTTAAGGGAAAATTATAGTAATTAGGATACAATTAAAATATATGATTAAAAATATGTAACTTAGGGGGAAGAATAATGAAGTCGCTTTTTAGAAAGGTTGCAGTAATTATTAGTTTAGTTTTAATGATTATTGCGTTACCTAGTATAAGTTTAATAACAAAGGCTGAAGATACAAAAACAGATCCATATGAATTGAAAATTACATCAGGTATTGAAGGAAAGTTTAGGGCTTTAAAATATATACCTGTGACAGTAGAATTTACTAGTTTGGAAAAGGATTTCAATGGTGAGGTAGAAATTAGAACAACTGGTTCTTATTCATCAACTTATGATGCTTATAGTAAAGAGGTTTCAATAGCTAAAGGAGAAACTACTAAAGTAGTTATCCCAATTAAGCTTTTAGAAGGATCAAGTAAAATAACTGTTAACCTTATTGAAAATGGGAAAGTATTATTTGAAAAAAAGAGTTTAATATCAAATGGTAGAGTAAATGATTCTAATTTATTTATAGGTATATTAACTGATGATGCGTCATCTTTAAATTATATAGGATCAATTTCTCTTGAATCTAAAGAGATTAAAGGTGTAATTGAAAGGGTTCAATTAGACAAAGATATTATAGGTGAAAGTAACTTAAATATAGAGGGATTAGATGTAATACTTATTAATAATTACAATATGTCTAATTTGAAAAAAGAGCAGTATCAATCTTTGAACTCTTGGATAAATAAAGGCGGAACATTAATAATTGGTGCTGGAGCTAATGAAAGTAAAACTATTAGTAGTATAGATAAAGACTTTTTAAATATAAAATCTAATGGGAATTCAGAGAAAGCTATAAAATTAGTAGATGATAATTTAAAACTTATATTTTCTAATTTAGAAATTAAAGATGCTAAGATTAAGCAAGGAACTGAGGAAATTCCATTAGTCTATTCTCTAGAAAGAGGTAAGGGAGAAATATTAGTATCAACTTTTGATTTAGGATTAGAGCCATTAATATCATCAAAGGATGCTGGAAAGTTTTTAAGTACTATATTATCAGATTCATATTCAAGCCTATTTAATAATGGAATGAACGGTAAATATATGCCAGGATATTATAGAATGCATGAGCTAACTAGAAATATTCCTATAAATGAAATTGTAGGGGTTAAGTCTTTAGCAGTTGTACTTGGATTATATGCATTAGTAGTTGGAGTATTACTTTATATTATATTAAAGAAGATTAATAAGAGAGATTTAACTTGGATAGCAGTTCCAGTTATATCAATAGTATTTACTTTAGTTATTTATTTTATGGGAAGCTTAACAAGAGTAAATGATATTATATTAAATCAAAATAATATTATTTCATTAGATAAAGATGGTAAGGGAATAGCAAAGGGATATTTAGGAATAGGAACAAAATATAAAGATGATGTAATTATAAAAAAACCAGAAGATTTAACTATGAATTATTCTACTCAAGACAATTATTTTTATGGTAATCAAGAACAAGATGTAGCTGATATGCTTAGAGTAAAAACTACTTATAGTGGGAATAACTCCTATTTTACTTTTAAAGATAGTAATGCATTAGATATGAAATCATTTGAAGTTATTGGTAAGGAACAAGTAATTACAACTATTGACTCTTCATTTAATTTAGATGATGGAAATTTAAATGGTAAAGTAAAAAATAATTTAGATTACGATATAAAAAAATTGTTATTGGTAGCTGGAAGAAATATTTGGGATATGGGCTCACTTGAAAAGGGGCAAGAAAAGGAAATTTCTAAATTAGTGATTGCTAGTTCAGGGGGACTAGAAGCGTATGGAGATACATTAAATCAAAAGTATTATAATGCAAAGTATGATAAAAATAAGAATATAAAAACAGAAGAGTTTAATGGAATACTTAGAACTTCAGCTATTATTTCAACAGTTTCTAGTGAGATATCAATTAATAAAGATATTAAATTAGTTGCAATAACTGATATGCCAGTAGAATATGATGTAGACTTTGGAAAGAAATCAGTTTCTAAATTTGACACTACTGTAATAATTCAAGATGCAGTATTAGATTTCAAAGATAAGGATGGAAATTATAATTTTCCTGATGGATACTTTGAAGGTGTGATAGAGTCATCTGCAGCTAATGTACACATAGATGAATATGGTGGATATATTTATGGTCAAGGGGAAGTTAAATTTAGTTATGAAATAGATAAAAACTTTGAAGTATTAGATTTAATCGTAAAACAAGGTGTAGATAGATATGGAAACAATATACCAGATAACTCAGAAAAATATATTTATAATTATAAGACTGAAAGCTACGATGAAATCAAAATGTCTCAAGGTTACGAAAAGATTAAAGACTTAGATAACTATATAAAAGATAACACAGTAAAAATTAAGTTTATAGTTGATGATTCAAAAGGCCAGTCAATGATTCCAAGAATTACTGTTAAGGGGAGGGAAAGATAATGCTAGTTATAAAAAATCTTGAAAAATCTTATGGTAAGTTTAAGGCATTGAATGGATTAAACTTAGAAATTGAGAAAGGCGAGATATTTGGATTTATAGGTCCAAATGGAGCTGGGAAAAGTACTACAATGAAAATTGTATCAGGCTTACTTTCCCCAGATAGTGGTGAAGTTTATGTAGATGGAATAGATGCAATAAAAAATAATAAAGCATTAAAAGATAAAATAGGATATATGCCAGATTTCTTTGGGGTTTATGATAATTTAAGAGCAATAGAATACCTAGAGTTTTATGCTTCTATTTATGGAATTGTTGGAGAAGAAGCAAGGAAATTATCTATGGACTTGTTAGAATTAGTTAACTTACAAGATAAGTGGGATGCAAATGTAGATGGGTTATCAAGGGGAATGAAGCAAAGGTTATGTTTAGCAAGGTGCTTAGTTCATAATCCAGAGTTATTAATATTAGATGAGCCAGCTTCAGGTATGGATCCAAGAGCAAGATTTGAAATGAAGGGGATATTAAAAAATCTTAAAGAAATGGGAAAGACAATTATAGTATCCTCTCATATACTTTCTGAACTTGGTGAAATATGTACTAGAATTGGAATAATTAAAAATGGAGCTATTGTATGTGAAGGAACTGTTGAGGATGTTATGCTTCGAGCATCAGGTAGTGCGCCTATTAATATAACTGTAATTGAAGATCCTGAAAAAGCAATAAAGGTTCTAAAAGAAATACCAGATGTTAAGGAAATTTCATTAGACGGGAATAAAATTACAGCAAATGTCGCAGGAGGCGATAAGGAAGCTAAGGAAATATTAAAAGCTTTAGTTACACAAGAGGTATCTGTAATCGGATTTGCTAAAGCTGTAGGAAATTTAGAAGATGTATTTATACAAATAACAGAGGAAGATAATTAGAAGGGGGATGAAAAGATGAGATTAAATCCAGTTTTAAGAAATGAAAGCAAGCTATCTGTTAGAACAGCTAGATTTTCACTAATGTTATTAATATATATAGCTGTATTATCTGTAGGGACATTGATTTTTTATAATAGCTATAGTAGTGAAGTTTATGCTTCAGGAATAAATCCACAAAATGCAGTTTCTCTTTATATTATTATGGCAGTAATTCAGGCAATACTATTGATGTTTATTGTGCCATCATTAACAGCAACTTCAATATGTTCAGAAAGAGAAAAGCAAACATTAGATATATTATTATCAACAAGATTAAAACCACTTCAAATTATATTAGGAAAGCTTTCAGCATCTTCATTAAAGGTAATAATGCTTATAATTTGTACAATACCATTATATGCGATATGTGGGTTAGTCGGAGGGATAAAATTAAGTAATATATTGGTTTTAATTGGCTCCTTTATTATTAATACAATATTTGTTGGTTCTATTGGAGTGTTTATTTCAACCTATTCAAAGACATCTAAAGCAGCAACAGCTTTATGTTATGCATTAGTATTATTCATTTTTGTTGGAACTGTAGTTATAGCATATATTATCTTGTTGATTAATGCATCAAGAGGAATATATAGTGGAGTAACAACACCTCCATCTATATCACCAATTGCATATTTAAGCCCAGCTACTGGATTTTTTGTAATGTTATCTAATCAAGTAGGATTTGGAGGAAATTCTTTTTATTTCATAGGACAAATTGGAATGTCTAAGTACACTGAATATATTTCTGTAGGAATTCAAATAGTATTAAGTTGCATATTTATAGGATTTGCAGCTAGAAGATTAAATCCACTAAATAGAAAAAGAAATAAGAAGGTAAAGATTAAGACAAAGAAAAAAGTAAAGGAGTAAAGCTATGAATTCTTTAAATAATGAAATATTAACCTTTATAAAAAAGGCATCAAAAAGAATTAGGGCGAACTTCATAATAAACTTGAGCATAGTAGGTTTAAAATACCTACTATGCTCAATCTTATGCTTATTATTAGTATCTTTATTTATAACATTTCCATATGTAGAAGAAGTTTCTCTTAGTGTTTTAGCTTTAGGATTAATTTCAATAATAATATATGGATTTATAAAATCACCTGATAAAAAAAGTGTTGCTTTAATAGTTGATTCAAAAGGATTAAATGAAAGAGTTACTACTTCTTTAGAATTAATAAATGAAGAAGATAATATTTCAATTGCTCAAAAGAAGGACACTGTATCATTTATTAAAAGTTTTAGCATAAAAGATAATTTGAAAATAACTGTAGATAAAAAGCAAATACTTATAGTTTTAGGATTAATAATAATGTGTTTTATGACTTCATTTATAGATACTTCAGCTAAAAAAGAAGCTAATTCAATTAGAGAATTTAATAAATATCAACAGGAATTTATTAAAAAAATCGAAGAAGAAAAGAAGTTAGTTGAAAAATCAGAAGAATTAACTGAAGAAGAAAAAGAGGCTATAAAAAAGATATTAGAAGATGCAAAGAAGGAGTTAAAGGAAAGCGAAAAGAAGCTTGATGTAAATAAAACTTTAGAAAGAATGGAAAAGAAGCTAGAAGATAAAAAGAATGAAGCAAAGAATGATAAAAGTAAATCTGCTATAGAAAAGACTCAAAAGAATTTATTAGATGAGTTTAATAAAGATAAAGAAGAAGGCGCAAAGAAAGACTTAAATAAATTGACTAATGAGCTTATGAAAAAGAAGGAAGGTAAAGAGCTTGCAGATGCAATATTGTCTAAGGATAAGGAAAAATTAGAAAAGGCTTTAGGAAACTTAAAAAAATCCCTGGGAAATATGAGTAGTAGTGAGCTAAATAATTTATCAAAAGCTCTTGCAAATGCCTCTAATAGCGTAAGTGATGAAAATCTTTCAGAAGCCTTAAGTGAAGCTTCAAACTCAGTTCTAGATGGAAAGCTTGATGCAGAAAGTCTAAAGGATGCTATTCAAAATTCACAAAGTAATAGTAGTGGAAAGAAGCCTGGAGATAAAGAAGGCGAAGGAGAAGGCGAAGGCGAAGGTCAAGGAGAGGGCGAAGGCGAAGGTGAAGGCGAAGGAAATGGATCAGGTAGTGGATCAGGAAGTGGAAACGGGAATGAAAGTGGAAATGGAAGTGGAACAGGTTGGAATACAGGAAGTGATGAAGGCAAAGAAAATGATTTAGAAAATAAAGAGGGAGAGCAAATATATATTCCAGGAAGAGACGTTGGAAATGATGAAAATCTAACTGGAAATAAAAATCAAGATGGAAATTCCCAAACTATAGAAACTGAAAATGGATTTAATTTAGATGGAAATAAAATAAATTACGATAAGGTAATAGGAGATTATACTAACAGTGCATTAGAAGGTGCAAATAATAGTAATCTTCCAGAAAGTTTAAAAGATCTTATAAAGGATTATTTTGAAGGATTAAACTAAGAGGTGAAAAGTATGGAAATAAGTGAAAAAGAAATAATAGAAGTTTCAGAGAAAATAAGAAGATGTGAAGAAGAAATATCTAAAGGAATAATAGGACAAAAGGATATAATTAGAAATGTTTTAATTGCTATTTTTGCAGATGGTAATGTACTTTTAGAGGGTATGCCTGGAATGGGAAAAACTCAGTTAGTAAAAACAATTGGGAAGGTACTAAATTTAAGCTTTTCAAGAATACAGTTTACACCAGATTTAATGCCAGCAGACGTAGTTGGAACAAATATAGTAGTTAAAGAAAATGATAAAACTTTATTTAAATTTGAAAAGGGACCTGTATTTACAAATTTACTGTTAGCAGATGAAATAAATAGAGCAACTCCTAAAACTCAATCTGCATTACTTGAAGCTATGGGAGAAAAAACAGTAACAGTTGGTAAGACAACATATGAAATGTCAAAACCATTTATGGTGCTTGCAACTCAAAACCCAATAGAACAAGAAGGAACATATCCACTTCCAGAAGCACAATTAGATAGATTTCTATTTAAGTTAAATGTAGATTTTCCAAATCTAGAAGAGCTTAAGGCTATTATGGATTTAACATTAACTAATAACAAAGTTGAATTTGATGCTGTTCTTGAAGGCGATGAAATATTAAAGATAAGAGAAGCAATTAGAGAAATAAAACTTGCAGAAGCAGTTAAAGAATTTGCATTAAAGCTTATATTAGCAACTCATCCAGAAATTCCAGAAGCTTCAGAGTTTGTTAAGAGATATGTAGAAGCAGGGGCAAGTCCAAGAGCTGCACAAGGTATTATTAGTGGAGCAAAAGTAAGAGCCGTTATGGAAGGTAGGTTAAATGTATCATTTGAGGATATTAAGGCTTTAGCTTATCCTGTTTTAAGACATAGAATAATACTAAATTTTGATGCTATAACAGAAGGCTTAACAGAAGAAAGTATTATAGATAAGATACTAGAAGATTTAAAGGTTGTGTAAAAAATGAGTGAAAGGATATTTAATGAGGACTTTTTTAAAAAGCTAAATAAAATAAATATGCATATAAATTTTAAGCTTTCCTCGGGAACACAAGGAGGAAGAAAGTCAAAAGCAAAAGGAGTTTCTGTAGAGTTTTCTGATTATAGAGAATATGCTCCAGGTGATGATTTTAGGCGAATAGATTGGAATGCATATGGTAGATTTGATAAGTTTTTTATAAAGGTTTTTATGGAAGAAAGAGAAGGTGTTTTTAATTTCTTTGTTGATAAAAGTAAATCAATGGACTATGGAAGTGAAAATAAAAAAGATACAGCATTAAAAGTTGTTGCTGCTTTAAGCTATATTGCCTTAAATAATTTAGATAGAGTGAATATAAGCACTATGGATAACGGGGATATACAAAGTATAAAATCAGCAGCTGGAAACAAAGCATTTCAAAGGATATTAAGAGAGTTAGAAAATATTGAATTTGATGGTAAAACAGATATTACGAGCAGTATAAAAAAGAGACCATTAACTCCTAGGGGTGTATCGGTAGTTGTATCTGATTTCTTAAATAATGAAGGATTAAAAGATTTAGAAGATGCTCTTAAGTATTTAGCTTTTAAAAAGCAAGATATAATATTGGTTCAAATATTATCAAATGAGGAAATCGATCCAGAGTTCAATAATGAAATTACATTTATAGATAGTGAGACAGGTGAAAATGTAAAAATGAGTTTAACTCCAAGTTTGATAAAAGAGTATAAAAATACTTTAAAGTCTTATAAAAAGTCTATTGAGGATATTACAAGAAAATATGGTGGTAAATTTATAAGTGTAAATTCATCTATGGAAATAGAAGAAATAATATTAGGTGAGTTTAGCAAGAAAAGAGTATTGTATTAGGAGGATTATGTTATGGGATTCACAAATTTATGGCCCTTATTTTTATTAATAACAATTCCTCTTTTAATAATGCTTTATATATTAAAAAGAAAGTATAAAGAAGAGGTTATATCTTCAACACTTTTGTGGAATGAAGTTTATAAAAATACTAGAGCAAACACTCCATGGGAAAAGCTAAGAAAAAATATTTTGTTACTTTTGCAAATAATAATATTACTTTTACTTATTTTAAGTTTAATGAAACCTTTTTTAAACTTTGGAGGTAAGAGTTATAAAAATATTATTTTAGTATTAGATAATACTGCAAGCATGAGTGCTGAATATGGTAATAATACTAGGCTAGATGAAAGTAAAGTCCTTGCTAAGGAGTTTTTACAATCAACAAAGGATGATACTAATACTTTTATAATAAGCTTTGATGGAAGTAGTAACTTACTACAAAATGGAGATTTTAATAAAGAAGTTTCTAATGAAATAATTGAATCAATACCTCAAAGTTATAATACTGGAGATATAAATGATACTTTATCTTTTATAAAAGCAATAGGCCAAGGTATTGAAGAAGAATACGAAGTTATTGCTTTTACAGATAAAGAACTTTCATTAGGCGATGTAAATGGAAAGGTTGTATCATTAGCCAATTCAGGAGTAAATGCATCTGTTGACAATGTATCTCATAAGTTTTTAGAAGATAAAGTAAGAGTTATAGCAACTATAACAAATAGGGGTACAGGGGTTTATGAAGGTGATTTTTCTCTTTATGATGGAGAAGAACTTGCTGCTGTTGAAAGCTTGCAATTACAAGAAGGAGAAAATAAAACATTAACTTTTGACTTGCCTAAAATAAATGGTGAAGTTTTAAAGGGAGAATTATCTAGAAAAGATATGATCCTTGGTGACAACACTTATAACCATGTTGTAGGAAAGAAAAAAGTAAATAAGGTTCTTATAGTTACAGAACAAAATCTATTTTTAGAAAGAGCCTTTGGCAGCATTGAAAATACAGAAGTATATAAGACTAATGATGCATCAAACTTAACAAGTGCAGATGCATATGATTTATATGTATTTGATAATGTTACTCCTGATATAATGCCATCGAAAGGAAGCATACTATTTATTAATCCAGCTTCAAATGAATTCTTTAATGTTGTTTCAGGGGGAGAAGGGGGAGAGGCTAAAGCTGTTATAGGAGAACTTTCAAAGTACTTAGAAGATACAACATTTACTGCTGCTAAGTATAATGCAATAGAAATTCCTTATTACGGAAGAGGCTTCTTAAATATAGATGAAAGTTATATAGGATTTAAAGGAGAAGTTGATGGAAGAAAAATAGCTGCTTTATCTTTTGATCTTCACAATAGTGATTTTGCACTTAAAAAGGAATTTCCTGTATTAATGTATGAGCTTGGAGAAAATTTAATATCAAGTGGAATGGTATATAAAAGTAACTTTAAAGTTGGAGAAAAGATAATAGCTAAAGGCGTGTCATTAGATAATAATATTACTTTAACATATCCAAGTGGAAATACATTAGAAATAAAGTCAGGTGATGAAATAAAAGAAGATAGTGAACTTGGGATTTATAAGCTAAATGTCTTAGAAGAAAAAGAATTATTTTCAGTTAACTTTCCATCAGAAAAGGAAAGTAACACTAATATAAATAATATTGGTGAAAGTGAAAATATAAGTGATGCAAAAGCTGATTTAAAACGAGGCTTAAATATTTCTCCATTACTTATAATATTAGCTATTTCAGTAGTAGCTTTCGAGTGGATTATGTATAAGAGAGGAAATTAGGAGGCAAAGAAGAGATGAAGATAGAAATAGGAAATTTGTACTTTTTAATATTGATTCCAATTATTTTTGCCTTTATGTATTATAGCTTTAAAAAATATAAACCATGGAGTAAAAATGAAATTGCAATATTTATAAGTAGAATAGTGATTTTTACACTTTTAATATTTGCATTTGGAAATATAACTATAAATTTAAAGGGAAGAAATATATCAACTGTATTTTTACTAGATGTATCAGAAAGTACAAGTGACTTTGAAGAATCAGGGAAGGATTTTATATCTACAGCTATAGAGTCAATGCCTAAAGGAAATAAAGCTGGAGTAGTTTTATTTGGAGATGATTCAAAAATTGATAAAGTGTTAAATAAGAAAAAAGAATATAAATCTATAGACGAAAAGCCAGTTGTAACAGCAACAAATATTCAAGAAGCAGTAGAAAGTGCTTTAGGATTATTTGAAAGAGGTGGCTCTAAAAGAATAGTTTTAATAACTGATGGAGAAGAAAATCAAGGCGATATATTAAAATCTATACCGTTAATTAATGAACAAAAAATAGATTTTAAAATTTATAAGATTACTGGAGAAAAGGGAGAAGAAATTTACGTTGATAATGTTAAAGTACCAGATAATATATCAGTAGGCGAGGAGTTTTCAGTTTCTATTGATATAAAATCAAATTATGCAACAAAGGCTAAGCTAACATTATTTTCAGGAAGAAATAAAGTAGGAGAACAGCAGGTACAAATACAAAAAGGAAAGAATTCTTTTGTATTTAAAGATAAGCAAAGTTCTGGTGGATTTAAAGGATATAGAGTTTTAATAGAAGCAGATGGAGACACAAACAAAGTTAATAATGAATTTAGTACTTTTACAAACGTAATGGATAAGCCTAATATTCTTCTTATTAATGGAGTTAAAGGTGATTCTGAAGCTTTAGAAGGAATATTATCAAATTCAGGTGCTAATATTAAGAAAATAGCTCCAAGTGGATCACCAAGTACTTTAAATGAATTATTGGAATACAAATCAATAGTTTTAAATGATGTCCATAGAGATGATTTGAGCAATGGCTTTATGGATAATATAGAAGCTTATGTAAAAGACTATGGTGGTGGATTAATAACCTTTGGTGGTGAAGATTCTTATGCTCTTGGAGGATATAAAGATACTTCACTTGAAAAAGTATTGCCTGTTTATATGGATAAGAGAGGAAAAAATGAAGTTCCTGCAATAAGTATCAATTTAATAATAGATAAATCAGGTAGTATGAGTGCTGAAGGTGGTGGAGTTAGTAAATTAACTTTAGCTAAGGAAGCTGCAATGAAGGCATTAGAAAACTTAAGAGAAGTAGATGAGATATCAGTAATAGCATTTGATGATACTTATGATGAGGTTGTGCCTCTGCAAAAGGTTGGAGATAAAGAAGCTATAAAGGAACTTATATCTGGAATTCAAATAAGAGGAGGAACATCAATTTATCCAGCACTTGAACAAGGTTATAATATGCAAATGCAAAGTAGTGCAAAGATAAAGCACACAATATTATTAACTGATGGTCAAGATGGATATGGATTTGATAATTATGCTAATCTTCTTCAAAACTTTAATGATAATAATATTACTTTATCAACAGTTGCAGTTGGTGAAGGTGCTAATGCTGATCTTCTGAATCAGCTTGCTTCAATAGGAAAAGGAAGAAGTTATTATACAGATATATATACTGATATTCCTAGAATATTTGCAAAGGAAGTTCTTTTATCAGCAGGGACATATATAATAAATGAAGAATTTACCCCTAAGATATTAAGTAACCATGAAATATTAGCAGGAGTTAAAACATCAGATGGAATTCCAAGTTTACTTGGATATATAGGAACCTCTATAAAAGAAAATGCAGTTGAAATATTAAGCTCTAATCATGATGAGCCAATACTTGCAGCTATGCAATATGGAATAGGAAAAACAGTAAGCTTTACATCAGACGTTAGTGGTGAGTGGAGTAAAAACTATTTAGCTTGGGAGTATGGCCCACAGCTTATAAAAAATATGGTTTACTTTACTATTCCAAAGTATGGAGAAGAAGGAAAACTTAATATTAGCCAAGAAGGAAATGAAGCAAAAGTAGAATTTTATAATGATAAGATATCTAAAGATGCAAAGGTTAAAGGGATATACAATGGTGAAAATGGCGAAGAAGGGGAATTCGAATTAAGTCAAGTTGAGCCAGGAAAATTTGAAGCTAATATTCCACTAGACTCATTAGGATTTTATAATTTTAGTATAAGAGAAGAGGAAAGTGGAGAGGTAAAAAATAATTATAAAGGAGCATTTGCTCTTCAATATTCAGATGAATATAAATTTAATACTAATGGAGAAAAGTTAGATGTAGTAGTTAAAGAAACAAAGGGAAGTTTTATAAACAAGCCAGAAGAAGTTTTTGAAGGAAAGCTTCAAAGAGAATATAAAAAGATAAATTTAACAACTCCATTAATAGTAATAAGTATTTTATTATTTATGCTTGATATAGCTTATAGAAGATTAAATATAGATTTAGTTAGATTTTTTAAGAAGAGAAAAGATAAAGTTAAAAAAGAAAAAGTAGCTAAAAATTCTAATTCTATAAAAAATAATGAGATTAATATAAAAGAAGAAAAGAAAATTATTAAAGAAAATACTATATCATCAGAAAATAGTAAGTCAAAAAATAAGGTTAATGTTAGAATGAATGTTGAAGCTTTGGAGCAAGATTCAACTAAGGAAAATGAAAGTAAAGATAAAAAAGGTAAAGAAATAGATAATAAAAAATCAAAGAAAAAGTTAGATAAAGAAGCTCCAAAGAAAGAATCGTTAGATACAAGTGCTCTTCTTAAGAAAAAGAGCGATAGAAAGAAGATATAGTTATAAAGGATATATGATTTTTGTATTTAAATCATATATCCATTATTTTTTTACTAATAACTATAAAAGAATTAGAAAGTCATCTTTATTATTTTAAGATATATTAATTAAATAGTTTTACAAATAAAAAATAATATATTTTTTTATATTGTTGATAATATTAAAGAAAAGTTTAAAATTTTTACGTTATTGAATTTGCTATTTTGTTATGATAGTATTTTTTCTTGTATGTAAAAAAGGAGAGAGGATAATGGATAAAAAGAAGATAATATCAAATACAATAATATTTATATTTATTATTTCCTTTATTAGTCTTTTTAAGGTTATGTTTGGGCAAGAAAATACTTTAGTTGGAGTTACAGTAATAACTGCAGCACTAACTTTGATGGAAAGAGATTTAACTATAGCACCATTTAAAAATTTTATTAAAGTATTACTTGTAAATTTATTTAGTTTACTTTTTTCAGTTTTAGCAATTCAAAATATATGGATTGGAATATTTATAAATTTTATAGCACTATTTATAATTGGATATTTATTTAGCTATAATTTAAAAAAATCTATTGTTGTTCCATTTGGACTTCAATATTTCTTTATGTTGTTTTATCCAGCCTACGGAGAAGTTTTATTTAATAGACTTTTATCATTGATTTTTGGTGCTGTATTTGTAATGATCGTACAGTTTGTAGTAAATAGGGATAGAATATTTACTACTGGTGGGAAAATATTAGATGGAATTAGTGGAATGACTTTATCTAAAATTAGACTAATAAAAGAAAATAAAAATTTTCATGAAGAAAATATTAAAATAGGTGAATCTATAAATTCCTTAAAAAGAATAATATATGATAAGAGAGTTCAGGATTACTATTTAACTAATGATGCCAGTATATCAACTGATATTTTGTGGGCTTTAGAGCGTATAAATATATTATTAGATTCAATAAATAATTTAACTAATAAGGAAATATACGGTTCACTATTAGATGATATTTATAGGGAAGTTGAAATTATAAAAAATAGAGATTTTACTTCAAGCAATATAAATATATTTAAAAATAAAATGTATGATAAAGAAATAGATAATTATTATGTAGAAGAGTTCACTAATTTAATTAGATGTCTAAATGATGAATTTGAGCATATTAGTGATTTAAATAGGAGAGAAAAGGATTCTATAAAAAGAGATTATGAAATTCCACATCATTTTCATAATATATATATTCACAAAAAGAACTTTAATATAGATTCTGCAAAAGTAAGATATTCAATAAGACTTGGAATAATTGGTTCAATAACAGTATTTTTAACACAATATTTTAATTTGTCAGAAGGGCGATGGATGGCATTTACAATTTTTTCGCTAATTCAACCTTATTCAGAAATATCAAAAACAAGAATTAAGGAAAGAGTTGAAGGTACTTTAATTGGAGTAGTAATTGTATTAATTGCTTTTAGTTTAATAAAAAATCAGGCAGCAAGAGGAGCTATATTGCTAGTAGTAGGATATTTAAACCCATTTGCAAATGGATATAGAAATACTATTGTTCTTGTTACTATATCTGCAATTGCATCTGCTGCTATTACAGGCGGTACAATTAAGCTTGCTTTATATAGAATAATATTTGTAATTGTTGGAGCAGTATTAACAATATTTGCAGATAAATATATTCTTCCATATAAAATTAAAGATGCTAATAAATATTTAGTTGAAACCTATGATTCAATAATAAAGCAAATGATAGAAGATTTATCAAAAGTTCATAGTGATTATAGTATAAGAAACTTATACTTAATAACTGGATTTATAGAAGATAAAATGAAAATCACTATGTTCCAAAAGGAATTTCTAGGAGCCAAGGAGTTTCTTGAAAATAGAAAAATGTTTGTAAATAATATATATGATTGTTATATAAATATGAGTAATGGGAATGAACTTGATTATAATAAGCTAATTAATGGATTTAAGCTTCAGTAGATGTAGTAAAAGTATTAATGAAAATAAACACAAATAAAAGAAGCAAGATTACTCTTGATTCATAGTAATATAGTAAAAACATTAGTGAAATAAACACCTTGTATAATTAGTGGGCTAATTAGAAGGTGTTTATTTTTATAGAATATTTTAATTAAATAGTATATTAACTTTAAAATAGTTGTAGCAAAATGAATTATAGTGAAATACTTATATAGTAACAATAATTTAATAGGAGAAAACCATATGCAAATGATGGATATGCTTTTTAGGGGCCTTATGGGAGGCGGAATGCCTAATATGGGTGGAGGCGGAAATCCACTAGGCGGATTAGGTGGAGGAGGAAACCCACTTATTAATATGCTATTAGGTTCTATGATGGGTGGACCTATGGGTGGACAAAATCAAATGAACGGTGCCAATAATAATCCTTTATCTATGTTAATGAATGGAATGGGAGGAATGAATGGAGCAGGTAATGGAATGAATGGTCAGGGAAATGGTATGAACCAATTGTTAAGTATGCTTATGGGCGGAAATGGTATGAATATGCCAAATCAAAATGGAGGAAATACTAACAATAGAGGAAATGCTGGTTCTCAAAATCCTAATGCAAATAATCCCTTATCAATGCTCATGAATGGATTAGGCGGTATGAATTCTGCAGGAGCAGGAAATCAGCAAAGAAGTTCAGGTAATGGTAGCGTAGATATGAACCAGTTAATGAGTATGTTAATGGGTGGAGGCAGTCAAAATAATCCTACTTCAAATAATAATGCTAATAATATGAATAATAATGGAAACCAACAAATGGATCCATTAGCTATGCTTTTTAATGCTATGAATGGTGGCGGTATGAATAATAATGTTAATTCAAATTCAAATAATGGTAGAAGACGTTCTTCACATAGTAAACACCATAGAAGTAGAAGATAATTTAATATTTAAGCATTAAAGTAAGTATTAGCTCAACTGAGTTAATACTTATTTTAAATTACTTAACATAATATAAAAGTTTATAAAAGAAATATTTTACATGGAAAAATTAAAAGACTTTATAATTCTTAAGAAAGATGGTATTCTATATAATCGAGAATAAATTTATAGGAGATTAGTAGAGTTATGGCAAGAAATATGACAAAAGATATGACGACTGGAAATCCAGTTAAATTAATACTATTATTTTCAATACCACTACTTATAGGAAATATATTTCAGCAGTTTTATAGCATGGTGGATACTATCATAGTTGGTAGATTTATAGGTGTAGATGCACTAGCAGCAGTTGGATCTACAGGTTCTATGTCATTTTTAATAAATGGTTTTGTTGTTGGCTTAACAAGTGGATTTGCTGTTTTAGTATCTCAAAAGTTTGGAGCTAAAGATGAAGAAGGCTTGAAAAAAGCAGTGGCAAGTGCATTAGTATTATCTGTAATAGCAACTATTATAATTACTTTAGTAAGTGTTGTACTAGCAAAACCTTTGCTTCATTTAATGAATACTCCAGAGAATATAATAGATGATGCAAATTCATACATAATAATAATTTATGGAGGAACTATAGCTACAGTAGTTTATAATATTATAGCAGGTATATTAAGAGCTTTAGGAGATAGTAAAACTCCTTTGTACTTTTTAATAGTTGCTTCTATATTAAATATAGTTCTAGACATAGTATTTATAGTTAACTTTTCAATGGGAGTAGCTGGAGCAGCGTGGGCAACAATTATTTCTCAAGGAGTTTCTGGATTACTATGTCTAATTTATACATATAAAAAATATAAGATTTTAAGATTGAAAAAGGAAGATTTTAAAGTTAAGAGTAGGGTTTATAAAAAACATTTAAAAATTGGAATTCCTATGGCTCTACAATTTTCTATAACAGCTATTGGTATTATGACAGTTCAAGGAGCTTTAAATGTCTTTGGTTCTTCAGCTATTGCAGCTTATACAGCAGCATCAAAGGTATTACAAATAGTAATGCAACCAGCTATAACTTTTGGTGTTACTATGGCAACATATTGTGGACAAAATCTAGGAGCTAAGAACTATGCACGTATAAAACAAGGTGTAAAAAAATGTACTGAGATATCTGTAATTACAAGTATTATTGCGGGTATAATATTAGTATTTGGAGGTAAATTCTTCGTAGGATTATTCATTGAAAATCCAGATGCAAGTATTTTAGCATATGCTCAAGAATGTCTTAATTATTCTGCTATATTCTTTATACCATTAGGGCTAATATTTATATATAGAAATGCACTTCAAGGTATGGGGGAATCCTTTGTTCCAATGATGGCAGGGGCTTTCGAGCTTATAGCAAGAGCAGTGGTTGCTTTTGCATTACCTAGTTTTATAGGATATACAGGAATATGTTTAGCTGACCCAGTTGCATGGCTTTCAGCATCAATTCCACTTGGAATTTATTACTTTAAAAAAATGAAATCTATTGAAATTTAGCTGTAGCAATAGATAAAAGAAGAAAAATGTAAGATAATTTTAGTTTGTTGAAGGTTGTAGTGAAAACTACAACTTTTTTTGATATATTTTTATATAAATATATTAAAAATAGCGTTAATTAGCGTTAATTTACTAATTAAAATAAGGGCAGGTTTGGCATTATAAAATATGATATAATACTTAACAAGTGCAGTAATTATTGATGAGAAATGAATAATTTAATATAATAAAGGTAATAAATTAAACAAAAGATAAACGAGGAATAAAAGATAATGAGTGAAAATATAAAAAAGGATATTCATCATATACATGATAAGAGCTATAAAGATTTATATTCGAAAAAGGAGATAGCAGTAGATTTATTTAAATCTTTAGTAGATAAGGAGTGGACTAAGTATTTAGTTGTTGAAAATCTAACTTTAGTAAATAAATCATATATAACAGCAGATTATGAAGAACTAGAGTCTGATATTGTTTATAAAGCTAATATTAATAATACCGAAGTATATTTTTATATACTTTTAGAATTTCAATCAACAGTAGATTACAGAATGCCTCTTAGATTACTTTTTTATATGTGTGAAATATTAAGAGAACATGCTGTTAATGCAAAGCATAAAAAGTATGATAAGAATATAAAAATACCAGCTGTAATTCCTGTTGTTTTATATAATGGAGAAGAGAAATGGGAAGTTCCAAAAGAATTTAGAAAAATGATTTATAATGAAGAACTTTTTGGAAGTAATATTTTAAATTTTACTTATGATGTTTTTGATATAAGTAATGATGAGAAATTTAATAAAGAAAATCTTGTAATAAGTAAAAATGTTACATCTGCAATATTTTTATTAGATCAAAAAGTAGATGCGTTAGAGTTTTTAGAAAGAATAAAGGTTATAGCTTTATATTTTAATTCTCTTTCAGAAACTGAAATTAAAGCAATTAAGAATTGGATTAAGAATACCGTAGTTAAAGAGTTAGCAGATTCAGCTATAAAGATATTAGAAGCGGATAAAATGGAGGTTGAGCTTATGGTTGCAAGAAATGCTTTTATATTAGAAGATATGAAAGACAAGGCAAAAGAAGAGGGAAAAGCAGAAGGAAGAGCAGAAGGAAGAGCGGAAGGAAGAGCAGAGGGAAGAGAAGAGGCAAGAAAAGAGTTAGCTATAAAATTACTTGATATATTAGATGATGAAATTATTTCAGAAAAGACAGGATTAGATATTGAAACAGTTAAGGAGTTAAGAAAATTAAATCATTAATTTAAATAGTAAGTGGGATATAAAGCACCCACAAGCACCCTAAGATTCATAAACTTTTAAATTGCATAGAAAAGTAGTTATTTTTGTTTTAAACAAAAATAACTACTCTTTACTATTTTAAGTTATTTTCACATGAATTATCAATTATACATTTTTAATTCTTAATTGTGCGATAGCACCTAAAATCCTCTTTTCTTTGCTTCAACTCCACTTTCATTAAGAGCAGGTTCTTCAACTGTAAAATTATATGAACTATTTGCTTGTTGATTTTGAGTTTTTGTCCCATTTCTTAGTACATTTTCTTTTGAATGAGTTCTTCTGTTATCATTTTTCATAAATTTTCCCTCCTAAAATAATATTACCTTTATAGTATTAGGAGATTAATAAAAATTATTAGTTCATTAAGGTAAGAAGAAATAAATTTAATATTATCCATATTTTGATTTCTAAAGGGTATCACGTTTTGTTATATCCTTTTAAAGTATTGAATTTACTGCTTTTGAGGGCTTATTAAGTAGTTTTTTTATCTATTATTTAAATATGCAAAAAGCGATAAGTTTTAAAATTTTTAAATAAAAAATTAACTTAAGTAATGATATATATTAAATTATGTACTTTATTATAATTAGAAGATATAACCATTATTTAAGATAGTAATATAGCATTAAGAATTTTGATTGGGCCAGTGAAGTGAGTTATAAAAATTTAGTCATCTTATATATCTTAAATTTAGAATTATGTTAGAAATTATATAAAAATCGGAAAGTTAATACATATCATTAATTTTAATTCCAATTTACAAAAAATAAATGATTTAATTGATTTAAAATGTTATAATCATTAGACGTAACGTTAATATTGATATGTAGGGGATTAATACGAAGATTTCAAGTATCAATTGTCAATTTTAAAAAAGTGGGTGTTTAAATGTCAAATAACAGATTTTTACCAATCAGTAAAGAAGATATGCAAGAACGTGGATGGGAACAATGTGATTTCATTATAGTAACAGGGGATGCCTATATAGATCATCATAGTTTTGGAACAGCAATTATTTCAAGAGTATTAGAAGATGCAGGATATAAAGTTGGTATAATCCCACAGCCAGATTGGCATAGTACAGACGATTTTATGAAGCTTGGAAGACCAAGGCTTGCTTTCTTAGTTAATGGTGGGAATATGGATCCTATGGTTAACCATTATACTGTAAGCAAGAGAAGAAGGGAAAAAGATCTTTATACTCCTGGTGGGAAAATGGGAGCAAGACCAGATAGAGCTACAATAGTTTATTGTAATAAAATAAGAGAAGCTTATAAAAATATAAATATTGTTATAGGTGGACTTGAAGCAAGTTTAAGAAGACTAGCTCACTATGATTATTGGGATAATAATGTAAGAAATTCAATACTTATAGATAGTGGAGCAGATCTTATAACATATGGAATGAGTGAAAAGCAAATTGTAGAAGTTGCAAATGCTTTAAATGATGGATTTGAAGCAAAATACATAAGGCATATAAATGGAACTACATATACTATAGATTCATTAGATGAAATTTATGGTGATTATAAGTTATTACCTTCAAGAGAAGAAGTTACAAAAGATAAAATGAAATATGCAGAGGCTTTTAAAATACAATATGAAGAACAAGATCCTGTAAGAGGGAAAGTACTTGTACAAAAGCATGGAGATAGATATGTAGTTTGTAATACTCCAGAAATGCCTCTTACAAGAGAAGAATTAGACAAAGTTTATGCACTTCCATACACTAAAGAATGTCATCCTATATATGATGAATTTGGCGGAATTGCAGCTTTAGAAGAAGTTAAGTTTAGTATAGTAAGCTCAAGAGGATGTTTTGGTAACTGTTCATTTTGTGCAATTACTTTCCATCAAGGAAGAGCTGTTCAAAGTAGAAGTGAAGCGTCTATATTAGATGAAGCTGTTGAAATAACTAATCTTAAAGATTTTAAGGGATATATACATGATGTTGGAGGCCCAACTGCAAACTTTAGAAAACCAGCTTGTAAAACACAGCTTACTATAGGTGCATGTAAGAGTAAACAATGTTTAACTCCAAAGCCATGTAAAAACTTAATAGTAGATCATAGTGAATTCTTAGGATTACTTAGAAAGATAAGAAAACTTCCTAAAGTAAAGAAGGCATTTGTTCGTTCAGGATTAAGATATGACTACATAATGGCAGATAAAGATGATACTTTCTTTAGAGAACTTGTTGAACACCATGTTAGTGGACAATTAAAAGTTGCTCCAGAACACGTTGCAGCTAATACTTTAAAATATATGGGTAAGCCTTCCGGTGATACTTATGATAGATTTAGAGAAAAGTTCTTTAAGATTAACAAGCAATTAGGTAAAGAACAATATTTAATTCCATACCTAATGTCAAGTCATCCAGGTAGTGGATTAAATGAAGCTATAGAATTAGCTGAATATTTAAGAGATACAAAATATCAGCCAGAGCAAGTTCAAGATTTCTATCCAACACCAGGAACATTATCAACTGCTATGTTCTATACAGGAGTAGATCCTATAACTGGTGTAGAGGTTTATATTCCAAAGACAAGAGAAGAAAAAGCTATGCAAAGAGCACTTCTTCAATTTAAAAATCCTAAGAACTATAACTTAGTTCATGATGCTTTAGTTAAAGCAGGAAGAGAAGACTTAATAGGAAATGGTCCTAAATGCTTAATAAAATCAAAAGCTGATAGATATATGGCTAAGATGAAAAAGGAAGAAGCAATAGCAAGAGGAAGTTCTAATAGAGGTAAACAAGGCCCTAAGTCAAAATCTTCTTCAAAGTCATCTTCAAAAATGAATAGTAAATCAAATTCAAAGTCTACAAATAACAAAGGTGCGGCAAAAGAAAAATTTGGAGATTTTAAAGGTAAGGGATCAAAGTCAAGAAATAGCAAGAGTAATAGTAGAAAAGGTAGATAAAATTAAACTACTATAATAATCCTATAGCCAAAGGGGAATAAGGAAATGAAAAAGAGTTTTAGGATAGATGAATTCATATTAAAATATCCACAGGTAGAAGAGATAATAAAAGAAAATAATATAGATATCGAAGTTTTAAAAGATATTTATAATGATTTTGTAGATTATGAAATATCTTATGAGAATCAAGCAGATTTTATATCTAATATTTTACGTTCTCAGCCAATGATTCATTCAGTTAAATCAAGGATAAAAGATCCAGATAGATTAATTGAAAAAATAATAAGAAAAACTGAAGATAGAAAATTAAAATATGGCGAAGACTTTCAATTTACTTTAGATAATTATAAAAATGAAATAAATGATTTAATTGGAATTAGAGTTATACATATATTTAAAGATCAGTGGCAGGATATTCATGAATTTATCACTAAGACTTGGAAGGTTATAGAGGTTACTGCAAATGTTAGAGAAGGAGATAATACTAAAAAGTTTGAAGAACTAGATATTGAGGTTAGATCAAGAATATCAGGATATAGATCAGTTCATTACTTAGTTGAGTTTTATCCAACTAACGAAAAAGTTATAGCTGAAATTCAAGTTAGAACAATATTTGAAGAAGGTTATGGTGAAATTGATCATAGACTTAGATATTCTCATGTAGAAATACCAGAAATACTAAAGTCAAATCTTCTTTTATTTAACAGAATTGCAGGTAGTGCTGATGAAATGGCTTCTTTAATAAATGATTTAAGTAAGGAATGGTTTAATAAAGAAGAGGAATATTTAAGAGTAATAAAAGAGCAAAAAGAAGAAATAGAAAAATTAAGAAGTTTAAAATAAAGTCATAAGGAAGTAGGTGTTAAATATGAATCAAGATATACGCTGGAAGCAAAGATTTTCAAATTTTAAAAAGGCAGCAGCTCAATTAAGCGAGTTTATAAAAAAAGGTGACCTTAATAAATTTGAAGTACAAGGATTAATTCAATGTTTTTAATATACTTTTGAATTAGCATGGAAAACAATGAAGGATTATCTAGAATTTGAAGGATATGAAGTCAAAAGTCCACGATCAACAATTCAAATAGCTTTTCAAACACAGTTAATTATAGAAGGACATATATGGATTGATGCATTAGAAAAAAGAAATTTAATGGCACATACTTATGATGAAGAAGTTGCTAAGCAAGCAGAAGAATTAATAAAATCAGCATATTATCCTATAATAAAAGAATTATTAGAAAAGTTAGAGGAATAATTATGGAGTTTTGATTAAAAGAATTTGATTTAAATTATATAAGAGAAAAGCTTAGTAAATTTAATGAAATTGAAAAAACAATTATTTTTGCCTCTAGGGCTAAGGGAAATTACAAGCCAGGATCAGATATAGATTTAGCTATTATAGGAGAAAATATTAATTTTGATACTGTTTCAAGATTACATTCCTTATTAGAAGATCAAGGTCCATTACCATATTTATTTGATATAGTAGATTATATACATTTAAATGATGATGAGTTAAAAGCGCATATTGATAGATCAGGCAAAGTTATTTATATAAAGAATAGTTAATTTAAATTAATTCTATAAATATGTTTTTATTTTTAAAAGCACCTTGAGAAGCCAAGGTGCTTCTTTTATCTTAGGATATTAGCAGAAGATATTTTTCTTTTGGTGATACTACTTTCTTTAAAAATCCTTTAAGTATTTTTCACCTTAATTTTTTCATTCTTTTATTTTTTCATTCTTTCACCATTTTGCTTCGCAAAATATTACAGATTATATATTGACTAAACATAGATAATAATCTATATTTAAATATGTTGTATATAGATAATCATCTATATAATTTATAAACTATATATAGACAACTATCTATGTAAGGAGGGTGTTATGATTAAAAACTATGAGAAGAATACAAAGATATTTAAAGCACTAGGTGAAATAAATAGAGTAAAAATAGTAGATATGCTATCTACAGGAGAAAAATGTGCTTGTATAATATTAGAAAGTTTTCATTTTACCCAACCAACATTATCACATCATATGAAAGTATTGATGGATTGTGGGATAGTAAAATGCAGAAAAGAAGGTACATGGATGTATTATAGTTTGGATATAGAATCATGTGATGAAGTTATGAGATTTTTAAATAGTATTTTGACTGATAATCAAAAATGTATATGTAGTTCAAAGTGTATGGATAAATGTGAATAACTTTGAAAATGGAGAAAAATATGAAAAAAGTTGATTTAACTAAGGGTAATGTGTTAAAGGTATTAATTACTTTAGCAATACCTATAATAGGAAGTTCTCTATTACAATTTACTTATAACTTAATAGATATGTTATGGGTAGGGGGACTTGGTAGTGATGCAGTAGCAAGTATAGGATCCTCTAGCTTTTTTATTGGACTTGGATATTCAATTAATGCTTTTGTTGTAATAGGGACAGGAATAAAAGTTGCACATTCTATAGGAAAAAAAGATAATAAAGCAGTAGAAGAGTATATATCTAATGGAGTAATATTAAATGGAATTGTTAGTTTAATATATTGTTTAGTATTGATCTTTTTTGGAAAGAACTTTATACAGTTTTTAAATTTAGGTAATACTATAGTTGAGAAAGAAGCGTATATTTATTTAGCTATAAGTTCGCCAATGCTTTTCTTTTCCTTCTTTAATACTTTATTTATCAGAATTTTTAATAGTTTTGGTGTTAACAAAAGTGCTCTTAATATAAGTGCAATTGGAGTAGTTATAAATATGATCCTAGATCCTTTATTTATATACGGAGCAAAGTTAGGTGTTACAGGTGCTGCACTTGGAACTTTAATAGCAAATGGTATAATGTTTTTATTATTTATAGTGAAGGCAAGGAGTTTATTTAGTATTAATTTAAAAAATGGATTAGATTATAGTAAGATTAAAGAAATAACTGTTTTAGGACTTCCTATGTCTTTTCAAAGAGTATTATTTACTTTAGTAAATATAATTTTAGCTAGAATAATAGGGGGATTTGGTTCAGATGCAATAGCAGCTCAAAAAATAGGTCTACAAATAGAATCTATAGTTTATATGGTTGTAGGTGGATTAAATGGAGCTATTGCTGGTTTTGTTGGCCAAAATTATGGAGCTAAAAGGTATGATAGAATAAATGAAGGTTATAATACAGCAGTAGGAATAGGAATTATTTATGCTTTATTTGTAAGTGTAATATTTATATTTGTTCCGGAAGTATTAGTAAAGATATTTATTAGAGAAAATAATACTATCGTAATTGCAAGTGATTATTTAAGAATAATAGGATTTTCACAAATATTTGCAAGCATAGAAATGATATCTAACGGTGTATTTACAGGGCTTGGAGTGCCTAAAATACCAGCGCTTATAAGTATAATTTTTACTATACTTAGAATTCCACTAGCATTAGTTCTTACAAGATATATAGGAGTAAGTGGAATCTGGTGGGGAATATCGATATCAAGTATTTTAAAAGGGACTACAGCTTATTCGATTTATAAATTTAAGATATGGAAGGAGTATCAAGATGTTAGATGTGATTAAATCACTTGAATATAAAAATAAATTATTAAGAGGAAATTTTGGAATTGAGCGTGAAACATTAAGAGTAAATGAAAATGGTGAGTTAGCTTTAACTAAACATCCAGAAGTGTTTGAATGTAAGATAAGCCATCCGTATATAACTACTGATTTTTCTGAAAGTCAAATTGAACTTATAACACCAACTTTAAATACTTTAGAAGAGGTTCATAGTTTTTTAAATTCTCTTTATGATATTACAGCATTAGAGCTTAAGGATGAATATCTTTGGCCACAATCTATGCCATGTGATATTCCAGAGGATGATTTAATTCCTGTTGCAGATTATGGTAAGTGTGATACTGGCAAGGGAGCAAGTGATTATAGAAAAAAACTTTTGAAAAAGTATGGTGGAAAAAAACAATTAATATCTGGAATACATTATAATTTTTCTTTTAATGAAGAATTAATAAAAGATTTATATAGAGTTCTTGGAAAAGAAGAAAGTTACAGAGACTTTAGAGATAATATATATTTAAAAGTAGTTAGAAATTATTTAAGATACAGATGGTTACTTATATATCTTTTAGGTGGAACTACTATTATGCATAAGACTTTTGGTGATAAATGTGTAGTAGATTTAAATAAGATATCAAATGATAGTTTTACTAATGATGGAGCCATATCTTATAGAAATAGTGAATGCGGATATAAGAATCCTATAGATTTACATCCAGAATATACTTCGGTTAAGGATTACGTTTCAAGCGTATATAGATTTATAGATGATAAACTTATAGATAGTCATAAAGAGTTATATACACAAATAAGGCTAAAAGCAATAGATAACACTAGATTTTTAGATTCATTATTAGATGATGGAATAAATTATCTTGAAATAAGAAGCATAGATATAAATCCATTTAATAAAGCTGGTATATCACTAGATGATTTAAACTTTATAAATATATTTACTATATACTTACTTATTAAAGAAGAAAGTGATTATAAGAACTGGCAAGAAGAAGCTCAAAATAATCAAAATATAATTTCTATGTATGGACAAATGGATGTAACTTTATATAAAGATGGAAAAACTATATCTAAAAATGATTGGGCTATGCAAATATTAAATGAAATTAAAGATATGAATGATGAGCTATGTTTAGGAAAAGAAGAAATAATAAATAATATGATGGAAAAGATATTAAATCCTAAATTAACTTATGCTTATAGAATTTCTGAAATGGTAAAAGAAGAAGGATTTATAGAAAGTCATTTAAAACTAGCTAAAACATATCGTGAAGATGCTTATAAAAATAGATTTAAGTTAGAAGGATTTGAAGATTTAGAGCTTTCAACTCAAATATTAATGAAGGAAGCTATGAAAAGAGGAATTAAAGTTGATGTAATAGATAGAAGTGAAAACTTTATTTCATTAAAGAAAGGCGACCATATTGAATATGTAAAGCAAGCAACTAAAACTTCTAAAGACAGCTATATAACAGTTTTAATGATGGAAAATAAAGTTGTTACAAAGGAAATTTTAAATAAAAATAATATAAAAGTTCCGAGTGGGTTTGAGTTCTTTTCCTTAGAAGAGGCTTTTGAAAATATTAATAAATTTATTGATAAACCTATAGTAGTAAAGCCAAAGTCAACTAACTTTGGAATTGGTATATCAATATTTAAAGATGGAGCTAAGGAAGATGATCTTAAAGAGGCTTTTGAAATTGCTTTTGCAAATGACAATACAGTTTTAGTAGAAGAGTTTATTAAAGGAAAAGAGTATAGATTTTTAGTAATAGGAGATAAAGTTCCTGGAATTCTTCATAGAGTGCCAGCAAATGTTATTGGAAATGGAATTAGTACAATTAAAGAACTTGTTGAAGAAAAAAATAAAAGTTCCTTAAGAGGAAAGGGCTATAAAACTCCATTAGAAAAAATAAATTTAGATGATCATGCTAAGTTATTTTTAAAACAAGAAGGTAAGGACTTTGATTATATTCCTAATGAATATGAAATTGTCTATCTAAGAGAAAACTCTAATATTAGTACAGGTGGAGATAGTATAGATTATACAGATTTAATACCTAAAAAGTTTAAAGATATAGCTGTAGAATCAGCAAAGTCAGTTGGTGCTAATATCTGTGGTGTTGATATGATGATAGAAGATTATAATGATGAAAATTCAAGTTATGCAATAATTGAACTTAACTTTAATCCTGCTATTCATATACATTCATATCCTTATAAAGGAGAAGAAAGAGAAATTGCAAAGGAAATACTAGATATTCTTGAATTATTAAATAAATAGATATTAATAAAAGGAACTTTTCTTAACTTAATTGTTATAGAGAAGTTCTTTTATTTATTTTATTATAAGGGATGAAGGTATAAAATATTTTTAATATCACTAGGTTCTATATTATTATTAAGCCTTTATTAAAATTTTATATAAATTTATAAAATACAAATCTATGTTTATAATAAATTAATTAATATTTTATTATGTAAATGTTATAATATTATTAAAATATTATATGAGGTGAAATATTAACATGCTAAAGTATGAGCAAATAGCATTAGATTTACAAGATAAGATATTAAGTGGTAAGTATAAAGAAAATGAACAATTGCCTTTAGAAAAAGAAATGTGTGAATATTATAATGTAAGTAGAATAACTGTAAAGAAGGCTGTAGATAAACTTGTTATGAGTGGATTGGTTTTTAAAAGAAGAGGTGCAGGAACATTTGTAAAAAGTGTTGATAATGAAAATGTAAACGAAATAAGTAAGTCAAGGCAATTTGCAGGATTTACTAATACATCTTTATGTAAAAAAGTTACTTCTAAAGTACTTGAGTTTAAAGTTGTAAATCCATCAGAAGAAATAGCAAAAAAGTTAAAAGTAAATCAATCTGATTTCGTATACTACATTTGTCGTGTAAGATATGCAGATAATGAACCTTATGTTATTGAATATACATATATGCCAATAGATATAATAATTGGACTTAAAATGGGAATTTTAGAAAAGTCGATATATGAATACATAGAAAAAGAACTTAAGTTAAAAATAAAGAGTGCCCATAGAACTATAAGGGCTTTATTGCCAACAGAACTTGAACAAAAATATTTAGAAGCAAGTAAATATACACCATTATTAGAAGTTGAACAAATTGCATTTCTAGATAACGGACAACCTTTTGAATATTCAAAATCACGTCATAGAAATGATAAATTTGAATTTAAAAGTATAAGCGTTAGATAGAAAGTAAATAAAATAGTTGAATTTAAAGTGTAATCGTAGCTTGCAGATTGCACTTTTTTTGATTTTAAAACTTATCAAGAAAAAAAGTATAAAAATATTTTTGTAAAAGGATATACTTTTGCTTTACAAAAGATATATCTTTATGTATAATAAGTATTGTAATAGATTTCATAAAGTAATTATAAATTTTAGGGAGATGAGATTGTATGTCAAAATTTAATGAATTTATTGAGAAGTACATGTTACCTTTTGCAGGCAAACTTAGTACAAGCCGTATCTTGACAGTTTTACGTGATGCATTTATGCTAAGTTTTCCTCTAACAATAGTAGGGTCATTTGCAGTTGTTTTAGTAAATTTACCTTACTTAGATAAATTAATTGGTGAAGAGGGAAAAACTGCACTAGGTAATATACTAAATATATTACCATCAGCAACTATGAGTATAGCTACATTATTTGTAGTATTAGGTATAGGGTATTATTTGGCTAAGAGTTATGACGTTGATGCCATATTCCCAGCAGCTATATCTGTAGCAGCATTCCTTGTATTGACACCACTTATGGTTACAACTGAAGCTGGCGAAATAGTAAACGATGTAATTCCAATAGCAAGATTAGGAGCTAAGGGAATGTTTGTTGGAATACTAACAGCCTTTCTTGCAACAAGAGTTTATGTTTGGATACTTAATAAAAATTGGACAATAAAGATGCCAGATGGTGTTCCACCAACAGTAGCAAAATCATTTGCAGCTTTAATACCTTCATTTATTGTATTAGGATTATTTTTAGTAATAAGAATGATATTTACAGCTACACCATGGGGAAATATTCATGACTTTATATATGAAATAATACAAATGCCATTAATGTCATTAGGTAGTGGATTATTTGCAACTATAATTGCTATATTTGCAATACAAATTTTATGGTTCTTTGGATTACATGGACAAATTATAGTTAATTCAGTTTTAGATCCAATTTGGAATACTTTATCATTACAAAATTATGAAGCTTTTATAGCTCATAAAGATGTACCTAATATAATAACTAAGCAATTTATGGAAACTTATACAGTTGGTATAGGTGGTACTGGTATGACTTTAGCTGTTATAATTGGAATATTTATAATAGCTAGAAGTAAACAATTAAGACAGGTTGCTAAAATAGCAGCACCAGCAGGTATATTTAATGTTAACGAACCAGTTATATTTGGATTACCAATAGTTATGAATCCAGCAATACTTATTCCTTGGATATTGGCACCAATGGCAGCAGTAGTTATAGCATATTTAGCAATGAGAATAGGATTAGTTCCTATGACTACAGGGGTATCTGTTCCTTGGACAGTTCCAATATTCTTTAGTGGTATGTTAGCTACAAACTCAATTCGTGGTGGTATTTTACAATTAGTTGAATTAGCAGTAGTATTATTAATATGGGTACCATTTATAAGAGTTTTAGATATACAAGCACTTAAAGCAGAAAAAGAAGCTAAAAATTCAGAAAATAAAAAATCTAATCGTTTTAAGAAAAAAGCAGAAACAGTAGAAGCAGCAGAAAATTAGTAGAAAATAAAATAGAATTAAATTGATATAGTAATTAAAGTATAATTGGAGGGATATATATGGAAAATATATTATTAGTTTGTTCAGCAGGAATGTCAACAAGTTTATTAGTTACAAAGATGAAAAAAGCAGCAGAGGAAAATGATGTACAATGCAATATATGGGCAGTATCACAAAGTGAAGCTGAATCTAATTGGGAAAAAGCTGATGTTATTTTATTAGGACCTCAAGTACGCTTTATAGAATCAAAAATTAAAACAATGGTTAAAGGTAAAATACCAGTAGCAGTAATTGATGTTGTTACTTATGGTAGAGTTGATGGATTGGCTGTATTAGAACAAGCATATGATGTTATAGATGCCTTTCAAAAATAAATATTTGAGATAATTAAAAAACAATTAGCAAATATAGATTAATTTCTTAATTGCTAATTGTTTTTTTATAAATTTTTATAAAAAAATAAGGTATAATAAATCTATTAAATATTTTTTATTATACCTTATTTACTATATATTATTTTGAATATTTTTTATGAGTTAAAATCAATTCTTCAACAACTAATTTTAATGTTTCTGTAGTCATCAATTGATCTTCGGCATGCATTAAAATTAATGAAAATTGTAGGTTTTCACCATCAGCTTCTTTTTGTATTAATCCAAAATGGCTATGGTGACCGTTAGTTAAGAACTTAGATGCTTCTTTAACTTTTTCATCTGCTGCATCGAAATTTTCTTCTCTAGCTAGCATTAAAGCTTCCATTAATAAAGATCTTGCTTCACCTACATTACTAATTAATTCAAATGCTATTGCTTCCATATTAGTTTCATTATTAAGTTCCATGAAAAATCCCCTCCATTAATAAGTATATACTTATTATACAGAAAGGTATTATATATTTCAATATTAATCGAGTAATAAAAGATATAATTGTTTATATTAAAAGTATAGACAAATAATTTAATAATATATATAATGGTGTTGTGAAATAATTTAGATTTAAAGAGATAATATAGGCGATTAAGATATTTATAGGAGGAATAATCATGACAATAAAATATAATTTTCCTGAAAACTTCTGGTGGGGATCTGCAACATCAGGGCCACAATCTGAAGGGGATTTCAATAAACCTCACAAGAGTGTATTCGATTACTGGTATGAAGTTGAACCAGAAGCTTTCTTTGATAAAGTAGGGCCATCAGTAACATCAAATTTTTATAATAGTTATAAAGAAGATTTAGCTATGCTTAAAGAAATCGGCTTAAATAGTTTTAGAACTTCTATTCAATGGACTAGACTTATAAAAGATTTAGAAACTGGTGAACCTGATGAGGATGCAGTAAGATTTTATAATGATGTAATTGATGAAACTATAAAGAATGGGATGATTCCAGTAATGAATCTTCATCACTTTGATATACCTGTAGAGTTATACAATAAATATGGTGGTTGGGAATCAAAGCATGTAGTTGATTTATTTGTTAAATTTGCAGAAACAGCATTTAAACTATTTTCAGATAGAGTAAAACATTGGACAACCTTTAACGAACCAATAGTTGTAGTTGAAGGGGAATATTTATATCAATTCCATTATCCTAAATTAGTAGATGGAAAAAAAGCAATGCAAGTTTTATATAATCTAAACTTAGCTTCTGCTAAAGCTATTAAAAAATATAGAGAACTAGGATGCAATAAAGATGGAGGGAAAATTGGAATCATACTAAATTTAACTCCTGCATATCCAAGAAGTAATAGTGAAGAGGATTTAAGAGCGGCTAAAATTGCAGATAGCGTATTTAACAATTCATTTTTAAATCCTGCAGTAAAAGGAGAATTCCCAGAAATTTTAGTTGATATATTAACTAAAGATAATGTATTATGGGAGTCCACTAAAGAAGAATTAAAAATAATAAAAGAAAATACAATAGATTTTCTAGGTGTAAATTACTATCAACCAAGGAGAGTAATGGCTAAAGAGTCAGAGTTCGATGAAAGTAATGGATGGATGCCAGATAAATATTTTGATAACTATGATATGCCAAATAAGAGAATGAATCCATATAGGGGATGGGAAATATATCCTAAGGCTATGTATGATATAGCAATGAATATAAGAGATAACTATAATAATATTCCATGGTATATATCTGAAAATGGTATGGGTGTTGAAGGAGAAGAAATATATATAAATGAAAATGGAATTGTTGAAGATGACTATAGAATAGATTTCTTTAAGGAACATTTAGAATATCTTCATAAGGGGATAGAAGAAGGTTCAAATTGTTTTGGATTCCATTCATGGACACCTATAGATTGTTGGTCTTGGAGTAATGCATATAAGAATAGATATGGATATATTGCTTTAGACTTAAAGACATTAAAAAAATCAATAAAGAAGTCAGGAAGATGGATTAAGGAAGTATCTGAAAATAATGGCTTTTAATTTATAAGAGGAATACCGTTTAGGTATTCCTTTTCTAATTCTAATATATTCAGAATTAAATTTATAAAGATAAATTAGTTTTAAGCTATAAATTTATTTACAATAAGAGTTTTATAAGTTAATTACTCTTTATAGATAAATTAAAGAATAATATTAAATAGATTTGTGATAATATCAGAAATAGAAAGTATGTATAATTATTATATAAATATGGAAATACCATAAGAAAATATAGTAAAATAAATTGATAAAGAATATAGTTTACTTTGTATCGTTAAGATTTAAATGATAGATTTTAGCGCTATAAAAAGTGAGGAGTGTGATAATGATGCAATATAGTATTAATAAGGAATACGTATTAAGTACTGCTAAAAGAATATTGGAGTTTGATAGTCCAACAGGATTTTGTTTCGATATAATTAAGATTATTGAAGAAATTTCTAATAGCTTTGGATATAAGTTTGAAACAACAAATAAGGGATGTGGAATAATAACAATTCCAGGAAAAAGTAATGATAAGGTTATAGGACTTGCAGCTCATGTAGATACATTAGGGGCAATGGTTAGATCTATTACTAATAATGGAACACTAAAGTTCACTTTACTTGGAGGTCCAATTCCACCAACTTTAGATAGTGAATATTGTAAGATAAGAACTAGGGATGGAAGAATATATACAGGAACATTTTTAAGTACAAGCCCAGCAGCTCATGTTTATCCAGATAGTAAGGAAAAAAAGCGTGATCCAGAAAATATGGAAGTAAGAATTGATGAAAAAGTACTTTCAAAGAAAGATGTTGAAGATATTGGAATATGTCCTGGAGATTTTATTTTTATAGATCCTAAGACAACAATAACTGAAAGTGGTTTTATAAAATCAAGATTTATAGATGATAAGGGTAGTGTAGCTGCATTGATGGGATTATTAGAAATCTTTAATAGAGAAAAAATAACTCCTAAGTACACAACAAAGTTATTTATTTCTATATATGAGGAAGTTGGACATGGAGCTTCATATATTCCAAATGATATAACTGAAATGATAGCAGTAGATATGGGGTGTATTGGAGATGATTTAAGTTGTACAGAGTATGATGTATCAATTTGTGCTAAGGACTCTGGTGGACCTTATGATTATAATATGGTTACATCTCTTATAGAATTAGCTAAAGCAAATAATATAAAGTATGCAGTAGATATTTATCCAATGTATGGATCTGATGTAGGAGCTGCATTAAGAGGTGGAAATGATATAAGAGGGGCACTTATAGGACCTGGAGTTCATGCATCACATGGAATGGAAAGAACACACTATGAAGGGTTAGAAAATACAATAAAGTTACTGTTAGCATATCTAATGAACTAAATGAAATAAAAGTATAATTAAGTAAAAATTAAGAAAAACAATATTTAATTTTAAGAAAGATGGGGTAAAATAAAAGTCATCAACATATATAGCTTGGAGTGGAGATGAAATGGACAATATTCAAATAGTAATAGAATATTTTGCAAGATATGGCTTAATATTTTTATTTATAATTATATTTTTAGAATACTTAAACTTTCCTGGATTAGGAGCTGCTATAATAATGCCAGCTATAGGAATTGCTGTGGCAAAGTCAGGAATTAACTTTTTTGTAGCATTAGGAATATCTGTTTTAGCAGGGGCATTAGCAAGTTATGTTTTATTCGGAATATCTTATTGGTTTGGTAAGCCAATATTAACTAAGGTATACAATAAGTTTCCTAAGTCGCGTAAATCTATTGATAAGGTATGCTTATACATAGAAAATTATGGGGATAAGGGAGTTTTAATAACTAGATTAATTCCAGTAGGAAGAACTTTAATACCTTTTGTTGCTGGAATGTTCAGAATGAATGTAATAAGGTTTTCTATTTATTCAACTATTGGTATAGCAATATGGAATGCAGTATTTATATATGTAGGATATGCATTTGGAAGTTGGTTTATTTAAAAAATAAAAAAGGTAACTATAAAAAGAACATTTAACATAAGGGTGAATATATTATATTATAACTTAGCTTAAGGAGTGAAGAGTATGGTTTCAAGTGAACTAGATATAAATACTTCGAAAAATGAGCTAGAAGAAAATTCAAAAGATGAAGTAGAAGTAAAAAGTTGTAATGATAATATATGTTTTATAGTTAATCCATCTGATCCGTTTACAATTCCAAAATTTATAGATAAATTGCCAATTATGGAAGTGGCAAAACCTATATATGATGATAACAATGATTCTAAAGATAATGAAAAAAGATATCATATTAGTATGGAAGAAGCAGAGCATTATTTTTCATCATATTTTCCACCAACCAAGATTTGGGGATATAATGGATTATATCCTGGTCCAATAATAGAAGCATTTAAAAATATTCCCACTTATGTATTATGGGATAACAAATTGCCTGATAAACATTTTTTACCTTATGATAAAACCTTGCATGGAACTGTAGATGATCCAGAATCAAAAACAGTAGTTCATTTGCATGGAGCAAAGGTAGAAAGTAGTAGTGATGGACATCCAGAAGCTTGGTTCACTAATGGATTTAAAATTACAGGACCGGAGTTTATTAGAAAAACTTATAAATATACAAATTATCAATCAGGTACTACACTATGGTACCATGATCATGCTATGGGTCAAACAAGATTAAATGTATATGCAGGTCTTGCAGGTATGTATATTCTTAGAGATTTATTAGAGGAAAGATTAAATTTGCCTAAGGGTAAATATGAAATTCCTCTTTTAGTACAAGATAAATCATTTACTGAAGAAGGAGAATTATTTTATCCGGCAGACCCACCATTTCCAGTTAGTGTATCTCCATCAATAGTACCTGGATTCTTTGGGGATACAATATTAGTTAATGGTAAAGTATGGCCGTATTTAGATGTTGAGCCTCGTAAGTATAGATTTAGAATAGTAAATGCTTCAAATAGACGTCAATATATTATGAGACTTTCTAATGATGAAGAATTTATTCAAATAGGTACTGATGGAGGATTATTAGAAGAACCTGTCAACCTAACATCATTTAAGTTAATGCCATCTGAAAGAATTGATATAATAATAGATTTTTCACAACATGTTGGAGAAAGAATTATATTAATGAATGATGATGCTGATTCAGATATATCAGGTACTAATATGATTATGAGATTTAATGTTGTAGAGCCATTACAAGGCGAGGATACAAGTGTTGTTCCTAGTACCCTTAGAGTAGTGCATCCATTAAATAAGGATTTAGTAAGAAAAAAAAGAAAAGTATCTTTTGGAGCTATGACTGATAGTTATGGTAGACCAATGCTTATGATTGATAATATGACTTGGAGTGATCCTGTTACTGAGAAACCTGAACTAGATAGTATTGAAATATGGAATTTAATTAATCCAATGGCTTTGCCACATCCAATTCACATTCATTTAGTACAGTTTAAGATTCTTTGGAGAAGACCTTTTGATGTAGATGCTTATAATAATACAGGTGAAGTAATTTATACTGGACCAAAAGAAGAGCCTCATGATTATGAAAGAGGCTTTAAAGATACAGTTGATTCAGAGGCTGGAAAAGTAACTAGAATCATAATGCAATTTAAAGGCTATGCAGGCAATTATGTATGGCATTGTCATTTCCTAGAACATGAGGATCATGAAATGATGAGACCTTTAAAAGTTGTAGAATGCGATTGTGTAAAATAATATAATAATGTTATCTAAAATAATTAAGCAGTAGATAGGTATCTATCTACTGTTTTTTATAAAATATCTAACATTGTTAAAATTAGTGCTATAGGGTAAAATAAATAATGCTATTTAATAGTAGTAAATAGTTTTATTAGAAATTTAGTTTAAATAACAGAATTTTAAAAAGAGAGGTATTCTAATGAATATAGATAAATTTGAGGATATGAAGTTAAGTGAAGAAATTCTTAAAGCACTAAAGAATTTAGGGTTTGAAAAACCATCTGAAGTTCAACAAGAGGTTATTCCATATATGTTAAATAAAAAGGATTTAGTTGTGAAATCTCAAACGGGGAGTGGAAAAACAGCTAGTTTTGGAATTCCAATATGTGAGCTAGTGAATGTAGAAGAAAATAAGGTAAAAGCTTTAATATTAGTTCCAACAAGAGAGCTTGCAATGCAAGTAAAAGAAGATATATCAAATATAGGAAGATTAAAGAAGGTTAGGTGTGCAGCTATATTTGGAAAGCAGCCTTTCAATGAGCAAGTAAGAGAACTTAAGCAAAGAGTACATATAGTATGTGGAACTCCTGGAAGGGTTATAGATCATATAGAAAGGGGAAACTTAAATACTCAGGATATAGACCTTGTAGTAATAGACGAAGCTGATAAAATGCTTAATATGGGATTTATAGATCAAATTACAGATGTATTAGATAAATTACCAAAATCAAAAAATGTAGCTTTATTTTCAGCGACAATTCCAAAGGAAATAGAGGGGTTATATTTAAATTATATGAATAATCCAACTGTACTTAGTATAAAGTCAAAGGTGTTTAATAGGGATAAAATATCTGAAAACTATATAACTGTAGATAGAGAAGAAAAGTTTAAATATTTATTAAAATCTCTTTATGCATTTACAGATGAATCAGCAATAATTTTCTGTAATACTAAGGATTCAGTTAGGAACTTAAGTTCTTTATTAAAAAAAGAAAAAATTAGTGTTAGAGAATTGCATGGAGATATGGAGCAAAAAGATAGACTAGCAACTATGGAAAGTTTTAAAAATAAGGAATTTAAAGTGCTTGTAGCAACTGATGTTGCAGCTAGAGGAATTCATATAGACCATATAACTAATGTATTTAATTATGAAGTTCCAATGGAAAAAGAAAGTTATGTACATAGAATAGGAAGAAGTGGAAGAGGCGAGAAAAAAGGATTTGCAATCTCTTTAGTGTCTAAAGGAGAAAAAAGATTTTTGACCGAAATCGAAGAATATATAGGTTACAACATAGAAGAAGCTAGTCTTCCAGCATATGAAGAAATAGTAGAAGGAAGAAATAGATTTTTTGAAAGTCAGAAAAGTGATTATAGTAACAAAACAAGTATTAAAAAGAATATTCATAACGAAGTTACTAAAATACATATAACAGCAGGGAAGAAGAAAAAAATAAGAAATATAGATATATTAGGGGCATTTAGTAATTTAGATGAGGTAACAGGTGAGGATATAGGAATTATAGATGTGCAAGATGGTCATTCATTTGTTGATATTCTAAATGGCAAAGGTAATTTAATATTAAAAAAATATAAAGAAATAAAAATAAAAGGAAAAGTTGCTAAGTTAAGCAAAGCTAAAAATTAAAGACTATAATTATTAGTAGGTATATGTTAATAAGGTGATGACTCGTAAAATCTAAAAGTAATTTATGAGGCATCACCTTATTTTTTTATTTTTAGATTAATTATATTTGTAATTTATTAAAAATTTATCGTAAGATTAATCAAACAATATATAATTAATATATTTAAATATAAATTTAAAAAACTTGAATGGTACGTACAAAAAATTGTATAATTATAGCAAGAATAAAATAATAAATTTGGGATGGTGAATAAATTGAAGCTTTCACAAAAGATAGCGATGCTGTTATTCTATTCCACTTTATTAATATCTATTATTATTAGTGCAATATTCATGTTTATAGTTTATAAATTAGAAGAGAGTTCACTAGAAGCAATTATAAATTATAGATTAACATTATTATTAATATTATTCTTATTAATCTCAGTAAATATAGGAATTTATTTATTTGTTAATAGACACATAATAAAAAGATTAAAGTTAATTGAAAAATCTATAAGGAAACTTATAATATCAACTGATAAAAATAATAGTAAGCTTAAAAATGATGAAATAAGTAAGTTAGGTGATGAAATTAATATAGTATTAGATAAACTTGTGAACACAGAAATTTATTTACAGCAAGAAGAAAAAAATTATACAAATATATTAAATGCAATGTCTAATTCATTTTTTCATTTAAAAGCAATAGAAAATGATGAAGGAGAATATATAGACGGAGTTATTATAGATGTTAATTTTGCTGGAGCAGAGTTATTGGGTTTTACCCAAGAAGCAGTAATAAATAATAAATTGTCGGATATATATATAAATTTTTCTAGAGATAAAAATCAGATATTAGAAATTTTAACAAGAATAAAAAATTCAAAATCAGAATGCATTGCACAGGAAATAAACATAATAGATGACAAGTGGGGAGTTGTATCAGTATACTCACTTAATGAGGGATACTTTTCAATAATAGTAAATGACGTTACAGAAATAAAAAAATATGCTGAAGATATGACCTATTTGGCTAATTATGATACTTTGACTAATTTATTAAATAGGCATAACTTGCTTGAGTATTTAATAGAATTAATAAGTAGAAATGAAAAGTTTAGCATTTATTTTATAGATCTTGACGATTTTAAAAATATAAATGATACTTTAGGACATAATACAGGAGATGAGATTCTAAGGGGTGTAGCTGATAGATTAACGGAATTATGCTCTGAAGATATAACTGTTGGTAGACTGGGTGGAGATGAATTTATAGTAGTTAAAAGAGGAGAAAGTGATTTAGATAATATAAAGGACATAGCAGAAGAGATATTAAAACTATTAAATAAAAATATTGAATTTAGTAGATATAATTTTAGTTTAAAAGCAAGTATAGGAATAAGCTGTTATCCAGATCATGCTGAAGATGTATTTACTTTATTAAAGTATGCTGATATATCTATGTATGAAGGAAAACAAAAAGGTGGAAATATATATAAGATATTTTCAGAAGAAATGTTAGAAAATTTAAATCTAGAAAGCAGACTGAGTATGGCTATAGATAATGAGGAAATTGAAGTATATTATCAGCCAGTATATGATGTTAAATCTAAAAAGATAGTAGGTGCAGAAGCTTTAAGTAGATGGATTACCCCTACTGGAATAATTTCACCAATAAAGTTTATACCATTAGCTAAAAAAAATGGAGATATAATTAGAATAGATGAATTTGTACTAAAAGAGTCATGTGAATTTTGCAAAAAAATGAGAAACTTAACTGAAGCTGATTTTAAAGTTTCAGTAAATATATCATATACCGCTTTAAAGCAAATTAACTTTTTAGAGAGAATTATAAGTATAGTAAATGAATGTGATGTAAATCCTAATTTTATAAAGATAGAAATTACTGAAGATGAAATAATAGATAATATTGAATTTACTGTAAATATATTAAATCAGTTGCGAAAACTTGGCTTTAACATAGCTTTAGATGATTTTGGCGTAGGATACTCTTCCTTTAATTATGTAAAAACTTTACCATTAGATACTCTAAAAATAGATAGAAGTTTACTTATAAGTGTAGAAAATGACCAAAAAACATTTGCTATTATTAAAACTCTAATTAACTTAGCGCATACTTTAAATTTAGATGTAGTTTGTGAAGGAGCTGAAATAAAAAATCAAATTGAACTACTTACGGATATAGAGTGTGATAAAATACAAGGGTATTATATAAGTAAACCTTTGAATTTAAATGATTTTAATAAATTTATATTAAATTTTAATAATATAGAATCTTGTTTTAAAGAAGTAGCAGTAACAAATTTATTTTAAACTTTAATAAATAAGTTTTAATAAAGTTTAAATTAATTTATATTATAGAAAGAAGGTTTTTTATGAATATAATAAAAAAGGACGGAAGACTTGAAAAATTTAATATAAGAAAAGTTAAAACTAGTATAGAAAATGCTGCAAGAGATTGTGGTGCAATGGTAAATGAATCAGATTTAAATATATTAGTAGGTGATGTTGAAAAACTATTATTAAAGATTAGAAAAGATTCTTTAATTACTTCTAGTTATGAGGTAATAGGTGTAATTTTTGAAGTATTAAAAAGGGATGGTTTTAATTCAATTTTAAGAGCTTATGTTGAATTTGATAAGTAAAATGTAATGTAGAACAACTTAAGATGAATATAATAAATTCATTTATAGTTATTGTTATGATATAATTTAATTAACTTTAATTATAAACGGAGGATTAAGAATGTATAAGTTAGTAGCTATGGACATGGATGGAACTTTACTTAGAGAAGATAAAAGTATATCTGATAGAACTAAGAAGGCTATCCAAGCAGCAAGAGATAATGGAGTTACAGTAGTTTTAGCAACTGGAAGACCAATAGAAGGTGTTTCAAGATATTTAGAAGAATTAGATATGCTAACAGAAAATGATTATGTACTTAGCTATAATGGAGCTTTAGTACAAAAAACAAAAAGTAAAGAGGCAATAAATAAGGTAGCATTAAATGGTGCTGATTTACATTACTTAAAAAATTTAAGTGATGAATTAGGGGTTAATATTCATGCCTTTTGGGAAAAGAAAGGGTTAATTACTCCTAAAAATAGCAAATATACAGAAGTTGAAGCTCAAATTAATAATATAGAGATTCATGAAATGAATATAGATTCTATAGCTGATGATGAGGTTATGATAAAAATTATGATGATAGATGAGCCTGAAATATTAGGACCAGCTATAGAAAAATTACCAAAAGAAGTATATGAAAAATATACGGTTGTAAGAAGTACACCATATTTCTTAGAATTCTTAAATAAAGATGCAAATAAAGGTGTCGGAGTTGAATTATTAGCAAAACATCTAGGAATAAAGAGAGAAGAAATAATAACTTTAGGTGATGCAGGTAATGATATACATATGTTAGAATACGCAGGACTTGGAGTAGCTATGGGTAATGCCTTTGACGAAATAAAGGAAATGGCTGATTATATTACAGATACAAACGAAAACGATGGAGTTGCTAAGGTAATAGAAAAGTTTATACTAGAAAATAATTAAAAAATGAAAATTATTTAATTATAACGGGTTGTAGTATTAGCGGATAAAAAATCCCTTAACTGTAGCCCGTTTTCGACTTTTAAAATGCATTAATTAAGTAATATTATAATTAAATAAAATTACTTACAGATTCATCGCTTAATTTAAGTATAGATAAAAAATATACCGAAAATTATATTTTATTATTAATATCAATTAGTAATTTATAACAATACTATATATTCATTTTAAAACATATACATATATGTTTTAAAAAGATGTTGTTAACAAAAAAATAGCTTAAAAAGTATCTTTTAATAATAAAAACAGAAATGTATAATGATGAGATATAAGTGTATAATAATTCAATGTAAAATTAATAATTACCAATACAATTATATTGATATGATAATTTGAAATTTTGAAAGTCTTTCACTTTTAATAATATATTTTCACAATTTAACTTTTTAAATAATAAAATTTGGTTAGCACAGTTAAGAGAAAAGTTGAATTTATAATCAAGTATATACCAACTTAAATAGTTTTCTAAGTATTTAGTTGCAACGCCCCTAAATCTAATAAGCCATCTATGAATGTTAAAAGTAAATTTAGATACTAGTGGTAATCTATCATAATAGCTAGTAGTATTTTCGTCATTAAAATTTTCTAAGGTATTTTTAGTAAACCTTTTTAAATCATTTTTAGACAACTTAGAGTTATGATTTTTAGCGAAAGCAATTAAACATCTATCATTAAAAGCAGATAAAAATGCTGATTTATCTAAATTAGGATAGAAATTTTTAGATATTGATGTCAATGAAATAGAGTATCTGCCTATTGCTTTGGATAGAATTGAATTACTATTATCAATAGCACAAACTATAAATATTTTTTCTTTACTTAAGAATTTAGCTTCTCTATTTCCCTTGAAATTTTCTTTTAGCATTATTTTGTTAACTTCAACATAATTTTTTAAGGTTTTAAAATTATTATTAGAAGCAGCTGCTACAAGAATTTTATGTCTCCAATAAAATGATGTAGCTAGGTTTATACTTAAAATACTTGAACAATCTCGTAAAGAGAAGCCGCTATTCATAAGAGCTAGGTATTTCATCCATAAGGTAATATCTTTTTTTGAATAGCTAAAAGGTGAATTAGTTTTTGTAGAAAAAGTTTTAGAACAATCTTTGTTTTTACATTTATAGCGTTGAATACTTTTAAATTTACCATTTTTAATAAAATTTGTACTATTGCAATGAGGGCAAGCATTAATTTCTTTATCTTTAAATAAATCTATTAAATTAAGTTGATTTAAATGATCATCTATTAATTTAAAATTTCTTTTAAAGTTATTTTCTTTTATTAAAGTATTATTAGATTCTAAACTTTGTTTAATAATGTACTCCATTTCACTCACCCTTAATTTTATTAAGATATAAAAAATAATCATAGTTTAAATGCATATAATATGTATTTTTATTCTAGACAAATAGGTTATAGTTTAATCAACTAGTAGACATTATATTTAAAAACAACACGTTTTTAAAACACATATGTATATGATAAAATGGGATATATATGTAAGTAAGAATAAGAATTAAATTTATTTGTCAATTAATTATGTACTCAATGTAAAAAGTAAACTTTAAGTGATACACCTTTTGATTTAAAGTATCATTTTTATTTATTTCATTTCTTTATTTTCATTGAGTATTTTTAACGAACTATTGTCAAAACATAATCATATAACTATATATAATAGACAAATAGAGAAAGAAGGATGATTATGTGTGGAATAACAGGATTTGTGAATTTTAAGGGAAGCATCAAAAATAATATAAAAACCTTAAAAGAAATGACAGATACACTAATTAATAGAGGACCTAATGCCGAAGGTACTTATATATCCAATAATGTAATGTTTGGACATAGAAGACTTATTGTAGTTGATCCAGAAGGTGGAAAGCAACCAATGAAAAAGGTTGTTAATGGAAAAGAATATGTAGTGGTATATAATGGTGAATTATATAATACAGAAGATTTAAGAAAAGAGCTAATAAATGACGGATATACTTTTGAAGGGTATTCAGATACCGAAGTATTACTTACTTCTTACATTAGATGGGGACTAGATTGTATTAAAAAATTTAATGGTATATTTGCATTTGCAATTTATGATGAAAAAGAAAAGAGAGTTGTACTTGCAAGAGATGTCATGGGAGTTAAGCCGTTATTTTATACAATAAAAAATGGTACATTTATATTTGGATCAGAAATAAAAGCTTTATTTAAGCATCCGTATGTTGAACCAGTAGTAGATAAAGATGGATTAACAGAACTATTTGCACTTGGACCAGCAGTTATACCAGGAACAACAGTATATAAAGGAATTGAAGAAGTCAAACCAGCACAATATATAATTGTTAATGAAGATGGAATTAAGAAAGATATGTACTGGGAATTAAAAGCTGAAGAATTTAATGAAAGCAAAGAAGAAGCAGTAGAACATGTTAGAGAACTACTTATTGATTCAATTAATAGGCAATTAGTAGGTGATGTTCCACTTTGCACTTTCTTATCAGGTGGGTTAGATTCATCAGCTATATCAGCAATAGCTGCAAATGAATATAAGAGAAGAAACAAGACACTTACAACTTATTCAATAGATTATGAAGATAATGAAAAGTTCTTTAAATCATCATTATTCCAGCCAACATCTGACCAACATTTTGCAGAGATAATGGCTGATTATATTGGTAGTGACCATAGGACTGTTGTATTAAATCACAGAGATTTAGTAAATGCATTGGATGATGCAGTTATTGGAAGAGATTTACCAGGAATGGCTGATGTAGATTCATCTTTATATTTATTCTGCAAGGAAGTTAAAAAGGATTTTGTTATAGCATTATCTGGAGAATGTGCTGATGAATTGTTTGGAGGATATCCATGGTTTACTAATGAAGATATGATAAATGCTAATACTTTTCCTTGGTCTGGATTCATAGGTGAAAGAAAGGCAATTTTAAGTCCAGATTTAAAAAACTTAAAAATAGAAGAAGTTGCTCAAACTGCTTATAATGATACTTTAAAGGAAGTTCCTCATCTAAGTGGAGAAAGTAAGTTAGAGCATAGAATGAGAGAATTATTTTATTTGAATTTAAGATGGTTTATGGTTAATTTATTGAATAGAAAAGACAGAATGAGTATGGCAAATAGTCTAGAGGTTAGAGTTCCTTTTGCAGATTATAGATTAGTAGAGTATGCATTTAATATACCATCAAATATAAAATTATTAGATGGTAGAGAAAAAGGATTATTAAGAAAGTCTTTGGAAGGAATATTGCCTGAGTCTATAATATATAGAAAAAAGAGTCCATATCCAAAAACTCATAACCCAATATATACAGATATGGTTTGTAATGCTATGACTAAGATATTAAATGATAAATCTTCACCTATTTTAGATATAATAGATAAAACAAAAGTAAAAGAAATAGTTGATACAAAAGGTGCATCATATAAAACACCTTGGTATGGACAATTAATGACTGGACCACAAATGATAGCATATTTAATACAAGTAAATAATTGGTTGGAATTTTATAACGTAAAATTAATATAGTTTTATAATTATCTATATAACTATATTAAAATAGAATCTTATATAGTTTTAATAAGTATCTCGTAAATTTAAATTTTTGAGATACTTATTTTTGTTCTTTTTTCCAATTTATTAATAAATATATTAGTAGTAATATTTAATAAAGGATAAAAGGGGGAGAGATAATGAATAAGGAATTAGAATTAATTTTAGAGGAAATAATAAGTGATTTCAAAGATATAAAAGAGGTAGCAGCTATAAGTTTTGCAGGTTCTTCTACATCACAAAGAAATGATAATTTATCAGATATAGATATTGATATATTCACGTACTCAGATATTCCAATTGAAATAAGAGAAAAAATAATTAGTAAATATGCAAGTTATAAGGAAGTTGGAAATGATTATTGGGGACAAGGTGATGAACTTATACTAAGGGATACAAATACTCCAATAGACATAGCTTATTTTGGATTGTCTTGGATAGAAGATGTAATAAATGGTATATTAGTTAATCATAATGCATCAATAGGTTACAGTACATGCTTTTGGCATAATGTAAAAAAATCAAATATAATCTTTGATAGAGATGGAAAATTAACTAAGTTAAAAGAAAGTACAAAGTGTAAATACCCTAGAAGGCTGAAGGAAAATATAATAGAACTAAATTATCCTTTATTAAAAAGAAATATATCTTCTTACTATAATCAAATAAGTAAAGCAATAAAAAGAGAGGATTTAAATAGCATCAATCATAGATTATCAGGATTTCTAGCAAGTTATTTTGATATAATATTTGCTATTAATGAGATTCCTCATCCAGGAGAAAAAAGATTAATAAATATAATTAAAAATACATGCGATAAGATACCTAGAAATTTTGAAGAGGATATAAATAATATTTTCAAATTATCTGGAAGTGGAAATAAAGATTTGTTGATGTATTTAGACTCACTCATAAATAATTTAAATAGAATTATGTAAGTTATAATAAATTTTCAAAGGGAAATTAAACATAAATTTTTATAGGATTTATATGAATTAGATCTTTATAATAAAGTATTTTTAGTGTTAGATAATACTTTAAGTTTAGTAGATAACATTGAAGCTTCAATATATTCTTGTATAGATATTTATAATTCAGAGTTATCAAATAAGATGAAAAAAACTATGCAACTTTTAACAGTTATAACAGTATCGACATTATCAGTGACAATAGTGTCAGGAATATTCGGTATGAATTTTAAAAACATGCCATTATTAAATAATGACTATGAATTCTTAATATCAATTATAGTTAATTTAGTAATTATATTATTAGAAATAGCATACTTTAGGAAAAATAGATATATTTAATAGAAGTGGTTAATGAATAATTATTTTTTGTAAGAAATATGAAATATTTGGATAAACTAAATTAGTTATCTAAATATTTTTTTTTGCATAGATATATAATAATGATATATAAATAGTAAAAATATGGAAGGGATATGTTGAAATATAGTTATCATAAAGTTAAAAAGGAGTTAAAATGAAAAACTTAAAATTTATAGTTTTATTTATTATCCCATTTTTTACTTTTGCATCATGCGATGTTAAAGTTGAAGAACTTAACGAAATGGATATATATTTTTTAAATGTTGGGAAGGCAGATAGTATTTTAATTAAAAGTGATGAAGTTAATATTTTAATTGATTCAGCTCGAGATGAAAGTGGAGAATATATAGCAGAAAGATTAAATGACTTAGGTATTGAAAAACTAGATTATATGATAATAACTCATCTTGATAAAGATCATGTTGGTGGAGCAGATAAAATATTAGAAAAAATAGAAGTAGGAGAGATTTTAACATCTTATATAAATGAAGAAAAAAAGCAATATAAGGAAATGTTAGAGGTAGCAAATAAAAAAAATATAGAAATTAGAAGAACAGAAGTAGGAGAAAAGATATTTGATGGAGATTTAAAAGTAGAGGTTCTAGCACCGAAGGAAAATTATATAAATGAAAATGATAATTCTTTAGTATTAAGCGTAAGATATGGGAAAAGTAAATTTTTATTCACAGGAGATATAGAAGAAAAATCTACAGAGAATTTATTGAAAAATTTAGAAACTAAGAATTATGATTTGTTAAAAATTCCCCATCATGGTAGAAATAATGATTTTATGGCTGATTTCTTGGCTAAAGTTAGACCGAGTACTTCTATAATAACAACTGATAATATTGAGCATAAGCCAAGTAAAAAACTTATAAAATCATTAAATGGTATAAAGAGTAATGTATTCATTACGGGAGATGGAGAAATCCATGTTACTTGTAATGGCATTAAAATAAATATAAACCAGTAATTTTATTTAAAAGAATTAAGGGAGGGAGCAATGGGAAAATCTTTAAACGTAGAAAGAAAGGAACTAAAGTATTTAGTAAATGAATTTAATAAGCAATATTTATTATCGGCTTTAAAGGCTACACTAAATGAAGATAATCATAATAATGAGGCTGGATATAGTGTAAGAAGTCTATATTTTGATAGCGTAGATAATAGAGATTATTTTAGTAAGATGAATGGCGAAAAAAATAGGAAAAAAATAAGACTTAGAGTTTATGGAGTAAATGATAAAAATGTTAAGTTAGAAGTAAAAAGAAAATTTAACATAAATCAAAGAAAGGATACTCTAATAATAACAAGGGAGATAGCTGAAAAAATAATTGATGGAGATTTTTCTTCATTATTAAATTATGATGAACCCTTAGCAAATGAAATATATACTATAATGACTTCTGGTAATTATAGACCTGTAGTTATGATTGAATATGAAAGAATAGCATTTTATCATGATTTTAGTGATATTAGAGTTACGTTAGATTTTAACATTAGAAAAAGTGAAACAAACTTTGATTTGTTTAGTAGTGATATTGTTATGGAGCCAATATTTCTATACCCATATACAGTATTAGAGGTAAAGCATGGAACTTATATTCACAAGTGGCTTACAGAAATTATATCAGAATGTGAAACTGTTCAAAAATCAGTAAGTAAATATTGCTTATCAAGATCAATATTTGAAGGTTATTTCATTTAGAGGGGGAGAAAAAATATGAATATTAGTACATTTTATTATTATCTTATGGACAATGCAATTATGGAGAGAGTTTTACCTATAATAATAGGAATGACAGTAACATTAATTTTATCATTATTAATTTATGTAACTTATAAGTATTGTTATAGAGGAGTTTCATATAGTAAAAATTTCAATTTGTCTCTTATTATGATGAGCTTAGTAACATCTGTAGTAATGATGGTTATTGGAAGTAATATAGCTTTATCTCTTGGAATGGTAGGAGCATTATCTATAGTAAGATTTAGAACAGCAGTAAAGGATCCAAGGGATACTGTTTATATTTTTTGGAGTATATCAGTTGGACTTGCTTGTGGTGTAGAAATATATGATATTGCAGTTATTGGCTCATTATTTATAGCAGCAATAGTATTTATATTTAGTATAAATACTAATTCAAGAGAAAAATATCTCTTGGTAATACGTGGAAAATTAGGGGTTGAAGAAAAGATATATTCTGTAATTTTTAAGCAAGTTAAATATTATAAGGTTAGATCAAGAACTATAAATAATGAAAATATGGAAATTGTTTGTGAAGTGAGATTAAAGAAAGATGAAGATATAAGACTTATTAATAGGTTAAGTAGTATAGAAGGAATAAAATCTATGAATTTAGTTTCACAAAGTGGTGAAATGATAGGATAAGTATGAGAAGTGGAAAAAGAACCTCAAAACCAAATTATAAGACGATTATTTTAAATAGCATAAAGGCTATTGCTATAAGTTGTATAGTTATAGTTAGTTTACTTTTCCTATTTAAAGTATCTTTTAAAGATTATTATATTACAGATAATGAGGAGTTTGTTAAGTATAATTTTGATTTTCAAAGTGAATTGCCGTTAATAGTAATAGACACTAATGGGAAAGAGATAATTAAAGAAGACACTATAGTTGCAGATATGAAAATATATGATAGTAGAAAAGAATATAATAAGCTTTCCGATGAAGTTCAATTAGAAAGCGATATTTTAATAAAAATTAGAGGAAATAGTACATCAAGTAAACCTAAAAAACAATATTCAGTGACACTTATAGATGATAATGGAAATAATAATCCAAAAGAAATTCTCGATATGCCAGTAGAAAGTGATTGGGTTTTAAATGGTCCATATATGGATAAATCATTAATAAGAAACCATATTGTTTATAGTGTAAGTAGAGAAATTATGGATTATGCACCTAGAACAAAATATTGCGAAGTATTTTTGAAAACTTCTGGAGAAGATGAGGAATTAAAAGAAGAAGATTATATTGGCTTATATATAATGATAGAAAAAATTAAAGTAGATGATAATAGAGTTAATTTATCAAAGCCAATTTCCTATTTAAAAGAAACAAGTTATATGATTTTAAGGGATGCTATAAAAGATGACGATATTTTATTAGACACATATTCTCAAAGGTTAAAAACAGAAAATGGAAGATATACAAATGAATTAATATGCGCATATCCATCATTGGAAAACTTAACTCAAGAAAAGTTAGATTATATTACAAAGGATGTTGATGAATTTGAAAAGAGGTTGTATTCACCATTCTTTACAGATTCAGAGTTAGGATATAGAAACTATATAGATATAGATAGTTTCACTACTTATGCAGTTATAAATGAGTTTTTTAGAAATGTTGACCAAGGAGCGAGAAGTGCTTATTACTACAAGGAGATAGGTGGAAAGCTTAAGGCTGGGCCAGTTTGGGATTATAATTTTTCTATGGGAAATGCAACTTATAGTGATGCATGGGTCCCAGAAGGGTTTGAACTTGAAGATATGCCATGGTTTGATCAACTAGTTCAAGATGATTACTTTGTTGAAAGTTTTGTGAAAAAATATAGAGAGCTAAGAAAAACTTATTTAAGTGAGGATTATTTATATAAGTTAATAGATAATACTGTATTATCATTAGGAGATGCAATAGAAAGGAATTTTGCTAGATGGCCTGAAGTATACGGAGAAAATGTATGGCCTAATCCAAATGATCCAGCAACAGAAAATCATGAAGAGGAAATAGAAGCTATGAAAAAGTTTATTAATAAGAGAGGTAAGTGGATGGATGAAAATATATATGAGGTAAAGAGTGAAAAGTAGTAAGGTGAAGTTATGAGTATAAAAGTTTTTTTAAAAAGAGTTTTAATAATAACAATGATAATATTAATTATTATATCAGCATTATATATATTTCAAGATAAGAAAAGATTTACTAAAAAAACAGGAACAATAAACTTTTCTACTAAAACTGAAGAGAAAAATATATTAGTAAATAAAAATGGAGAATGGGAAAACTTTTTTGTAAAGGGAGTTAATTTAGGAGCATCAAAACCGGGATATTTTCCAAATGAATATGGTGTTACTAAAGAAGAGTATCTAAGATGGTTCAATCTTATAGCAGAAATGAATGCTAATACAATAAGAGTATATACAATATTAAAACCAGAATTTTATGAAGCGTTATATGAATTTAATAAAGATAGGGAAAATCCGTTATATATAATACATGGAATGTGGGTCAATGATAATTCAATCGAAGAAACTATGAATGCATATGATGATAGGATAATAAAAAATATGAAAAGAGATATAACTTCATTAATTGATGTAGTCCATGGTAATGCATATATTCCTCAAAACTCCACACATGCATCAGGAAAGTATAAATATGATATATCACAGTATGTACTAGGATTTATACTGGGGATTGAGTGGGAAGGATACTTTGTCTATGGAACAGATTTATTTAATGAAGAGATAACTTCCTATGATGGTGAATATTTGAAATTAGAAGAAGGAACTCCATTTGAAGCATTTTTAGCTCAAGTTGGGGATTATGCTGTTGAATATGAAAGTGAGAAGTATGAAGAACAAAGAATAATTGCTTTTGCTAATTGGCCTCCTACAGATCCATTAATACAACCCTATGAACCAGAAGATTATAATGATATTGCCCAAATAGATGTAGATAAAATAAAGGGAACAGAAAAATTTGAAACAGGAATGTTTGCTTCATATCACATATATCCTAATTATCCAAATTTCTTAAATATGGAACCAGAATATACTGAATTCATTGATGATGAAGGAAAAAATAATTCATATAGAGCATATCTAAAAAAGATAAATAATCATCATGAGATTCCAGTAATTGTTACGGAATTTGGAGTTCCAAGTTCACGTGGAATAGCCCATTTCGATTCAACAAGAGGATTTGATCAAGGAAATTTAAGTGAAAATGAACAAGCAGAAATTATTCCAGAATTATATGAGGATATAGTTAAGGAAAACATGGCAGGTGCAATAGTTTTTTCTTGGCAAGATGAGTGGTTTAAAACATCATGGAATACAAATGACTTAATAGATACAGAAAGAACAGCCTATTGGTTAGATGAACAAACCAATGAACAGTTTTATGGTTTATTATCATTTGATACAGGAGAAGAACATGTTAAATCATATCCAGATGGAAATTTTAGTGAATGGGAAAATAGTAAAGCAATAATAAATGATGATGAAGCTAAGCTTTATATGGATAGCGATGAAAGTTATATATACTTTAAACTTAATATAAAGGATTTGGATTTAGAAAATGATAGCGTGTATATACCTATAGATGTAACACCTAATTCAGGAGCATATAAAAGTAGTCTATTTGGATTAGAATTTGATAGAGGTGTTGATTTTATAATAGAAATAAAGGGAAAAGAAAATTCAAGAGTATATATACATGATTATTATGATTATTTAAGATATAGAGCTAAAAGTTTACCTTCAATACAAAAGTTTACTGAAGAAAGAACTAAGGATATGGATAACTTTAATTATATATATCAATACTTAATGGAAAATGTAGATATTTATATAAAAGAGACTAAGCAAAAATTAATTAAGGATGAACAAATTTTTGAGAGTGGAAAGCTGATTTATGGTAATGGAAATCCTAATTCAGATGAATATAATTCTTTAGCAGATTTCTTTATAGTGGGCGATGAAATAGAAATTAGAATACCATGGCAGTTATTAAATTTCTATGATCCATCAAAACAAAAAGTAGCAGGAGATTATTGTGTTGAAGGATTAAATCCAAAACCAATTAGAATTAGTAAAATATATTCGGGCATCAATGTAAAGAGGGGTGAGGAGCTAGTATATAGTAGTAATCTACAATCATATAGTTGGAAAGAGTGGAATACTCCAAGTTATCATGAAAGGTTGAAACCTGCATATTATAGTGTTCAAAAGATGTTTGAAGATGAGTAATAAAAAAGGGGTGATAGATTTCAATGAATGTAAAAATAGTGTTTTTTATAGTGGGGCTTCTTGCATATATAATGTTAAGCATTATAATATTTGTATTTTTATCTAGATTGATAAAAAGAAAGAATATGAAAATGGTTATTAAGGCACGAAAAGAAATAAATCCATTAATTGATAAACAAATAGAAAATATTAAATTAAATAATAAGATAGATAATGATGCTATTATAAAAATAAATGATAGAATAAATAATCCAATTTATCTAGACGTATTTAATGATAAGATTATAGAACTTAGAAGTAAAAAGGAAGACAAGGAGGCAGTAAATGCTTTCCTAGATAACTTTAGAAAAAGATTTGTTCAAGAGTTTAAGATGCTAGACAAAGATGACTATTTAAAATATGCACATAGTATTTTTGTTTATGGTGAATATAGATATCACGATATTAGAATTGTTGATAGATTGATCGAGGGATTAAATAGTGAATCAAATTATGTAAAAATAAATTCTATAAGGGCTTTAGCAAAAATAGGAGATAAAGATAAATTTATAAATTCACTAAAAATTATTTCAGATAGAAACATATATATAAATGATAAGATTTTAATTGATTCAATGGATATATTCGAAGGCGATAAAAAAGATTTTAATGAGGAATTAGGTAAAAATATAGATAGCTTCTCAGAAAGAATAAAGATTTTAGTTATAAATCACTTTACGAATAATAAATTTGAAGAGGTAAATAAGCAGCTATTTAATAAGTTAAAAAGTAATGATGAGAGTACAGAAGTTAAGTTAGCTATAATAAAATATTTTGGAAGAATTAAGTATGCTTATATGGAGATAGAATTAATAAATTTATTAAATAATGAAAGATGGGAAATAAGAGCATTAGCAGCAAAAATAGCAGTAAATTATAGTTCTAAAGTAATAAAAGAAGGGCTGTTAAAAACATTATGCGATTCAAATTGGTTTGTAAGATACAATTCGGCAATGTCCATTATAAATTTTGATAATAATACTTTACTAATTGAAAAAGCCATGAAGCTTGATGATAAGTATGCTAGAGATATTATGCTGTATAGCTTATTTAATAAAAAGCTTATAACTTATAATGAATATATAAATCTTACAGTAAAAGAGAATAATTCATTAGTTGAGGGGGGCTTTAAATGATTGAAAGTATAGTTATAGTATTAAATAAAATATTTTTTTACTACATGTTTATTTATTCAGTAATTTTCTTCATAACAACATTATTATCAACTGTGGATATAGAGAAATTTATTAAGAGGAGAAAATTTGTATCATCTTTAACTTTAAATAAGAATGAAAATTATATTCCAATTTCTATATTAGTTCCAGCTTATAATGAGGATGTAACTATAATAGATAGTATAAAATCCCTTTTAAACTTAGATTATCCTGAATATGAGATAGTAGTTGTAAATGATGGTTCTACAGATAATACAGAAAAATATGTTATAGATACTTTTAATTTAAAAAGAATAATTACACCTATCAGAAAGCAAATTGATTGTAAGGATGTTATATCTGTTTATGAAAATACAATAGACAATATAAGAATTGTTCTTGTAAACAAGATGAATGGAGGAAAAGCAGATGCCTTGAATATGGGGATAAATGTAAGTAAATATCCTTTATTTATTTCACTAGATGCAGATTCTATGCTACAAAAAGATTCACTTTTAAAAATAGTTGAGCCTTTTATAGAAGATGATAGAACTGTAGCTGCTGGAGGAAGTATTCAAGTTGCTAATGGATTAACAATAAAAGAGGGGAAAGTAATAAAAGAAGTAACACCTAAAAAGTTTATCGTTTTATTTCAAATTATAGAGTATATAAGGGTATTCATAGCATCTAGAGTTGCATTTAATAAGTTTAATTTAAATATGATAATTTCAGGTGCTTTTGGATTGTTTAATAAATCAATAGTTATTTCTACGGGGGGATATAACTCTAAAACTGTAGGTGAAGATATGGAACTTGTTGTTAAGCTTCATACCTATTGTCTTAAAAATAAGAAAAAATATAAGATAGAATATGTTCCAGATGCAATTTGTTTTTCACAAGTACCAGAAAGATATTCCGATCTTAAAAAGCAAAGAAGAAGATGGCATATGGGTTTAATTCAAAGTATATGGAGGCATAAATACGTATTTTTAAATATTAAATATGGAGCATTAAGCTTTATATCATATATTTATTATTTAGTTTTTGAGGTTATATCTCCAATTATAGAGATATTAGGTTTATTATCTATATTTTTAGCTTTTATAATGGAAGTTGTAAATATAAAATTTATGCTTTTATATTTATTCTTATTTATTTTTTATAACGTAATTGTTTCTTGGGTCTCTATAACTTTAAATAACTTTTTATTTGACTATAAGTTTAGGAGAAAAATATCAGTAAAACTATATTTATTTAGTATTTTAGAGTGTATTGGCTTTAGACAATTATGTTCTCTTTATAGAATAAGTGCTTTTATAAATTATAGGAAGAATAGATATCAATGGGGAAAAATTACAAGAATCAATATGAGTGGGGGTATAGATGAAAAATAAAAGATTAATTAAAATAATAATCATAATAGTTATTTTATTAATTGTAACAATGCCTTTTTATCTATGGAAACTTAAGGGCAGTAGTGATATAAAGGCTATAATCTTAGATAAGACAGTACCTACCGAAGAATATAGGGAACACAAAAATATTATGTGGATACTTAATAATAAGAAGATATTAAATAAGTACACAAATGCAGCATTTCAGTATAATGAAGATTATTATGGATTTTTCCCATATAAATTAAAGGAAGATTCTACAGAGGATTATTTTATTAAAGAGATTCCAGAAGAATTAGATAATGACTTAGATTTAATATATTTAGCTGATACTTATGGAGTTCACAGCAATGATTATGAACTTGATAATTTTAAATATAAGGATTTATCTTATGGAGGAATTACTGATAAAGAATTAGATGCAATATATGATGTATTAAATGGAAAGACAATAGTTGGAGAATTTAATATATTTAATTCTCCAACTCAAGGAGAAGCAAGGGAAAGGACTATGGATATCTTCGGAGTTGAATGGTCTGGATGGATAGCAAGATATTTTAAAGATTTAAGTAGGTCTTATGGAGAAGTACCGAACTGGATAATTCAAAATTATGAAAAGCAATATCAAGAAGAATGGAGCAAGGAAGGAACAGGAATAGTATATGTTCATGAAGATGGGCAAGTTATTGTTCTAGAAGATAAAAAACATTTAAATGAAAATTATGTTTATCTTTCATTTACTGACCAGGCAAAAAGCCAATATAATTTAAAAGATAATGTTAAATATTATTATTGGTATGAAGTGATAACAGTAAAAGATAATGCTAAAGTATTAGGAAGCTTTAATATAGATGTTACAGAAGAAGGAAGTAAGGTATTAAGCAAATATGGCTTAGATACATCATATCCTGCATTTATAGAGAAAAAAGGAGATTATAACTCATATTACATGGCTTGTGATGCTTCTGATAACAATAAAATTTTAAACAACTATAAAGTAGAGTTTTATGCACCTTTTATGAATAAACTATCAATAGATAATACGATTAGTAATAAAAACTTTTTCTGGAAATGTTACTATCCATTTTTTAATAAAATTTTAGATGAGATAGTGGATTAAAATAATAATAAAATATAACGGGGGTCGCGTTTCGCGCCCCCCATTTATATTTTATTAAATTTACTAATTTTAATAACTTTATACTATTAAATATGAAATTTGATGCAAAATGAAAATTATATTTAATATTTTATATATAAATATTTTGTATTTTGCATTTTTATTTTCAAAATAGAACTTTTTACATTAGATATCTAATCCCTATAGTCTTATAATCTTTTATATATATTCTTGGAGCCCTTCTACCAATAAGGCAAAGAACTTCATAGCTTATTGTATTTATTAATTTAGCCATATCATCAGCATCAAATTTAACACTTCCATCAGATCCTAGTAATATAACTTCATTTCCAAGATGAACATTTTCTATATCAGTAATATCAACCATAAACTGATCCATACAAACATTGCCTATAATAGGTGCTAACTGACCGTTTATAATAACTTTTCCTTTGTTTGAAAGTCCCCTAGAATATCCATCTGCATAACCAACAGGTAGTGTTGCAACTATGGTTTTTCTAGTTGTTTTGAAGGTTTTACCATATCCTATATATTCATTTGCTTCAACTTCTTTTATGTGAATGATTTTAGTTTTCCATGTTAAAACTGGCTTTATATCAAAATGCTCTTTATCAACTTCATTTGAGGGATAATAACCATATTGAATTATACCAGGTCTTACACAATCATAATGACTTTCTGGCAAATCAATTATAGCAGCACTATTAGATAAATTCTTTTTATTTATATAAACACCGGCTTCTTGAAGTTTATCCAAGAAAGTATTATAAATTTCAATTTGTTTTAAAGAGTAACTCTTATCCTTACAATCAGCAGTGGAAAAATGAGAAAAAATACTTTCAATTTTAAGATTGCTTAATTTAGAAATATTTAGTATATCTTCTAAGCCCTTATCAGTTTTTCTAAAGCCAATTCTACCCATTCCAGAGTCTATAGCTATATGAATATTAATAGTTTTATTTAAGGCTTTTGCTTTTTTATTAAGATTTATAGCAAATTCATAAGTTGATATTGTAGGTTCAACATCATATTCTACTAAAGCGTCTATCGCATAATCTTCACTAATACCAAGTAGCATTATAGGAGCTGATATTTCATTTTCTCTAAGTTCAATTGCTTCAACTATATTAGCAACTGCAAGTCTATTAATACCATGATTAAGTAAAACCTTTGATATTTCTACTGCACCATGACCATATGCATTTGCTTTTACGACTCCAATTATTTCACTATTACCAGATTTATTCTTGATTTGCTCTATGTTATATATTAAATTATTTAAATTAATTTCTGCCCAAATTGGATGTAATAAATTCATATCTAAACCCCTCGCTATCATTGACTTATTAGTACTACCACTGATACTATTATATACATAAACTGAAACTTTGATAAGTGTCAGTTTGTATTAATTTAATGATGCCAGTTTTGAAGATAATATAAAGGCTACCATAACTAGATGTGTTTATTTTGTATATTCTATTTATCTTCGCTAACTTATATTTATCAGTTACTATTGCTAAATTAAGAAATATTAACATTAATGATATGTATTAAATTGGAGGTGTTATATAAAAATCGAAAAATTAATATATATCATTACGGTTAATTCGAAAGAGGTGTTTATTGTGGATTTTATTAATATTAATTTAGATACTAACAGTAGTGTTCCTTTATATATACAATTATATAATTTTATAAAGAAGGAAATTCAAAGCGGAAAGTTAGAATCGAATAGTAAGTTACCATCAAAAAGAAAGCTCTCTAAACATTTAGAGATTAGTCAAAATACGATAGAATCAGCATATGAGCAACTTATTACTGAAGGATATATAATATCAAAACCTAAGAAAGGGTATTATGTATCAGAATTTCAAGGAGTAATAAATATTAGTTCAATCAATGATAAATATGATAATAAAAAAACAGTTGGGAAGAAGTATAAATATGAATTTTTTTCAAGTAGAGTAGATTTGGAAAGTTTTCCTTATACAGCATGGAGAAAAATAAATAAAGATATAATAAATGAGGAAAATAAAAATTTATTACAAATAGGACATTCTCAAGGCGATAGAAATTTAAGAGAAGCTATTTCGAATTATTTAAAATTTTCTAGAGGAGTAAATTCAAGTGCAGATAACATAGTTATTGGAGCAGGAACAGAATATTTAGTTCAAATATTAATAAATATTTTATGTAACGATAAGATTTATGGCATGGAAGACCCAGGTTATTACAAGATAAGAAAAATATTAAAAACTCATAATATAGAAGTTAAGCCTATAAAGATAGATACCCAAGGAATAGATGTAGAGAATCTTAGTAAAAGTAATGTAGAAATAATTCATATAACACCATCCCATCAATTTCCTACGGGAGTTATAATGCCAATAAGTAGAAGAATGCAGCTTTTATCTTGGGCAAATGAAAAGAGTAATAGATATATAATTGAAGATGATTATGATAGTGAGTTTAGGTTTGAAGGTAAACCAATACCAGCTCTGCAAAGTTTAGATACTAAGGAAAAAGTTATATATTTAGGTACTTTTTCAAAATGCTTTGCTCCTTCAATTAGAATAGGATATATGGTTTTACCTAATGAGTTAATTAAAATATATAGAGAAAATTTTAGTTTTCTTACTTGTACAGTTTCGAGAATAGATCAACAATCTTTATTTAGATTCATGGAAGAAGGATATTTTGAAAGGCATCTAAATAAAATGAGAAATATATATAAGAAAAAAAGAGAATTTTTAGTTTCATTAATAAAAAAATATCTTAAAGGAACTGAAATAATAGGAACTAATTCGGGATTACATTTGTTACTAAGGGTTAACAATGGAATGACAGAAGATGAATTAATTCAAAAAGCAGAAGAAAAAGAAATAAAAATTTTAGGCTTATCTAATTCATATTTTAAAATGAAAGATAAGATTAGTATAGTTTTTCTAGGATATGCTAGTTTAACGCATAAAGAAATAGAGGAAGCTGTAATATTATTAAAAGAAGCTTGGAAACTATAATAAAAAGGAATTAATAAAATAATATATAGGCATAATAATACAGGTAAATAAAATACCTATTTATAAGGAGTTTGTACTATGTCTTATATTAATTTTAAAGAAGAAGTATGTGTAGCTAAAATACAATTACAGAATAGAATTGATAACAATGAAAAGTTATTCAATCAAATTAAGCAATATAAAAATATATCTAGTAACTATAACCCAAATGAAAAATATAGTTTTAAAGAGTTTAACGACATTGTTTTAGGTGGAGGTCATCCACAAAGTGAAGATGAATTTCAGGAGATAAGTTATACAGATATAATTTGTGCGAAATTTATAAACTGTAGATTTTCAAATATAAAATTTAAAGGATGTAAGTTTATAGGATGCTATTTTATAAATTGTAATTTCATAGGTGGTGGCGCAGTATTTGATGAATGTATCTTCATTAAGCAAGAAAGCGATACAAAGCCTAATTTAAATAAGGAAGACAATTTGTCATGTGAATTTAATGAATGTAATATATATGCAAAGTTCTTAAATTGTGATTTAGGTCACATAGTATTTAATAAGTGCCTTTTGAATAACACTAATTTTGAATTAAGTGATATGACAAGTGGAATTATATTTGATTGTGATTTAAAGAAAGTAATAATAATAGATACTGATTTATCTGGTGCTAAAATAGTAAAATCTTATATAGAAGACTTAGAATTTAGGGATAAGTATAAAAGTAAGTTAGATGAAAAAACATTTATAGATAAAATAAAATTAAGAAAGAAAAATAGAGATGAATACGAAGGAATATATACAGTATATGAAAATATAGCAGATAAATTTAAGGAAAACAACTTAGTTAATAATTTCGGGGAGTATTATTTTTTATGTAGAAAAACACAAAGAAAGGTTTTAAAGCCTATACCAAGAATAATGTCTTTTTTGGGATTTGTAACTTGCGGATATGGCGAAAGACCATTGTATGCAGCATATTTTTCACTTTTTGTAATATTTGTATTTTCAATTATATATTTGATTTTTGGAATAAAGGTAGATGAAGAAATTATTAGATACACATTTTTAGAAAAAGGTTTTACATTTAGACAATTATTAAAGGATTATAACGAAAGCTTAAATTTAAGTGTAGGTATGTTTGCTGGAGTGGGACTTAATGAAGCTCAACCAGCCCCAATTTCATATATGCTAAGTAATATAGAAATGCTACTAGGCGTTTTAATGATGGGGATAGGAATAGGAGCATTAGTTAAAAAGATAGTAAGGTAAATTAAAAAATATAAAATCTATGTAGGTACTGAAAAGAAATTTATAGCACCTACATAACTGAGAAAAAATAAATAATATTACAAATAGAAAAAGAGATATTTTATACATCTCTTTTTTTTATTTGTAATATGAAATTTTTATGATTTCTCTTAGTTGGGTGCCTAATTTTTTAAAATGTTAAAATTTTAATTTGATATAGTTTCATACTCATAGAATTAAGTATAATGCATATGCATAATTTAAAATAATTCTTATAAAATATTACATCAGATTAATTTAAGAATATATATAGCTTATTCATAATATAAAATAAAAATATATTGTTTTTCGATAAAAATAGCTTGATAAACAATTTTGTGAATGTTAATATAATTATTAGAAAAGGAGAGATTACCATGAAGTTAAAAGATGAAAAAACTTTATCGAAGGTATTATCAATTATTCTTAATATTACTATAGTATTTGGAATAATTCTTACGGCTATGGTATTTTATATGACATTCTATAAAAGAGGAATACAAGACATTGTTATTAATGAAGTCTTAGTTACAATACTATTAATTGTTGGTATAGCTAGCTTGTTTTATATAGTATTTCAGCTTAAAGGAATAATAAAGACATTAATAATTGGAGACCCATTTGTTAGATCAAATGCAATTGCTTTCAAGAAAATATCAGTATCATCATTAATAATATCAGTCTGTTATTTAATTAATTTATTTGTAAATTCTAATTTTAAGGAATTTAAATTTATATATGTTGATAATATGGGTATTCATACAGATATGGAAGTATTTATATTTTTATTTGCTTCAGCTTTTATATTTATATTAGCGAAGGTTTTTGATAAGGCAGTTACGTTCAAAGAAGAAAATGATTTAACTATATGATGAAGGAGCACAATATGGGAATAGTCGTAAATTTAGATGTTATGATGGCAAAAAGAAAAATTTCATTAAATGAATTAGCAGAAAGAGTTGGTATAACTAATGCTAACCTTTCTATATTAAAAAATAACAAAGCAAAGGCAGTTAGATTTTCTACATTAGAAGCTATTTGTAGAGAACTTAATTGCCAACCAGGAGATATATTAGAATATATAGATGAATAATGGAGGGAGAGAAAATATGGTCAATACTGTAGCTTTAGTTTTAATGAAAGGAGATAAAATCCTTTTATTAAAACGATCAAAAAATAGGTTACCTATAATAAGTATGAAAAACGAAGAAAAACCAGAAGAGTGTATTGAGAGATGGAAAGAAGGAAGAATAGAATTTGAAGATTCTCCAATTATCAATTATAGCAAGAAAATCAATATAGAAGATTATAATGTTAATTTAATGTTTATCGATGTGACAAATTCAGAAGTTAAATTAATAGATGAAAGCTTGGTATTTGAAGAATGTAGATGGGCAAATAATATTAATAAAGTAGAAAATGATTTGCTTATAAATGTTTTAACTGAGTGTAGTATAAATAATTATCAATCTTTTGCAGTTGAGGCATTAAAAGAATTTATAAATATGAATAGTAAATATAAAGTAAGAAATTCTAAGATAGATGTTGAAAAACAAAGCATTGATACTAATAAAGCATTGATTCTTATAGCTTTTTCTTTAGGTATAGGAATATTAGTTTCAAGGTTTATTTTTGGTTATCTAGGTATTTCAGTTGCTATTTTAACTATTTTAATGACAGTGATATTTATGTTAATCATAGGAGTAAAAAATAAAAGCTTTCTTGGATATTTCTTTGTAGCATCTAGTATAATTTTATCATTTACTTATGGCATTTTTACAAATGAATTTTTTAGAGTATTAAATTTAATAGTTATACCTATTTCACTATTTTCAGGATTTTTGTTATTAACATTTAAAAATATTGAATTTAAGTTAATAAGCTTTGGAGCATCATTTTTAGAAATAATTATAGGGCAATCTTTGGGGAATTCAACTAAAATTCCTTCAATATTAAACAAAGCATTGAAAAAAGGAAACATTAAAAAAGAAAATGATCATGTTAAATCTATATTAATTGGGTTAGCTATATCAATACCTTTAATTATAATACTGGGAATCTTACTGGCAGGTGCAGATGAGATATTTAGTTATTACTTGGCAAATATATGGAGATATCTTAATATAGAGAATATTTATGACTTTATATTAAAAGCCTTTATAGCAATAATAGTAATGTTTTTAGTATTTGGTTTATACTATAGTTTAAATTGCACAGAGGTAAGAGATGTAGAAAGTAATTTAATAAAAAAAGATTTTAATTCAACAACAATAATCACAATATTAATTTCAATAACTATACTTTATTTAGTATTTACTAAAATACAGATTTCATATTTATATCTAAATAAAGCTTTACCAGCTGGATTTAATTTTGCGGATTATGCTAGAACTGGATTTTTCCAACTAGTTGCACTTGTAATAGTAAACTTATCAATGATAACAATAATGAATTTCAAAACAGCAACAAATAGTAAAAACGTTAAAAATTCATTAAATACTTTATATAGCGTAATAACAGTATTAACAATGAATATGGGAGCTTCTGCTATATATAAAATGAACTTATATATAGGGGAGTTTGGATATACTAGACTAAGAATTTTAGTTCAAGCATTTACAGTTTTTTTATTTATTTCTTTAATTATATTACTTGTATTTATATGGAGAGGGAAGTACTTACTTAAGCCAATGGCAATTGTAGGATTAACTATATATTTATTTTTAAATTATATTAATATAGATAATTATATAGCAAAACAAAATATAAATATAATTAATACTAAACATGAAATGGATGATAGATATTTGACTAGATTATCATTAGATGCTCAAGATGCAGTAAAAGATGGTTATGATAAAGGCTTAATAGAAAGTAAGTATTATTATGATTGGTATAATAAAAGGGTTATTACTAAGCACTGGTACGAATATAATTACTTTAATAATAGAATATTTAAATAAAAAGTTAATTATTTTAAATTAAATTTATTAAGTTTTGAATTTACTAAGTTTTAAAGTTATTGAGTTTTAAAGTTAAATATAATGAGTTGAAAACTTAGTTAGAAGATATAAACGATGAATAAACGATAAAGAACTTCCCAATTGAAACGATAATCTAATTAAGTTAAGGGGGAGATCTTATGCAGATTCAAAGAATAAATAATTGGGATAATCCAATATATAATAGGCTTAAAGAAGCTTCAGAAAATCAAAAGAAAGAAAAAGCAGAAAAAGAAAAAAGTATAACTGTAGAAAAAAGTTCGAATCAAATAATAAAAAACTTACAGCAACTAAAAGAAAATTTTAAGGAACAAAAAATAAAGCTTCAAGAAACTGAAATGGATCCTAAGGAAAAAAGAATGAAGCTTGAAGAGATAAATAAAAAAATAGCTGAAGTAGAAGCTGAAATACAACAAATGAAATTAGTGGAAAAAGAGAAAGAAGCTTTAGAAAATCAGCGTAAGCTAGAAGAAAAAAATAAAAAGGATGAAAGCATTAACTCTAAAAATAAAATAAACTTTTATGAAAATAGTGGCGGAATAATAGTTGAAGATAGTCTGAAGAAGTTAATTTCAGCTAATAATAAATTAAGAAATACAAATGATTTTGGAAAAACTAAAGCAGCAATGGAAGTAGAAAGGGGACATCTAGAGATTACTGGGAAAGAAAACTCTTTTGTTGATAAGCAATACGCTAAATTAACTAAAGGAATAAAAGGATTAGAAAATAGAATCTTATATGAAGTAGGAACAGCTAATAAAGAATCTAATGATAATTATAAAGATAAAGAAGCTTTTAAAGATAAAAACAGAGAAGAATAAAAAATGCATTATTTACGAAGTTATTTTCTTTTCTTATAATTTTTAAGTGGACATATGTAAGGTTGCATTTACCTTCAAGGAAGGGATGAAATCAAGCTTATATATGCCCACTTTTTATTTATCATTTTATTGTTATAGTAAGAAGTAATATCTGCCAAAGTGTAGAAATATATTCTTAAATTATACCTAAATCAAGTTTTAGTTTAAGAATTCTTAATACAGATTCATTTATACGATCTTCTTTAATTTCTCCATTTCTTATAGCTTCTAATACAGATGGTATTTGTATATCAAAATCAGATGCTATTATTAAATCATTACCAGCAATTATAGCAAGTACTGCTGATGTAGAATCACCTATATATTCTTTTATGGCACTCATTTGTAAGTCATCAGTCATTATTACTCCATCAAATCTTAATTCATCTCTAATGATTTTATTAACACTTGGAGAAAGTGATGCAGGAAGATTTGCATCCATAGACTTTACTATATTATGAGATACTAATATGCTACTAGCACCAGCCTCTATCCCAGCTTTAAATGGTAGAAAATCGGATTTTTGAAAGCTTTCATAACTTCTCTCATCAATAGATATTCCAGTATGAGTATCTACATTATTTCCATAGCCAGGAAAGTGTTTTAATGCAGACCCTATTTTATTTTCGTTCATAGTATTCACTACTGTTTTTATATATTCAGATGTTTCTAAAGCATTCATTCCAAAGGTTCTAGGGTAAATAAAATCGTTTGGATCTACTGATACATCACATACTGGGGCTAAATTCATATTAATTCCCATACTTTTTAATAGCTCTGCTTTTTCTTTAGTATCGCTAGCTATTAATGGATATCCACCTTCATTATATAATTCTTGAGGTGAATAAAAAGGAACAGCCCTAAATTCAGGATACCAGCTTAATCTATTAACAATACCGCCTTCTTCATCTATTCCAATTAGAAGTTTTATTTTAGAATTGTTTTGATAGCTTAATAATGTTTGAGTTAAGGATTCTTTAGTTTCATCCTTTATATTATTATCAAATAGAATAAATCCACCAACTTTATAATTTTGTAAATCTTCAAGTGCAGTTTCTTTTCGGCATCTAATAAAGAACATTTGTCCAACTTTTTCTTCTAAGGTCATATTAGATAATAAATCCTTTGCCTTTTTTGAATTAATTTCTTCAGTAGATGGTTTATTTGAATTATTATTTGAGTCATTATTTGAATTGCTATTGTCTATAATTGAATCAGAACTTTCTCCTCCTGGAGTTTCATTAATTTTTTTAGAATTAAAATATCTATAACTTAGAGCAAAAGAAGCTATAAACAATAAAATAATAGAAATTATTAAAATTAATTTTTTCATAATAAGTCTCCAATACAAATAAAGTTTTAAAAAAGTTTTTAATAAAGATTTTAACTTTATCCTAAACATATAAATAAGTGATAATTTTAATATAAGTTGCTAGAGTACTAGTTTTATTTAAGTTTTATTAATTTATATAGTTTAATTACTGTTAAATCCTTAGTGTAACTTATATATTAATAATTATAGCTATATTATATGTATCTATACACAATTAGGCAATTTTTATTAACTATTTATAAAATTAATATTTTAAATTTTAATTCAAAATCAGAGTTTTCACCTAATTAAGTTTGAATTATATAATAATATTAATAATAATTTTTTAGAAGTGAAGTAGTATGAGTAGTATAATTCTTTATTTAGCAATAGCTATATTGTTTTTAATATCATATAGAAAAGATAAGAAAAAAACTAAGAAGGCATTATTAAAAGGGTGGAAGTCAATAGAAAATATACTGCCTCAATTCTTAGGAATAATCTTAGTTGTTGGGTTGACTCTTTCAATATTAAAACCAGAGACAATATCAAATATAATAGGAAGTAATAGTGGTATATTTGGAGTGATTTTATCTGCAGTTTTAGGAAGTATTGCAATGATGCCTACTTTTGTTGCATTTTCTACTGGAGATATGCTACTTAAAAGTGGAGCAGGGATAGCACAAGTTGCAGCACTTATATCAACTCTTACTTTAATTGGCATAATTACTATTCCATTAGAAGCTAAACATATAGGTAAAAAAGCAGCTATTTATAGGAATATAATAGCTTTTGTTTTTTCAATAATAGTAGCATTTTTTGTTGAAATGGTGGTGACAATGATATGATAAAAGCTTTAGTTAAAAGATATTCCTTTTTTATTATATTACTTATAGTAACAGTAATTGTAACAATTTTTAATAAAGAGTTAGGTTTAAAATCATTTAGCACAGCTTTTTCAAGTTTTAAACAAATGATTGAGGTGGTACCACCAATAATGATAATGCTTGGGCTTATGGATGTTTGGATTCCAAGAGAAACTATGATGAAATACATGGGAGACGATTCAGGAATAAAAGGAATTTCTCTTGCAATATTAATAGGATCAATAGCGGCAGGACCAATGTATGCAGCTTTCCCATTTACAAAAGTCCTCCTTAAAAAAGGTGTTAAATTTAGTAATATAATAATATTTATGAATGCTTGGTGCGTAACTAAAATATCTACATTGATGTTTGAGTTCTCGTCACTTGGTTATGAATTTACTTTAGCAAGGCTTTTGATTGACATACCTGGAGTAATAATAATGGGATATTTAGTTCAAGTTTTAATGCCAAAGGATGAATTAGATAGACTTTATAGTGAGAATTTAGATTGAAAATTATCCTAATGAAGTGAATAGTATAAAATTATTTACAAATGCTAAATGTATAGTTATAATGTTTATGATAAACTATAAATAATAAGCAATGAAAGAGAAAAGTAGATAGATAGTCATTTAACAGAGATTTAAGTATAGGTGGAAGCTTAAAATTTGATCCTATTGAAGAAGCTCTAGAGCTATAAACTGAAACAGCATATTAAAAAAATTGCAAGTAAGTTTGTGGGATTCTCCCCTTAAAGAGAATGAGTGGATTAATTTTAATTAATCAATTTAGGTGGTAACGCGGAATTTTGTCTTTCGTCCTAATATTTATAGGATGAAGGGCTTTTTTTATGTATAGGAAATTATAAAAATGTTACCCGTATTAATAACATTTTATAATTTCCATCCTTTAGTTTTCAAGTTGGCATATGTAAGTTTGCGTTGACTTGGAGAGAAGCGACGGAATAAGTAAATTTACATATGCCAACTTTTTTATTTATATAAAATTTTAAACTACGGAAGGAAGATGAATATGAGTTTTGAAAAATTAGCAGAATTAATATTTCCAAATGTTGATAAAACACCAGAATATTATATTGCAAAGTATCCAAAAAGAAATTTAAAAGAAGGTGCTGTTGTTTCAAGATATGCACCATCACCAACAGGTTTCCAACATATTGGAGGTGTTTTTGCAGCATTAATAAATGAAAGATTAGCAAGTCAAAGTGAAGGTGTTTTCTTCTTAAGAATAGAAGATACTGATCAAAAAAGAGAAGTTGAAGGTGCTATAGCAGATACAATTCAAACAATGCATAACTTTGGAATGGACTTTAATGAAGGAATGACTGGAGATAAAACATCTAAGGGTGAATATGGTCCATATAGACAAAGTGAGAGAGCTGATATTTATAGAACTTTTGCAAAAGATTTAATTAAAAAAGGATTAGCATATCCAGCATTTGATACACCAGAAGAATTAGCAGAACTTAGAGAAAAGCAAACAGCAGCTAAAATAACACCAGGATATTATGGAGAATTTGCTAAGGATAGAAACTTAACTCCTGAGGAAGCTATGGAAAAAATAAATAATGGTGAAAGCTACATAATTAGATTCAAGTCACCAGGTAATATAGAAAATAGAGTAGAGTTCCATGATTTAATAAAAGGAGATATAAGTTTCCCAGAAAATAATCAAGATATAGTTATCATAAAGGGTGATGGACTTCCAACATATCATTTTGCACACGTTGTAGATGATGCTTTAATGAGAACTACTCATGTTATAAGAGGTGAAGAATGGTTATCATCACTTCCAATACATGTTCAATTATTTGATGTATTAGGATTAGATAGACCAAACTATGCACATATCCCAACAATAATGAAAAATGATAATGGTTCTAAGAGAAAATTATCAAAGAGAAAAGATGCTGAAGCAGCAGTTTCATATTACAAAGAAGTTGGATATCCAATGGTATCAGTAATAGAATACTTATTAAATATAATAAACTCTACATTTGAAGATTGGAGAGCAGAAAATCCAACTGTAGATTATCATGAATTTAAAGTTGCTTTAGACAAGATGAGTAAGTCAGGAGCATTATTTGATATAGTTAAGTTAAATGATGTAAGTAAAGAAGTTATTTGCAAAATGAAAGCAGATGTAGTTTATGATTACTATACAGCTTGGGCTAAAGAGTTCGATAAGGAAATGTACGATTTAGTAACATCTAATGAAAAGATGTCAAAAGAAATCTTCAATATAGATAAGGAAGGTCCAAAGCCAAGAAAAGATTTTGCTAAGTGGGATGAAGTAAGAGGAAAAGTGGATTACTTCTTTGATGAATTATTCAATAAGGAAACAGCAGAAAATGTTGAACTTCCAAAGACTTTAAGCTTAGAAAATGCCAAAGAAATAATTAAAGTATATAAAGATAAATTCAACTTCAATTCTGGAAGCCAAGAAAATTGGTTTGAAGAGTTAAAGGTTATTGGAGCAGAACTTGGATACTGTGCAAATAGAAAAGAATATAAAGCAAATCCAGATGCATTTAAGGGAATGATTTCTGATGTTGCTGGAGCTGTAAGAGCCGCTCTATCTCATAGAAGCAATACTCCAGATCTTTATACTATTATGCAAATATTAGGTGAAGATAAAGTAAGAGCTAGATTTGAAGCATTTTTAAACCTATAAAATAAATACTTGAAAAGGGATCAAGATATTTTGATTTCTGATTATAATAAAAAGGACGTCGCGTTACGCGACGTCCTTTTTGAATATTCTATATAGACTAAAGTAGATATAAAAATAATTTTACAATGAAGTTTAAAAATGTTTTTATTTGTATATAATTTAAATATTAATATTATGAAATATAAAAGGTTATCAGAAATATTAAAATGGAGTATAAAACAATTAATTTTATAAGATTTCAATTACAGATATTAAATATTAGTTAATAATTTAAAAAAATTAAAAATAATTATTGAAATTGATATATAGTATTATGTAAAATTATAGTAACAAATACAAAAGGAGATGAACATATGGAAAATTATGATTTAGTTTTAGATTTCTTTACTAAAAATGATAAACCACTAAATGCTACTGCAGTTGCAGAAGGAACAGGGGTAGACAAAAAAGAAGTTTCAAAAGTTATGGATAAACTTAAAAAGGAAGAAAAAATTTATTCACCAAAAAGATGTTATTGGCAAATAAAAAGATAAGAGGTGCTATAACAATGCATAATTGATAATGCATAATTATAGTGAAAACTACTAGAAGTAGTTTTGAAAGTTATAGTGTAAAATTAGTTAGATATGATTCTCTATTTTTAGTGAGAAAGTTAAAGAGAAGAGATTAGATTGAAATTCCACTTTTGGTGGAATTTCTTTTTTTATTACATAATAGATTTCTTCACGAAAAATGTAGCCAGTAGATAGGAGAATATCAACTAAAGATATCTTTAATTAATAATTTCACCTTTGGTATTAGCTAATTTTTTACTCCATTGGCTAAGTTCTTCAGGTGTCTGTTCCATCCAGTCTGTTTTTTCACCTACAATTCTTAAAGGTGCTTGAGAGCGATAAGAACATGTTAAGTTTCCTGGAAATTTCTTATCAGTTACATTTGGATCATTTTCAAAGGCTCCTGTTGGCTCTACAATATAAACATGTTCTCTACCTTCTCCTTTTGCTAATCCAGCTGCAAGTCCTGCACCATTAAGATTGGATGTGAAATAAATGTGATTCATCTTAACTTCAGAATTATAATTTGAATTTCGACCTGCTACAAGCAAATCACCAATCTTTAAATCTGCTCTAGTTCCATGATAAAAAGGTCCTTTATCATAAGGTTCAGTATTAGATGAATTTGACAATTCATAATTTGCTTTCGCCTTATCAGAATCACCTAATTCTTCATAGCATTTTGAAATGCTTAAATATATTGTGGGAAAAGCACTCTTAACACTATCATCATTTGATTTTATGGCATACTCTAAAGCTTTTTCCATCCATTTTAATTTATCTGAAATATCTTTTTTATGTTTAGCTACTTGGTAGGCTGCAATAAATCTTTCAAAGTCATTTACTGATTCATTCAAAGCTTGAAGAAATAATGCACTTGCTTCTTCAGAGTTACCTTGATCTTCCATATTCATTCCCAACATACATAGTCTTATAATTTTGTTTTTTGGATCAAATTTAGTGCTCATTTAATGTACCCTCCTCTTATTATTATAGGTACATTATCTTAACATATATATAATAATAAATGTATACTTATATTTTCATTTTATACATGGTATAATTAAATTATAGGGAGTGATTTTTACTAAATAGGATTACTCTCTTTTTTGTTATTTTTAACAAAGCAGCTCATTAGGTAATGGCTTCCACTTTTCTAGGTGTGTACGCTAATCTAACTCTTATTCAATTTGTATTATAATACAATTATTCAATTCGAATAAATTAATAACCTCATAATAGATTTAAGATTAAGTAACAAACTATTATAAGTTAAATTCTATTTTTCGCTTTCTTGTACACATCCCAATTGACTCGTAAAATTTAAGTGCATCTTCATTAAATTCCTATACATTCAAAAGTAAATAATTGTATATTTATATTAGTAAGCATAATATAGTCTTATAAGAAGCATTTATTCTATTAGGTATTAATTATTTTTAAGTGAGTGGGGGAATTATCATGTTAAATAATTTAGTCAATAGTAGGAGTCAGTATAAGTATCCTATGAAAAAATTAATTTTCTTTATTAGGGCTTTTTGTTTAATTCTATTAATAACAGGATGTAGTAAGTGTAAAGCAGAAAACTATATGAATGCAGTGGTTAATGATATTACAGAGGAAAGTCTTGATGTTAGTCCCATAGATAATGAAAGTGTTAATTCAGATAAAGATATTATTGATGCAGATAGTATTATCATAGATTTAAATAACATATCTATTGGGAATCTTCCACAATTAAATAAGGGTGATAGAATAAGAATTGTTTATAATGGTGAAAGTGTTAAAGAAGATCCAATGAAAATTGAGATAGTTTTTGCAATATATTTATTAGATGAAAATGGTGAGGTTATATCTAACTAATAAAGTATAAAAGTTGATAATTAAATTTATCAACTTTTAATTTGTAATAGTTTAAAACTATTAACTATTTAATTTCTGCAAAAATTTCATGTATATTTACATCGGGGTCAGCAAATAATGCTGTTCTTTGATTCCAAGTCATATCTTGTGGTTCATGAACAGAAGTTGTTCTTTTGCTGATTAACATATTAAATAATTCCTCAACATCCTTAGGACTTTCACATGGAAAAGCAAGTTCGAACCCTTGTCCAGATGACTCTTTCCTATATTCACTACTTTGATCATACATAACGTCTCTCATGCAAATAGCAAATCTTATTCCATCATTTTCAAATTCAACATAATTACCAAGGTCATTTTCAATTCTAAATCCTAGGACTTTATTATAGAATGCTTTCATTTTATCTATACCATTTGTCAAAATAGTAATAAGATTAATTTGTGCTTTCATCGTATATTTCCCACTTTACTAATTTAACATATAATTTAACTTATCATGCCATTACAAAGAGATTACAGTATTTAGCATAGTATTTTATTAATAAAGTTCTAATTGATATTTTTATTAATTCATAATAATTTTAAATTGAGTCTTAAGTATCAAGTTCTTTTTAAGATATAATTTCCAATATAAAATCCATAACGGTTATAAAATGGTATTGCTTCATCATTTGCATATACTACATTTATTTGTATATCAGTTATTGAATAGGATTTAAACCAATTTAAAGTATTAACCATAAGTTTATTCTTCCAATAAAATTTACTTACACTATTAATAATATTGTTAATTAATGTATATTTTTATCATACATTAATTAGAGGTTGAAATTACAAAAATATTTAATAAATTATGCAAAAATTATGAATATTAATATATAATGAATATAATGGTAAGTTTTGTTTTACCATTAATTATCTGAAAGGATGTGATGTTTTATGATGAGTTTAGTAAGAAAAAATAAAACCTATATTGTTGTTAATGGGAAGGTGACTACAGTATAGTAATGAATTAGATATCCTTCCCAATATGTTTTAGTTTCGGGAGGAAAAATGAATAATAAAAACTTACTAGAATTAGGAGTAAATGAAGGATACGTAAAGGAAGCAAGTATTTATAATGAAAACTTTTATTTAGGGAGAGTTTCAGTACAATATAAAGATATTTATAAGGTTTTTACTGAAGAAGGAGAAGTACTTGCAAGAGTATCTGGGAAATTATCATATTCTTCAAATAGTACTTTTGATTATCCTGTTGTTGGAGATTGGGTACTATTAGATAGGATAAATAATAAAAATGGAGATGCAATAATTCATAATATATTAAATAGAAAAAGCTATTTTTCAAGAAAGGTAGCAGGTACTAGGTATGATAAGCAAATAGTTGCATCTAATATAGATTTTGTTTTTATATGTATGTCATTAAATAATGATTTTAATATAAAAAGGCTAGAAAGATATATTGCAGTAGCTTGGGATAGTATGGCTACTCCAGTTATAATATTGACTAAATCAGATTTATGCGAAGATATAAATGATAAAGTAAAACAAATAGAAGAGATAGCTATAGGAATAGATATAGTGGTAACATCAAGTATTAATGAAGATGGATATGATGAAATAAGAAAATATATAAAAACTGGAGTAACAATAGCATTTATAGGATCATCAGGGGTAGGGAAGTCAACTCTTATTAATAAGATAATGAATAAAGAAGTTTTAAAGACCAATTCAATTAGTGAAAATGATAAAGGGAGACATACTACAACACATAGAGAACTCTTTGTTATAGAGTCTGGTGGAGTAATTATTGATACACCTGGAATGAGAGAACTTGGATTAATATCAGCAGATGTAGATAAATCCTTTAGTAATATTGAAGAGTTAGAAAAACAATGTAAATTTTCTGATTGTACTCATAAAAATGAACCTAAATGCGCAGTAAGAGAAGCTATAGAAAATGGAAATTTAGATCCAGAAAGGCTAGAAAGATATAGAAAGCTTAAAAAAGAAGAAGCTTATAATTTATTAAAATCTAAGCGACAAGAAAAACAAAAACTAAAAAATATGCATGGAAGTAAGTCTGAAGATAAAAGAAAGAAATATAATTAGAGGTAAGAGGCAAATGAATAATTATTTAAATTAACTATAGATTAAGTTAATTATAGAAGAGAGCAAATCATAAGGGACAGTAGTTAGTTTTTTGTAAAACAAAACTAACTACTGTCCCGTGATGAGAGAATAGATAATTCTGTGTAATTATCTATTCTCTCAACTATAATATGATATGCTCTTTTTTTTATTAAAGAAAAATAACTAAAACACCTTGAAGTACTCCAATAATAGCACCTAGTACAAGGCCTAGAATTTCAATATGCTTTAGCTCTTTTTTAGCAACACTAATTATTATATCTTCTAGTTTTTCCAAATCTAATTGATTAATTTTTTCTTCAACAATTTCTTGAATATTAACATTTTCTTTAGCTTTATCTAATAGGTCAACGCTAATTTCATCAACTGCATTAGGTACTTCCTTGTTTAAAATATCATCAATATACGGAGAAGCCATCATTCTAAACGGCATAGGAATTATATTTAGCTTTTCATTTATAATGTTTTTTATTTTATCTATTATGTAAGAGTTGAAATTTTCTCCATTTGAACTACTTAAAGCTTGATCTAATATGTCATCTATTGAAAGTAACTCATTAGAAATTACTTCACCAATATTAGCAGCAATTTCATTTTTCCTTTTAGGAATTAATCCTAATATTTCAATATTTAAAATAGGAATTTTAACAGGTTTAATTGGTCTAAACAAAAGCTTTATTGCCAAGATATTAGTTATCCATCCAATAAGCCCACCAACAATCGTTAATATTAAAATAGTAATAAAATTATTCATAAGTACCTCCTAGTTATGTAAAGTATAATAGCATAATTTATAAAAGTTTATAATTAGATTTAATATAAAGAGTATTTAAATTCATACATAATTTTATAAGGAATATAGAATTATTTCAATAGAAAATTGACTAATTAGTATAAAATTATATAAGAAACAAAAATATTTTAAAGAATAAAGAATTTAAAAAGAATAAAGAATTTAAAATAGATAAAAAGTTTAAAATAGATAAAAAGTTTAAAATAGATAAAAAGTTTAAAAAAGATAAAAAGTTTGAAGATATTTAAAATATAATTTATATAAAATAGAAAAAGAGTTGCGATGCAACTCTTTTAAATTAATTCAGCATAGCTGAATTATATCCATAATTTTTCACTTTTTCATTCTTTAATTATTAATTTTAAATGAACTCTTTAAAGATACTATTCTATTAAATACTAATTTATCATCAGTAGTGTACTTAGGATCTACATTAAAGAAACCATTTCTTACTAATTGGAATTTATCTTGTGGTTTTGCAATCTTAGCAGTAGTTTCTTCAATAAATCCTTGTAATACTTCTAATGAATTAGGATTTATTTGTTCTAAGAAGTGCTTACCTTCATTTTCAGGAGCATCATCTAATATTAATGGTTCATAAAGTCTAAATTCAGCAGGTTTAGCAGTTTTTGCATCTACCCAGTGAATAGTTCCTTTAACTTTTCTTCCAGTAAATCCAGAACCACTCTTAGTTTCTGGATCATAAGTGCAATGTAATTCAACTACATTTCCATTTTCATCTTTTATAACATCGTTACATTTTATAAAATAAGCACCGATTAATCTAACTTCGTTACCTGGGAATAATCTGAAATACTTTTTAACAGGTACTTCCATAAAGTCATCTTGTTCTATATATATTTCTCTTGAGAATGGAACTTCTCTTGTACCAGCATCTTCATTTTTAGCATTGTTTGGAACTGGTAGCATTTCAGTTTGACCTTCTGGATAGTTAGTAATAACAACTTTTAATGGTCTCATAACAGCCATAGCAGCATTTGCTTTAAGTTGTAAATCTTCTCTTATAAAATATTCAAGCATTTGAGAATCTACAACTGAATTAGCTTTAGAAACACCAATTGCACTACAGAAATTTCTGATAGCTTCAGGAGTATATCCCTTTCTTCTCAAACCAGATACAGTAGGCATTCTTGGGTCATCCCAACCATCAACTATATTTTCATCTACTAGTTGTTTAAGTTTTCTCTTACTCATAACAGTGTTAGTCATGTTAAGTCTAGCAAATTCTATTTGTCTTGGAGTGCTTTCCATTTCACATTCTCTTACAAACCAATCATAAAGAGGTCTGTGATCTTCGAATTCTAAAGTACAAATTGAATGAGTTATACCTTCTATTGCATCCTCAAGTGGATGAGCAAAATCATACATAGGATATATACACCAATTATCACCAGTATTATGATGAGTAGCATGTGCAATTCTATATATAATAGGATCTCTCATATTTATATTAGGAGAAGACATATCAATTTTAGCTCTTAATACTTTTTCTCCATCTTTAAATTCACCTTTTTTCATTCTTTCTAATAAATCTAGATTTTCTTCAACCGATCTATTTCTATAAGGACTTTCTTTTCCTGGTTCAGTTAAAGTTCCTCTATATTCTTTTATTTCTTCAGCTGTTAAATCACATACGTAAGCTAATCCTTTTCTTATTAAAAGTTTTGCTTTATCATACATTATATCAAAGTAGTTTGAAGCAAAGTAAATACTATCCCAATCTCCGCCAAGCCATTTAACATCTTCTTTAATAGATTCAACATACTCAGTATCTTCTTTAGTTGGATTTGTATCATCAAATCTTAAGTTGAACTTTCCGTTAAATTCTTTTGCAAGACCTGAATTTAAAACTATTGATTTAGCATGACCTATGTGTAAATATCCATTTGGTTCAGGTGGAAAACGAGTTATAATCTCATCGTGTTTTTTGTTTTCTAAATCTTCAATTATTATATTTCTTATAAAATTTGATGAATTAATTTCATTTGACATACGAATACCTCTCCTATATAAATTTATCTTTTTAATGCTTATATATTAGTTATATACTATTTTTTTACTTTTAAATCAATTTATCATATATATGTTTCAATTAATAATAAAACAATTGAGATTATAAGTGCATTAAAGAGATTATATTCTTAGTTAATTAAAATAGCAAAATTGAAACTATATATAGTATGTAATTTTTATATAAGTTACTAAAATATTAACTTATCTATATTCTATCAATTACTGATATTTTTTATTAATAAGTTAAATTATTACTATAACTTATATATTCGTGATTTTAATAAATTTATGTATATATCTAGATAATAATATGTTAGTTTTACTTCTAATTTTAAACTAAGGATGAAAAAAAATAAAGATATAAGTATGGTAAAAATGAGTTTTTTATGAGTATTTAACCAAAAAGTTAAAGAATTTATAAAGTATATAAATAAATTTATGATAAGAGTAGTATAAATTTATAAAAATATGTTTTTTTATTTATGCAAAAATCTTATTTTCTTATATGATTATAGTTAAATGTACAAATGTAATATATAATTATATTAGGGAAAATATGGTATAAAAGTTTATTAGAAAGAGGGTATGAAAATGAAAGAAAAATTAAAAAGTTTTTTTGCAGCAGTTGGGTATTTATTTTTAACATTTGGAATTCAGTTAATAGTATCAATAGTGGGAGGGGGAATAATTGGAGTTATATATGCAATGAATAATTTAAATGAATTAAATGGATTTAATCCTGAAGAGCTAACTAATAAGATATTAGGATTAACAAATTATATTCTATTAGCATCTTCAATAATAACGGTGCTAGTATTTTTATTAATATACAAGATAAGAAAGAAGAACTTTAAGGAAGAGTTACAAATAGTTAAGACTGCTAAAGTAAATCTTATAATTGGAATTACTTTAGGTATAAGTGCGTGGTTATTCAACTCTGGTGCATTAAGTTTAGTTCAAGAAGCAGGATTATTCAAAGATAATTTTTCTATGATGGAAAATCTTCTTGCACCATTAAACCAAGGTAATATATTTATTGCTTTATTAACAGTAGGAATAATAGCACCATTTACAGAAGAATTTATGTTTAGAGGTGTTATATTTAAGACTTTAAATAAGAATATATCTATTTTATGGACAATAATTATACAAGCATTATTCTTTGGTATTTTCCACGGAAATTTAATTCAAGGGACATACGCTACACTATTAGGTTTGGTATTTGGTTATATAACATACAAAACAAAATCATTATGGCCATCTATAATTATGCATATGATTAATAATAGTATAGCTACTTTATCACCATATATCTTAAAAAATGTTCCAGATTTAACAAGTATTCTTATAGGCTTTGTAGTAGTTGGAGCTATAGGGTTAATAACATCACTTTACTTTGTTAAAAAGAAAAATATTAGCTATGAAGATGTAACAATTAATTTTAATGATTATAGAGATTTAAATTAGTATCTAGTAGGAGTTATTTTTTAAATAGCTCCTTTTATAATTTTCTTTCTTAAGTTTTTAAGTGACTATGTATGTGGTATTGACTTGGAGAGAAGTCATATAGTAAGCAAATATATATATCCACTTTTCTTTATAAACTATAAATCCAATTTATTATCCTTGAATAATAATAATAAATGTTATAAAATGATATTAAAAGATAATGAGTGATAACAAACGATAATAAATGAGATTAGTCTTGTAGGGTAAAGGAGGGGATTTGTTTGTTTATGGAAGAAAGGCTAGAAGATATATTAGAAATGCTTAAGAGAGATGGTAAAGTAAGAGTAAGAGACTTAAGTGAAAAATTTAATGTTTCTGAAGGTATGATTCGTAAAGATTTAAGTAAGCTAGAACAATGTGGTAATATCAAAAGAACATATGGCGGGGCAATTTTAGAAAGAAAAATAATTCATAATGACAATACAACTTCAAGAATAATAAGCAATATTAATGAAAAAGAAAAAATTGCAAGTTTAGTTATGGATGAAATTGAAGAAAATGATGTAATATTTATGGATATTTCAAGTACTAATTATACTGTTGCAACAATGATGGCAGGATTTAAAAAGAATATAACATTAATAACAAATATGAATAGAATTGCAATGGCTTTTGATTCAATACCTAATATAGACATAATCCAAATAGGAGGTATGTATAATAAAAAAATAGGTGGAACTGTTGGAGCATTTACTTCAAATGAAATTAAAAAATTTAAAATTGATAAAGCTTTTATTGGAGCTGGTGGAATTAATATAGAAGATAATTTTGTCAGCAATTTTAACCTAGATGAAGTTAGTACAAAAGAATCAATTATTAAAATGAGTAAAAAGAAATATTTAATTACTATTAATGACAAGTTTTATAATGATGGATCATATAAGTTTTGTGAATTAGGAGATATTGATTATATAATTACAGATAAGAAACCAGAAGAAAATATAGTTGACGGATTATCAAAATATAATGTTAAAGTGATATATTAAATATAATAATTAGGAGTGATCAAGCATATGATAAAATTTATAGCATCAGATATGGATGGAACATTGCTAAATGGGAATAATGAAATAAACAAGGAGTTTTTTGATATTTTTCATAAGCTTGTTGAAAAGGACATAATATTTGCAGCTGCAAGTGGAAGACAATATTATAACTTATTAAAAAGATTTGAAAAAATAAAAGATAATATGATGTTTATAGCCGAGAATGGAACATTTGTAGTATATAAAGGTGAAGAAATTTTAGTTAATTCTTTAGATAAAAATGTTGCAATAGAGCTTATTAAAATAGGTAGAACTATAGAAAATGCTCATGTTATAGTATGTGGTAAAAAATCGGCTTATATAGAAAGTAATGAAGAGAGATTAGTAAAAGAAACAAAGAAATATTATGAGAGATATGAAATAATTGATGATTTAACTAAAGTTGAAGATGATATATTAAAAGTAACAATATGTGATTTTTCTGGTTCTGAATTTAATAGTAATAATTACTATAATGAATATAAAGACAAGCTTCAAGTAACAGTATCAGGAGAAATTTGGCTTGATATAACTGCTAAAGGTGTTAATAAAGGAGTTGCAATAAATAAAATTCAAGATATGCTAGAGATAGATCATAAAGAAACAATGGTATTTGGAGATTATCTTAATGATTTAGAAATGATGGGTAGCGCTTATTATAGCTTTGCAATGGAAAATGCACATGATGATTTAAAGAAGGTATCAAGATTTATTGCAAAAAGTAATAATGATAATGGAGTAGTAGAAGCAATAAAAGAAGTTGTAGGTGTATAAAATTTATACAGGGTTTGTATCAAAATAAATTTTTATATTAGCTAGTAAAAATGTAAGTTCTAATTAGAGCTTACATTTTTGCATGTATGTAAATAATAGACAAAATCTCTATTTAAGTTTAAAAACGCCTTTAAGTAAGTAAAATCAATGGTTTAAAAGGATCTCACGTTTCGTGAGACCCTTTATAAAAATAAGAAATTAACTTTTAAAGGTAATAAAGCTTACTTAAAATTGAATAAATTTTATATTAAATAGATTTCTGAGACTACGATACTTTTTACTTTACTTCTTCTAATAATACAATACCATTACTATTAGCTTTGACAGCAACTTTACCATCCTTAACTGTATATTTCTTTCCAGTATAAAAATCTCTTATAGATGTGGAGTTTTCCCATATAGATGATACATCTATAGTAGCTTCATTAGAAACGCCAGTTGCAACAACAACTTTATCATTAAAATCATTTTTATTATAAATTCTACTAAAAGCATAAGGACAAGTTTGGATTTCTTTATGTTCTCCTGCACCTATTGAAATATGGTTTGACCTAAACTTACCAAGTTTTTGCCAGTGAGATAACACATCCTTATCTATATTATCCCAATTCATATCTGATCTTGAAGGTTGATCTTTAGCGGTAGTTATAGTATTAGTTGAAGGTTTACGATTTGATTCATCACCATAATAAATTTCTATACCACCAGGAGACAAAATAAGCTTTGTCCCTAAATTAATCATATTTCCTCTAGTTAATCCAGTATCATGTGAGGATATATAACTTAAGACATTAAATGAAGAGTCAGAATTTATTTTATTAGCATATTCAGAATAAATTTCCTCTAATGAATCTATACTATCACCTTTTGGAAATTTAAAGTTTATTATTGAATCAAAGCCATTATTATAGTATTCATTTTTATCAAGACCTTGTCCGAAAACTTCACCTGTCATCCAAAAATCATCTGTCCATTTAGCACCAGGTTTATTAGGATTTTTTTCTCTCCAAATTGTTAGAGCTTTATTTGATTCTTCTTTTAATTCTTGCCATCTGTACATATCTATATGTTTAGCAGTATCACATCTAAAGCCATCTATTCCAAATTCCTCTACCCAAGCTGATAGCCATTTTATTATATACTCTGAAGGTGCTATATTTAAGTTTTCTCTATATTTTTCAGCAGCTGGAATTATCCATTTATCATTTTTTTCTGTGGCATCTTTTCCCCACTTTACTTTAAGTATTGGAGGAATATCTACAGGATTTGTAGATTCTGTTTTTATATCGGGTAACCCCGAAAGATTCATTGTTATATCATTTGAACCACCAGGAGTGTATCCAGGGATACCAGCTCTTATCCAATCAGGTCCCCACCATTTGGACCACTCCTCTTTATGAGCAGTATAATCAACTATGGTTTTATTATAAGTATCAAAGTTTTCATTTTCATCAGGAATCCAATTAGAAATATCAACTGTATCATTTTTTATTGGATAAAAATCATAGTCAGACATATCTTTTAAAGTAGAAAATCCAGTATGATTCATTACAACATCTAAAACAATTCTTATTCCCTTTGAATGAGCTAAGTCAACAAATTCTCTCATTTCTTGAGCAGTCCCCATATTCTTATCTATTGAAGTCCAATCCAAAGCATAGTAGCCGTGATAACCATAATGAGCAAAGGAACCGTTTGAGTCTCCAGATATAAATCCATGTATTTGTTCTACTGGAGATGTAAGCCAAATTGCATTGATTCCTAAATCATCAAAATATCCTTCCTTCAATTTTTTAGTTAAACCCTTAATATCTCCACCATGAAAAGTTCCAACGGTTGATCCTTTAGAATCTACACTAACTCTTCCATATGAATTATTATTAGATTTATCACCATCATAAAACCTATCAGTCATTACAAAATAAAGACTAACATTATCCCATGAGAATGGTTTGTTTTCAAGTTTATTATTATTTTTTGTCAATAGATTAAAGGAAACTATTATAGCAGTTAAAGCTAAAATTATTGATATAGATAAATAAAATATTTTTTTCTTCTTCATTTTACCCCTCCTAGAAGTTTCATAAGTTGAATTTAACACAGTTCATTTATGACAACAATTACAAATGTTGAGTATTAGATATATTTGTACGGGAGTACAAAAATATAAATTCAATTTTGTAGTATTTTCGAATTAAACTTAATGATATGTATTAACTTTCCGATTTTCATATAATATCTCCAATTTAATACATATCTAGTTAGCGTAGCCTTTATATTTGCAAAATATAAATATGGATTATTAATTGAAACAAATATATAATATAGAAATAAGAAACAGAAAGGATAATTTGTACATTGAGGATAAATAAGCTACTAAGTAACTATGGATATTGCTCAAGAAAAGAAGTAAGTAGATGGATTGAAGATAAAAGAATAATTGTTAATGGAAAACTATGTGAACAAGGTCAATGGGTTGAGGAAAATGATGAGATATTATTAGACGGTGAAAAGGTAAAGCCAAAGGAAAAGGTATATATAGCATTAAATAAGCCACCAGGAATAGTTTGTACCTCTGCAAGAGAAATAGATAATAATATAATTGACTTTTTAAATTATAAGGATTATGTTTTTCCAGTTGGAAGATTAGATAAGGACTCTCAGGGGCTAATCTTAATGACAAACGATGGAGAGTTAGCAAATAAAATATTATCTTCAGAAAGTTATCATGAAAAAGAATATATTGTAACTTTAGATAAAGATTTTGATGATAGCTTCATTGAAGGCATGTCTAAAGGTGTTGAGATATTAGGGACTGTTACTAGACCATGTAAATTAAGAAGAATAGATAGAAATGTGTTTAGTATTATTTTAACTCAAGGATTGAATAGACAAATAAGAAGAATGAGCAAAGTTTTTGGATATAATGTTACCAAGTTAGAGCGAATAAGAATAATGAATATTGCGCTAGATGATATAGGGATAGGGCAATGGAAACTTATAGATAAGAAAATTATAAATAAGATTATAGAAGAAGTTTAATGTAATATTTAATTAATTTTAAAAAATATTTCCAAAATGGGACTATGGTCCTATTTTTTTTATGACTATTTTTGAAGAAAATAGGACTTTTAAATTAAATAAAAAAGTATAAGAATATAAGTAGATAATATTATTCAATACAAAGCATTTGCTATAACTATATTTTAAATTAAAGGAGGCTTAATATGGATTGTATTGGAATAGATGAAATTCTATCAACTACAGTGTTGTATGAAGGTTTTTTTAATTATAATGAATTTTTTAAAATATCGAAAGAGAGTATAAATAAGATTTTATATATAGCTAATAAGTATAAAAGTCATTGTAGTGATTTGGACTTAAATAAAAATGAAGTATATTTAAAAAGTATTGGAGATTCATTTTCAAGAGAATTTATATATAAGTTTAATGAGTATATTTCAATTGATAAAATAAAATATTCTTCACAAGGAAGAGAGCTTATGTATTATGAGGTTTATGAAATAATAGATTTTGAAAATGAAATTGATAAATTAATACTATTTGGTTCATATACAGGAAATAATGAGGATTTTATAGAAATATTTTTAAATGGCGTTAGTTTAAAGAATATAAAAATAAAGCTTGCAAATAAAACTAATATTTGGCCAAACTCTTCAGAAATTATTTTTGAAAAACATATATAAGATTTATACTATTAGAGGCTATTAAAGATGAATTCACAGATTAAATATATTTAACTGTGGATTTTTTTGTTTTATAAAGAAATATGCCTTTATTGACTTTTAGATAAATTTTAATATATTATAACAAAAAAAGAAGTAGATTAAGGGGGAAGGGCAGTGGGTCACAGAGAAGTAGTTGAGGAAGTAATAAGAAATATTGAAGAAATAGATTATAAGGTTAAAGATGAAGCAAGGGGAAGAGTAGATTCTTTAGCAAAGCCTTTAGGAAGTTTAGGTAAACTTGAGGAGATTGCTATTCAATTGGCTGGTATAACAGGAAAAATAAAAAATAGAATAGATAAAAAATGCATAATAATTTTTTCGTCAGATAATGGAGTTGTGGAAGAGGGAGTTGCATCTGCCCCTAAATATGTTACTTTAGCACAAACTATCAATTTTTCAAAAGGACTAACAGGTGTTGCTGTTCTTGCAAAAGAAAATAAAACTGATTTATTAGTAGTCGATATTGGTGTTGATTGTGAGGGAGATATACCAGGGGCAATAAGTAGAAAAATTAGAAGAGGGACCAATAACATAGCTAAAGAAGAGGCAATGACTTATGAAGAGTGTATTGAAGGTATTTACATAGGGATTGATATGGTTAAAGAAGCTAAGCAAAATGGATATGACATAGTTGGTGTTGGAGAAATGGGAATAGGTAATACAACTACTAGTAGTGCTGTTTTGGCAGCTTTAATAAACTGTGAAATTGAAGATGTTGTAGGAAAAGGTGCAGGTTTAACAGATGATGCTTTTGAAAAGAAGAAGAAAGTAGTAAAGCAGGCTATAGAGGTAAATAAGCCAAATTTTAATGATCCAATTGATGTTGTAGCTAAAGTTGGTGGATTTGATTTAGCTGGAATGGTAGGAGTTTTTTTAGGAGCTTCATATTATAAAATACCAGTTGTAATAGATGGCTTTATATCAGCTGTTGCAGCCTTAGTAGCTACTAAGCTAAATAAAGATGTTAAAGATTATCTTATATCATCTCATTGCTCAAAGGAAATTGGATACAATATTGCAATGGGTAATATAGGATTAGAACCTATGCTTAATTTAGATATGCGACTTGGAGAAGGCAGTGGGTGCCCAATAGCTTTTTCCATAGTTCAATATTCATGTGCTATGATGAATAATATGGCAACCTTTAGTGAAGCTGAAATAGATCCAAGTTATTTAGAAAAAGTTAAAAATAAAAAGAATTATATTGTAGATAGGAGAAATTAAATGAATTTAGGATTTATTCATATGTATTGTGGAAGTGGAAAAACAACTGCCGCAATGGGAGTAGGAGTAAAGGACGCCGATAGAGGAAATAAGGCATTGCTTACTAAATTTATAGATAAAAAAGTTCTAGTAAGGATTGGAATAGAAAAATGATTATATTAATAGTTGGCGGATCAAAAAGTGGAAAGTCAATGCTTGGGCAGCATCTATCGAAAAAATTAGAAGATAAAGATTGTGATTTATACTACATTGCTACAATGCAGCCTTACGATAAAGAAGATATAAAAAGAATTAATAATCATTTAATGGAAAGGGATGGCTGGGGTTTTAAAACAATTGAGCAAAGTAGGAATATAGAAGAAGTAGCAGCAAAAGTAAAAAAAGGAGATACACTTCTATTAGATAGTGTTACATCAATAGTTACTAATGAAATGTTTATTGAAGAGCAAGTTATAATGGATGTGAGTGGGAAAATATTTGATGGAATAAGAAATTTATCTAGTAAAGATATAAACTTAGTCATAGTAACAGATTATTTGTTTAGTGATTCTATAGTATATGATGATTTTACAGAAGCTTTTAGAAGAGAGATGGGAAAAATAAATATAAGTTTAGCTAAAATTTCAGATGTTGTTATAGAGTGTTGTTATAATAATAAGATAATTCATAAAGGAAGAAAATATATAGGTGATTTAATATGATTAAATTAATAAATGCTTTTATAATGGCTTTAAGTATGTTTACAATATTACCTATGCCTTATAAGAAGTGGGATGATAATGGAGTAAAGCATATGATGAAGCTTTATCCATTAGTAGGACTTGTTGTAGGATTAATACATTATACTGTCTATAAAATTGTTAGCATTTTTAATATATCTACCATTTTAACAGCAGCAATTACTATGATAACTCCATTTATTATAACGGGGATGTTACATTTAGATGGTTATATGGACGTATGTGATGCTTTATTATCAAGAAGAGATCAAAAGGAAAAAGTAAGGATATTAAAAGATCCTAATACAGGAGCCTTTGCAGTAATATCATTAGCAATTTTATTTATAATTGATTTTTCAGCTATTTACACATTAGTAGATAAAAAAGAAAACATAATTGGATTAATTATTATACCTATTATTTCAAGAAGTTTAATGGGACTTATGTTATTAAAAAAGGAATCAATGAAAGAAAGTTCACTTGGATCATACTTTAAAAAAGGAACAGGAAAAATTGATATACTTGTTTTATATTTATTTTTACTTATAACAAGTTTAAGCTTCATATATTTTATTGGCGCTAAGGGGCTGATAGTTTCATTAGCTATGATAATTTCAGCAATAATTTCAGTTAATAAGAGTTCGAAAGAATTGGGTGGTATGTCAGGAGACAGTGCTGGGTATGGCCTTGTGATCTCAGAGTTAATAGGAATACTATGTTTAGCAATAATAATATAAAAATGCGAACATTTTTATAATGGATAATGCACAATGGACAATAATTATCCATTATCAATTGTATATTATCAATTTGAATTGCTTCGCAATTTATTACGGAGGGTGTGTTTAATTTTGATTCTTGTATTTGGTGGAGCTTATAGTGGAAAGTTAAGCTTTGTTAAAGAGAAGTTTAATATTTCTGATGAAGAGGTATTAAATTTAAATAATATAGATAATTTAGAAATAGATTTTTCAAAAAAGGTAATAAATAAATTTCATAAGTTTACTTATAAGATGTCTTTAGAAAATAAAGATCCATTAAAATATATTTTAGAAAATGAAAGTTTATTTAAAGATAAGATAATTATTAGTGATGATATATGTGAAGGGATAGTTCCATTAAAGAAAGAAGATAGAATATGGCGAGAAAGCACAGGAAGATGTCTTCAGTACTTAAGTAATAATTCTAAAGAAGTATATAGAGTTTTCTGTGGAATTCCAATGGTGATTAAAAATGAGTAGTATGGAAGTTTATTTATTTAGGCATGGTAAGACTATTTGTAATGAAAAAAGATTATATTGTGGTAAAACTGATATAAGTTTAAGTGATAGAGGAATAGAAGAGTTAAATTATTTGAAATCTAGAATTAACTATCCTAAGTGTGATAAATATTTTACTAGTGGTGCAGCTAGGGCTAATGAAACTTTTAATATTATTTATAAGGATGAAGCTTATGAAGAATTATCAGGATTTTTTGAATATGATTTTGGAGACTTTGAAATGAAATCATATGAAGATTTGAAAGAGGATAAGCTCTATATAAATTGGATAATGGATGAAATTGGAGAGGTAAGATGTCCAAATGGTGAAAGTAAAAATCAATATAAAAACCGTATTAAAGAAGAGTTTATTAGTTTTATAAAATATATAAAGAAAAACAACTATAAATCAGTTTTGTTAATTTCACATGGCGGAACAATAGGAAGTATATTAGAATGCTTTTATGATGATAGTAAAAATTTTTATAGCTGGCAACCTAAATGTGGAGAAGGATATAAGCTTAAAATAGAATTTCAGGAGCAAAACTTTACAATAAAAGAAGTTTCAAAAATAAAGAGTTAAAAATAGATAAAGGTAAAATTATCAAAGAGGTAATAAGATGATACAACTAACTATAGGATATATTTTGGATTTAATAATAGGAGATCCTCAAAACCCCATTCATCCAATAAGATTAATAGGTAATACTTGTAGATTTTTAGAAAATATATTTAGAAAACTATGCAAAAATACTTTAAAGATAGCTGGATTACTAACATGGATATTTAGTATTTTAATAGTGTACTTTGTTAATGTCTATATAATTAAAATTAGTTTTAATATTAATTATATTTTAGGGATTATTATAAGCGGTGTAATAGTATATTTTTGTATCTCAACAAAAGCTTTAAAAGTAGAAGGATTGAAGGTAGTATCATATATATTAAAAAACGATATAGAAGGAGCAAGAAATCAACTTTCATATATTGTTGGTAGAGATACTAAAGAGTTAGATAAAGAAGCAATTTTACGAGCAGTAGTTGAGACAATTGCAGAAAATATGTCTGATGGTATAGTAGCGCCTATATTTTATGCAGGAGTTTTAGGTGCTCCATTTGCAATGGTATATAAAGCAGTTAATACAATGGATTCAATGTTTGGATATAAAAATGAAAAATATAAAGATTTTGGATTTTTTCCAGCAAAGTTAGATGATTTATTTAATTATATACCAGCTAGGTTAAGTGGTATTCTCATAGTAATTGCATCTTGGATATTAAAATTAAATTATAAAAATAGTTTTAAAATTTACATAAGAGATAAGAGTAATCATAGTAGTCCCAATAGCGCACATCCAGAAGCTGCAGTTGCAGGGGCCATAGGGCTTAAGTTAGGCGGAGCAAATTATTATTTTGGAAAGTTAGTAAAAAAGCCAACTATAGGAGATGAAATTAAAAAAATAGAGGTTTTAGATGTTTATAAAACTAATAATATTTTATATTTAGTATCATTTCTTAGTTATTTAGTAGCAATGCTTTTATCTTTGATTGGAGGGCTTTTATAATGAGCAAAGTAGTTCATGGTGGAAATATAGATGAATTATCAAGAAAATATAATTTAAATAAGGAAAAACTTATAGATTTTTCAGCAAATATAAACCCTATTGGAATAAATAAAAATGTTAAGATGGAGATTATGAAAGCTATAGATAAGATTGAAAGGTATCCAGATATAACATATTATGATTTAAAATCATCAATAAGCAAGTTTGAAGGTATAGAAATTGAAGATTTAGTATTAGGAAATGGGGCAGCTGAAGTTATATTTAATTTAGTTAGAGCTTTAAATCCTAGAAAGGTTCTTATTCCAGTACCAACATTTGGAGAATACGAAGAAGCAGTTTTAAGTGTTAAAGGTAGAATAGAATATTATTATTTAAGAGAAAATAATAAATGGAATATAGACGAAGATATATTAAATTACATTACTGAAGATATAGACATGGTTTTTATATGCAATCCAAATAATCCAACAGGAAATTTAACAAATAAAGATATAATATTAGAGATTGCAAAGAAAGCTTTGAAAACTAATACAATAGTAGTTATAGATGAATCCTTTTTAGATTTCGTTAAAGATAGTAAAAACTATACAATAGTAGAGTCATTAAATGAATACAAAAATATATTTATCTTGAAGTCTATGACCAAATTTTTTGCTATACCTGGAATTAGAATAGGATATGGGATATCAAAAAATCAAGATATTATGAAAAAGATAAATGATATATCTGTTCCATGGAATGTTAATGTTATTGCTGAAAGGGCAGCTATAGTTGCTTTAGAAGAAAAAGAATATATGGAAGATACAATAAAATACATAGAAGAGGAAAAAAACTTTTTATTTAATGAGCTAAGTAAAATAGAACAAATAAATATATTTAGACCTACGGTAAATTTTATAATGTTTAAGACTACAGAGCTTATAGATTTAAAGGAAAAAATGTTAAGTAAAAATATAATTATTAGAAGTTGTAGTAACTATAAAGGGTTAGATAAAAATTATTTTAGGATTGCAGTTAGAACTAGAGAGGAAAATGAAAAGTTCATAAGTACTTTAAAAGAGATAATAAAATAGCATATTTTAATTGACATATTATATCATTAATAATATAATTCTATTTGAAATTTAGACTATATTAGCTATATAAGGTGCTTTTAAAGCTTAATAGGGAATCAGGTGCAATGCCTGAGCTACCCCAGTAACCGTGAAATGGACGAAATCTATTAACACCACTGCAAAATGCGCGGGAAGGTTAGAAAGTAGGATGAAGTAAAGCCGGGAGACCTGCCTTTTATAGACGGACTGTTATCTTCTGAGGGTGAGATAATAGGAATACTATCATAGTCTTAAGTTGTTTTTAATAGATAATACAAGCTATTTCTATTTTCAATAACTTAAGATTATTAAATATGTATTTTAGACATACTCTTAGTATGTCTTTTTATTTTATAGAAAAATAAAAATTAATTTCTATAAAATGAGCCCTAATAAAAATTAGGAGGAGATTATTATGAAAAAGAGAAGTAAAATTCTTTCATTAGTTTTTGCAATGTTATTTTCTTTAGCATTATTTGCGGGATGTTCAGAAACTACAAAAACTATGACAGACAGAGAGGGAAATGAATTCACTCTACCAAAGAAAATAGAAAAAATTATATCCACTGCACCATCTAATACAGAAGTATTGGTGGAGTTAGGACTGGCAGATAAATTGGTCGCAGTAGATAATTATTCAGTAGATGTAGAAGGAATAAATCAAGATCTACCTAAGATAGATTTTAGAAATCCAGATGCAGAAACTATAATAGCATTAGAGCCAGATATAATAATTGCATCAGGACATAATAAAGCAGGAGATAATGATTCATTCCAATTAGTTAAAGATGCTGGAATTCCAGTTGTTTATATTCCAAGTAGTTTTAGCATGGATGGAATATATGGAGATATAGAGTTTATAGCTGAAATAACTAAAACTCAAAATAAAGGTAAAGAAATTGTTGATAACATGAAAAAGGAAGTTGAGGCTATAAAAGCTATTGGAGATAAAATAACAGATAAGAAGAAAGTATATTTTGAAGTAGGATCAGGTGCTCAATTAAGTAGTTTTGGTCAAGATACTTTCTTAAATGAAATGATTGAAATAATTGGAGCAGAAAACATATTTGCTAATGAAAAATCATGGATATCACCAGCACCAGAATCAATAATTTCAGCTAATCCAGATGTTATATTAACAAATATGCCAGATATAAATGGAGTAAAAGCTGTTGATGATATAAAGAGCCGTGATGGATGGGATAGTATAACAGCTATAAGGGAAGGTCAAGTTTATGGGATAGATACAAACGAATCATCAAGACCGTCTCAAAATGTTATAAAAGCTTTGAAAGAAATGGCTAAGGCTATTTATCCAAATGAATATAAGTAAAGATAAAAAAAGTAAAACATTGATGATACTATCAATACCGATAGTTATATTAATAATTTGTATTGGAACTTCCATTGGAAGTTCCAATATTAGTATTATGGATATTATTTCGATAATACTTCATAAAATATTTAATACAAATTTACTAGAAGGTATTGAATCAAAGGATGTTGCAATAATTTGGAGTATTAGATTGCCAAGAGTACTATTAGCATTTACTGTTGGAGGAGCACTTGCAGCAAGTGGGGCTGTAGTACAATCGGTTTTAAAAAATCCATTAGCATCACCTTATACTTTAGGGGTATCATCAGGAGCATCTTTAGGAGTAGGATTGTTAATAGTTTCAGGAATATCTATCCCTTTCCTTGGAAACTTTTCACTACCTCTAGTGGGGTTTATAAGTAGTTTATTAACAATGATAATAGTATTACTATTTGCAAGTAAAGTAGATAAGGAATTATCAAATAGTACAATTATATTATCGGGAATGGTTTTTTCTTTATTCTTTAATGCTGCACTAACAACTATAACGGCTTTATTTACTGATAAGATAGAATCTATAACAATGTGGCAAATGGGATCATTTTCTATGAGAGGATGGAGCTATCTTAAAGCAGGAATTCCATTTTTTCTAATTGGAATAATTGGAGTAATGGTATTTTCTAAAGAAATGGATGTATTAACATTTGGAGAAGAACAAGCAAAAGCTATTGGTGTTGAAGCTGAAAAAGTTAAGAAGTATCTTTTTTTATTTGTGGCAGTATTAACAGGAGCAGCAGTATCAATAAGTGGAACTATAGGATTTGTGGACTTAATTGCTCCGCATATAGTGAGAAAGATATTTGGATCAAAGCATTCATATGTTATTCCTATGTCAATTGTATTTGGGGGATGTCTTATGGTGGTTACTGATTTAATCTCAAGAACTATAATTGTGCCATCAGAACTTCCAGTAGGTGCAGTAACAGCTATAATAGGAGCTCCATTTTTTGCTTATTTATACTTTAAAAAATCAAAGTAGGTGATTTAATATGCTAGAAGTTAAAAATGTTTATTGTGGCTATAATGGAATAGACATTGTAAAACAAGTTAGTTTTAACATAAATAGGGGAGAAAACTTATGTATAGTTGGTCCTAATGGATGTGGCAAGAGTACTTTGTTAAAAGCTATATCTAATTTGATTTCTTTTAATGGAGAAATTAAGCTAGATGGAAAAAATATAAATACTTTAAAAAGAAAAGAACTTGCAACTAAGATTGCATTAATGACACAAAGTTCGAACATACAATTTCCTTATACTATTTATGAAACAGTGGCATTAGGAAGATATGCTCATTTAAATAGTATTTTTTCAAGATTAACTAAAAAAGATGAAGTAATTATAAATGAAAGCTTAAAGATGGTTGGAATATTAGATATAAAAGATAAACTTATAAGTGAGTTATCTGGAGGACAGCTTCAAAGAGTATTTTTAGCAAGAGCTTTTGCGCAAGACCCAGAAGTTATACTTTTAGATGAGCCAACAAATCATTTAGATTTAAGATATCAAATTGAAATATTAGATTATCTTAAAAACTGGGCTAAAGAAAAAAATAAGATTGTTATAGCTGTATTGCATGATTTAAATTTAGTTCAAAATTATGGAGATAGAGTATTGATGCTTAATGATGGAGTCATAAAAGGGAATGGAAACACAAAAGAAGTATTAAATAGTAATGATTTAGAAGAAGTTTATGGAATAGATATAAAAACTTTTATGGTAAGAACATTAGAAAAGTGGAAGTAGAAAGGAGTAATTTAAATGAAGAAAGAGTTTGTTATGTCATATAGTTGCGGAAAAGACAGCACATTATCTTTATACAGAATGATAAAGAATGGACATAAGCCAGTTGCCTTACTTATCACTATTGATAAAAAGGTTTTAAGATCCTGGTTTCATGGAGTAACAAATGATTTATTAAATGAGGTATCTCAATCTTTAGGTATTCCTCTTTTATTAGTGAAATGTGAGGGAGAAGAATATTCAGAAGCTTTTAAAAAAGCATTACATAAAGCTAAAAATGAATTAGGGGCAGAAGCTTGTGTTTTTGGAGATATAGATTTAGAAGAACATAGAACATGGTGTACAGATAGATGTAATGAAGCAGGAATAGAAGCTATATTTCCACTTTGGCTTGAAGATAGAGAAAAGTTAACCTATGAATTTATAGATACTGGATTTAAAACAGTTATAAAAAATGTTAGGTTAGATGCATTATCAACTGACTTTTTAGGAAAAGAACTAACGCATAAAGTAGTTGAAAATATAATTAAAACAGGGTCAGATGCATGTGGAGAAAATGGTGAGTATCATACTTTTGTGTTTGATGGACCAATATTTAAATATCCAATTAAATTTAAAGAAAATGGTATAATTACTAATGAAACTCATGGATTTTTAGATATAGTAGGTGTTATTAATGAGTAAAAGTATTATGTTGCTTGGAACAGCATCATCAGTAGGTAAAAGTACAATTGCAACAGCATTTTGTAGATATTTTAAAAATAAAGGTTTAAAGGTAGCTCCATTTAAGGCATTAAATATTTCTTTAAATTCATATGTAACAGAAGAAGGTCTTGAAATGGGAAGGGCACAGGTTGTTCAAGCTGAGGCTTGTGAAATAAAACCAAAAGCTTGGATGAATCCAATTCTTTTAAAGCCAAGTGGAAATATTAAAACACAAGTTATAGTAAACGGGAAAGTAAAATGTGATATGGATTCATATAAATATAAAGATTTAAATGTAGAATTAAAAGATATAATTAAAGAGACTTTTAATAATTCATCTAAAAGTTATGATTTAATAATTCTTGAAGGTTCAGGAAGTTGCGCAGAAATAAATTTAAAAGATACTGATATAGCAAATATGTCTATGGCGAAGATAAGTGACTCACCTGTCATATTAATTGCTGATATTGATAGGGGAGGGGTATTTGCATCAGTAGTAGGAACTATAATGCTTTTAGGTGAAGATGAAAGAAAGAGAATTAAAGGTGTAATAATAAATAAATTTAGAGGAAATGTAGAATATTTTAAGTCTGCAATGAAGCAGCTAGAAGATATTATAAAAATACCTGTACTTGGAGCTATGCCTTATTTTGATTTAGATATAGAAGATGAAGATAGTGTAACAGAAAGAATAAAAAATAAAGATAATAATAATGGAAAGTTAGATATTGCGGTAGTAAGACTACATTATATGTCAAACTTTACAGATTTTAATTCATTAGGAAGATTAAATCAAGTATCGCTAAGATATGTAGAAAGTGCAAAGGATATTGGGAACCCTGATCTTTTAATAATACCAGGTAGTAAAAACACAATAGAAGATTTAAGAGCCATAAAGAAAAATGGAATATTTAATAAGATCATGGAACTTGAAAAAAGTGGAACTTTGATTTTAGGGATTTGTGGTGGATACCAAATGCTTGGTAACATTATTGAAGATGATTTAGGAGTAGAAGGATATATAACATCAGAAACTGGATTTGGATTTTTAGATATATGTACTAGATTTAATAAAACTAAAATAACAAAACAATCTGAAGGAAAGGTAGTTTTAGATAAAATTAGTCTTATTAAAGATATAAAAGTATTTGGATACGAAATTCATAATGGCATTAGTAATGTAAATAAAAATGCGATTCCATTCATTAAGCTAAATAATGGAGAAATAGCAGGTGTTACAAATAAAGATTCTACAGTTTTTGGAACCTATCTTCATGGTATATTTGATAACGGAGAATTTCTAAATTATTTTATAAAGTATTTATTAGAATTAAATAACATGGAAGATATCATTGAAGATACAACAAGTTATGATGAATATAAACTAAAGCAGTTTGATGAGCTTTCTAAAATTTTAGAGAATAATATAGATATGAAAATGGTAGAAAAAATAATAAATATATAATGTATATTTAAAGATATTACTCTCGTATAATTAAAAATCATATAATTAAAAATCGATCATTAAATTAAGGAGATGTTTGTTACATCATCTTTTTTTAAAGAATATCTAAAGGAAACCTTATAAAATTCTTAAACTTCCTTACTTAAATGCACAATATAATTTAAATATTGTAAAATAGTTAGTAAGGAATAAATTTATATAATTTATAGTAATAATAGTATATTTATTATAAAAAACAATTGATAATATTTAAGAAAAATAGTTTTTTAATTATATAAAGATCCAAATAGTATATATAATTTCAATTTAACGTTTTTAATAAATAAATTAAGTAACTATTTAATATTATATTATTTTGTGTTATGTAGATAATTAATTGAAGAATATATATAATAACATATTTTATATAAACTATGTTTTATAGGGGTGTGATTAAAAGTGAGGGATGCATTAAAAAGGTTTATATTAAAATACAAGTTAAATGAATTAAGGTGGCTAGATTTAGCATGGCTTGCTTTATTTCCAATAATAAATATAAACTATGTCATTGCAGGGTCAATAGCAGAAAAAGGAAAAGACCTTAGTTTGTTTTTAGATAAAGAAATTCCGTTTGTAGCTATGTTTATTTTTCCATATATATATTGGTATGTTTATATTTTTATAGGATTAATATTTATTTTATTAAAAGACCGTAGAAAATATATAAGGGCTCTTTTAGCAGTGTATGTGGGAATGTTTGTATGCTATTTTATTTATTATTTATTTCCTGTAGAAATAGTACGACCAACAGTTGTTAACAATAATTTACCTAATAAGCTTGTTAATATTATTTATCAAAATGATAGACCATTTAACTGTTTTCCATCTATACATGTATTAAACACTTATATAGTTATGAGATACACAAATAGAAAAGAAAGCAAATCATGGTTTTACTATACTATAATAGTTGGTGTTATGATAATTTTATCTACTCTATTTATAAAACAACACTTTATATTAGATGGAATAGCGGCTATGATATTAGGAGAAATAGCAATATTAATTTCTAAGAAAATAGAAGACAAGCATATAGATAATATTTTATTATTACCGTATAAATTAATCGATAGAATAAAAGGTAAAAATGATATTCCTATAAACTAATTTTTTTGAAGTTTACTTTTAAAATAAATAAGAATGAGGATTTTTTATTATAAACTCTCATTCTTATTTTTTTTATTATTAGCTATAAATAATTTTAAAATAAATTATAAAAAACTATTTACAACTAATAATTATTATTATATAATAAAAACATCAAATTAAGTTATACATAAATCAAGTATATAAATAATGTGGAATTTAGGAGGAGTTTAAATTATGAAGAAATTTGTTTGTACAGTATGTGGATACGTTCATGAAGGAGATGCAGCACCAGAAGTATGTCCAGTA
>NZ_JADNAT010000019.1 GCF_015550425.1 Clostridium sp. 1001275B_160808_H3 | reverse complement strand
ACTTCACTTCTTATTTTTTCCATATAAAATTAAGTTTAATCACTGCCATCTGCCGTCGCTTTTAGCGATTTAGTTCTTTAATACAATTGCTAATTAATGTACATTTTTATTATACATTAATTATGGGTTATATTTACAAAAAATATAAATATTAATGTTATACTTTTTTATTACTTCACAATAGTATAATAAATCAACACTTAATTAAAACAGAGCCTAATAATTAAATAAAGTAATAATAAATTAAATTAAGTATTTTGGGGAAATATAAATAAAGCAAAAGTAATAAAAGTAAAAATAGTACAAGTAAAATGACAAAAGAAAATAATAGAAGTATATAGGAGGATTGATATGTGTACAGCTTTAACTTTACAAACAAAAGAAGGATATCATTTATTTGGGAGAAATATGGATATAGAGGTTTCTTTTAAACAATCAGTAGCACTTGTTCCTAGAAATTTTAGCTATAAAAATAGAGCTACAAATGAAAGGGTAAATACTAAATATGCGATGATTGGAATGGGAACTATAATAGACGGACATCCATGTTATGCTGAAGCAATGAATGAAAAAGGATTAGCTTGTGCTGGATTGAACTTTCCTGGATATGCTTATTGGGAAGATGATGTTGTAGATGGAAAGATAAATATTCCTCCATATGATTTAATACTATGGGCTTTAGGAAATTTTGAATATATTGAAGATTTAAGGGGTCATTTAGAGAGGTTAAATTTAGTAGCAAGGCCTGTAAATGAAAATGTACCTTTGCCAACACTTCATTGGATTATATATGATTCAAAAGGTAAATGTATAGTTGTAGAAAATACAAAGAGTGGGCTTAATATATTTGAGAATAAGATAGGAATTTTAACTAATGCTCCAACCTTTGATTGGCATATGACTAACTTAACTCAATATATTGGAGTATCTTCTCATCAGCCATCTGAAATAAAATGGGGAGATGTAGAATTAAAAGCTTTGGGTCAAGGTGCAGGAGGAAGGGGAATTCCAGGAGATTTTTCATCACCATCAAGATTTGTAAAAGCTACTTTTTTAAGAAGTAATGCAGTAGTTGGAGATGATTATATATCAGCAATATCTGAGTTTTTTCATATATTAAACTCAGTGGCAATGGTAAAAGGAGCAGTTGTTACTCCACAAAATCTTAATGATATAACACAATATACTTCTTGTATGATTCAAGAAAAAGGAATCTACTATTACAATACTTATAACAATAGTACAATAAATGCAATTGATATGAATAAAGAAAATTTAGATGCTACAGAAATAAAGATATTTGAATATAGAGATAAGCAACTTATAAATTTTGAAAATTAGAATACTAATATTAGGATAGGTATAATGAAGACATTTAAGTAAAAATCAAGTGTCTTCATTATATTTTTTTGTCTACCTTTTACTAAACACTAATTATTACAATAAAACATATAGAATTTACTAGGTATATGCAAGCTAAATCCTAAGCTATAATGATGATGTAAATGTTGTAAGAGAAATGTTGTAAGAGAAATGTTGTAAGAGGTAAATAACAATATTCTTAAAGGCATATGAGATTCTCAAAAACTTAAGATAAATTTCAAAAAGTATGAAAAGAAATTTGCAAAAGATAAATAAGATAAATAAGCATAAAGTTTGCAAGAAAAATTGTGAAAAATATAAAGCAAAAGTAAGATAAAACTAAAATAAGCTTAATATTAACACCAAATAAAAGGTGAAAAATAAGAGTAAGGATGTGATTAATGATGAAGTTTAGTAATGGTTGTTGGTTAAATAAAGATGGAATAACTAGATTTAGTCCACAAGAAGTATATAGTTCTGCTAAAAATGAAAAGGTTTTAACTATGCATACACCATGTAATAGAATAAATCATAGAGGTGATACACTAGGGGGGCCAGTTATTACCTATAAAATTTCTTCACCATTAGAAAATGTTCTTAGAATAAGATCATATCATTATATGGGAGCACAAGATGTGGGACCATATTTTGAAGTGAAGGAAGATAATAAGAATATATTTACAGAAGAAAATGAAGAATTTATAACAGTACAATCTGGAGATTTAAATGTAAAAATAGATAAAAATAATTTTTCAATGGAATTCTATAATGGAGATAAGTATTTAACAAAGAGTGCAAATAGAAGTGCAGCATATTTTAGAGAAACAAATACAAAATTCTTAGATGAAGACAATATTGAAACATACATGAGAGATCAATTAAGCTTATCAGTTGGAGAAGCAGTATATGGACTCGGAGAAAGATTTACTCCATTCGTTAAAAATGGACAATCCATAGATATATGGAATGAAGATGGTGGTACAAGTACAGAGCAAAGTTATAAGAATATACCTTTTTATATAACAAATAAAGGGTATGGAGTATTTGTAAATCATCCAGAAAGAGTATCATTTGAAGTTGGATCAGAACAAGTAACAAAAGTTCAATTTAGTGTTCCTGGAGAATGTTTGGATTATTATATAATCACAGGAAATGATATGAAGGAAGTTTTAGAAAATTATACAAGCTTAACTGGTAAACCTGCGTTACCTCCAGCTTGGTCATTTGGATTATGGTTAACAACATCTTTTACTACTAATTATGATGAAAAAACAGTTAATGAATTTGTTGATGGAATGGCAAGTAGAGATATTCCACTTCATGTATTCCATTTTGATTGTTTCTGGATGAAGGACTTTAATTGGTGTAATTTTGAATGGGATAATAGGGTTTTCCCAGATCCAGAAGGAATGATAAAGAGATTAAAAGAAAAAGGCTTAAAGATTTGTGTATGGATCAACCCATATATAGCTCAAGAATCTTCATTATTTGAAGAAGGAAAAGAAAAAGGATACTTTATTAAAAAGAAAAATGGTGATGTATGGCAATGGGATATGTGGCAACCTGCAATGGCAATAGTAGATTTTACAAATCCAGAAGCTTGCAAATGGTATGGAGATAAATTAAAAGCATTAATGGATATGGGAGTTGATTGCTTCAAGACTGACTTTGGCGAAAGAATCCCAACAAACTGCACATACTTTGATGGTTCAGATCCAGAAAAGATGCACAACTACTATACACAAATATACAACAAGGTAGTTTTTGATGTTATAAAAGAAGTTAAAGGTGAAAATGAAGCAGTATTATTTGCAAGGTCAGCAACTGCAGGTGGACAACAATTCCCAGTACATTGGGGAGGAGACTGTACTTCAGATTATGAATCAATGGCAGAAAGCTTAAGAGGTGGATTATCACTATGCATGTCAGGCTTTGGATTCTGGAGCCATGATATTGGAGGATTTGAAAGTACTTCAACACCAGATGTATATAAGAGATGGGCAGCATTTGGGCTTTTATCATCTCACAGCAGATTACATGGAAGTACATCTTATAGAGTACCATGGCTTTATGATGAAGAATCATGTGATGTAGTTAGATTCTTTACAAAATTAAAATGTAGTATAATGCCATATTTATTTAAGACATCATACGATACATCAATTAAAGGTATCCCTGTAATGAGATCAATGATATTAGAAAATCAAGATGATCCAGCTTGCAGATACTTAGATAGACAATATATGCTTGGAGATAATATTTTAGTAGCTCCAATATTTAATGAAGAAGGAATAGCAGAATACTATTTACCAAAAGGAAAATGGACTAACTTTATAACAGGAAAAGCTTATGAAGGTGGAAGATGGGTAAGAGAAAAGCATGACTACCTAAGCATTCCAATGATGGTTAAAGAAAACAGCATAGTTGCAGTAGGAGCAAACAATAATATTCCTAACTATGATTATGGCAAGGATGTTACTTTAGAAGTATTTGATTTAGTAGATAATAAGGAAGCCTATACAGAAGTATTAAATCAAAATGCAGAAGTGGTATTAAAAGCTAAAGCATTAAGAAATAATAAAGTAGTTACTTTTGATATAGAAGCAAACAATAATTACAGCATCTTATTAAATGGTATTTTCCATGTTGAAAAGATCGAGGGAGCAGATGTTACAATCGAAAAGAGAGGTGTTAGATTAACACCAGCTAATAAAAACTCAAAAATAATATGCACCTTAAAATAAATTTATATTAATAAATATAGCCTCAGTATAAGCTAACAACTTTTGCTGAGGCTAGATTAGAATTGAGAATTGACAGTTGACAATTGAGAACTAAGGACGTTCTGTAAGAATTTCAACCGTAATTCTCAATTGGCCATTATCAATTTTAAATTAATAAAGTGGAGGATTAGTTATGAAAGTTAATGAAAATAATATAGAAGAAATATTAAGTAAGCTTACTTTAGAAGAAAAGGTTGGAATGATACATGGAGCTGGGCTTTTTAGAACAGAAGGAGTAGAAAGGCTTGGAATTAAACCTTTAAAAATGGCAGATGGTCCAATGGGAGTGAGAAATGAGTTTCCTGATAATAGTTGGGTTCCATATGGTTATAGCGATGATTATGTTTCATATCTTCCATCTAATACAGCATTAGCATCAACTTGGAATAGAGAACTTGCTTATAAAGAAGGTTATGTATTAGGAAATGAAGCAAGGGGAAGAGGTAAGGATATAATATTAGCTCCAGGAATAAATATTATTAGAAGTCCACTATGTGGAAGAAATTTTGAATATATGTCAGAAGATCCATACTTAACAAAGGAAATGGCTGTACCTTATATTAAAGGTGTTCAAGATAATGATGTTGCAGCTTGTGTTAAGCATTTTGCAGTAAACAATCAAGAAACAGAAAGATTAAATGTAGATGTTGTAGTTAGTGATAGAGCTTTAAGAGAAATTTATTTTCCAGCATTTGAAGCAGCAGTAAAAGAAGGAAGTGCCTATTCAATGATGTCTGCTTACAATAAAATATGGGGTCATTACTGTGCTCATAATCCAAAGTTACTTCAAGAGATTTTAAGGGATGAATGGGGATTTGATGGAGTATTAGTATCAGATTGGTCTGGAATTCATGATACTAAAGAAGCAGCAGAAGCAGGTATGGATATAGAAATGTCTGTAACTTATAACTTTGATGAATACTTCTTTGCAAACCCAATGATAAAGGCTGTGAAAGAAGGATTAATTAAAGAAGAAGTTATAGATGATAAGATAAGAAATATCTTAAAGTTAATGTATAAATTAAATATGTTTTCTGATGATAGAAAAAAAGGAACATACAATAGTTATGAAAATAGAGAAAAAACTTTGGAAATAGCAAGAGAATCAATAGTCCTTTTAAAAAATGAAGAAAATGTACTTCCATTAAATGAAAAAGAAATAAAGACTGTTGCTGTTATAGGTGAAAATGCTGATATAAGACATTCATTAGGTGGCGGATCAGCAGAAATTAAAGCTTTATATGAAGTAACTCCACTTCTTGGTTTAAAAATGAAGCTTGGTGGAAATACAGAAGTAAAATATGCTAAGGGATACACTTTTAAAGAAGATGAAAGAGAAAATCTATTAAATGAAGCTATTGAACTTGCTAAAAATTCTGATGCAGTAATATTTGTAGGTGGATTAAAACATATTAAGGAAAACTTTGAATTATATCAAAATGCCTTACATTCAAATAAAGAAGAAGATGTAGTAAATATAGATAGTGAAGGCAATGATAAGACAAATATGTTACTTCCATATAATCAATATGAAGTAATAGAAGAATTATTAAAGGTAAATAAAGATACAGTAGTTGTAATAACAGCAGGTTCACCAGTAGATATGTCAAGTTTTAAGGATAAAGCAAAAGCAATAATTCATACTTCATACAATGGAATGGAAGGTGGAGTAGCTTTAGCAGAGGTTCTATTTGGAGATGTTAATCCATCAGGAAAGCTTGCAGTTACTATTCCAAAAAGATTAGAAGATTCACCAGCACACTGCATTGGAGAATTCCCAGGTTCTGATAAGGTTAGATATGATGAAGGTATATTTGTTGGATATAGATATTTCTCAAGTTATGATGTAGAACCATTATTTGCATTTGGACATGGTCTATCATATACAAGCTTTGCTTATGATAATTTAAGAGTTTCAGTAAATGAAATGGGAGATAATATACAAGAGGTAGAAGGTAATTTAGAGAAATCATTAGAAAAGAGCTTAAAAGAAGAATTAGAAAATGACTTAGAAAAAGAATTAGAAGAGAATCTAGAAAAAGCACTAGAAGATGGTTTGAAAGTAATGGTTACTTTAGATATAACAAATATAGGAGATGTGGCAGGAGCAGAGATTGTTCAATTATATATAAATGATGTTGAAGCTACAGAAAAGAGACCCGATATTGAATTAAAAGGCTTTGAAAAGGTATATATAGAGCCAAAAGAAACAAAAGAAGTCACTATAATTTTAGATAAAAATGCTTTTGCATTTTATAAGGAAGATATAAATTCATGGATAGTAGAAGAAGGATATTTTAACATAATTCTTGGTTCATCTTCAGCTGATTTAAGATTAAAGGAAACTATAAATATAAAAAATCAATATAAATTTTAGTTGGTGACTTATGAGTAAGAGATTATGGTATAAAGAAAAAGCAGAGGAATGGGTAGAAGCCCTTCCTCTTGGAAATGGATCATTAGGAGCAATGGTTTTAGGTGATGTATTTAAAGAGAGAATAGCCTTAAATGAAGATACTTTATGGACTGGTATTCCAAAAGATAAAACAAATTATGAAGCAAAAAAATATCTTGATAAAGCAAGAGAATTAATTGATAAAGAAGAATATTTTGAAGCACAAAAGCTAATGAATGAAAAAATGCTTTCTGGATATACAGAATCTTATGCACCACTTGGAGATTTATATTTAGATTTTTATTATGAAGATGAAAAATACTCTAATTACACTAGAGAATTAGATTTAGATAAAGCTTTGGTAACAGTTAAATATAATATAGGAAATACAGAATTTAAAAGAGAAGCCTTTGTTTCTGCAAAAGATAAGGTATTAGTAATAAAGATAACTTCAACTAAAGATCAAAGCCTTAATTTTGATATAAGATTAAATAGTTTATTAAAAAGTCAGAGTAATAAAGATGGAGATATTGGACTTGTTTTAAAAGGGATAGCACCAATTAAGATTTTGCCTAGTTACGTAAGTGATGAAACCATAATTTATGATGAAAATAATGAGCTAGGAACAAAATTCTGTACAAGGATAAGGATTAAAAATAAAGATGGAAAAGTAAATGTTAATGAAGATATATTAGAAGTTAGAAATTCAAGCGAAGCAATTTTAATATTATCAGCAAGTACTAACTTTGAAGAATTTAATATAAAGCAAGGTTCGGCAGGAAGAGATGAAAAGGCTTTAAGCGAAATTATCATAAATAATGCAGAAAAGTTATCCTATGATGAACTATTTAATAATCATTTTAAGGAATATAGCGAGTTATTTGATAGAGTGGAATTTCGTCTAGGAAAAGAAGCAAATAGAAATAATGAAAATGAAAATAAAAATGAAAAAGGACAAAGTAAAAGAAAAAATGAAAATACAAAAGGACAATGGCAAAATATATTAAAAGAAAGTAAGGACAGAGAAGTAGAAAATATAGAAGAACTACCAACTGATGAACGACTTGAAAGATTAAAAAGTGGAGAAGAGGACTTAGGGTTAATAACTCTTTATTTTCATTATGGAAGATATCTTTTAATTAGTTCATCAAGAAGTGGTAGTGAGCCAGCAAATCTTCAAGGAATTTGGAATGAAGAAGTAAGACCACCCTGGAGTAGTAATTATACTATAAATATAAATACAGAAATGAATTATTGGCCAGCAGAAGTTTGTAATCTTTCAGAGTGCCATGAGCCATTATTAAATATGATTAAAGATCTTAGTATATCAGGAGAAAAAACTGCAAGAGAGGAATTTAATTGTGAAGGGTGGACAGCAAATCATAACGTTGATATTTGGAGATATTCCAATACTGTTTTAGGAAGCTGTGAATGGGGATATTGGCCAATGGGAGGTCCATGGATTTGTCAGCATATTTTTGAACATTATGACTTTACTAGAGATAAGGAATTTTTAAAAGAATATTATCCTATTTTAAAAGGTTCAGCTAGCTTTTTATTAAGTTGGCTAAGAGAAGATAGTAAAGGAGTTTTAAATACATGTCCATCAACATCTCCTGAGAATAACTTTTTAGATAATGAAGGCAGAGCTTGTTGTTTAAGTAAATCATCAACTATGGATATATCTATAACTAGAGATTTATTTAATAATGTAATAAGAGTAAGCAATGAGCTAGATATTGATTTAGACTTTAGAGAGAAAATCCAAAAGGCTTTAGATAAATTGCCTAAATATAAAATAAATAAATTTGGTGGTATCCAAGAATGGTTTAAGGATTTTGATGAAAAAGAACCGGGTCATAGGCATATTTCACACTTGTTCGGACTATATCCGGGTAAAGAAATTACAGAGTATAAAAATAAAGATTTAATTGAAGCATGCAAAAATACTCTATCAAGAAGATTATCACAAGGTGGTGGACATACAGGTTGGAGCTGTGCTTGGATAATTAATTTTTATGCAAGGCTAAAAGAACCAGAACTAGCAAATAAATATTTAAATATACTATTAAGCAAACTAACATACTCAAATTTATTTTGTGTACATCCACCATTTCAAATAGATGGAAATTTTGGCGGAACAGCAGGAATAGCAGAAATGCTTATTCAAAGCCACCAAGGATATATAGAAATACTTCCAGCTATACCTAAGTCATGGAAAAGTGGCGAAGTGAAGGGATTGAGAGCAAGAGGTGGGTATACTGTTGATATAAGCTGGAAAGATAATAAACTTATATATGTTAATATTATTTCTGATAATGATGGAATTTGTGAAGTTCATTATAGTAAGTATTTAAGTCAAGAAAATGAGATTGGAAATAAGAATAATGTTTGCAATTATAAAGACGTAATTACATTTGAAGCTAAGAAAGGTTCTACTTATACAATTGCAGGAATGTAAAATATTAAGCCCCAGGGGAAATGTCCCTGAGGCTTAGAAAGTTGGAAGTTAAATAAGTCTTAGTCTACCTGTCTTCCACCCCATTCTATAACTGTAAAGCCTGTTCTTTCAAATTGTTTTAATTCTTGTTCTTTAATTTCTATAGGCTTTTTCAATGGTTTATAAATCATCATAACTCTTAAAATTGAATCTGGTTTTGGGGTTATTTCTAGTTTGGCATAATTATTATATTCTTCACCTGCAAAGGATATAAGATTATATTTATTTTCTTGAAGAATAGGAAGCCAATAAACTATAAATTCATTGTATTCTTTTGGTGTTAAACCTAGATACTCTAACTTTTCTTGTAAAAAGTCTTTTGTATCTTCAGCTTTTACAACAAATCCTTCAGAAATATTTAAGTCTACATTGGGATTTCCTTCCCAAAATAAATAAGAATACTCCTTATTATCTTCTAAGTTAGTTAATGTACCGTCTGGTTTAGCATTAACAGTCCATCCATCATTGTATGTAGGATAAGTAGAAGTAAGTTCACCATCATAGTCCAATTTAACATTAATAGTTTTTTCTTCAGCTGGATATAAGTAAATTACTGGTTTACCGTCAGCTCCATATTCAGAACATCCAAATAGAAATAGTGTAGAGCATGATAGTAAGGCAAGTGATAGAGTTGATTTAAAAGATCTCATAAAAACATCCCATTAATATAAATTTGATATGAAATAGATATAATTTGATAACGTAATAAGATATAATGATATTAGAAATATCATAAGTTATTTTGGATTTAATGTTCTTAACATAATTATACAGGAAATAAGTGGGTAAAGTATATTTGTAATATATAAAATATACTTTTATGGTTCATAAATGGTTTAATATTTTCATCTTTAGTTCTTTTGAAAAATTCATTTAGGCAAATTATTAAATTTTAAGAGGTAAATGATATTCATATTAAAAGGTATGATATAATCAATGTAATAAAAACTATGATTAGAAATAAGAGGGGATTTATGAATATTAAATTTAAAAATAATATAGAAGATATAGAAAAATTATTAGAATATAATTATTTAAAATCTTTTTGGTGGAAAAAATATTATATGTTTTTAAGTGTAATTGCAATATTAACGCCAAGTATAGTTATTATATATACAATTAGAAGTGATCCGAAATTTTATCTAAATATTTTCATATTAAGCTTTTATGCATTAATTATAATAGCTTTAACTTTATTTATAATATATCTTTTTTTGAAAATTTTGCCTAAATTGATGATGAAAAGACTTAAAAATATTGCGCATAAGTATTATAAAAAAAAGCAACTATTTTCAGCTGAAAAAATAATTCTTTTAAAAGATGAATATATAGAGGTTAAATATAATGAAAAAAATTTAAATATTAACTTGGATAAAAATATTTTTGTAGATCAATTTAAGGGGTATATAATTATATCATCTGTTTTCATGAAGAATAAAATAAAAAAAGTATATCCGTTAGTAATTCCAATAACTATATTTGAAAGTGAGCAAGATAAGGAAATATTTATAACAAATATAGAAAATAAAAAATGAATTTAAAGTATCAGTAGGAGTAGAGAAGATAAATTTAAAACTTTTAGGTCTAAATATTAAGATTAATAGCAAAGAAAAACGACATCCATCCGCTCAAGATTAATGCCGTTCTTCTTGTAACAATTTACACTATCAATAGCCCAACGTAAAACGTTCTAGGGCAAGCATCGTATTAGCCGTACGATGCTTTTCTTATTTATATTATATCATTTATTTTTATTTTATACACTATTTTATTTTTTAATAATAATAATTGGTAGTAATTTAATAAACAAATATAAGAAAAATCTTTAGAGACATCCTCTTTTTATATTATTAAAGAGATTTATATGAAAAAAGTTATTAACTAAACTAAAGGGATTAACTAAATTCCATTTTACGGGTATCTTAGTTATTACAACCTTAAGCCCATAAATTTCTATTAATAAATTATTTATTTATAGTTTTTAATATAGCCACATCTTTAGCTTTTAATATTATATTACCTTTTACAGCTGTATTGTTTAATAGATTTATATATTCCTTATCATCTAAAGTTATATTAACTTCATCATTATTATGATTTAAAATAAATGTTAAGCTATAATCATCTTTGAATCTTCTAGTAATTTCAACTCCATCAACATTTGGAATATCTATTAATAAATTATTTTCCTTAGAAAGAGAATTTGCAAAGTCATTTAAGAAGTTTTGTTCAGGATTTGCTCCTATATAATAAGCCTTACCGTTGCCATAAGTGTTTACTGTAAACACAGGAGAATCTTTATAGAAGTCTGATCCATAAACAGCAAGTGGAGTAGCCCCTTCTAAATTGATGATATCGCAAACCATATCGCATGTATAGCTATCTTTCATAGCATAATTTTCTACAGGATTTACTTTTGTTCCTTCATTAGAAATAGAGTTTATATTACTAGTTGTAGTTACTGTGTTATTAAATTTAGTAACTACAGTATTTGATGTAGTTACTATGTCATTAAACTCAGTACCTACATTGTTGGATTTATTATCTATTTTATTTGATGTAGTTACTGAAGCATTAGATGCAGTACCTACATTATTAGAATCATTATTTATTATATTTTCTGTAGTTACTACGTTATTAAATTCAGTAACCACATTTTCTATTTTTTCAGTATTTGTTGCATTGCTTAAATTATTTCTAAAGTTAATAGAATTGTTCATATCTGGTGGAAGGGCATCTATTTCTTCAACCCAAAGTCCTAGCATGTCTCTAAGCTCTGCTGGATAACCTCCAAGTTGAACTAGATCATTTTCATTTACATATCCACTAAAGTAAGTAGTTATGAAAGTTCCTCCATTTGAAACATAGTTTTTAATATTGTTAGCAACTCCATTATGAAGCATATAAAGTACTGGTCCTAATACTACTGAGTATTTAGTGAAATCTCCATTTGGTTCAACAAAATCTACAGCTACATTAAGGTTATGGAAAGCTTTATAATACTTTTCAATTTGCTCAACATATCTAAGTTGAATAGATGGACCACTTGAAAATTCTACTGCCCACCAGTTGTCCCAATCAAATATAATAGCAACTTTTGCATCATATTTTGAATCGATTATTGTATCTCCTAATGATTTAAGTTCTTCACCAAGCTTTGCACATTCTTTAAATGTTCTAGTGTTTTCATGTCCAGCATGTGGAATAACTGCAGCATGATATTTTTCACAAGCTCCAATGGATTGTCTCATCTGGAAGAACATAACTGTATCAGCTCCATGAGCAACTGCTTGATAACTTAATAGCCTCATAACCCCAGGTCTTTTTACACTATTATAAGGTTGCCAGTTTTGTTGATTTGGAGTTTGTTCCATTAGCATAAAGGGATCCCCGTTTTTTAAGCCTCTCATTAAATCATGACGCATTGAAGTATCACTTGGGTGAGCATTTAAACCAGGATAGTTGTCCCAAGAAACTATATCCATATGCTTAGCCCATTTAAAGTAATCCAAAGGCTTAAATGTACCCATAAAATTAGTTGTAATTTTTATATCAGGAGTTATAGTTTTTAAAACATTATATTCACCTAAGTAACATTCAAGGATAGAGTCAGACATAAATCTATTATAATCTAAAGCAATTCCTTGAAAGTTAGTGCATTGCTTATCATAGCCATACCAAACTTCACTTAAGCCAGAAGGTGCAACTATTTCATCAAAGCTATAAAGGGTGTGGCCCCAGAAATTCATATTCCAAGCTTTATTAACATTTTCAATAGTTTTGTATTTATTTTTAACCCATTCCTTAAATTTATTTTCACAATGCTCACAATAGCAATAGTTATCATATTCATTTCCTATATGCCAAGCTATTATGTTTGAATAATCCTTATATCTTTCAGCGAGTTTTGTAGCAAGTTTTACAGAGAACTCACGATATTTTTCACTATTTGGGCAAAAGTTAACTCTTCCTCCAAATTTTCTTTTCATGCCATTAAAGTCAGTAGGTAAAATTTCAGGATACTTTTTTGACATCCAATTAGGTTGAACAGCAGTAGAAGTAGCCATACAAACAAAGATATCGTTTTCCTTAAGTAGATCTAATATTTCATCTAACCACTCAAAATTATAAGTATCTTCATCAGGTTGTAATAATGCCCAGCTAAATACAGGTAAAGTTACAACGTTTATATTAGCATCTTTAAAAAACTTCATATCTTCAATTATTATTTCTTTTGGCCATTGATCAGGATTATAATCCCCACCATAAAGTATGAAAGGTGTTTTTGAACTAATCATTTCATTCCCTCCTATATATTTTTTAAATACTTATTACACTAGTACTGTAACTTATTTATATATAATTAACTAAAGTTTATAATAGAAAAAAATTTATTAATACGTTATTAATTATATTAAAATTACTAAAAAAATTAGTGGTTTTATTGGGATATCGTAAAGTGTGTATGTTTACATAAATAAAAAGATACATTAAAATAGTATTTATAATATAAATGTTTACATAAAGAAAACTCGTTATAAATTACGAATTAAATATAGTGATATGTATTAACTTTCCGATTTTTATATAATTTCGAAGACAATTCTAAATTTAAGATATCAAAGATGACTAAATTTTTATAATTCTCTGCGCTCAAACAATAAAAATTTTTAACGCCATATTAGATATTTTAAATAAGAATTGTAGTTTCTCATTATAATGAAATTTCCAATTTAATACATATAATTAATGAGGCTAATTCTTAATTTAACTGTGTAAAGTGGCAGAATATAAATCTGCGAAGATAAATTGACTGTGGAATAAGCATATAGCGAGAAATTAGAAGCACTTGACGTGGAAAAAGATAGTAGGCATTAGTGTTGCTTAATTGTCTGAGCGTAGCGAGTTAAGCAAAACTCTTGGAATAGTAGTTTTCTGATTTTTAATAGGAAAATCTACTTAAGACAAGCTTCAGTAGATGGACTTTCATACTAAGCTCAGGTGTAACTGCGTTTAACTTCACTAAGTATTCAATGCCTGCACAGGTATCTAGCTTGTAGAATATATCTAATTATCGTAGCCTTTATATTCTCAATTTATAACAATTAAGGAGCAGTTATGAACAAGCTAAAAAGTAGTTTGAATTTTTTAAAAGGTAGCTTAAATATTCTGAGAAATATTTTGAATAATATGAAAATTAGGACTAAGCTTTTAATTGTATATTTTATTATCGTTGTAGTTACCGTTTTAACTGTTGGGGTTTATTTTACTACAAAAATGAGTAAGGTGGTAGTTGAAAATTCACAAAAGGATGCAAGATATACATCAAAACAAATTAAACAACGATTAAATGAAACTTTAAGGTTTGCAACATCAACATCTGATATGATTTATCAAGATGAGAATCTTCATGATATAGTTAAAACTGAATACCAGGATTATGGGAGCAATGTAAATGCTTATAATGAGTATCCGATTTTAAGTAATTATTTAAGATACTATAATGACCTATCTACAATAAGATTATATGTAGAAAATCAATCAATATTAGATAACTCAGTTATAGTTAAAGTAGATGATACAGTTAAAAATAGTGATTGGTATAATAATGCAAGGGAAGATAAAGGGGGAATAACATGGCAGTATAATTTTGATAATATAACCAAGAAGTATAGTTTATCATTAATTAGAGATATATATTGTGATATACATGGGCATATTGGAGTGTTAGTAATAAGCCTCCAAACTTCAAAGCTAAGGACAATAATTTCTCAGCAACCATTTCCAACAAGTATTTTGATAGATGGAACAGTGGTAGCTTCAGATGAATATGAGGAAGGTAGTGAATTAGTTTTAATTCATAATAAGGATGAAGTAGATTATTATAATGATGTTAAAGAAGAAGTTAATTTAGGTCAAAATTATGTTATTTCAGAAAAATACAAGATAGATAAATCTTTTAATAACATATTTGAAATAGCAGTTAGTGTTCCAGTTTATAAAATAATGGAACAATCAAGAGATGCAATTGATAAGAGTATAGCTATAATAAGTATAGCAGTAACAATATCATTAATTATTATATTATATTTTTCAAAGTTATTTTCGGATAGAGTAGGTCTTTTAAGTGCAGAAATATCTAAGGTGGTTGAAGGAAACTTTGAGATAAAAGAAAAAATTGAAGGTAAGGATGAAATAGGTTATATTTATCAACATTTTTATACTATGGTTGAGAGTATTAAAAAGCTTATAGATGAAGTATATGTTAAAGAAATTGAGCAAAAAAGCCTAATTGTAAAACAAAAGGATGCAGAATTTAAGATGCTTGCCAGCCAAATAAATCCGCATTTTCTATATAATACTTTAGAAACTATAAGGATGAGGGCATTTTGTAATGGAGACAGAGAGCTTGCTAATATAGTTAAAAAGCTGGGGAAAATCATGAGAAGAAATTTAGAAGTTACCAATGAAGTTGTTACTTTAGAATCAGAACTTGATATTATAGGAAGCTACTTAGAGATACAGGGGTTAAGATTTAAGGGAAAAGTCGAATATGAATTTAAGATTGAAGTAGATACAAGTGAATATGAGATTTTACCTTTATTATTACAACCAATAGTAGAAAATGCTTTTGTTCACGGTTTAGAAAGTAGTACAAAAATTGGGAAAATAGAGATTTCTATATATGATGAAGTAGGATATTTAATAGTAGAAGTTTCAGATAATGGAGTTGGAATAACTAATGAAAAATTAGACTATATAAATGGAAAATTAAGAAACTATAATAATGAAAATAAAAAGAGCATAGGCATAAGTAATGTTAATGAAAGAATAAAGATGTTTTATGGGGAAGAGTATGGATTATATATTTTAAGTACTGTAGATACTGGAACTAAAGTAATAATATTATTGCCAAGTAAAAAGCAATTTGAGTTTATATAAAAATTCATCTAAATAAAATAGATATTTTAGCTTTGAGATGACAGAAATAATATACATTTTACGACTTAAATTTTTACTAGAAAAGGGGGAGAATTTCAATGTTGAAAGTTTTAATAATTGATGATGAGCCTTATGTAAGAGAGGGATTAAAGCATGTTATAAATTGGAGAGAAAATGGTTTTGAAATATGTGGTGAAGCAGCAGATGGAGATGAAGGGTATTCCAAGATTTTAGGTTTAAAACCAGATATAATCTTAATTGATATACAAATGCCAGGGAAACTTGGACTAGATATAATAAAAGACTTTAAGGAAAGTGGTATTAAAGGTAAATTTATAGTTATTAGTGGGTATTCAAACTTTGAATATGCTCAAAAAGCAATTAAATATGGAGTTAAAGAGTATTTATTAAAACCTATAGATGAAGATGAACTTTTAGAAATAGCATTAAAGTTAAAAAAAGAAATAGAAGAAGAGAAAAAAAATGAAGCAAGAGGAGAAAAAAGTAAAATAGCCTTAAGACAATATGTACTAACACAGTTAATTGCAAAAAAAGATGTAAGTGAATATGAAGATATAAAAAATAGCTTAAATACCTCAAGCTTCCAAGTTGCACTTATAAGCAATTCTTTAAATCAATATAATTTTGATAATATAGTTAAAATTGAAGAAGTGATTATAAATAGCATAGATGAAAAGGAAAATATAGATGTTATTAAGTTAGGGGATAGACTAGCCCTAGTAATAAGAAATATAAATGTAAATTATGCTCATAAATTATTAACCAATGTAAAGTTGAGTTTAGATAAAAACTTAGGAGGAAATAATTTTATAGCATTAGGTGAAGATGTAAATGATATTGAAGATATTTATAAGTCTTATAGAAGTGCAAAGAATTTAACAAATAATAAATTTTTATTCAGCAATTCAGCTATAGCATCTAATTTACAAGTTCAAAAAGAAAATATAGATTTAAATTTAGATGAAAAGAAAATCCTTAATAAGATAATTACTTATACTGAAATTGGTCAGAAGGATAAACTTAATGAAAATTTAAATATATTAGAGAAGTTAATTAGAGCAAAAGGATTTAGAGAAGATGAAATTAAGTTTACAATAACAAGAACTCTTTTAGATTTTAAGGAAAAGATAAAACAGGATTATAAGCTTAAAGAGGAAAGTTTAAAAATTGAAGAAAAGATAATAGATAAAATTTATTTAGAAGAAAATTTAAAAGGAGTAATAGAAGTTTTATCTAAAGGATTATCTTCTATATCAAAGGAAATTAGTACGAGCTCTAATAATTCATCAATTAAGAGAGTAGTTAAATATGTGGAAAAAAACTATTATAAGGATTTGAAGCTTGAAAATTTAGCAGAGATATTTAATTACAATAGTGCTTACTTAGGGAAGATCTTTAAAAGTTATACAGGAGAATCTTTTAATACTTATTTAGATAAAATTAGAATTGAAGAGGGTAAAAAGTTATTAGTAGAAGAAAATCTTAAAGTTTATGAAGTATGCGAGCGTATTGGATATAAGAATATAGATTATTTTCATAGTAAATTTAAAAAGTATGTTGGTATAAGCCCACTAAATTATAAGAAACAGAAAGAAATGTAAAAATAGGAGATGGTTTAAATGAGCAATGACAATAATTTAAAAAGTAATAGTGTTTATTATTTAACTAAAAGATTTATATATATATTTATGACAAATATATATTTCTTAATAGCAATATCTCCCTTTATAGCTTATTTCATATTTTCAGGTAGCAATCTTTCAATTTATATCCTATCATTTTTGGGAATATTAATAGGACCTGCGCTTTCCACAATGTTTTCAGTTTTAGGCAGGGTAATCAAGGGAAATGAAACAGATTCAAAAAAAGATTTTCTGTATTTCTATAAATTAAACTTCCTACAAGGTATTTTTGCTAGTACCATAATAAGTATTATACTTTTAATGAGTTATTTAGATATAGAACATTTCTTTAAAGCTGGAGTGAATATTCTTTCATATATATTTATAGCAATTGCTATTTTTGCACTTGCAATTAGTTTATATGTATTTCCTATTATTGCAAGAATAAGTGCTAAAACAAAAGATGTATTTAGACTTGCTATTACATTAACATTTAAGAAGTTTTATATAACACTTACTGTTCTTTCAATAATAATAATAGCTTTATTTACAATAAAATTTTTAAAAATATCCTTATTAGGAGTATTATTTGGACCAATTGCGTTAGCATATTTAATTTTAATTCTAGAAAAAAATATACTAATAGATGCAGAAAATTATTTGAAGGAAAAATACAACAGTTAAATTGTTAATGATAATAGCTAAGATAAATAAAAATGTTCCATAAGCTAGATAGCTGTGCAAAGAAGTATTAGGCTTATTCTACATATTTTATTTATCGTAGTCTTTACAGTAAAAAAATAATAAACTGTATTAAAAATATCTAGGGTTAAATGTGCAATTATCCATGATAAATATATGAAATTTTATGGGTAAATTGCAAAATTGATTATGATATTTTTAGTGCAGTTTATTTTTGCTTAATGCAGCTAAACCTTGTAAACGTAAGGCTTTCGCATGTGAGAATGTGTGGGATCAATAGGTGTTGATACTGGAGAAGAATACCTATTAAATTTTACTTTTTAATCCTCTAATTTTTATATGAAAACATATACATTTTTATAGGTATGAAGAATTTATTAATGAGACTATTATTATATTAACAGTTGAAGTAAAGGTTGAAGAAAATGGAGGGATAAATAATGCAGCTGGTTAAAAATGTAGACTTAAAAACTGAAAGTAAACCTAAAAAGAAAAAGAAGAAAATTACATGGGATAATATTAAGAAGCAGTGGGTACTAATAGCAATGTCCTTCCCCTTTGTATTGTGGGTAATTATTTTTAAGTATTTACCTTTGTTTGGATGGACTATGGCATTCCAAAATTATAAGCCGAAGTTATCTTTTTTTGAACAGGAATGGGTAGGATTCAAGCACTTTATAGATTTATTTAATGAACCATTATTTTATGAATCCTTAAAAAATACTTTAGGAATGAGTGTTCTAGGATTGATATTTGGTACAACATCTGCCATTTTATTTGCTTTACTTTTAAATGAACTTAGATATACAAGGTTTAAGAAAACGGTACAAACTATTTCTTATTTACCTCACTTTATCTCTTGGGTTGTTGCAGCTGCTTTAGTAACAAATATTTTATCTCAAACAGGAATAGTTAATGAATTATTAATGAAAATAAACATTATTTCAGAGCCAATTAAATTCTTACAAAGCCCAAATATGTTTTGGGGAATAGTTACAGGATCAGATGTTTGGAAGGAAATGGGCTGGAATGCAATTATATATTTATCAGCCATGACAGCAATAGATCCAGAGCTTTACGATGCGGCAAAAGTTGATGGAGCAGGAAGATTCAGAAGAATGTTCAATATAACATTACCTCTAATAAAAAGTACAATATTAGTTTTATTAATAATGAGTATAGGAAATATATTAAATATTGGATTTGAAAAGCAAATGTTACTTAGCAATCCGACAGTTGCAAGCAAAGCTTTAGTTATTGATAAATATGCATTAGATTATGGTATTGGAATGTTTAGATATTCATTCGGTACGGCAATAGGTATCTTTAAGTCAGTTGTAGGAATTGTACTAATATTTGCAGCTAATAAGCTTTCTCAAAAATTTAATGATGGAGAGGGAAGCTTACTAAAATAATAGTAAAGCTATATAGGAGGTACTTAGTATGAAATTAAAAAAGAAAAAAGACAAAATTGAAGTATTTGATATAGTATTGATTTTACTAATGTTATTTATTGTAGTTATTACCCTATATCCTTTCCTAAATGTATTAGCAATTTCATTTAATGATGCAACTGATACAGTAAAAGGTGGAATTCACATTTGGCCAAGAGAGTTTACTTTACAAAATTATAAAGAAATTTTCAATGGTAGTAGTAAATTACCGAGAGCCTTTGTAAACTCGGTTTTAAGAACTACAATTGGAACAGTAACAGGTGTTATAGCTACTACTATGGTTGCTTACACATTAAGTAGAAGGGATTTTATGTTTAACAAGTTTGTAACTATATTATTTATAGTAACAATGTATGTTAGTGGAGGGTTAATTCCAGAATATCTAGTAATTAGACAATTAGGATTAGTAAATAATTTTGCAGTATATATTTTGCCAGGATTAATTTCAGCATTTAATGTTATAGTAGTAAGATCATTTATGGATGGACTTCCTGAAGCTTTATATGAATCAGCAGCAATAGATGGAGCTAATGATTGGATTGTATTTAGAAAGATAGTATTCCCACTGTGTTTACCAGTAATAGCAACAGTTGCATTATTTATAGCAGTTGGACAATGGAACAGTTGGTTTGATACTTATATATATGCAAGAACTAATGATAGTTTAACAACACTACAATATGAACTTATGAAAATAATGGACAATGCAGCTGCTACAGTAGATGTTCATAATCCAAATCTACAAAATACGGCAAGGTCAAATCCAGAATCAATAAAGATGGCTATAACGATGGTTGCAACAGTACCAATTTTAATGGTGTATCCATTTGTACAAAAGTATTTTGTATCAGGTATGACATTAGGAGCAGTAAAAAGCTAGTAACTAAAAACTCGAGAATAGATTAGCAAGATTATAGAACAGTTATGGAAAACTTTAAAATGATTTTTCAAATATGATAATTGTAATATCATCATTCTAATAAGGTTTAAATACAAGAGTTCTTATAAAGATTATAAAATAGGCAAATAATATAAAAATTCAGTTTTTATAAGAGAACTTGTTTAAATAATAAAATAACTAAATAATAAGATTTCTATTTTTATAAGCCATAGAGGGTAAAAAGATTAGGAGGGAAAATAATGAAGAGGAGAAAAATTTTATCTTTACTTTTAGCAGGGTTAGTAACTGCATCAATATTTGTTGGATGTGGTAAGAAAGAGGATGGTAAGCGTTCGAAGTTAGACGAAATGGATAAGTCACCTATAACATTTACAATTTTCTCAGCAGACTTATCAGAAGATATTGCATTTACGGATGATGTTGCTAAGAAAATAACAGAATTAACAGGTGTTACTTTAAAATTTGAACACCCAGTAGCAGGTGATACTCAAGCTGTCCCACTTATGATAGCAGGTGGAGAATATCCAGATTTAATTTATGCCAAAAGTGATACTTCAAAACTTGTAGATGCAGGAGCTGTTATAGCATTAGATGACTATATAGAAGAAGGTGGAGATAACTTAAAAGCATTATATGGAGACCAATTAAATAGATTGAGATATAACAATGAAGATCAATCAATATATACAGTAGGTACTTATGGAGTTACAAATAAAATATTTGACCCATCAGGTACAATGCAACTTCAACATCAAGTTTTAAAAGAACTTGGATATCCTGAAATAAAAAATATTAAGGATTATGAAAAGGCTATAAAAGATTATCTAGCTAAAAATCCTACAACAGAAGATGGACAATCTAGAATAGGTTTATCACTAATGGCTAGTGATTGGAGATGGTTACTTACAGTAGGAAATATTGCATCTCTTGCAGCAGGTATTCCAGATGATGGACAATTTGCTGTAAACGATGAAACTGGAGAGGCAAATTATAAGTTCTTACTTCCAGAAGTAAAAGAATATTTTAAGTGGTTAAATCACATGAATGCAGAAGGATTATTAGATCCAGAGTCTTTCACACAAAAGGAAGATACTTATAGAGCTAAAATAGCAGCTGGCAGAGTAGTGGGTTTATCAGATGCATACTGGGATTATCAATCAGCAGCAACTAGTTTAATTGCAGAAGGAAAAGACGAGGCAACTTACGCTAAACTTCCTGTTGTAATAGATGAAACTAAATACAAGGATCAAAGCTTAAAAGATTATGGATTTAGCGGTGGTTGGGGTATTGCAATTACTTCAAGTTGTGAAGAGCCAGAAAGAGCATTTCAATTCTTAGATTGGTTAGCATCAGATGAAGCACAAATACTTTTAAACTGGGGGATTGAAGGAACACACTATACTGTAAATGCAGCTGGAAAGAGAGAGTTCTTACCAGAAATCCAAAAGCAAAGAAATACAGATGCAGATTTCTCTAAGAAAACTGGGGTTGGTTTATACGCATATCCATTCCCACAAAGAGGTATTGGAGCTTTAGATTCAAATGGAGATACTTATTCACCAGATACATTGGAGAACAAGATGGCAAATTACACAGAAGCAGAAAAGGAAACATTAAAGGCTTATGGTGCAGAAGCTTGGCCTGAATTATTCCCTAAGGCAGAAGAATTAGGAATTTCTAATCATGGACAAGTATGGCAATTAAGTATTCCAAGTGATAGTGATATAGCTATAATCCAAAAGAAAGCTGATGATTATGTTCAACAAGCAGCAACTCAAGCAATCCTTGGAGCACCAGAAAACTTTGATAAGGCTTGGGATGAAATAGAAAATACATTAAAGTCCTATGAAATTGATAAATTAAATCAAGGAATAACTGAATTAATAAAAGATAGATTAGAATTATGGAATAAATAATAGAAAAGAAAATCTTAGCATGATAAATAATATCTTTAAATTAAAATAAGAAAAGATTGCTAGCTCTAAAAAATTGAGTTAGCAATTTTTTTATTAAATATATATGAATTATATTATTAAGTTTAACAATACTAAACTTTTAATTTTTTAACGCATCTATACAGTGTCTATATTAAAGTGAAATGAATATAATAGAGTATATTAAAATAAAGATGGAGATAAAGCTGACATGGATAAAATACTATTTTCAGGAGAATATACTCTTTTTTTATTTTTAATTTTGATTATTGCTTTAGTTTTAGTTGCTAGGTTGATATTAAACTATATTTTTAAATGTGATTGTAAAAGTGGAACTAAGAAAGAGTATAAAAGTAATACAGAAAACATAATGTATAATGCAATACAAAATAGAGAGTTTGAGATGTATCTTCAACAAAAATATGATTTGCAAAATGAATGTATAGTAGGTGCAGAATGTTTAGTTAGATGGAATACAAAATCTAATGGAACTATTAGTCCTAATAACTTTATTCATATATTTGAGAAGAATGGTTTTATAGTAAATTTAGATATTTATATGTTTGAAGAAGTATGTAAAATTATTAATAGATGGGAAAATAATAATTATAAAGTAATTCCATTATCAGTTAACATATCTAGATTTACTTTAAGTCAAGGAGACTATTTTATGGAAAGGGTAAAAAAATTAATAGAGGCTTATAACATTAATACAAATCTAATTGAAATTGAAATGACAGAAAGCGCTATGTTAGAGGATTCCAATGATATAATTAATATATTAAATGATATAAGAAATCTAGGTATCAAAATATCCTTAGATGACTTTGGAGCAGGATATTCATCATTAAATATTTTAAAAAGCTTACCTCTAGATGCAATAAAATTAGATAAACTTTTTTTAGATAAAAAAACTATATCATCTAAGGGAAGTGTAGTATTAAAAAATATTATAAAACTTGCAAAGGAATTAAACCTAGGAATTATTGCTGAAGGTGTGGAATTTAGAGAGCAAGCAATGTTTTTGAAAAGTATAGGATGTACAATTGTACAAGGATATTTATATGGAAAGCCTGTTAAACTTAGTGAGTTTGAAAAAAATCAATTTATTTCTAATAGTTAATTATAGTCAGTTATCTATTTGGAATAGATTCTGTTCATATTATATATTATTAATAATTTAATCTAAGTAGAAAAGAACAGGATGAATAATAAAAAAAGTGTATTTTTATAATGATGAGGGATGTCGTAGACATCTCTTATTTTATTATGCAAGAATGCAAACCTTATTTTTGTTAGATTATAATGCAAATGTATGTTTAATATTAATTATATGTTTAATATTAATTAGAAGATAAAAATTTGTAAGAGTTATTTCAACTTATATGATAAATTATAAAATTAGATAGGCAAATAAATTAAGGAAAGTGGTTAACTGTTCTATAATACAGTAAAAATATTCTAGGGAACATATTTAAGAAAACTTTTAAATTAAATTGCTATATGATATCATAGACTAAAAGTTAGGATATAAATTGATATGAAATTAAGAGAGACGTGAATAAAAATTTAAGTTAAAGATAGAATCTTGATTTACATATCAAATAGAAAGTAAAAAACAGATTTTTATATAAAAAGCGCATATATAAATTTATGTAGTGATAGAGAATTATAAGGGGGAAGGTTAATGAATAACAAAGGAATAGTTTTTTTTGATGTAGATGGAACTTTAATAGATTGGACAAAGGGTATATATGCTCCAACAAAAAATACAAAGGAAGCTATAAATAAGTTAAAAGAAAATGGCTATTTAACTGTTTTGGCAACAGGAAGGCCTAAAAATTCTATTACTAATGAAATAGAAGATTTAGGTTTAAATGGATATATAGCTTCTAATGGGGCTTATGCAGAAATTGAAAGTAAAGTAATATTTAATGAATGTATTGATAATAAAAAGCTTAAAGATGTATTAAACTTTCTTGAAGAAAATAATATAGTGTATATTTTAGAAGGACAAGAAAGAAATTATGTTTTAGATATAGATAATGAAAAAGTTATAGATCTTGTAACTAGAGCAAATCTAGGTATTGAGAACTTTACAGAAGATTGGGATAAAGAAACTGTAAAAACAAGTAAAATAATATCTATAGGACAAGATGAAAATTCTTATAAATTAGTTTGTGATAAATTTAAAGGCGAAGGTCTGGCATTTATGGCAAACCAATTTGGTAACACTTTTGAAATATATGTATCTAAATATACAAAGGGCTATGGAGTTGAACATTTATTAGAAAAGCTTGGAATAGATAGAGAAAATGCTTATGCTTTTGGAGATGGTGAAAATGATATAGAAATGTTCCAAGTTGTAAAGCATGGTATAGCTATGGGCGGATATCATAAAGGGTTAGAGGAACATGCATTTGATTTTACAGAAGATGTTGAAAATGAAGGTATAGAAAAGGGATTAAAAAAATTAGAATTAATATAAATAGTATTTGTATTATATAAAGTAAATTAAATAAGACTAACTAAATAAAATTAATTAAATAAGGCGAATTAAATAGCTATTAAAATTAAATTAAATACTATTTAGCTTTAGATTAGTATAGAAGAAATTTTATATATAAGTAGTGATAGTATATAAATTGGAGGGATTTTATGAGACTTGCAATAATTGGTTTAGGGGAAATAGCTAAAAAAGCTTATTTACCTATTTTAACAGTAAAAGAAGGTGTGGAGCTTTTTATTTCAACTAGAAATAAAACTGTATTAGATGAAATATCAAATAAGTATAATATAGACAGAGCATATAATAACATTGAAGATTTAATAAAAGAAGATATAGATGCAGCAATAATTTCAACACATGCAGATGGACATTATGAAATAGCTAGAAAGCTTATAAAAAAAGGCGTTAATGTATATATAGACAAGCCACTTAGCTTCAATATTGAAGAAAGCAAAGAAATAGAAAGCTTAGCAAAAGAACATAATGTTATTGCTATGGTTGGATTTAATAGAAGATTTTGCCCAAAGGTTAAAGAACTTAAATCCAAAGGAAAAGCAGACATAATTATAATGCAAAAAAATAGAGCATATCCACCAGGCGATACAAGAAGATTTATTGTGGAAGACTTTATACATGTTGTTGATACATTAAGATTTTTAATGGATGAAGAAGTTAAAGACATCGATATAAATTATCTAAAAGATGGAAATGATCTTCATAATGTAGTAGTAACATTAAAAAGCAATAATACAACTGCAGTGGGAATAATGAATAGAACTGCAGGTATTACAGAAGAGAATATTGAATACATGGTAAAGGGAAATAAATATATTGTTGAAGATTTAGTTGATATTATAGAAGTAAATAATAATGGTAGAACAAAGACTAGTTTTGGCGGTTGGGACCCAACATTATACAAAAGGGGATTTGAAGATATAATAAATCACTTTATAGAATCTGTAAAAAATAAATCAATACCAAATCCATCAATAAGTGATTCAATAAAGACACATGAAATTTGCGAGAATATAGTAAATTATATAACTTGTGATAATAAATAAGGATAAGTTATTAATTTTAAATTATATAGTTTAATTAAGTAATTTTAATATTTAAAACATAAAAATGCTAGAGTAAATAGAATGATAAAAATATCTATTTATTCTAGCATCTTTTTTGTTTCAAATTTTTTTCTTAAAGAATACAAGCTTAAAATAGATATAGTTATATTATGCAATAAAAGGAGTATATGTAGAGAAGTATTTATATTAAGTTACTTAATATCCTTAATTAGATTAGACACAGATTAAGCTAAATTTTAACTTAATAGCTTTATAGTAAAAAGTTCAATAAATACCAAATATTCTGAAAGTAGTTTGACAATCTGACAACTTAATGTTACTATAAGGTTGTTACTGGAATTAGGAGGTAATTTATGATTGAATTTAGAAATATTAAAAAAAGCTACAAAAATAACATTATATTAGAAGATTTTAATTTAAATATAGAGGATGGAAACTTAGTTGTTTTAATAGGATCAAGTGGTTGTGGTAAAACTACTTTATTAAAAATGATAAATAGATTAATAGAATCTACTTCAGGAGAAATATTAGTTAATGGCAAAAATATAAAAGAAATGGATCCAATAGAGCTTAGAAGAAGTATAGGATATGTAATTCAGCAAACAGGTTTATTCCCACACATGACAGTAAAGGAAAATATAGAAATAATACCTAAGCTTATGGGAAAAAGTGAAGATGAAATAAATAAAAAGACAATAGATTTATTAAATATGGTTGGATTAGAGCCGGAAAAGTATAGTGATAGATATCCAGTAGAGCTAAGTGGTGGACAACAACAAAGAGTTGGAGTTGCAAGAGCTTTTGCAGCTGATGCTGAAATAATATTAATGGACGAGCCTTTTAGTGCATTGGACCCAATAACGAGAACAGAGCTTCAAGAAGAGTTATTTAATATTCAAAAAGAATATAAAAAGACTATAGTTTTCGTAACTCATGATATGGATGAAGCTATAAACTTAGCAGATAAAATATGTATTTTAAAAGATGGTAAAATACTTCAATATGATACTCCAGAAAATATTTTAAAAAACCCAGCAGGAGAATATGTTGAAGAATTTGTTGGTAAGAATAAAATTTGGACAAAGCCTGAAATGATTAAAGCAGAAGATGTTATGATATCAAAACCAGTAACAGTTGGTCCAAAGAGAAACTTGCTTCAAGCAAGAGAAATAATGAGAGAAAAGAAAGTAGATAGCTTACTTGTTATAAATAGAGTAGGAACCTTATTAGGATATGTTACATTAGAAGATATTCAAAAGATATCAGAAAAAAATAAATTAGTTGAAGAAGCTATGAATAAAGAACCTAAGTGGGTTTCAGGAGATACTAGCCTACCAGAATTATTAGAAGTATTTAATAATTTAAAGAAAGGATACTTACCAGTTTGTGATGAAACTTCTAGATTACTAGGATTAGTAACAAGAAGTAGTTTAATATCAGTTTTAAGTAGTCAGTACATCGAGATGGGAGGCGATAATTAATGAGTACTTTTATAGAACAATTAATGACTAAGAAATCGGAAATCTTCTCTCTTTTATTAGAACACGTACAGCTTACAGTAGTGGCAGTTCTAATAGCGGTAGTAATTGGTGTACCTTTAGGTATATTTATAACTAAGAATAAAAAAATAGCTAACTTTGTAATTGGATTTGCGAACTTAACTCAAGCTATACCAAGTTTAGCTATATTAGGATTCTTGATACCAGTTATAGGCATAGGGTCAGCACCAGCTATAACAATGGTAGTGTTATATTCTATGTTACCTATAATAAAAAATACTTATACAGGAATAACAAATATAAATCCAGATATGCTAGAAGCAGCAAAGGGATTAGGAATGACTAGCGGACAAACTCTTAAGCTTATAAAAATCCCTCTAGCAATGCCCGTTATGATGGCAGGTATAAGAATGGCAGCAGTTACAGCAGTTGGACTTATGACAATAGCAGCCTTTGTAGGGGCAGGTGGTCTTGGATATTTAGTATTCTCAGGTATTCAAACAGTAGATAATAACCTTATACTATTTGGTGCAATTCCAGCAGCTATATTAGCTTTAGTTATAGACTGGATAACAGGAAAAATAGAAGCAGCTACAATGCCAAATGGAATTAAAAAATCAGATGGAACTATGAAAGTTAAAAGAAATGGTTCAAATAAGAATAAAAAGAGAAATATAATTATAGCTTCTGTATTGGTAATAGTAATTTTAGGTGGGGCACTAGCAACAAGTATATTATCAAAAAATGATAATAAGATAACTATAGGGTCTAAAAACTTTACAGAGCAAATTATATTAGGAAACATGTTAGAAGAGTTTATAGAAAATAAAACAGATATTTATGTAGAAACAAAATTGAATTTGGGGGGAACTCAAGTAGCATTTAGTGCATTAAGATCTGCTGGAATAGATATGTATGTTGAATATACAGGCACAGGATATGTAAATATACTAAATATTAAAGAGCCTAATTCAAATACTGACGAAGTTTATAATGTAATGAAAGATAGATTTAAAGAAGATTATGGGATTGAGGTATTAAATCCAATGGGGTTCAATAATACTTATGCAATGGCAGTAAGTAAAGAAACAGCAGAAAAATACAATTTAAAAAATACATCAGATTTAGCAAAGATATCAGGAGATTTAATTGCAGGACCTACAATAGAGTTTGCTAACAGAGAAGATGGATTGCTAGGACTTAACAAAGCGTATAATATAAACTTTAAAGTTGTTAATCCTATAGATGGTGGTTTAAGATATACAGCTTTAAACAGTAATGAAACTCAAGTTATTGATGCATTTACAACAGATGGATTAATAGAGCAGTTCAATTTAACTGTTTTAGAAGATGATAAGAGCTTCTTCCCTCCATATTATGCAGTTCCTATTATAAAAGAAGAAACTTTAGAAAAATTCCCAGAGCTAAGAGAAGTTCTAAGTGAATTAGATGGAAAGCTAACTGATGAAAAAATGAGAAAATTAAACTATGAAGTAGATGTAAATAAGAGAGATGCAAAAACAGTTGCAAGTGAATTCTTAAAATCAGAAGGACTGATAGAGTAATTGATAATGGACAATGGATAATGCATAATTGAGGAGATAACTCAGACAAGCAGGTAGAATTAGATAATTGAGAATGAACAATGCATAAATTATGATATAATTCATATAGCTGAATTGTAACATGTTATAAGTTAATTTAGTGAATACAGTAGATATATTTGTGAAAGAATAAATATATTTACTGTCTTTTTATAAAAAGTGAATAAAATTCATGTTTCATAATTATTACTAATTACAAAACATGAATATTCCCTCCAATATACATTGAAATTTATGTCGATTGTTGATATAATTAAAATCTATTTTGAAAAATATTTACTTTTTATATAGAAGTTTTTTGGAGGGTTTGCAATGCCAAAGAGAATTGCCATTTTAGGTGGGCCAAGATGTGGAAAAACTACATTAATACAACAACTTTATGTAGATATGAAGATTAGAGATTTAAATGTAGGAGTAGCAACAGAGTATAGTACAGATTACCTAAGAGATAAAGGTATGATAGAAAACATAGCTGAGCAATATGGAATTTATTTAGGACAACTTCATTTAGAAGAAAGTTTAAATGATTTTGATTATGCATTAACAGATTATGCTACCTTTGTACCATACATATATGCTAGATTTATGCTAGGTGATAAAAAAAGAACAACAAAAGAAATTGAAATATTAAAAGATCTTTATGTGTTAGCTTTAAGAGATTTACCAAAGTATGATCACATATTCTTTGTACCAAGAGAATTTGGTTATTCAAAAGACGGAGTAAGATGGCAGGACGAAGAAGTAGCACAAGCTGTGGACAAGGCTATATTAAGTTTCTTAGAAGCAGAAAATGTTAGATATACAGAAATAACAGGATCAACAAAAGAAAGAGCAGAAAAAATATTAGATATCGTAGGAGTGTCTCAAGAGATAAATCTAGATATGGCTAAGTAAAATAAAAGTGTCTACGAAAATTGATTTAAAAGTCATTTTCGTAGGCATTCCATTTTTTAATGATGTTTTATTTAAAAGCAAATTTAATTAATATAAGCAAGAATAATATACATAAGACAAAATGATACTACTAATAGTTCTATTAGATACTACAAAATTTATTATTAAGCTATATTAATTGAAATATTTAGAAAGTATCAACATAAAAATAAAATTTATTAACTGAAAATTGTGGATAAAAAAATATTATTTGTTGATAATTTTCAGATTTTTTTAAATTAATAAAAAATAAAATGAAATAAGACTTTAAATTAATAAAAAATAAAATAAGACTTTCAGAGGCTACTTAATAGGTAGGCTTTTTTTATTTCTTAAAATCATCAGACTATTAAAATGAAATTTATGTATTCAACCTTCTTTAGGTGCTGGGAATAGATATGTAGGTGAAAATAATCTTCTATTTTTAATAGATAGAAGAAATACATAAATTTATTAGCTATGTATATCAGTTCTTTTTCTATACACTAGAAGAGTTAGAAATTTAGATCATTTGTGCAGGATAAAGAATGAAAAAATAATGCTGGATTTATAATCAGTATAAGCTCTTTTTTATTATTGAAAAAGTTAAATAAACATTTATAAAATAAATATTTATACAATAAACATTAAACAGGTATGCAATAAACATTTGATTTAGAAATAGTACAATTGTTGAGGAAAAATACTTATGCTAATATAAAAATATGAGAAATATAAAAATATGAGAAATTATTAGTAGATTGTGTTAGTTTGTTATCCTAATATAATCTACCATATTGCAAATATTAATGAGAGGTGTTTTTATGACTAAACTATATTTAACAAGACATGGAGAAACAGAATGGAATGAAAAAGGAATAATGCAAGGGTGGGGAGATTCTCCTTTAACAGAGCTTGGAATTAAGCAAGCTGAATGGCTTAGAGATAGAATGAAGGATACACATATAGATGTTATTTATGCAAGTCCAATAGGAAGGGCTTATAATACGGCTAAAATAGTAAAAGGAGATAGAAACATACCTCTTAAAGCTAATGATGGTTTAAAAGAAATTAGAATAGGTGGATGGGAAGGCCTAAATCAAGAAGAAATGAAAAGCCTAAGTGAAGAAAACTACTATAACTTTTGGAATGTTCCATCAAAATATATTCCAACAGGAGATGGAGAAAACTTTTATGAAGTTAAAGAAAGAGCTTTCAAAGCAATTAATGAAATATTAGAAAAAGAAAAAGGAAAAAATATTTTAATCGTAACTCATACTATCACTTTAAAGTCATATTTATGTGAGCTAGAAAAAAGAGATATAGACACTTTATGGGATCCACCGTTTATAAAGCAGACAAGCCTTACAGAAATAAACTTTACAGAAGATGGTTATGAAATGCCATTAGTTGCTTGCATGAAACATCATGAATATGCAAAGAAAGAATTTAACGAATTTAAATAAATCGTGAAATAATTATTAAGATAACTAGATATGCTTATTACACAGTCTATTTATCTTCTTAAATTATATTTATAATTTATATTAATAGTGAAATAGTGAAATAGTGAAATAGTGAAAAGTTAATGTATATCTGATTTAGATAAGATTCAGTAGAGAGGCTTTAACTTTTCACTATTTTGTTTTTCAGAATACTCGAGGTCTGTTTTAAGAAATTGTTGTTAATGGTATTAGCATAACTTTAAGTATAATTAATTATATCCAATTGGTTACTGTTAAATTTCAGAGACATGTCTCATATGGCTTTAAGTATAATTAATTATATTTAAATGTATTTATAGCAGGAAGAACTATTTAGAAAAATATAACTAAATAATTTTACCAACAATCTTTTAAAACAGAAAGATATAGTATGAAAATATAATCACCAACAATCTTTTAAAACAGAAATATATACTATGAAAATACTAATTGCCAACAATCTTTTAAAACAGAAACATATAGTATGAAAATATAATTACCAACACGTTTTTAAAACAGAGTATTATGTAATGAAAATATAGGAAACAACGATGTTTAAAAATAGAATAAGATAAAAATTATAGATGATTAAAAACTTAAATATAGTGATATACTTAACTTAATAATTGGAATAATATATAATAAAATATAATATATGTGATGATTTTAAGGTTAAGGGTGAGACTATGAAATTGTTAAAGAATTTAAAGATTAATAAAATAGATAACTTAATTTCACTATCTGTATTTGGGAGTTATGGTACAAAGTATTGGAGAAGTGGCGATAGTGATATAGATATATTTGTACTAATGGCAACACGAGAAGATATTATGGATGAAATTGATCTAGAAGAAATGCTTTTACCAGTGTTAAAGGATTACTTTAGTTATGAAGATATACATTTAACATTTTTAAGTATAAGTGATTATGATAGTAGGTTAGCAAGACAATACTTAGATAGTAAAGATAAACTGATTATAGATGAAATTAAAGAAATTGATTTTAGATTATATGTAAATAAATACTTAAGAGAAAATGAGTGGATTATAAGAAAAACTAGAGAAGATAATAAAATATTGGAGGATATAAATGGTAGCAGCATATTATAAATATAAAAAGGATAGTATTAATTTAAAGTTTAATAGTGCAAAAGATACACTTAAATTAATGCAAGGAGCTATAAAAGAATATAAGTCATCAAATTCAATTTACTTAAGAAGATCAATAATTGGATATTTTCAAGATTTTACTGAGTATATAATAGATATGTCAGAAGCATATTTAGTTATAACAGGCAATTATGTTGATGGATATTCAGGTTTAGAATTAATTAAAAGATCTAATTTATATGGGTTTATAGATGAAAACTTAACAAAATTTTTAGTTTCTGCTGTAATATTGAGAAATAGATATACACATGATTATTATAAGAGAGAAAGAGTAGAAAATGATATATTAAATTATGCAATCTCAAAGATGGAGTTATTAGAGATATTTCTACAATTAACTGAAGAAAAAATTAGACTTGATGCTAAAAATATAAAATGATAATAATTATAACGATTTTTTGACTAATTTAGGAGAGGTTAAAAATGAGTGATTTAAAATATGAATTTCTACCAGAAGTAAATTTAGAAAAAATTTTAGAGAATGAAAGTAGTAATTTTACTGAAATAATAGGTGATTCACCATGTCCTCGCTGTGGTTGTATTGCAATTCCAAATAAAGGTGATGCTAAAATAGCAATAAATTATATTTTATTGCTATTTTTAAATTTTAACTCAGCTTTCCTGAGCTATTTCAATAACTTTTTCCCTCTTTCACCTTTAACTTTTTACTCTAATGAACTTCTTTCATTTTTCTAAAAGCAAGTGGAGTTTTCCCATGAACTTTCTTAAACATCTTTACAAAGTTTCCGCAATAGTTATAACCTATCATTTTAGAAATCTCTTCAATACTAAGGTCTGTTGTAGATAATAAATTTTCGGCAATAGTCATTCTAATTGAATTAGTGTATTGGCTAATAGACATATGATATTTTGCTGAAAATCCTGCTTTTAATTTTTGTTCATTTAAAAATACCATCTTACTTAAGCTTTTTATAGTAGGAGGATTACAAGCTTCCATTGTCAAAATCTCATAAGCTTTTTGTATTGCATTAGCATCAGAAGCTGTTAAAGCAACTTTTCTGTTTTTACCAATCATTATATCCCCATAATGCAATTGATTTGTAAAAGTATTTTCAGGTGAAGAGTTAACTTCTTTTGATATTAATGCAACAGCTTCTAATATCTTGCTTTCTAAATATATTGGAGTTAATTCATCAGCTTGAGCTAAGTTTCTTAACTGCTGAACGATGGTTGCAATTTCAAGAGGAAGATATCTATATGTATAATTAAAGTCAAAATTATTAAAATCAATAATATTAGTAAAATTAGGTTTAAGAACTTCATCAAAATATTTTTTGTAAATAGTTATTTCTGCTCCATGAAAATGTTGACCTTTTTTCCAAACCTGAGTTCCTTTTAAATTCTTCTCTACAACAAAAAAAGAAGATGGAGTAAATGATGAAACAGGGTTATTTTCTATTTTAAATTTTGTTACTCCTGTATAAACAGTCCCAAATCGCATTATCTCATCTTGATGATCAAAAGAAAGAGAAAAATCTTGAGCAATAGTATAATCACCAATTCCAAAATCATAATATCCTTCACGACTATATTTAATAAAATATCCAAGTTCAGGTCTATCTTCATTTTTATATATAGTGTAATTACCCATAGGGTATGAAGAAAAAATCATATTATTTAGTACTATCTTTTGAAATTCATGAGTAGATCTCGATATCATTTGTTTTCATCCCCCTTAGTTATATTTTCTACAGTTAAAAATAAATTTTTCATAAAACTTTTTCTTTAGGTAATAATATTAATAAACTTTTCAGCCCTTCAGTCTGTGCTATTTTTATTTGCTTAAATAAGTATAATAATTGTTTATTATATATTTCAATCTAGATTGTAAACTGAATTACAATAATCTTTATAAATATTATAGCAGAAAAACTGCTTATTTTTATATAAAAATTATTCTATTGGATGATAAAATTATTAAATCGGTTGCAGATATTGAATTGAGAATGAATCTCATATACAATTGGCAATGTAATAAAGATAATAAATAAGATTAATTAATCAAAGAAAGTAAAAAGTCTAATTATAAGCAAACTAAAAATATTAATAAAAAAATAATTTAAGAAGACTAATGAAAAAATAATTAAAAAGCTAACTAAAAAGAATTAAAAAAACAATAATAAGATTAAAAAAGAAATTAATAATAAGATTAATTAAGTTATTATAAGATAATGATTTAATTAATCTTAGAAAATATGGAGGTAAGTTATGAAGAAGAATTTATTAAAAGCATTAGTAGTTTCTTGTGTTACTGCATTTATGCTTGTAGGATGCGGAAATGGTACTACAACTGAAAATAAGTCAGATGACAAAAAAGTAACTGTAACAGATGTTAGAGGAGAAGTAGAAATTCCAGCAGAACCTCAAAGAATAGTAGATTTAAGTGGAAACAGTGATATTTTATCAATTTTAGGATATAAGGTAATAGGAACAGCAAATAGTGATGCTTATGATTATACTAAGTTCCCTTCATATTTAGAAGAAACATTAAAGGGTGCAGAAATATTAGGATATAGCATGCAAGATACAATGGATGTTGAAGCTATAATGAACTTAAACCCAGATTTAATAGTTATATCAACAGTTCAAGAAAAAATGTATGATCAATTAAGTGAAATTGCTCCAACAGTTATGATTCAATTAGAAGCATTAAATTGGAAAGATGACGTTAAGGCATTTGCAAAGGTATTTAATAAAGAAGCAGAAGCTGATAAGTGGCTTGCAGATTATGAAGCAAAAGCTAAAGAAGCAGGAGATAAGGTTAAATCAGAATATGGTGAAGATACATCATACCTTTCATTCTTAGCAAGTGGTGGACAGTTCTTCATATTTGATGGTGCAGGATTTGGTAGCGTATTATATGAAGATATGGGACTTAAGAAACCAGAAGGCATGCCAGCACAAAGTGATATAAGTTTACCAGTTGTTACATACGAAGGTTTAGCAGCAATAAAATCAGATTATATATTCTTAATAGCAACAAAAGAAGATTTAGCTCAATTAGAAAGCAATGCTATTTGGAACAACCTACCAGCAGTTAAAGCGGGTAAAGTAGTAGTGTTAGATTCATCACCATACTTTAACCAAGGTTATAGCTCAATAGGTAGAGAATTATTAGTAGATGAAATAGGTGAAATGTTAAATGAAACAAAATAAGAGACATACAGTAATTTTTACAATAATTAGTATGTTACTCTTAGTAATAGGACTGGTTCTAGCTGTAAGGTTAGGATCCGTCCATATTTCCTTTTCAGACATTTGGGATAGTATCTTTAATTATAGTGAAACATTAGAACTTATGTTAGTTAGAGATGTAAGAATCCCAAGAGCATTATCAGTATTATTTACAGGGGGAATATTAGGGGTAACAGGTGCAATGATACAAGGGGTTACTAGAAATCCTATAGCAGAGCCATCAATATTAGGTGTGAGCCAAGGAGCAACTTTAGTAATAGCAATTTTCTATGCACTAGGAATAACAATAAATACAAAAAATGTTATGATTGCAGCTTTTATAGGAGCACTTATAACAGGACTTATAGTTTTAGCTTTTATATCAAAAAAAGCAAATAATAATTCAATTGCAAAGATACTTTTAGCTGGAACAGCCTTAAGTACATTCTTCATTTCATTAACAACAATAGTTGGACTTTTATCAAATCAATCACAAATGATAGGGTTTTGGGTATCTGGAGGATTTAGAAATGCAGGATGGGCAGATTTTAAATTAGTATTTTTTGTTGGAATTATAGGACTTATTATAGCAATTTTATTATCACCGAAGATAAATATTTTAAACTTAGGCGATGATGTTGCAATTGGACTTGGTGAAAATCCAGAAAAAATAAGATTTGCAACACTAATGGTTATGATACCAATGTGTGCAGCAGCAGTTGCAGTAGGTAAAAATATAGCCTTTGTTGGGCTTATAGTTCCTCAAATAGTTAGAAAAATACTAGGAGAGGATTATAGAAAAAACATACCATGCTCATTTTTGATTGGTGCAGTACTTTTAACATACGCAGATATAGCAGCAAGAATGCTTTTAGATCCTTATGAAACTCCAATTGGAGTATTTACAGCACTTATAGGAATACCGTTTTTCATATCATTAGTTAGAAAGGAGAGAGGATAATGAAGAAAAAAAGATTTAAACTAGTTTTAGTAATTTTAATAGCATTATTACTTATCTCCTTTTTAATTACATTGTGCTGGGGTACATATAAGGTAACTCCGTTAGAAGTAATAAATACACTTCTTGGTAATGGAACAAAACTTCAAAATACAGCAGTTTTAACTTTAAGACTTCCAAGAATGCTTGTTGGAATATTTGTTGCCATAGGATTATCAACAGCAGGATGCATACTTCAAACAATAACTAAAAATGATTTAGCTGATACTGGAATAATAGGAATAAATGCAGGAGCTGCAGTTGCCGCAGTAATATTTATTTCATTTAAAACAGCAAATTACTATAGTGAACTTGGATCACTTTCTATATTTGTACTTCCATTTATGGCTATAGTTGGAGCTGCAATATCAGCAATTTTACTATATATGCTATCTAGCAAAAATGGAATAAAGCCAAATAGACTTCTTTTAATTGGTATAGGAATGAATGTAGCACTTAATGCGTTTATAACTTTTGTTACATTTAGAGGTGGAGCTGGAGATTATAACAGAGTATTAGTTTGGACATCAGGGAGTTTATGGGGTTCAAGCTGGAGTTATGCAAAAGTGATAATTCCAATAATAACATTGTTATTTATAATAGTTTTATTAAATTATAAAAAGTTAGATGTTTTAAATCTTTCAGATGAACTATCAATATCACTTGGATTAAACATAGAAAAGGAAAGAAAGAAATTTTTAACTTATGTAGTTATATTAGCAGGAACTGCAACAGCATTTGCAGGAAACATAGGATTCTTAGGACTTGTTTCACCTCATATTGCAAGAAAGCTAGTTGGACCATATCATAAGAATTTTATTGCAATATCAGCAATAATAAGTACAATAATAATTCTTCTTGCAGATGCAGTTTCAAGAAATCTATTTTCTCCAATTGAAATTCCAGTTGGGATTACAGTATCAATATTTGGAGTACCATATTTTATTTATTTAATGATGAAGGAGAAATAATTATGGAAGCTATTAGTGTAAAGAACTTAAGTGTTGCATATGAAAGCAATGTAATAATTGAGAATATGAACTTATGTATACCAAAAGGAAAAATCAGTATTATAATTGGAGCAAATGGATGCGGAAAATCCACACTTCTAAAAACTATAGCAAGAATAAATAAGCCAAAGAACGGAGATATCTTTATAAATAATAAAAATATAAAGAAGGTAAAAGAAAAAGAAATAGCAAGAGAAGTAGCATTTCTTCCTCAAGGACCAGTGTGCCCAAGTGGTCTTACAGTAAGAGAACTTGTAGCATATGGAAGATTTCCACATCAAAAAATGATAGGTGGATTGAATTCACATGATAAAGAAGTTATCGACTGGGCAATAGAAGAAACAGGACTTTCTGAGTTTGCAGATAGAGAAGTCGAAAACTTATCTGGAGGACAAAGACAAAGAGCTTGGATAGCCATGACTTTGGCACAAGAAACAGAAATTATCATGCTAGATGAGCCAACTACATATTTAGATATGTCATATCAACTTGAGGTATTAGAAGTATTAGAAAAATTAAATAAAGAAAAGCAAATTACAGTAGTAATAGTTCTTCATGAGCTAAACAATGCTTGTAGATTTGCAGATAATATAATTGGTCTTAAAAAAGGAAAAGTAATTTGTGAAGGAAGACCAATAGACGTAATAACAAAAGAATCATTAAAAGAAATATATGGGGTAGAAGCACATCTTCAAGTTAGCGAAAATGGTGAATACCCAATATGTATGGAATACGAACTTCTGAGGGGTGACCATGAAAAATAAAAACTTTATAATAATAGTTATAGGACAAATTATATCTTTATTTGGTAATGCTATTCAAAGATTCAGTATGTCTCTATATCTACTAGAATTTACAGGTAGCACAGCTACCTTTGCAAATATATTAGCAATATCAACAATACCATATATTCTTTTTGCACCTATTGCAGGAACGTTATCAGATCGTGTAAATAAGAAAAAGATAATGGTTTACTTAGATTTCTTCTGTTCAGCTTTAATTGGAGGATATGCAATAATACTACTTAATGGTAGAGACCATGAAGTAATAGTCGCTGTAGTAATGTTTATGCTATCAATTTGCTTTACATTATATGGACCAGCAGTTACAGCATCAATTCCTCAAATAGTTGAAGAAGATAAGTTAACAAGTGCTAATGGAGTAATAAACCAAGTTGGCTCAATAGTAAATTTTGCAGGACCAATACTTGCTGGTGTTTTATATGGAATAGTTGGAATAAAAGCAATAGTTATAATAAATGCAATAAGCTTTTTTGTATCTGCAATAATGGAATTATTCTTAGATATCCCAGATGTAGTAGTAAGTGAAGAAGTAGAATCAAAACTACAATCAAAAGTAGAATCAAATAATGTAGTTACTTTAGAAAAAAATGCAGTACCTACAGAAGTAGAATCAAAAGTAGGATTAAATGATGTAGTTACTTTAGAGAAAAATATAGTAACTACAGAATTAGCGACGACTATGTTAGATTCAAGAACTTCAGAATTAGAGGAAAGAGTAGCAGCATCCCTGAGATCCGAAGAAAATGAAGAAGTTGCAGTTATATCTGAAAATGCAAAAGATATCATAAAAGGAAACAAAGAAGTGGTAACAGTTTCTGAAGTCATAAAAGAAAATAAAGAAGCAAAAATAAAATTTGAAAATATAAAAGGAAATTCAGATAAATCTAAAATACTATCAATGGAGTTTATAAAAAATTCATTTATAGATATGGGTAAAACTTTTAAATATCTATCAAAAGATAAAAAAGTTGTTCTTGGAATTATAGCTTCATATGCATTATGCAATATATTCTTAGTTCCAGTATTAACAATATTAGCACCATATTTTATAAATATTTTCTTAGGCTTACCTTCAGAGATATATGGAATAGTAGAAGGAATATGCGTTTTAGGAATGATACTTGGAGGCTTCTGGATAAGTGTAAAACCAAATATGTTTAAAATAAAAAAGGTACACTATACATATTTCCCAATGGTTGCAGGTGTTATATTAATGTCAACTTTAGGTGGAATAAAAGCAAATAACTATACAATAGCGTTTTTATTTGCAATTGGTGGACTTGCGATAATGATGTCACTTTCATTATCAAATGTGCTAACACTAACATTTATACAAAAAGAAGTTCCACTAGAAATGCTAGGAAGAGTTTCAGCCTTTTCAACAGCAATAGCAACAATAAGCGTAGCACCAGGGCAACTATTATATGGACAAATAATAGATACAGGAATGCCAATAGGAGTAATCTTACTTATAACAGCCATAGCAAATATTGCTCTTATTATGTTTGTTAAGTGGAACGTAAGAGAGGTAAAGTAGTAAAACTAGTAAAACTATAATAAGCAAGTACTAGTAAAAATTAATAAGAAAAATAAATAGTAGTAAGATAATAATAGTAAAATTAATTATATGCAAATTTAAACTTATGTTATATGTAAAAGAAGAATCATAGTCTGTTTTAAAAACGTGTTGTTGGCATAATTATAAAGAGAAACACAAGAGAAGATAATATTATGTGAAATAATACTATTATGTTCTGTTGTAAAAGAATGTTGGTGGCATGGTTTATAAAAAGAAACAAGAAATAAAAGTATATTGTATGAAAAAAGACTATTGGCATCTGTTTTAAAAACGTGTTGTTGGTATAACTTCTAAAGAAAAATACAAGAGAAGATGATAGTGTTAAAAAAATACTATCAGGGTCTGTTTTAAAAAAATGTGGGTGACATAATTTAAAGAGATAAATATTAAATAAGATTATGTCTATATTAATGGAAAAAAGTTTTATTGGGATTCATAAGCTCAGACAAATATTAAATAAAATTATATTGTATTATATTTCATTATATTATATTAGATGTAATCAGATTAGCAGAGACTGTTTGGAAAACATATATGATAAAATTTATTAAATAGGATAAATATATGAAATTGTTTGTAGCGATATTTATATTTTAAGGAATTAGATATTAAAGGAATTAGCTATTATATGTAGAAAAAATATATAAATAAATTTCAGCAATAAGATTTTAAACAGGTTACAATAGAAATCTACCAACACGTTTTTAAAACAGATTACTATAGACAACTACATCATGGATAAATACCAACACGTTTTTAAAACACAACAAGATAGCTGTTATTGGTGAAGAGTGAAATGGGAAAAAGTGAAAAGATAGTGAAGCGGTAGTAAAAAAATTTTTTAAGAAATTTTTGAATGGAAAATGCTTTGCGCTTATAGCTTAAGTTTTCCATAGCAAAACATCCTTAATCTCGCAAACCTATAGCAAAACATACTTAATCTCGCAACATTTCATTTTTAATTTTTAACTTTCCTTTTCTTTTTCATTATTTCATTTTTCACTATTTTGTTACGAATAATAATACCAACACGTTTTTAAAACAGAACATGATAGCATTTATTAGTGAATAGTGAAGAGGGAATAGCGAAGATGTAAAAAGTGAAAAGTTAGCCAAGTGTTAGAAAAAAGTTAATGAAAAAATCCTTAAGGGATTTTGGGAGTAGAAAGTGTCTTAAATTTATCTTTTTGTTTTGCATAGAAAGTGCCTTGAACTTATATAATTTAAGTTTTGACTAGCAAAACTTCCTTCACTTTTTAATTCTTTTACCTTTAACATTTAACTTATAAATTGCTTTGCAATTTATATATAAAATTTTCATTTTAAATTATTAAACTTTAGGGTATAATGAATTACTAGAGAAATAGAGATAAAACTTAATTTAATTTTAAGGAGGAAGCTAATTTGGCAGATTATATAAATGAAATAGAAAAAAGAAGAACCTTTGCTATTATATCTCACCCAGATGCAGGTAAAACAACTTTAACAGAAAAGTTCTTGTTATATGGAGGAGCAATAAGGCTTGCAGGTTCAGTTAAGGCAAGAAAAGCTTCTACTCATGCAGTATCAGACTGGATGGAAATAGAAAAGCAAAGAGGGATTTCAGTTACTTCCTCAGTAATGCAATTTAACTATAAAGATCACTGTATAAACATATTAGATACACCAGGTCACCAAGACTTCTCAGAAGATACATATAGAACTCTTATGGCAGCAGATAGCGCTGTAATGGTAGTAGATGGAGCAAAAGGTATAGAAGATCAAACAAGGAAGTTATTCCATGTTGCATCTCTTAGAGAAATGCCTATTTTTACATTCGTTAATAAGATGGATAGAGAAGCTAAAGATCCATTTGAATTATTAGAAGAAATAGAAAATGAGCTTGGAATAAAGACATACCCAATGAACTGGCCAATAGGTTCTGGTAAGGATTTTAAAGGAGTTTATGAAAGAGATAACAATAGAATCATAGCATTCTCAGCAGGAAATCACGGTCAAAGTGCTGTAGATGCAGTTGAAGGTTCAGTAGACGATCCTAAATTTAGAGAAATATTAGGAGAAGCTCTACACGATAAGTTAATGGAAGATATAGAACTTTTAGATATAGCTGGAGATGAGCTTGATTTAGAAAAAGTTAAATCAGGAGAATTAACACCTGTATTCTTTGGATCAGCTTTAACAAACTTTGGTGTTGAGCCATTCTTAGAGCATTTCTTAGAAATGACAACATCACCACTTCCAAGAAACTCAAGCATAGGAGAAATAGATCCATTTGATAATAACTTCTCTGCTTTTGTATTTAAGATTCAAGCAAATATGAATAAGGCTCATAGAGATAGAATTGCATTTATGAGAATTTGTTCTGGTAAATTTGAAAAAGGTGAAGATGTTTATCATATGCAAGGTGGCAAGAAGATTAAGCTTGCTCAACCACAACAATTTATGGCTCAAGATAGAGAAATAGTTGAAGAAGCATATGCTGGAGATATAATTGGGGTATTTGACCCAGGTATATTCTCAATAGGAGATACTTTATGTGCACCATCAAAGAAATTTAAATTTGAAGGGATTCCAACATTTGCTCCAGAACACTTTGCAAGAGTAAGACCAGTAGATACAATGAAGAGAAAACAATTCGTAAAAGGTGTTACTCAAATAGCTCAAGAAGGAGCAATACAAGTATTTAGAGAACTATTTATAGGAATGGAAGAAATAATAGTTGGAGTTGTTGGTGTGCTTCAATTTGAAGTTCTAGAATACAGATTAAAAAATGAATACAACGTTGATATCAAGATGGATAGACTTCCATTTAGATATGTAAGATGGATAGAAAACAAAGATGTTGATATGGAAAAACTAAACTTAACTTCAGATACTAAGAAGGTTAAAGACTTTAAAGATAGAAATATCCTTATATTCCAAAATGACTGGGGTATTAGCTGGGCATTAGACCACAATAAAGGATTAGTATTATCTGGCGTTGGTAAGAGTGATGAATAATAGATAAATAAAAAAAAAGATGGCTAAATAGATTAGTCATCTTTTCACTTTTCATTAAATAATTTACAAATTTAAATCTAGAATTTCATTTATTTATAATAAGTGTAAAAGAAAATACTCTAATAATGTTGTAACTATAACTGAAGTAAAATGATTGAAAATGTGTATTTATAGGATAAAAGGTTGAAATTAGTTACATAATTTGGTAAGCTATAAATTGAAAGGGAGGTGGGAAGGTGTCATTTAAAAAAATTAAGAAATTAGTGGCGCAATTATTGATAGTAGCATTTATAGTTCCTAATATAAGTGCAAAAGCAATAACAAACAATCCAGGTTCAGTTGTTGAAGAAAAAAGTGCTGATGAATCAACAAATTCAATAACAAGTAGTGTACAATCTTCTCAAGATAATGGGGAAGAAGAAGAGCAAAAGAAGGAAACAAACAATGGAGAAGAGCTTTTAAATAATGAAAAAGATTCAACTCAAAATAATGAAGCTCAAAATAATACTTCAGAAGAAAAAAATTCAACTGAGCAAAGTAAGACTGAAAGTACTACGGAAGTAGAGGAAAGTAAAGAAGATTCTGCGACTTCAAATAATGAAACTTCTATTAAAGAAGAAGTTAAAAAAGAAGAATCTACTAATACTTTAAAAGGTACTAAGTACACAAAAGTAAAAGAAATAAATACTCGTTTAAGAAGTTATTCTGTAATTTCTTCAGTAAGCTTAGAGAGAGAAGAATTTAAATTAAAACAAGAAGCTTTAGAAAATTTAGAAGTTTTAGAACCAATGACAGATAAAAATTATGAGTTGACTATTGCTAACTCTGATGGAAGCTATGAATTTGTTGAAGCCTATGATGAACTTGATGAAGCAGTTAGTGCAGCTAAAAGTCTTGATCCATCTACAAAAGAAAATCAAGATCCAGCAGTAATAAATTATTCTGGACAAGTTGTTTACTCAACAAATCAAATGGCAAGAGTAATAAAGTATAGCAATAATAGCGTGATTTCTGGAACAGTAAATATGCATACAGATTCTAGTTTGCAAAATGCATTTACTTATGTTAATCCAGGATATATGGATGATGCACCAGTTTTAGATATGAGTGGTACATCAGCAAAGGTGATGATAAATGGATATGAAGGTTGGATAAATAACAATACAGCATCAGGTACATATGATATGAGAGTAGTGCCTTTAAGTCAAGCAAAAAATCCAAGCTATTATACCGTGAAAAATGGAGAATTAGTTCATTTTATTAGCTATGATTTAACTGGAGTTACTGGTTATGAAAAAATATTAGGTAAAGCGCCATTCTTTTTAAAAGAAGGTGTTAGATACTTAAGTTATGATGGAAAGTATTTTTATCAATACAATCATAATAGTGAAACTGATATAGCAAACAAATTAGATATTTTAATTAAGGACTATAGATCTGGAGTAAGATCTAATTCTGTTAATAGTGGAAGTCCATACTATATTTATTATTTAAATTTACCATTTAGAAGTCAAACTGTTTATTCTGCAGAGGATCTAGATAGATATATAAATAATAATACACAACCTGGTTCAAAGCTTAGAGGATTAGGACAAGCATTTAAAGATGCTGAAAGCAGTTATGGAGTAAATGCATTATTAGCATTAGGAGTTTCTATTAATGAATCAGCTTATGGAATGTCAACAATTGCTCAAACTAAAAATAATCTTTTTGGTTTAAAAGCATATGATTCAGCTCCAGGAGAATCAGCAGATAACTTTGCAACTCCAAAAGATTCAGTAGTAGACTTTACAAAAAACTACATTTCAAGAGGGTATGCAGATCCTGCAGATTGGAGATATTTTGGAGGCTTCCTAGGAAATAAAAATAGAGGAACAAATGTTAAATATGCTTCAGATCCGTTCTGGGGAGAAAAAGCAACAAGCTTTGCTTATGAAATAGATAAATATCTTTCAGGTGGAAATAGTAATCTAAAAGATACAAATTCTAAGCAAATTGGTGTTGCAACTTCAAATAATTCAGTTATAAATAGAAGTGGAGCCTTATTATATAATGTAACTAACGATACTAATCAATATGGTGCATATATAAATACTCCATTTGTAATTTCAAATTTGCAACAAGTTACTATAAATGGACAAAGTTATTATGAAGTATATCCAGAAAGAAATACTCCAGTAGGAGTAGGTGGTCCTGATAATAAGTATCATGGAAACTATAACTGGAATGATAGAGGATATATATTAGCAAGTAATGTGAGTATGACAAATGAATACTTACCACCTGTTGAAGTTAAATCTGGAATAAACAGATATGCAACAGCTGTAGAGTTAAGTAAAAGTTCATTTAATTCAGCAGAAACAATTGTTATTTCAAATGGTTATGCTATACCAGATGGATTAGCAGCTACTCCAATTGCTTCATATTACAAAGGTCCTTTATTGTTAGTTGAAAGTAGTTCAATTCCATCAGCAACTCAAAATGAAATAAAAAGACTTGGAGCAAAAAATGTAATAATAGTTGGTGGAACAGGAGTAGTAACTCCAGCCGTTGAAAACCAATTACGTAATTTAGGTATTAGTAAATTTACAAGATTAGGTGGAATAAATAGATACGAAACAGCTCTTCAAGTTGCTAAATACATCGATCAAAATCTTTATGATGTAGAAAATGTAGTTATAGCAAATGGATATGGAGAAGCAGATTCAATGTCAATAGCACCAGTATCTGGTAGAGATAAGATGCCTATAATATTAGTAGAACCAAATAGTATTCCAAGCAGCGTAAATAGCTGGTTAAGATCAGAAGAGTTAAATAATGCATATTTAATTGGTGGAACTGGCGTATTAACTGATAATGTATTAAGTCAAGTAAATTCAATGACTAAACAAGATATTTCTAATAATAGATTAGGTGGAGCAAATAGATATGAAACAAATGCTAAAGTTATAGAAAGATTCTATGGAGATGTAGTAAACAAAGTTTATGTTACAGAAGGATTAGAATTAGCTGATGCATTAACAGCAGGTCCAGTTGCAGCACTTAATGAATCACCAGTAGTAATAGCTGAAGCTCAATTAACTAGTACTCAAAAATCAGTATTAGACAGGAAAACAACTAATACAATTGTACAAGTTGGAGGAATAGTTTCTAAGGCTGCTGTAGAGAACCTTAGAAGATTGCTTGCTGTAGCTCAATAAAATATATATTAGACATAGGAATTAAAAGGGGCTGTATCAAAATTAATTTTGATATTAGCTGATAAGAAGGGAAGTTCTAATTAGAGCTTCCCTTTTTGAGTATATATAAATATTAGCTGAAAATTTCTATTTGACTTTAAAAATGAGTTTAAGTTAGTAAAAATCAATGCTTTAGAAGGTGCTCGCGTTTCGTGAGACCCTTTATAAAAATAAGAAATTAACTTTTTTTAGGCAATAAAACTACTTGAAATTTAATAAATTTTATATCAAATAGCTTTCTGAGACCGCGCCCTTTGTTAATTATTTTCAATTATATATTTTGAAATAATTAACAAAGGTAATAAGGAAATTAAATATTATATTTATTATAGTTTATATTAGCATAGTTTAAGTATAATAAAATTTAACAAACTTGAACTTTAATATATATAAATATATAATTGTAAATAAAGCTGATATACTTAAGAATAGTTGATAAAAGTATCCAATGTATAGGATATAGAATGAAAGGATTGAAAAGAATGGATAATGTGAAAAAAATACCGTTTTCTCCTCCAGATATAACTGAAGCAGAAATTAATGCAGTAGTAGAAGTTTTAAGATCAGGATGGATAACATCAGGACCAACTCTTGCTAAGTTTGAAGAAGAATTAGCACAGTATTGTGAATCAAATAAAGCTGTAGCATTAAATAGTGCAACAGCAGCAATGGAGCTTATATTAAAGGTTTTTGATATAAAGGAAGGAGACGAGATAATAACAACTCCTTACACATATACAGCAACAGCAAGTGTAGCAGTTCATAGAGGTATAAAACCTATATTTTGTGATGTAGCAAAGGATTCTTTCTTTATTGACTATGATAAACTAGGAGATTTAATAACAGAAAAAACAAAGGTTATAATGCCTGTTGATTTTGCAGGAGTACCTTGTGATTACGATAGAATAAAAGAAGTTTTAAAAGAAAAAAATAGAGAAGATATAATTATAATTGTAGATTCAGCTCATGCCTTTGGAGCAAAATATAAAGGTCAAAGAGTTGGAGCGCAATGTGATTTTCATACATTCTCTTTCCATGCAGTTAAAAACTTTACAACTGCTGAAGGTGGAGCAATAACATATAACGATAATAACTTTAAAGGAAGAGAAAACTTATTCCAAGACTTTAAGTTTACTTCATTACATGGACAATCAAAAGATGCATTATCTAAAATGAAAGCTGGAGCTTGGGAATACGATATAATTACAGATGGTTTTAAATGCAATATGACGGATATAAATGCAGCTATAGGTAGAGTTCAATTAACAAGATATGAAGATATGCTAAAGTATAGAAAAGAAATTTTTAATACTTATACAAGAATCTTAGAAAAAGAAGATTTTTCAATAATTCCAGTTACAGAATATGGTGAAGGTACAGAAAGTTCATATCACCTATATCCATTAAGAATAAAAGGATTTAATGAAGAAAAGAGAAATATACTTATTCAAAGATTAGCAGAAAAGGGAATTTCAACGAATGTTCACTTTAAGCCATTACCAATGTTCACGCTTTATAAAAATCTAGGCTATAAAATAGAAGATTATCCAAATGCATATGCTCAATATGCAAATGAAATTTCACTACCTGTTTATAGTACATTAGAATTAAGTGATGTAGAATATATTGCAATAGAGTTAGTCAAAGAAGTTAAAAATATAATGAATATGTAATATTATAGATAAAGAATGTAAATTTAAAATAATATTACAAATAAATAATACAAATTTATAATAATATTATTGTAGAGTTATTGATAAATTATTGAAAGCTTATTGATAGAGATTAAAATCATAAAAGTTTTAAAAGTATAGAATATAAAAGTAATATTAAATACTAAAATAAAAGCTAAGTTTTTATAACTGATAGAAGTAAAATTGACAGTTTATAAATACTTAGCTTTTATTCTTAATATTATTAGTTAATATTATTAGTTAATATTATTAGTTAATATTAAAAAGACTTAGATTTTATAAAAAACAAATTAATGCTTAATAAAATCTAAATCTTTAAAACTTAATATTAAGTAAGGAATAAATTAATAAAGAAATAATCTATTCTTTTTCTAAGATAGCTACGAGATAACCAGAATAAATCCAAAATATTATAGATATAAAACTAATTATATAAACTAAGCTACTTTCCATAAGGTTAATTAAGACTATTCCTAAACATAAAGCAAAAACATATCCATATTTAAGTTTGAATTTAGGTGGCAATTTGTCTAACTTTCTTATGAAGAAAACAAATAAGAATATAATAAAAAGTATAAATATAATTGTTGCAGGTATTCCATTAACACAAGCTATTTCAAAAAATATATTATGTAATCCTCCAGCATCTAATCCTTGTAGATAGGTAACTCTTAAGTCCTTTAACCTTCCAGCTTTATTTACATATCCAACACCTGTTAAGGGTACTACTTTTAACAGCCTAAGAGCAGTTTGCCATAAATATTCTCTACTAGTTAATATTTTATGAAGTATATTATCTGGAAGAGTAAAGAAAGATACTATTGAGATAATAATGGGTATTACCACAAAGGAAATTCTTAAATAAATATTTTTGAATTTAAAGATTAAAAATAAAAATACTAAAGCTATAAATGGGAAATAAGCACTTCTAGCTCCTCCAACAAATATAGAAATAGCTTGAATCAATATATTAGAATATAAAAAAGTTCTTATATATTTATTTTTAGAGCAATGAAGTAAATACAAAGCTATAAAAAGAGAAAGAACAGCAGCTATTCCAAAAGAATTTTCATTTTTGAAAAGCCCTTTATAAGTTAAAATTAAAGGGGCATCATCCTTAATTCCTAAATCTACAGTTATTACTTTATTCATAAAAATCATTATTAATGAAACCAAGGAAGTAACAAATGTCAATCCAACATAAAAATAAGATATTATATTTAATTCCTTTAAAAGTTTTTTCTTATTTTTATAAGTATCAATTGAAAAGATAACTGTCATTATCATAAAATTAACTAACCAAACCTTTAAGTTTTCATTTAATTTATATTGAGTAAAATTTAAAAATAAGGTTAATAGTAAAAAGATATAAAGACATATTTCAAAATAATAAATTTTCCTTCTTTTAAAGAATGTAATTTCTAATAGATTTAAAGCTGTAAATGCTAATCCTATAAGTAGTACTATTTTATTAAAAATGTTGAAATACGGTAAATCTGATATAACAGTTGCAAATGATATACCTATAAATATATAACATAATTTCAAATAGAATTTATTAGTAATTATATCAATCATCAATGCACACTCCTAAAATTAATATTTTATAGTATAATTTTAACATTTACTTACACAATAGTCTAAGAATTTCAATTAAAAAAGTTTGTATCTATAAATAAATGTGGTAAAATATTAATATTAGTTTTATATTTAAAGAAAAATATAAAGGAGCGTATAACAATGAATATACCTTTAATAGATTTAAAAGCTCAATATGATTCATTAGGTGAAAAATTAGATAAGGCTGCTTTAGGAGTATTATCTTCAGCTAATTACATAATGGGAAAAACAGTAACAGATTTTGAAAAAGAATTTGCAGACTTCATAGGAGTAAAACATGCAATATCAGTAGGAAATGGAACAGATGCGCTAGTACTAGCTCTTAAATCAATGGAAATAGGCAAAGGAGATGAAGTAATAACAACTCCATTTACTTTTTTTGCAACAGCAGAAGCTATTTCAGCAGTAGGAGCGACACCTGTATTTGTAGATGTAAATAAGGAAACTTTTAATATAGATGTAACAAAAATAGAAGAAAAAATAACTTCAAAAACAAAAGCCATAATGCCTGTACATATATTTGGTCAATCAGCAGATATGGATGAAATCAATGAAATAGCTAAAAAGCATAATTTATATGTAATAGAAGATGCTTGCCAAGCTGTAGGTGGAAAATATAAAGGAAGAAAGATAGGAACATTAGGTGATGTTGCGTGCTTCTCATTCTTCCCAACAAAGAACTTAGGGTGTGCTGGCGATGGTGGAATGATAGTAACAAACGATGATAAAATTGCTACTATTGCAAGGGCATTAAGAACTCACGGAAGTGGAGAAAATGGCCAAAAGGCATATAACCTTTTAAATAATATAGAAGAAGAAGTTAAAACTGCTGAAGGAGCAAACGATACAGTTTATAATCCACTTAAATACTATAACTATTTAATAGGATTCAATACAAGATTAGATGCAATTCAAGCTGCTATTTTAAGTGTAAAGTTAAAAGAAATAGATAGTTGGAATGCAAAGAGAAGAGAAATAGTTGAGCTTTATGATGAAGCTTTACAGAATAGTGATTTAGTAACTCCAGTAGCAAAAGACTACAATGAACATGTATATCACATGTATATATTACAATCTGAAAATAGAGAAGAAGTTTTAACTAAACTTAAAGAAGCTGGAATTGCAACAGGTGTATATTACCCAGTACCATTACACCTTCAAAAAGTTTATAAAGATTTAGGATACAAAGAAGGGGATATGCCTGTATCTGAATACTTATCACATAGAACTTTTGCTATACCTGTATATCCAGAGTTAACAAAAGAGCAAGTTGAGTATATAATAAGCAAAGTTAAATAATATATAAGTTGAAATAAATATTTAACATTTGATTAAACTATAATAAATGCTAAACTAATATAGGAAAATTAGTTTAATTGCAAATATTTAATTATATTTAGAATTGTAGTTAATGATATTTGACCCAATTTAGAAGTAAACTAACTTATATAATATTTTTACTTTTACTATTTTACTTAACAAGCATGTGTTAATTATTTAATAATTTACTAGTGTTAACTTGTAAGATATTAATTGAGACATATATAATCTAAAAAAATAAAAAAATAACAATTTTATATTATCAATTATCAAGTTTTTAATTGATTAGGAGGAAAAGTAATGTCAGTTTTAAAAGATGAATTATTACAAAAAATAAATAATAAAACTGCAAAAGTTGGTGTAGTAGGTCTAGGTTATGTTGGATTACCTTTAGCAGTTGAAAAAGCAAATGCAGGATATCAAACAATTGGATTTGATGTTCAAGATCAAAAAGTAGAAATGGTTAATAATGGTCAAAACTACATTGGAGATGTTGTAGATGCTGAATTAAAAGAATTAACAGAAAAAGGTCTTTTAAAAGCTACTACAGATTTTAGTTTTATAAAAGATGTAGATACAGTTTGTATTTGCGTACCAACTCCACTTGATTTATATAAGCAACCAGATTTATCATATGTTGTAAATTCAACAAAAGATGTTGCAAAGTATTTACATAAAGGTATGATAGTAATATTAGAAAGTACTACTTATCCAGGAACAACAGAAGAAGTACTTAAACCAATATTAGAAGAAAGTGGATTAAAGTGTGGAGAAGATTTCTTCTTAGCATTCTCTCCAGAAAGAGTAGATCCAGGTAATAAGAGCTACAATACTAAAAATACTCCAAAAGTAGTTGGTGGATGCACAGAAGAGTGTACAGAAATAGCAGCTGCTTTATATGAAAATGTGTTAGAAGGAGAAATTCATAAAGTTTCTTCACCAGCAGTAGCTGAAATGGAAAAGATATTAGAAAATACATTTAGAAATATAAACATAGGTTTAGCAAATGAAATGGCTATTCTTTGTAACAGAATGGGAATAGATGTATGGGAAGTTATAGATGCTGCTAAAACTAAGCCATATGGATTTATGCCATTTTACCCAGGTCCAGGACTTGGTGGACACTGTATCCCACTAGATCCTTTCTACTTAGAATGGAAAGCTAAGGAATATGATTATCATACTAAGCTTATTGAAACATCAGGAATCATCAACGATTCTATGCCAGATTTCGTTTTAGAAAATATCATGAAGATATTAAACAAACATAAAAAGGCTTTAAATGGATCAAAAGTATTAGTTATGGGATTAGCATATAAGAACGATATTGATGACTATAGAGAATCACCATCATTTAAAGTTATAGAACTATTAGAAAAGAATGGTGCAGAAGTCATAGTTAACGATCCTTTCTGTGATACTGCTAAATACAAAGGAAAAACTTATCATTCAGTAGATTGGAAAGAAGTTATCGATGAATCTGATATGGTAGTTATAACAACAGGTCATACAGTTTATGACTATGAACAAATAGTTGATAGAGCTAAAGTTGTTTATGATACAAGAAATGCAACTAAGAACGTTGTTAATAATAGAGAAAAGATTTATAAATTATAATTTAAAATTTTTATAAAAAGCTATGAGACAAGATCTCATAGCTTTTTTATTAAAAAATTATTTTAAAACAAACATCTCAATAGCCTTAGCAACACCATCATTATTATTAGTGTCAGTTACAAAATCAGCAATATCTTTTACAATTTGAAGACCATTGCCCATAGCAACACTAATTCCAGCAAACTTAAGCATTGAAATATCATTTTCAGAATCACCTATACACATAACTTCTTGTGGATTTATATTAAGAGTATCAGCTAAATGTGCAACTGCATTTCCTTTAGATGTAGTTCCAACCATAACTTCAAAGTTATCTGTTCCAGAACTAACAACATGAAGCTTATCACCAAAGGTTTCTTTAAGCTCATCTTTAGCTGCCCATAGGTTATCCTTATTTTCAGCTTCTTCAATAACAATACCCTTAAGAATTTTTCCATCAAAGTTATTTATTGTTTTAATAACATCACTGTTAACTATAAATTTAACTTTTTTATCGTCTGGTAAATATTTGTTCATTATAGTATAAGCATGAGTTGCAGGAACTTCATCTTCTCTTATAAGAGTATCCCAGCTATTAAAGTTAATAGTTAATCCATGCTTTTTAACAATCTTATAAATTTCAATAGCTACATCCTTAGGAATAGGATTTTCTAAAATAGCTATGTCATCATATTTATGCTTAATATATGCTCCATTAGAGCCTATAACAGGTGAATCGATTCCAATTAAATCAGCATAATATCTTGCTGAGCAAAAAAGTCTTCCAGTAGTAATAGCAATATTAACTCCTAAGCTATTTGCTTTTCTTAAAGCTTCTTTATTTCTTTCACTAATTTCATGTTTGCTATTTAATAAAGTACCATCCATGTCTATGCAAATCAATTTAATATTTTGCTTCATATGTATATCCCTCCAAGAAAAAAATTAAGTCAAAAACAACTCTTTATATTTAGTATAAACTATAATGCTAAAAAATGAAAATTTTCTTGAAATAAAATTTCACTGTCAGAAATTGCGATAAGTAATTGTAGCTTGACGAACGTGCGTTTGATATAATTTAATTATAAATTATTAGAGGAGATGAATTTATGAATCAATTAATAGTGAGGGCTAAACAAGGGGATAAAAAGTCAATGGAAGAAATATTAAAAAACTTTGAACCACTAGTTTACAAAACTTCAATTAGCTATTATATTTACGGGTATAGTCAAGAGGATATTAAGCAAATAGCGAGGCTTACAATTATTGAATCCTTAGAAAAATTTAATACTGATTTAAGTGATTCCTTTCCTGCTTACGTACAAAAATGCATAAAAAATAAGATGTACAAAGAAATAGAAAAAGCAACTAATAAGTACTACGAAAATAAGTTAAATAAAGAAATTGCAAGTTCAATAAACGTAGAAGAAATTATAGATCAAAATACAGATGTCTCTGAAGAATGTATCAAGAAGGAATTAAGTAGCATTTTATTTAAATCTATAGAGATGCTTAATGAGGATGAAAAAGCTTTACTTAATAGTATTTATGTACAAGGTATAACTTTAAAAGAGTATTCTAAAAGAACAAATATTGAATATCATAAGCTTAGATATATGAAGGATAAAATAATGGAGAAGCTAAGAAATGATTCAAATATACTAAGAATAAAATAATATAAAGAAGAAAATAATACAAAGAATAATATAATATGAAGAATAAAATAATAGACAAATTAAGAAATAAAATAGCAGAAATGTTATAAAATAAAAATTTAAAAATAACATTAATATTTAATTAATAACTATCAACATTAATGTAATGAAGTAGAATTAAAAAGATAAAAAGCAACAGGAGAGTACAGTAAAGTTATGGACAAAATTTTAAAATACAGTATAAATTATAATATTATTTATAATAAAAAAGTTAATACTCATAAATTAAATTATTATCTCAATTCATTTAAGAATAACATAAGCATTCACAATTTCTTATACAATAAAATATAAAAAGGACTATTGAAAGAAAAAATCAATAGTCCTTTTTACTTAATATAATAATAAATATGTTCTAAGATAATTACTAATAAAAATCAAGCATCATATTTTTAAGCTTTTTTAAAGCCCTTTTTTTCAAGGAACAACAATAGTAATAATCCCTTTCTTTTAATGCACAATATCTAGTAAGATTAGGCTTATTATTAGATATATACAAAAAGTCAATAAGCTCTCTTTCTTCTTTATCAAGCTTCTCTAAAGCTAAATAAAGATTTTCATCTATAGTATTGTTAATAACATAATCCTCAATATTTATATTTCCATCTACTATATTATCTCCAAATTCATACCCATCATCGTTAACTTTATTTAAACTAAATTCAGTATTATATTTAATTTGACTTCTGCAAAGATATTTATAACCATTCTTTATTGACCAAAGAGCATAAGAAGGAAATTTATCAGCACCTTTTAATAAATCAAAAACATCTATTGCATGAAGTAAGTTAATAATACCTATTTGAATAAGATCTTCAAAGGACTTATCTTTTAAATAAATTATTTTAGCTTCCTTTATTATTAATGGATAGTACATCTTTATAATTTCTTCTTTTGAGTCAGAATCATTATTTTTGGCTTTTTCTAATAAATCTTTCATGATTTTCCCCTCCATTTTAAAAGTTATTTTACTAAGTAAGTATCTGTAAAAAAGTAATTTTGAGAAAAATTTATAAAAAAGTTTTAGTCAAAAAAATACAAGAAATAAGAAGAATTATTTTATTCAAGTTAATTTCATTATAAGAACAATTAAATGTTATTAAGATATAAATATAATATGCTAATCAAGATCCTTAATTTAACATTTAAAGTAATAATATTACATATAATAAATAAATTTACTTATACACTGTCTAAAACTGTAGAAGAAAATGTGTGGTTTAAATGAATTTTTGAATTTATAATTAAAACTATAATAAATGGAATGAGGGATAAAATGGTATTTGCAAACTTAATTTTTAAGGAATTAGTTATACAAGGAGAGTTTAAGTCAACAGTTTTACTTAGAAAAATAGAGGAAGCAGCAAAATGCAATATAAAAAAACTAGTTTTAGCTCCCGCATATTATGATAAAGATAGCACGACTACAATAAAAGAAGTTAATACAATAGTGGAAGAACTTAATTCATATTTGAAAGTAAAAAATATAGATTTAATATTATATCCAGGAAATTTACTAAGAGATAATTATGAAAATGTAAAAAAACATATAGATGGATTATTAGGAAGTATAAATGAAACAAAATTCGTTTTATTAGATGTTCAGGAATCAAATGGTATAGATGAATTACTAGAAATAGTTTTTGAATACAAAATACGTAACTTGACACCTATAATAGTAAGCCCAGAAAAAATAGAAGAAGTTATAAATGACAATAAAAAAATAGATAAATTAATAAAGGAAGAGTGCTTATTTCAATTAGATCCTGGAAGCATAAAAGGGGTGTATGGAAAGAAGATTCAAAAGACAGCAAAAGCCTTATTAAAAAAAGATATATATAATTTTATTGGTTTTGAAGAAAATATTGAAGAAACCTATATAGATAAACAAATAGAAGATATAAGTAAAAAAGGCTTGTTTATACTTAATCCAGAAAGTGTAAGGGCAAAAAGAATTTTAAAAAGTCCTAAAAAGAAAAAAGTAGGGATTTTTAGATAGATATTCAGAAGGTGCTGAGTATCTTATTTTAAGCAATAAAATTTTGCATAAATATAATTATATACGAATATTTATGCTAAATTGTAATTTGTTAAATATAAGGTTATTAAACGACAAAAAATGATAAATTTAATTTCTGTTTAAATTGCATTAAAATTGAAATTAAACATATAACGACAATTGGGTTTATGTTGATAGAATCAAATATCAGCTAAATTATTTGATTTAAAATAAGTTCCAAGAAAAATAATATACTATTAAAAATATTAAAAAATATTATACAAATAAAATATATATTTCTTAGGTGAAATTTAAAATAACTAAATAAAAAGGTGAAAAAAATCTTAAGCCAACATTAAAGAATGTAGTATAAAGTAGAAGGGATGAAATTTAGCTAAATATGTTGACAAAAAAAATAAACATAAATATACAAGTATGATATAATCTTATACTGTTAAGATAATTTAACATATTTTAAAATAATTTAACAAAATATAGATTTTAGTATTATGATTAATTATTCAAAATAAACTATATAATTAAAAAAAGTTATGCATAGAAAGCATTACATAAAAAAGTTTAATAAAAGTACGAATTTTATTCAAGTTCATCTAAAAATATGTAAATCATATAATCTTTTAGTGGTATAATAATCTAGAAATGTAATTTTTAAGTAGGAGGAATTAAATTGGAAGAACAAGTAATAAGATTAGATGAATTGTTTGAAGCCTTAAAAAAACGATGGTTAATGATAGTTTCAATTACATTAATAGCAACAGTTATATCAGCTATATTAAGCTTTTTTGTAATTAAGCCACAATATGAAGCAAGTACAAAGGTTTTTATAGGAAAAGATGAAGGTGATACACAAGGTTATAACCAAAATGATGTATTAATGTATCAGAAACTTATGAAGACATATTCTGAAACTATAAAAACAAGAGATTTAGTTTCTAGAGCGTTGGATAAGACAAGTTATGATTTAGGAGCAGATACTGTTTTGAGTAATTTAACTATAGTTTCAGTTGCAGATACTCAAATTTTGCAAATAAAATACAAAAGTAATGATCCAAAAGAAGCAATGGTCGTAATTGAAGAAATATCTGATGAATTTATCAAGACATCAAAAGAATTAGTTCCAAATGGAAATATAAAAGTAATAGAAGAAGTTCAATTGCCAGAAAATCCAGTAAGTCCAAATAAAAAAATGAATATTGCAATTGCATTTTTACTTGGATTAATGGTAAGTGTAGGGTTAGCATTCTTATTAGAGTTTTTAGACAATACTTTTAAAACTAAGGATCAATTAGAGAGAGAATTAGATATACCAGTACTTGGTGCAATACCTACAGTAAAGGAACTTTAGGAGGATATTATGTTTATAGTAGAAAAAGAGCCAAAGTCAATTGCAGCTGAAAGTTATAGAACATTAAGAACTAATATACAATATTCATCTTTTGATAAAGAGTATAAAGTAATAATGGTAACAAGTTCAGAGCCAGGCGAAGGAAAATCAACTACAGCAGGAAATCTTGCTTTATGCTTAGCTCAGGGGGAGAAAAAAGTAATATTAATGGATTGCGATTTAAGAAAGCCTTCACTACATAAGAAATTTAAAGTTTCAAATTTAGTTGGCTTGTCAGATGTAATAATAGGGAAAGAGGAATTAGTTTCAGCACTTCATAGATATAACAAAAACTTAGTAATACTAACTTCAGGGAAAATACCTCCAAATCCATCTGAAATGCTTTCATCAAAGGCAATGACAACATTAATAGAAACTCTTAAAGAAAACTTTGATTATATAATTTTAGATACTCCACCTGTACAAGCCGTTACAGATTCTCAAGTACTTTCAACAAAGGCAGATGGAACAATACTAGTAGTAAAAGCAGAAAAAACAAAAAAAGACTCAGTAGAAAATGCAATTAATCTTTTAAAGAAAGTAAATGCAAATATTATTGGAACAGTGCTAAATGGAATAGACAATAGCAGAAATAAATATTATTACTATTACGCAGAAAAGTAAGAATAATGGACAATGGAGAATGGATAGTTGACTGTCAATTATCAATTGAATTTCGGGGGTTTTTTTATGGTAGATTTACATTCTCATTTAATTTGGGAAATTGATGATGGATCTAAATCTAAGGACATGACTTTGAATATGTTAAGGCAAGCTGTTGAGGGAGGAACTACTAAGTTAGTTCTTACTCCTCACTATATGCCAGGATATTTTGAGGCTACCTTAGATGAAGTAAAGAAAAGAACAGAAGATATAATGAAACTAGCTATAAGAGAAGAAATAAATCTTGATATTTATCAAGGGCAAGAGGTTTATTATACAGACAAAATATATGAAAATTACATTAATAAGCATATAGGAACTATAAATAATTCAAGATATATGCTAATTGAATTTAACATGAGGGATTTTTCTATTAAAGAAGCTATTGAAAATATTTATGAGTTACAACTAAAAGGAATAGTACCAGTTATAGCTCATCCAGAAAGATATCAAAAGTTTATAAAAAATCCTTCTTTGATAAATGAATTTATAAAGGAAGGATTTCTTTTTCAGGTAAATAAGGATAGTTTAACAGGAGACTTTGGAAAAGATGTTAAGAAAACTACAGATATATATTTGAAAAACAATATATATAGTTTTATTGGTTCAGATGCACATAGAGATACAAAAAGAAATGCTAATATGCAAAAGATCATAGATTACTTGGAAGATTTTGATAAAAAATACGCAAATTATTTACTAGATTCTGGAGAAAATCTTTTAAATAATAAAGAAATTAAATTTGATGGAAGCTTAATAAAAGAGAAAAAAGGGTTGTTTGGTATATTTAATAAAGTTTAAGTTAGATGTAAATAATTTTAAGAGGATGGGATTTAATAATGGAAAGACTTCAAGTTGAAGAGCAAGAAATTATTCAGATTGAACGAAAAGAAAATACTTTATATGAAATATCTAAAAGGGCTTTGGATGTTTTAGCTTCATTTTTAGGATTAGTAATTCTAAGCCCTATCTTAATAATTGTGGCTATTTTAATAAAATTAGAATCAAAGGGACCAGCAATATTTGCTCAAAGCAGAATTGGGCTAAATGGAGAAGAATTTAAAATGTACAAGTTTAGATCCATGGTGCAAAATGCTGAAGAGTTAAAAGAAAAGTTAGCTAAGCAAAATGAAATGTCAGGTCCAATGTTTAAAATGAAAAATGATCCTAGAGTTACTAAAGTAGGTAAGTTTATAAGGAAAACAAGTATAGATGAACTTCCACAATTATTAAATATTTTAAAGGGTGATATGACGTTAGTTGGACCAAGGCCAAGCCTTCCAAAAGAAGTAGAAAAGTTTGAACCTTGGATGTTAAAAAGACTAGAAGTAAAACCAGGACTTACATGCTACTGGCAAGTTTCAGGAAGAAACAATATAGATTTTGAAGAGTGGATGAAGCTTGATTTAAAATATGTAAATGATATGAATTTTTGTCTGGATATAAAATTAATTTTTAAGACAGTAGCAGTGTTGTTTGGAGATAAGAATGCATGTTAAAAATTTAAGGGTTGAGGGGAGTAGAGAAAATGAAAATTGTAGTTGCAGGAACAGGGTATGTAGGTTTAGTAACAGGAGCATGTCTTTCAGAAGTTGGGCATAGCGTAACTTGCGTAGATATTGATGAAAATAAAGTTGAAATAATGAAAAAAGGTATATCACCTATATATGAGCCAGGATTAGATGAATTATTAAAAAGAAATTTTGATGAAGACAGGTTAAATTTTACAACAGATTATAAAAGTGCTTATAAAGATGCTGATGTAGTTTTTATAGGTGTTGGCACTCCAGAACGAGAAGATGGATCAGCAAATTTAGATTATGTATTTAATGTGTGCAAACAAATTGCACAAAATATAAAAAAAGATTGCTTAGTAGTAGTTAAATCAACAGTACCAATTGGAACAAATGATAAGGTTGAGGAATTCCTAAAGGAAAATCTAGCTACTGATGTAAACATAGAAGTTGCTTCTAATCCTGAATTTTTGGCACAAGGAACAGCAGTAGTAGATACTTTAAATGCAAGTAGAATTGTAATAGGTGTTGAATCAAAAAACTCAGAAAATATATTAAGAGAAATATATAATCCATTTAACCAACCGATAGTTTGCACAAATAGACGAAGCGCAGAAATGATAAAATATGCTTCAAATGATTTTTTAGCATTAAAAATAAGCTTTATGAATGAAATGGCAAATGTTTGCGAAATAGTTGGCGCAAATATAGAAGATGTAGCAAAAGGAATGAGCTATGATAAGAGAATTGGAGATAAGTTCTTAAATGCTGGAATTGGATATGGTGGATCATGTTTTCCTAAGGATACTAAAGCATTGCATTGGCTAGCAAATGATAACGGATATGAAATAAAAACAGTAAAAGCTGCAATCGAGGTTAATGAGAATCAAAAATTTAAGCTTTTTAGAAAAGCAAAAGAACGCTTTGGATCATTAAAGGGTAAAAAGGTAGCAGTATTAGGTTTAACCTTTAAGCCAGGAACAGATGATTTAAGAGAAGCTCCATCAATACCAAATGTAAGAAGGCTTTTAGATGAAGGAGCAGATGTAATAGCATATGATCCAGTTGGAATAGATAATTTTAAAAGAATATATCCAACACAAATAAAATATACAGACAATCCTTATGAAGCAATAAAAGATGCAGATATGGCATTTATATTCACAGAATGGAAGGAAATAAAAGAAATTAATATAGAATGTTATGAAAATATGATGAATACTCCTATAATTTTTGATGGTAGGAACTGTTATAGTTTATATAATTTTGAAAAAAATCAAGTTGAATATTATTCAATAGGAAGAAAAGAAATTTTAAATATAAAAGAAAAAGAAATTGAAGAAGTAGCATTTACAATTTCTTAAATAGGAAAGGGGTATAATATTGCAATATGATGAATCTTTAGTATCAATAGTAATGCCAACATATAATAGTGATAATTATATTTCAGAAAGCATAAAATCTGTTATATCACAAACTTATGAGAATTGGGAACTTATTATAGTAGATGACAATTCAACTGATAATACGGAAGAGGTAGTAAAAGAGTATTTGTCAATACATTCTAATATAAAGTATATCAGGTTTGAGGAAAATAAGGGAGCGGCAGAAGCAAGAAATGAAGCTATTTTATTATCAAAAGGAAGATTTTTAGCTTTTTTAGATTCAGATGACTTATGGTATAAGAATAAGCTAGAATATCAATTAAATTTTATGATAAATAATAATATAGAATTTTCATTTAGTGATTATGAACTAATAGATAATCAAGGGGAGAGCTTAAATAAAATAATTAGAATGCCTAAAAGCTTATCATATGAAGAATATCTAAGAAATACTATAATTCAAACAGTTACTGTAATGATAGATAGAAAGTATATAGAACAAGTAAATATGCCTCTAATAAGAAGACGACAAGACTTCGCATGTTGGCTTAGTATTTTAAAAAAAGGCATTGTAGCTATATCTGTTCAAGAAACTTTGGCAAAGTATAGGAGAGCTCAAAATTCTCTTTCATCAAATAAAATTAAAGCAGTTAAAGGAACATGGTATGTATATAGAGAAATTGAAAGATTAAATATAGTAAAAACAATTTATGTTTTTATAGGATATGCATGGAATGCTTGCAAGAAACGTATATATTTTAATAAGATATTAAATTTAAAGATAAAATACTAGGAGTAAATATGTTAGGTAAAAGTATTAGATTTAAAGAGCAATATAAATATATAATAACCATTATTATGTTAATAAATATTTTTATTTCACATGTAGTATCAAACGATATGTTCATAATTTTTTCTTTTTCAATAATACTATTAATTATAATTTTTTCAAGTATAGAAGTTGTATTGGGCTTAATCTTTGTATGTCTTCCATTTTTCAATATATTAACTTTAAAAATAGGTACAACTAGTTATTTTAATATTTTTCTGTTAATTTATATTATTAAATATCTATTATACATAAATAATAGAGCGAGTTTTAATAAAATTAAATATAGATATATTTATCTTTTAATAACTTTCATTTTAACAAGTTACAATGTTTTTGGTAACGATTTATTAGCCTATATATCATGGTTTTTAATGTTTACTGTATTTGTTTTGAATTATGATATAAAAAAGCTTAATATAAATAAATTAATTTACCTATATTCCATATCATTTATAATATCTTCCTTTCTGGGTCAATATGCAATGAATAAAGAGATAATGAAATTTTTTGCTTGGGGAACAGGGTTTGTATGGAATTCTGGGAAAATTACATTGAGATTTGTTGGATTAATGGGAGAGACAAATAGCTATGCTCAAGTAGGGTTACTATTAATATCTTTATTAATAGTATTAATGTTTCAAAAGAAAGAAAAAAAATACGCAATTATAAATCTTTTAATTATTATAATAATAACTATGTTTTGTTTCGAAACATACTCAAAAATGTTTATTCTTGGAGTGGGAATAGTAATGTTTGTTACAATATTTTACATATTGTATGAGTATGTAGTTAAGAGAAAAAAAATAAAGGTTATATATGTTATGTTAGTAATCACTATATTATTAATAATTTTATTGGTGAGTAATATTAATAAAATATTGCAAAATAGTATGGTACAAAATTATCTGATTAGATTTTCAGTTGAGGATATATCTACTGGAAGAGGAGGAGTATATCAACATTTTATTGATATAATAGCTAGTTCTTTAAAATACATTTTATTTGGAATAGGATTCGAGAAATATAATTCTAGATGGGAATTATCTGTTGGTATTTCGGGAACGCAAGCTCATAGTCTGTATTTAGAGCATATAGTTTTATTTGGAGTAATTTTATCATCAATAATGATTTTAGGACTTATAAATATAATAATGAAAATGAGGAAGGAAAATGAATCAATAATTTTTTTGCCATTAATTGCATTACTTTCCACAGGTGTTGTTTTACATGGTATAGGAAGTAATTATTTCTATTTTTGCCTGTTTTTAGTATTGGACGTAAGATATTCAAAGTTAGAGATAGATAGGGAAGGGAAAAAATGAGAATTGTACATGTTATACATTGCTGCTCAGCAGGTGGAGCAGAAATGCTAGTAAAAAATTTATTAACTGGAATTAGAGAAGTATTTCCAGATATTTCATTACAAATATGGGTTGTTTATAAAGCAGAAGTTCTTTCAAAAGGAAATGAAAAGGCAATCAAATTTGAAAATGAATATATAAGTGAAATGAATAAGAATAATATTGAAGTTAAATTTATTAATAAAAGAAAAGGACTAATGAATAAAGTTAGAATGATAAAGAGAATAAGGCAACTTTATTTCGATTTTAATCCCAATATTATTCATTGTCATTTGGAGACAGTAACTATGCATGTAGTTTCAAGCTTACTCTTTAATAATGTCAATATTGTAGAAACTATACATAATACTAAAATTGTATATCCTAGATTGCATAAGTATTTTCTTAGTTTAAAAGTTAAAAAAATTATCTCAATATCAAAAAAAGTAACAACAATTTTAACAAATGAGGTTGGTATTAAAAAAAATAATGTTATAGAAATAGTAAACGGAATAAATATTAAAAAATTTATTTGTAAGCGTGATTTAAAAACTATAAATAATCTTATTTCTGTGGGAAGATTAACTCAGCAGAAAGACCATTTGACTTTATTAAAGGCATTTAAAATTTTAAAAGATGAATGTCAAATTAATAATTTGAAAGTGCCAAATTTGAATATATTTGGTGATGGTGAAAAAAAGAAAGAATTAATAGAATATGCAAATGAAAATAATTTAGAAGAAGTATGTTTTAATGGCGTTGTAAGTGATATATCGAAGCAATTATTAAAAAATGATGTATATATAATGAGTTCAATATATGAAGGACTTTCAATATCATTGATAGAGGCGTTAGTATCAGGAATTTCCATAGTATGCACTGATGTTGGAAGTAATACAGAAATTATTAAAAATAATATAAATGGAATAGTTATACCTCCAAAAGATGAAGAAAAGTTAGCAAATGCGGTGATGAGCCTAATAATAGATAAAAAAAAGAGATATATGTTTTATGAAAGTTCAAAGAATGATATAAATAAGTTTGATATTAATAGATCAGTTAAAAAGCATATAGAAATATATATGTCTTTAATCAATATAAAGAAGGTGGAATAAATGAAAAAAATTTGTGCTATTATAGTTACTTTTAATAGATTAGAGTTATTGAGAGAAAGCATAGAGGCGTTAATAAATCAAGACTATAAACTTTCAAAAATAATAGTTGTAAATAATGCTAGTACTGATGGAACTAATGAATATCTGTTAAAAATACAAAAAGAGTACAATGAACTAATAGTTCCTATAATGTTAGAAAATAATATAGGTGGAGCAGGAGGATTTTACGAGGGAATAAAATTTGCTTACAAAATGAACTTTGACAATTATTGGATAATGGATGATGACACAATAGTTAGAAAAGATACATTAGTAAATATGTTGAAAAGTGTAGAAGGGGAAAAGTATGGATTTGTTTGTAGTCATGTTTTATATAAAGATAATACTCCGTGTGTAATGAATATTCCAACTTTAAATAAGCAATGGTCAGATAAAATTAGCAAAGGATTGATAAAAGTAGATTCAGCATCTTTTGTTTCTTTATTATTAAATAATGAAGCTATAGAAAAATGTGGATTACCTATTAAGGAGTTTTTTATTTGGGGAGATGATTTGGAGTATACACTGAGAGTATCTAAGAATTTTAATTGTTATATGTCAGTAAATAGTACAGTAACACATAAGATGGGGGAGAATAAGGGACCAGACATAGTGTACGAAGAAGGGATGAGATTAGAGAGATGTAAATTGGAGTTTAGAAATAAATACTATATTTTGAAAAAAAATAAAAATATGATGATTTATTATAGATATATAATTAAATCAATTATAAAAATATTACTAAGGTCTGAAAATAAAAAAGTTATTAGGATAAGAATACTATTAAGTGGATTCTATAAAGGGGTTAGGTTTAATCCTAATGTTGATTATTTAAGTTTTTAACATATTTATGTAGAGAAATATATTAAATGTAAAGAAATTTTAAATTGTAAATTTATTTCAAATGGAATTAGCAATAGATTATTATAACTAGTGTTTAGTTATATAAAGTAAAAATTATTTAAATATCGTAATATAAATAATATTGTAATTTGAGTGAATGTTGTAGTATTTAAAATTATAATAAAAAACATAGTAATAGTTTAGATGTTTAATAAAGAAAGATGATTGATAATAGCACTATTATATTAATGAAAAATATTTGATAAATATAATTATATTAAGAAGAGGTTGAAATGAGAATACTTTATATTGGTAGTTTATCAAAAAGAAGAAATAGATTAGATGGTGTAACAATAAAGAGTAGAGTTTTAGAAGAATGGTTAAAGGAAAAAAAGTATATTGATTTGAATACTGTGGATGTGGATTCTTGGAGAACTAACTTTTTGCAAATTATATCTAAAATACTAATAAACTATAGACGTAGTAATGGGATTATAATAAGTTCATCTTCAAATGGGGCTTATATATTTTTGAAGTTTTTGTATTATATAAAGTGTAAAAAGCCTATTTATTATTTTGTTGCTGGAGGCATGCTATCAACAATGATAAAAAAAGGTGAATTCGATAGTAAAATATATAAAAAAATAAGGAAAATATATATTGAACCCATAGATATGGTAAATGAGATGAAAGAAATGGGATTCCATAATGTAGAGCAACAAAATAATTTTAGAAAAGTAAACTATAGACCGATGTTAAGGAATATAGACAAAACAGTTAAATTTGTATTTTTTTCTAGAGTTATAAAAGAAAAAGGTATAGAAGAGGCAATAAACGCTTTTGCAGATTTAAAATTAAGATATGAAAATATTAGTTTTGATATTTATGGACAAGTTGATAGTGATTATTTAGAACATTTAAAGGGATTCTTTGTTGAAGGGGTTAATTATAAGGGAATTATCGAGCCAAATAATTCTGATGAATATAAAGTATTGTCAAAATATGATGTTTTTATTTTACCGACTTATCATACTGGAGAAGGATTACCAGGTGCACTTATAGATGCATATATATCAGGGCTTGCTATATTAGTATCTGAATGGAAATATGCTCATCAATATGTTGAAGATAATGTTGTAGGATTTATTCATAGATATAAAGATTATGATTCATTATGTCTAAAGATGGAATTAATGATTAAAAATAAAGATATTATTAATGTTTTTAAAAAAAATTCATATGATAATGCAAAAAAATTTTTAATAGAAGAAGTTATAAAAGATTTTGAAATGGAATTATTGAAGGAGAGTAATTTAAATGAACTATAAAATATCTAAATTATTTGCGTATATTATGAGCGATAAACTATATATATTACTAACTGGATACATTAAAACAAAATTAAAGCCTAATTTAAAATCACCGAAAACATTTTATGAAAAGATTCAATATATAAAGATTAATTGTGATTTAAACAAATATAGTGAATTTGTTGATAAATATAAAGTCAGATGTTATGTTGAAAGAAAAATTGGAAATGAATACTTGATACCGCTAATTGATTGTTTTAAATCGTCTGATGAAATTGATTTTGAAAAGTTACCAAATAAATTTGTTTTAAAAGCCAATCATAGCTCAGGGCAAAATATAATTTGTAAAGATAAAAATAAATCAAATATTAATGAGTATAAAAAAATGATATCTAAATGGATGAAAGAAAATTTTTATTATAAACTTAGAGAAGTTCAATATAAGAACATTGAACCTATAATAATGTGTGAAGAATATTTAGAAGATGTTTCAGGAAATTTGATGGATTATAAGTTTTTCTGTTCAGAAGGAAAGCCGCAATTTATTCAGCTAGATATTGATAGATTTAGAGGACATAAAAGAAATTTTTATGATTTAAGTTGGAGTAAATTACCGTGGAAATGCGTTCATGATAATATTGAATACAAGATAGATAAACCTAAAAATTTAGAGAAAATGATAGAAGTAGCATCTAAGTTATGTCAAGACTTTCAGTTTGTGAGAGTTGATTTATATTCAGTAGGGGAGAAGGTTTATTTTGGAGAACTAACATTCACTCCAGGTGCTGGTGTAGAATTGTATGAACCAAAAGAAATTAATACTGTAGTTGGAAATTTAATAGATATTAGAAAGTATTAGTGAAAAATTTTTTTATAGTATATAAGGGGAAAAGTTATGCAAATATATGATTATTTAATAGTAGGATCGGGACTATTTGGTTCAATTTTCGCTTATGAAGCAAAGAAAAGAGGAAAAAGATGTTTAATTATAGATAAAAGAAACCATATAGGTGGGAACATTTATTGTGAAAATGTAGAAGGTATAAATGTTCATAAATATGGAGCGCATATATTCCATACAAGCAACAAAGAGGTTTGGGATTATGTGAATAGCTTTGTAGAATTTAATAGATATACAAATTCTCCGGTTGCTAATTATAAGGGAGAATTATATAATCTACCATTTAATATGAATACATTTTATCAATTATGGAAGGTAAAAACACCGAAAGAGGCATTAGCAAAAATTCAAGAGCAGGTTAAAGAAGCTAATATAAATGAGCCTAAGAATTTGGAAGAACAGGCTATAAAATTAGTAGGAAAAGATATATATGAAAAATTAATAAAAGGATATACTGAAAAGCAATGGGGAATGAGAGCTACTGAATTACCATCTTTCATAATAAAAAGATTACCTGTTAGATTAACATTTGATAATAATTATTTTAATGATAAATATCAAGGTATTCCAATTGGTGGATATAATAAAATTATAGAAAAGATGCTTGATGGAATAGATATAAAGTTAAATACTGATTTCTTTAGTGATAGAAAGTATTTTGAAAATATTGCAGAAAAAATAGTATTTACAGGAATGATAGATGAATTCTATGATTATAAGTTTGGTGAGCTTAATTATAGAAGTTTAAGGTTTGAAAGTGAATTATTAGATGAAGAAAATTATCAAGGAAATGCAGTAGTTAATTATACTGAATATGAAGTGCCATATACAAGAATCATTGAACATAAGCACTTCGAATATGGAAAACAAGAAAAGACAGTAATTACAAAAGAGTACCCTGCAAGTTGGAAGAACGGGGACGACCCATATTATCCAATAAATGATGATAAGAATAATAAGATTTATGAAAAGTATAAAAACTTAGCTAATAATGAAAAAAATATTATCTTTGGTGGAAGGTTAGCAGAATATAAATATTATGATATGCATAATGTAGTTGAAAGAGCTTTAAAGATAGTTAAAGAAGAATTTGGAAGGTAGAAGTCAATGCAAGTTGTAAAGAATTTTTTATATAATTTATCATATCAAATACTTGTTTTGATTTTGCCTCTAATTACAGTACCATATGTATCAAATGTTTTAGGAGCTAAGGGGGTAGGAGACTACTCCTTTACTTTTGCTAATACTCAATATTTTGTTTTATTTGGTATGGTTGGAATAACTTTATATGGAAATAGGCAAATAGCTTACGTTAGAGATAATAAAGAAAAATTAAGAAGTACTTTTTATTCTATATACCTAGTACAAGTGTCTACAATGATATTATCTAGTATAATATTTATAATCTTTTCTTTTACTTTTAATGAGAATTTATATAGAACACTGTATTTAGTTCAAGGTATAAATGTATTAGCTTCCCTAGTAGATATTTCATGGCTTTTTATAGGACTTGAGCAATTCAAAAAAACAGTTATAAGAAATACTATAGTAAAGTTAGTATCACTTGCTAGTATTTTTATATTTGTTAAAGATAGTAATGACTTAGTAATTTATACATTGATATTAGCTTTATCTAATTTGTTTGGAAATTTAACATTCTGGCTATATATTCCCAAGACAATAGGATTTAAGAATATTAAGGTAAAAGGCTTATTAAGACATTTAAAAGCATCAATAGCTTTATTTATTCCACAAATAGCTATACAAGTATATGTTTTACTTAGTAGAACATTACTTGGTGTTTTTACAGATACCGTGCAAGTAGGATATTATGAAAACTCACAAAAGTTAGTGAAAATGGCTCTTACAATTGCAACTGCTATTGGTACTGTCATGATGCCAAAGATTGCAAACACTGTTGCATCAGGAGATATGAAAAAAGTTAAGTACTATATTTCAAACTCATTCTTTTTTATGAGTGCAATATCAATCCCATTAACCTTTGGATTATTAGGAATAGCAAAAGAATTATCACCATGGTTTTTTGGTAAAGAATTTGTTGGAATAGATAGCTTGGTAATAGTTAGTTCAATAATTATTTTAGCTATTAGTTGGTCAAATGTTTTAGGAACGCAATTATTGGTACCATTAAACAAAATAAAGCAGTTTACAATGTCAGTAACCATAGGAGCAATAGTTAATTTGCTATTAAATTTAGTTTTACTAAAAAAGCTGGGAAGTTTAGGTGCTTGTATAACTACAGTTATTGCAGAAATAACTGTTACAGCTACTCAATTTTATTTTCTTAAAAAGTTCTTAGATATACCTAAGTTAATTAAATCAGTACTTATATTTTTCCCAGCTGGAATAATAATGTTTATAGTAGTTAGATTTATTGGAATAAGTATGGGAGCTAAAATATTAACAACAATAATACAAGTTTCCGTTGGAGGGCTATTTTATTTATTATTTGTATTTATGCTTTTTAAAGTTCTTTATAGACAGAATATAATATTTTACTTAAGGAAAATGATAAAGGGCTAGATAATTTTTTTATATTATGATGAGAGGGGAATAATAATGAACAGAAGTTTTAGTTTAGGAACTAAAATCAAAAAAGCAGTAATCCCAGCAGCAGGTCTAGGAACAAGATTTTTACCTGCAACTAAAGCACAACCAAAGGAAATGTTACCTATAGTTGATAAGCCAACTATTCAGTACATAATAGAGGAATGTGTTCAATCTGGGATAGAAGAAATTTTAATTATAACTGGAAGAAATAAAAAGTGTATAGAGGATCATTTTGATAAATCTGTAGAGCTTGAATTAGAGCTTGAAAGCAATGGAAAGCAAGAAATGCTTGAGATGGTTAGAGAAATTTCTGATATGGTAAATATACACTTTATAAGACAAAAGGAGCCTAAAGGATTAGGACATGCTATTCACTGTGCTAAAACTTTTGTTGGCAATGAGCCTTTTGCTGTCTTACTAGGTGATGATATAGTTTATAATGATGATAATCCTTGTTTAGGTCAACTTATTAATTGTTATAACGAGTACAAAACATCTGTATTAGGTGTACAAGAAGTTAGCAAGGAAAATGTATCAAAGTATGGAATAATGGGTGGAATTAACATAGAAGATAGAATTTATAAGGTTAAGGAATTAGTAGAAAAACCGAGTATAGATAAAGCGCCATCAAATATTGCTATATTAGGTAGATACATTATAACTCCTAGAATATTTGAAATATTAGAAGAAACTGAGCCAGGTAAAGGTGGAGAAATTCAATTAACTGATGCATTACTAAAGCTTTTAGAAGAAGAAGCCATATATGCTTATAACTTTGAAGGTAGAAGATATGATGTTGGAGATAAGCAAGGCTTTTTAGAAGCAAATATTGAATATGCATTAAGAAATGATGATTTAAGAGATGGGGTTATGGAATATCTAAGAGCATTAGCTTTATAAAAATTTCTGAGTTTTAGGTGAAATAGTACTGTGCTTATAAAAGAAAGCTGCTTAAAAGTTCAAGGACGTCGCGTTTCGCGACGTCCTTGAACTTTTTTATTGTAATCATAGAAATAAGTTGAAATAAAGTTATATAAAAATTTCGTTGAATGAAAAAGTAACTTCCGTTTTAGCGTAAGCTATTGTAACTGCAAGAGTAAAGTCAGTTTTTAAATATAA
>NZ_JADNAT010000018.1 GCF_015550425.1 Clostridium sp. 1001275B_160808_H3 | reverse complement strand
ATTTATTTAATTATATAAAAAATACCTATAGCCATAAACCCTTTTATTTAAGTGTCTAGTCTATAGGTATCAGTTTATTTCGCGAGCCCCTTTAAAAGTTAGTAAAATTAACAACTTAAAATACTTTCATATGTAATATTTTCATATAATTATATATGCAATAAATTTAAAATTTTGGTGTTTTCAGTAAAATTTAATCAGGTAATTGATTCTTATATTGCTCATTACTTATTTTCTCAATTTCTTCAACATAAGTATTATCATCGTAATCATATTCATATTGTGGTGCATTTCTTATTTCATTAAACCTTCCAACAGATTGATAACTATCTTCTTCATCAAATCCTATTTCATCTTTATCCCCATATCTTGATTTATGACCAAATGGATTTCCAATTACAGTTTCTTCTACTACTCTTTGATTAGAATTATAAGTTTTTATTGTACTAACAACATCTTGACAGTCAATACAATTTAATGCATAAGGTAAAAACTCTAACCTCTCCTTATCTATCTCTTTTCCACAGTTCTGACATTTACCATAACTTCCTTCATCAATGGCTTTTAAAGCATCATCTATCTTATCTAGTAATGCCCTTTCATTAGCTTCTAGTGCTCTACCTTTTTCAACTTCAAAGGTTTCACTAGCTATATCAGAAGGATGATTATCATAAAATGATAATTCACTTGCAACCTCTGCATTAAATCTAGTCATTCCATTATCATCTAATTGCTCAATTAGATCATTAATTCTCTTTTTCTCTTGATTAAGTTTATTTTTATAATATATTAATTCATCTTTATTCATATAAATCATCCTTTCAAAATAATGCTCAATTATATTCTTCCTAAAAGATGATTTTTTAGTACATCAATTTATAATATTTGCTTAGAACAAATTTTTAATAAATATCCACCTAGCTTACAAACCAAAAATTCATTTATTTTAATATTTTTTAATTAAATTTTATATTTAAGAGCATATTTAAAAGAAATTTTTCTCCTATAAATTACTATCATAGTTAAAAAGTGCAGATAGAGATAAATTAAATCTCTATTTGCACTTTTATAAATTATATAATATTTATAACTCTCTCTTATGCTTAATATTATTTATTCACATTTTTTAGTTCTGCCAATTAACAACTACTGTACCTGTTGAATTTTTAGGTACTGTATATACATGATTATTACCATTTTCCCAAGTTACTGAATTTCCATTCTTCTTAATAAATTTGTATTCAATACTACTTCCTGCTGGTACACTTACATCATAATACCAAGTTGGATATTTATACACTACTTGGTTATATAATGATCCGATAGCTTTGGTAGCATTCCATGAACCTAACTCTGGAACATTCCCAACAAGAAATACATTTTCTCCTAGATTAGTATTAGCATTATTTACAACAAATCTTACAGTTACTAAATCACCACTTACAATATCATAATTTTCATATATATTACTCTTTATACCTTCAGCTGTTTGAAGTGAAACTTTTACCTTTCCTGCAGAAACATTTGGTACTGTAACCTTAACTTCATTGTTAGTCCAAGATATAACTTCTGCAGCCTTATCAGCAAAATACACAGTTCCCTTCACATCTCCGAAACCCTCTCCTGTTATTACAACTTCTTGTCCTGCTTTAGCCATTGGATGAGCTACATTACCTATATTAGGTTTACTAGTGTTAGTATTATAACTCCATACTGCAGCAGAATTGCCTGATAAATTAAAACTAGAAACTGTACCTTGATTTACTACAATATCATTTCCTTTAACTCGTTTACCTAATACATCACTATAATTACCTGATGGTAATGATGTTACAAGACCACTAACATTAATACTATTATTGCTCTTATTCAAAGCAATCACCACAACATCATCACCAAATTTTCTTTCATAAATATAAACATCATCATTTATCCATCTTTGTTTAGTACTACCATAAGCAAGTGCAGAATTTGATTTTCTCAAAGGTGCCAATGCTTTAATAATTTGATAAGCATTTGTATTAGTGTTAAATCCACTCATCATTGCTCTATTATATGGATCTCCATTTCCTGTCATATATTGCTCTGTTCCATAGTATATAGCTGGTACACCTCTTGATGTAAGTGTTAAAACTAATGCTTGATCAACAGATGTATTATTATTTGCAACAGAGAATCTATCCATATCATGGTTATCAATAAAAATAACTTGATTATTAATATGTTCATAATCCTTTGCTGTTGAGGTAAACATTTCATCTAACTTATACATATTACTTTTATTATCTCTTAAAACTTGTCTAACTGTTTGTGCATATCTAAAATCTAATAAACTCATTCCACTATTATTTGCAAAATTAGTATTATTTGAATCTACTTCACCAGCACCTAAGAACCATTCTCCAAATGTAAAAACAGGATTATACGAATAAATAGCATCCATATAACTCTTTTGCCATTCATACGGCATGTGCTTTACTGCATCCATTCTAATACCATCGATCCCCATACCTATCCATAACTTAATTGCATCTTTTAAATACAAATCTACAGTTGGATTTATATGATTTAAATCAGCTAAATCATATAAATTTCTATATATTCCATCTTCCAATGTTGAAAAATCTGTACCACCATAATGGTTAAATAAGTTTTTACTATCATTAATTATTCCACCAAGTAATGTACCATTATCATATAACCTTCCATTTTCAGCGTAATCAGGGGTAATTTCTCCTGCTGGTGATGTATGGTTAGGCGCGAAATCAATTATTACTTTCATACCATTTTTATGAGCAGTATCAATTAATCTTTTAAAATCATCAAAGTTACCAAAAGCTGGATTAGTTTTCTTAAAATCTCTAGCCCAATATCCATGATAAGAGGTTCCTGCTTGGCTTAACACTGAGTAAATATTTTCAACTGGTTGAGAAACCCATATTGCAGTTATACCCATACCAGTTAGATATCCATCATTAATCTTATCTATAATTCCTTGCCAATCTCCCCCAAAGTATTTTTTATAATTACTCTTAGTTGAATCATATAATTCTCCTGTAGGATTATTTGCTTTATCTCCATCATAAAATCTATCTGTCACTACCTGATAGATTACATCATTTGAGTAATCAACCTTATTTAATTTGCTTTCTCCTATATTATTAATTTCCGCATTTGTCAAAGATTGAGCAAATACAGTTTTGTTATTAACTGGACCTAAATAACTTCCTACAAGTAATACTAATGATAACATTGAAACTGCAAATTTTCTTAAAACTTTCATTTAATACTACCTCCTTAACTATTCTTACTATACTTTTCTACAATTATTGAATAATTTTATTTACATCTTAAATCTTATGGTAAATTAACTTTTACCATACAACAATTTCCTTATCACCACCTTTTCATTCATAAATAATAACTCTATGCTTAAACCAATTGTCGGAAAACGATTGCAATCATTTATATTTTTATTATACTTATTACTATAATTAAATTTTGGTTTAAATTGTATTTTTTTGTTTATTTTGTATATATGTTTTACTATAATTAATATATAATTTACTTATCATTATTTTTTGGGGAGGATAATGCTATGTATGATTCTTATGATTCAGATGAGTTTTTATTTGTTAATCAGATTACTTTCTTAATAGAAAATAAAGATTATGAGACTTTGCTAAAACTAAATTTAGATAAGCATGAAAAAGAAAAAAAAGAAAATATACCAATACCCACCAAACAAAATGATCTTATTATGTGGAATGTAGTATTTGCTAGAGAAGTTATTAAAAATGGTAGTACAAAAACTTATCTCCATACTTTGTATAATAAATATTATAACGCTATAATAAACACTAAAAAACTTCATTCTTTACAGCAATTAGAACTAGATATGATAAATTCTTATTTTGATATATTAATTAATCATGTTGAATTAAGAAGCAATTTAATATTAAATAAGATAATTGGATATCTTTATATTAATCTAGAAAACACTTTAACTTTAGAAAGAATCGCTAGTGAACTAGATTTATCTGTTGGATATTTATCAAATACCTTTAAAAAAAATATGGGAATCTCAATAATGAAATACTTTAAGGAATTAAAAATTGAAAGGGCTAAGGTATTACTTCTCACAACCAATAAAAGTATTTTAGAGATATCTACTTCACTTTATTTTTGTGATCAAGGGAACTTTTGCAAAACCTTTAAGAACATTGTTGGTTTTACCCCAAGCCAATTTAGAAACAACAATATACAAGTATAAGCAATGCTTAATTATTATTTAAAGAAATTATTTGTAATAATACCATAAATAATAAAAACAGAAATTAAAAATTTCTGTTTTTATTGTTTTCCAATATTATGTCCACAACTCATTATTTAATGTTGTATTAACCACAATTTTTTCATCTATTTCTTTAATTTCGAGGGTAATTAATCTTAAATCTTTTCCACTTAATTTATCATAAGCAACAACGGTATTACTTATATCTTTATAGGTATAAGTTAGAATTAGATTACACCTGTTATTTACTTTCTGTGTATATAATGATACTTCTCTAGATTCATTACTTTTAAGTTTTTTTATCACTTCTTTATGATTACCATTCCACTCACCATCATGTGTTAATTTTATATTAGTTATAATATCATTAGTTAGGTTCTTAACAACAACTTTTTGCATTATGTCTTGCATTATAAACATATTTACCAACTCCTTTAGTATAATATTTATTTAATTTAATTACCTTCACATATTTTTCTTATTTTCACTCCTGCAAATAATTGATAAAATCCTTATTTTAAAGTAACCTTTTGTGATATTATATGAGATTACACTGTACCATAAAAAGGTACCTTTTCTCTCTTTAATATTTCTTTCTTTAATATTTCATTTTTTAATATTTCTCTATCATTATTATATTTTCTAACATCAATTCTTTCCTTTAAATAAGTAATCATATTATACTTATTATTGAAATCCAATAATTATATAATAAATACTAATGTTTAAATTATATCACCATTGGAATTTAATGTATAGGAACCCATATAATTACTATTAACTTTAATATCTATTATTTCCTTCTAATAAAGAATTATCCGGCTATACCTCTCACTTATTCGTTTTTTCTTTTATTTACAAAAAAATAGAGGATTTATGCCAATAATTGTAAGCATAAATCCTCTATATAAATTATCTTTTAAAATTAATTTCCTTTTCTTCACTCATATTTACAAACGTTTTACTAGGAGTAGTTTTAGCAATAACTCTTCCTTCTCTTATGGAATATAAAACTTCTGCTCTTCTTCTAACAGCATCATAACCACTTTCAGCATTTAGTAAAATTAAATTGCCTGGTTTTCCCACTTCTATTCCATATTTATCTTCAATATTTAAAGTTCTTGCACTATTGCTTGATATAAACTTTAATGATTCATTTATATCGTCGTAGCCCATCATTTGACATACATGTAACCCAAAGTGCACTACTTCTAGCATATTTCCTGTTCCCATTGGATACCACGGGTCAAATATATCATCATGTCCAAAGCATACATTAATACCTGCTTCATTAAGCTCCTTAACTCTTGTAATACCTCTTCTCTTTGGATATGTATCAAATCTTCCTTGAAGATGAGTGTTTACTAGAGGATTTGAAACAAAATTTATTCCTGACATCTTTAATAATCTAAATAACTTATATGTATATGCATTATTGTATGATCCCATAGCTGTAGTATGGCTAGCAGTTACCTTATTCTTTAAACCTGTTTCTAAAGCTCTTGTAGCAACAACTTCTAAAAACCTTGATTGCTCATCATCTATTTCATCACAGTGAACATCTACTAATACATCATATTTTTTAGCTAATTCAAAAATCTTATTAATAGATTCTACTCCATATTCTCTTGTAAACTCAAAGTGAGGTATTGCTCCTATTACATCTGCACCTAATTTTAAAGCTTCTTCCACTAATTCTAATCCATTTGTATATGAAAGTATTCCTTCTTGTGGAAAAGCTACTATTTGTAATGTAACATAATCTTTTACTTCTTCTCTAACTTCTACCATTGCCTTTAATGCAACTAAGCTATCATCAGTAACATCTACATGAGTTCTTATAAATTGAATTCCATTAGCTACTTGCCATTCTATAGCTTTTTTAGCTCTATTTTTAACGTCTTCCTTAGTTAAAAATTCCTTTCTTTGAGACCATCTTTCAATTCCTTCAAAAAGAGTTCCACTTTTATTCCATTCTGGCTCTCCAGCTGTAAGAGTAGTATCTAAGTGAATATGTGGATCTATAAAAGGAGCTGAAGCTAATGCTCCATTTCCTTCTATTACTTCTTCATTTTCTAATACTTCTAAATTTTCATCTATCTCTGTAAACTTTCCATCTACTATTCTTATGTCAAATAATCCTTCTCTATCTAAAAGTCTTACTTTTCTAATTAACATATTTTATCCTCACCTTATTTATTAGTTATTTTTGTTCCTATCACATAAACTAACATTGTTGTTATTATTGCATTTAATGCTATAACTCCTACTTGCACAACATTTGCAACGATAAACCCTGCTAAGAATGCTACTATAGCAATCCAGTTTATATCTTGGAATTTTGTCTCTTGTATATTATCATACTTTCTTTTCTTTATAAAGAAGTAATCAGCTATTATTATTCCACCTACTGGAGGTAACATTGAGTTTAAGAAAGTTAAGAATGCTGTAAAGTTATTATTTAACCATATTGCTCCTACTGTTCCTATTAACCCACTAATAATTACTAACTTCTTTTTAGGTAATTTAGTTATATTTGAAAGTCCAAGTCCTGCTGTATAAATTGCATTATCATTAGTTGTCCATATATTTAATCCTAAAACTAATATCGCAGGTAAAATTAACCCTTGTGAAAACATAACATCTGCTATATCTGAGTTACCTGTAACCATTGCCCCTACTGCTCCAAATAAGAACATTAATGAATTTCCTATGAAAAATGCTACTACAGTTGTTGATACTGCTACTTTTTTATTTTTTGAGAATCTCGCAAAATCTGGAGTAGCTGTTCCTCCACTTATAAATGATCCAACACATAATGTTACTGCTGTTACTAATGCCATCTTACTGCTTGGCTCTATGTTCATTAAGCCTTGAACTCCACCTACTGAATTTGTTGCCATTACTGCTGATGTACTACCCAATATAGCTATTGCTGGTACTGCAATTGAACTTAAAATCGTTAAAGATTTCATTCCAAAATAAGCAGTTGCTGTCATTAATAATCCTGTTATTCCAACTAATAAGTATAAGTTTATATTAAATCTATTTGCTACTGGTATTGCAAACATTGCTATTCCAACACCAAACCAACCTATTTGTGTAATACTCGTTATAAAAGATGCTAAATATGATCCTTTTTCACCAAAAGAATATCTAGCAAGTAAATGCATTGAAAGACCTGTGTCTGCTCCTATATATGCTAATAATCCTGTATAACACGCTAATATTAAATTTCCTATAAGTACTGCTATAAAGAAATCCTTCAACGGTAATCCTGTTCCTAAGTTTCCTCCTGTAAGCATACTTGCAGAGAAAAATGTAAATCCAAGCATAACCACAAACATTGAAAAGAATCCCTTCTTATCTTTTTTGTGCACATGATCTAACTCATAATCATGATTTTCATTAATAACTTCTTCTAATAATATCTTTTGTTCCATTTGTATCCCCCTAAATATTATATTTAAGGAAAACCAGTACTTATATTTAATAAAAAACGACCTCTCTATTATATAGAAAGGTCGTTAACGCTTAAAATTAGATATATAAATTAACTCTATATAACCTAATTATTCTATCTGCCGTATCATATCGACCTTATCAGTCTCTCTGGACTAAATTTAAAGGACTAGTTTTCTTGAGACAATTATATATTGATTCTCTAAAGAATGTCAACATATTTCTTATGGTAATAAATTAATTTTTAAATCAAATTTATACAAAACTTATTTTTTATTAGTTAAAAACAAAATCTTTTAATTTATCATTTATTTTATCTAATATTGATGGAACTATTTTTAGTATACTTGGTAAAAATAAAGAAACTACAAATGCCACAGCACATATTACAAATACCTCATAATACATAGGTTGTCCAATATAAACTTGATAGCCATGTATAGAAGCAACTGCAATTGCTGCTATTATGATAACCTTAGTTGCAATCCAAGATATTAAATTAATTATCTTACATAAAAATATTATTATAGATAATATGGCTATTATAGGCAATGCTATTATTTTAAATAAAATTATAATTACTCTACTTACTGTATCTATTTCACTTTTTTGTTTATTTACATCTTTTTTAGAACTTTGTCTTTTATACTTATCTTTATTACTTTCCTTATCTTTATCATTTGAAGAATTCTTTTTATTACTTTTTTGCTTCTTCATTGATGAATTATTAGAAGACGATTTTTTGCTTTTCTTCTTAGTTTCTTCTTGGTCATCATCATACTCAAAATTATTGTTATCAGCCCAATTATCTCTTTTAAAATTATTTTGAAAACCTTCATTTAAACTGTTATTATTAGAGTCATTAACGAAATTTTCTTTATATTGATTTTTTTCTCTTTCCTGTTTTATTTCTTCATAAGCTTTATCAAATACCTCTATAAAAGCCTTGGCTCTTTTCTCATCTCTAACTTCTTCTTTCAACTTATTGACTTTATTTTCATATGCTATTTTTATTTCTTCCATTGATGCATTTTCATCTACACCTAAAATCTTATAATTTTCCATATCTCTTCTCTCCATATTATTTTTTATATAATATATCCCCTATCTTTTGATTAACACTTATTATATCAATATCTATAAACTAATAAAAAGGTAATTCCTTCCTATATACTATTCTATATAAGTAAAAAGCCTAAAAAAGATAAATAACCTCATTATCAAGTTCTAATACCTCTTTGCATATGACTGTCTTCCCAAATCAGCAGTAACTTCTTTTTTAAGTTATTCCTAAATAAATCTCTAGTAAATTTATTTATTCATAAAATTATACTAATAAAATGTGCCCCTTCTCATTACAATTTTATCATCAGACAATTCTTGCAATTTTGAACTAACAATTATATCTTCTCCATATGATATTACTATATAATTGTTGAGTTCCATTAAAGACATTAGATTTTAATATAACTTCTTCTTATTTCGTAGCATTTGATACCATATGACACTCTAAGATATCTCTTGTCATCATATGCCATAATATTATGTTATATCATTTTGACATTAACCTTTATTAAGCATATACTAAGGATACAAGTTAGCAAAGCTAATATGTAAATTTAATATCGCGGGATGGAGCAGTTGGCAGCTCGTTGGGCTCATAACCCAAAGGTCGTAGGTTCAAGTCCTGCTCCCGCAACCAAAACCTTACTCTTACTGTAAGGTTTTTTATTATATTTAGAAAAGCCTAGTGATGTAACACTAAGCTTTTCTTATTTATCATATATAAAATTTTATAAACATATTAATAGTTACTAATTTGCTTGTCTTATTTATCAATTCATACAAATTAAATATGTAATCTATATGGATATATTATGATAAATAATTACATAGTTCCTTAGATACCCTATACTTAATCTACATTGCAGTTAATCCACCATCTATAATGAATTCAGATCCTGTTGAATATCTTGATTCATCTGAAGCAAGATAAAGAACTAAATTTGAAACTTCTTCTGGTTTAGCCATTCTTCTCATTGGAATTTGTTTAGCAAAATTCTTAATTATTTCATATGATTCTCCTTCAGTAACCATTGGTGTTTCTATTACTCCAGGATGCACTGAGTTAACTCTAATTCCAAATGGTGATAATTGAAGTGCTGCTGCCTTTGTCATTCCACGAACTGCAAACTTAGTGTCTGTATAACCAATTGCTCCCCCTACCATTCCATTCATAGATGAAATATTAATTATTGAAGCTGATTCTGTTTTCTTCATAGAAGGAGCTAATGCCTTAATTCCAAGAAAAACAGACACTTGATTTATATCTACAATTTTTCTATATTCTGCTTCAGTCATTTCTAAAATAGATTTATTCATAGTTATTCCAGCATTATTAACTAAAATATTAGCTGGTCCAAATATTTTTTCAGTTTCCTCTACAACTTTCTCCCAACCTGAAGCATCAGTAACATCATGTTTAATAAACTTTGTATTACTACCTAATTCTTGTTCTAATATTCTACCTTCTTCTTCATTTAAGTCAGTAAATACAACTTTTGCACCTTCACTTACAAATAATCTTACATGTGACGCCCCCATTCCACGTGCTCCACCCGTAATAATAGCTACTTTATCTTTTAAACGTTCCATTAATAAATCCTCCTTAGTTAAATCTTCAAATTTATATTATCCTCTTAACTAGCGTTAACAACTTATTATTAACTAATAATTATTAATTAATATTACTATATTAGCAGTTATAAAATATATTATCAAGTTAATTACTATTCAATAATTGTATATTATTTATATTAATTTTATTCTTATAATCCAAGCCCTAATAGTTGAAATAAATAAAAGGTTGTCTCACTAAACAGCAGTGGGACAACCCATTAATATACATATATGTGAACTTTAAATAAATTAAATATATTTACAGCTTTAATAATAATCCTTCTTTTAAGTAATATTTTTACTAAACTAATTATGCATACAAAATCTTAATAAATATCCATTTATATCTTGTACAAGAAATTCTTTTTGTAATATTATTCTCCCATTAGATTCATATTCACTTATAGTTATATCTCTAAATAATTCTATATTATTTTTAACTAGATTATCTCTTATTTTTTCAACATTGGATACTTTCATCTCAAAATTTATTCCTCTTCCAAATGGGTACACTAATTCACCTGTATTCCAATAGCCATTTACCTCTTCTATCATAATTTGTATATCTCCCAGTGATAAAAAAGCAAATTTATCTTCTACTCTTTCGTATTCTAAGTTGAAACCTAAAATATCTATATAGAATTTCTTAGATTCTTCTATATTAATAACGGATAATTCTGGTATTAAACTGTTAAACTTCATTATTTTCATCCCCTTTACAGTAATTTTATCACATAATGATAAATTATAAATAAGCATCATCTTAAAATATTAATTGGTAACCATAGTTACATACTAAATTAATAATTTATATATAATTGTATATGTAATAACATTTAGTAAAAAACTTTAGGAGGTCAAATTATGAGTTGTGGTTGCGGAACAAAAAAAGATGGAAAATCTATTGTTGATAGACTTAGAGAAAAAGGGAAAGCAAATTTGAAATTAAATACTCCTTATCCAATAAAATGTTCATGTGGAGAAGATATCATAATGGAAACATTTGTAACTGTATGTCCAAATTGCAAAATGACTTATGCAATTACTCCATGTTCTCAAAGTGATATTAATAATATAAAAGAAGCTGGCATTAATTATTAATTAAAAGGTATGAGATTTCCCCTCATACCTTTTTTAACACTTCCATACTAATTTCATGTGCCCATATCACCATTCCAAATCTATTTCCTAATATTATTATAATATTTCTTATCTCTACGTCATATTTTCACTTCTTTTTGGTAATTCTAGATTTTGTTACCTTAACTTCTTTACTTATATATTGATTTCTTATATCTTTTTAATATTTATATTACAATCAATTTCTAAACTCCCTAAAGCATTTAATCTTATAATTTCTAACTAAAAAGAAGTTATCTTTTATACTTACTCTTCTTATAATCTAAGAAATTCCAAATGAAATTCACCTATCCTATTCTCTTTTACTTCTTAGTTTTAACTAAATTCATTTAACTAGGTTAAACAATTTTAGTAGCAAATAAAAAACTACGTTGGATGTGTATTTTATAGCAATTATTCTATAATTACTTTTTTCTTGCAGATACAAGTAACATCATCGGTCTGCGTAATTCATCAAACATACCAGGAATAGTATATAGTAAGTTCTCTGCTGGTTTTGGTTCAACAATTCCTGTTATTTCAAATCCCGCTTTTATAAGACTGCTTAAGTATGTTGTCAATGTTCTATGATATTTTATAACTTCTTCGCCTAAAAAACTTGCATTACGAAGACCTTCTGTAAAATATTTGTCAACTGGCCAATGTAGAATATTACCTTTGTCATCATAATACCAATCCTGTGTCCCTTGTGCAGTAAAAATAGGATGTTCTACAGAAAAAATAAAATCTCCACCTTTTGAAATACACTTACTTATTTTACTTAAAATATCCTCAAATGATTGAATGTAATGAAGAGCCAATGAACTTATAATAACATCAAATGAATTGTCAGGAAAATCAATATCCTCTATTGGCATGCATATATACTGAATATTTTCTGATTCTGTTTTGTTACTTGCTTCATTTAACATCTTTTCTGAAATATCAACTCCAATAACTGACTTTGCACCATTTTCTATTGCAAATCGGCAATGCCATCCAAAACCACAGCCTAAATCTAAAACTTTTTTACCTTCAAAATCCGGAAACATTTTTTTAAGTTCATGCCACTCTCCAGCACCTTTAAGTCCATTTTTCGAACGATCCATATTACTGTATTTATCAAAAAAATTTTTATCATCATATTTGTTTTGTTTCATTTCTATTACCTCCGTTTTTACTATATTGTATTGTTTCAATAAAGTGTATTCAAGATAAAAAATGATTCTGTATAATTTTTTATAAGTAAGGTCACCAATTGGAAACCCTACTTAATGATTTTTTGTGAATTATTTTCTTTATTTTAATACTCAATATAAAACGCCACCATAATCACATACTGACTTTGTATGAAGTAAATCAACCTTTCGATCTATTATAATATTTTAACCTCCTATATATAAGAAGATAGAAGTTAGTTCGTAATTTTGAACAAATTTATCCCAATATTATATATCGAATCTAAATCCATCGAAATAATAAAAAACAGTAATAATACTTATTAGTACTATTACTGTTCTGTTCTATTCTATAAAATAAATCTATATTTAAGCATCACTTTAAAAATTAACAAATTTTAGTAGTCCATTCTTCACAGTTCCATATTTCTGTCACAACATCTCTATAAAACTCTGGTTCGTGTGATACAAGTAAAATTGATCCTTTGTATTCTTTTAATGCCCTCTTTAATTCATCTTTTGCATCTACATCTAAGTGATTTGTAGGCTCATCTAGGATTAGTATATTAGTTTCTGTATTTAATATTTTACATAATCTAACCTTTGCAGCTTCTCCACCTGATAAAACCATTATTTTTGATTCTAATTGCTTTGTTGTTAAACCACATTTAGCAAGGGCCGCTCTTATTTCGTATTGTGTTTTGCTTGGAAACTCTTGCCACACTTCTTCTATACATGTGTTTGTATTTCCACTTCTATCTTCTTGTTCAAAATAACCTATATGTTGGTAGTCTCCTCTATGAACTTTTCCTGATAGTGGCTGTTGTATTCCTAATAAGCTTTTAAGTAATGTTGATTTACCAAGTCCATTTGCTCCAACTAAAGCTATTTTTTGTCCTCTTTCCATATAAAGATTTAATGGCTTTGTAAGTGGTGAATCATATCCTATAACTAAATCTTCAGTTTCAAATATTGTTTTCCCAGCTGTTCTTGCTATTTTAAAGTTGAATTCTGGTTTTGGTTTTTCTTTTGAAAGTTCTATTACTTCCATTTTATCAAGCTTCTTTTGTCTTGATTTAGCCATATTAGCAGTAGCGACATTTGCTTTATTTCTAGCAACGAAGTCTTCTAGTCTAGCTATTTCTTTTTGTTGTTTTTCATATGCTGCTTCTAATCTCTTTTTATTTTCATCATATAGTCTCTTAAACTCATAATAGTCTCCAACATATCTTGTTAATTTTCTTTCTTCAACATGATAAATTAAGTTAACCACTGAATTTAAAAATGGTATATCATGAGAAATTAATATAAATGCATTTTCATAATTATTTAAATATCTCTTTAACCACTCTATATGCTCTTCGTCTAAGTAGTTAGTAGGCTCATCTAGAAGTAATATATCTGGATTTTGAAGTAATAACTTTCCAAGTAAGATTTTTGTTCTTTGTCCACCTGATAAATCATCAACATCTTTGTCTAAACCTAAATCTAAAAGTCCAAGTCCCTTTGCTACTTCCTCTACCTTTGCATCGATTATGTAAAATCCATTATGATCTAGTAAATCTTGAATTACTGCTGTTCTTTCAAGCATCTTTTCTAGTTCTTCTGGAGTACAATCTCCCATTTTTTCATAAAGAGAATTCATTTCTGTTTCTAAATCAAATAAGTACTTAAATGCATCTCTTAGTGCATCTCTTATACTTTGTCCTTTTACTAAAGCTGCATGTTGATCCATATATCCAACTCTAACATTATTTGACCAAATAACCTTTCCTTCATCAGGCATAAGTTTATCTGTAACTATATTCATAAATGTTGATTTTCCTTCACCATTAGCTCCAATTAAACCAACGTGCTCCCCCTTTAATAATCTAAAGGATACATCTTCAAAAATAGCTCTATCTCCAAAGCCATGACTCATATCTTTAACTGTTAAAACGCTCATTAATTATCCTCCTGGTTATTAAGTCTATTTTTAAATTTAAATTTTTACTTCTTCATTTTCAATTAATATATTACACAAAAATAAGGTATGATTATAATCACACCTTATTTATTATAAACTATAATTCTACAAAATAAATAGATTTTTTAAAACAATTTTAGTATTCATATTCTTTTACGTCTTCGCAAATAGATATTTTTAATGTATTATCATCAATAACTTTCTTATAAGAGCATAAAAAATCATTTAATTCTAAATCAGTTAAATCAATTTTACCAAAACTTTTTAAAATAACATTTTCTCCTTCTGTTAATATTCCTACATTATTTTTATCATTTTTTATAAAATAATTATTAACAGTTGTTACTTTAATCCTGTCCTTATATTTTTCTTGAAAACTCATTGTTTTTCTTACTTTTTCAATATCTCCTGAGCCTGGTATAACATTGTTAAGTCCTAGTGATTTTATTTGCTCTTCTATAGCAGAAGCATCAAATCCATATCTCTCCATTAACTTAGTTTGCATTTTCAAAAACTTATCTTGTGATATGTTATTTTCCTCCATATACTCCATCATCTTTTTTGTGAAGTCTGCCATGTTTAATTTTCCAGAAGACATATCATAATATAAGGAATATATATACGATTCAAATTTATCTATATCTTTATCATTAACTTTATTTTTTAGCTCATTAAAATCTATAATCTTATCCATAATATACTCAACTCCTACAACTTTAATAGATGTTACTAATATTATACTATTACTATAAACTTTATTCTATTGACTTAATACAATATTAATATTTTTTTAAGAACACTTTTTTAACATTACATTTCTATTGCTTTAATTAAATTTGATTTATTAAATCGGTAAAATCTACTTACTTTGCAGCTTTAACTGCATTCCAAACATCTTCATATAGTCTTAACTTTTCTTGTGGTAAATATTTATAAACTTCGCATCTTTCCATAACTTCTTTAGTCATATATGCACCTTCGTTGTTTTTAACTTCTTCTGGTTGCTCTTCCATAGCTAATTTATTTGGAGTAGTGTATCCTATTTCTTCTGCTATTTTATATGCACTATCCTTGCCACTTACAAAGTTTATGAATTCTTCTGCAGTTTCCTTATCATTTGCATTTGCTGGAATTGCCCATGAATCCAACCAGTAGTTTGCTCCTTCCTTAGGTATTACATATTCTAAGTTCTCATTTTCATCAGCTAAAGTTAATCCTTCCCCTGACCATATCATCGCAATTGAAGCTTCTCCTGAAGTCATTAAATCTTTAACTTCATCAGCGCCATATTTTAACACTAATGGCTTTTGTTCTATTAATAAATTCTTAGCTTCTTCAAGTTCTTTTTCATTTGTTGTATTTAATGAATAACCAAGCTTTTTAAGAGCCATTCCTATAGCATCTCTTTGAGCATCTAAAACAAATATTTGCTTTTTATATTTTTCATTCCACATTATATCCCAGCTATCAACTGTTTCATTAACTAAATCTTTGTTATATATTATTCCAATTGTTCCATTCATATAAGGCACTGTATAATCATTATTAGGATCATAAGGCTGTCCCATATCACTTTCATTCATTTCTTTTAAATTTGGAATCTTATCTTTATCAATTTTTTGAAGTAATCCTTCTTGTATCATTCTATCTGCCATATAATCTGCTACTAAAATAGCATCCCACTTTGTTTTTCCTGAAGATACTTCTATATACATAGTTTCCATGTCATCAAAAGTCTTGTAATTAACCTTTACATTATATTTTTCTTCAAATTCTTCTATTATTCCTTCCGCTATATTTTCACCATAATTTAATACGTTTATAGTCTTTTTATCACTTTTTTTACATCCAGTAAATAAAGCAAAAATAAAAATCATACTGCATATTAATGCAGAAATTTTTATAGATTTTTTCATTTAATTTCATCCTTCCATTATGTAATAGTTATTATTTTGCAATAATAATTATAAAGGTAATTTTATTAATTGCAAGTTAAAAATATCCAAGTATTGTTTATATTATTATAATATTAGTATTGATACAATAATAATACTTTTATTTCAATATTTAAGCAAAAAAGTATTAACTACTTATAAGTAGCTAATACTTTAGCAGAATTATATTTCAATTAATTTTGCTGTTACACCCTGTATTCCATTTAATTCTTCTTTTAAATTATTTATTTCTTCTTTTTCATCATGAATTAAATTTAAAATTACAAGTCCTGAATTTGCGCAAGAAGTTTTACTTGCTTCATGTAAACCTAATCTAGTTTGGATAATACATCCATATTTTGTTAACACTTCTTGAACTGTTGGTGCAATAGATACCCTAGGTTCTATTTTTATTGCCATAATAGTAAACATATTTATCCCTCCGTTGAATTCATCATTTTCTATATTATCCCACTTTAGCTTTGCTTATTCATAATAAATGAAATTTTTATTATATATTGAAATAAGAACATTTGTTCGATATAATTATTAAAAATACTTTTTTAAGAAGGGTGATATTTATGAATATAGATGAAAAACTTAATATTCTTTCAGCAGCTGCAAAATATGACGTATCTTGTTCTTCTTCTGGTTCAAAAAGAAAAAACTTAAATAATGGGATAGGAAATGCTGAAAGTAGTGGGATTTGTCATAGCTTTGCTCCTGATGGCAGATGTATTTCTCTTTTAAAAATACTTTTAACAAATTACTGTATATATAATTGCAAGTATTGTGTAAATGCATCTACAAAGGATGTTCCTAGAGCTATGTTTACTCCTGATGAAGTTGTATCCCTTACAATTAACTTTTATAAAAGAAATTATATTGAAGGATTATTCTTAAGCTCAGCAATTTTTAAAACACCAAATTACACAATGGAATTATTATTAAGTGTTGTAAAGAAATTAAGAGTTGAAGAAAAGTTTAATGGCTATATTCATTTAAAAGCTATTCCTGGTGCTGATGAAGCCTTAATAAAAGAAGCTGGAAAATATGTAGATAGAATGAGTGTTAATATAGAACTTCCTTCGGCATCTAGTTTAAAACTACTTGCTCCACAAAAAAGCAAAAAAAATATATTATCTCCTATGACTACTATAAAAAATTCTATTTTAGAAAATAAAGATTTAACTAAAAATATAAAATCAACACCACTTTTTGTTCCAGGTGGTCAAAGCACTCAACTTATAGTTGGAGCAACCCCTGAAAGTGATTATAAGATATTAAACTTATCTGAGAATTTGTATAATCGTTTTAACTTAAAAAGAGTTTATTATTCTGCTTATGTTCCAGTAATAAAAAATGATAAATTACTTCCTGATATTATCCATCCCCCATTAGTTAGAGAACATAGATTATATCAAGCAGATTGGCTATTAAGATTTTATGGCTTTAAAGCTAAAGAACTTTTAAAAGATGAAAATGATAACTTTGACTTAAATTTTGATCCTAAAACTTCTTGGGCATTATCTAATATAGATAATTTTCCTGTAGAAATAAATAAAGCTTCCTATGACACCCTTCTTAGAATACCAGGAATAGGAGTTCGTTCTGCAAGAAGGATATTAATTACAAGAAAAGTTCATTCCTTAACATTCGAGGATTTAAAAAAGCTTGGAATAGTTCTAAAAAGAGCAAAGTATTTTATTACTTGCAAAGGTAAGTACTATGGAGATGTTTCTTTTGATGAAGAAAAAATAAGAACTAGGTTGCTTTATATGGATAAACCTAAATTAGAAAATGAAAATGCAGAACAACTTAATTTCTTTGATAATATTTATCCTAAAAGTTCAAGTGGAATTTTATTGCCTGAACCAAAGAAAATAATTATACCTACAGATAAAGTAACTTCTATAACTGGAGAATTTTAAGGGTGGTGGTTTTTTTGTTGAAAATAGTATATGAAGATTCTTTTGAAGGATTTTTAACTGCAATTTATGATAGCTTTTATTGTAAAACTCAAATAGCATCAATTTGTACAAAATATGAAATAGAAATAGATCTCCTTTCAGAAGTTAAATACATAAATACAAACTTAAATAAATATTCTAAAGTAAAAAATGCTATTGTATCAAAGATTGATCATTTGGCATTAAATAAAATTTATAAATTATATTTATCTAATTATAAAAACAAAGGACTTTTATGTTTTAAATATTTGAAAATTGCATTTAAAATTGGAAGTGATATTCATAAGTACTTACATTTTGATGAAGTAAGAGAACTAGATTTAATTGATAGACGAGTCACTTTAGAAGGTCATAGATTTACTGGATTTGTACGCTTTATTTCTGTAAAAAATAAATTTTTATATTCTTCAATTGAACCTGATAGCAACATTTTAGAAATTATTTCTCCACACTTTCAAGAACGATTTAGTAATGAATATTGGATAATACACGACATAAAAAGAAATATTGCTTCAGTTTATGATAAAATTTCCTGGGAAATAAAAGAAATGGATATAGAAATTTATAATAATCTTAAAAACTATAATGATAATTTTCAAGATCTTTGGAAAATCTACTTTAAATCCACTACAATAAATGAACGAATCAATCCAAAATTACAAAAAAGAATGATGCCAAAACGCTATTGGAACAATCTCACTGAAATAGAGTGAAGAGTTAATAGTTAAAAATTAAAGATGTTTTGCTCTGCAAAACTAAATTTAAATTAGTTCAAAGCACCTTATATTCAAAATACCTAAAAGATTTTTGCCTCAAATCTTTTACTTTTTTCCTTTTACCATTATTATAAATGATAAATATAAGTTGGCGAAGATAAATAGAATATGTGGAATAAGCATATAGCGAGCAATTAGAAGTAGTTGGCGTGGGAAGAACTACTAGGCCTTAGTGTTGTTGGTTTGTTTGAGCGTAGCGAGTTTAACCAAAACTCTTGGTCTAGTAGTTCTTACAAGCCTAGTACTTCTTTGCTAAGCTATTTAGCTTATGGAACATATCTAGTTATCGCAGCCTTTATGTTTACAATTTATTATACAGTTGCTACTGCTTCTATTTCTATTACACAATCTTTTGGTAATCTTGCTACTTCAACACAACTTCTAGCAGGAGGATTCTCTTTAAAATACTCTGCATAAACTTCATTTACTTGTCCAAAGTCATTCATATCTTTTATGAAAACTACAACCTTAACTACTTTTTCTAAGCTACTTCCAGCTTCCTCTAAAACTGCCTTTACATTTTCTAAAGATTGTTTAGTTGCAGCTTTTATTTCCGTTACAACTTCACCTGTTACTGGATTAACTGGAATTTGTCCTGATGTAAATACCATCTCCCCTATTTTAATACCTTGTGAGTAAGGTCCAATAGCTGAAGGTGCCTTACTAGTTGAAATAATTTCTTTTTGCATTTTACTACACGTCCTTTCTTACTATTTTGTATATAATTTTTTTAAAAACTAATAATAAATATGAGCTTATCAAATTTACATAGGATATCTAAAACAAATTTCAGCATCTCCATAAAGTTTTAGATATCCTACAATCTAAATATACCTTTTTTTTCCTACAATTTCAATATGTAATCCTTTTAATATATTTTATTAATTAATAGACATTTATTAATTTCTTAAGTAATGGTACAATTAGAATAATATAGAAACCATGAGGGAGGTAATAGATATGAGTAAAGATGTTAATATCGATTGGAGCAATCTTGGCTTTAACTATATTAAAACTGATTATAGATATGTATCAGTTTGGAAAGATGGAAAATGGGACGAAGGTAAATTAACAGAAGATAATATGTTAAACATAAGTGAGGCATCTACAGCTCTTCATTATGGGCAACAGTGCTTCGAAGGCCTAAAAGCTTACAGAAGAAAAGATGGTAAAATTCAATTATTTAGAGTCGATAGAAATGCATATAGAATGAATGAAAGCACTTCTAAATTACTTATGCCTGAAATACCAGTTGAAAAGTTCATAGATGCTTGTAAGCAAGTAGTTAAAGCTAATGAGCATTATGTTCCACCATATGGTACTGGCGCTACATTATATTTAAGACCATTTATGATAGGCGTTGGAGATAATATAGGGGTTAAGCCTGCTCCTGAATATATTTTCTGCGTATTTGCAGTACCTGTAGGTCCTTACTTTAAGGAAGGCTTAACACCATGTAACTTTATGATAGCAGATTACGATAGAGCTGCTCCTTATGGAACTGGCGGACAAAAAGTTGGTGGAAACTATGCTGCTTCATTACATCCTCATAAAATAGCTGCTGATAGAGGCTTTGCAGATTGTATTTATTTAGACCCTGCAACTCACACAAAAATTGAAGAAGTTGGTGCTGCTAATTTCTTTGGAATAACAAAAAACAATGAATTTATTACTCCAAAATCACCATCAATCCTTCCAAGCATAACTAAATATTCCCTTATGGATATAGCTAGAGAGTATTTAAAAATGCCTGTATTTGAAAGAGATGTTTATATCGATAATATTGATGAATTTAAAGAAGCTGGTGCTTGTGGTACCGCTGCTGTTATAACTCCAATAGGTGGAATAGAATACAAAGATAAACTTCATGTATTCCATAGTGAAACTGATGTTGGGCCTGTTACAAAAGAGCTTTATAGAATTCTTTGTGGAATTCAATTTGGAGATATTGAAGGACCTGAAGGATGGGTATTTGAAGTTTAATTTATAAAAAATAGCTAAGTTTCTTTGCTTAGCTATTTTTCAGTTTTATGAAAAACTCTCTATATCGATACATTTACAATAAATTTATTATCTCTTATCTCTATTTTAAACTTTCCATTTTGAGCTTCTGTTAAGCTTCTAGCTATATCTAACCCCAGCCCTGACCCCTCCGTACTTCTAGAAGCATCTCCCCTTTTAAATCTTTGAATAAGCTCCTTTTCATTAAGTTCTATTTTCTCAACATACTCATTAATAAATATTGTATTATTAATCTTATCAATTTTGTTATCATGATATTCAAATACTATAAATACTTCAGACTCTTTTGCTGAATATTTAATTATATTTGATATAACATTTTGATATATTCTAAGAGTCTTATCATAATCTGCATAAACAATAATTTTTATATATTTATTTTCCTCTACTTCTTTATCATTTAAAAATATCTTTATATTAAATTTAAGCTTAGCTTCCTTTATCTTATCTTCTAATTCAAATAGTGCATGATTTAAAACTTCTCTAAGATCAATTTCTCTAATATCTAAAACAATATTATTAGAATTAGCAATTACAGACTCTTTAAGATCATTAATTAAAATTTTGATCCTTTTAGCCTTTCTTTCTAATATGTCTATATACTCCTTCTTATCATCCTCAGTTAACTTTCTCTTACTTAAAAAATCAACATAATTTATTATAGAAGTTAATGGTGTTCTCAAATCATGAGACACATTAGTTATTAATTCAACTTTTTCAATATTTGATACTGCCTTATTATTTTCAACATATTTTGAAATAGTAACAAGCTCATCTATAGCCCTATTCATTATATTAAATTCTATACTATTAAGTAACCCATAATTGTCTTGATTTACTTTAAAGGAATGATATACCTTATCAAAGTTTCCATTTTCTAAACTTTTAATTACTTCATCTAAAGTTAAATTCAGATTTTCTACTATTAAGTAATTTTTTAATATACTTATTCCAAAATAAAATAATACTAGAATATTTAATACTATTATCCACCATAGTATTGTTGACTTTATATCTACTTCTTTCATAGTTAGCTGAAATATTATCTGATATAGAGTTATATAAAATATTATTGATATTGTTAGTTTTATAAATTTATCAAAAAGCTTTCCTCTATAAAAACTTCTTTCATAACCTTCAATGTCTTGATTTTTATATATTTTACTTTTCAATATTATTTGCAGCAATGATATTGCAACTATTACAGAAAAAACTATCCATGTTAATAAAACAATATATTTTGGTCCTTCTGTATTATAATTAGGTAAAAATTCTTCACCTGTAGTATTAACTAACTTTCTTACAACAAAATAATTTATAATAACTAATATCTTGCCAATAAAGGTTTCTATAAATACCTTCTCAGTTATCTCTTTTAATTTTATTATTTCCTCGTCCTTAATCCATCTAATTTTATAGTCCTTACTCCATAAAACTTTCTCTAACAACATTGAGTCACTCTCTTTTCTAAAGGTGCTTCCTGAATAGAATTAATACAAAAAGCTATTTCTACTTTAAACAAATCACCATCTATACTAATATTAAAATCACCCTTTTGTAATAAGATTAAGTTTTTAGCAATTTCTATACCTAACCCAGATACATCCTCTTCATTATTACTATTTATTATATATATTAAATCTTTTGGTTCTATATTTAGCTCTTTTTTTGAAGTATTTTTTATACATATATAGACCTTATCATTTTTACAATTTACATCTATATATACTCTACTATTTTCTAGAGAATGTTTTATAGCATTTTCAAGTAATATATCAAAAACTCTCCATAACTTTTCGCTACTACAAGAAATATATATAGTTTCACTTGGAAAGTTCTTTCTAAATATTAATGTGCTATTATGTATTTTATCCTCAAATTCAATTATAGCTTGTTTTAGAAATTCAATTATTTCTATTTCATTAACTTCTAAAAGCATATCTCCCGTTGCTGCTTTTGATGCTTCGAATAATTCTTCAATTAACTTATTTAGATTACTTGACTTATTCTTTAATAAGTCTACTATCTCCTTATTGTTCAAATCAATTTTTAACTTATTAATATTATCTAATATATCTTCTAATGGCTTGTTTAATTTGTTTGCTAAGTTATTTACAAGGTCTATGTTTACCATTTCATTCTTTTTAATATTATTTACTGATTTTTTCAAAGCTCTAGCTATTTCATTTATCTTTATTGTTAAATCAAAATACCTATTGTTTAAAAAATCTCCTAAGTTTTTTATATCAAAGACTTCTTTATTATTAATATCACTAGATATATTTCCTTTATCAAATTCATTTAGCCAATCTTCTATTCTTCTCCAAATCATGGCTATCCTTAGATTATTATTTATTAATTTACCAAGCATTAATGCATTTAATAATAATAATATTAAAATTATTGATATTATTATTTTATTATTAGGAACTCTATAAACAATAAAAAAGATAAACAAACTTATTAATAAAATAACTAAATACTTAAAATTTCTTTTATTTTTTAATGTAAATTTTCTACTTCTCAAACTTATATCCAACTCCCCATATTACCTTTAAATATCTTGGTTTTTTAGGATCTATTTCTATTTTTTCTCTTATTCTTCTGATATGTACCATTACTGTATCCGTGCTAAAACATGGCTCTTCCCAAACTCTCTCATATATTTCTGCCGAAGAAAAAACTCTTCCTGGATTACTTAGAAGAAGGTCTAATATTTTATACTCAGTTTTAGTTATCTTTATTTCTTTTCCATCTACTTCAATAGATTTTCTATTCTTATCTAACTTTATAATGCCATAAGTTAATATATCGTTATTTCTTTCTTTTACATAGTTACCCAAATCAACATACCTTCTAAGTTGAGATTTTACTCTTGCAATAAGCTCTAATGGATTAAATGGCTTTGTTATATAATCATCTGCTCCAATATTTAATCCTAATATTTTATCAGTATCTTGTGATTTCGCCGATAAAATTATTATCGGTATATTTTTATCCTCTCTTATATTCATAGTTGCTCTCATTCCATCCATTTTAGGCATCATTAAATCCATAATTACAAGATGAATCTCTTTATTGTTAATTATATTGAGTGCGTCTAAGCCATCATAAGCTTTAATAACATTTATATCTTTATTTTTTAAATATATTTCTATTGCATCAGTTATTTCTTTTTCATCATCTACAACTAAAACATTATATTTTCCCATAAAGTTTTTCCTTTCTTATATAAAGTACTATCTTATATTATTAATGTTAAATTTACACAAAAAAAGTTTATTAATTTTTATTCATAGGTAAATTATAACATTTATTGCTACTTTTTATAATAATAGATAAATATAAAATTATCCTATCTTATTTCTAAAAAATTTCTAACAATTTGAATATAAAGATTAGGACTATCTATATATCCAATAATTAAATAATTTTGCCTCTCTAGATTTTACTTCTAACAGCCATTTTTTGTTCATTGCTTACGATCATTTAAGTGTTTATATTTGCACATAGCTCTAATGGCCTTTTAGAGCTATGTTGCTGCCTATGCTTGTCACACAAAAAGAAAAGCGTAACTAATAATAACTAGTACGCTTTTTACTTAATTTAATTCTTATATTTTTTTAACTTCCTATATAATTTAAAAACATATTCTTAATTCAAAATTAAATACTAGATTAATCCAAAAATCTTTCTACAAAACAAGCTTAATAAGCTCTAAAGAAGATTCATGATATGAATATATCACATAGAACTATTGCTAATTAAATTACTTACTATACTTATCTATAATCTCCAAAAATTCCTTATTACCTTTTAAAAATTCCAGTTCATTATCCTTATCATTTTTAAGAGCATTTAAAAATATTGAAAGAAAAACCTCATTACTTTCACTTTTAGATTCTTTAGGTTTAATATGCTTATATAATCTAGATTTTGATATATCCCAAGGCTTTTTCAGTTCAGGTATCATTTTCTTTAAAGTAGAGATTAAGTTAGCTTCATCTTTTTGAACTGAATATAACTGAAAATATGCAGAATAAGAATTATAATCCCAAAAATCGTATAAACTTGTTGTCTTTTCTATAATCTCAGCAAAATATTTAGCATCCTCATTATTATTTTCCTTTAAGGCAATCTCTATCATATATGTTAGTGTCTTAAAGATATCAGTTGTCTTAGAAATTAATTTTTGTTCAAAAAGTTCAGATGCTTTTTCATACTCTCCTGATTTTATATAAAGATTACCTTGAAGCTGATTTTTATCATAAGTAATATTAGGAAGCTTATCAATACAATATTGAGCCTTATCATACTCTTCTCTTACTAAGTATTTGTTAATTAACCTAGAAGTTGCTTGATTAGCTATCTCTATATCATTACTATTTGAAATTTTTACATATAGTAATATCAGGATAGCTAATCCCCTTCTCCCACTTATTAACTGCAGGTGTTGATACCCCAAGAACTTCAGCAACTTGCTCCTGAGTTAATCCTTGACCTATTCTTCTTTCTTTTATAATTTCATTTATCTTCATATTAGCATATGCTCCTTTATAAATAGTAAATCAAAAGCTTTTGTTACTATTATTTTATCAAGTAAGACATATTACCACAATTGAGTTGTTGTTAATTTACTTACTAAGTAAATTAACTAACAGTTAATTTGATTGTGATATTTTTTAATTATAAAAAATAATTTATATTATATAAAGCATCATTATGAGTAAGCTGTAGGCTTATTTATCTTTAATACTATTCTTGTCATTTTTATTTTCATTAGCTAAGTCAAGTAAATTCCTCCGATTGTAAATTCCTAATATCATCACTAAGCTTTTCGTTAATATTTTCCGTCAAGTTGTTACTTATTCTTGACACAATTAAAATAAGGGTGAATATTCATCCACCCCTTACTTCTCATTATTAAATCCATTAATATTAAATATTTATAAGTAATTCTGATTTTTTTACAATAATATTAAACTGAAAAAATTAGTTTATAAAATCTAGTTTAAAATATTATTTTTCTTCTTTATTTCCACTAGTAATATAATAGTATGGCAATGCTAAAAATAACACCCCACCTATAAAGTTTCCTAGTGATACTAAAATTATGTTATATGAATATCCCGCTAAAGTTATTGTAGCTGGATCAATTAAATATCCCATAGCTAAAAATCCCATGTTAGCTACACTATGTTCAAATCCAGCTGTTATAAAGGTAAATAAGCACCAGAATATCATTAATATTTTAGCTGTTTCTTCTTTTAACTTATAACACATCCAAACTGCTAAGCAAACTAATATGTTACATAAAATACCTTTTAATATAAGCTGTCCTGCTGGTGCATTTATTTTAGTATAAGCATTATTTACAATAAACTCTCCTATGTATTCGCTTTTTCCATTAGTTAAACCAGCCTGTACAAATAATATTGCACCAAGCACCCCACCTAAAATATTTCCAATCCAACTTGCAAACCATACTTTTATGGCATCAACCCAAGTTACTGTTTTTTCTAAGGCACCCATAGTCATTATCATAGCATTACTTGTAAATAAATCTCCACCTGCCATTAATACTAAACTAAGTGCTACACCAAAAGATGCTCCCATTAGTATTTTATATGTTTCTATACCATTATGATGCATAATACCGCCAATAGTATAAATAAGCATAATTCCTAAGCTTACAAATAAGCTTCCAAGCATTGCACTAACTAAGTATCTCCCCTTACTTCTTCTTAGTAATGCACTTTTAACCTCTGCTGAATGGGCTAAATTATGAATTTCTTTACTGTACATGATACACCCCACAATATTGTTATTTTTTTAACAAGTATTAACACAATACAATACATTTTTTACTAAGATATTTTACAACGAAAAACAAAGTTTTGCAACGAAAACTTTGTTTTTCTATTACTATATTGAAGCTTTTATTTAATTTCTTTTTTAATTTTATTTATGTAATATTCTCTTATTTCTTCATACTCTAATAACGCTTTCTTACTACTGGTAACATTTATATTGTTTTCTTTTATTGAAGCTTTCCACGAGTTAATTTCTCCGAAAATGTCCTTTTTTATATGATTACCAGGTAACATAAGTATTGGAGCTAATATTACATTTTTTGTATTATCATTTAATAATTTTTTGATAACATCTTCTTTTTTTATTTCACCTTCTAATGTACCTATATATACATTTTTATATCCATTCTCTATAAAAACATCTTTCAAAGTATTATATGCATTTGTATTTATAGTTTTAGAACCATGTCCTACTAGCACTATATTATCTGTCTTTAATAAATTCTCCTCTATTGCATTAACTATTAAATTGCATGATTCTTTTAACTGCTCATCTTTGTTACTCATAAGAACATTTCCTAAAGTAATTTTAGAAAAAGAATAATGATATTCTTTAATTATTTTTTCTATATTAGAATACTCACTACCTTCAATAACATGTAACGGCTGAATATATACTTCTTTATATCTATCATTGCTTAAGTTAAATAATACTTCTTCTAGTCTTGGAACTACCTTCCCATATTTATTAAATAATATATTTGATAACACACTTGAAGTAAAAGCCTTGCAAACATGGTATTTTCCATTTACACTTTCTTTTATTTCTGCTTCAAATTCTTCTAACTCTTGCAATCCTTCTAAGTTAGCTGTTCCAAAAGAAACGATAATAATTGCTTTTGACATATGCACCTCTCTATTCTATATTAAACTCTCTAAAAACATTTAAAAATTTATTTATATGCTCTTCTGTGTGAGCAACACTTAAAAATAAAGCTTCATATTGTGATGGTGGTATATTAATTCCATTTGATATCATATGGTTAAAATACTTTTTAAACATATTTTCATTGCATGTTTTTACGTCATCATATTTTTTAACTTCTTTTAAATCTGTAAAAAATATAGTAAACATTCCGCCCTGTCTGTTAATTGTCATTGGAATACGTTTTTCTTTAGCAATTTCTAATAAACCTTTTTCTAGCATTGACCCTAGATGATTTATTTTTTCATAATACTCTTCTTTATGTTTTTTTAATTTCTTTAAAGTTGCAATTCCTGCTGCCATTACAATAGGATTTCCAGACATAGTTCCAGCTTGATATACTTCACCTACTGGAGATAAACATTCCATTATTTCCTTTTTACCTCCATATGCTCCACAAGGAAGTCCCCCTCCCATTATTTTTGCATATGTTACTAAATCAGGTTTTGCTTTAAATAATTTTTGAGCTCCTTCAAAAGATACTCTAAATCCACTCATAACTTCATCAAATATTAATAGTGCTTTATATTTATCACAAAGTTCTCTTAAAAGATTCATAAAATCTTCTTCTGCTTTTATTACTCCCATATTTCCTGCTACTGGTTCTATAATTACCCCTGCAATATCATCTCCATATTTATCGAATAGAGATTTAATACTTTCTTTATCATTATATACTGCTATAAGGGTATTTTTTATACTATCAGTAGGTACTCCTAGTGATCCTGGTATTCCATTTGTTAATACTCCTGATCCCGCCTCAACTAAAAATCCATCAAAATGTCCATGATAGCATCCAGCAAATTTTATTATCTTATTCTTTTTAGTATATCCTCTTGCTAATTTTATTGCACTCATAGTAGCTTCAGTACCTGAATTAACCATTCTTATCATATCTATGTTTTCTAAATTTTTGCATAAGAATTTAGACATTATTAGTTCTAATTCAGTTGGAGCTCCAAATGCAATTGCACTTTCTGAAGTTTCTTTTATAGCATTTACAACATCTTTATCAGAATGTCCTAATATCATAGGTCCCCATGCAAGAACAAAATCTATATATTCCTTACCTTCTTCATCTATTATTATTGCCCCTTTTCCACCTTTTATAATTGGAGGCTCCATTCCAGTATTTCTATATGATCTAACTGGAGAATTAACTCCACCTGGCATATACTTTTTTGATTCATGAAAAATAACTTGATTTCTCATAAAATTAATCCTCCTTTAACCATTTTGCTACTTCTAATGCATAATAAGTTATTATCATATCTGAACCTGCTCTTTTCATTGAAAGAAGCATTTCTAAAACTACTCCTTTTTCATTAATAAGTCCTGCTTCAGCTGCAGATTTTACCATCGCAAATTCTCCACTAACATTATAAGCACAAATTGGTACATTTATTTTATCCTTTGCTCTTCTTATTATATCTAAGTATGACATTGCTGGTTTGACAATGACTATATCTGCACCTTCGTTTATGTCCCACTCTATTTCCCTTATTGCTTCATCTGAATTTGCAGGGTCCATTTGATACGTTTTTCTATCTCCAAACTGCGGTGCAGAATGAGCAGCTTCTCTAAATGGTCCATAGAAAAATGATGAATATTTAGCAGCATAACTCATTATAGCTACATTTTCATATCCATTTTCATCTAATACTTTTCTTATATGCGCAATTCTTCCATCCATCATATCTGATGGTGCAACCATGTGAGCTCCAGCCTTTGCATGGGATAAAGCTATTTTACCTAGTACTTCTAATGTTTTATCATTATCTACTTCACTTCCATTTAATATTCCACAATGTCCATGACTTGTATATTGACACATACAAACATCTGTAATTACATATAAGTTTTTTGAAAGTTCTCTTACTTTTCTTACAGCTTGTTGTACTATTCCATTGTCATTAAAGCTCTCTGATCCACATTCATCTTTTTCATTTGGTAATCCAAATATAATTACACCTTTTATGTTAAGGCTTTCTACTTCATCTATTACTTCATGTAATCTATCTATTGACCAATGATAGTTACCTTTCATTGACGAAATTTCTTCTTTTTTATTTTCTCCTTCAACAACAAAAATAGGGAGAATTAAATCATTCGTACTTAATGTATTTTCTCTTACTAAATCTCTTATTGCTGCATTTGCTCTTAATCTTCTTCCCCTGTTTATCATTTTATTCACCTTTACTTTCTCTATATTTACTATATATTTCTACTATTTCATCTATAAATCCATCTTCAGAATGCTTTTTACACATATGTCCTTCTATAGAATTTGATTTTAAAGTCTTATATGTTTGAGGCCCTATAGCTATATTAAACTTACATTTAATTTCTTCTATACTAAACATATTTATCATATTATTTACAGTACTAGGACTAGTGTATAATATAAAATCTACTTCTTCAAATGCTCTTTTATTTCTTACGTCACCACAAACTGTGTCATATGTATGTACCCTATCGACATATAAACCTAACTTTTCAATTTCTTCTTTTAAATATTCTCTACTACTAGAGGAACAAGGGATTAATACCTTTTCTCCTTTAATTAAATGTGGCTCTAAAGCCTTAAATAAACCTTCACCAACAAATTCTCTTCCCATTATAAAGGCTTGAACTCCTCTTGCTTCCAAAGCTTTTCTCGTTGCTTTGCCGACTACTGAAAATTTTGCTTTAATATTTCTTATATCTACTTTCTTTTCTATAATATAATCAAAAAGCATATTAACACCATTTACTGAAGTTAAGATTATATGATCATAATTGCTCAATTTATCTTTAACTAAATCTAAATTATCTTTAGTTTCTTGTATTTTTATAGAGTTTATTTCTGTTATCTCTGCACCTAAATTTCTAAGCTTCTTCTTCAAGTTAGATGATTGCTCTCTTGATCTCGTTACACATATATTAAGACCAAAAAGAGGTTTCTTCTCATACCAATTTAGCTTATCATTAAGTTCAACAACATCCCCCATAACAATTATACAAGGTGATTTTAATTTAGCTTCTATTACTTTTTTCTCAATATCTTCTAGTGTTCCAACTACCTTCTTTTGCTTTGAAGAAGTTCCTCTCATTACTACAGCTACTTTAGTATTTACATCTTTACCATTATTTATTAATCTTTCAATGATATCCCTTAAATTATTTAGCCCCATCATGAAGACTAAAGTACCTTTTTCTTTAGCTATCGCTTCCCAATTTATATTTAATGTTCCTGCAGTCATACCTGTAACTATATGAAAGCTTTGTGCCATTTCCCTTTGTGTTATAGGAATACCTGCATAATTTAATACTGATATTGGTGAAGTCACTCCTGGAACTACTTCAAACTCTATATCCTCTTCAATTAAAGAAAGTACTTCTTCTCCACCTCTTCCAAAAACATAAGGGTCTCCCCCTTTTATTCTTCCTACAATATGCCCCTCTTTAGCAAGTTTTACTAATGTTTCATTTATTTCTTCTTGTGTTTTATAATGACATCCTGGTTCTTTACCACAATAATATATTTCACAATCTTCTTTTAAATAGTTAAGTATATTATTTGAAACTAATCTATCATATAAAACGGCAGTACAATCTTTTAAAACTTCTACTGCCTTTAATGTTAATAATTCTTCATCTCCTGGTCCAGTACCAATTATATAAACTTCGCTCATTTTAATTATCCTTTCAAAATCTTTTCTGCTAATTTAAATCCTAGTTCTATATTTTCACTTTTATTACCTAAGATATCTTTTTTAACAATTTTTCCTCCTACATCAAAGGTACCTATCATATATAAATCATTATTTTTTATTTCTGAGTAGACACCAATTACGCTATGGCACCCTCCATTTAGTTTTTTCATAAAGCTTCTTTCTGCTTCTACTGAAACTCTAACTTCTTTATTATCTAATCTTCTTAAATAATTGTTGAATTCACCATTTTTTAATGCTTCTATTCCTAAAGCACCTTGGCCTATTGCTGGTAAAAATTGTTTAGGATCAAAATAATCTGTTATTATATCTTCTAAACCTAATCGCTTTACTCCTGCTGCTGCTAAAATTATTCCATCCATATTTTCGTTTTTCATCTTTTCTAATCTTGTTTGGACATTTCCTCTTATTGGAACAATATTTAAATCACTTCTTAACTCTTTTAGCATTGAAGCTCTTCTTATACTACTTGTTCCAATAACAGCACCAGCTTTTAAATCCTTAAAATGAATACCATTGCTTGATACAAATATATCTCTAATATCATCTCTTTCAGGAATAGCTACTAGCTCAAAACCTTCTGGTAATTCAAAAGGCACATCTTTCATACTATGCACGGCTGCATGTGCTTTTCTATTTAAAAGTGAATATTCTATTTCTTTAACAAAAAGACCTTTTCCGCCTATTTTATCTAATGTTACATCAAGTCTTCTATCACCTTCTGTAACTACCAATAATTTTTTAGCACTTATATTATTTTTTTCTTTAATAAGTTCAATTACTTTATCTGCTTGAACTTGTGCTAATTTACTTTTTCTAGTTGCAATAATTAGTTCCATAAAATATCTCCTATAAATTTTTATATATTTTATTAGATACTTCTTTTCCAAAAAACATATCTATTACTATTTTGTCTTTTCCTTTTTCATATATGTATTTGAAATCTTCACTACATATAAATTTAATTATATCATTTTTGTTTTCTCTTAAAGATTTTGCTTGTTCCCTAATAAGAGATGAGTAACCAATAAAGTCATCATAATTCTTTAGTAAATCCAATATTTTTTCTGCTATCATTAATGAACCCTTTGGATTTCCATTCTTGGTATTTACTGAAAAGCTTATATTTTTCAACTCTCTTTGAACTGGTGCTACTGCCATTCCATTTGAATATTCAGAAGCAAATATGTATATTTTATACTCATCATCACAATCTTTTTTTATTTCTAAATTCTTATTGTAATCATCTGTTGCTATTATTATTAAATGCTTATCTCTAATAAAGTCCTTATTATATTCTCCTTTAATTAAATTAATATCTTTTAAATTTGAAAATTTATCAATAAAATTTAAAGATAAAACATCAACAATGCATCCCTTATGTAAAAAGTTTTTTCCTTTTATATAGCCAACATTTCCTCCACCAACTATACCAACTCTTAATTTCTTAGACATTATAGAAATATAAGTATAATTTAAAGATTCTTTAGGAATATCTTTTCTAGTATCTTTATACATTCTTCTCCTTGCCCCTTTAATTGTTCTTCTTTTAATACTTCTATTGCCCTATTAACATAGTAATCTGACGTACTCTTTATAAGTTTTTCTGCAATTTCTATATCTTTTTTATCATTACATTTATTCTTTAATGTAGTTTGCCTTTCTTTTATAACTCTAGAACTATTTTTTTTCATATCTTTGATAACATACGCTACATCTCTTATGTTCTTCCAATTAAAATAGCCTTCTATATATTCATTTATAATATTTTTAAACTGTAGCATTCTTTCTTTTCTAAGTTTTTTATTTTCATCATCCATTGAACTTATATCATCAATATCATAAAGATCTATCCTTGTATATTCTTTAACTTTTTCATCAACATCTCTTGGCAAAGCTAAATCAAATATTATTAGCTTATTTCCACTCTCTTTTATATGTTTTTTCTCTATAATTAAGTGTGGAGCAGAAGTGCAAGAAACCACACATTCCATATCATTTATTATATTTCTTCCATCTTCATAAGTCATTATGTTAACTCTTTTATCATCAATATCATTAACACTTTCAACTCTTCTAACTACAATATTCAATTCTTCTATATCATTAGAAAGAGCATATTTAACTACTAGTTTTCCTACTTCTCCATATCCTATAACCATAATTTTCTTTGCATTATTTTTTATTGCTTCATTAATAGCTATTGATGCAGAAGAAACTGGAATTTCATATAATTTCCCTTCAGTTCTAAATTTTTTGCCGCAAGTTATTGCTTCTTGAAATAATCTTTGCAAATCATGTTTAACTGATTTTAGTTCATCTGCCAAATGATATGCATCTTTTATTTGTCCAAGTATTTGATCTTCTCCTAATATCTTTGAGTGGAATCCACAAACCACTTCCATCAAATGTTTTACTGTTTCCTTTTCATCTAAGTAGAAACAATAATCTCTTAAATTAATATTCCAATTTAGCACTTCAAAAATCTTTTTTAATCCTTCTTCTCCATTTAAAGAACCATTAAAATAAATTTCTGTTCTATTACAAGTGCTCAGAATAACAACCTCATCGAAATATTGAAGTAGCTCTTTTGTATATCCTTCTCTCTTTTTTTGAGACAAAGCTAACTTTTCTCTTATTTCTACTCCTGTATTCTTTTTAATCCCTAAAAGCTGAATCATAATTTTACTCCTAAATTATCTTTATTACTTCGTTTATTTTTATAATAACCCTATTATACTCTTATTACAAATTTTTTTGCACATTTCATATGTATTTTACTTAAATTAAAGTTTAAGACCGCTAAAAATAGCGGTCTTAGAAGTTTTACCATATTAATTTTACATATTTAACTAGTATTTTGTCTAATACTTTATACTAATTTTATTTATAAGTATTTACCTATATTAGTATCTTATTCCACTCCAATAGATATTATCTTTTAGAATAGCTTTATCTGAAAGTTCTACTCCTTCAAGAGCCCACTTTTTAAATTCCATAAATCCTGTTCTATCTACAATATATCCAATATGCTCTTTTCCACCTAGAGCATCTTTAGCAATATATTGTTCAACATACTTATAAGTATTTAATATTATTTTTATTATGCTTTCTTCATCTACCCATACAATAAAGTCTTCAGCTAATCTTGGATTTTTCTTTCCTGTTCTACCCATTATAGCTAATCTATAATATTTTTCTTTACTTCTTGTCCATGCTCCTGTTGGACAGTTTATAACACATTCTCCACAACCTATACATTTACTATGATCTCTTACTGGTCTATAGTTTTCTGGATGTAATGCTCCTGTTGATTTTTTCTTACATGCTCTAACACATGCACCACATGATATACACTTATCTCTATCAAATTGTGGCTCTGTCATTCCTATTATTCCAAAGTCGTGCATTCTAGCTTTGATACAGTCATTCGGACATCCTGTTAATGCTATTTTAAAATGTAAATCATTAGGGAATATAGCTTTTTCTATCTTCTTAGCAAAATTAGTAGTATTATAATTTGCGTATGGACAGACTTTATTACCTATACATGCTGATACGTTTCTTGTTCCAGCTGCTGTATATCCCTTTCCTGGGATTTCTTGATTTATTTCTAATCCTTCTATTATAGGTTGAAGGAGAATGTTAACCTCATCTATGTCGTTCATATCTATGCCTGGGATTTCAAATCCTTGTCTTGTTGTTAAATGAACTGTTCCATCACCATATTTATCCGCAATTTCTTGAATTAATCCTAAGTATTCAGCCTTTAAGAATCCACCTGGAACTCTTATTCTTGAAGCTGTTATTCCTCTTCTTTTTGTAACTCTAAAGGCATTTTTTTTCAGCTTTTTAGTATTGATATCCATAGTGTCTCCTCCTAATCTATTAACTCTTTTCCTTTTGAATAATTAAATACAGGTCCATCTAAACAAATATATGTATCGTCTATTCTACAGTGTCCACATTTTCCTATTCCACAACACATTTTTCTTTCTTGAGAAATCCATATGTTTTCTTCCTTAATGCCAAGTTTTAAGAACTCTAATACAGTAAATTTCATCATCATAGGTGGTCCAACAACAACTACTTGTACATTTTCTTTATCTTTTATATCAAGCTCTGGAACATATTTTGTTACAAGTCCAACTTTTCCTTCGTAACCTTCTTTTGCTCCATCTACTGTTATTATAAGATTCATATTCTTTTCCCAAGCCTTTATATCTTCTTTGAAAAGAATATCTTCTGGAGATTTAAATCCCGAAATAAGTGTGAATCCTTTTGAGTCATCTTTATTTTCTGAGAAGTAATCTACAATTCCCTTAACTGGTGATAATCCTGTTCCTCCAGCAACAACAACTACTTCTTTACCTTTATAGTTGTTAATATCAAATCCATTTCCGTATGGACCTCTTAAGAATAGCTTGTCTCCAACATAATTATTGAATATTTCATCTGTTACTTTACCTACTCTTCTTATAGTTAAATCAACATAATTTTCACCTATTCCACTTACTGATATAGGAGCTTCCCCATACTTTGGAAGTGATACTTCAAAGAATTGTCCTGGTTTTACATCTCCCTTAAAAGCCATTCTAAAAGTATATTCTATTTCTGTATGCTTAATAACTTCTAATATTTCTGATATAAATGGTATATACTCGTTTGTATTCATATTACTTCACCTCTTCCATAGCCTTTTCTAATTTATTAACACAACTTGAGAATGATATATATTCTGGACATGCATCGTCACATCTTCCGCAACCTACACACATATGATATCCCCATCTCTTTTTGTAATCATAAACCTTATGAAGAACTTTAAATCTCATTCTTTGTCCTTTTTCTTTTCTAAAGCTATGTCCTCCAGCCATATCTGTATATCCATCTACTTGGCATGAAGCCCAAACTCTTCTTCTTTCCCCTGCTTTTCCATTATCTTTGTAGAATATATCTTGCATTGTAAAACATGTACAAGTCGGACAGACGAAATTACATCTACCACAAGCTATACATCTTTCTGAATATTCATCCCATACCTTTGAATTCATAACTTTTAATTCTAAATTATTTGGTATATTAACTTTAACATCATTACTTTCAACAAAATCTGGACTTACATCTATTGATTCATTATTTAATTTAGTGAATATACCTTCTAATTCTTCATCTTTTATATCTAAAAATACTTCTTCACCAGATTGTTTAACATATGCATTATATTCATTAGTTTTATTTGTTTCCATACTTACACAGAAGCAGTTTTCAAAGCTTTTTTCGCAGCCCATTAAAACAAACTTAGCTTTTTCTCTTAGTTTCTTATAATATGGATCTTCAAATTTATTTCTTAAATAAATATCATCAATTCTTTTTAATGAATGCATATCACAACTTCTTAGGAATATTAGTATTGACTTTTCATCAACGTTTGGTTCTTTTATTTCATCTTCTGTAAAGAAAAATACTGTTTGTGTTATTGGTAGTAAAACTTCTTTATATGAAAACTGTGATTTTTTATCGAATTCTATTTCCTCAATTTTTGATATTTCACCATATCTAACTATATCAGTATCCGAAAAAGTTCCCTTTCCTTCGAAAACTTTTGGTGCATATATCTTATATTTTTTTGATAGCTCTTTTAATCCATTATTAAATTCTTCTACTTTAAGCTTATATCCCATCTTAAACACCTCTTAGTTTACTTTTTTCTTTCTAGATATTATGTAATAAGGTATTGCCATAAATACAATTCCTCCAACCATATTACCTAATGTTACCATTATAATGTTATAGGCATATCCACCTATACTTACAGCAGCTCCAGCTGGTGATAGCAATCCTATAGTTAATAGAGTCATATTTGCAACGCTATGTTCAAAACCTGCTGTTATAAAAACAAATAAACACCAGAATATCATTATTAGCTTGGATACTTCTTCTTTGCATTTAAAGCTACACCATACAGCTAAACAAACTAACATATTACATAATATTCCTCTAAAAAATAAATCACTTGCTGGCAAAGACATTTTAGTAGCACTAGTTTTTGCTATAAATTCCCCAACTGGTCCATTTGCTAAACCAGCCATAAAAAACAATGATCCTGCAAGTATTGAACCTGTTAAGTTTCCAATAAAACTTACTATCCAAACCTTAATGGTATCTAGCCAAGAAACAGTCTTATTTAATGATCCAACTGCCATTATGAAATTATTTCCTGTAAATAATTCAGAGCCTGCAAATATCACTAGACTTAAGGCAACCCCAAATGATAATCCCATAACAATTTTTGTTACAGGCGAATTTGCCGAACTAAGCAACCCTCCAATTGTGAAAATTAACATAATACCTAATCCAACATAGATACCTGCTAACATTGAGCTAATAAAATATCCAAGTTTATTATTTTTTAAAAGTTCAACCTTAGATTTAGCAGCAGACGCAACCTTATTAAATTCTTCATTAAACATCATTTTTCTCCCCTTATGATTGTTATTATTATCACAATCTCTATGCTTAAATTATAAATGCTAATAAAAATAAAAACCGTGACTTTCATCACAGTTTTTATTTTTATTATCATATTCCTTTAAAAAATTTAGATAATTTATCTTTATCTTTTACTTTTATCTTTTTCTTTTCATATATTATTAAATCATTTTCTTGAAGTATTTTTAAAGCTCTAGAAATTGTTTCTCGTGGTGCTCCAAACATATCTGCTAAATAAGTTACACTTATATTTAAGTCTATAATAGTTCCATCTTGAACTTCTATTCCATAATCCTTAGATAACTTCCATAGCTTTGCCGCAACTCTTTTTTCAACCTTTATAGGAGTAGAATTTTTTAGCTGTCTATATAACCTTCTTACTTTTATACTTAAGGATGATATTACTATCTTTGTTAGTTCAAAGTCGCTCATCATAATTTCTTGGAACCTCATTCTATCAAATGATAAAACCTCAGCTTTTTCAAATACTTCACAGTTTATAGAAGCTGGTAAATCATCTAAAACTACTGCATTTAGTATAGACTCCTTACCTAATATAAATATTATCTTTTTTTGGGCTGACTCGTTTAATTTATAAAGAGCAACTTTTCCACTATATACTATATAAACTTTATTAATTTCATCTTTATCTCTAAATATATGACTGCCTTTTAAATAGCACTTACTTTCTCCTAATTCAGATAATGCATTTATTGTAGCCTTATCTAATTTATTGAATATCTCCATTTTGCCTAATTGATATTTTATTAACTCTTTCATATGTACGCACCATTCCTATAATTAAAATAATTATATTTAAACTATATATCAAATTTTATAAAAGTGCAAAAAATAAAGGAGTAATTATTCCCCCTTTATTTTTATCAAGTTTTATTATATTTATTATAAAATATTATTCTTTTATTGATTTATTAACTGTAACTACGAACCAGATCATTGCAATCCCAATCATAGCATGTCCAAGACCAGCTATATGGCTTAATCCAGCAAAATCAGTTCCTAATACTTGCATTATTCCTCTAGCTGTGAAAGTTCCTAAAACATATATTAATGATACATTATAAAATATCATCCATTTACTAAAATGTTTTATCTTTGATAATCCAAAATTTTTTTCTAAAAGTAACACTAAAATAAAGAAAATAAATCCTAATACTATTGCATGAGTATGTACAACTGATAATACAGTTCTTCCTTCAAATCCATTAAGCTTTGTAAACTCCCTGTAGAATACTCCCATGGCTAACCCCAAGACTAAATAAAAAATTGCAAAATTAAAATACTTTTTCATATTACACCTCCAAATAGCAATATAAATTATTAATTAATATTAATTATATAATATATTCTATCATTAATAATTTCAACCATAATTAAATTAATAAAAATGATAAAGCTAATAATACTTTTAAGCATTATTAGCTTTATCATTTTAAAAACTATATAATTTCTCTAAATCTAATTTTACATCTCCAGTTTTATATACTATGGAAGTATTTATATTATATATATTTTTATAATAAAGAATAATACTTTCTAAAGATTTCTGAACTGCTGAATATAAATTTAGTGGATTTCCTTCTTCATTAACCTTACTTTTACTTACTAAATTAATAAGCTTTGTATCTGTTGATGTTGTAAGTGCTTCTAAAATTAGAATAATATTTAAGTAATTACTACTTATAATATCTTTTATTTCATATTTATCTTCTAAGCTTAGATCATATAAATTATATATTACCTTAGGTTCTATAGATTTTAAAAGTAATTTTAAATGCTCTATGTTTCCATCAAATCTTATTATCGTAACTTCCTTTTCTATATCTTTTATTATATCTATTTCTTCATTCTTCATAAGTACTAGGTAAGTTTCAATATTCTTTAAAATAACATATTTAATAAAGTATATTAGAAAGTTATCTGAAGATCCAAATATAATTGCCCTATCTTTCATAAAATCCTCCATACATGCCTTTCTAATTTATTATATTACTATATATAACAAAAAGTGCCCTTATGAATTAATAGAAATTTAAATCATAAAGGCAAAGTAATTTTATATTTTGTATAAATAATCACTTTATATTTTCAAGTTTAAATGGAGTGTTTTGATATATGCAATAGTTTAACCAATTAGCAAAAACTATATTAGCACTTCCTCTCCATCTTACTATAGGAGTTTCTTTTATATTATCTTTAGGAAAATAATTTTTAGGGATATCTATTTTTATTCCTTTATTACAATCTCTTAAATACTCATTTTTTAGTGTATCTCTATCGTATTCTAAATGACCAGTAATAAATATTTGTCTTTTATCTCTTGTTGCAATAATAAATGCTCCAGCTTCTTCTGACTCTGATAATATTTCTAGCTCCTTAACTCTATTTATATCTTCCTTTGATGTAGTAGTATGCCTTGAATGAGGTGCATAAAAAATATCATCTAACCCTCGTGTTAAATCCTCACTGATTTTATTAATCTTGTGAGGAAATACTCCAAATATTTTCTTTTCTAAAGGCTTTTTATTTATATTGTAATGGTAATATAATGCAGCTTGAGCTCCCCAACATATGTGTAATGTAGAAAAAACATTCATTTTACTCCACTCCATTATTTCTCTTAGTTCATCCCAATATGATACATCTTCAAATTCCATAGTTTCAACAGGTGCCCCAGTTATTATTAACCCATCAAACTTATCATTTTTTACTTCATCAAAATAATTATAAAACTTTTTTAAATGCTCAATAGGAGTATTTTGAGACATATATGTTTTGGTTTGTATCAATGTTATTTCTACTTGTATTGGAGTATTAGATAGATATCTAAGCAATTGATTTTCAGCCTGAATCTTTATTGGCATTAAATTTAAAATTGCTATTTTTAAAGGTCTTACATCTTGTGTTTCTGCTCTTTCAATATTCATTACAAATATATTTTCATTAGATAAAACATTATATGCTGGAAGATCTCTTGGAATTTTGATTGGCAAATATACCCCCTCCTTATAAAAATATTAAATCATAAATTATAAAAGTTTAAAAGTTCTTTAGTTCTTTATTTAACTATAAATAATATTATATTAATATAACTTTTCCTTTGACAGCTTGTCTGGTATTTCATATAATAGATAAAAATAACCTTCCTATAAGCCTGATAATATGGTTTGGGCGTCTCTACTATACTACCGTAAATAGTATAACTAAGAAGTTTTAATCCAGGTGAGGTTGTTTATTATTATATTTAAATATACTCAGAGGTGGATTTATGAATAAAAAAGATTTTATATCTCAAATTAAGGCTTCAAGTAAAGCAGAAATATGTGACTTAGTTATTAATAATATAACTATTGTTGATGTATTTCAAAACAGTTCTTTTATAAATAATGTAGCTATAAAAAATGGAGTTATTGTTGGCTTTGGTGATTATAAGGGCACAGTTGAAATTGATGGTACTGGCAAATTTATTTGCCCTGGTCTTATAGATGCCCATGCTCATATCGAATCGTCACTAGTAACTCCACAAGAATACTATAAAGCTGCATTATTGCATGGAATCACATCTATAGTTATTGACCCTCATGAAATTGCTAATGTACTAGGAGACAAAGGTATAAAACTGATTATGGATCTTTCTAAAGCTACTCCATTTGATTATTACTTTATGCTTCCTTCATGCGTTCCAGCTACTTCTTTTGAAACTTCTGGAGCAATATTAGGAAGTGACGATTTGCATCAATTATATAATGAATCTAATGTATTAGGACTTGCCGAAGTTATGAATTTCCCTGAAGTTATAAATTGTTCTGATGATATGATTAATAAACTTTGGGATGCAAAATCAAATGGTTTAATAATTGATGGTCATTGTGCTGGATTTACAAATGATATGCTTAACGTTTATTCAACTGCAAATATAGTTACAGATCATGAATCGCATTTAGCTGAAGAAGTTGTTGAAAGATTAAGAAGAGGCATGTATGTTCACATTAGAGAAGGATCTGTCGCAAAGAACCTAAAAGAATTAATAAAGGCTGTTTCTATTTCTAATAGTAGGAGAATTTGTTTTTGCACAGATGATAAGCATATAGATGATTTAATAGAAAATGGAAGTATTGATAACTCTATCAAAATGGCTATTTCTTATGGTCTAGCCCCTGAAACAGCTATTCAAATGTGTACATTAAATCCTTCAGAATGCTATAACCTTAAATACAAAGGAGCAATTGCACCAGGGTATGTAGCGGACTTTTTAATATTAGATGATTTATCTAATTTTAAGATTAACTCAGTTTATAAAAACGGAACATTAGTAGTAAAAGAAAATAAATTAGTATGTAATACATCTGATAAACAATTTGAATTTCCTAAATTAAATAATATTAATACAAAAAAGATTACTTCTCAAGATTTAGAAATAGATATAGAAGGAAAAACCAAACTTAATGTAATTAAAATTAATCCAAATAAGCTTGAAAGTAATCATGTAAAAGTTGATATAAGTACCTTAAAAGATACAAAATCATTTCAATCAGATGTAAATTTAGATTTGTTAAAAATAGCTGTGATTGAAAGACATAAAAATACAGGCAATATTGGCCTTGGAGTAATAAAAGGATTAAACCTAAAATATGGAGCAATTGCTACAACTGTTGCTCATGATTCTCATAATTTAATAACATGTGGAACATCTGATGAAGATATATTATTTGCAGTTGAAGAACTAAAAAAAATAAATGGTGGAATTATAGTTGTTAAAGATAAAAAGGTATTAGCATCAATTCAACTAGAAATCGCTGGGTTAATAACTTCAAGAACATCTCAAGAAGTTGTTGATGATTTAGCCAAACTACATTTAGCTATAAAGCAAGTTGCTCCAGATATAAATTTCAATCCATTTTTAACTTTATCTTTCTTATCATTACCAGTTATCCCAGAACTAAAAATAACTGATAAAGGATTATTTGATGTAAGTAAGTTTGAATTTATAGACAATGCTTATTAATGCTTTTCTTAGACATATAATTAAGAAATAAATTATAAAAATAGTCTATAGGATTATTAAAAATAAACCTATAGACTATTTTAATTTCTATAAGAAAACATTCTTCTTATAAACTCTTCATCTTGGTATAAACTATAAGTAATCATTTCTCCTTGAGCTTCTTTTAAATATTTATTCCCAGTATACTCATTATAATGTTTTGAATTAGTCTTAGTTGAATCATCAATTAATTTTATAAAATTTCCATTATAAATTATAGTTATAAATATAGGTTCTCCTTCTATTGTAAAAATAATAAGTTTAATAGCATCAGGTCTTTTTAACGTAACATTATCAAAAAAATCACATATTCGCACTTTATTATCAATTTTTCCTATAGAGTCTATTATTACATCAATGCTATATTTTTCATCTCTCCATAACATATTAAATATATAAATCACCCCAAACTCAAATACCTTCTTAATATATACTTATAATATGAAAAAAGATTTATTATGCACCTATATTAAGTTTACTAAACTATATTTTTTATTATATTAACCAATTCCTTAAAACTATTAGTTTGTACTTTTCCTTTATAAAAAACAATATTATTTACATTAGATAAGTTAAGTTCATTAACATTGACTTCAATAAGATTTCCTAGATCAATTTCATTTTCAACTAATACTTTAGGTAATACTGTTATTCCCAAATTTTTCTTTGCAGCCTCTATTAAAACTTGAGAGTTTACACTTGTCCAACTAGGATTAACTCTTATATCATGTAATAGTAAAGCACTATCAAAAATATCTCTAATAGAACTTCCCTTTTCTCTTAATAATAACTTTTCCTTTACTAATTCATTTAACATTATAGAGTTTTCTTTTACAAATTTATGTTTATTAGAACAAACCACTACTAATTCATAAGAAGAAAATGGAATTCTTTCAAGTTCTTCGTTATAAACAACACCCTCTATTAAACCCAAATCAATTTCATTCTTACATAACATATTTTCGATACTTCTTGCATTATCAACTATAATTTTAGTTGGAGTAGATTTACATACACCTTGAAATTTTTCTATTATAGTAGGTAAAATAAAATTTGCAATAGTCATACATGAACCTATCTTAATAACAGCATTATCTTCTAATTCTTTAATATTTTTATCTAAATCATCGTATAAGTCTAATAGCTTTGTAACTTTGGTAAGAAATAGTTTACCCGTCTCATTTAAATAAACTTTTCTTGAAATTCTATCAAATAGGGATACTCCTAAATAATCCTCTAACTCACTTATAGCATGGGAAACTGCTGGCTGTGTCATAAACAATTTTTCAGATGCTTTAGTGACACTTTCCTCTTCACATACTGCTTTAAAAATACGTAAATGCCTAATCTTCATTTTCCCTCCTAATTCATTACTAAATGTTTATATATTATATAAAATTATACTATTATACTTATCCTGTGTCTATGCTATATACTTATATGCATAAGAGTAAATTATAAGGAGTGCATGACATGAAAATTAAAGAGTTTAAGCTATATTTTTCACTTTTTAAAGTGACATTTTTAGTGAGTTGTTTTAGTTTTGGTGGAGGATACGTAATTATTCCTTTATTAAGAAAATATTTAGTCGAAGATATGAAATTAATAAATAACGAAGAATTGCTTGATATGGCAGCAATAGCTCAATCAAATCCTGGAGCCATTGCTGTTAATTTATCTTCATTAATAGGTTACAATCTTTTAGGAATAAAAGGAACTATCATAACATGTATAGGTACAGTTTTACCTCCATTGTTAATATTATCCGTTATTTCTTTCTTCTACGAAGCTTTTAGAAGTAATATAGTTATTTCTGCAATTCTTAAAGGAATGGAAGCTGGTGTTGCGGCTACAATTGTAGACCTAGTTATTGATATGAGCCATGATGTGTTTAAAGAAAAAAATTTATTATTATCTTTTCTAGTACCGTTTTCATTTATAGCTAGCTTCTTCTTTAATATAAATGTACTAGCTATTATTATTTTTGGAGTAATAGTTAGCCTTACTCAAGTATATGTTAGGAAGAAAAAATTAGGAGGACTTAGAAATGATTAACATCCTTATCACCTTATTTTTAAGCTTTTGGCAAATAGGTTCCTTTAGTATTGGCGGAGGCTATGCTATAATGCCTCTAATTCAAGACCAAATGGTAAATAAATATGGTTGGCTTACTATTCAAGAATTTACTGATATTATTACTATATCTCAAATGACCCCTGGCCCACTATCAATTAATGCTTCAACTTTTGTTGGTCTAAGAATAGCAGGAATTTTTGGTGCAATATTAGCTACCTTTGCTTGCGTAATTACTGGTGTGATTATTTCCATTTTCTTATTTAACTTTTTTAAAAAGCATAAGGATATTGAAGAAATTGCAAATGTTTTAAAAGGTCTTCGTTCAACTTCAATTGGTCTTATTGCATCATCTGCTTCCTCTATAATTTTAATTGCATTTTTAGGAAGAACTACTTTAAGCGGAAATTTAAATAACATTAACTTAGTTGCTATCATAATTTTTTCTATTTCACTTTTTTTACTTAGAAAATACAAGTTTAATCCATTAACGATTATAACATTAACAGGACTCTTAGGTTTATTTATTTACATGTAACTATTGTATATCAATATAAACAATTATAAAAATAAGCCATAATAATGTATTTAATTTTAATTATTATGGCTCATTTTTAAATTTTAAACTCAAATTATTAATAGAATATTTTTATTTAAATTCTTTTACTATTCATATATAAAATATAAAGAAAAGTAGCTTCCTTAAAGTTACGTACATCAAACCCGGTTTCTTTCTTAATTTTTTCAATTCTATACATCAGTGTATTTCTATGAATATATAAATTTTTAGCTGCTTTTGTTAATGATAAATCACATTTTAATATTTCCTCTAAAGTTTGTGTTAATTCATGATTAAAGCCTTTAAATATATCTTTATACTCTTCTTTTAAATCATTTGAATATTCACTTGATAAATTAAATATAGCTTTCTCCAAATACATATCTTTAAGGCAATATATTTCAGGCTTAATTTTAAATTTTCTACCTATCTCAAGAGCTTGTACAGCTCCACTATATGCCCTTTTAAATCCATGAAAAGTATAATCTAAATCACTTATACTTATTTTTGCATTTACTCCTAAAGTTTGTATTATCGTTTCTTTTAATGAAAAGGCATGATCTTTTTCGTCCTCTAAATTTCCTATAACTATTATTCTGTCATATATCTCTCCAACATAAATATCATTTCCTACATATGTATCTCTTACTATTTCTAATGCTTCATCTTCTTTATTAGTCTCAATTAATAACATTTTATTTGATTTAGTTATTACAGATTCATTTAAAACATCCCATTGTTTTCTTGCTTCTAATAATTCCTTTATTATATTTTCTTTTTTAATACATTTATTTAATATATATTCAACCATAGGTATTATCTTTATATCATCTTGTTCTAATATAATTTTATATGCTTTATTATTAACAGATATTTTTCTCATCACCTTAGATTCCGTTGTAGGTAAATTACCATATATCTCATTATTATTGGCATCTAATAACCTCATTTTCACATTAGTTTCTTTACATACTTCATTTAATAATTCCACCATCGCTCCCATAAAATCCTCCGCCTAACTTGTAAATCCTTTTCATACTTATATTATATATGAAAATTCAGAGAATTAAATATTTTCTTTTCTTTTTATAATAATAATTTAACTAATAGTTATTAATACAATAGTATATATATGTAAAAATATCATATAATATATTTTTCATAACAAACAACTTTTTCTAAAATCTCACAAAAATTAGAGACTATAAATCTATAGCCTCTAATTTAAAATATTTTATTATTTATTTTTCAATATATATTTTTCTATTTCTTCTGCAACTATCTTAGCATGTGATGCTGCCCTAACTACAGTTTTAGCTCCAGTAACTACATCTCCTGATGCAAAAACTCCATCTCTTGTTGTATGTCCAACTTCATCAGTTAATAGAAGTCCCCATTTATTTGTTTCAAGCCCTGTTGTATTGGAAACGATATTGTTTTTAGGTGATTGACTAACAGCTATTATTATTGAATCACATTCAAATAATCCTTCTTTACCTTCAACCGTTACAGTACTTATCCTTCCATCTTCACCTACAACATTTTCTGTTTCTATATATTTTACTCCATCTTCTGTTAATTCTAAAGGAGACTTAAATAATTCAAATTTAATACCATCTGAAATTGCTCCTTCTAATTCAGCTTTTGTAGCAGGTACATTTTCCATACCTTTTCTATATAGTATATATACTTCATTAGCTCCATTTCTCTTTGCTGTTCTTGCTGCATCCATCGCAACATCTCCAGCTCCTATTATGCATACTTTCTTTCCTAAGTTATATACTTCAGGTGATTTTAAATAGTCAATTGCATAATGTACATTCCCTAAGCTTTCGCCCTTTATATCTAGAGTTTTTGGGTTCCATACACCAGTACCAATAAATATTGCTTTATATCCATCATAAAAAAGTTTATCTAAAGTTAATACAGGTCCAACTAATGTATTTGGCCTTATTTTAACTCCGAGTTCAATTAATCTTTCTTCATAATGATCTATAATACTCTTTGGCAATCTAAATTCTGGAATACCATATCTTAATACTCCACCAATCTTGTCATGTGAGTCAAATATAGTAACTTTATATCCTTTTTGTGCCAATATAAATGCAATTGTTATTCCTGCAGGACCTCCCCCAATTATTGCCACTCTTTCATCTAGTTCATTTTCTTTTTCAAGCCTTATATTTTCTAAATAATATTTAGATATGTGTCTTTCAATATCACAAAAGCTTACTGGTTCATCCTTAATTCCTCTAATGCAGTTTCCTTTACATTGATCCTCGTGAGGACAAACTATAGAACATACTAAAGATAAGGGGTTATTCTTAAATAGTATTTCACCTGCTTTTGCTATTTGTCCCTCTTTAAATAACCCTATTATTTCTGGTACAGGAGTATTAATTGGACAATTTGCTTGGCATTTTGGATTTTTACACATATAACATCTATTTGATTCTACAACTAATTCTTTCATGATTATATCCCCCTTTTTTCCTTTGTTAATTTAAGCTTCTACATTATATCATCATTTTTAATATTAAACAAAGACAGGCTTCTTTCTAATATTCCATTTAAATATGCTAATACAATACCATAATTAGTTATTGGAACATTTTTTTCCTTACATTGCTTTACTCTATTAATTACAGTTTTTCTATTTATCATACATGCTCCGCAATGAATTATCAAATCATATTTATCTATATCTTCAGGGAAGTCATGGAAAATACTATAATCATATGTTAAATCAGCACCAACATATTTGTTTAATAGCTTAGGAATTTTAACTCTTCCAATATCTTCATGTGAAACATTATGAGTACAGCTTTCTGCAAATAAAATTCTTGAGTTCTTATTTAAATCTTTGATTTTTAAAGCACCTTTTATAAACTCTTCGAAATCTCCCTTTTGTCTTGCAAATAGCATTGAAAAACTTGTAAGCTTAATATTTTTAGGAACAATTTTATCAACTTCTTTAAATGCTTGAGAATCTGTTATTACTAAATCTACATCCTTTAATTCTTCAAGTGCACTTTCAAGCTCTGTATCTCTTACAACGTAGCTCTTTATACCGTGATCTAAGCAATCTCTTATACATTGTACTTGAGGTAAAATTATTCTTCCTTTAGGAGCTTCTGAATCTATCGGTACAACCAATATAACTTTACTATTATAAGGAAGTAAATCTCCTACTATCGGTAGTTCTTCCTCTTCTTCTTTTAAAATTTCTATAAGTTTCTCCTTTAGTAATTCAATTCCTTCACCTGTATTTGAGGATAAAAATATCGAATCTTTAAATTTAGTTTGTAATTCTTCTAAGATATTTTCATTAACACTATCAGATTTATTTATAACAACTACATAAGGTATATTATATTTTTTAAAATTTCTTTTAGCTTCTTTAAATTCTTCTAAATCAATATCATTAATATCAAAAAGATAAATTGCTACATCAGTTCTTTTAAGTATATCTAGAGTTCTTTTAACTCTTACTTCTCCAAGTTCACTTTTGTCTCCAAATCCAGCTGTATCTATAATTAAAACTGGTCCAACTGGTATAAGCTCCATAGCTTTTTGTACTGGATCTGTAGTTGTTCCTTCTTTTTCAGATACAAGCGAAACTTCTTGTCCTAAAAATCTATTTATCAAAGATGACTTTCCTGCATTTGTCTTTCCAAAAACAGCTATATGTTTTCTATTAGCATTTGGTGTTGAATTCATACAGTTATCCTCCTATAGATATAAATCTCTTTCTCCATCTCTAAGTCTTTCTAAGTTTTTATCTAAAAGCTCTTTTATGTCATCTCTCTTTATTCTTTCTCTCTCAGTTTTTATAACAGCTTCAGCTTTTTCTAATATTTCCTTATCACCATAATCTATAGCAAATTCTAAAAGAGTTGTCATTGCATTAGGCTCACACACATTTTGAATTTCACCACTCTTTGCAAGCTTCATAAACCTTTCACCAGTTCTTCCTCTTCTATAGCATGCTGTACAATAGCTTGGTATATATCCATCATCTAAAACAGATTTTATTACTTCTAATGGAGTTCTATCATCTGATGTCTTAAATTGAAGAGTTTCTGTACCCTCTTCCCTTTCCTTATATCCCCCAACTCCAGTACTTGAACCTGCACTGATTTGAGATACACCACATCTTAATAGCTCTCTTCTCATTTCTGCTGTTTCTCTTGTTGACATTATAATTCCTGTAAATGGTACAGCTATTCTTATAATTGCAACTAACTTTTTAAACATTTCATCATCTACTAAATTAGGGAACTCTTGTAGTGTTACCCCTGAAGCTGGCTTTAATCTTGGCATTGAAATTGTATGGAATCCAACTCCATATTTTTCTTCTAAGTGTCTATTATGCATCATAAGTCCTATTACTTCAAATTTAGGATCAGCTAGTCCAAATAATACTCCTGCTCCTACATCATCTATTCCTGCTTCCATTGCTCTATCAAATGCAGTTAAATGGTAATTATAATCTCCTTTTAATGATTTTGGATGCATTTTATCATAAGTTGGTTTATGGTATGTCTCTTGGAATAATATATAAGTACCTATTTTAGCTTCTTTTAGTCTTTTATATTCTTCTACAGTTGTTGCAGCTATATTAACATTAACTCTTCTAATTTCTCCATTATCATTTTGAGTTTTATAAATAGTATCTAAGCATTCTAATACGTAGTCTATTGGTGCATTAACTGGATCTTCCCCAAGTTCTAATGCTAATCTCTTATGTCCCATTTTTTCTAATATTTTAACTTCTTCAGCTACTTCTTCCATAGTTAATTTTCTTCTTCCAAAGTCATTACTTCTTTTATATCCACAATAAACACAATTATTTACGCAATAATCGCTAACATATAACGGTGCAAAAATTACTACTCTTTTACCATAAATTGAATCCTTAATTTCCCCTGCTAATTTGTATATTTCTTTTAAATCTTCTTTATCCTCTACTTGAAGAAGAACTGCTATATCTTCATAAGATAATCCCGCTCTTTTTTTAGCCTTTTCTAAAACAGCCTTTATATCCTTACTTGTTGCTCCCTTTGCTTCTTCTAAAATTCTTTCAATATACTCATGATCAATAAACATATAAAACACCCCTATAATCTATAAATTATTTATTCAATTTAATTATTTGTATATTTTCGCATTGGATTCTATTATCGATAACTTCAGTAAATTTATTAGCATTTTCTTTTCTCCATGCTACATTATCTCCTCTTGTTACCTCAACCTTAAATCCAGCTTTATTTATCCTCCCCTCTATGCATTTTCTGCATTCTGCTGCCTCATCTCCAGTACATATTTTGCCATCATAAAGTGAATACTTTTCTCTGACACTTGTTGGCGAGAGATTTGGCATAACCACATTTCCTCCTGCTTTAATTCCCTTTTCTCTACCTGTTGGATCAATACTTCCAAGAGCTGTAGTAGAAGGTAATAAAACATTTGGTAATAAAAGTCTTACTAAAGCTAGCATTGTAGTAGTTTTCTCAACAGTTCCTGCCTTTTCATCCTTTAGTGGAGTATCCTTATGAGGTATAAACGGCCCAATTCCACACATGTGTGGTTCTAGCTCTTTAACAAATAATAAATCGTTAACTAAATCTTTATTTGTTTGTTCTGGAAGCTCAACCATAAAGCCTGCTCCTATTTGATATCCTATTTCTTTTAAATTTCTTAAGCACTGTCTTCTTTCTTCAAAGCTAGCTCCTGGATGTAATTTTTCATAAAGTTCTTTAGTAGCTGTTTCATGTCTTAATAAATATCTATCAGCTCCTGCTTCATACATTTTTTTATATGAATCATAGCTTCTTTCCCCTAACGATAAGGTTATAGCATTGTTTGGATATTTATTTTTTATCATCTTTATTATTTCTACCATTCTTTCATCAGTAAAGTAGTCATCTTCTCCACCTTGAAGTACATAAGTTTTATATCCAAGTCTATCTCCAATATCCACGCATTCCATAATATCTTCCATTGTAAGTCTATATCTATCAGCATCTTTATTACTTCTTCTTATGCCGCAATATACACAGTTTTTTTTACAAAAGTTTGTAAATTCAATAAGTCCCCTCATATAGACTTTATCTCCATAAGTTTTCATTCTAGTTTCATGTGCTTTCTGTACTAGATAAACCTTATCATCTTCACTTAAATTATCTAATAAAAATAATAACTCCTCTCCACTAGCATTGTTAAAGTTATAAAGCTTGTCTATAATACTTTTAACTTGCATATACACTCCTCCAAATGATATTTATATCACTATTTGCAATAAATTTATGTTTAGCTATGTACTTATAATTATTTTTCTTATTACATCTCTTTTTTACTAATTGCTGTTTTAACTGTAACTCCTTCAATGTTTCCAAGCTTTCCTGTTAAACTATTAATTTCATTTAAATCACCTGTAACAACTATAGATATAATTGATATGCCATCTTCTAATGGTATTCCCATCCTTCCCCTAATGTTTCCTCTAAAACTTGCAACAACTTCATTAAATTCAGCATTACACTTACTTGGTTCTTCTAATATTGCACTTATTACACCTATCTTCATATCTTATCCCCCTATTTTTTATTGCTACTTTAACATTATCATGCTAGATTAACAATAATTCATTTTACATACAGATCTTTACATAATAAATTAATATATTTCCTCAAGATTGGTATACTAAAACATTGTATAATTACATTCTTTAAAGTTTAAGTTTCATATTTTCTTATATATTAAAAAGAGCCTATTTTCTTAAATACAAAGAAAATAGGCTTATTATATTAATAATAAAAATTACAGTAGTTTAGAGCAAAACAAAATAAACTAAGCTTGCAACTTAATTTTATAATTTTTATTATTAATATACTATTTACTATTCTCTTTCAAATCAGATTTCTCTTTTTTGTTAGATAATAACTACTTATTTTAAATGAATATTTCAACATATGAATAAAGATCTTCTCTAAACAAATGAACCAATATTCACCTTTCTATTTATATGATAATTATTTAACTTTATGATGTCAATAGCTCTAATTTTATGCAATACTAAAGTTATACTTTCTTTACATTAAAAATAAGAGCTATATTAATCAACATAGCTCAATTTTTCATCAAATTTTATATATTAATATACATTAAAATTTTTTCTTTTTCTCCTGGTGCTAAATCACAGTCATCGACTTCATTTATGCTTAACCATTTACCATCAACTATATCATTTCCATATGTTACTCTCTCTTTAAGTTCTCCTTTGTAAACTGCACACAACTCATCTCTCTCTTTATTTAAAACTTCCCCTATTCTTTCTAAATTAAATATTATAGATTTTAAATCTTCTTTTACAGCTCTTGAAACACATTTTTCTTCTGATTCTTTTCCTCTTACTTTTTTACCAACACTATACCAAAGTTTTGGTTCATTTTTTTTAGTCTTTCTTTGAACAACAAATACGTTGTTAAAATCATCTTTAATTATTATTGAGCACTCTGTAACTTTAGCCATTAACGTTTCCCCCTTAAGCCTAACTCTTTATGTTTGTATTAATATTTTATTAAAGGTGATATAAAAATTACTCTAAGAATCATATTAATATTCTACCTCTATTATTCTACAAAAACCGAGATTTACCTTTAGATATTTTTACAAAATTTATTTTTTTATATCTATCAAATATGACTTTATTATAGCTAAAAATTCTCTAGAATACATAACAGGAATTAGGACTGGAAGCGTGCTATTTGTATAAAAGCTGATATTACTATATCCTAACTTTTTAGCTATCATGTTACTTCTAAATGCATGAAAATCTGATGTTATTATCTTTACATTTATATCTACTATATTCTTCTTTGTACAATCTTCCAATACTTCTTTTGAAAATATTAAATTTTCGTTTGTACTTGTAGATTTATCTTCCATTATTATTGATTCTTCTTTTATCCCATTATCCACCAAATACTTTTTCATTGCTTGTGCTTCTGATATATCTTCCCCTCTTCCTTGTCCTCCAGAAACTATTATTTGAACTTCTTTATCTTGATTATTAACATACTCAATAGTTTTATCTAACCTTTGCATTAATGTAAGACTAGGCTTTTCTCCTTTAATACCAGCTCCGAGAACTATAACATAATCTGAATAGATTTTATTATTTTTAGGGAATATAACTATTGCACTTTCTATTATTATAAAAATTAATAATATTATTGCTATAAAGTACCTTATAATATTAAACATTCCTTTAATACTTTTTCTTCTATTAATAAATTGTTTCATTTTTTCTTTTGTATAGTGATAAATAATTAGAATAATTCCAATTCCTAAAAATACTTCACTGAAACTAATCTTCCCAAAGATTAAATTAATACTTATAGAATATATAACTATGAATATTCCAATTATTAAATCTATTTTCTTAATCATTACCTACTCCTTTCAATTTAGAAATTATTTTATAATGATACTTTAATTTATATATTTATTTATGAATTATACCTTTATATGAATATCTAACTTTATAGTATCACATTTATCGCCCTTCATGCCCAATTAATCCCAATTTTAATTTATTTTTAAGTATTAAATAAAATTTTTCATTCATCAGAAAATAATAACTTTATGTAATATTTTTAGAAGATTAACTTTGTATGATTTTCGAACATAAAAAAGATAGGTAAGATTAATCTTACCCATCTTAAAGTTAAACTATTTTATTGGATTGCCATCAAAATCTGTGTATTCAGCTCTATTTTCATCATTGCCTACATTATCTTGATTCTTATGTAACTTTTGTCTTCTTGTACCTTTTTGCAAAGGATTTATATCTTTCTCATTCTTTGGCATATAAAACACATCCTTTCAAAAGTATTTTATACCCTAAATAAAATTTAATACATCAAATATTTTACTTTATATATTAAAGCTCAAATTCTTCGATTTCCACAGAATATGTCCCACAATTTTTACAAACTATAACTGTAACTAAATAACTTTTATCAACTATTCCTTCTCTATTTAATCTAGTGAAAGATTTTTTTCCGTACTCATTATCGATACTACTTGTCACAAATTTATTATCTTTTCCATATGCATAAAAATAGAACTCTAAAAAGTCAAAAACCTTCTTTTTTTCTTCCTTTCCAGCTTTGCAATTACTGCAACAACTTTCATAATATGCATTTTGAAAATCTACTTCATCACTATTTGAAAGTAGTTCCAATACCTTTTCTGCATCAATTTCCTCTAGTTCTTCATTTTCATCATTTGCAAAGTACTCTAAATTATCTTCTCCTAAAGTATATTCTTTTTCATCAAATTTGAATTTATATACCATTTATATCTTCCTTTCAACATTAAAAGTTTTATTTTACTTCCTTAAGCTATTCTAAGACTAATCTTAATTAAATGCTAGCAATTTGTAATATTATTTAATTAAAGATATAATCTTTATGTTAGTTTATATATTATATCATAATTAGACAGTAAAGGAGAGTCAAATGGATAGCAATCTATCTTTAAAAAGACAATTTTTTAAGTACTTAGTTCCATCAGTTACTGCAATGTGGATATTTTCATTATATACAATGGTAGATGGTATTTTTGTTAGTAGAGGTGTTGGAGAAACTGCCCTTGCAGCAGTGAATATAGCAATGCCTTTTATAAACTTTATATTTGCAATTTCTATGTTATTTTCAACTGGAGTTTCCACCATAATTTCTATTTATATTGGAAAAAATAATATTAAAAAGGCCAATGAGTTTTTTTCTTTTAATTTATTTTGTATGCTTACTGTATCACTACTTATAACTTTAATATGCTTATTAAATTTAGATAAGATATCTTTATTCCTAGGCGCTACTGAAAATACTCTCAATCTAGTAAAAGATTATTTAAAAATAATTATAAGCTTCAATGGATTTTTCATAATTTCTTATTGTTTAGAAGTATTAACAAAAGCTGATGGCTATCCTTATCTTGCAATAATAGGTATGATTATTTCTGCGTTTACTAATATAATATTGGACTTTTTATTTGTTATTGTCTTAGATTTTGGTATTAAGGGTGCTGCATATGCGACTATTATTTCTCAAGGAGTATCTTTTATATTCTTTTTATCACATTTTATGAGTAAAAAATCTAAACTAAGTTTAACTAAATTCAAGTTTAAAGTAAAATACCTAAAAAGAATATTATCTATTGGATTTCCAGATGCAATAACAGAACTTACTTCTGGTATTGTTATACTTCTTTTTAATCAAACTATATTGAAATATATAGGAGAAAATGGAATCGTTACATATAGTATAATTTGTTACGTAAATACTTTAGTAATAATGACTATGATAGCAATAACACAAGGAATACAACCATTGTGTAGTTATTATTATGGAAAAGAAGAATTTAAAACAATAAAAAAATTAATAAAAATGAGCATAAAAGCTATTTCTATATCATCTGCTGCAATATTTATAATTTGCATGGTTTTTGCTAAAGAAATTGTTTATATATTTATAAAGAATTCTTCATCATCTTTATTTACATATTCAATTTCAGCATTTCGTTTATTTTCTTGCGCATTTTTAGTTCTTGGCTTTAATGTATTAATTTCTGGATATTTTGCTTCTATAGAGGAAGCATTTAAAGCAACTATGATATCTATATCTAGAGGACTTATTTTTATTTCCTTATCTTTATTTTCCTTATCATTTTATTTTGGTGATACTGGAATATGGATTGCAACTTTAATTTCAGAATTGATTTGTCTTTTATTATCTTTATATTTATTATTAAGAAGAAATAAGATAGCAACTTAATTTAAACATAAAAATAAGATAGCAACTTAATTTAAACATAAAAAGAAGATAGTTGAAATTTTTTCTCATCTATCTTCTTAGTACTTAAATTCTTATCAATATTTCATTAATATCTTCACTTACCTTAAGTCTTTCCTCATGAATCCATTTGAAATCAAATTCTAAATTAAATACCTTGCAAAATGAATAGTACATATTTATCCTTTGATAATAGCATTCAAGCTCATCTAAATTTCCCCTAAAACATTGAGGTCTACTTATTACTTTATTTTTCAACACAAATAATTCCTCAACATAATCTAAAAATGAATTCATAAGCTCATCTTTTGATATATCGAATGGTATTTTTAATAATTCCCATTGTATTTCTTCCTTCAATTTATATTTTTTAATACTATCTAATATAATTAAATATTCATTTATATCCATTTTTCTATAATAATCTATTGATTCTTCTCTTGTTGCCCATAAAGCTAGTTTTTCATTTAGTGGAAGATTTTTAATGTTTAAAATAGCTTCTGATGGTCCTAAAACAGCTGCATTTATTATTTTATCATTTTCTTCAAGCTTTTCTTTTATAAACTTTTGATTATCTCTTACTGTAGCAACATAGCCAACTTCATAAATTCCTTTTCTTCCTGCTCTGCCTGCAACTTGTTTTACTTCTTGTGAAGTAAGATACCTAATTTCCTCTCCATCAAATTTTTGTATATCTAAAAATATTATTCTTTTTATAGGTAAATTAACTCCCATTCCTATAGCATCTGTTGTTATAAGAACTTTATTTTCCTTATTAATAAACATATCATATTGTTTTCTTCTTACCTCTGGTGGTAAATCTCCATATATTATACTAGCTTTTATTCCCATATCTGAATATTGCTCTGCTATTTGTAATACTTTTTTCTTAGAAAATACAACTATTGCATCTCCTTCTTCTGCATGATTGTAATTAAAATTACTTTCTTGAATTTCTAATGGAATACTTCTTTTATATTCTTTAAATTCATAATCATCATTACAATCTTTGATTATCTTTTCAACTATTCTCTTTGCATTCAATGCACCACAAATATGAATTTCATTACATCTAAGTCCAAGTAAGGCTCTTGTCCAAGCAGCTCCTCTTTGCGAATCATCTATCATTTGAATTTCATCTATAATAGCTATATCATATTCTTTTTTTAAATCTACTTTTTCTATTGTACAAGATGTATGAGTAGCTCCTTCTTTTAATATTTCTTCCTCTCCTGTTAACAAGTTACAAATAACTCCACTATTATTTAATTTTTCATAGTTTTCTAATGCAAGAATTCTAAGAGGAGATAAATAAACTCCATTTTTTGCTACTTTTAATCTTTCCATCGCCGTATAAGTTTTACCAGTATTGGTTTCACCTAGGTGTATATATATCTTTCTCTTAATATTTCTTGCTAACCTATATTCATCTTTGGGATTGTCTGGGAAGTTTTCTTCAAACTCCTTAGAAATTAACTTAGGAATATGCTGTCTTGTTAATACAGACATAAACCCTGAATTTATAAAGCTATTATAATTTCCCCTTATTACTTGGTAGAAATCAAAATCTGTATTATTCTTTTTATTATAATCATCTAATAATCGCTTAGATATATACTCTAAAAGCTCCTCATATCTTTCATTTATACTTGAAAAATCCTTAAATCCTTCACTTTCCATATCTTTAAGAAGTCTTATCTTTTTCCTTAAAGAAGATTCTTGTTCAATTAAAGCACCTACTTTCGAGTTATGAGCTATTTCCTCTATTTGATTAATCTGCGATTTTAACTTTTTAAACTCTCTTTGCATTGCATTCTTTTTCACATAATCACCTCTCGCCTTAAAATCCTGTTGTAAAAATCCCATTTATAAATTATAATAACTTGCTCTTTGATATATTTCTAGTTTATATTATTTTAGCAAATATTATTATATTTATTGTATCATATTTACTTTCTAACAAGTTTTATTAGCAATTTTTAAACCTTAGCTTATTATTTATTAATAATTACAATAAACTTTATATATTTTTATATTTTCTTAAGGATAAATTAAGCTTTATACTATATAATTTATATATATTTATTTAACCAACTTATTTTACGCTTTTATTTTGCTTATTATTTATTATTTAATATTTATTCGGGGGATGATTTTACAAAATGAAAAATAGAGATATTTATTTAGTCTTTTCAAATACTGGAACACTACTTTCAAAATGTATTAATTATTATACAAAAGATCCATATGTACATGTTTCCTTAAGCTTTGATAATTCATTCAAAAAAATGTATTCATTTGGACGAGTTTTCCCTCAAATTCCTTTTATAGGAGGATTAGTTGAAGAAGACTTAAAAGATGGTGTTTATAAAAGATTTGAAAATAGTAAATGTGTTATTTATAAGATTAGCATAGATGATGAACAATATAAATTATTAAATGAAGAATTAGAAAGCTTTTTAAAAGAACAAAAAAAATATAAGTATAGCTTATTAGGATTAATAGGTGTTGCTATTCAAAAACCAATTAAAAGAAATAATCACTATTTTTGTTCTGAGTTTATATCACATCTTTTAATAAAAAGTAATATTTATGACTCTGATAAAATTCCTGGGTTAACAAAACCAAGTGATTTACTTAATATAACTCATAAAGAGTTCATATATGAAGGATTAGCTTATGAATATAATAGCAAATATTCTAATTTGATGTATTGAAAAAAACTGAGAGTAATAATCTCAGTTTTTTAGTTTATGAACTTATGCTTATATCATCTTCTTTATTAGATTTAAATAGATCTTTTAAAAAATTATATATTTTAAATAACTTTGGAAAAGCTCTTTCTTCTTCTATCCTATTCTTAAATTCAGTCATCTTCATTATAGGCTCTAAAAGTGATATTGTATCTTCATATCCTTCTTTTATCCTATTCTTCTTTGCTGAATCATCTAAATTCAAAGTGCCATTTATCACACTTTCATTTAAATTCCTTGGATATATTTCTATAATCTTTGTATTTGGATATAATGATCTATCAATCCTTGCTTCTTTTGACAACATTACTACAATTATTATATCGCAACCTTCGCCATAAACAGGCTGGATAGGTGTATTATCCGAAATACCTCCATCTATATATTTACATCCAAACAATTCGGTTGGTTCATATATTAAAGGTAAAGATGCTGATGCTATAACAATTTCTTTTCCTATATCTTCTGTAAAATCATTTATTTTAAAATATTTCACTTTAAAGTCTGGTAATTCAGTACAAGCCGCATAGCAAATCTTGTTATTACTTTTCATTAAGCTTATATCTAAATACTTATTTATTATCTCTTTTGCTCCATCTTTTGAAACTGCGCCTTCTTCTATCTTTTGACTCATATATTTTTTGGCTATATTTAGATTTTTCCCACCAAGTATGAGTCCAACTCCTTTTTTAAGTAATTCAAATTTACTAATAGGAATAAGCTTATCTATAGTTACTTCCTCCCATAGTGCTTCTGCATCTTTTATATTATTTTGTGCAAATAATACTGCATTAAAAGCTCCAATTGATGTTCCAGAAAATACTTCTATGTATTTATCAATCCTAAGTTCATTTAATGCCTTCCAAACCCCAAGCTCATATGCTCCTTTTCCTCCCCCTCCAGACAATACCAATCCTATTTTCATGTTGATCCCCTCTTTTTTAAAAGTTTGCAAATCTTATATCTATTATATAATTAATATTTAAATTTTGTTAATTATACTTTTTATTTAATTTTATGATGCAAATTTACTTTTATATTCTTCCCAAATTTTCCATTTTGATTCATTAAATTAATAACTATCATGATTATAATAAAAAAACACCTTAAAATTTTTATTTTAAGGTGTTTTTTAATAGTATAAACTATTTAATTGAGCTTTTTGCTAATTCAACTAAATCTGCAAAAGCTTTTGGATCGTTTATAGCTATTTCTGATAACATTTTTCTGTTCATATCAATTCCAGCTAATTTAATTCCGTTCATGAATTTTGAATATGAAAGTCCATTCATTCTTGAAGCAGCATTAATTCTTGCTATCCAAAGTCTTCTAAAATCTCTTTTCTTTAATCTTCTTCCAACATAAGCATTTCTTAAAGCTCTTATTACTGATTCATTAGCAGTTTTAAATAATCTGCTTTTTCCACCGTAGTAACCTTTTGCAAGCTTTAATACTTTTTTATGATTCTTACGAGCATTTACCGCTCTTTTAACTCTAGCCATGTTTAATCCTCCTAAAAACCTCTATATTATAGGTATGGTAATAATTTCTTCATTGCTTTTTCTTGAGTAGTTGAAACATAAGCACTTTTTCTTAAGTTTCTCTTTCTCTTAGAACTTTTCTTTGTTAATATATGACTCTTAAAAGCCTTAGCTCTTTTTAATTTTCCAGTTCCAGTTTTCTTAAATCTCTTTGCTGCACCTCTGTGGGTTTTCATTTTTGGCATGATACTTATCTCCTCTCAAGTTACGCTTTTTTAGGGCCTAAAACCATTGTCATATTTCTACCTTCATGCTTAGCAGGCTTTTCAACAACACAAACGTCTTCTAATTTAGAAACAAAGTTATCTAATATTTTTTGTCCAATATGTCCTAATTGTGCTTCTCTTCCTTTAAATCTAACAGTGATTTTAACTTTATCCCCGTCTAATAAAAACTTTCTAGCATTCTTTGCTTTTATTGCAATATCATTTTCTTCAATTGTAAGACTACATCTTATTTCTTTAAGAGTAGTTACTTTTTGCTTTTTCTTAGCTTCTTTTTCTTTCTTTGATTGCTCATAAATATACTTACCTAAATCCATTATTTTACATACTGGTGGATTAGCATTTGGAGAAATCATAACTAAATCTAATTCTTTCTCATCAGCAATTCTTTGAGCTTCCTTTGTTTGAAGTACACCTAATTGATTTCCTTCTGAATCAATCACTCTAACTTCCTTAACTCTTATATTTTCATTACAAGTAAAATCCTTACTTATACCAAGTCACCTCCAAAATTTTAAATACAAACACAACAAAAATAGAGGACATATTATGCCGCCCTCTAGTACTTATAAAAAACTAGTTAAAATAACTAGAAATTATTACAAACTACATTACCCTACTAAGCATTGCCGTAAGGTGAGAAACGGCAGTTTCTTCTTAAATCCATTACTTATTCTATCATTCTTTTTTTATCGTGTCAATCTTTTTACATTATTTATTATTTACAATTATATCATATATTATACTATATAACTTTTTATTTTTATATAGCACTTTATGTATTTATTTTTCCGTATAAATTTACATAACATCTGATAATAACCATATTATCTTCTTTTAATGCAATTATAATCTATACTACTCGATTTCTCCTGTATAATCTAAAATCCCTCCTCTTAAATTATATAAATTACTAAATCCTTCTTCCTCTAATATAGAGCAAGCAACACTACTTCTCATTCCTACCTTGCAATAAACTAAAATAGGCTTATCTTTATATCCTTCTATCTCATCTAGTTCCCACTCTAGTTCATCTACAGGTATATTTATAGAATTTATTATCTTTGATTCCTTAAATTCATTTGGTCTTCTTACATCTAATATTAATAAATCTTTTTTATCTTTAATTAACTTTTGAGCTTGCTCATTATTAATTGATTTTATATTACTCATATGTTTACCTCTTGTTTTTATTATTTTCTACTATTATAATCCTTAAATAATATCAGTACAACTTATTATATACAAGTAATTATTATCTATTTATAAATAAAAAAATAAAGGAGATTATAAAATATATTAACTAATATATTTTCTCTCCTAAATTCTATAATTATTAATTAAATTCTTCTATTCTTATTAAATTATTAATCTTATACACAGAGTTCAATTTGCATATACTATCTATAGATTCAATTATATTTTCTTCCTTAGTATAATGTGTAACTAAAACTAAAGTAACCTTATTTTCATTATCATTATCTATTCCTTTTTGTATAACTGAAAGTAAGCTGACATTCATCCCACCAAATACTGAAGTTATTTCACCTAAAACACCTGGTCTATCTTCTACTGTTAGCCTTATATAATATTTACTTGTTATCTCTCTTATACTCCCGATTTCTTTATCCCACAAATTATTTTTCACTACTGGATTTAGGTTGTCTATATCGATATTACTTCTTAATATTGATACAATATCAGATACTACTGCACTTCCTGTTGGTAAGTCTCCAGCACCTCTACCATAAAACATTAAGTCTCCTACAGCATTTCCTTTTATAAAAATTGCATTAAAAGAATCGTAAACATTTGCTAAGGGATGATTTTGTGGTATCATCGTTGGATGCACTCTTAGTTCAAGCCTTCCATCATTATCTTTAACTATAGCCAATAATTTTATTACCTTTTTGAATTCCCTAGCATACTGTATATCTATTGATTCAATATTTGTTATTCCTTCTCTATATACATTTTCAACTTCTATTTTAGTTCCAAATGCAAGAGAGGATAATATGGCTAATTTATATTGAGAATCAAATCCTTCAATATCTGATGTTGGATCTGCTTCAGCATATCCCATTTCTTGAGCCTGATGTAAAGCTTCATCAAAACTTAAATTATCAAATTCCATTTTTGTTAATATATAATTAGTTGTTCCATTTACTACTCCATATAGCCTTTCTACTTTATTAGCTGTTAAGCTCTCATTTATTCCATTTATTATTGGAATTCCACCTGCAACGCTAGCTTCATAGTTAAACATAACACCTTCACTATCAGCTTTTTCAAAAAGCTCATCCCCACCAGTAGCTAAAAGCATTTTATTTGCCGTAACAATATGTTTTTTTCTTTTCATAGATTCTATCATATATTCTCTAGCTGGTTCAATTCCACCCATTACTTCTACTACAATTTTAATTGAATCATCATTAATAATTTCATTAAAATCTGTTGTTAGAAGTTCTTTAGGTATATCTATAGATCTATCTTTTTCTAAATCTCTAACTAATATTTTTGCTACCTCTACCTCGTAACCTGATCTTTTCATAATTTCTTCTTTGTTTGAATTTAATATCATCCAGACGCCGCGTCCAACATTGCCTAGCCCCATTAAAGCAATTTTGACCTTTTTCATCTTAATTCCCCCTTATTTAGTTTGCTTATTGCTAATATATCTATTATACTAATTTATCCATATTTTTACTATTACTAGTTCTAATTTAAAAGAAAAAACTCATTCTGCATATATATGTAGAATGAGTTTAAAACTAAAGTTATTTATTAATCTATTGGATCATCAAAACCTAGTAACGCAGTAAAGAAATATCCCGCTACATAAGAGACTAATACACCTATTAAGAAAACTAGCATTTTACCATCTGCTATTAGTAAAGCTAAAGGTAAACCTGAAACCCCTATAGCTACAGATCCAACTTTTAAAAAGGCCATTACAGCCCCACCAACTCCGGCACCTAAACATGCTCCTAAAAATGGCTTACCTAATGGTAATGTAACACCATAAATTAATGGCTCTCCTATTCCTAAAAAACCTGGAATCAATCCATTTTGAGCGGTTTTCTTTAATCTTTGATTTTTAGTTTTAACTACTACAGCAATAGTGGCACCAACCTGTGCCATACCTGCTGTTGCAAGTATAGGTAGCAGTACTGTATATCCTGCATTTGCTATTAAGTCAGCATGTATAGGTGTTAACGCTTGATGCATTCCTGTCATAACTAATGGTAAGAATAATGCCCCTGAAACTGCTCCTGAAAGAACAGAAACTATAGTATTATCAGAAGATATTGTTTGAGCTACTATAAACCCAATTCCATCCGAAATAAATCCACCAACTGGTTGTAAAATAAATAATGCTGCTAAAACTGATAATGATAATGTTATTAAAGGAGTTATAAATAAATCTAATACATCTGGAACAAATCTTCTACAAGCCTTTTCAATAAATACAGATAATAATACAACTAGTATAACAGAAATAATTCCACCTCTACCTGGAGTTAAAACTTTTCCAAATAAAGTTATATTCGCTAATGCTGAAGATGATAGTATTCCTCCTAAAACTCCACCCATCATTGGCATTTGTGAACCAAACTCTTTAGCTGCATTTACACCAACTAAGATAGACAATATTGAAAATACTCCATTTCCTATTAATCCTATAATTTGACCTGCTGATGTTGTCTTATATGAATCTCCAAATTGAACATTACATATATTGTTTACAGCTAGAACAAGCCCGCATGCTACAAATAGAGGAATTAAAGGAATAAATATATTTCCTAATTTTCTTAAAGCATTTTTTACTGGCGTATTATTTTTACTTTTCAAATTAGCTTTTGTAGCTTTTACAGCCTCATCACCAATTAACATTGATATTCCTGTTATTTTTCTTACTTCTTCTGCTACTTTAGCTGCCTTTCCAGGTCCATATATAACCTGAACTTGTCCATTTGACATAACAGCTCCTAAGGCACCATCAGTTTTTTTTATTTTTGCAATATCAACCATTTCAATATTCTCAAGTTCTAATCTGCATCGTGTCATACAATTATTAACTGATTTTATATTGTCTTTTCCACCAACTAGTTCTATTAGTTGCTTTGCAATTTCTTGATTTGTCATAAAAAATCACCCCTTATAAATAATAATATAATTCCTAGATTACCATGAAACTTTATTATTCTTCGTTCATATACCCCTCCTCTAAATTATCGATATTTAAAATTCCATCTTATGTTTTAAACCCACTATATTTATATGACCTTTATATTTGATATATAATAAATATTTAATATACTATTAGCTTTAAAAAATCATAAATCTAAACTTAATATACTAAACCCAATCAAAAATAATAAACACTTTTTATTTTGCAAATTAAATATGTTAATATTATAATGTTAACATTAATTATTTTAAGTAATTTTATAATACTAGTTAACAATTGGAGGACCATTTATATGCATATATCAGAAAAGCTACCTCAAGAAACTTCTAGAGAGTATGCTTATAGAGTCATATTAAATAACATTATTTCTTTAGATTTAAAACCTGGAACAATGGTTAGTGAAAATGAATTATCTTCACAGCTAGGTCTCTCAAGAACCCCTGTAAGAGAAGCAATGATTGAACTTTTCAGAATCAAATTAGTAGAAATTCTACCTCAAAGAGGAAGTAAAGTATCATTAGTTGATTATAATCTTGTTGAAGAAGCTAACTTCATGCGTCTAGCCTTAGAAACAGCTATTGTTGAGTATGCTTGTAACAATTGCAAATCAATAAACTTTGAGAAATTAGATGAAAATCTTAATTTACAAAAATTCTATATGAATCAAAATAATCCTGAAAAACTTTTAGAATTAGATAATTCTTTTCATAAAGAATTATTTAATCTATGTAATAAATCTCAATGCTATAATCTTATGAAAAGTATGAGCGCGCATTTTGACCGTGTTAGAAATATGAGTGCATATATGTTAAAGGATACTAATACTTATGAAGAACATGTACAACTACTTAATGCTATAAAAAATTCAAATAAAGATAAGGCTTTAGAAATTATTAAATCTCATTTAGAAAAATTTAGAATCCACGAAATTGAACTAAAAAAACTTCATCCTGAATATTTCGTAAATACGCCTATATAAAATACGTTATATAAAAAAGACAATCTTACCATTTAGTAAAATTGTCTTTTTAATAATAAGTTAAAAATTATAGATAAATGCTAATTATTTATTCTCTAATTTAAAATTAAAATATTCTATAGCATTTCTATAGGAAATATCTTTTGCAATATTAGCAATTCTATTTATATCATTAGGATACTCACCTTTTACAACCCAGTCTCCCAATAAATTACACAAAATTCTTCTAAAATATTCATGCCGTGTATATGAAAGAAAACTTCTTGAATCAGTTAACATCCCCACGAAGTTAGCTAATAGTCCGAAATTTGCTAAAGATATCATTTGCTGTTCTATACCTATTTTATGATCATTAAACCACCATGCTGCACCATGCTGCACCTTACTTTTTATACCTTCTTCTTGAAAACATCCAGCCAAAGAATCAATTATTGCATTATCATTGGGATTTAAGCTATATAAAATTGTTTTTGGTAATTCATTTGCACAATTTAATTCATCTAAAAATTTTATTAATTCATCTGCTGGAAAAACATTATCAATACAATCAAAGCCTGTATTGGGTCCCAAATTTTTATATGATATCTCATTATTATCTCGTCTTACTCCAAAATGCAGTTGCATTACCCAATTTAATTTATGATACTCCTTACCAGAAAACAATAAAAATGCTGTTTTAAATTGATGTTGCTCTTCCTTAGATATCTTTTCTCCTGATAATCTCCTTTGAAATATATTTTCAGCAGTTTTATAATCTACTTTTTTAAACATTACATAACTTAATCCATGATCACTAGTTTTACACCCCATACTATTAAAATATTCCATTTGCTTTTTTAAAGCAACCTTTAAATCATCAAAGGATTTAATTGCAATTTTAGTAACATTAGATAGTTTATCAATATAATCTAAATAATCATCTTTCTCTATATCCATTGCTTTATCTGGACGCCATGCTGGTATAACTTGAACGCCAAAGCCCTCATCTTCTAAAATCCTTTTATGCCAAATTAGGCTGTCAATCGGGTCATCAGTTGTGCATATAATTCTAACATTACTATTTTTAATTATGCTTTTTACACTCATTGAACTTTCTTGTAATTTTTTATTACATAAAGTCCAAACCTCCTCAGCAGTTTCTTTATTTAAACATCCATCATAGTCAAAATATCTTTTCAATTCTAAATGACTCCAATGATATAATGGATTACCAATTGCCTTTTCAAGAGTTTCTGCCCACTTTTGAAATTTCTCTCTATCACTTGCATTTCCAGTTATATATTTTTCTTCTACACCATTAGCACGCATTAATCGCCATTTATAATGATCTCCACCTAACCAAAGCTCTGTTATATTTTGAAATCTTTTATCTTCTGCTATTTCTTTTGAGTCTAAATGGCAATGATAATCAACAATTGGCATATCTTCTATATAATTATGATATAATTTTTTTGCCACATCAGAATTTAATAAAAAATCTTCATTCATAAATTGATCCATACACTTCCCCCCATATTGATATCTCATTAAATCTAAGCTTTATAGTAATCACCTTCAAAAAACTTGAGCAATATTTCTAAAAACAACTACTCGTATTTATACCAAATATCTTTCTAATGTTGTTTGAACAGCACCAGTATCACTTATCATTTCTTTAAAATATCTTTCAACTAAATCTCCTAACCCAACTTCGTATAAATCTACTCCAAAAATTAATTTATTCTCTAATATAGGCTTAATTTTTCCATGAATATCTAATTCATCTTCACTAATAGTTATCCCTGAGATATGCGGATAAAGCACATCTAACAGCGGATCTGGACTTAAGGTAAATGAATTTCCGTTATCATCAATTCCCATTAAGTATCTTAGCCATCCTGCAAATACTAGAGGTATATATAACAAATTATTAATTGGCATCCCCTTCCCTTTATATGCTTTTATTGTTTCACCAAATCTTATAGCTAATTTCTGTGATGTATCAGTTGCTATACGTTGAGGTGTATCAGGTAAAAAAGGATTAGAAATTCGTACATTTAAGACTTCATTAATAAAGTCCTTAGGGTTTATAATTTCTGGATCTACAACAACTGGAAGTCCTTCAATATACCCAATATTTTCAACTAATTTTCTAAGTATAGGGTTTTTCATTTCATCAGAAATCAAATTATAACCTAATAAACATCCGAAAATTGCAAGTGTTGTATGCAAAGGATTCAGGCATGTACAAACTTTCATTTTTTCCACCTTATCTACGGTACAACGATCAGTATATATAACTCCACCTTGCTCTAAATTTATTTTCCCATTTGGGAAATTATCTTCAATTACAAGATATTCAGATTCTTCAGCATTAACAAATGGAGCAACATATGTTTTTTTAGAAGTTATTATTTGTTCAATATCTTCAATTGAATCTCTTTTAAGAATTTCATGCACTAATTCATTTGGCCTAGGTGTAATTTTATCAATCATTGTCCATGGAAAAGAAACCTTATTTTTATCATTAACATATTTAACAAACTCTTTTTCAACAACTTTATTCTCTGTCCATGCAATTGCAAAGGCTGATATAGCTTGATACAATTTGTCTCCATTGTGAGAACAGTTATCCATACTTACCATCGCTATTGGAAGTTGTCCACTTTTAAAACGCTCATATAATAATGCAGTAACTTTTCCAATATAACTTTTAGGATTTGTAGGACCATTAATCATATCTTCTTGAACTAAAGGTAAAAGCATATTTTTTGCATCAACCAATAAATATCCCTTTTCCGTTATTGTAAAACTCACCATCTTTAAAGAAGGGTTAGAAAAAATTTCTTTTAATCTTTTGAAATCTTCTTTATTCTCAGTATCTAACTCAAGTGCTTCAGTAACACTACCTATAACTGTTTTTTCCAAAGTTCCATCTGATTTTAGAGTCATTAAAATACTATAATTATCGTGGGATTTATACATTTTGCTAATAATCTCGTAATCATAGCCTTCTGCAACAATTAACCCTTTATCTAAAATATTTTTGTTTAGTAGATTTTGAACAACATTTGCTTGGAAAGCTCTAAATATATTTCCTGCTCCAAAATGAATCCATTCAGGTGATTCTTTTGTTTTTTTAATAACCTTCTCCCTGTCATATTCAGGAAGCTTATAATTTTTATCCACCCATAATCGTTTATTTTTCAAACCTTCTTCATTTAATTTCATAAATTCCTCCGCTTATATAAAAGTTTAATTAAAAAGATTCCATGATAAACTTCTTAAGTCTAATAATATATTTCAAAACAGTCGCTTATTGTTTTTTCTAAATAAAATCTTTTAAAATAATAATTCTTTAATTCCAAAGATTGATGCTTTCATCATTGCCTTATGTGATAAACTTTCAATTTCCTCAAACTTTTTATATTTTAACAAATTCTCATTAACCATCCACGACCCACCACAAGCAATTACTTTATCATAATCCAAGTATTCTAATAAATTATCTTCAGTTATTCCACCTGTTGGCATGAACATCATTTCATAAAATGGAGCTGATAGAGCTTTAATTGCCTTTAGTCCACCAGAGGCTTCAGCTGGAAAAAATTTAATCACTTTTATCCCTAGGTTAGTTGCTCTCTGTATATCTGTTGCATTTGAACACCCTGGTATTGTAATTATTCCATTATCTTGACAAAATCTAATAACGTTTTCATCAAATCCAGGTGAAACAATAAACTTTGCCCCTGATTCAATAGCTTTTTTTGCTTGCTTAACATTAATAATTGTTCCAGCTCCAACAATCATATCCGGAAACTTTTTAAGCATTTTAATCATACACTCACATGCGGCTTCTGTTCTAAAAGTAATTTCTGCAATAGGTAAACCTGCATTACATAAAGCTTTTGCTAAGGGGATTGCATCTTCGACATTATCAAGTCTTACAACTGGAACTATTCTATATTCTTGTATTTTTTTTAAAATATCCATAATATCTCCTCTATTTATATAGCTTTTTACTCATCTTATAAGATACTCTTGACTATCTAACAGCGCTTTCACATCGCAAATTTTTTCATACATATTATCTCCCCTAATACAACACTTATATGTAGCGCTTGCCACACCTAAATTTATTGTATCATTAGGATTCATCTCATTTATTAGACCATATAGAGCACCTGCTACAAAAGCATCTCCACTCCCAACTCTGTCTAAGATTGGCGTTGTTAACAATTTAGATTCATAAAAATCATCAATCAAACAATATGCCTTATAACTATTTAATTGATTTATATCAATCTTACGATCTGTATGGAAAATACCTTTTAACTTAAATTTTTCTTTCAATATTTCCATTCTTCTTTTTATATCATAAACAGTTGCATTTTCTTTGTTAAACATTTCAAAATCTTCATTATACGTAAGTAAAGGCTCAATGCCAAAACAATAATCAACATCTTCAACAAATTCTGAAAACTTAATTTTAGCATCTTTAATGGATATCATTTTTCTTCTTAAATTAAGATCCATGCTTATAACTATATTTCTTTTTTTTGCTTCCATAATTAAAAATTCTAAAATTACTCTAACCTGCTGTGAAATAGATGCTGTAATTCCACTAAAGTGAAAATGAGTGATATTTTCGAATAGGCTATTTACATCAATTTGTTCCAACTGAATATCGTTTATACTGGTATTTTTTCTATCATAATAAATATTATTATTTTTCAAGCCATATCCTTCTTCTAAATAATAAAGTCCTATACGATTACCAACCCTGAAAATATTTCTTGTATCAATATTAAACATATTTAAATACTCGATTAACCCATCTCCCAAAGCGTCATTGGGTAATCCAGTTAAAATTTTAGTTTCAATACCAAATCCCTGCAAAGCTTTGGCTACATTAACCTCTGACCCACCATAATTTAAAGTTGCCATAACATTATCTCCTAGTTTACCATAATCCACAGGAGTTATTCTTATAAGTGGTTCCCCAAAGAATAATATTTTTTTCATATCAATATCCTTCTTTTCTATTGATCTTGTAATTTTTCTTTTTGAATTGCTTCCCACAAACCATTTAAGTAACAAGCACCCATAGCCCTATCATATAATCCGTAACCAGGCATAGATACTTCCCCCCAAACTGCTCTACCATGATCTGGACGAATAACACCATTAAAATTTATATCATCCAATGCTTTCATAATCTTATACATATCCATAGATCCATCACTTGAAAGGTGTGCAGCCTCCTCAAAATTTCTATAGCTGTTATATTTTAAATTTCTTACATGTGCAAACGGAATTCTTCCCTCTAGAGAATGTATAATATCGATAATATCATTTTCTGGGTTCGATCCTAAAGATCCTGTACATAGAGTTACTCCATTATATTTTGTATCTACCGCATTCATTAATTTCATTATTTTTTCTTTACTAGAAATAATTCTAGATAATCCAAAAACTGGCCAAGCAGGGTCATCGGGATGTATAGCCATATAAATATTATATTTCTCACAAGTAGGCATTATCCTTTTTAAAAAATAAACTAAATTATCAAACAATTTTGTTTCATCAACATCCTTATAAGCATCAAATAATTCTTTTATCTTATTCATACGTTCTGGTTCCCATCCTGGTAACATATATCCATTAGATTTACCTGTCAAAGAATCGAACATTTCAGTTGGATTTATCTTATCAATTACCTCCTGATCATATGCTAATACTGTTGAGCCGTCTGGTCTTTTTTTAGCTAAATCACTTCTTGTCCAATCAAATACAGGCATAAAATTATAACATACAATATGAATATCTTCTTTAGCAATATTCTCAAGACTTTTAATGTAATTATCAATATATATTTCTCTATCATCTCTTCCTATTTTAATTGAGTCATGAATATTTACACTTTCTATAGCACTAATTTTTAATCCTGCCTTTTCAACAAGATATTTCATATCTTTAATTTCATCTTGACTCCAAACTTCACCAGGTAACTTATTATATAATGAAGTAACAACACCTGTAACCCCTGGAATTTGCCTAATTTGTTCTAGTTGAACACTGTCTTGATTTGGTCCAAACCAACGCAATGTCATTTCCATATATACCCCTCCTAAAATTTACTTTCTAAATAAATAATATAACTTGCATACTAGTATGTCAATAAATCTTTAACTGTTTAGTATTATATTCACGGAATAAAAATTATAAATCCTTAATAAGTATAAAGAATAAAATACACATAATTAGTACTTCTTGAGATAATAAAAAAGGTAAAGAGTTAATCACTCTTTACCTTTTTTATTATCTCTTACCAGCGTCAAATGGTTCTCCAGATGCCTTTGGTGCTTGTGATGATTTAGAGAATAAAACTAACGCTATTAAAGTTACCACATATGGGAATATCTTTAATAATAC
>NZ_JADNAT010000017.1 GCF_015550425.1 Clostridium sp. 1001275B_160808_H3 | reverse complement strand
CCCCTGTTCAATACAGAAATCATCTTCTTTGTGCATAACCCTTTTTTTATAATGTCCTTGACATAGGTATCAGTTTAAAACGCGAGCCCCTTTCCCCATCTAAAATACTCGTAATTCTGTTAATTTACAAAGGGTCTCACGAAACGTGATATCCTTAATAAATTCATGAAAAATCCCATTTTCACAATTCAAGGTAGGTGAATTATCTTTTCAACTTTTTCATTCTTTAATTTTTTCATCCTATAATTCAGACCAGCTGAATTATCACCTCAATTGTCCATTATCCATTATCAAATTTCCATTGATTTTTACTTTTTCTCCATTCTTATGTTCTTCTCTACCATCCCCATAGCTCTATAAAATCCTATAGCATCTTCATTAAAGCTCCAAACTCCAAGTTCTAAAGCTTCAGCTCCATTACTCTTTACTAAATCATATGAGTAATCAAATAGCATTCTACCCAACCCTTGTCTTCTACTACTTTCCTTTATGCAAATTTCATCTATATATGCAAAAAACTTGTCATTTAATAAATCCATGTTTTTAATTTCTATATATCGTATCATTGTATAACCAACTATCTTTTTATTTTTAACTATTACTATAATCTCAATATCTTCATCATTTAATAGTTCCTTAAAATATGATTTACACATAGTCTTACTAGCTTCTTTATATATATCTGGTCTATTTTTGACATGAAATATGTGTAATTCCTTAGAAATATTGCTTATATATTTGTAATCTTCTAATTTAGCATGTCTTATTTCTACCCCATATCCATCACCTCATAATATTTGTATTAAAAATCTTGGGGTATTGTTACCTTATTAATTCTATAATTTAAAGTAACAATTTAAAGTCATTTTACTTATAATGATTATAAAATAATATATTAGGAGTTTATCAATGAATTTTAATGATGACGATTCGATTCTTTATGATGATGATTCTAGACTAAGACCACCTCCACTTGGAAATTTAATTCCTGGGTTCCCAACTCCAGGCCCTGGTCCTACTCCAGGTTCAGGTCCTGGTGGTAATTTCCCTTTTCCTGGCTCTCAAGGTTCTCCACCTATGGGAAGTAATTTAAATATAGGTCCACCACCAAATTTTACTCCATCCAAAAACAGTTCTGGCGTTCAAAAATTAAGTTCTTCTGGTGGCCCTCAAACTAAAGCTGTAAGTCCAGGCTCTATTAGTTTTTGTCTATTTAAATTTACTTATATATGGGAAACTAGTGGTAGAAATTATTGGGCATTTTTATTAAATGTAGATCGTAGGTCAGTTTCTGGTTTGCGATGGTTTAGAAATACTTGGGTATTCTTTGGTCTAGATTTAAGAAGAATAGATTCATTTATATGCTACAGAAGCGATTCTAAGTGTGACTCTGATTCAGAAAATAACTCGAATTCAGAAAATGATTCAAGCTTAGAACCCTTAATAAACAATAGGAAAGAATACTCAACTAATGGTGTAAAAAATACTTATACTAAAGTATTAACTTCCGTTGAGATTCCTGAAATAAAGAACGACTATATAATTAATTATCTAGGTGAAGTTGATGGTAATGAATTAACTACAAGAATTCCTTGTAAACAAACAAGAATAACTAATTATAGAATAGTTCTTGAATTAACATATCCTGATGAATTTAATAAACAATTGATAGATAAAATTAATTCATGTGCTATAGAGGCATCTACTGTTGCTTCAAGATATCTAGATGAATTTAGAGATAGTAAAAACTTCCTAACTCCTTTAGAAGTATTTAATTTGTCCGCTAAACAAATAGGTAAATCATTAAAAGTCTTTTCTTCAGAATTTACTAATAAATTAAAAAAACTTAAACTACCTAGAGAAGTAACAAAAGAAGTAGAATATACAATTCTTCAAGAAAAAATAGAAGAGCCTTGGAGAATCTTATAACAATGGATAATGGACAATTGAAAATTTAAAATGGATAATGAACATTTGAGAGTAGGACAATTGATAATTAACAATGGATAGTTTATAATTAAAATATAGAATAGCAAAAAGGACTGGAGTATAACAATATTGTTAATACTCCAGTCCTTCTTGTAATTAAACTTAATTTTATTAAACAGTTTCTTTTCTTTCATTATATATAGTTATTCCAAGGGTTAATGCTAATCCTCCCCATAAAACAACTGCTCCTAATGCAAAGAATGATAATGCTACTCCAGTCATAATAGTGCCCCCTTTTTTAATTACTCTAATATATTTTTACTTTTCCATTGTTTTTTACTTATTATTAATGCAAGAATTATTCCAAATCCTATAATACTCCAGCCATATGCAAATATTGCTGAAAGCTCATATCCCCCATAAGGCATTTTGATTTCTGTCATTATGCTTTGCACTAACATAAAAATTAATATAGCTGGTGTTACAAACTTAACGCAAATATTCCACCACTTACCTATTTTAAAATATGATATTTCATTTGTGTGTTCTCTAACTATATCAGGACTAGCTATCCATCCAATTAGTATAACTTCCAATAATCCAACCACTACAATTCCGTAATTATTTATAAAATTATCTATTATATCTAATAAATATAGCCCTGCCCCTGTAGAGTATAATATTCCTATTGAAAATCCTATTAAACAAATTACTGCAACTACCTTATTTCTTGCCAATCCAAACTTATCTATAAATGGAGCTGAAACAGCTTCAATAAGTGAAACTGAAGATGTAATTCCTGCAAATAGCAAACACAAAAAGAATAATACACCTAGAAATGTTCCTACTGCCCCCATTTCAGTAAATACAGCAGGGAATACTACAAAAGCAAGTCCAACTCCACTTGATACAACTTCACTCATTGGTACACCTTTTGCACTAGACATAAAGCCTAATATAGAAAATACCGCTATAGCTGATAAAAATTCAAATCCACAATTTGCAAATGCAGTCATAAATGCACTGTTATTTATATCAGTTTTTCTAGGTAAATAACTAGAGTAAGTAATCATTATCCCCATAGCTAAACTAAGAGAAAAGAACACTTGTCCATATGCTGCTACCCAAACCTTTGGCTCCCTAACCTTTGACCAATCTGGTGTAAATAAAGTATTTAATCCTTCTGTTGCACCTTCTAAATTTACAGCTCTAATTGCTATTATTACCATTATAATTACAAGAGCTGGAAGAAGAATTTTATTTGCCTTTTCTATTCCACCTTTTATACCTTTATAACATATGAACCAACTTATAAACCAAATAATTGCTATTCCTATTAATATAGGTAAAATTATGCCTCCCATCTCAAATGGTGAGTTAGTTAATTTAATAAAATCTAAATGGAAAAATGTATCCGTATCACTTCCCCAACCCTTGTTTATACTAAATCTCAAATAATTTACTGCCCAACTTAAAATCATAGAGTAATATGTTAAAATTATAAAAGCATTTATTGTTGGCCACCATCCAAGCCATTCCCACTTTTTCTTTACCTTTGCAATTGCAAGTGGTGTTGATCCTTTATATTTATGTCCTAGTCCATATTCCAATATTAATAATGGAATACCTGCTGTAAATATAGCAAAGAAATAAGGTATTAAAAATGCCCCTCCCCCATTTGTATATGCTACATACGGAAATCTCCAAATATTCCCTAGTCCTACTGCCGATCCCACTGCAGCAATAATAAACCCTAATTTTGATCCCCATTGTTCTCTATTTTCTTCCATAAAATCTCCCCCTAAATAAAGTAATTGCTTATACAAATTACCAGTATTTAAATATATAATATATTAAAATATCAATAAAATCAATATAATATTATTAAAACATCATACATTTCCATTTATTTTTTATAAATATATATTTTACTTTATTGCTAATTATCACTTTATTAAAAACTTTTTGTAAAAAACATAAAAAAAATAAGCATCTCACAGTTTGAAGTGCTTATTTTTTATCTCTAATTTATTTGTATTTAGTTTTTTTCTTATTATTAATTCTTCTATTTTTAACTGCCTATAATAAACTCTTTATGTAGTTTCCATGTATTATCTACCCATTTAAATATACTTATATTATCAAAGTAACAATTAAATTCAAATGGATATTTATTTACATATTCCCACACTTCTTTATATATTGGCGGCACTTTTTTTGATGTTAATGTAACATGAAAAATTTTATCTTTACCATCTTTTTTATTAAACTCAATATAATCAAAATCATTTAAAACATCTATTAATTTATCATGAATAATTTTACCTTCCTTAGACATATTTACATCCATATAAATAACTCTATCGTCAAAATGATTATATTTATTCATTTTAAATTCTGCTTTTTCTTCACTTTTACTAAATTTGTATAAAGCCTCCTCTAAATCTTTTATACTTTTATCATATTCAAAAGGTGCTTTAATAGTAAAATGTGCAGGTAACTTTGATGACTTAGCTTTAAATTTTTGAAATATATCTTTTCTCATTTCATTATTAAAATCGCCTGCTTCTCCTTTTACTACACAAACTATAACATATCTCATAAGACTTTCCCCTTTCAAAAGTTTTTCTTATAAATAAATCTCTTTATCTATGCTAAATAATTAATTTATACTATATTTCTAAAAGATTAAACTATATTATTAAGTATTTTTTAAACTCAAACTTGTTTATATTTATTACATTAGGTTAGCCGATATTTTTTATTTAAATTAACGCTTTTTCTCCATAGGTAAACATTCAATTCTATAGCCAATTTCTTTATTAGCCATTCTATAACCTTCATTTATCATTTCTTCCATGCTCATTTCATTTCCTAATAAGGCATCTATAGTTATTTGTGATCTATCTGGAAAATACTTATCAAGTACTCTTTCATCAATATAGTCTTGATTTTTTATTGAATAATCATCTAAAATATGCATTACATTAAATCCAGCTTCTTTTAAAGCCCTTCCAACTAATATGCTTCTATGACATCTTATTGGATCTTGCATTGCTCCAAGTAACGCAATTCTATATCCCTTATTACAACCATCTTTTAATCTTTCAATTCCCTTAATAAAATCTTCTTCATGAATAACTTTTTCAAAATCAGAATACCCTTCTTCATTATAAGAAACTTTATTTAGCCTTTTTGCTGCAAGCTCCTTAGCCATATAAATATATACAAATCCAGCTTTAGTCAATGTATATTTTATAGTTTCCTTATCAAATTGAACATTATATTTTGAATAAGGTGTCCCTCTAATGTCAACAACACAATTAATATCATAATATCTTAACATATCTATTAACTTTTCAACTGTATAATTTGAATGCCCTATTGTATATATATCCATTAAAATTGCACCTCCTGGATCTAGTGAAGAGTGAAAAGTTAATGTAAATCTATTTCAGACAAGCTTCAGTAGATCATATTTTATACTAATTTCATATAACTTTACTAAGTATTCAATGCCTACTATACAAAACTTAAATTCAACTTTTTCACTCTTTATCCCTTAAAACTTTTTTGATTATAATTATAAATGATAAATATAATTTGGCGAAGATAAATAGAATATGCGGAATAAGCATATAGCGGGCAATTAGAAGGACTTGGTGAAGGAAGAACTACTAGGCCTTAGTGTTGTTGGTTTGTTTGAGCGCAGCGAGTTAACCAAAACTCTTGGCATAGCAGTTTTCCGAGCCTAGTACTTCTTTGCTGAGCTATTTAGCTTATGGAGCATATCTATTTATCGTAGCCTTTTATATTAGCAATTTATAACTATCAGCTAAATAGTTTTAGTAGTTCTTCCTCTGTTATTGTATTTAACGTTTCTCCATTTAACATATCTCCATCTATTATTTTGCTAATTAATTCTTTCTTTTCTTCTTGTAACTTTATGATCTTTTCTTCAATAGTATCTTTAGATATAAGCTTTATTACTTCAACTATATTTTTTTGACCAAGTCTATGTGCTCTATCTGTTGCTTGGTCTTGTACTGCTGGGTTCCACCAAGGATCAAAGTGAACTACAACACTAGCTGAAGTTAAGTTTAAACCAACTCCACCAGCTTTTAAGGAAATTAAAAATATATTTTTGTCTCTATTATTAAATTCATCAACTAAATTTATTCTTTCTTTTGCTTTAATACTTCCATCTAAATATAAATAGCTAATATTATCTTCTTCTAGTTTATCTCCTATCTTTTTTAATACAGATGTAAATTGTGAAAATATAATTATTTTTCTATTTGAATCTATAGTTTCTTTTATTATTTCCTTAACCGCTTTTATTTTTGCACTTTCTTCTTTAAAATCATCTATTAATAAAGATGGATCTAAACAAAGCTGACGTAATTTTGTAAGATATGATAATATAACAATTTTATTATCTTTGATTTTTTTATTTTCTTTAAGTTTCTTTTTAACTTCTTTCATATATGAATTATAAATTTGTTTTTGGCTAAATGTCATTGGTATTAAGTATTCTTTTTCTATTTTATCTGGTAATTCATCTAGTACATCTTCTTTTAACCTTCTTAGTATAAATGGAGAAATCAGTTCTTTAAGGTTTCTTAAACTTTCATCATCTCCATTTAAAAACTTACCTTTAAATCTTTCTTCATTATATAAATATCCTGGCATAATAAAATCAAATATTGACCATAATTCTAGTAAATTATTTTCTATTGGTGTTCCCGTTAAGGCCAGTTTACAATTTGCCTTTATTGATTTAATCAATTCTGTAATTTTAGATTTTTTATTTTTAATGTTTTGTGCTTCATCAATTATACAAAAGTCGAACTTTTTATCTTCATACCATTCATAATCACTTCTTAAAGTTCCATAAGTAGTTAATAATACGTCATATTCTTTATAATCTTCTTTAACTTTCTTTCTTTCACTAACACTTCCATGAATTACTCCTACATTTAAAGTATCTGCAAATTTTTCAAATTCACTTTTCCAATTATACACAACGGAAGTTGGCGTTATAATTAAGCTCTTTTTATTTTTATTTTTATTTGAAAGTAATAATGTTATTGTTTGAATAGTTTTACCAAGTCCCATATCATCAGCTAATATTCCACCAAAGCCTAAGTTTTCTATTGATTTTAGCCAATTATATCCTTTAATTTGATAATCCCTAAGTTTAGCATTTAACTCTTTTGGAACATCATAATTTTTTTCTTTATTCTTTAAATTATTAGTTAATTCATTTATTTTTTCTTCTCCAGTTATAAATGGAATTCTTTTATTTTTTATCTTATTTTCTAAATGCAATAAATTAAATTTATCCACATATATTTCTTCTTTATAAACATTATCAAATAAATTTAACTCTTCTATTGTTCTAAAAAATTCAACTACTTCCATATCATTTAAGTCTAAAAAGTTATTTCCCTTAGTTTTATAAAATGAACTTCCCTTTTTTATTTGTTCTAATATACCTGCTATTTCACTATATTCTACTCCATCTATCTTATAATCAAACTTATAATAATCATCTATTTCTTCTATTTCACTTAATATATCATTAGATTTTATAAGCTTAATTTCACCAAACTCGTTAGATAAAGTTACTATTCCAATTTTATTTAACTTATTTATTCCTTCGCTTAATAATATGTATTTATCCTCATCATTTCCTGTAAATATAAATTTATCTTTATGCTTTATAAACTTATATCTTTCTAGCTCCATTTCTATTTTTTCCTTGGCTCTACTATCTTTCAAGCCATCTAAGCTATTTGCATAATTTATATCGATTCTGCAATATATATTTTCATTTTCTTTTTCTATATAAAATCTTGGAGTATTAACTTTGTTTATTTCAAATTTTACAGTTTCATCTATAATTATGTCCTTTGAAATTTCACCTAATATAAGTAATAATTTCTTTAAATTAGTTTCTGTATTTTTATATATTAAATTACCCTTTGCAACTAACTTATCGTATATTGTTTTATAATATTTTAATTGCTTTCCTGTAGGTAAATATATTTTCTTATCATATATCCAAACTTCTTTTTTGTCATCAATAGGTGTTGTACTCTTCTTTTGAGGTTTTAATATTAAAGCTTCACCTTTTTTCTTTAATGTAAATATTAAAGGCATATCTTCCTTATAAATAATTGAGTTATAGTTCATATAATCATAAGTTAAAACTATATTTTTATCACTATCTATAAGCTCTAAAAAACTTCTGAGCTCTTCTTTATATAATATAAAACTTCTAGCATCCACAATTCTATTTTTATTTTCTTTAAATTTAATCTTTAAAAAATCTATAATTAAAGTATCATTTTCATTAAATTTATTATTTTCATCAAATAAAAACTTACCTAGTGCTTCTATTGCAATTGTCTTTTCTTCTCCAGCTCTAAGCTCCAAATGATATTCTTCATTTTTATTTACTTTAACTTGCTTTATCTTTATATCTAATTTTAATATTCTCTTATTAACCTCACTTTTTTCTTTATTAATATTTTCTTTATTATTTAATATTGAATAATAAAATCTATACATAGTAGCTACTAAATGACTGCAAACATAATTTTTCATTTCCTTACTGTTTTCTTCAAATTGATTACAACTACATTTAGTATCAATTATTTTATTATTAGAATCAAACTTTAAATGAGTGCTATATTCATCTTTATTTTCTAAAACTCTACCATATATATGATAAGTTTCATTTATCTTTTTACTTACAACCTTAGATACTAAACCCTTCTTAAATAAAGTTATTCCATTATTCTTTGAAATACTAGAACTTAACTTTAAAACTGAGTCCATCATAGCCTTTAAATTCATATACACCCCTCCTTTTTAAGAGTACTTAATATTATACTACTTATTTTATAGCACTTCATTTATTTTCTCTTTTTATATTATAAATTTTCAAAAAGCAAAAAAGCTCTAGGATGTATTAAGTTATAATTTGTATCTTAACTTAACACATGCTAGAGCTCTATATAGTATTCTATTATTTCTATATTTTAATTTTAAGTATTTCTTCTTTACTAAGTTTTGAATATTTCATTATTTTTTCAATTGGTTCATTGTCTTTAAGCATTTCCTTTGCTATTTCAAACCTTTCTTCTCTCTTTCCTTCTTCTCTACCTTCTTCTCTACCTTCTTCTCTGCCTTCTTCTATTTTCTCTCTATCACGCTCTAAAAGTGTCATAAATTCCACCTCCACATTAGGATTATTCTTAACTTCAATTACTTTTTTATGAATCTTCTTAACCAACTCACCAGTAGAAGCTTCTGCCGTTCTATCATCAGAATGTTCTACATACTTTAAGAACTCAATAAGTTCATCACTTAAATCTTTTTTAATACCTTTAGTATTTAATATAATTTTATTTGTATCATCATTTAATTTTATATTATTATCTTCAATACATACAGTTTCAAATGTATATTTATGTCTTCCAGTTCCAAATAAATCAAAAGTACATATAAATATAATATAGCTTTTAGCAAGCTTTTTATAATCATCACCCTTGCTTATTAAATCAAGATCTATATTCCCTTGATAATATCTAATTCTTTTAGGAATATTTCTATATTTACCTCGTTGCATTTCTATATTGTATACTGTGTTATTTTCATCATTAACATATATATCTAATCGAATTCCTTTGCTTTCTAAAAGTAAATCTATTGTCTTTTGATTTTCTGGTATTTCAATTTTAGTTATTTCAACTTCTAGAAGTTTTTCTAAAAACTCCTTACAGATTTCCTTGTCACTCATTACCTTAGCAAATAAGAAATCATCTTCTAAATTAAGTTCTTTTAATGTTTTTGTCATTTTACTTTCCACATCTTTCATTTATCATTTGTCTAATTACTTACCACTATTATATAAAATTATTCATATCGTATCAACTTACAAGACAGTATCCTTTATGTTACTAATATTCACTATACTTCTATTTTTATAATTATAAATATCTACAAATCATATAATAAAAATAGATGAATTTGATAAAATTCTTATAAATCTTCACATAGAAAAAAAGCTCTATAATGCATTAAATTATAATTTGTATTTTAATTTATTGTATTATAAAACTCTTTAGATATATTATTTTATACTATCATATTTATTTAATTTTATCTGGATTTTCAACTATCATTTCAATAACTTTTCCACATTTAGAACAAAAGTCTATTAATACTTCTGATCCTCCAAGTCCAGTTTTGAATCTAATAATTGAATTGCTGCAACACCAGTAAGCTTTCCTCTTTTGATTGTACTTTCTCCACACTTGTCACATTTTAAACTCATTTCAAACAATCTCCTTTATACCCTTATTAAATGAGCCTTTTACAATATACCAATTTATGGTTATTGATATGATTTTATTATATACATATGATATTTGAGTTTCAGTGCTTACTTCACATTTTTTTATATATAATTTATATTTATATCTTATAAATTCCATTAGGATTTTGCCTAAAGAAATCTTCAATTTCATCTAATTGTTTTAATGCTTCTTCTTCATTATCATAGCTTCCTAGTTCAATTGTATTATTACCAAAAAAGAAATTTGAACCATAAGTTCCTTCTAGAATGTATCTTCTTACAATTAACTTCTCCTCTCTAATTGAAAACATCCTTATATCTATAAGGTTCATGTTATTACTAGTTCTTATTATCATAATACTCTTCTTTTCTCCATTTTTTATAATTATAAATTAATTCACATGCAAATAAAATTAATAATATTATTGGAATAACTATGCTCATAAATAGCTCTTTGCTAATAAAAATAATCACTCCGATTGATATAATAAATATAGGTATAATCCATAAAATCCGAATAAACCGTCTTCTATAACTTAATTGCCAATAAAAAATTTTAAAGCCTTTATCTACTTTTTTACTCATAGCTTTATCCTTTTATTCTTGATACCATCTTAAATCATATCTTTGATTAATTGATAAATCATTTGGATTATTTCCATATTTATATATTGTTGAATTATCTTTATCAAGAGCTATAGCATTCAATTCATGTCCCCCAATAATTTTATCCCAAGTAAATATAGCAATTTCATTTAACCCAATAGCTTTTCTTTGTTTATCTAAATTAGAACCTGCTTCAATATAACTAACATTTGGATCAATATTTTGAACGGCCAAAAACGTTAGTTGATTATTTTTATTATTCCCTACACTTATCCATCCAACAGTTTTAACTAAATCATTTTTTATAAAATTATCCGAAAACTCAGTTATCGCAAAGGCATTCCATAAAAAAGCACGTTTCTCTACAAATATGCTTCTTATACCTTCTGTAGTTTCTACTAAATAAGCTGTTCCCCAATCTCGCTTAATTTCACTAAATACTTTTGTAATATTGTCTTTGCCAAAATGTGACTCTACTACTTGAAGACTTGTAAATTTATAAGTTCTAAATAAGAATAAACTAAAAATTAGTAAAATCAAAAATACAGTTATTAATATTTTCTTTTTCAAACAATCCCTCCTTTTTTATGATAGAACTATTCACAATATATAACGATTTCTATACAAACAAAAACTCTTTTTTCCTTTTACTCTTCATTGCAACCTAAACAATATCTTTGTCTAATTTATAAATAATTATATTGTACCTCCTTTATATTTATCTAACGCTTCTTTGCTTTTTAAATCCTTAGCATTAATCCCATCAACCAATATCAAAGTCATAATAAATATGTAATATAATCTTTTTGAAATCTAATTAGTTTTTTATTAATTAAATTATTGCTATTGTAGGCAACTATAACATATTTTATAAATACCATATTATTTAGCGTTCAAAGCTTCTTTTCATCAATTATTTTCTACTAGTTATATTTTGTAAGCAAAATAGCGAAGAGTGACTAGTTAAAAATGAATTTTATGCTCCAAAAACACAAAATCTTATAATGTCCACAAAAGAGTGGGAACCTATAGCAGATACTAAGTTAGACTTTCTCTGAATCAAAGCAAAAGGAGTACCAAACAATAAAGAAAGTATAATTATATTTCCAATATTAATACAATTATAAATTTAATAGTCCATACTTTTTATATAACCCTTAAATACCTATATTTACTTTTGAATAATACTTTATTTTTAATAAATTAATATTCAATTTATCTTCATAATATATTGGTTCTAGACTTATTATCCTTTCTAAAATAAATATAAATTCCGCTTACAAATAATATTGCTGCTGACAATACTACAATTTCAGGACTCTTAACAAATAAAGAATATGGTAGAAAAACTATAGCACTCACCATTTCCCTAATTCCCTTCTTTTTAGCTCTTAATAAAAATGTAATGATCCCAATTATAGACAAGCATATAATACTTTTTAAAATCCACATAATTATCCCTCCTATTAACATAATTAATCTATTGGTTAATTTTAAATTTTGATGTAATAGTATAAAATAACTCCCAACATTTAAAGTTTTGATAAAGAAAAAACTTTATGATTCAGTGATATTTTTTTATCCTACATTTTTTATCCATGTCATACATACTCTTAATAATTCCTAATATTACAATTCCGTTTTGTATAAAAGTTATATAATTATAAAGTTTACTATTCAAAAAAACACCAACAACTCCTCCAGATATAACTAATAAACCAGTATTCAACATATCTTTTCCTACTATCTTTGATACTTTATCTTTGTCATACTTTTTTGCATCAAATCCATTTAGCATATCTCCTGCATTTTGACTTTTAATTACCCATCCTAAAAAGGTAAATAGTCCTCCCTCAAGTAACGTAATTATAATTAATCCATATATATCTACATTTTTCATATAAGATCTCCATCATTTTATTATTGTTATACTATATTTATTTCTTAATTTTCAATAACTACAAATTTTTAACCTTACTTACTTTCAAGTTTTTTCTTATATGCCATCGCTATAAATGTTATTATAGTACCATTCATAAATTAGCAAACAAGATATATCCATATATTAGTAACTATCTCATATACAAAACTTGCAACAAAGAAAAGTATAATTGCTATTAATATTATACCTATAACCATCATGCTCTTATCTTACAATGCTTTTTTTATCTATCATACAATTAACCCTTTTACATACTCAATTAAATCCTTAGTATTTTCTTTAATACAATGATATTCTGCTATATCATACGCTTCTAACATACCTTGCTCATCTTCTGTTCTTACTTTCTTTAATTTTAATCTTATCTTTAACATGTTCATTAGAATTTTATCTATTTTATTTAACTTCTTATAATCAAATCCACCTCTCAAATAAAAAGTTTTAATAAAACCCAATTGCTCTTTATTAAAATTATAATTCCATACCTGTTGAAGCTCTTCTTCCCTTCCAGTGTTTGCCCCTGTTGCCCAAACAATGATTTTCTTGTTACATAATAAATTAAAGTTTTTCTTTATTAATGCTATTCCATTTATACCAACAGCATAAAGTCCTCCACCATAAATTATTACGTCGTATTTTTCAAGTTCTTCAATTGTAATATCATCAGCTGCTTTTAAAGCACAATTTAAATCTTCTGAAATCCATTTCGCATATGTTTCTGTATATCCAGATTTAGATTTGTAAATAACAATTTTTTTCATAACTCACTCCTATTAATGTTTTATTGATAATCATATTTATTTTATATTTTAAAGTTGCCCACTATTTTCAATAAAGTTTTCTGGAGTTGAATTATCCTTTGCTATTTTTCAAAATTATTTAATGATTTAATATCTTATTTTTATTATCATTTTGTAAATATTCCATATACTGCTTTTCACTATTTTTCCATAAATGCTTTCTAAGTAAGAATACAAATACTCCTCCAACTATAAATTTAATTATAAAACCTTCAATAGAAAAGATAACTTTATTTTTTCTAATATAGTTAATAAATCCGCTATATTTAGAAAAATAATAAAACATAATTTCCATGATACTACAAACCTTTTCTCCCCCATATTACAATCTCTTGCCAACCTTATAAATTCTCTTTCTTTAATTAAAACCACTTGCAAATTAAATTTATCTATATATTTGTAATAATTTTATTAACTCTTTATCTTGTCCATATTTCTATATATATCTATATACATTATCTCTTTTTACAACCTTTTGCATAAAATCTCTGTCCATTTTAGGAATTACATCTATAAGTTCTCTTTTTGTAATAGAATTTATAAATTTCAATTTGTATCTGCTTGTTTTCTTAGTGCATCTTTTTTTAGGGTATCCTTTTCCAAATGGTTCATCAAATAACCTTTCTAATATACATTGCAAATTAATTTCAGCTGCCCACCCAAAATTTAATCCAAGTGGAATTGAAATTGCATTACCATTGTTAATTCTTCCAAATAAATAATTGATATTGAAATTATTTTTAGGCTTTTATAATCTAATTTACTCTTAGCAAAATTTTGAGTCATTATTTTTTATTTAATTAATAAATTGCTTCAATTTAATACAATCATCAATAAAATCTATCTCTTTATATATCCTTTTAATTTAGCAACAAATTTTATTAAATAATTAATTCCCCAAAATATAGATATAAAAAGTAAAAAACCAATAATATAATTAATTCTATCGGCGATATAAGCATTTATTGATACAAATAAAGCATTTATACAACTTAAGATTAATTGTAATTTAAAAAAATCTTCATTAATTATTCTAAAGTCTTCAATTTTTACTGAATAAATTATTTTCTTCTTAGAAAAACAAATAAAATTATATACAATAAACAACATTGGTATAATCACACCACAAATAAAAAAAAGCATAATATCCCTCCTAATTTATTACTATTGTTTTCCTAATTAGTTTTTGTACAATTACTTGCTTTTCATATCATTAGTTTTAACATTAATTTCATAGTGCTCTGAAAAGGTAACATAATACCTATCCCAAAAACTACAGTATTAATTAGAAAAATTTTACGATATTTTAAAAATATATCAATTTACTTTATTTATATTAAACTGGTCTACATTTAATTACATATCCAGGTATACCAGCATTAAACCGTGATATTTCATGGATGGTTTAATCATCGCCATGATTTTTCTCTCTTTGATGTTATAGAATACCCATAATCTATCATTGAACTAGCATCATCATCTTCAAAGTGTAATACTATTTTCCACTCTCCAGACATTCCATCATAGACTTCAGTAACCCTTTTACCGGCATATAATATTCCACTGTCAACTACTTCTCCTTTAGGATTTATAATGTCAAATTTTAATCCATCTTCTATATTTTCACCTTTAGAACTACCTAATAATATATGAACATACTTCTTAAAAGACCCTGCATCAAAGGTAATTATATTATTATTTATGTCCATTAATTTAACACCTCTTGTTGAAGTATCCCCAATACTCGTTAGTGAAAATTTATTAAGTCCCATTGTTGAAATATAGCTAGGATTTATTTTATTTATTATAAAGGCTCCTAATAATAAAATAATAATTAATATAGATGTAATTTTTATCGAATTGTTAACTTTTCTTTTTTTCATATCTAATACATTCCTTTATACATGAATCTTTTATTCTATTAAAATTTAAATATACCTATAATTTTATTAGCACTATACAAAAAAATATTTTCACCCTATTTTTCTTTCTTTTCAATAATCATATTAAAAAATCCAATGCTAAATATTAACACCCCAACCAACATGTATGAATGGATAAATCCATTCAATAATGCATCAAATTCTCCTGTTAAATTTTTATTTGCATAAATTATCTTAAGTGTTGCATAGCCTAATGATGAACTAAAAATGATTGTAATAATTCCAGCTAAAAAATATTTAACTTGATTTTTCATAAAATTATGCTCCCTTCTATTTTTAACAATATATTATTCCTTTTATATATATTTTACCAAATAAATATTAATATGTTAATATTTTCAACATAAATACTGATATAATATATTCATTTATTGTATAATATAACTTGTACTCTTTAACTTGAATTTATAAAATGGAGGATAACATGAATTTTACTTATAAACATACAATGTATGCTTCTTTTATTGGCTATATTGTGCAAGCAATAATAAATAATTTTGTTCCATTATTATTTTTAACCTTTCAATCATCGTATAACATACCAATTTCAAAAATAACATTTTTAGTTACTTTTAATTTTGGTTTTCAATTATTAATTGATTTTCTTTCTGCAGGGTTTATAGATAAAATAGGATATAGAGCTTCTGTAATAATAGCTCATATTTGTGCAGGGCTTGGGCTAATATCATTAACAATTCTACCTGAAATTTTTAGTGATCCTTTTATTGGCTTATTAATTTCAGTTATGATTTATGCTATTGGTGGTGGATTAATTGAGGTTCTAATAAGTCCTATAGTGGAAGCTTGCCCAACAGATAATAAGGAAACTGCAATGAGTTTATTACATTCCTTTTATTGTTGGGGCCACGTTGCTGTAGTTTTAATATCAACAATCTTTTTTAGTATATTTGGAATTTTAAATTGGAGGTACCTTGCAATATTATGGTCTGTAATACCGCTTCTAAACACTCTTCTTTTTATAAAAGTTCCTATTTTACATTTGATTGAAGAAGGTGAAAGTAGATTAACAATTAAAGAACTACTTTCAAATAAAATCTTTTGGATAATGATACTTTTAATGATATGTGCAGGAGCAAGCGAACAATCTGTTAGTCAATGGGCATCTACTTTTGCAGAAAAAAGTCTTAGTGTTAATAAAGCTCTTGGAGATTTAGCTGGTCCAATGCTTTTTGCAATAATGATGGGTACATCTAGAACAGTCTATAGTAAAATAGGTGAAAAAATTAATCTAGAAAAATCTATGATAGCATCCAGTTTGCTTTGCTTTATAAGCTATCTTATTATTTCATTATCACCTTTACCTTTATTATCTCTTATAGGATGTGGTATATGTGGATTTTCAGTTGGCATTTTGTGGCCAGGCACCTTTAGTATCTCTTCATCTATATTAAAAAAAGGTGGAACTGCAATGTTTGCTTTTTTAGCACTTGCAGGGGATGTAGGCTGCTCACTTGGTCCAACTGTTGTAGGTAGAATATCTAGTATTTTTAATGATAATATAAAAATAGGAATTTTATTTTCAAGTATATTTCCAATACTTTTGATCATTGGAATAATCATGTCTAAAACGAATAAAAAAATAAAAGTTCATAATGTATAAAAAATAAGTGGGAATTCAAGCAAATTCCCACTTATTTTTATATAATTACATTTTTAAATACTTTTATATATGTTTTATATTTCTTATTAAATATGTAAAGGTAGTTTTATAACAAACTTAGTTATGTCTTTATTACTTGTTACACTAATATCTCCATTGTTTTTATCAATTATCTCTTTTACTATATGTAGCCCAAATCCATTATCTCCATTTTTATTTTCCTTTGTAGAAAATCCTTCTTCAAAAATTCTATCAATTATATTTTTATCAATTTCCGGTCCATTATTTTGAAGGCTTATTATAACATAATTATAAGAGTAATAACTATTAATCATTAATAACCCTCTTCCTTTTAATGCTTCTATAGAATTTCTTACTATATTAGAAATAATTTTATGAAGTTCTAACTCACTTATATTAGTATCTTTTAAATCAGCCTTTTCATCTATTAGAACATCCACTTCTTTTAAATCAGTAGAGTTAACTACTTGAGATATAATAGAGTCATCAGAACTTAGAACTTTAACTTGAGTTGAAATATCATTTCCCTCTATTATTCCTTTTAATAACTCACCTAATTTTTCATAATTCTCCATTAGATATGCACCATATAAATATGAAATCTGTGAACCATAATCATGCTTTATTTTTTTTAGTTCATTAATTTTACTTTCTAATTCTTTATTTAATATATGTACCTTCTTAGAATTTTTATCTATATTTATAAAATGCCAAGAGATAAAAATAATAAATCCACCTAATAATACAAAAATTATTTCTTTGAATACTGGATTGTCTTTATCACTAATAATACGTGAAAATGACATTATAAAATCAAACACTACAGTTCCTATTATTAAAGTAATTATAGACGAAACTCTTGATTTAATTATCAAATTTATCTTATGAATAAACTTCATATTCTTTAATACAAAATATGAAATAATAAATTGAGGAAAATACAAAATTATTATAATTGCATAGATATTATCAGAAGTTGAAATATTATTAAATATTGTAAATATTACAAAGGATAAATTAGCACTTATTCCAATTATTGAATATATTATGCTAAACCCAATAGTAGCTCCTAATTTATCATCTTTAAACATTAAGTTTGTTAATAGTAATTGTCCCATATGTATTACTATTATTCCTAAACTTGAATTTCCTAATAAATAAGTACTAAAGATTACAAAAAATGATGTTATTGCTATTAAAATATTTAATTGTAATTTACTTTTTTTATATTGTTTATTCACACAATAATTTGATGCAATAATAAACATAACACTTTGAATAATACTAATTATGATATCGATCAATCCAGTAAGCATATTTTGTCCCCTATCTTAGTTTTTTAATTGAGTCTGGCATTTCTTCTACACCTACACTCATTACAGATGTAGGACCAACATTTATTAAAACTGCTGATAATAATAACATTAATGAGCCTAGCCACTTCTTCATTTTCATTTACCTTTCCCTCCTATCTCTTTATATTTATTAAACATTAATATAGCTTGTACTAAAATAGTCCAAACTATTATTTGTGAAATCCAATTAACTTCAAACATCATAAGAGATAACAGAGTTAGTATTACTACATTTATAATTCCAATTTTTCTATTTTTTCTAATAAGATTTTCCCTTGTAATAGGCATTTTGTCATTTATTATTGGCGCCTTATTATAAACAGAAAATATACTAATAAAATTTAAAACAATGGAACTAGTTAAATTTAATTTATTGTTTTCGAATAAAATTATTATAATTACCATTAAAATTAATGTTGCAGTAAAACACTTTAATTGTGTATCTTCGTGATAACCACCAATAAAAGGCTTTGTAATTGACATTATAAAAAGTATTAATAAGCTTTCTTTAAAATATCCTAAAATTGAAAAAATTATAATTAAAAATATTATTTTTATCAATTCATATACTATTACTTTTAAAGAATATTTTATTTGTTCTATTTGCTCATCATTATAATTATTATATTCACCTAAACTATCAACGAATTTATATATTAATTTTTCCATAATATAAATCTTTCCTTATTAATTTACCATACCGCACCTATAAAGTGCAATAATTCTACATATTTTTTTCTGTATTTTAAATTTTATTTTTTTTATTATATTATTTCTTATATTAATTAAGTATTATTCACATTTAATTAATAAAAAATCTATATACTCTAAATATATTTTAAAGAGATTTACTTTACATAACATCTATCTATTATTATACATTAAATACCTATATAAAATATATATTCATATAGGTATTTTCATAACATATTTTCCATTTTAATGTAAATAAAAAAAGCCTTCTAAGTTTTTCGATATTAGAAGACTCCTATAAAATCATTTATTTATTTATTTATTTATTTATTTATTTATTTATTTATTTATTTATTTATTATATTCAAAACCTCATCTCCATACTTTTCAAATTTCTTTTCTCCCATACCTCTGATACTAAGTAATTCATCCTTATCCTTTGGTATTTTATTAGCAAGTTCAATAAGAGTTGAATCTGAAAATATAATATATGGTTTTATTCCTAGTATATTTGCTTTTTCTTTTCTCCATAATTTTAGCTTATTAAATAAATCTTTATTTTCAATTTTTTCTTCAATATCTTCACTTAGCTTACAAATAACTTTTTCTTGAGATTTTAATACTCTTATTGATTTAGGATTTAATTTCAGCATTGAATATGTACCATCTTTTAAATTAACATATCCTAAATCTAATAAAGTTTTGATTAAATCTCTTATAAATTTACTGCTGTATTCCTTCATAATTCCATATGTAGTTAGCCTATCTAAGTTATTTTGAATAATCTTAGGCCCCTTAAATCCTCTTAAAATATCAACTAATACAGAAATCCCGTACTGCTCTCTAGTTCTATATACACAGGATAAAATCATTTGAGCTTCTATTGTAAAATCCCTAAGTTCTTCGTTATTTAAACAGTTGCTACAATTATTACAATATGGCTTTGCATTTTCATCTCCAAAATAATTTAAAATAAAACTTCTATAACATTTATCATATTCACAAAAATCAACCATACTTTGAAGTTTTCTTATTTCAATTTCTTTTCTTGTGTTTCCAACTGTGGTATATATTAAATATTCTAATGTTCTAATATCTTCCCTATTATATAAAAGGTGACATTCTGTTTTTTCTCCATCTCTTCCACCCCTACCTATTTCTTGATAATAGTTTTCAAGGTTCTTACATATAGTGAAATGAATTATATATCTTACATTAGATTTATCTATTCCCATTCCAAAAGCATTTGTTGCAATCATTACATTAAAATTATCTTTTAAAAATTCTTCTTGATAGTAATTTTTTTCATCATCTTTTAATCCACCATGATATTTCGATGCATCTATTCCTCTTTCTTTCAAATAATAATATAAAGCATCAACTTCTTTTCTAGTTGCACAATAAACTATTCCTGAGCTTTCTTCATGATCTCTTATATAATCTTTTACAAACTCCGCTTTATCTTCTTCCTTATGGACACATATTGATAAATTTTCCCTATCAAAACTACCTAAGTACATATATGGATTAATAAGTTCTAAAAGCTTAAAAATATCCTTTCTTACTTCTGTAGTTGCTGTAGCAGTAAATGCAGTAACTACAGGTCTAACGTTTAAACTTTTTATAAAAGGAGCTATAAATGTATAGCTTTTTCTAAAATCATGCCCCCACATAGAAACACAATGTGCTTCATCTATTGCAACTTGACTTATCCAAAGCTTTCTTAATAGCTTATTAAAATATTCACTTTCTAATCTTTCTGGTGCTATATATAAAAGTTTAACTTCTCCATCATAACATCTTTTTAATATTTCCTTTATTTCATCTAAACTTTGAGTACTATTTATATATTCAGCCTCTATACCTATATCATTAATAGAATCAACTTGATCCTTCATTAATGATATTAAAGGAGAAATAACTAAAGTAATTCCATTAAAAATTAAAGCAGGAATTTGATAACAAATTGATTTTCCTCCACCTGTTGGCATAATACAAAGGCTATCTCGCCCTCTTAAAATATTTGATATTATTTCACTTTGCCCTTCTCTAAAGGAGTTATATCCAAAATATTTTTCTAAAACTTCCATTGCTTTATTCATAATGTTACTCACTCCTTTCTCCTTAAAATTCTACCATATTTTCTATTTATTAAAACACTATTTGTTAATTAAAGAGTGAAATTTTCACTTTTCATTAGTCCTTCAGTATTTTGCTATAATATAACAATAGCGAAGGTAAATAATATGTGAAATAAGCATATAGCGAGTAATTAGAAGTACTTGGTGAAAGAAAATCTACTATGTCTTAGTGTTGTTGGTTTGTTTGAGCGTAGTGAGCTTAACCAAAACTCTTGACATAGTAGTTTTTCAAAGCCTAGTACTTCTTTATGTAGCTATTTAGCTTATGGAACATATTATTTATCTTCGCTTTTATATCAGCAAAATAAAGTTAACCTTTACAAAGGCTTTAATTTAGCATTTTAATTATCTTTTCATTTTGTTCTTTTGTTAAATTAAGTTTTTCTGTTATATTTAATAATTTCTCAAATAACTCATTTTCATTTATCATAATTCTTAAATAACTCGTTATGGAATTACTTATTTCTAAAACTCTTTGTAGAACTTCTATTCTATCTTCAGCTTTAAGTTTATTTTGTTCCACAGCTCTATATAATATATAGCCATATACTGAACATAACTCAACATAATCTATTATTTCTTCTGATGATATTTTATTTATCATGCATTCAATTTGTATTGGTGAATACTCTTTATAAATATCATTATTTATATTGAAATGTAATGATGCATTTATAAATTCATCCTTCAGGTCACTTGTTACTTTTTCTTCTAAGTAATTTAAAACTAGTCTATATATTATAACATCCATTACGACTGTCCCCCTAAATAATTCCTCTAATTATAATTTATCATAATTTTGCAAATTTTTAAATTGTATTCTGAAAATTTAAAAATATATTTTTATTTAATCTAAATTTATATTTAATATTAGCAAGAAGTTTAGTTAACTTTAGTTATTTTTGTAGCTTGTCTTAAATAACTTTTTATTTTATATCTAATAAATTAAATTTAATTAATTTATGATTTATTCCTTTAATATGCGATTATGTAATTTCCCTATTATAATTATTTAATGCAATATTAATGATATTATATTTCCCCATGCAATAAAAAAGATACCTATGTAAATTAAGGTATCTTTTCCATTTAAGTAACTTATATAAATGTTAAATTCTTATTTTAACCTTGTATATTAAATAATTTCTTTTACAGCTTTTATTATTTCATCACTTGTTAAACCATATTTTTTCATTAATTCATCAGGAGTTCCTGATTCACCAAATGTATCTTTTATTCCTACTGTTTTAACTATTGTAGGATGATTACTTGTTACAACTTGAGAAACTGTTGCTCCAAGACCACCTATTATTGAATGTTCTTCAGCTGTAACTATTCCTTTTGTTTCTTTTGCAGCTTTTATTATTAATTCTTTATCTATTGGTTTAATAGTAGAAATATTAATAACTCTTGCATTTATTCCTTCTTCTTTTAATTTGTCAGATGCTTCTATAGCTCTTTGAACCATCATTCCAGTTGCAATTATAGCTACATCGTTTCCTTCTCTAAGTTCCACACCTTTTCCTATTTCAAACTTATAGTTATCATCAAATATATCCTCTGTATTGCATCTACCAAATCTTAAATATACTGGTCCTTCAAAGTTTGCTGCTGCTTTTGTAGCTTGCATAGCTTCTCTATGATCTGCTGGTACTATTACAGTCATATTTGGAAGTGCACTCATAAGTGCAATATCTTCAACAGATTGATGTGACCCACCATCTTCTCCAACTGTTATACCTGCATGAGTTGCAGCTATCTTAACATTCATCTTTGGATAGCATATTGAGTTTCTTATAACTTCAAAAGCTCTACCTGTAGCAAATACTGCAAAAGTACTAGCAAATGGTATATTTCCTACATTCGAAAGACCTGCTGCCATTCCCATTAAGTTTTGCTCTGCTATACCTGCATTAAAAAATCTATCTTTAAACATATTTTTAAAATCACATGTTTTCGTTGACTTAGAAAGATCTGCATCAAGAACTACAACTTTATCATTTTCTTTTCCTAATTCAACCAACGCCATTCCATATGATTCTCTTGTTGCCTTACCCATTATAAATCCCTCCTATTTCATGATTTCCATAATAGCTTGTTCTGTTTGTTCTTTATTAGGCGCTTGTCCATGCCAACCTGCTTGATTTTCCATAAAGCTAACACCCTTACCTTTTACTGTTTTAGCTATTATTACTGTTGGTTTGCCTTTTGTTTCTTCTGCATTCTTAAATGCTTTATGTAATTCTTCATAGTCATGTCCATCACATTCAACTACATTAAATCCAAAACCTTTAAATTTTTCATCTAAAGGACTGATTCCCATAACATCTTCATTTTTACCATCTATTTGTAATCCGTTAAAATCAACTATTGCAACTAAATTGTCTAATTTATAATGAGCTGCTGCCATTGATGCTTCCCAAACTAAACCTTCTTGAAGTTCTCCATCTCCTAATACTGCATAAACTCTAGCATTATTATTTTGGGCTTTTAATCCTAACGCCATTCCTACAGCATTAGATATTCCTTGTCCAAGTGATCCTGTTGATACATCAACGCCAGGAACATGTTTAGAATCTGGATGTCCTTGAAGTAATCCACCTGTTTTTCTTAAAGTTTTTAATTCTTCCTTAGGGAAAAATCCTTTTTCAGCTAATACTGAATAAAGTGCTGGAGCTGCATGTCCTTTACTTAATACAAATCTATCTCTTTGCTCCCACTTAGGATTATTTACATCTATATTCATCTTTTCATAATATAAATATGTTACTATATCTGCGCAAGATAATGATCCACCTGGATGTCCAGATTTTGATTCACAAAGCATTTCTATTATGTTTTTTCTAACATTCTTAGAAACAGAAATTAAATTTTCTTTATTCATATTTTACACCACCAAATCTATTTTACTGTTTTTCTTTCTACTAAGTACGGTTTTAAATTAATAATATTTTCTTTCTTATTATTACTTGCAACATCCATTAATAAGTTAAAGGATTCCTTTCCCATATTATAAATAGGCTGTGCAATTGTAGTTAATTCCGGTTCTATATAAGAACAAATTCCTATATTATCATAACCTAATATTCCTATATCTTCTGGCACTTTTAAACCTTTTCTAAGTAGGCATTTTACTCCACCTATTGCCATAATATCACTACTGTAAAATATTGCATCAATATTATTATTTTTCTTTATAAGTCTTTCTGTTGCATTTATTCCCCCTTGTAATGAAATTTCATCTTCTTCTAATAAAAACTCATTAAAAACATTATATTGCTTAGATATTTTTTCGAAGTATCTAAGTCTTGAATTTGAGCTTACTTCATTTTGAGTAGCTCCCACAAAAGCTATTTGCTTATATCCCTTTTTTATTAAATAATCTATACCTATTCTTATGCCCTCTTCATTATCGCAAAAGACACCATTTACATCTTCTACTTCATCAATGTGTCTATCTACAACAACAAATGGTACTTCATTGGACTTTAGCATATTTATAGAATTATTTTTTTTACCGTTTGCTACAATTATTACTCCATCAACTAGTTTGCTTATTAATAATCTTATATACTCTTCTTCCTTCTTGCTGCTATTAAAAGTATTACATAAGATTACACTATATCCTTGCTTTTCTGCTTCTGTTTCAATAGCTTTTGCCATTTCTGCAAAGAATGGATTTTCTATATCTGGAATAATAAAGCCTATAGTATAACTTTTTTTCGTACTTAAACTTCTTGCTAACGAATTTGGTATATAATTTAGTACTTTGGCTGCTTCTAAAATTCTATTTCTTGTTTCTTCTGAAACATTTATATCTTTATTATTTAATACCATCGAAGCTGTAGTTCTAGATACATTTGCATGTTTTGCTATATCTAGAAGAGTTACCTTGCTCATAAATTCCACTCCTTATTGCAGTCTTACATATACGATTATATCATAGTTAATTAATATTTATTTGACAACTTTACTAATAATTTTGATTACTAACAATTTTTAGGTCAGCTGCTATTTCTTTATCTACAGCTTCACCATTATATATTTTTAATGCTAATTCAATTCCTAATGCTCCAATTAAATCTGGTTGTTGTGCTACTGTTGCAACCATCTCACCTTTTTCAACTGCATCTAAAGCATCATCATTTCCATCAAATCCAATAACCATTGCCTTAGCATTACTTGTTCCAATTGCCTTGGCTGCTCCAAGAGCCATCTCATCATTATGTGCAAATACTACTTGTATATCTGAATTACCTTGTAGTATATTTTCCATTACTGATAAACCCTTTTGTCTATCAAAATCCGCTGCTTGACTTGAGACAAACTTAACATTTGCTTTGGCATCTAAGATGCTATGAAAACCTGCCCCTCTATCTCTAGTTGCTGATGCTCCTGGAATACCTTGAAGTTCAACTACATTTATATTTGCTTCAGTTCCAAGTTTCTCTAAAACAAATTCTGCTGCCATAGCTCCACCCTTTATATTATCTGAAGCTATATGACTTGTAACTTCTCCACCATTTGATTGCCTATCTAAAGTAATTACTGGTATATTTGCCTTATTTGCAACCTCTACTGATTTAACAACAGCATCACTATCTGTTGGATTTATTAATAAGGCTACTACACCAAGTTGTATTAAATCTTCTACGTTTGATCTTTCCTTAGCTGGGTCATTTTGTGAATCTAAAACTATTAACTCAAAGCCTAGCTTTTCTGCTTCTTTTTCTGCTCCTTCTTTCATGCTAACAAAGAAAGGATTATTTAAAGTTGATAAAACTATTCCAACCTTCTTGTCATTATTTCTATTTGAGCATCCCATAAAGAAACTCATTGAAATTATGGCTAATAGAGAAAATGCTAATATCTTTTTTATACCTTTCATGTTATCTCCTCCTATTTCAATTATGCTTTCTTTCTGCTCTTTTTATCTAATAATACTGCTATTAAGATAACTAATCCTTTTACTATTGATTGATAGAATGGTGATACATTCATTAAGTTTAATCCATTGTTTAATACTCCTATAATAAGAGCACCTATTAAAGTTCCTGTTATTTTACCTTCTCCACCTGCTAATGATGTACCTCCAATAACAACTGCTGCTATTGCATCTAATTCAAAGCTTGTTCCTGCATTTGGTGAAGCTGATGCTATTCTACTAGTTATAATTACCCCTGCAATTGCTGATGCAAAACCTGAAACTACATATACTAAAGTTTTAATTTTATCTGTGTTTATACCTGATAATCTAGCTGAATCTTCATTTCCACCTAATGCATAAAGATATCTACCAAATCTTGTTTGTGATAAAACATAAATTGCTATTATAGAAACGATTACAGTGATGATAACTGGAATTGGCATGAATCCGATTTTTCCATTACCTATATTAACGAATTTTTCTGGTAACTTAGAAATTGGAGTTCCATTTGTAAATACTAAAGTAGCACCTCTAAATATTGTCATTGTTGCAAGTGTTGCTATAAATGCTTGTAACTTACCTTTTGATATTAAAAGTCCATTTACTAAACCAATTGCTATACCAACTAAAGCTGCAACTACTATTGCTAATGTAACACTTCCTGTTGATTTGATTATTGATGCTGATAATGCTCCACTAATTGCTAAAGTTGACCCAACTGATAAATCTATTCCACCAGTTAAGATAACAAAAGTCATACCTACTGCAATTATTGCATTAACTGAAACTTGTGTAAAAACATTAGTAATGTTTGATAGTGATAAAAATGATGGTGTAACAAATGTGATTATCGCACATAGTAGCACTAATCCTATAAGAGATTTGTATTTAGATGCAGTTTCTTTTATATTAATATTCATAATTGTATCCTCCCAACTATTTATTCATTCCAACAGCTAATTTCATTATGCTTTCTTGTGAAGCTTCTTCTCTTTTTAATTCTCCTGATATTTTTCCTTCACTCATAACAAGAATTCTATCACTTATTCCTAAAACTTCTGGTAAATCTGAAGATATCATTATTATCGCCTTTCCAGATGCTTTAAGTTCATTTAATAATTCGTATATTTCCTTCTTTGCTCCTACATCTATCCCCCTTGTAGGTTCATCAATTATTAATACTTCTGGAGATAACATAAGCCATTTTGCAAGTATAACCTTTTGTTGATTACCTCCACTTAAATTTTTTATTAATTGATCTCTATTCGGTGTTTTTATCTTAATTTTATCTATGTAATAATCAACATCTTTTGTTGCTTTATTTTTATCTATAGCCATCATTTTGCTTTCATATTTTTTTAAATTAGATAAAATCATATTTTCAGCTACAGATAAGCTAAGAACACAGCCTTCTTTTTTTCTATCTTCTGATAAATAGCAAATTCCATTATCTATTGCTTCTTGAATATTTTTTATATCAATTTCTTTTCCTTTAATCTTTATTGTTCCAGAAGTCTTTTTATATTCTCCAAAGATTGTTTTTGCAACTTCTGTTCTTCCAGATCCCATAAGACCAGCTATTCCTAAGATTTCTCCTTCTTTTACGCTGAAACTTATATCTTTTATTCCAACATTTGAATTTAAATTTTCAACTTCTAAAATATCTTTTCCAACCTTTACTTCTCTGTAAGGGAATTGGTCTTCTATTTTTCTCCCAACCATCATTGAAATTAATTTGTCATTATCAATATCTTTAATTAAGGCATTCCCTGCATATTTTCCATCCCTAAGAACTTCAACTCTATCACATATAGCAAATATTTCTTCCATTCTATGAGATATATAAATTATTGCAATTCCTTTTTTCTTTAAGCTGTCTATTACTTTAAATAAATTCTTAGTTTCTACTTCTGTTAAAGCTGTAGTTGGCTCATCCATTATTATTACTCTTGCATTCTTAGTTAAAGCTTTTGCTATTTCTACCATTTGCTTTTCCCCAACATTTAAGCTAGAAACAAGAGTATTTGGATTTATATTTGCACCTATTTGATCTAAGAATAATTTACTTCTTTCTATAAGTTCCTTTTTATTTATTTTCCCAGTAAACTTATGATACTTTTCATTTCCTAAGAATATATTTTCTGCAACTGTTAAGTTATTTAAGACACTCATTTCTTGATGGATAATAGTAACACCATATTCTTCTGCTGATTTTATTCCTTTGATATGTGCTTCTTCTCCATCTATAAATACTTTACCTTCATCTTTTTGATATACTCCACTTAATATCTTCATCAATGTAGACTTACCAGCTCCATTTTCACCCATTAAAGCTGTAACTTCTCCACCATAAGCTGTTATATCAACATTATCTAGGGCCTTAACCCCTGGGAATATCTTTGATACTCCCTCCATTCTTAGCATTGGTATTCTTGTACTCATATAAATACCCTCCTTAACTAAAATACAACTCCTGATTTTAAAATTATATTTGCATACGGTGTTTGTTCACCTGTTCTAACTACTGCCTTACATTCCTTTAAGTTTCTTTTCAATTCTTCATGAGATACAAATGTTATTTTTACATCTCCTATAATTTCTTTTATTTCTTTAAAAAGTTTCGGACTTATATCTTCTGTTTCTTTTGCTAATATTACTTCTTCTATTTGTAGTTCTTCTAATGTTGCTTTTAAAGTTTGCATAAATGTTGGAATTCCATTTATTAATGCTAGGTCTATTCTTTCTGTTTCATTTGGTATTGGTAAACCACAGTCACCAATTGCTAACATATCTGTGTGTCCCATTTTTGATATTACTGAACTTAAATTACTATTTAATAATGATGTCTTTCTCATTAGTATTACTCCTCTCCATAAACCTCTTCCACTTCTTTTAAATATGGTATTGAAGGTTGTGCTCCTTTTCTTTGAACTGCTATTGATGATACCTTATTTCCAAATGTTACTGCTTTTATAAGGTTTTCTTTATTTAGATTTTTCACATCTAACTTTGAACTTAAGCCTCCTATAAAGCTATCTCCTGCAGCTGTTGTATCTATTGCATTTACTTTAAATGCTGGTACTACTTCACTAAATTCTTTTCCTATTACTGCAGCTCCCCTTGATCCTAAAGTTATAATTACAAATTTAACTCCTTTATTTAAGAAAACTTCTGCTGCTTTTTTTGCATCTTCTAAATTTTCTACTTTTATACCAGTTAAAACTTCTGCTTCTGTTTCATTTGGTACTATAATATCTGTTACTTTTAAAAGTTCATCATTTATTTTTTTAGCTGGCGCAGGATTTAGTATTGTTACTTTTCCAAAATCCTTAGCCTTTTTAAATGCTTTAAAAGTAATTTCTTCTGGTGTTTCAAATTGAGATATTAATATATCACTTTCTTTTAATGCTTTTTCTGATTTATTAATTTCTTCTTCATTTATTGTCATATTGGATCCTGGAACAACTATTATTGAATTGTTTCCGTTATCGTTAACCATTATAATTGCCATTCCTGTTGCTTCTTTTTCATCTTCATATATAAAACTTACATCTATATTATCTTCTTTTAATTTATTTTTAAGTATTAAGCCATTATCATCTCTACCTATCTTAGATATCATTACTACTTCTGAGCCACTTCTTTTAGCTGCTACTGCTTGATTTGCTCCCTTTCCACCTGATATCTTTTCAAAAGATTTTGATAAAATAGTTTCTCCTACTTGTGGTATATCCTTAACCTTTAAAACTAAATCCATATTCATGCTTCCAAGTACACATATCTTATTCATAAATCTCTCTCCTAAATAATTATTTTTTAGTAAATCGGTTTACTAAATCGGTTAACTATATAATAAACCATCTGTAAACGTTTTTCAAGTACTTTTTTTAAAAAAATTCTAAAAATTTTTGCATATCTTCCTTTACTTTATGTTATAATAATGATATACTTAATTCACTGACTAAGGTTAGTAACTTAATATCGCGGGATGGAGCAGTTGGCAGCTCGTCGGGCTCATAACCCGAAGGTCGTAGGTTCAAGTCCTGCTCCCGCAACCAAAAAAGCTTTGGATATATCCAAAGCTTTTTAATTTTTATTAATTACTTTTTGATGTTAATATTTTATCTTCTTTATCTTACAAATGAATATTCAACTTTTGCTAATCTATTTAGTTTTTCTGAATTTATATTCTCTATTTCATCTAATAAGTACTCTTTTAACCATATATTTTTTTCAGGTTTTAAGTTCTTTTGTACAGCTATTTTTTCACTTACTGCTATAGTCATAATAGCAACTAAGACGGCTCTAAATATTTGTTCATTATTGCTTGCAGATGCAACCCCTACAGAAATTAATCCACACAATATTGATTCAACACCAAATATATTATTAAACCTTTCTCGCTCACCTTCTAAATAAAACTCACTAAATCCATCAGTTAAATAATAATCTTCACACTGAACTACTGTTATGGTGTTAAATCTTTTTGAAAAACTTCTTAAGCTCACTCTAACCTCTATATTTTCTTTTACCCTTGAACTGGTAAAGTCTTTGTTCTTTAATTTATCATCACTTTGGATTAATACTTTAAATTCCTCTAACTTTCCCTTAACGACGTTTATATTGTATCTATTTATGAATCTTAATGCTATTTCTTTTCTAAAAAACGAAAAATCAACTCCCATTATATCTAAAACTACAGGGATACCTTTTCTTCTTGCTACTCTAATTGCTTTTTCTATTATATCTACTCTTGCTGCATTTAAATCTTCTAAATTAATTAATAGGCAATCACATTTTGAAGTTATATCTGGTGATTCTTCAGTAGAATTACTAAATATTGAGTGACCATTATAGCATAAAATTCCTTGTGCTAGATCTTTTGCTGAAACTGAATTAGAGATACAGTGTATAAGAGGGTTCTTTTTTTTCTGCAAGTTCAAACTCTCGTCTAATGCCCTTATACCAATTTGCATTTTGTATCCTCTCTTACATCCTGAACTTAAATTATGCCGATGTTTCTATTTCATATACTACATCGATATATTTTATTCGACTATATTTTCATATGTTACATATTTATTTTTCTATAGGCTAATAGTTTAATCACATATTTTGTTATATAATTAAAATTAATAAAATTAGTAATTCAAAGGAGAAATTTATGAGTTGGATAGAAGAAATTAAAAGCTATGTACCTTATACTAAACAGGAAATAGCCGATAAAGAAGCAATTTTATATGCAATAAATAATTTTAATAATCTTTTAACTAGGGAAAACCCACTTGCCCATATCACTAGTTCTGGATACATAGTAAATAAAGATAAAACAAAAGTCCTTATGATTTATCATAATATATATAACTCTTGGTCTTGGACTGGTGGCCATGCTGATGGGGATGAAGATTTACTTTACGTTGCTATAAAAGAAGCTAAAGAAGAAACAGGTGTTAAAAATATAAAAGCATTAGATAATAAAATTTTTTCATTAGATGTTTTACCTGTTCCTGCACATATAAAAAAAGGTAAAGAAATCGCTTCTCACCTACATTTATCAGTTGCTTATTTATTAGAAGCTGATGAAAATGATGAACTTTTCATAAAAGAAGATGAAAATAGTGGCGTTAAATGGATTCCAATAGATGAGGTTGGAGTTTACTCAACAGAGCTAGATATGATTAAGCTATATGAAAAATTCAATCAAAAGATTAAACAATTTTATTAAATATAGAAAATAGATAATTCTGTGTAATTATCTATTCTTCACTAAAAATTTTGTGTTTTATTGACAAAAAATCATCACATTGATTTAGACTACACATGACACTTCATCGGTTATATATGCAAAGGTGGTAACGAAACGCGACCCCCTTTATATCTTATTAAATTTACTAATTCCAATAACTTTCTACTATTAAAATATGCAGTTTATAAATAAAATAATGAAAAAATTTTGAAAAATATAAATACAAAGCATTTTCTATTTATCGTAGCTTTTATATTTATAATTTTATAGTATTTCCACTTCTATTCATTAAGTCTATAATTTGATACATATTTCCAATCTCGCCAACTTTAAGCTCGTCCTTTAAGTTATAAAAATCAAGGCATGCTCCACAGCTTATTATGTTTACACCTTTTTCTCTCATAGAATTTAAACTATCTAAAACATCTGACCCAGAACAAGTTAACTTTACTCCACCATTTATGAACATTAAATTTTCTGGTAGCACCTCTGCTTCCGCTAATGTATTAATATATACTTTCATTAGAGTTTCCCCTAATCTATCATCACCATTACCAAGTAAATTTGATGAAACTAATATAGTTGGAGCAACTGTCTGATTAACAATTTCTTCTTTATATACATCTTGATGTATTGTAGTAAATTCGCCCTTTGCTAATTGAATTGTATATAATCCATTTTCTTCTTCAAAACTACTATTTAGCTTTAATCCTTTAGCTAATCTTAATATATTATTTTTAGCAACCTCGTTATCTACTATTACTAAAGTTTCCTTTGAATCTTCTAAGTCAAAATATTTCTTTGTTTTTATAACAGGCATAGGACACGCTAGTCCCTTACAATCTATAACATTCATACTGCCACCTCTTCATTTTATAATTTACCATCTTTATTTTATCTTATACTTTAATTATAGCGCTAATTTTATATATGCTTCAATTAATATTACAAATAATTAAAACTATATGTATATTAAATAGATAAAGAACTTGCTTAAACATAATAGAAAAATTAAAATCGAATATATTATTTAATCTTTAATATAAGTTATCAAACTACTAATTATATGTAGCTAATATCGATTATATAGATATCTTATTAAAATTTGAAATCTTTATTATACCTTATATATAATCGTTAGCAATGCACAAGCCTCCATGACTATAACTTGCTATGTCATACTTAGTTAATTTTTCTCCGGCTAAAACTCTTGGTAATATCACATCAAAAGCAGTGCTTTCTGAAAAAATTACTCCTCCAGGTAATCCTAATATTGGTATGTCTCCTTTATAAGAAATTAGGAACATAGCGCCTGGAAAAATAGGAGTACCATAAGAAATAATTTCTGCTCCAATTTCCCTTATTGCTTTAGGCGTTAAATCATCAGCATCAACAGACATTCCTCCAGTGCAAAGTATCATTTCTGCACCCTTTTCAAGCCAATAATTTATTGCTTCTTTTATTTCTACTAAATTATCTTTTATAATTGTTTGTCCAATAATATCACAACCATATGGATATATCTTCTTTTCTATAACACCTTTAAATGCATCTTGTATTCTTCCATAATACACTTCGTTTCCAGTTGTAACTATTGCAACTTTTTTCGGTTTAATTGGAATAACATTTATTATCTTTTTACTTACAACACTTTGAACTTTAAGTAATTTTTCTTTTTTAATTGCTAATGGGATAACCTTAGTTGCAGCAATTTTATCTCCCTTTTTAACAACTGTATCATTCTTAATAGTTGATAGAATAACTTCATCTATAGAGTTTAATTTAACAAGTAAATCTAAATCTATTTTAAGGAGTCCATCTATAGCAGCAAAGAATTCTATTTTCCCTTCCTTAACTTCTGAAAAAGTCAATCCACTACCTGCACATATATCTTTAAGAAATTCTGCTGCTTCATTTTCATGAACTAAATTTTCATCTTCATCCCATATATAAATATGATCTTTTCCTATTGATAAAAGCTCATCTATATCCTTTTCCTCAATTATATGTCCCTTTTTAAAAGCTACACCTTTAAATTCTCCTGGAACTACTTTAGTAATATCATGGCATAAAGCACATCCTATAGCCTCTCTTACATCTATAACTTTCATATGTTCACCTCTTTTATCATATAACACAATCTTTTATTCTACCAATTACCATTTCTACTCCATATTCAATTGTTCCTAAAGCAAAATCTAAGGATGAAATTAGAAATTTAGGATTCTCTGGTAAATTAACTATTAATGTTTTTTCTCTAATACCAGAAACCCCTCTTGAGAGCATTATATTTTTACTCATTTGCAAATTATAGTATCTTATTCCCTCTGAAATACCACTTACTTCTTTTATAATTATATTTCTTGTTGCCTCTGGAACAATATCTGTTGGGCGACATCCAATTCCTCCGCTTGTTAGTATTAAATCTACTTTCAGTTCATCACTCATATACTTCATTTCATTTTCTATATCTACTTGATTACTTTTTAAAATTTTACATCTTAATATTTGATGCCCTCTATTTTCTAAATATCTTTTAATTATTTTTTCCCTATAATCATCATCTCCCTTTTTATATTCTTTATCATCTACAGTTATCAGCCCTGCTGTTATCATTAATCCCATACCTTTCTTGACTAATTCTCATGTTTTAATTAGGAATTATTTTTATACATAATTAATAAAAACTTCATATACCTTTTTTATTTTTAATCATTAATAAAGCTTCTAATACACCACCTCCTATATTTCTAGCTTTATCTGAAATTGTAGTATAATTATTTATTTCTTTTAACCTTGGATCTATATCTCCTATTTTTAATCCTACTTCAACTCTTGTTCCATCTTTTATAATACCTCTAAGTAACCCATCTATAGGTGCTAATACTTTTTCATTACCTATTGCTGCCAAAACTTCACCTTTTTTAACTATGTCACCTATAAATTTATAATTTTTTATAACTCCATTTGCTTCACTATATATTACTCTCTCTTTTGAATAACCAGCAATTTCTCCTGGTACACCAGTATTAGGCATTGCATAACCTTCAAATATTAACCTTCCTAGGTTATGCCCCCTCATTGTTTCTATAACAACATCAACATCAACACCAGCCTCAAATCCTGGTCCTAGTGCTATTGTTATTGGTGCCATTTCCTTATTGGTTCCTAAATTTTTTTTAGCTAGTATGGCATCCACTACTACAAATGGCTTAATTTTATTAATAAACTCTCCATTAGCATCTACTACTATTGGAATAAATTTATTCTTAAATGCATTATTTATATCATCTAGATTATATGCACGAATTGCTTTTATTCCTTCTACCTCAGCTTTTCCATTATATATAGCATCACTAAATGCTACGTTTCTTCTAATTGCAGTTGGTTTTTCTATTTCTAAAACTAATACATTAAATCCACTTCTATATAACTTTTGTATTGTTCCAGATGCTATATCTCCTCCACCTCTTACTATTACAGTCCCTAAATCCATAGCTCCCATCCTCTTTCTTATCATTTATATTAAAATAAATATATATCTTTAACTTTACTACTTCACTTAAATAAATCTCTTCTAAATTAGTAATCTATAAACTCTACATTAACACTATTTTATAAATTTTATTTTTTAAACTTCCATATATAATTTTATCTAACAACTTATCCTTTTCATTTCTTTTGATAATTTCCTTAATAAGTAACTTTAAATTATTTTCATCAATTGTCTCTACCTTATTTAGAAATAATAACCTTTCACCCTTAGAATACTTAAACAAACCATCTTTATTAAATATTACTTTTACAAAATGATTTATATTTATAACTTCTCCTAGAGAACTATTAGTAAGATCATTAAATTCACATAATCTATGCACATTATTATCATTTATTTCTAATCCTAATGATTCAAGACTCATAACTCCTATAGTTAAGTTTGTCTCACTAGAAATGACTGGTTCAGTATCATTCCAGCCCTTAATTGGTTTCCTTTTAGAGCCATCAGCTTCTAATAATATAAAATCAAAATCTTTTGTTAACGTTTTTATATCACTTTCATTTATACCTATAAATTTATTTTCTTTAGTTATAGCTTTAGAATATGCGTAAATTCCATTATTCTTCTTATCCCTTATAGAGTGATATTGGTTTTCACCTACAGCTAAAAAATCCACTTCATCTCTTGTTGGAACGAGAATTTTTGTTGTAGTTGATATTAAAACTTTATTATCATCTTTAAGATCATTTGCTAATAAATACATTAAAGTTGTTTTCCCACCACATCCAATTATAGATATTACAGATTTATTTTTTATCCCTATAATCTCCTTCAGCTTCAATTACTATCTCCCTATTCCTATTTAATTTTTCTATACTAATTCTAAACCACAATATAATTATATAATAAATAGTATATATGTTAAATATTTGAACACAAATTTGTTAAATTAACCATGTTTCTTAAATATTTCCTTTAAGTATTTTACAAATGTTTATAAACTTAAATAAATTTCAAGTTATTATATAAAAAAATAAGTGAAGATTATAAGCTTCACTTATTTTTTTAACTATCTTATTGTTATTATATTTTTATTACTTCCCTTTTTAACTACTCTACCAATAATCTCTGCTTTTATTTGACTTCTATTATTTATATTCTCTAATAATTCATTTGCCTTGCTTTCTTCAACTGAAATTAATAGTCCTCCTGATGTTTGAGGATCAAAAAGTGCAAGTCTCATTTGCTCAGAAATTTCAGGACTAAAGTCTACCCATTCTTCAAAATATTTTTCATTAGAATATGCTCCACTAGGAAGACAATATTCTTTTATTAAATCTATTACTTTATTCATTATAGGTATTTTTTTACTATCTATTTCTATTTCAACTTCGCTTCCATTTGCCATTTCATATGCATGTCCTATAAACCCAAATCCTGTAATATCAGTACAAGAATTAACTCCTACTTTTTGCATTTCTTCTGAAGCAATTTTATTAAGAGTTGACATTACATTTGCTGCTTCTTCAAACTCTTCATCTGTAATAAATTCTATCTTCAAAGCTGTAGTTAAAACACCGCATCCAAGAGGCTTTGTTAATATAAGAACATCGCCATCTTTAGCGCCTGAATTTGTTACTACTTTTTTAGGGTCAACTATTCCTGTAACAGAAACTCCGTATTTGATTTCTTCATCTGTAATTGTATGTCCACCAGCTATTGTTGCTCCTGCTTCTCTTATCTTATCAGCCCCACCTTTTAATATCTCTGCTAATATTTCTGGTCCTATAGTTGCTGAGAAACATGCTAAATTTAATGCTGTTAATGGCTTTCCTCCCATTGCATAAACATCACTTAATGCATTAGTTGCAGCTATTTGACCAAATGTATATGGATCATTTGCAACTGGTGTAAAAAAATCTACCGTTTGAACTAATGCCAAATCCTCTGACAATTTATAGACACCAGCATCATCTGATTTATCAAAACCTACAATTAAATTTGGATCTCTATCCTCTACATTGGCTTCTATATGACTTAAAACCTTTGCTAATCCATCTGGAGTAAACTTACCTGCGCATCCGCATCTTGTTGATAATTGTGTAAGTTTTTTATTATTTAGTCCCATATAAACACCTCTTATATATTCTTCTATTATAATTCATGTAATTTACTTAATAATTAAATTATACCACTAAATTTTCATAAAAAAAGTGGACATATATAAGTTACTTATTCCATAACATTTTTAATACTAATTAACAAACTTACATATGCCCACTTGAGCTCTAAACTAAGAATAATATATAATATGCTTTCTATCTTATATATTATTAATTTAATTTAACATTTGCTTTAATTTCCCCTATTTTCCTCTTTCTTCTTCAGTTATATTTCTTATTGATTCTAGTTCTGTACATTCCGTTTCACAATTTGCTCCTCTATTCTCTAATCCATTTCCAAAATTAAAAGTAAAGAACATAAGCTCTACTTCTTCTTCTCTAAGTATTCTTAATATATCCATATTTATTTCTTCTTTTAATTTTTCGTATAATTTATAATTTAATTCATTAGTATAGAAATAAACAAAAACTCCAAATCCATAAGTTGATAGCTCATTAAAACTTACAATAATTAAATCTTTATCAATTTTTTCATGACTATTTAATAATTCTTCAATTCTACTTATGCAATTTTTAATTTTTTCAACTTCAGTGTCAAACTTAATAGTGAACTTAAAATGTATTCTTCTTAGTTTTCTTTGTGTCCAATTTATAATATTTTCATTTGCAAGCTTTGAATTTGGTACAGTTGCAACCGCCATAGAAAACGTCCTTATTTTTGTGCTTCTAAACGTTATATCTTCAACTATTCCTTCAACTTGAGATGTTTGTATCCAATCACCTATTGCAAAAGGTCTATCTAATACTATTATAACTCCACCAAATAAATTAGAAAAAGTATCTTGTGCCATTAGTGCAAATGCTACACCACTAATTCCAAGACCAGCTATGAATCCCGTAAAACCAAATTCCCTAGCTACACAACTTACCCCTATCACTATAATAACTAATCTTATTATTATAGATACAAAAGGAAATACTATTGTATTTCCTCCATCATTTTTATGCATTCTTGTATATAAGAGAGAATTTTCTAGAGTTAAATTGTAAAAGAAATAACATATTACTATAACTATAAATATTTTTTTTAATCTATCACTTGTAACTGTATTAACATTCAGACCATCGAAATCTATAATCTTTAATGATGCATAAAAAGAATATAATGTTATATATAGCTTGATTGGCTTTTCCAACGCCCTTACCAAGCTATCATCTGCAAAATTTTTAGTTCTCTTTACTATCCTAATTATATAATCAAAAATCTTAGTTATTATATATTTGTTTATAGCTAAAGCTATAATTATGACTATACCTGCAATTATGTATTTGCTTATACTTATCTTTAATAATTCTGTAAAAATATCTTCTATCTCTTTCATAGTTCCTCCTAAAAGGATTTCTATAAAATGTTAACTATAAATCTAAATAACATTTTCATTTTTATATCAAATATTATTTTTACCTATATTCTTTATTTTTATCCATTTTATGAATTTAATATTTCCTATAATTCTTCTTAAATTCACTAATTATTTGTCATAAGATTTAATATATTTTACAAATAAAAAGAGAAAGGAATTATCCTTTCTCTTTTCTCTTAGATTTATTTAATTTAAATCCAATATCTAGCTTGTAATTCTAAAAAATTATTATCTTAATTCAAAAGAATCACAATCTGTACATTCTACTTGAGTTGGATTTTTTTCATGAGTTCCAACTTGAATCATTGATAATGTACAATATTTTTCATTTGTATTATTATACTTACATTGTTCAACTGTACATTTTATACTTGGGTTCTTATCCATTAAAATCACCACCTTACAAAGTTATTATTAGCTTTATAAGTTATACTATTCATAAAATAAAACTATTTTAAAGTGATGAAATTAATCTATTTTATTGATCCTTAGAATCTCTTCTTAAATCTTTAAATTAAAAATTCTTTGCTATTTCTTTTGCTTCAGCTATTTCATCTGTAACAATCTTTTCTACATCTATTCCATATACATCTAAGTTTTCAGCAGCAACGCTCTTAATATCTTTAACACCAAAGAATGTTAAAATAGATTTTAAATATCTTTCTCCCATTTCTAGGTCTTTAGTTATTGGATTTGAATAATCTCCACCTCTTCCAGAAACTATTAAAGCCTTAGTTGCTTTACATAATCCTACTGGACCATTTTCAGTATATTTAAAAGTTATTCCTGTTACACTTACATAGTCAAAATAAGCTTTAACTATTGCTGGTGTTCCTAAATTCCACATTGGTGTAGAAATAACAATCTTATCTGCTTCAGCTATTTGATAAGCATATTTTAAAATTGGGTGCTTCTTACTCTCTTCAGTTTTTTCTCCAAATACAGCTGCTAAATCTTCTGGTCTTAAAAAGTCAATTCCTTCCTTATATAGATCTAAAACTGTTACTTCATCATTTGGATTATTCTTTTTATATTCTTCTATAAAATTATCTGATATTCTAAATGTTCTTGATTGTCCTTCTGGTTTAATATTTGCTTTTATATATAATACTTTATTCATTTTGTCCTCCTAATAGTAATTACCATTGGTAATATACTTGTATTTTGCTATAATATAAATACTAGTTTAAATATTCTTTTTTTTCAAGTAGACACTTTTTTTATACATAGTATCCAAATTGATACTGCTTCTCAATTAAAATAGTATAACTTATATTTTTATTGTGATTAAATTTTGTGAAATTTATGTTATAGATAAGGAGAAATTATATGGAGAAATTCTCAATAACTCATAATGATTGTTATATAAACGAATCAAATAACTCTCATGAGATATGTCCAATGATTTTGGTGCATAAGCTAATTTCTGGCAAATGGAAAATATTAATACTATGGTATTTATGCAAAGAACCGCTTAGATTTAGTGATTTAAAAAGAAAGCTTCCTAATGTTACTCAAAAAATGCTTACAAATCAACTTAGAAGCCTAGAAGAAGACAATTTAATTTACAGAAAAGTTTATCCTGTAGTTCCTCCCAAAGTTGAATATGGCCTAACTGCTGTTGGAGAAAAAATAATGCCTGTACTTCAGGCTATGCATAATTATGGTGAGGATTATATAGATATGATGAACGGAAACTCAATGGATAATTAATAATTTACGCCGAAGAATTAAGGTGATAATTCATATTCGCTAAATGAAAAATTATAGAATGAATAAGTTATTGCATTAATTTTAGGAAAGCCGAATGAAAAAATGATAGAGTTATAGAAAAATCCTTAAGGGATTTTTAATTTATATTGTGCTTTACACAAATTAATTCTTTAAGTTTTACGTAGTAAAACCTCCTTAACTCTTTCACTATTAACTATTAATTTGTGCTCTTTCGCTTCCTAAATATTTATTAATAAATATTAGTGGATAAATATAAATAGAGCATGCGAAATAAGCATACTCTATTTATATTTATCACAATATTAATTGTCTCCAAAGACTTTTTTCTTTAACATTAATCCAGCTTTTGTTACTGCTACGCCACCTTGTGCAGTTTCTCTTAATGAAGCTGGTAAACTTCTTCCTACTTTGTACATTGCAGATAATGCATCATCAAAAGGTATCTTAGATTCTACACCTGCCATTACTAAATCTGCTGTACATAATGCACTCATAGCTCCAGAAGCATTTCTTTTAGCACATGGAATTTCTACTAATCCAGCAACTGGATCACAAACTAAGCCTAATATATTTTTAAATACTATAGCAGCTGCATCTAATGACATTTTTGGTGTTCCACCCATCATCTCTACAACTGCTGCTGATGCCATTGCTGCCGCTGATCCACATTCGGCTTGGCACCCACCTTCAGCACCTGCAAAAGTTGCATTTCTTCCAATTATCATTCCAACTGCTGCTGATGCAAATAATGCTCTCATTAATTCTTCATCATTTTTTCCAAGCCTTTCTCCAGCTGTTAAAATAACAGCTGGTAAAATACCGCAAGAACCAGCAGTAGGGCATGCAACTATTTTCCCCATTGATGCATTTACTTCTGATGATGATAATGCCATAGCCATCGCTAAAACCATAGTATCTCCAGTTAAAGAGTTTCCCTTTTTTAAATATTGTTGCATTTTATATGCATCTCCACCAATTAGCCCACTAACTGAATATACTTCTTTTTCTCTTGCTTCAGTTGCCCCACTTCTCATGGCATCTAAAGTTTTTTTCATTTTTAGAAATACCTCTTCTCTTGAAATATCCCTATCTTCCATTTCTCTTATAATTGCGTATTCACTTAATGAAATTGAATTTTCTTCACATATATGTACAAGTTCTTCTCCAGATTTTGCTATATCCAAACTACTCACCCTCCTCAACTTTATTAATAAGGATTACTTTTTCTATTCCTTCAACTTCTTTTATTTGTTCTATTAATTCATCTGAAATTTTACTATCAACTTCAAATGTCATAGTTGCATTTTTACCTCTTTGACTTCTGCCTAAATTTAAAAATGCAATATTAACTTTATTATCATATAAAATATTTGTAACCTTTGCTACAGTTCCAGGTATATCTCTATGGGAAGTTATTATCGTTGCATAAGCACCTGTGAATTTAACTTTATTTCCGTTTATTTCAACGATTTCAATATTTCCTCCACCAATTGAACTTCCTATAACATCACACTCTTTACCATTTTTACACTTAATTAAAAATCTAACAGTATTAGGATGATAATCTCCTAAATCTTCGTCTTTAAATGTTATTTTTATTCCTTTTTCTTTTGCAATTTCAAGTGAATCCCTAAGTCTTTCATCTGAAGGATCCATTCCCATTATTCCTGCAACTAAAGCTCTGTCAGTACCATGTCCCTTATAGGTTTTTCCAAATGATCCATGTAATAAAAATGTCACTTCTATAACATCATCACCTGCAATCGCTCGAGCAACTTTACCTAATCTTGCTGCTCCTGCAGTATGTGATGAAGATGGTCCTACCATTATAGGGCCTAATATATCAAAAACACCCATGCCACTCATGATTTTTTCTCCTTTTGTATTTAATTTTGCTATACATATTATATATTGGAATTAATTAAAAATCTATACAAGCTATTACTTATTAAATGTATAAGTAGAACACCTAATAAATTATAGTATATGAATAAATTTAGTATTTTACTAATTTATATAAAACTTAAATATAAATGCTTCACTCTTTTAATTAAATGAATATATTGATTATTTATTATACCTATTTAATTTTATAACTTATTACATAAAAAATATTAACCAAAGAGTTTAACTAAACTTAAATCATATATTTTTATTAAGTAAGGATTATCCTTAAAATAAAGTCTAAACTTATTATCATTTTTCTTAAAGTAAATAGTAGTTATACCATTTAACTCTCTTTTTAAATTAATCTTATCTATTTCGTGCCTTTTATACTTAAGTATACTCTTTCTTCTTATAACTTCCAATTCATCTTTATCAATATTAAATACATTGTTTTCAAATATAGTAACCTTTCTACTATATATTATTCCTATAATAAAAATTAAAAATATTAATATCGCAAATCTAGGCTTTTCTATAAGATTTATAATAGAAGTGGAAATTAAATAAAAAGGAAAAATTTCTTTAAAAACTTTGGTATTAGTGTAATCAAATAATATATTCTCCTTATTTAGCTCTTTTCTTAAATCTTCAAGCTTACCTTTTTCACTCCATAAAAGAGAACCCAAACTTAACGAGTAAATTTTCCCCCTATAAGTTAGTATTCCTAAATAGCCTTCATCATAAAAAACACTTCTAATATCTGATTTTTTTATTTTTACTTTTCTAAAAAAACTTTTATAAATGAAATCATCATCAGTTAATTCTATAATTACTTTTTTATAATCATTTATTAATACCATAAAAACCCCCATAAGTAATTTAAGAATGAAAAAGTTAAGAAATGAAAAAAATAAAATAAAAATTTTTAAGATTTTTTACACTTTCATAATTTAACGAAGGTAAATTATTTCCTAAATTCTTTCATTCTCTCACTCTTTCATCCTTTCACTTTTCTAGTATTTATAAAATACGCTTCCACCTATAAATTCTCTTAATATACTATTAGTTGGTACATAATCCTTATCTATTTCTTTAAAGAAACCTAAAAATGATTTTAGTCTACTTGCTTCTAAATAAACTGGACTGTCTTGACCAATTTTATCTAGCTCTTCTAGTGCATATTTCTTTAATACACATAATTCATAAACTAAAGTTGAATTAAACATAACATCAGCTTCTTCTTGGAAAACAAAAATATTTCTTTCTTCTCCTCTTCTAATAGATGGCCACATCTTCAAGGTTTGTTCTGCTCCATACCCTCTAGATAAATGATCTCTAACGATTCTTCTTACTCTTCTTATATCAGTAGTTGCTATTCTATTATGATTATCTAAATTTAATTGAGTTAGTGCAGATATATAAATTTTAAATTTTTGATTATCTGAAATTGATGAAGTAAGAATTGGATTTAACCCATGGATTCCTTCAATTAATAATATTCCATTGCTTGGAAGGGTTAACTTATTACCAACCCACTCTCTTCCACCCTTTTTAAAATTAAAACTTGGAATTTCTACTTCCTCTCCTCTTAGCAAACTGCTTAAATTAGAATTAAATAATTCTAAATCTAAAGAATAGATACTTTCAAAATCATATTCTCCATTTTCGTCTTTTGGAGTATGGTCTCTATCTACAAAATAATCATCTAATGATATAGGGATTGGTACATACCCATTTACTCTAAGTTGAACTGATAATCTATTAGCAAAAGTAGTCTTACCTGAAGAGCTAGGCCCTGCTATTAACACAACCTTTGTTTCTTTTCTTTCATTTATCATATCAGCTATTTGTGCTATTTTCTTTTCATGCAAAGCTTCAGAAACCATAATTAAATCTCTAAACTCTATATTTTCAACTTTGTCATTTAATGAGCCAACTTCTCCAACGCCTAGAATGTTAAGCCATCTTTCTGTTTCCATAAAAATTTGAGATAACTTTCTATTTTCCTTAAAATCAGATACAGAATTTAAATTATCTTTTTCTGGATATCTTAATACAAATCCTGGCTCATAATACATTAAATCAAATGCTTTAATCACTCCTGTTGAATATGCCATTTGACCATAGAAATAATCATATCTTCCATCTAATTCATATAAATTTACATTTTCAAAAGATACATGATTTAATAAAGAAACCTTATCATCCATTCCATATCCCTTAAATATTTCAATAGCTTTTTCTCTTTTTACTCTTATCTTATTTATAGGTAAGTCTTTTTCGATAATCTCTTTCATTTTCAACTTTATCTTATCTATATCTCCAGTACTTAAAACTTCTTCCTTATGAAGTTCACCAAATACCCCTTCTCCAAGACTATGTTCAATTGTTATAACTGAATTATCGAAAAGGTCTAAAGTAGCTTTTATAAAAATGAACTGTAATGTCCTAGTGTAAATTTTATATCCTATAGTACTATCAAACATTATTAATTCTATATCACCATCTCTATCTATAACTCTAAACAACTCATGATACTTTCTATTTACTCTGCATAATGCTACATCCGTTGAATCTATTTTTAGTGAAGTGTCTATAAATTCCTTGTAAGTAATACCCTCTTGAACATCATATTCTTTGCCCTGGTATTTTATCTTAAAAATACTCATAATTGCCCTCCTCCAGCTAAACTTTTTGTCAATATTTTCTAAATATCCTTATTTAATATTATATACTGAATGTTCAAAAAATCTATAAAAATATCTTACATAATACTACCTTATTAATACTCATATAATACTCACCTTATTAATATAAGAATAAATCTATGCATTTATACAAATAATATCTCTTACGAGGTGGTTTTATGTTTATTGTACTAATTAGAACAATTTTTCTTTATGCTTTAGTTATATTAGTAGTTAGGTTAATGGGAAAGAGACAAATTGGAGAATTGCAGCCTTATGAATTTGTAATTACTATAATGATTTCAGATTTAGCTGCATTACCGATGCAAGATACACGATTACCATTAATATTAGGCGTTATTCCTATTATAACTTTACTATTTATTAAGACGGTATTATCATTAATTCAACTAAAAAGCCAAAAAGCTAGGAAAATTTTAGAGGGTGAACCTTGCATATTAATAAATAGAGGTAAAATAAATTTTGAAACTCTAAAAAAACAACAAATTAACTTAGATGAACTTATGGAAGAAATAAGACTTGCTGGATATTTTGACTTAAGTGAAATTGAATTTGGTATATTAGAAAATAACGGACAAATGTCCTTTCTAACTTCTAATAAATCTAGTGATGGAATCTCAAATTCTCAAAATACTAGTTCATCTGAGCCTAGACTACCTATTATTTATGTTTTAGATGGTAGAATAAATAGAAATGCACTAACTTCCGGAAATAAAACTGATGAGTGGATTCAAAATGAACTAAAGAAACATAAGGTTAACTCAATTAAAGATGTGTTAATTGCAATGACAGATACTAAAGGTAAATTTATTTACCAACTTCATACAGATAAGGAGGATAATTAATGAAAAACAGCATTATTTCTATACTCCTATTTATAGTATTAATTACAGGATTATTTTTTCTTGATACTAAATTTGTATCACTTTGTGATGATGTAATGATAAAATGTGAAGAAATAGAAGATCTTCTTGCTGAAGGCGAAGAATATTTAGCATATGAAAGTTCAGTTGAACTATTATCATTAATTAAGGAAAAAGCTGATATTCCTGCAATATATCTAAATCATGTTGATTATGATTCATTAATGAATGAATCCCTAAAGTTAACTCTTTATATAAAAGGTGAAGATAAGGCTGAATCATTAGCAACTCTTCATGTAGTAAGATATGCAGCCGAACATTTAAAAGATCTACAAAAGCCTAATTTACAAAATTTATTTTAAAATAATTTTTTAATTCAATCTGATCTTATTTTAATTTGCACTTAATTATAAACATGCAAAGCTTATATGAAATAAAAATTACTTGGGATGTCTTTGACATCCCTTTAATTTTAATTGTATGACAGCATATTTTAAAATTTTTAAATAAAAAAACATTCATAAACTAGTTCATAAAAATGCATCAATATCATATACATACTATTATCGCGCAAGATTTATACGAAATATTTGAATAATTATTCAAATATACCATTGCATAATTATACCATAAGCTGTATAATTATAAACATAGTTTTCTCGCAAACTATATGAATATTTTTATTTGACTACTTTTAATATTTTAGTAGCCTATATAATATCTAAACAAATATGGCTTCAATATTGCTAATTCTATCAAATAAATCTATAAATGTTTTTAAATATAAATGTTTGATAATTAAATAGATAATTGAAGCATATAAATCAAACAAATTTTTATTAGTAATAAATATACTGTTGCTATTTATAAATATTCTTTCTTTTATTCTTAGCAATATACAAGGGGGCTTTAATATATGAAAAAAATTAATAAAGTTGTACTAGCCTATTCAGGAGGATTAGATACTTCAATAATTATTTCTTGGCTAAAAGAAAATTATAACTGTGAAGTTATTGCTGTAGTTGGTAATGTTGGACAAAAGGATGAACTCGTAGGTCTAAAAGAAAAAGCACTTAAAACTGGGGCTTCAAAGTGCTATATAGAAGATTTAACTCATGAGTTTGTTAATGAATATATTTTCCCTACTATTAAGGCTAATGCTATTTATGAAGGAAAATATCTTCTTGGTACATCTTTTGCAAGACCAATAATCGGTAAAAGATTAGTTGAAATAGCTTTAGCTGAAGGAGCTGATGCTATTTGTCATGGATGTACTGGCAAAGGAAATGACCAAGTAAGATTTGAGCTTGCTGTTAAAGCCTTTGCGCCAGACATGGAAATAATAGCTCCATGGAGAATTTGGGATATAAAATCTAGAGAAGAAGAAATTAAATACGCTTTGGATAAAGAAATTCCAATAGCAATAAGCTACGAAACTAATTATAGTAAAGATAAAAATTTATGGCATTTAAGTCATGAAGGCCTTGATTTAGAAGATCCAAATAATGAGCCAAACTATGATAAAATCTTAGAGCTAACAAATACATTGGAAAAAGCACCTGATAAATCAACTTATATAACTTTAAAATTTGAAAAAGGTATTCCAGTTGAATTAAACGGTGAGAAATTAGATGGTGTTACTTTAATTGAAAAGCTTAATAAAATAGGCGGAGAAAATGCCATTGGAATAATTGACATGGTTGAAAATAGGTTAGTTGGAATGAAATCCAGAGGTGTTTATGAAACCCCAGCTGGAACTATACTTTACAAAGCTCATAAAGATTTAGAAGAAATTTGCCTTGATAAGGAAACTTCTCACTACAAAGAAATTGTAGCATTAAAATTTGCAGAAATTGTTTATAACGGCCAATGGTTTACTCCCCTTAGAGAAGCTTTAACCGCATTTATAGAAAAAACTCAGGAAACTGTTACTGGTGAAGTAAAACTTAAATTATATAAAGGAAATATAATAAATGCTGGAATGACTTCTCCTTACTCCTTATATAGCGAAGAGTATGCAACATTTGGAGAAGATGCTGTATATGATCAAAAAGATTCTGCTGGGTTTATAAACTTATTTGGTCTTCCTATAACAGTTAAAGCAAAAATGAATGAAACACTAAAGAAAGCTGGTAAATAAATATGAAACTTTGGGGCGGACGATTTGAAAAAGGAGTTAATTCATTAGTTAATGATTTTAACTCATCAATACGAGTAGATTCAAGAATGTATAAGGAAGACATCTTAGGTAGTTTAGCTCATGTAAAAATGTTAGGAGAACAAAATATCATCCCAAAAGAAGATAGTATAAAAATAGCTGCTGGCCTAGAAACAATATTAAAAAGATTAGAAAACGGAGTTATCAAAATAGATGAAGCTTCTGAAGATATCCATAGTTTTATAGAAGGAACATTAACCTACTATATTGGTGATGAAGGAAAAAAACTTCATACTGGAAGAAGCAGAAATGACCAGGTAACTCTCGATACAAAGCTATATTTAAAAAGTGCCTTAAAAGATTTAGTAAATAATATTCTATCTCTTCAAGAAGTTATCTATCAAAAGGCTAATGATAATGTAAATACTATAATGCCAGGATATACTCATATGCAAAAGGCACAACCTATAACCTTTGCACATCATTTATTAGCATATTCTGAAATGTTTAAAAGAGATTTAGGTAGAATATTTGATTGTTATAAAAGATTGGATCAAATGCCATTAGGTAGTGGAGCTCTTGCTACATCAACCTATAACCTTGATAGACATATGATAGCAAAAGACTTAGGCTTTGCTTCTCTTACCGTAAATAGCTTAGATTCAGTTTCAGATAGAGATTATGCAATAGAAGCTTTATCAACCTTATCTATGATAATGATGCATTTATCAAGATTTTCTGAAGAAATTATTCTTTGGGCAACAAATGAATTTAGCTTTATTGAACTATCTGATGAATATAGTACTGGTAGCAGCATAATGCCACAAAAGAAAAATCCTGATGTTGCAGAATTAGTTAGAGGAAAAACAGGAAGAGTTTATGGTGATTTAATAACACTTCTTACTGTTATGAAGGGGCTTCCTCTTGCTTATAACAAAGATATGCAAGAAGATAAGGAAGCTTTATTTGATGCCTTAGATACAGCAATTTTATCATTAAAAACCTTCACTGGAATGTTAAATACTATGAAGATTAATAAAGAAAGCATGAGAAAAGGAGCTTCTAGTGGATTTACAAATGCTACTGATGTTGCCGACTATCTAGTAAAAAAAGGTTTAGCTTTTAGAGTGGCACATGAAATAGTTGGTGAAATAGTTCTTTATTGTATAAAAAATGATTTAGCCATAGATGATCTTTCATTAGATGAATTTAAAAACTTCTCACCTATTTTTGAAGAAGATATATATACTGCAATAGATTTAGTAAATTGTGTTGAAGAGAGAAAGGTTTTTGGCGGTCCAAGTTCCTCTTCAGTAAAAATTCAATTAAATTTACTTTTAGAATCAATAAAAAATACTAAGGAGGATTTAAAATGCTTAAAGTAGGAATAATTGGGGCAACTGGCTATGTAGGAGTTGAACTACTTAGGCTTTTATCAAATCATCCTAAAGTTACTATTGAAGCTATAAGTTCAGTTTCTTATGAAGGTGAGCCAATATCTTCTATATATAAAAATCTATATGGTGTTACAAACTTAATTTGTGAAAACCAAAATGATGTTATAAATAAATGTGATATTATATTTGCTGCACTTCCTCATGGTCTTAGTGAGGAAATTGCAGAATTAGTTTATAAGGAAAATAAAGTACTTATAGACCTTGGGGCAGACTTTAGATTAAAAAGCGAAGAAGATTATAAGAAATGGTATGGAAAAGATTTTTTATATAAGGATCTTCATAAAAAAAGTATTTATGCTCTTCCTGAGCATAACAGAGAAAAAATTAAAGAATATAAAATAATAGCTAATCCAGGATGCTATCCTACTTCGATAGAACTTGGATTAATGCCTTTACTAAAAGACTCATTAATTAAATTAGATAATATAATATGCGATTCAAAATCAGGAGCAACAGGTGCTGGAAGAGGTCTTGCATTAAAGTCTCACTATCCAGAACTAAATGAAAACTTTTCTCCATATGGAATAGGTTCTCATAGACATACTCCAGAAATAGAACAATGCCTATCAGATATAGCACAAGAGGATGTAAATATTACCTTTACTCCTCACCTACTTCCAATAAATAGAGGTATATTATCAACTATATACTGCTATCCCAAAGAAAAAACAACTATTGAAAATATTCATAATTTATACTCTAACTTTTATAAATATGAGCCTTTTGTAAATATACTTCCACTTGGTGATACAGCTTCTATAAAAGATGTTAAATACACAAATAATTGCAATATATCATTACATTTAAATCATAGAGGTGATGGACTAATAATCATCAGCACAATAGACAATATGATTAAAGGAGCTGCGGGGCAAGCAATACAAAATATGAATATAATTATGGGATTTGAAGAAACAGACGGATTAAAATTAGTTTCTTCTGGAAACTAATTTTAATTTTTTAATTGTAATAAGGGGGTTTTACAATTGCAATTAGTTACTAACAATGGAATTACTGCTCCTCAAGGTTTCCTTGCATCTGGAATTCATTGTGGACTTAAGAAAAATAACTTAAATCTAGATTTAGCACTTATTTATTCAACAGTCCCAGCCACAGCTGCTGGAGTATATACAAAAAATAAAGTTAAGGGAGCTCCTATTTATATAACTAAGGAACATTTATCTAATAAAAAAGCTCAAGCAATAATAATAAATAGTGGAAATGCTAATACATGCAATGGGGATGATGGATTAGTAAAAGCTAAAAGAATGACTGAACTTCAAGCAAAGGCTCTTAAACTAAAAACAGGTGATATTTTAGTTGCATCAACAGGTGTTATAGGAATTCCTTTAAATATAGATGCAATAAAAAATGGAATTCCAATGCTTACAGATAGATTATCAAAAGATGGTTTTGATGATGCTGCCACTGCAATAATGACAACTGACACTTATAAAAAGCAGCTATCTTTAGAGTTCATGATAGGTAACAAAAAAATAACTATTGGAGCTATGGCAAAGGGTTCTGGAATGATAGAACCTAATATGGGAACTATGCTCTCTTTTATAACAACCGATTTAAATATTTCTGGAGAAATGCTTCAGGAAGCTTTAAAAGAAAGCACAAAAATAAGTTATAACAGAGTCAGTGTAGATGGTGATACTAGTACAAATGACATGGTTTTGATATTAGCTAATGGTCTTGCTGATAATGAAATAATTAAAAGAAAAGATACAAATTACTACTTATTTATTGAAGCATTGAATAATATTAATATAACTCTTGCTAAAATGATCGCTAAAGATGGTGAAGGTGCAAGTAAGCTTCTTGAATGTGTTGTTTATAATTGCAAATCTCAAAAAGATGCAGAAATATTATCTAAAAGTGTTATAAACTCCCCTTTAGTAAAAACAGCAATGTTTGGTAGTGATGCTAATTGGGGAAGAATTTTATGTGCTCTTGGTTACTCAGGAATTAATATAGATCCAAACAAAATAGATTTAACATTTGAAAGCTCTGTAGATAAAATTGATGTTTGTAAAAATGGTATAGGACTTTCCTTTGATGAAGTTAAAGCCAAAGAAATATTATTAAAAGATGAAATTACTATCCATATTAACATGAATGATGGCAACTTCTCCTCTACTGCCTGGGGATGTGATTTAAGCTATGATTATGTAAAAATTAATGGTGACTACAGAAGTTAACTGGAGGTATTAAGTTTTGAATTATTTTGAACATGCAAGAGTATTAACTCAAGCACTTCCATATATACAATCATTATCAGGTAAAATAGTAGTAATAAAATATGGTGGAAATGCAATGACTAGTGATGAACTAAGGAAAAGTGTTGCAACTGACATAGTATTATTACAATGTGTAGGAATAAAACCTGTTATAGTTCATGGAGGTGGACCTCATATATCAGAGTTTATGAATAAAATAGGTGAAGAAAGTAAATTTATAGATGGTCTCCGTTATACAGATGATAAAACTATAGAAATAGTTCAAATGGTTTTAGGAGGTAAGGTAAATAAAGACATAGTAAGCTTAATAGAAAGCGCTGGTGGAAAAGCACTCGGCTTATGTGGCATAGATGCCTCATTTATAAAAGCAAGAAAATTAGAAAAATCAATTGATCTCGGATTTGTAGGAGAAATAACATCTATTGATACAACTCTACTAACTACTTTATTATCATCAGGATACATTCCTGTTATAGGATCAATTGCAACAAGCGAGAATTGCACTCAAACTTATAATATAAATGCAGATATCTGTGCATCTAAATTAGCTTCAGCGCTAAAAGCTGAAAAATTAATGCTACTTACAAATGTTCCTGGATTAATGATAGATCCAAATGATGAAGCTACATTAATATCATCACTAAGACTACATGAAATAAAAAAACTACAAATGGATGGAATAATAAAAAGTGGTATGATTCCTAAAATTGATTGTTGTATAGAAGCCATAAGAATGGGAGTAAAAGAAGCACATATAATAGATGGCACTCTCCCCCACTCAATACTTTTAGAGCTACTCTCAAAAGAAGGAATAGGAACAATGATATATTAACAATGTATAATGGACAATTGACAATGCATAATTAAGGTATAAACTCTACGAGTTTAGGAAATATATTTTTAATTCAATAATTATTAATTGTTAATTATCCATTGTCAATTTTTACATGGGGGTTTTTATATGTCTAATGATTTATCTTTAATGTCAACTTACTCTTATCTTCCTGTGAATTTAGTTAAGGGTAATGGCTGTATGCTATATGATGATAATGGAAATGAATATATAGATTTTACAAGTGGAATCGGGGTAAATAGCCTTGGTTATGGGAATTCTGAATGGAGCAAAGCTATATCTAATACCGCCTGTACTTTGCAACATACATCAAATATTTTTCTTAATGAGATTACTTTAAAGTTAGCTGATAAAATAACTACTCTTTCAGGAATGAGTAAAGTATTTTTTTGCAACTCTGGTGCTGAGGCTAATGAAGGCGCTATAAAATTATCTAGAAAATATAGTTTTGATAAATATGGAGCTAATAGAAATAAAATTCTTACATTAAAGCAATCTTTTCATGGTAGAACTTTAGCAACTTTAACAGCAACTGGACAAGATAAATTTCACAACTACTTCTTTCCTTTTCCTGGGGGATTTGATCATTTTAAAGCAAATGATATAGATGATTTCAATGATAAATTATCTAATGATGTTTGTGCTGTTATGATGGAAGCAATTCAAGGTGAAGGTGGAATTTATCCTTTAGATTATAAATTTGTAAAAGAAGTTTATAAAATATGTAAAGAAAGAGATATTATTTTAATATTTGATGAAGTTCAATGTGGAATAGGTAGAACTGGAAAACTATTTGGTTATCAACACTTTGATGTAAATCCGGATATAGTTACCATTGCTAAGGGCTTAGGATCAGGTTTACCTATAGGAGGTTTTCTATGCAATGAAAAATTATCAACCGTCTTTAAACCTGGTGACCACGGTACAACATTTGGTGGAAATCCAGTGGCTTGCTCTGGAGCATTGGTTGTTTTAGATACCATTTGTACTAACTCTAAATTAAATGAAATTACGGAAAATGGTGAGTACTTAATTTCTTTACTTAAAGATATAGATTCAAATTTAATTAAAGAAGTTAGAGGTAAAGGCTTAATGATAGGATTAGAACTAAAAATACCAGCTTTAGAAATACAAAAGAAAGCACTAAAAAAAGGGCTTTTAGTATTAACAGCTGGACCAAATGTCGTTAGGCTACTACCACCTTTGATAATAACAAAAGAAGAAATAAAAAAAGGAATAGAAATAATAAATGCAATATTAAGCAATGAGTAATAACAATTGATAATGGACAATTAAAATTAATAATTATTGAAATAATTCAGCACAGCTGAATTAAGAATATATTTTCTAAACTCTAAAGGTTTATCATTAATTATCCATTGTGCATTGTGCATTATCAATTGTAAAAATGGGGGTTTTTATGAATAAGGATTTACTTAAAATGGAGGATTTATCTAAGGAGGAAATTCTTGATATTTTAAATCTTGGGGATCAATTAAAATATGAATTGAAACATGGTATTAAACATCATTATCTTGAAGGTAAAACTCTTGGAATGATATTTGAAAAGTCTTCTACTAGGACAAGAGTTTCTTTTGAAGCTGGCATGTATCAACTAGGAGGGTACCCATTATTTTTAAGCTCAAGTGACTTACAAATAGGCCGTGGGGAGCCTATTCAGGATACATCTAGAGTATTGTCTAGATATCTAAATGGAATAATGATAAGAACCTTTGCTCAAGATGAAGTAAAGAGACTTGCTGAATCTTCTAGTATTCCAATAATAAATGGTCTTACTGATGATGAACATCCTTGCCAAGTTTTAGCTGACTTAATGACTATTAGAGAAAATAAAAATACTTTTGATGGTTTGAAAGTAGCTTATATAGGTGATGGTAATAATATGGCACAATCACTTATAGTCGGTTGCTTAACTGTTGGAATGAACATCTCTCTAGCTATTCCCAAAAATTATATGGTTAAAGATCACTATATAGAAAAAGGAAAAGAAATTGCTAAAAATAATAATTTAAACTTTGTAATAGTTGATAATCCTGAAGAAGCTATTAAAAATGCTGATGTAGTTATAACTGATGTATGGGCTAGTATGGGAAAAGAGAATGAAGCTAGCGAAAGACTAGCTGCCTTTTCTTCTTATCAAGTAAACTCTAAACTTATGTCTCTTGCTAAAGGTGATGCTATAGTTCTTCACTGTTTACCTGCACATAGAGAAGAGGAAATAACTGAAGAAATACTAGAAAAGCATGCAGATACAATTTTTGAAGAAGCTGAAAATAGACTTCATGTTCAAAAAGCTATTTTAGTTAAATTAATAAAGGAAAAATAATAAAAATAAAAGAAGTCCATGGGTTTATTTAAGCGCTTGGACTTCTCTTATTACATCTATAATTAAGAATTATATTTTACATTATATGAAAATCAGAAAGTTAATACATATCACCTAACTCGCAATTTGCAAATATACTACTTTCAATCCAATTAGAAGTTAATAGTAATTATTTTCTTATAAACATTTTATAAATTAAAATATATTATAATAAATTCTCACTATATACCATTTATTCCATGATATCTACATAAAACTTGCCAATATCCAATATTTATTGTAGGATATACACTATCATAAGAATATTATATGGACAACCTATATAATTTATTGTAGCCTTTGCTTAGTTTTAATTGGAGGTGTATATTTTTGACAAAAAAAGCTTTATTATCTGTAAGTATGATTTTATTATTAATTTTCAACAATAGCAATTTCGTATTAGCAGAACCAAATTCTTCGGATACTCAAACTATTCAAGAGAATAAAGTTAAATATGAACAATTAGATGACGAAACTATAGAATTAGATACTGAGATTAGTAAGTTAAATACTGAAATAGAAAATTTAAATACTCAATTAACAGAAAATAATTCTAAAATTGAAGATACAGAAAATGAAATAATTACTATTAACCACAAAATTGAAGAAGCAAAGCTAGAAATTGAAGAAACACAAAAAACTATTGATGGACGTGTTCGTTCCATGTATAAAAGTAATATGGCTACAGATATGATTGTTTACTTAGTAACTTCTGAAAATCTTTTTGATATGCTTAATAGAGTACAAGCTATGAGCAAAATAATTTCAGTTGACAAACAAATGATTATTGAAATAAATGAAAAAAAAGAAGCTCTTGATAAAAATGCTAAAGAAATTGAAAAAAAGCAATCTGACTTAAAAAAACTTCAAGAATCAATTGAAAATAACTTAATTGAAGTAAGCGAGAAAAAGGAAGAACAACAAAAACTTTTAGATGATTTAAATTCTAGAAAAGATGAAATAATGAATATAATTGAAGCTAACGAAGAGAAATTAATCTCTCATCCATTATCAATTATAAATTCAGATTCTTCATCAATTTCAGAAGTTCAGGATGCAGTTAACACATTACAATATATGTTACCTCAGCTTAATAGTGATTATGTTATAGGATTAGCTAATGCTGCAATTGCTTTAGGCAATGAAAAAATAGCCTTAAGTGAAACTCCACCGCCAACTTCCAATTTTATGGGGGATGCTAGTACTAACAATAGTAGTAACAACAATAGCAATAACAATACTAATAATAGCTTAGGATCGTATTCTATGACTGCTACAGCTTACACTGGACATGGCTTTACTGCAACAGGCCTTAAACCAGTACATGATCCTAATGGACTAAGTACAGTTGCAGTTGATCCAAGTGTAATACCCCTAGGCTCCAAAGTTCATGTTGAAGGTTATGGATATGCAATAGCTTCTGATACAGGTGGTGCTATTAAAGGCAATAAAATAGACCTATATATGAATTCTGAAGCAGAGTGCATTGCATTTGGTAGAAGAACAGTAACCGTTACTATTATAGCTTATCCGGGTGAATGGTAGGATTTTGCAAAACAAAATAGTGAAAAGTGAAAGAATTAGTAAAATAATTCAACCATGTTGAATATAAAAATCTAAATATTAGCAAAGAGGACAGTATCTAAATTTACGTAAATCTAGATACTGTCCTTTTTATTAAAAGTGCTGTCTAACACTTGGAATTTAAGTTTTGACTAGCAAAACATCCCAAACTTTTCACTATTAACTTTTAACTAAATAAATTGCTTTGCAATCTTCTTACTTCTCTAAATAATTAATAACATGTTTTATTATCATATTGATGCTTCCATCACCATTTCTTTGTATTTCAAATCTAGTATTATCATGATAAGCTTCTTCATTTATGTATAAATCTATATCTTTGTCAATTTTTAGTCTTACTCTCTTTAACTTTTTTTCAATCCATTGCTTATCTACAGCAACTTCATCTTCTAAGCCATGACTTTTTACAAAGGTTGAAAAATCATTTTTTACTTGTGGATTTTCTTTAAATAGCTCATTAGAAAGCTCATCTATATTTATAGTATCTTCTTCTTTTAACTTTGCTTTAACAGTAGTCCTTATTCTCTCTGCTTTATCTGCATCTTCTACTATATTACTTCTAGTCCAATTTTCAGCTGCTTTTAGGAATGTTTTAGTCATATCCCTTTCACTACTAATTATTGAGCATCCTAGGAAGTTGCTTATAAAGTAATTTGCTCCATATTCTTCTTCCTCTTTACTTTTTCTTTGCTTATCTATAACCATTAAATCATATCTTTGATTTTCTCTTATAGGTTTAATAAAAGCTGCTTTTTGTATCCTTTGACTACTACCTGGAAGTCCTGCTGATTGTGGAACTATATCTATTCCTATTTTATTTTCTTTAAACCCAACTTGGTGAGTAAAATTCTTAACATAATCCATCTTAAGTATACCAATCATTGGACCTTGATCTGTAATTAATGAAACTATTATTAAATCACATGAAGGTATATTTACATTTGCCTTCATTATTATAAACAATTGCCTTGCAAGCTCTTGTGATAATCCTATTAAATTGTTATCTATTCCATTTAAATAATCTTGAACTACTTCTTTTACTATATTTCTTTCTTGGTTAAAAACTGCATATTTTAATTCCTCATCTTTAAAACATTTTTCTATATGTCTATGCAGAAACTTATATGTCTCTTCATTTAATTCAAGGTTATATTCATTTAGAATTGCTTCATCCCCATTAGAATCAACAATATGTATAACAGCCTCTTGTATATTTATATCATTTATATATTCCATTAGTACACCACCTATAATATTTCTTAAATAATTTAGATATATAAGTTGCAATAATTTTTATATTTATCTAATTATATTTATTAAAGAATATTTAAATAAATTTATTATTTTTGCAACTTATATAAGAATAATATATAATTATAATTTTCCTATTCACTAAAAAACATTTCTATTTATTTAAATAAGTTTATAAATTATTTAGTATGATTTTATTAATAATTATTCATGTTATTAATTGAAAAATATTTTCCTTCAAAATTAAAATGAAGTTTCAATTAAATTAACTACTTCTTCTAAATTATTTAGCTTTTTAAATGCTAACTTTTCAATATCTTCACTAGGCTCTTTTAAATCTGGTATGATAACTGGAATCATTCTTGCCCTACTTGCTGCTATCGTTCCTGCTTCTGAATCTTCTAGTACCATACATTTATTTGCAGGTATATCTAGCTTTTCTGCAACTTTTAAAAACACCTCTGGATTTGGCTTAGATTTTTTGACTTCATCTCCGCATAATATATAATCATAATAATCATAAATACCAGCCTCTTTTAAAAGCCTATAAGCTACTTCCCTATTTGAAGATGTAGCAACAGCTTTTTTTATATTTTTATCAGTTAAATATTTTAATAACTCGTCTATTCCCTTCTTCTTTTCTACTTCACCATTCATTATTTTTGATAAATAAATATTATTTCTTTCCATTATATAATTATCAACATTTATTTTATTTTCAAACTCACTATGTAAAGTATTTCTAACACTTTCATGATTAGTTCCAAGTAATTTATATAGCAAATTTAAATCAAATTCTATATTAAATTCCTTTGCAGCTTCCTTCCATGATTCATAAGAAAGTCTTTCTGTATCAAATATTAATCCATCCATATCAAATATTACTAGTTCTAAATTTTCCATTGCACTTCCCCCAGTCATTTCTTCATTATATATTCTATACTAAAACTTATTATTTTTTAACCTCTAATATAAATTGCGAATATAAAGGCTAAGATAACTAGATATTATATAAAAATCGGAAAGTTAATACATATCATTATGTTTAAGTCGCAATTTATAACAATGGTTTAATAAATTTTAGTTAAATAGCCATAATATTTATACACTAGAAATTAATTTCTAATTTTTTTGTTTCAATTAAATTTATTTTGGGTTATAATACTATTGACAAGAATAAATATGTAGAATATATATTCTTGATATATTTTAGCTTTACAGCTTATATTGTAATAAAATTTAAAATTATGGAGGTTTATACCATGTTAGTTTCAGCACAAGAAATGTTAAACAAGGCTAAAGCGGGAAAATACGCTGTAGGTCAATTCAATATTAACAACTTAGAATGGACTAAAGCTATTTTACAAACTGCTCAAGAAAATAATTCACCTGTTATATTAGGAGTTTCAGAAGGAGCTGCTAAATACATGTGTGGTTTCAAGACTATAGTTGGAATGGTAAATGGCATGATGGAAGAGTTAAACATCACTGTCCCTGTTGCAATTCACCTAGATCACGGTAGCTATGAAGGAGCTTTAAAAGCTATGGAAGCTGGATTCTCATCAATAATGTTTGATGGATCTCACTATCCAATCGATGAAAACATAGCTAAGACAAAGGAAATGGTTAGATTAACTTCTGAAAAAGGACTTTCTTTAGAAGCAGAAGTTGGTTCAATCGGTGGAGAAGAAGATGGAGTTGTAGGTGCAGGCGAAATTGCTGATGCTGCTGAATGTAAAGCAATTGCTGACTTAGGAGTAACTATGTTAGCTGCTGGTATTGGTAACATCCACGGACAATATCCTGAAAACTGGAAGGGATTAAGCTTTGATGCTTTAGAAGCTATAAGCAATGTTACAAACAATGTTCCTCTAGTATTACATGGTGGTACTGGAATTCCAGAAGAAATGATTAAGAAAGCTATTTCTTTAGGTGTTGCTAAGATCAACGTTAACACTGAGTGTCAATTAGCATTTGCTGAAGGTACTAGAAAGTATATTGAAGCTGGAAAAGACCTTCAAGGAAAAGGCTTTGACCCAAGAAAGCTTTTAGCTCCAGGATTTGAAGCTATAAAAGCTACAGTTAAAGAAAAAATGGAATTATTCGGATCAGTTAACAAAGCATAATTCTATTAAATATAAAGGTAGAAAGATTTTCTTTCTACCTTTTAATTTTGTCTAACAATTTTAGCCTAGTCTAAATTTTTAGACAGAATTTCTTCTTTATAATCTTTTAAATTCCATCATTACTTATATTATCCTAAAGCAACATCTAAAACCATCATGACTATAAAGCCAAATATTAAACCCAATGTTGTTAGTTTTTTATTCTCCATTGATGCTTCTGGTAATAACTCTGCACCTATAACAGCAATCATGGCTCCTGCTGAAAATGATAATAAAAATGGTAGTATGCTTCTAACTGATAATGCAGCTATTACTCCAATTACACCCGCTATTGGTTCTACTAAACCTGACGCTTGACCATATAAAAAGCTTTTTGATCTTGATATACCGTCTCTTCTTAATGGTAAAGATACAGCAGCTCCCTCTGGAAAGTTTTGTAGTCCTATTCCTAAGGCTAAAGTCATTGCTGCTATTAATGATGTTCCTGGTATTCCAACTGCAACACCACCAAATGCAACACCCACTGCTAAACCTTCTGGAATATTATGAAGCGTTACTGCCAGAACTAGAAGTATACTTTTTTTGTATTTGCTTGTTTTAGGTAAATCTTCCTCTCCTTTGTTGGTAATTACACCATAAGAATATGAATCCATCAATTTATCAGCAAAAATTAAGAATAGTCCCCCTAAAAGAAATCCCAGTGATGGAATAACAAATCCACTATATCCAAGTTCATTACATAGTTCTATTGCTGGATTTAATAAAGACCAAAAACTAGCAGCCATCATTACTCCAGCACCAAACCCTAACATTGTATTTAAAACTTTCTTATCTACTTTTTTAAAGAAAAAAACCAATGATGCTCCTAAAGCTGTAATAAACCAAGTAAATAAAGTTGCAAATAATCCTTGAATAACTGGATTAAGTTCACTAAACCAGTCCATATATATATCCTCCTTAGTATTTAGATTCCTTAATTATAATTTACTAAAGAGGCTCAACTTTTGTTACAGATAAATACAAAATACTACATTATTATCTTAATTTTAAAGTCCTTTTCCATTCTTTGATGTTATGCCTTTTTCCTCTAATATTTCATAAATTGTTTTTGATGTTGTGTCATTTATTGTATAACCAAGTAGTTCTAGTATTTCTTCTAATTTTTCTTCTGACGTAGTTTCTATTTCTAAATACGGAAATGGACAAAAGCTTTTATCATTTATGTCTATTTCTACTAAAGATTCATTTAATTTATAGCTTTCTCTATATTTTTTGATAGATTGCTTTAAATTCAATCCTAAAGATAAAAATATTTTTTCTGCAGCTATTTTATCTTCAACTATAGTTTCATTTTCTTCCATAACTTTAAACGTTTCTTGGCTTAACATTTTTTTTGTAGTCATATACACTACTTCTTTATTTGACATTCTATCATCTGTTATTCTTATTCTTGCATATCCTTTTACATTTAATAGTCTATTATCTTCAAAATCATATATATTATTTGTTTGATATTCTTCTTTTACTTTTTCAGCTCCTAATAATTTAAGCTTTTCTCTTATACTATCAACATCTATATCAATTATTCTAGTTTCTAATTCTTTCATCTAAATACACTCCCTCTAAAAATCATATAAAATATTATATCATAATGAAAATAGAAACAAAGTAACTTATTCCACTATTTAAATTACTATATTATAGTTATTTATTCAAAATGGTCATATATCTATATTGTATATTTAGACAAATTTTTGTAATAAGTATAATATTTCAGTATCGGTGTCCGAAATATAACATGTAACCATAATTTTGTATTAAATGTATAAAACTGTATTAGATGTAATTGCCATATAAAATTTTATTATGAGAGGTTAGTTTAATGAGTAGCAGAAAGAAATTTATAAATGTGAGAGATTTAAAAACAGGCATGGTCATAGCTAGTGAGATAGTATCTAATGGAACTGTTCTTGTTGGCGAAGGAATAACAATTAATCAACAAATGTTAGATAAACTAAATTCTATTTGTGCTTTTGACACTGTTGAAATATATACTAATGATCAAGATAATTCAAAAGAAACAATTGCTTTAAAAAAAGCTGAAAAAACCCTTAGTAATATTTCTATAGATGTTAAGCTAATATTTGATAATGCTAAAACTCTTCAAGCATCAAATACAAATGAAATAAACGAATACGCAAAAAAGTTATCTCAGGAACTTAAACTTAGCAGTAGTGTTTTAAAAAATATTGTTCTACATGGTAGCGATGAAGATTGTATCTATAGACACTCTGTAAATGTGGCTTCATTAAGTTATTTACTTGGAAAATGGCACGGATTAACTGATAATAAACTTCATTCACTTATTTATGCATCTTTATTACATGACTTTGGTAAAACAAAATTAGATGAAGATATAATAAGAAAAAAAGATCCTCTTTCTAAAAAAGATTTTGAAATAATAAAAACTCACCCTACTATTGCTTATAATGAAATAAAGCAAATTCCATTTATAAGTCAATCAGTACTTTATGCAGTTTTAATGCATCATGAAAGATGTGATGGAACTGGATATCCACTTGGACTTAAAGGAAATCAAATTCATGATTTTGCTAAAATTATAGCAATAGCTGATACTTTTGATGCAATTAACTCAAATAGAATATATAAGCAAAGAAAAAAGCCACTAGAATCATTAAAGATCATAAAAGATGAAAGTCTAACAAAACTAGACTATAGCCTATGTTGTACATTTTTAGAAGGAATGGCAAACTTTTATATAGGACAAAATGTATTACTAAATAATAAAAGTAAGTGTAAAATAATTCAAATGAACTTAAATAACATTTCATCTCCACTTTTACTATGTGAAGACGAATTCATTGACTTAAGTAAAACTACTGACCTTTATATTGAAAAAATATTATAAAAATTAAGCTACTTCTAATTATGGAAGCAGCTTAATTTTTATAATTTTTCTCTTCTTTTACTTGATTTTATAAATAATTCTTTTAATCTTTTCTCATCACTTTCAACTAGAGCTGATTTTATATAATTTATCTCATTTATAAAATTATCTATTGATTCTATCAAATTTTCTTTATTTCCAATAAATAATTCACTCCATAAATCTTCATTTATATTTGCAATTCTAGTCAAATCTCTATAACTATCACCAATGAAACTTCCTGTGTCTCTACCTTCTTCATCGCTATTAATTAATGCAACCGCTATTGCATGAGGAAGCTGACTTGTAAAACTTATCATTTTATCATGAAATATAGGATCTATCCTTTTAATTCTTTTGAACCCCATATCGTAAATAATATCCTCTAGAACCTTTAGATTTTCTTCTTTATTTTTATCAGTTACAGTTATTAAATAATTTGCCCCTTTAAAAACTTCCTTAGATGCATAATCAATACCTCTCTTTTCTCTCCCAGCCATAGGATGTCCAAATATAAAATCTATATCTGAAGGTAATATATTTAATATGTCATCAATAAAAAGCTTTTTTATTCCTGTAGTATCAGTAACTATTGCCCCTGACTTAAATAAGTTTCTATTTTCTTCAATAAATCTTTTAATAAGCATAGGGTATATTGCAAGAATAATTAAATCAGCCTTTCCTACAACTTTACTAGCATTAACATAGCCCTTCTTAATTATTCCTAGTTCTTCTGCCTTGCTCAAAGTACTTAAATTACTATCAATTCCATAGACTTCTTCATATCCTGCTGCTTTAAGCGCCATAGCAAAACTTCCACCTATAACACCAAGCCCTACTATTAAAATTCTCATAAAAACACCCCAACTAAATATAATTGATAATGGACAATGGACAATTCCAGTTGATAATTGATAATGTACAATGGATAATTAAGGAGAAACTTCTCCGAAGTTTTTTAGTATTTTTAATTTCTAAACTCCTTTAGGATTTTATTCCTTAATTATCCATTTTTAATTTTCAATTGTCCGTTGAAATTCTATTTTCCTAAACTACTACTGAAGTTTATTACCTAATTGTCCATTGTCAATTGTGCATTATCAATTATTTCTTTCCTTCCATTTCTGCTAGTATCTTAACTTTATCCATTATCTTTTTAAAAGCTTCTGGCTTTATTGATTGCTGTCCATCACTTAATGCACATTGTGGGTTGTTATGGACTTCTATCATTAATCCATCAGCTCCTGCACTTATTGCAGCTTTAGCTAATGGTTCTACAAGGTACCAGTATCCTGCTGCATGACTTGGATCTACTATAACTGGTAGATGTGATTTCTTTTTCACTACTGGAATTGCACTTAAATCCAATGTATTTCTTGTATAAGTTTCAAATGTTCTTATACCTCTTTCACATAATATTACATTTTCATTTCCAGCTGCCATTATATATTCAGCAGACATTAACCATTCTTCTATTGTCGCAGATAAACCTCTTTTTAATAAAATAGGCTTGTTTGTTCTACCTAGTTGTTTTAATAAATCAAAGTTTTGCATATTTCTTGCACCAACTTGAATTACATCTACATCTCTAACAAATATATCTATATAATCTGTTGACATTATTTCCGTTACTATTGGTAGTCCTGTAGCCTTCCTAGCCTTTTTTAGAAGTTCTAAACCTTCTAATTCTAACCCTTGAAAACTATATGGAGAAGTCCTTGGCTTAAATGCTCCACCTCTTAAAAATGTTGCACCTGATTCCTTTACGCTCTTAGCTATTTCTATTATTTGTTCTTCACTTTCAACAGAACAAGGTCCTGCCATAATAGCTAAGTTATTTCCTCCAATTAAACTACCTTTTACATCAATTACTGTATCATCTGGCTTAAATAATCTATTAGCCTTTTTATAAGGCTCTTCAACTTTAAGAACTTTATCTACTCCAGCAAATCTAAGAAGCTTATCAGAATCTATAGATCGAGTTTCCCCAACTACACCCAAAATGCAGAAAGTTTCTCCTTGTGATAAGTGAACTCCTAGACCTTTACTCTCCAATTCTTCCTTAACCTTCAATACTTCATCTTCACTACAATTCGGATTCATTACAATAATCATACCTATCCCTCCATACTACTCTTACAATTAAAAATTTATAATTGATAATTGACAATTTATGAAGAAACTTCTCAAAAGTTTCTAAAATTATATTTTTAACTCTTCACTTTTAACTTTTCCATTTTTTCAGCACTTCCATGGCCATTACATACCCAAATTCTCCAAAACCGCATATTTGTCCTATACATGCTGCTGCTATTACTGATTTATGCCTAAATTCCTCTCTTGCATGTATGTTTGATAAATGAACTTCAACAGTATTTATATTTACTGCTTTTATTGCATCCATTATAGCGTAGCTATAATGTGTATATGCACCAGGATTTATTATTATACCATCATATTTTTCATAATATGCCTTATGAATTCCATTGATTATTTCACCTTCAATATTGCTTTGAAGTAACTCAATATCAATATTTCTTTTTTGCCCCTCTTCTTTGATGTAATTACAAACATCTTGAAAGTCCTTAGTTCCATAAATTTCTTTTTCTCTTACTCCTAACATATTCAAATTAGGACCATTTATAACTAGTACCTTCATCTAACCCCTCCTAAAAATACTTATTGCTAAATTATTTTAATGATTTTATCTAAAGTTTCTTTTATAGTTGTATCATTAATTATTCTCACATCACAATAATCGTTATATAAATTATATCTTTCAGAATATAGGTTGTAAAGTTTAGACCTACCCTCTGATAATAGTGGTCTTGATGATATATCAACATCTCTTAAAATATCTTCTATTGGTCTATCTATAAATATTATTATTCCTTTATCCTTAAAGAAATCTATATTCTCTTTTCTTTTTACTACTCCACCACCACTAGAAATTACTATATTACTTTTATTACTTAATTCTTTGCAAGATCTTGTTTCATAATCCCTAAAATATTCTTCACTAATATTAAATAATTCCTTTACTGTACTATTAGATATTTCTTCTATATATTTATCCATATCACAAAAGTCATAATTTATTTTATTTGATAACTCCTCACCTATAGTACTTTTACCGCATCCAGGCATTCCAATTAATAAAATTATATTTTTATCCATTTATATTCTCCTATAACTAGATGAACTTCAACTTTAATTTTTCATATATTTCTTTTATTATCTCTTCATCAATCGATATACCTTGCCATATTTCTTGTGCCTTAGCTGCTTGACCTATAAGCATATATAATCCGCAAGTAGTTTTTTTAGATAATGAATTCCCTATATTCAAAAACTTAGTTTCCATGGGATTGTATATTAAATCAACTAAAACATTAAAATTTTTTACTACATCTTCTGATACTGGTGATGCATTAATATCAGGATACATGCCTACAGGAGTAGAATTTATTAAAATATCTCCACTGATTTCTTTTAATTCTTCATAAGTTATTAAATCTACATTTTGTAAATCAAATTCTTCTTTTTTTGGTTTCCTGCTTACAATCTTAACATTCGATATTTTATTATCTAACAAATAATGCGTTACTGCTCTGCAAGCTCCTCCATTTCCTAAAATAACTGCACTTTTTCCTTCTATACTTATATTATTAACTTTTAACATATATCCAAAACCATAGTAATCAGTATTATATCCATATAGCTTTCCATTTTCTAAAGCTATAGTATTTATTGCACCTATTTTTTCTGCTTCTTCTGATATCTTATCAATATATTTCATTATATCTTTTTTGTAGGGTATAGTTACATTTGTACCCTTTATCTTTAATAGTTTTAAAGCTTCTGTAAACTCTTCTAGTCTTTCTTTTTCCACTTCAAATAATTTATATGCCCCATCTTTATTTATAAATTTTAGTAATTCACTATGAATTTCTGGTGATAAACTATGTGAAAGCTTTTCTCCTAATAATCCATAAAACTCCATAACCGTCCCCCCTATCTCTATCTTAATTTATATTATGTTATTTAACTATTTTCTTGATTATAAATATTATAACATAATCAAATATTTTTTATAAAAATGGATATGTACAATATTATTTATAGTTCTGATTCTATTAAATCATCATAATCTTAGACATATACACTTTGATTTGCTTAATATCATTATAAATTAAAGAATATTAACTTGAATATTAAAAAAAGATTTTTCTAAAAAATTAAAGCAGTGAAACACTTTCTAAGTATCACTGCTTATATGCTATTGAATATATTCATTTTTTATAAATTGCCTTTTATTATCTAATTTAAACCCTTGTCTATTATAAAATTTAACTTCTTCTTCATTATATTCTTTATTACTGTTTACTATATACATTACTTCATTTTGTTTTGCATTCTTTTCAAGCTCTAATATTAGTTGATGCCCTACTCCTAATCCTCTATATTTTTCATCAACAATTATATCGTTAATATCTAATCTTTTATTATAATTTATGTCCTCAATAAGATTACTATTAACATAACCTATAACATCATCATTTAATTGTGCTACAAGAACTATAGAACTTTTATCTTCTGCTATGGATTTTATGTTTGAATAATCTAGCTTTGAATTAAGCCTATGAATATCCTCATAATCATTTAATTTAATTTCCCTCACATCAAAACCCACCATAAAAATGCCTCCTATCACTTTGTAAACGTTTATAAGAATGGTAATTTTAAAAGAAAGGTTACCCTTCCTTCTTTTTTAATTTCAATATTATTTTCTTAAAATTCTAAATATTATTTATATTATAATTATACACCTAAATTTTTCTAATTACTACTATTTTTTTATTATTTTATTTATAAAGATTATAAGTTTCATCCATAGCTTAAATCCTTATAGGCAATACATTTATTCATTAAATTATATACTAATAAGCAAAAAATTTATTAGTATATTAAGTTTCTAAACTATTACCTTTTAAAAAAATTAAAAGGGATACTCTAAAAAGTAACCCTTATATTAAAAATTATAGTTTATTATTTTTTAATTCAGCTTATATTTTATTATTAATCTTACTTATGTGCTAAGAGTTAATTTATATACTATAAACTCGCCTTATAGCTTCCAATAATTTTAAAGTATCCACTATTTTGTTCTATAAGTTTTAAAGCATTTTTAACTTCACAATTTTCTAGGCTGCCTTCAAAATCAACATAAAGTAAATACTTCCAAGATTCATGCTTATTTGGCCTTGATTCTATCTTAATCATATTTATATTATTTTCTGCAAAGTATCTTAATAAATTATAAAGTGTACCAGCCTTATCTTCCAAAGAAAATACTACACTAATTTTATTACATTCATCATTATATTTTAATTCTTTTCCTATAATTATAAATTTAGTATGATTATCCTTTTTATCATTTATGTTTTCTTGTAATATATCTAGTCCATAAATTTGTGCTGCCCTTTTACTTGCTATAGCAGCTTTTTTAGTATCTTTTAACTCTGAAATTAGCTTAGCACTTATTGCTGTATTATGATATGGTATTAACTTCATATTTTGATATCTACTTAAAAACTTCTTGCTCTGTTCAAATCCTTGAGGATGTGAATATATTTCCTGTATGCTATTTATATCTGATCCTTTTACTCCAATTAAATGCTGATCTATTTTAATGCATTCTTCTCCAATAATATAAAATCCATACTTAACCAGAAGATCATATACTTCAGTAATTGCTCCTGTATATGAATTTTCAATAGGTAAAATTGCATATTGTATTTCATTATTTTTTAAAGCATCAAATACATCTACAAACTCATCATAGTTTTTTGCATTATCGCAGTTTTTAAAGTACTTTAAAAGAGCTTCTTCACTAAAAGATCCTTTAACTCCTTGATATCCAAATATAAAATTTGAGTTTTCTCCAATTAGGTTATTTTGAATATTATTATTTTCTTGTATTACATTAGATTGAAGGGATCTGCTTAATTCCATTAAATTTTCAAAAAAGCTTCTTCCAATGTCCATATATGAACTATTATTAAGCTTTTTTATATTTTTTTCTATAACTTCTTCTTCTCTTTTACCATTAAAAATTGGTAACTTATTCTTCTTTTTATATTCACCAACCTTAACTGCAACATCCATTCTTTTTTCAAATAAAGAAATTAATTCTTTATCTATAGAATCAATTTCTTTTCTATACTCTTCTAATTCACTCATTAATTATCTCCCCTTTATTAAGTCAAGTAAGCCTATTGCTGTTACAGCCTCAATAACAGGTACAGCTCTTTGAACTATACATGGGTCGTGTCTTCCTTCAACTCTAAACTTAACATTTTCATTTGTATTAATATCTATTGTATTTTGCTCTTTTATAATAGATGCTGTAGGCTTTATTGCAACCTTAAATAATATAGGCATTCCATTTGTAATTCCACCTAGTATTCCACCATTATTATTAGTTTTTGTTTTTATCTTATCTCCATCATAATAATATTCATCATTACATTCTGACCCAAACATGTTAGTCATTTCAAATCCCTTACCAAACTCTATTCCTTTTACTGCTGGTACTGAAAACATTAAATGAGCTAATGTAGATTCTACTGAATCGAAAAATGGATTACCTATTCCAGGGTTTATTCCAGTAACAGCACATTCTATGGTACCTCCAACTGAATCTCCATCATACTTTGCTTGTAATATAGTATGCTTTATCTTTTCAGCTAAAGAATCATCAATTAATGGTAATTCCATTTTTCTTAAATTTAATATCTGCTCTTTAGATATATTTGTACTATTAAAATCTTTATCTTCTATATCTTTTATTGAAGATATATGAGCACCTATAAATATACCTTCTTTTTCTAATATCTGCTTACATACAGCTCCTGCAAAAACTAAATTTGCAGTTATTCTTCCTGAAAAATGACCACCACCTCTATAGTCATTAAATCCATCATACCTCATATATCCTGTATAGTCAGCATGCCCAGGTCTCATATAATCCTTTGTTTTATTATAATCTTTTGACCTTGTATCAGCATTTCTTATTATTGCACAAAGAGGTGTTCCTGTAGTCTTGCCTTCAAAATATCCACTTAATATTTCTGGAAGATCACTTTCTTTTCTTGCTGTTGACATTGCATTTTTCCCTGGAGCTCTTCTATTCATTTCTAAAAGAACTTTATCCATATCTATTTCAAAACCTGATGGCAAACCATCTATATTAATTCCTATGGCATTTCCATGGGATTCTCCAAATATAGAAACTTTTATATTATTGCCCCATACCCCACTCATCTACATTTCCTCCTAGCATTTTAAAATCTTCAAAAAAGCCTGGATAAGATTTTGCTACACAATCATAATCAGTTAATTCAATAGGATTTTTACATCTAGTTGATGCTATCGCTAAAGTCATTGCTATCCTATGATCCTTCCAGCTCCAAACCTGTACTCCACCTTCAAGTTCATCTACACCATCTATTATAAGACCATTTTCCTTTTCTACTATTTTAGCTCCTAACTTATTAAGTTCAGTAGCCACAGCCTTTAATCTGTCACACTCTTTAATTCTAAGTCTGCTTGCATTAACAATTTCAGTTCTTCCTTTTGCAAGTGTTGCTACTAATGATATTACTGGAATTATATCTGGGCATTGTGATGCATCTATTATAGTGGATGCCAATTCTTCTTCTACTTTGCACTTAATATGATTCCTATCAACTATAAATTTTGCTCCCATTCTTTCTAGTATATCTATTACTTCTTTATCTCCTTGAAGGGAATCCTTTTTTAAATCACTAATAGTTACATTTGATCCAAGTGCATCTGCAGCAAGATAAAATGCTGCCTGCGAATAATCGCCTTCAACTCTATAGTTTCTAGATATATACTTTTGATTTCCTTTAACTATAAACTCTTTGTAATCTTTATTTTCTATTTCTATTCCAAAATCCTTCATACAATCTAATGTTAAATCAATATATCCCTTTGACTCTATTCTAGTACTTATATTGATTTTAGAGTCACCATCTAATAAAGGAAGTGAAAATAAAAGTCCTGTGATAAATTGCGAACTTATATTCCCAGGCAAATTAAATTCTCCTGGCTGTAATACCCCCTTGACAATCATATTTAAATCATTTTCTACACTATGATATTTGATACCTTGTTCCTTGAATATATCAAAATATGTGTCTAAAGGTCTTTTACCTAAGTTTCCTTTTCCAACAAACTTAGTCATTCCAGCAAATAATAAAGATATAGGTATAATAAATCTCAAAGTAGAGCCTGACTCATTACAGTCAATCGCTCTAACTGGATTGATTATTGAATCTTCTCTATATATCCCACTTATTGTCACCTTATTTGTATCCCTATCTATAACAGCTCCCAATGCAATCATTGCATCTATAGTTGCATTAATATCATCTGAATAATCTATATTTTCTATTACAGAAGTCCCACTCCCTAAAGCAGCACAAATAATAGCTCTATGTGACATACTTTTAGAAGGTGGAACCTTCACCGTTCCATTTAATCTAGATTTCGATAATCTTAAACTATTCATAAAACACCACCTTATTTGTAATGGGAAGAATTAAAGAGTTAAAAAACGAAAAAGTTAATGGTAATAATTTTTTCACTATTAATTTCTTATATTTTACTTCTCATTCTTTCCCTTTTCATTCTTTTTCTCTTTTCTAATATTCACCTATATAATCATAACTCTGTTTACCGAGTTATTTCATTAATTCTTTCATTCTTCCATTTCTTCATTTTTCTGAAATATTTTACTTGTTGTTTTGTATATAAAGCTATCGCCTATTTCTTTTAAGAAAATCAAATTTAAATTGTTTCCTAAGTTTTTCTTATCAAGCTTCATAGTTTCTAATATTTCTTTAATATCTATTGTTAGTTCATATGGAAGATTATATTTTATTAATATATCTTTAATTATATCCTTTGTACCATTCTTTGTTATTCCTAATTCTTCACTTAATTTAGTTATTTCATACATCCCAATTGCAACAGCTTCTCCATGGGTATATTTACTATAATTATAATACTGCTCAATTGCATGACCTATTGTGTGACCAAAATTTAAAAGCATTCTTTCCCCAGTATCTTTTTCATCTTTTTCCACAACTTCTGTCTTAATTTTGCAACAATTATGAATGATGTATTCTATATTGTTCATAACTTCCTTCTTATCACTATAATTGATTAGACTTTTAAAAAACTCTCTATCTTTTATACAACCATATTTAATAACTTCTGCCATTCCATCATTAAATACTCTATCACTTAAAGTTTCTAGAACCTCTGGATCTATAACTACTTTCTTAGGATGATAAAAACTTCCTACTAAATTTTTACCTTTCTCTAAGTCTACTCCAACTTTTCCACCTACGCTACTATCTACTTGTGCTAATAAAGTTGTAGGTATTTGTACAAAAGGTACACTTCTTAAATAAGTAGATGCAACAAATCCACCTAAATCTCCTATAACTCCTCCACCTAAAGTCATAATTAAATCACTTCTAGTAAACTTAAAATTTAAAAGCTCATCATAAATTAAAGGTAAAGTGAAAAAACTCTTACTTTCTTCACCAGGATCAAGTACTACCTTCTTAACCTCATAGCCAGCACTAATTAAATTATTTAATACTAGCTCCCCATAAAACTTATCAACATTTTTATCAGTTAAAATAAATATCTTATTACCTTTAAAAAGATTCTTTATCTCATTTGATAATTTATTTATTATTCCTTTTTCTATAATAATATCATAGCTACTATGAATTAAATTTACGGATAACTTCATTAAAACACCTGCTTTCCAATTAATAATTGATAATGGACAACTGACAATTACAATTGATAATTCATAATGGACAATTGATAATTTAGGAAAAACTTCTCCGAAGTTTATAAAAAAATATTTCTTAATTCATAAACTCCTAAAGGAGTTTATTCCTTAATTATGCATTGTCCATTATCCATTGACCTATATTTCTCTTCCAACGGCTGCTGCAATAGCTTTTAATTCATCAAATAATGTTCCGTAATCTTCTGGTTTTATTGATTGTGGACCATCGCATAAAGCTTTAGCTGGGTCGTTGTGTACCTCTATTATAAGGCCATCTGCTCCTACTGCAACTGCCGCCTTTGCAAGAGGTGATATCATATATCTTTTTCCTGTTGCATGGCTTGGATCTACAATGACTGGTAAATGACTTAATTTTTTAATTGCTGGTATTGCACTTAAATCTAATGTATTTCTTGTATAAGTCTCAAATGTTCTTATTCCTCTTTCACAAAGAATTACATTTTCATTTCCTCCAGCCATTATATATTCAGCACTCATTAAAAACTCTTCTATCGTCGCAGATAAGCCTCTTTTTAATAGTATTGGTTTATTTGTCCTTCCTAATTCTTTTAACAAATCGAAGTTTTGCATATTTCTTGCTCCAACTTGAATTACATCTACATCTCTCTCAAATATCTCAACATCATATGGTGACATTATTTCTGTAACTATAGGTAACCCTGTTTGTTCCCTTGCTATTTTTAATAATTCTAAACCATCATACTCTAATCCTTGGAAACTATATGGTGAAGTTCTTGGTTTAAAAGCTCCACCTCTTAAGAAATTTGCCCCTAATTTCTTAACTTCATTTGCTATAAATGTCAATTGCTCTTCACTTTCTACTGAACATGGTCCAGCTATCATAGCTATTTTATTTCCACCTATCTCACTATTATTTACTTTTACAACTGTATTATCTGGATGGAATAACCTATTAGCTTTTTTGAATGGCTCTTGCACATGCATTACCTTTTCAACATTATTATTTGCTTCAATTTTAAGAGGATCTATTTTGCTTGTATCTCCTACAAGTCCTAAGATTATTAATTCTGTTCCTATAACAGGATTAACCTTTACCCCTTGTACTTCAAGTTCTTCTGTAAGCTTTCTTATTTCCTCTTCAGTTGTTTTTGGTTTTAAAATAATTATCATGAACTTGCCCCCTTTTTATTAATTAATATCTGATAATTAATATTTGATGATTTAGATAATAATCTATATAAACTAAGCTATTTAGATTTTTATATTAAAAAAGAGACCTCAAATGAGCCCTCTTAAGTAATCAAAATTTCTTTACCTAATTATACCAAACAGCAACCTTTTGTCAATATAATGAAAGAGCTTCATATATTTTTAACTTTATAATATTGGAGCAATTAACATTATTAAGGCTTCTTTTATCCTTAACCATCTTCCTCGATTATTATACTCTTCCATAGTTACTAAATTACACTCTTCAATATCTTTACAAAAGATTTTTTCTTGTTCCTTTGCAAATTTATCTTCAAATATGAATGCATTTATCTCAAAATTTAATTGAAAACTTCTGATATCTAGATTTGCAGTACCAATACTACACACCTTTCCATCAGCAACCATAGTTTTTGAATGTATAAAACCTTTTTGATATCTATATATTTTAACTCCACACGCTATTAATTCTCCAATATTAGCACTTAATATCCATTCCATAAAGAAATGATCTGGCTCTCCTGGTACCATTAGTCTTACATCTACTCCAGATAATGCTGCAATCTTCAGCGCTTCTTTCATTGGTTCATCTGGCACTAAATACGGAGTTTGAATATATACATTTTTCTTTGCATTATTAATTATCTTCATATATGCATTCTTTATATATTCTTCTTTATGGTCAGGACCTGATGATATTATTTGTATTCCAACATCACCATAGCTTTCTTGCTTATTGAAGTATTTTTCATAACTTTTAAGCTCTTCTTCTGACGCATAATCCCAGTCTAAAATAAACCTCTTGTTAAGCTCATTTACAGCTTCTCCTTGAACTCTTATATGCGTATCTCTCCAAAAGTCAAATTGCTTTCCTTTGTTTATATATTCATCTCCAACATTAAAGCCACCTACATAACCAATGTTTCCATCTATTACAACAATCTTTCTATGATTTCTATAATTCAAACGTATATTAATATATGGTAATATTCCTGGGAAAAATACTGCAAATTTTATTCCTAAGCTTCTTATGTACTTTATATCTTTATTTCTTATGGACTTAGACCCCATTCCATCTATTAAAAGTCTTACTTCTACACCTTCATCTACTTTTTTCTTTAATTCATTTAGTATAGATTTTCCTAGTCCATCTAATCTAAATATATAATATTCAATATGTATAAAATCTTTAGCAGACCTAATATCATTTATTAAGTCCTTAAATTTATCTTCTCCATCAATGTAACTCTTAATGCTATTACCTGTTGTATATAATGCTCCTGAATGATTATAATTCATCATTATAAGATCCACATATTCTTTTGATATTCTTTCTGCTCTTTTTTCTTCTTTAAATTTTTCAATTAAATCTTTTGCCTTTTTCTCATCTGTTACTTTCTTTTCTCTAAATATCTTTTGTCTATTTAAGTTTTGACCAAAAATTAAATATATTATAAATCCAACTCCTGGAAGAACTAATAATATTAACAACCATGCCCATGTAGTAGTAGGTTCTTTTCTTTCTATAAATATTAATGATATTGCAGATAAAATATTAATGGTATAGGCTATTATAAATAAAATAGATGCGCTCATCTTATCACCTCCAAGAATACTTCTAATTGATAAGTAATAATGCATAACTAATGAAAAAATTCAGCAAAGCTGAATTATAAAATATAAAAAACATATTTTCCTAAACTCCTAAGAATCTTATTCATCAATTATCCACTGTCCATTATACATCATTTATTATAATTATATCCACTTTTTATAAGTATTTAAAGAGATTATATATTGTATTTTTGTATATAAAACATCCTCATTTTCACATTACAAAAAGAGTGTTGTATTAACGTAATAATACAACACTCTTTTTTAAACGATACCCTATAAATAATCAGGCAAATTAGTTTTGTCCGAAATATCTGTCTAATAATCCCTTGAATGCTTGTCCGTGTCTAGCTTCATCTTTACACATTTC
>NZ_JADNAT010000016.1 GCF_015550425.1 Clostridium sp. 1001275B_160808_H3 | reverse complement strand
TTTATACAAAAAACTTGCGAAACCTTGATATATAAAGATTTTAAAAGAGAAGTAGTGTAAAAAAACTTTACACTAACGAAAAAATAAGGGGGAGATAGGAATGAAGAAAAGTGATTATAAGTTGGTATGCATAGACTTAGATGGAACTCTATTAACAGATGACAAGAAAATTACAGATGAAAATATAGAAGCAATAAAGAAAGCTATTAATAGTGGAGTAAATATATGTATAGCTACAGGGAGAATTTGTAGATCATATAAAAGATGCTTTAGGGGTTAGCGCTAAGGTAATAGCTTCAAATGGAGGAGTAATTTTAACAGAGGATGGAAATTTAAAATTAAATACATTAAGCTGTGATAAAATTTTAAAATTGAAGGAATTATTAAAGACTATGATGTAGATACATATTTAAATACTGAAAATGAAATAATTTCGGGAAAACACATTCCAAATGAATATAGTTATGAAAAAATAAATGAAGGTTTAGGAAATAAGCATAAAGTAAATATAATTGAAAACTATCCATTTGAAAATCTAGCTATAGATAATAAATATAAAATAGCTAAGGCAATTTGTATAAATAAGAATAATTTAAAAATTATTTTTCTATTTTTAATTATTTTATTATGATATATAAATATTGCCGATATATCTATAAAAAAATAAGTATTTATATGATTATAAGGTAATTTATATATTGTTATACCTATTTGAGTATATATATGTGTGTATTGAGTAATATCATCATTTTATATATAATTTATTATTGTATATAAGATGATGATATTACTCTTATTTAAGAAAAAACTAGTATAATTGAGTACTTGCTATATTTATAGAGGTGAAAGAATATGATAAGTAAAAATTTAGCACAAAAAATTGTTGATAAAATGATGGATATTATTCCTTATAATGTGAATATTATGGATAAAAACGGAGTTATAATAGGGAGTGGAGATGAGTCAAGAATAGGACAACTTCATTTAGGAGCTATAGAGTCTTTGAAGTTAAAGAAGGCTACAGAAGTCAATAAAGAAAACAATGGGGTTAAACCAGGAGTAAATATTCCAATAACTTTGAATAATAGAATAATTGGTGTTATAGGAATTACAGGTAATCCAAGAACAGTAAGGCCTTTTGGAGAAATAGTAAGAGTCACATCCGAACTTCTTATAAATCAAGAATACAGTATTCAAAAATATATAGTAAAAAATAAAATAAAAGAAGAATACTTATATGAATGGCTGTATAGAAAGGAAGTTTATGATAAAGAATTTATTGAAAGAGGAATAGAAGTAGAAATAGATATTCAATTAAATAGAACAATTGTATTAATAGAATATAGAAGGAGTAATAATGACATTCTAAGGAAAACTATAGATTCTTTTATTAAAAAAAATGAGTTTATAATACATATAAATTCAAATAGATTAGTATTAATATTAAAATCTAAAATAGATAGTATGGAAAAACGTATAGAAGAGTTAATTGGTGATAATAAAGAGGAAATAGTAAGAGTTATATATAATAAGGCAGAAGAAGTATTAGCTAAATCATTTTATAAACTTTTGAATGCTTTAAATATAGCAAATAAATTAAATTTAGAAGCAACAATTATTTCATTAAAAGATATAAATTTCTTATCGGAAGTTGATAAGATGACTAAGAATAAAGATAATAAGGAAATAATTGAAAAATTAATAAAACATGGAGGTGACCTTTTAGAAACCTTTATTGTTTTTGTTGAGTCTAATTACGAAAAACAAATTACATATAAAAATTTACATATACATAGGAATACTTTAGCATATAGAATAGCTAAAATAGAGGAATTAACTGAATTATGCTTTAATAATGCAATAGATTGTTATAGGCTTACCAGTGCTTATATTTATTATAAAGTTATTTATTCAAGTGCACAATAAAAAAGCTTGTAAGTTTGTGTCTCTGAACAATGTAATCATTTACTATTAGGGGTATTATATGAATATATTCATGAGAAGTAGGAAGGGGAGATATTAATGGATATAACTGTTACAGCCTTAGGGGCAATAGTTGCTTTAATTATAGCAATTACATTAATAATAAAAAAGGTTCATCCAGCTTACAGTTTAATAATTGGAGCAATAATAGGAGGGTTAGTTGGAGGTGCATCTCTTGTTGAAACAGTAACATTGATGATTAATGGTGCTAAGGGGATGATGCCAGCAATTTTAAGAATCTTAACAGCTGGTATTTTGGCTGGTGTATTAATTAAATCTGGAGCAGCAGCTAAAATAGCCGAAACAATAGTAGAAAAAATAGGGGAATCAAAAGCTTTAATAGCTTTAGCTATTGCAACAATGGTATTAACTATGGTTGGAGTTTTTATAGATGTAGCTGTAATAACAGTATCACCTATAGCACTTGCCATAGCAAGAAAGATTGGATTAAGCAAAACATCGATTTTATTAGCAATGATTGGGGGAGGTAAGGCAGGTAATATTATGTCACCTAATCCTAATTCAATAGCAGCGGCTGATAATTTAGGAGTTTCTCTTACAAACGTTATGATGGCGGGAATAATTCCTGCAATCTTTGGATTAATTGTTACTTGTATAATTGCACAAAAAATCAAGAATAAAGGCTCAAGAGTAGAATTAGAGAATAGCTCTGAGAAATTTGAAAATAGTCCAAGCTTCTTTAAAGCATTGGTTGGACCATTAGTAACTATTATTCTACTAATGTTAAGACCAATTGCTAAGATAGAAATTGATCCATTAATAGCTCTTCCAGTAGGGGGATTAGTAGGAGCTATAGCAATGGGAAAAATTAAAAACATTAATGAATATGCAACCTTTGGTTTAGGAAAAATGAGTGGAGTAGCAATATTATTAATAGGTACAGGAACTTTAGCAGGAATTATATCTAATTCAGGATTAAAAGATGTAATTATAGAAGGAATAAATATATTAGGTTTACCTAGCTTTGCATTAGCACCAGTTTCAGGGATACTAATGTCTGCTGCAACAGCATCAACAACATCAGGAACAGCAGTAGCAACTTCAGTTTTTGGAAGCACTATATTAGAATTAGGGGTACCAGCACTAGGAACAGCTGCTATGATTCATGCAGGAGCAACAGTATTAGACCATTTACCACATGGAAGCTTCTTTCATGCAACAGGTGGCAGCGTTAATATGAGTATGGGAGAAAGACTAAAACTTATACCATATGAATCAATGATCGGATTAACAATGACTTTAGTTTCTACAATAATATTTGGTATAATATTATAATTATAGTTGGATGGAGATGAATTACATGAAGTTTATATTAGCACCAGATTCATTTAAAGAAAGTATGACATCAAAAGAGGCTTGTAATGCTATGGAAAGAGGGATAAAAAAGGTAATTAAAGACGCGATATGTATAAAGGTTCCTATGGCAGATGGTGGAGAAGGAACTGTAGAAGCCTTAGTTGAGGCAACTGGAGGAAAAATTGTAAATACAGTAGTCACAGATCCTCTTGGAGATAAAAAGATAAATGCTATGTATGGAATATTAGGAAACGGTGAAAAAGCAATTATTGAAATGGCAAGTGCAAGTGGAATTCACCTTGTTGAAAGAGAAAAGAGAAATCCTTTAATTACAACTACATATGGTACAGGTGAGTTAGTATTAGATGCCATAAATAGAGGTGTAAAGCATATAATAATTGGAATCGGAGGGAGCGCTACTAATGATGGTGGGGCTGGAATGATTCAAGCATTAGGTGGCCATTTATTAGATAAAGAAGGTAATGAGTTAAATTTTGGTGGTAGTGAATTAATTAAATTAAATGCTATAGATTTAACTAATTTTGACAGTAGATTAAAAAACGTTACATTTGAGGTTGCCTGCGATGTAAACAATCCTCTTATAGGAGAAAATGGTGCTTCAAGAATATTTGGGCCACAAAAAGGTGCAACAGAAGAAATGATTATACAACTAGATATGGCATTAAATAATTATGCAGAAGTAATTAAAAGGGAACTTGGAATTGATGTAGCTAATGTTGAAGGTGCTGGAGCAGCTGGAGGACTTGGAGCAGCTTTACTTGCCTTTTTTAATGGAGAACTTAAAAGAGGGGTAGATTTAATTATAAAACATACTGACTTAGAAAATAAAATCAAAGGAGCAGATATTGTATTTACTGGAGAAGGTGCAATAGATAGTCAAACTATATTTGGGAAAACACCTATGGGAGTAGCTTCTGTAGCTAAAAAAAATGGAGTAAAAACAATTGCCTTTGCAGGTAAGGTTGGAGATGGTGTAGAAAATCTTTATAATGTAGGAATAAACTCAATATTTGGAATCATGAGAGGTGTATGTTCTTTAGAGGAAGCTCTTAAGAATGGAGAAATTAATCTTGAGAAAACAGTTGAGAATTTAGTTAGAACATTAACCTTATAATGCTAAAAGTTAAAAAAGGTCTACATCAAAATAAATTTTCATATTAGCCGATAAAAAGGGAAGTTCTAATTCAAATTTCTCTTTTTTCGCATACACAAATAATAGATAAAAATTTCTATTTAAGTTTAAAAAGTTTTCAATTAAGTGAAATCAATGGTTTAAAAGGGGCTCGCGTTTCGTGAGGCCCTTTATAAAAATAAAAGATTAAACTTTTTAAGGAAATAAAGCCTATTTGAAATTGAATAAATTTTATATTAAATAGATTTCTGAGGTTTTACCTTTTTTATTTAAGATAAATATAATGAAGGGGAAAGTAAGGTGTATTGGAAAACTTTGTGGATTTTTCCTTTAAGCTATGCTACAATGTAATGAAAATTGCATATGTGGTTTAAAGAGATGAAATAATAGTAATAGTCTAATTATTTCATTTTTATTTATATTGAAAAGAATTGAAAGAAGAGGAGTGATTACGCAGCAATGAAATTATTATTAAAGTATTTAAAAAATTATAAGGCGCTTCTTATACTAAATATTATATCAGTCTTTGGTTTTGCTTTAGTTGAATTAGGAATACCTACTATCATGGCAAAAGTTATAGATAAAGGAATAGTAAATAGCGATATTAATTATGTAAAAAGAATGGGGATAATTATTTCAATTATTTCAGTTATTGGAGTTCTTGGAACAATACTTTTAGGATTTTGTTCATCAAGAATTTCTACAGGGATAACAAGAGATATGAGAAATGATATTTTTAAAAAGTCACAAGAATTTTCACATACGGAGTATGATAAGTTTGGGGTATCATCAATGATAACAAGAACTACAAATGATGCATTTGTCCTTTTACAATTCACCAATACACTTTTAAGAACAGCATTATTAACACCTGTAATGTTTACAGTGAGTTTAATAATGATACTTAGAACAAGTCCTTCATTATCTGTAGTTCTAGCTATAACAATTCCATTCATAATACTAGGAGTTGTAATTATAGCAAAGGTATCTGAGCCACTATCAGAAACTCAACAAAAGAGACTAGATAAGCTAAATAGAATATCAAGAGAAAACTTAACAGGAATAAGAGTTATAAGAGCCTTTGGTAACGATAATTATGAAGGTAAGAGATTTGATGAAACGAATGAGTTATATGCACAAGTTTCTAAAAAGCTTCATAAGCTTATGGCTATATCTCAGCCAATGTTCTTCTTCCTTTTAAATTTAGCAATCATAGCAATATTTTGGATATCAAGTAAAATGATAAATGTAGGAACTCTTCAAGTAGGACAATTAGTAGCATTTATTGAGTATTTATTTCATGCTATGTTTTCAATTATGTTATTCTCAATGGTGTTTATAATGTATCCAAAAGCCCAAGTTTCAGCTCATAGAATTAAAGAAATATTAGATGAAGAACCTATAATAAAGAGTCCAGAAAATGGAGTTAAAGATACAGAAATTAAAGGGTTAGTAGAATTTGATAATGTATCATTTATATATCCAAATGGAGAAGAAGCAGTGCTTAAGGATATTTCTTTTACTGCTAAAAAGGGTGAAACAATTGCTTTTATAGGAAGTACAGGTAGTGGGAAAAGTACATTAATAAACCTTATTCCAAGATTTTATGATGTTACAAAAGGTAGCATCAAAATAGATGGAGTAGATGTAAGAGACTATGACTTAAATGCATTACGTAAAAAGATTGGATTTATACCTCAAAAGACGCTTTTATTTACAGGTAGCATATCAAGCAATATTAAATTTGGCAAGAAAAATGCAGATACAGGAGAAGTAGAATACTCTGCAAAAGTTGCTCAAGCTTATGACTTCATTTCGCGTAAACCTAAAAAATTTGATGAGGTAATAAGTGAAGGTGGATCAAATGTATCAGGAGGACAAAAGCAAAGGCTTTCAATAGCTAGGGCGATAGTTAGGAAGCCAGAAATATATATATTTGATGATAGTTTTTCAGCTTTGGACTTTAAGACAGATGCTATTTTAAGAAAGAGACTCAAATCAGAAACTAAGGATTCGGTAGTGTTAATAGTGGCACAAAGAATAGGTTCAATAATGGATGCTGATAAAATAGTGGTCTTAAATGAAGGAGAAGTAGTGGGGATTGGAACTCATAAAGAATTACTTAAGAATTGTGAGATTTATCATGAAATAGCATCATCACAACTTACAGAGGAGGAACTTGCATAATGAATAAATTTAAAGCAGTAGTAAAGAAAATTACTCCTTTTGTAAATAAATATAAATGGTCATTTCTTGGAGCAATACTATTTATAGTATCAGCAGCAATATTTACAGCATTAGCTCCAAGAACAGAAGGTTTAATTATTACACAATTAACTAAAGATTTTGAAGCTATTATAAAAGGAATTCAAGGAGCTTCAGTGAATTTTGATTATATTATTAAAATTTTAATTTTATTATTCTTTGTTTATATAGGTAGCGCAGGATCTACATTTATAGCAAGCTTCTTATTAACTAATGCAATTCAAAATACAATGAAAGATATAAGAAATGCAGTACAAAAAAAGATAAGTAAGCTTCCTATAAGATATTTTGATAGTAATAGCTATGGAGATGTATTAAGCCGTATTACAAATGATGTAGATACTATTTCTAATGCTTTACAACAAAGTTTTGTTCAAGTAGTTAATGCATTCTTATCATTAAGCTTAGCACTTATAATGATGTATTCAATAAATGTAAAACTAGCACTTTTAGCAACTCTTATAATTCCCTTAAGCATTTTAATTACAAAAGTAATAGTAAGTAAATCTCAAAATTTATTTAACAAGCAACAAGCAGCATTAGGTAAGCTTAATGGGAAAGTACAGGAGCTTTATACAGGTTTTAATGAAATTAAGTTATATGGAAAGCAAGATGATGCTATAAAAGAGTTTATGGAAGCAAATGAAGAGCTTAGAGCAACAGGATTTAAAGCACAATTTATATCAAGTATAATGTCGCCTTTAGTTGGACTTGTGAGCTATTTAGGAATTGCAGCAGTTGGAGTTGTTGGAGCTATAACAGCAATAGCAGGCAGAATAACAGTAGGTAACCTTCAAGCATTTATACGTTATATATGGCAAATAAATCAACCCTTATCGCAAGTAACTCAATTATCATCAGCAATACAATCAGCAGTAGCAGCAGCTCATAGAGTATTTGAATTTTTAGATGAAGAAGAAGAAATAAAGGATATAGAAAAACCTATAGAACTTGAAAATCCAAAAGGAAATGTAACTTTTGAACATGTAAGATTTGGATATAGTGATGATAAGATTTTAATAGAAGATTTAAGTGCAGAAGTTAAAAGTGGCCAAATGGTAGCAATAGTTGGTCCAACAGGTGCTGGAAAAACTACATTAATTAATCTTTTAATGAGATTTTATGAAATTAAAGGTGGATCAATAAAAATAGATGGTGTAGATATAAGAGATATGAAACGCGAAGATTTACGCTCAATATTTGGAATGGTACTTCAAGATACTTGGCTATTTAATGGTACTATATATGATAACATTGAATATGGAAGATTTGGGGCGACAAAAGAAGAGATAGTAGAAGCAGCTAAAATAGCTAATGTTCATCATTTTATAAAAACTCTTCCTGATGGATATAACATGTTTTTAAATGAAGAGGCATCTAATATTTCACAAGGGGAAAAGCAACTTTTAACAATAGCTAGAGCAATCCTTAAAGATCCAGCTATATTAATTTTAGATGAAGCAACAAGTTCTGTAGATACAAGGCTAGAATTATTACTTCAAAAAGCTATGAGAAATATAATGAAGGGAAGAACTAGCTTTGTAATTGCTCACAGACTATCTACAATAAAAAGTGCTGATTTAATATTAGTAATAAATGAAGGGAATATAATTGAACAAGGAACACATGATGAATTAATGAAAAAAGGTGGCTTCTACGAAAATTTATATAACAGTCAATTCGCAGATAAAGAAGCATCTAATTAATAGATATAAATTATTAGTATCCTATAAAGAATAAGTGCATATTTTATATTATAAATAATTATGCCTTTAGGAGTGGGATATTGAAATCTAAAAATACTTACAATAGTAAAAAGAATAAAGATCATTGTTCCTCTTCAAAAGAGATAAGGAGTTATGAAAAAAATAATTCTTCTAAGTCGCAAAATAATGATGAAGTAGGAAATAGAAAAAATAACATAAATAGAAATAAACAATATAGTACTAATGAGAATAATATTAAAGATAAATTAGATAATGGAAAAATATACTTTGAACATATAGATGAAAGAGCAGAAGAAATAAAAAATGATAATGAAGCAGAAATAAATAATGATAATGAAGCAGAAATAAATAATGATAATGAAGCAGAAAATAATAATTCTCAGAATAATGCAAGTGTTCCTAATAGAGATGAGTTATTTTCTCAATTGAAGACATTAAATTTATCTATAGATACATTATATATTATAATATTAGCTACATTTTTAAATCTTTATTATTTATATAGTCTAAAAGCACAAGTTTCAGATCAATTATTTAATACAAATGAATCAGATCAATTTATTGATACTAAGAATTTTCCTAAAATAACTAATGCAATGTTTTTGTATTCTACAGGAATATTTTTAGATATTAACTATAAAGGTTTAGAAGAGGCAAAGATTGCAAGTAGACAAAGTAATGATAAAAGAGGCATAATTAAAGCTTGGAAATCATTTTTATCTAGTTTACTAGTTTTCCTTGCAACTGCTATAAGTAGAGATAATTTAGAGTTGTAATATAAAAAAGAGCCGTAATATTGAAGTTCACCTTAGATATATTTATTTAATATCTAAGGTGTAAATCATATTTACGACTCTTATTGTTTATATATAAATTATAAATTTATTGATTAACATAAAGAAAAGTTTTTGTTAATCTATTTTAAATTTACTAAGTTTATCTAATATTGATTTAGTTAATGCACTTAAATGTTCAGCAGAATCAGCAACTTTTTCACTTGAAGTAGATAATTCACTTGATGAAGCATATATTTCTTCTGTAGCAGCACTTAGTTCTTCAGAAATAGCAGAAGAATTAGTTATATTTTCTATTATATTTTGCTTTCGTTTAGATATGCTTTCAGAATTTTTATCTAAGGAATTTATTTCTTTAGATACTTCAAGGACCAAAGAAATAATCTCATCAAAGCTAAACATAACTTTTGAGGTTTCATTTATTTGGTTTATAAATAATGAACTAATAGAGTCATTTTCTTTTACAATAACAGAGGTTTGAGTAAGTACATTTTGTACTATTGAAGTAATTTCTCTTGATGAAGTTTTACTTTCTTCTGCTAGTTTTCGTATTTCATCAGCAACAACAGCAAATCCTTTTCCTGCCTCTCCAGCTCTAGAAGCTTCAATAGCAGCATTTAAAGCAAGTAGATTAGTTTGTTCAGAAAGAGAGTTTATTACATCAGTTATAGATGTTATATTATTTATATTTTCTTTCATACTTAAAATAGTATCACTAAATGTTTTAAAATTATTTTCTAAAGATTTCATAGTTAATACCAATTCACCTATATCTTCATTAGATGAAGTAGATTTATTATTAATATTTGCTACCATAGTATTAATATTAGAAATAGATGTAATTATAGAAGTTAAATTAGTATCAAATGTATCCATATCAGCCGTAATACTAGAAAGTTGGTTAGCTTGACTATATGTACCTTGAGAGCTTTCCTTTGTAGCAGCAATAATATTTTTACATGAAGTTAAATAATCCTCGGACATAGTATTTAGATTTAGGGATTCTTCCTCTAAGGTATTTGATGAATCTTTTATGGAAGAAATCATATCTTTTAATGAATCTTGAGATTTATCTATTGAATGAAGTATTTCTCCTATTTCATCTGATTTCTTTAATTCCTTATTAGGTAGTACTTGTGAAAAGTTACCTTTTGCAAAATTTGAAACTATATTAGAAACTAACTTTAATCTTATACTAAGTTTATTAGAAAATCTGTAAGCTAGTATCATTGAAATAATTAAAGATATAATACCAACAGTAATTACTATTTTAAGAATTGTATCAACTACCATAAATAGATCAGAACTATCAACCATAAGACCTACTGACCAATTAAGTCCTGGAATATTTTGATACGAAATTACTCTTCTAGTTCCATTAAAACCATATTCATCAAAGCCATTTTCTCCAGATTTCATTTTTTCAACACTTTTAGCAAGCTCAGCTAATGAAGTATTTGTTTTAGCTATTTCAATAATGTTTTCTTCTTCTTGAACTCTTTTATATTCATAATGAGCTATAGTTGTACCATTATTATCTATTAGACATGTTTTTCCTGTGTTCCTAAATGTTATTGTACTTATCTTATCTGATACTTCTTTAGCATCTCTAGCAAAAGCTAATACCCCTACTATTTGACCATTATTTTTTATTGGAGCAGAATAAACCATTAAAGTTTTTCCAGTAGTTTTATCAGTTAATGGGCTACTAACTGTTGGAGTACCAGACATAGCTGTTTTAAAATAATCTCTATCTGAAATATTAACAGTTTGTCCACCACTATTTAAGCCATTTCCAGATTTATCTGCAATTAATATTCTATCAAGACTATACTGTGAAATGTATCCATTAAGAGATACTAAATTTTTTTGAATATCTGAATATGAAGACATTGATACAGTGGAAGCTAGTGTTTCAGATAACATAATATATTTATTTACATATTCATTTAATTCGCTAGCACTTCTTTTTGTTAATTCTGACATCATATTTAGAGAGTCATCTTTTATTTGTTTATTTACTGCTACTGTTGTTATAGCGGTTAGAACCAAAAGTGAAGATATCAATAATATTGAAAAGAGTAATATTATTTGTGTTTTTATTGATTTGTTCTTTTTTAATGATTTGTTTAAATTTTTCATTTTTACCCTCCTATTTATTCTTATTTATATATCGAAATATGGAATGGAAAACTTTATAAAAAAAACATCTAAAATACAAATTTCTCTTAAAAGTTTACATTTAATTCTATATTATGGAAATAAAAGTGAAAAATATAAAATATAGCTAAAATTTGACAAAGAAAACAATATAATGTATATTTAAAATGAATTTTTTAAATACATAATAAAATCAGAAGGAGAGTAAAATTATGAGTAACGAAAAGATGACAGCTAAGCAGTTTATGGACAAGCTGTTAGCAGGGTTAAGCGTTGGTATAGTAGTGGCTCTTATACCAAATGCTTTATTAGGTGAATTATTAAAGGTAATAATTCCTCATTTTGCCCCAGCACAAACAATTTTTGATATAACTTTACTTGCAATGAGACTTTCACCAGTGGTAATAGGTGTTTGTATTGCAATGCAATTTAAGTTAACTCCAATTCAAATTACAGCAGTTGGAATGGCAGCAGTAGTTGGATCTGGCGTAGCAAGTGTTGGAGAAAATGGTGCATTTATATTTGCAGGAACAGGGGATGTAATTAACGTTGCAATTACTGCAGCTATAGCAGTTGGAATTGTAATGCTTTTAGGTAATAAGCTAAAGGCGTATACAATATTGCTAGTGCCAGCAATAGTAGTAATTGTTGCAGGAGGAATTGGTATTTTTATATTACCGTATGTTAAAGGAATAACATTATTAATTGGTGATATAATCAATAAATTTACAACGTTACAACCGATATTAATGGGAATATTAATATCTTTATGTTTCGCATTCTTAATAATATCACCTTTTTCAACAGTTGCAGTTGCAACAGCAATTGCTCTTGGGGGAATAGGATCAGGAGCAGCAAATTTAGGAGTTGTAGCAACTGGTTTTGGACTAGCTATTTGTGGATGGAAAGTAAATTCTTTTGGAACTTCAATAGCACATTTCTTAGGATCTCCTAAGATGCAAATGGTGAATTTCGTAAAGAAGCCTATAATGATGGTGCCAATTTTTTGTAATGCAGCTATATTAGGAGCATTAGCTGGAATATTTAATATTCAAGGAACTCCTATGAGTGCTGGATTTGGTATTTCTGGATTAATAGGACCAATTAATGCTTTAAATTTAATGGGTGGATATACAACAATGAATGTAATAATTGTTACTATAATATTTGTGGTTGCTCCAATAGCATTAGGAATATTATTTAATTACATATTTACTAAAACTGTAAAAATAGTTTCAGAAGAAGATTATAAATTAACATTTGAATAGAAATGGATATATGTAGGAGGAGACTCCTACTATATTTATCTAATAAATTTACAAAAAGATAAATAAAAGGAGTAGAGTTATGAAAGTATTAGCGTATTGTGTAAGACCAGATGAAATGAGTAGTTTTGAAAAGTTTTCAAGCAAGTATAACCATGAGGTTACAATTGTAAAGGAATCTTTTGGACCTTCAAATGCAAATTTAGCTGAAGGATATGATGCTATAAGCATATTGGGAAATTGTAATGCAAATAAAGAGGCAATAGAAATAATTTCAAAATTAGGTGTTAAATATTTAGCAACACGTTCAGCTGGATATAACAATATTGATTTAGAAGCTGCAAAAGAATTTGGAGTAAATGTTGCAAATGTACCAGCATATTCACCAAACTCAGTAGGAGAATTTGCAGTAGGGGTTACTTTATGTTTAGCAAGAAACTTTAAGAAAGCATTTAAAAGAGTAGAAGCTCAAGATTTTTCATTAGATGGATTAATTGGATTTGAATTAAGAAATAAAACAATAGGTTTTATTGGAACAGGAAGAATTGGACAAATTGCTATTAAAGCATTTTCAGGATTTGGCAGTAAGATGATAGGATATGATTTATATCCTAATGAAAATGCAGCAAAATATATTGAATATAAAACATTAGATGAAGTATTTGAACAAGCTGATATAATATCACTTCATTGTCCATTAACAGCTGATAATTATCACTTAATAAATGATGAGTCAATTGCTAAAATGAAGGATGGTGTAATTTTAATAAATACATCTAGAGGTCAATTAATGGATGCTAAAGCACTAATTGAAGGTGTAAAGAGTGGTAAAATTGGTGGTGTTGCAACAGATGTTTATGAATATGAGTATGGAATTTTCCATAGCAACCATCAAAATAATGTAATTAGTGATGAAACATTATTAACTTTAAAATCATTCCCAAATGTTATAGTAACTCCTCACTATGGATTCTATACAGATGAAGCTGTAGCTAATATGGTTGAATATACATTAGAAAATCTATATGATTTTGAAACAAAAAATGATTGTAAAAACAAATTAGCATAGGTGATAAAATTGAACTATGACATAATTAAACTGGATTCAAATGAAAATCAAATAAAACATTCATTTGATATAGTAGATTGCATAAAAAAAATAGATCCTAAATTATATCCAGATGTAACAAATTCTGTAGTGAGAGAAGAAATTGCTAAATATTTTGGAATAACAAAAGAAGAAGTATTCTGTTCGCATGGTTCAGACTATTTAATTAAAGTTTTGACTTTTGGGTTAGTAAGGGGAAATCATGAAGTAATAATGCCAGAGGTAGCATTCCCTACATATGAAGTTGCTGCTAAAATAAAAGAGTGTAAATATATTAAAGTTCCATTAAACAACTATGGTATTGATTTAAATGCTACTTTAGAAAAAATAAATGAAAATACAAGATTGATTTGGATATCAAATCCTCATAATCCAACAGGAACATTTTTAAATGATGAAGATATAATATCATTTTTACAAAAGGTTCCTTCATATGTTAAAGTAGTTTTAGATGAAGCATATATAGAGTTTGTAGAAAAAAGTCCATTAGATTCTGTAAATATATACAAAGAATTTTCTAATGTAATAATATTAAGAACTTTCTCAAAAGCTTATGGGTTAGCAGGAGTGAGAGTGGGATATGGAGTTGCTAGGAAAAACATAATTGATGAATTTAAATTTGTTATTGGTCCCTTTGATTTAAATTCATATGCTCAAGGTTTAGCTGTTAGAGTCATAAAAGAGAAAGAGTACATAGAAAAAGTAAGAATTAGAAATAAGGAAGCACTTAATATGTACGAATCTACTCTTGAAGAACTTAACATAGAATATATAAAATCATATGCCTCTTTTATTATGTTCAAATTAGGAGATAAAGCAACTAAGCTAGTAGATTTCCTAAAAGAGAAAGGGATAATAGTAAAGGATGGTAGATTAATTGGAATGGATGGGTTCGTAAGAATTTCCATGGGGACAAAAGAACAAAATAGGATAGTTATAGAGAATATAAAAAAATTTTTAATTCTTAATGCTTAAAATTTAGATTAAAGATAAAAGGAAAGCTATAAAACAAATAGCTTTCCTTTTTTTATAATTAATATGGAAACCCTTGATTTTCATTATATGGAGACAAATCACCATCTTTTTGTAAAATAATATCTAGTGTTAATTGAGTAGAAGGATCTTCACTTGGTAATGATAAAATTTGAGATAATGAATATCCATCTTTTGAATACTTATTAATTAAGTCAATGTAGGAATCAATTTCTTTTCCCTCATAGTAAAGTTTATAGTTTATCATATTCGCCTTTAATATTTTATATTTCATATAGCCCCAGCCCCTTTTTATAAATTTATAATAATTATACATTAGATTAAATGTTATTTATATAAACATTTAAAATTATGGTAATTTAATAAAATATTAGCTGGAAAAATAAAAATGTATAAATATTATTTTTTTATATATCTTTTTCTTTCTTACATTAATTTACTACTATAGGTAGTTAGTCAAAAATTTAAACTTCTTAATTTATCAATTCAACGCCTCCTAGTTTATAGAACACTTCAAATTTTCTTTAATTATAAATCAACAATATCTTTAACTCATGTGAAAAAATATTAACTATATAACATGAGAAAGTTTTAAAGGGAATAGAGGATATAATGCTTTATTTTAGAATTAATTATATTGTGCATATATAAGTATCAATAAACTGTTTAGATATTAAGTTTAAAAAATATTTTTGAAACTTAATAAAAAAATGTTTATTTTGTACACATCTTATTATTTCAATTGTTTTATTTATGAAAGGTTTAGAACACGAAAGGAGGAAATATGGACAAAAATCTAATTATAAATTTATATAAAAAGCAATTTAATATTATATGTCTATATTTAGTAAAGTGTGGATGTCCAATTAATGATGCAGAAGACATTGTCCATGATAGCTTTATAAAGGCTATTGAGTATGTGACTGAAATAGATATTAAGAATATTTCCTCTTGGTTATTTAAGGTTGCTATAAATAATTATAAAAACAAGTTAAAGAGAGGGAAGATAATTAAATCAATATCCATATATGAAGAAAAGTTTTATGAAGAACTAGTAGATAACGTAAATATAGAAGAAAGTGTTTTAAGTAAAGAAAAATCAAAAGAAATATTAGAAGTATTATATTTATTAAAAGAAGAATATAGAACTTTAATTATATTTAAGTATGAAATGAATTTAAGCTATAAAGAAATAAGCTTATTATTAGGATTAGATGAAAATACTATTAAGGTTTATTTATATAGAGCAAGAAATAAATTTAAAGAGGAGTGGAATAAATTAAATGAAAAATATAGATGATTTTTTAGATGAAAATAAAATAAAGAAGGCTGTTAGAATAGCTAAAATAAAATTAACTTTAAAAATAATAGTACTATCAATTATAGTTTTTATAATAGGAAGCTTTATTAATAGCAAATTATGTTTAAAGTATAGCTTAATGGCATATGAAAGAGATGAGGCAGTAGTTAAATTGAGTACACCAAATGGATATATAAGTGAGTCTAGTGACTTTTTTGGAATACTAGGTGGGACAAGATTTATGAAAATATCAAAAAGTATTGGAGGAAAAAATGTAATTATAAATGACTCAGTTACTAAATTTGGATTAAATGGTGAAGAAGAAAGTGAACATACAGATAGATATGATAGAATAAATGGTGGCGGTCCTAATGAATCAGAAAGTGAATGGCCTATATCCACATGGAAGTATGGATATAAAAGTTTAAGATTTTTTCACCCAGCACTTCAATATAAAGAGTATCAAAATGATTTAAATATTATAGAAAAAGTTCCTGATGGTAAAGTTATTGAAATGGCAATTTCTTTTGATAAACCTTATAAGGTAAATGATATGTTTTTTATTCAGGAAAAGTTAAAACCAGCTAAAATAACATGGCTATGGTTAGATGCTTTTACAAAGGAAAAAATGAATGAGTATAAATATAAAATTGAAAATTATGATAGTAAAGCTAATGGAATTGAAGAAAATTATGTTATTGGAATAGAATGTTATAATGCTGTTCATTTTAATTTTAGAGATTATAATGAAAAATATGATGAATTGATAGAAAGATTAAGTAAAAGTCCTATGATAGATCATAAAATTTTATATGATGAAATAATGGAAAGAGGAAAAACTTCATCAGATGATGCAAAAGTTTTAGGTGTAGTAGTTCACGGAACAAAGGAAGAATTGATGGAACTTATAAATAATCCTTTAATAAAAGCAACATCCTTTGGAATAATTACTGATCCAATCTATTAATTGTATTTTAATAGATATTATTTAAAAAATTATTTTTATTAAATCTTAATAGGGTATTCTATAAAAGTTTAAAGAGTTATGATTAATTAAAAATTTATTTAAGAAGTAAAAAAGGAGCTGTGCATAAGGTTAGACAATTTTAATTATGCAACAGCTCATTTAACTTTTTATAATTACGCTTTTAGCCAATCTACTAAACCTGGAGTTAATGATGCAACATCATCTGTATCAACTTTAGTTACAAAAAGTAAATCATTAGGTTGTAAGAATGCGTTAATCTTTTCTGAAATTTCTTTAGCTGAAGCATCGGTTTTAACTAAGTAGCTATCAGGCATGAAGTTAGCCCAAGCTCCAAATGTCTTTATAGTACCAACTATATCATAGTCATCACGGTGATGGTGATGATGTTCATGATCATGGTTATGATCGTGAGAATCACAACCACATGAATGTGAATCTTCATTTAAATAAAATGTTATTGCGTAAACTTTCATAAGTACACCACCTTAAATTTGTATTTTTAATAATCATAATATATATCTTGTCCAAAAGCTAGTAATATTATTAAATATATATGTTTTAATTAATTATCTTAATAATTATAGTGTTATGTTATTAAAAATTAACAGGCTTATCTAGGTAAAATAGCAAAATTAAAAATTATAATAGAATACATTTAAGTAATAAATCAAATAATATTATAAAAGATTAATTTAAGAGGGATAGTTGTAAAGTAGAATTTTTGCAATATCCTTCTTTTATATTTTCATTTATGGAGGCCTTAATATGCAACTTGGAAGTATTAATAATTTGAAGAAATATTATGGTGATAGATTATTACTTGATATAGATAAATTTGAAGTAATGGACGGAGATAGAATTGGAATAGTAGGGGAAAATGGAGTAGGAAAAACCACTTTAATAAAAATATTAATAGGGGAAATAAAGTCTGATGAGGGGACCACTTATATTACAGATAGTTATTCTTATATTAGTCAAAGAGAAGAATGGTGTGAAATTGAAGGCAACGGAAAAGTAAAAGGTATGTTTCATGTTCCAGATGAATATGATAATTATTTATCTGGAGGAGAAAAGGTCAAGATGAGGATAGTCAAGGCGTTTGAAGAAAATAGTAGTCTTATAATAGCAGATGAACCTACTTCTAATTTAGATGTCGAAAGTGTTAAGCTTTTAAATAAACTGTTTAAGAAATATAAAGGAGCATTGCTTATAATTTCTCATGATAGAAATTTCTTAGATGATTTATGTAATAAGATTGTTGAAATTGAAGATGGAAAGCTTACTATATATAATGGAAATTATAGTGATTATCTGAATCAAAAAGAAGAAAATAGAAAGGTTAATGAAAGAGAGTATAATAAATATATTCATGAAAAATCTAGGTTGGAAAAAGCTATATCAGAAAAGGAAGTATTGAGAGATAGAATTAAAAAGGCACCTAAGGGAATGGGGCCATCAGAAGCTAAAACTATAAAAATGGGGGATCAAAGAGGAAAGAAGAATATAGATAATAATATAAAATCAATTAAAAGCAGAATAGATCATTTAGAGGTTAAAGAAAAACCAAAGGATACAAAAAAAATTATAATTAATATTGTACCAAGCATGAAATTAAATTCTAAAACCCCTATTGAAATAGAAGACTCAAAAATTTATGTGAAAGATAAAGTATTAATAGATAATGTTAACTTAAAAATAAAGCAAGGAAGAAAAATTGCTTTATTAGGTGAAAATGGTTGTGGGAAAACAACTTTATTAAAATATATAATTAATGAAAATAGCGATAAAATTAAAATTTCAAGTAATGTAAAAATAGGATACTTTGACCAAGGGCAAAGCATTTTAGATGATTATAAAAGTATTTTGGAAAATATAAAAGAGGATTCATCTTACGATGAAACTTTTATAAGAATTAATTTAAGTGAATTTGGATTTAAAGATAAAAGTGTATATAAAAGAGTAGGAGATTTAAGTGGAGGAGAAAGAGTTAAGGTAGGTTTATGCAAGGTGATTTTATCAGACAATAACATATTAATACTTGATGAACCAACCAATTATTTGGATATTAAATCTATAGAAGCATTAGAAAATGCTTTAGTAAATACTGATAAGACAATTGTCTTAGTATCCCATGATATAAGATTTATTTCAAATATATGCGATTATATTATTGAAATTAAAGAAAATAAATTACATGAGTTCGATGGAGGTTATAGTTTTTATTTAGAGCATAAAAATAGTGAAAAAATTGATACTAATAAAAAGAAATGTGAAGAGGAATTGCTAATTTTAAATAATAGATTAACAGAAGTTATTTCACTATTATCTTTAGAAATAGATGAAACAAAAAAAGCAGAATTAGATGTTGAATATAAAGAGTTATTAAATAAAATAAAAAATACACAAAAATAATACATAAAAAAACATATGAAAAATTGTATGCTTATTATAAAATGAGTAAAAGACTAAAAAACATAAAGGGGGACTCTATGAGTAAATTAGATGAAATGTTAAAATTTAACAAAGGATTTGTTGAAAATAAAGATTATGAAGAATATATAACTTCAAAAAATCCAAAAAAGAAAATACTTATTTTATCTTGTATGGATACAAGGCTTACAGATTTATTACCTAAAGCACTAAACTTAAAAAATGGTGATGCTAAGATTGTAAAAAATGCTGGAGCAGCAATTATGCATCCTTTTGGAAGTGTAATTAGAAGTATAATTGTTGGAATTTATGAATTTAATATAGATGAAATTTTTGTGATTGGACATCATGGCTGTGGAATGTGTAATTTGGACACAGATAATTTATTACAAAAGGCTATTGATAGAGGAATTTCAAAAGAATCTTTAGATACACTTTGTAATGCAGGAATAGATATTAAGAAATGGTTACATGGATTTGATTCAGTTGAAGAATCTATAAAAGATAGTGTTAATTTAATAAAAAAACATCCATTAATACCAGAAGGAATATCAGTTCATGGACTTGCAATAGATCCCGAAACAGGAAAATTAGACTTGATAGTTAATGGATATAGTTAATATTTTGCTGAGCAAAATAGTGAAGAGTTAATAGTGAAAGAGTGAAAAGTTAAGCAAGTTTTGCTCTGCAAAACTTTTAATCGATTAAAAAATTTTATTCAAAAATTCCTTAAGGATTTTTTCATGAACTCTTTCACTCTTTAATTTTCACTTTTAATTTTTAGCCAAGTATTTATTTATAAATTTTTCAATTGTAGACCAGTAAAGTTCAGGATTTACTGTAGAGGATTTTGCATGTCCAGCACCTTCTATAGTTAATTTTTCTTTTTCTGAACTTGTAGCATTATAAAGTTCATCCATCATTGAATAGGGTACAAAATCATCTTCATCTCCATGAATAAATAATATTGGAGTTTTAGATTTTGCTACTTGTTTTAGTGTGGAAGCTTCTCTTAAAGTATAGCCTGCCTTAACTTTTGTAACTACTGATGAAGCATTCATTACTGGAAAGCTTGGTAATGAGTATAAAACATCTAGTTGATGAGAAAATTGCTCCCAAACAGATGTATATCCACAATCTGCTATAATAGCTTTTACGTTACTTGGAAGATCTTCACCAGAAGTCATTGAAACTGTAGCTGCCCCCATCGATACTCCATGAAGGATTATTTCTGAAGTTTTATCAGTATTAAGAATTAAATTTATCCACTCAATAATATCTAATCGATCATCCCAACCCATTCCAATATAATCGCCTTCACTTTCGCCATGAGCCCTTAAGTCAGGAATTAAAATATTATATCCCATTTCATAAAATTTTCTAGCATAACCACTCATATCGGTGCCATTACTTGTATATCCATGTACAGTTATAACCCATTTATTAGTAGGGATTTCGTTCAATATTTTGTAACTATGAAGCTTTAAATTATCAAATGATTCTATATATTCATTAGAAAATTTAGATTTATTAAGCAGCCAATCTACATTTTCATCAATTACTTCACCACTTGTTTCCTTTGCTTCTTCTGGGGTACCAAATATAGCATCTTTTGATACTGTTGGATTAAGAGCTAAATTATAAAAGTAATTGCCTATAAATCCTAAAGCACTGATAGATAGAGCACCTAATATACTAGTTGAAATTATTGCTGTTTTTTTCTTATTCATTGCAGTCTCCTTAGTTTATTAATTATTATTAAGCGTTATTTTATCATTTTTGAATAAGTATAACAATAATTGTATAACTAATATTAGTAAAAAAGTGTTAAATTTATATTAATAATAGATAAAAATAGATTAAATAATTATTTTTTATAGTTTAAGATCAATTTAAATACATATTAATTTAAATACATATTAATTTATATTAGTTTAAATTCAAGGATTAATTTATTATGATATAATAGATAGTATTGATTATATGGAAAATTAGGGCGTCAAAATAACTTTGAAAGTTTATTAGGAATAAGGGAGATGAGTAAATGACTACAAAGAAGGATTACATATATGGAGAAATAAAAAAACTGATTTTAAATGGAGAATTTAAAGAAGGAGAGTTATTAATTTCTGAGAATGAAATATGTAAAAGGTATGATGTTTCAAGAGAGCCTGTAAGAAGAGCATTGAAAAAATTAAAAGAAAATGGATATATAAATTCTAAGCAAGGTAAGGGATATTATATTAATCCAAGGGAGTTCTATCTAAATACAACGATTGCATCATTAAGTATTGAAAGTAATAGATTAAACTCTACAATGGTTATAGATTTTAGTATAATTCCTAATAATTTTAAAAAGTACTTTAGTTCAGAAACTCTTTATAAATATAAAAGAATAATTGAAACTGATGATAATGTAATATATGAAGAAGGCTATTTACCTACAGATATTTTTAAAGATTTTAATGAAGAAAAGTGTGAAGGCAGTATATTGAATTATTTTGAAAAAGATAAGAATCTTACTTTGACTCATGATAGAAAAGAACTTAAAAGTGTATTAGTTGATAAAGATCATATAATAAATAAATATGCACCAGAAAAAATAAGTAATTCAATTGAGACAACTCATAATGTTTATTGCAATAATTTATTGATACAAATAAGTAAGCAAATTAAATATAATTCTGATATAACTATAGTTTCAATGAATTAGGGATAGGTATCATTACCTATCCCTAAAATTATTTTTATTTGAAGTATTAATGTAGTTAATGTAGTTAATTAATACTAGGTTATAATAACCTTACTTAGCTTTTGTAGTTTTTTTATTTAATCTAAATTTCTTTATAGTTAAAGTTAAAAGTGCAGTTACTATAGTACCTATAACCATAGCTAATAGTCCCATAAAAGGTTTATTTACAACTCCTAATAAAAGAACAATTGGACCACCATGTGCGACTGTATTAGTAATTCCAAATAAAAATCCAAGAATACAAGCAACTGCACTACCAATCATGTTGGCTGGGATTATAGCTAGTGGATCGCTAGCTGCAAAAGGTATCGCACCTTCAGATATACCAACTAAGCCCATAGCAAGAGCAGCTTTACCATTTGCTCTTTCTTCTTCTTTAAAGAACATTTTCTTTCTATCAAGGAATGTAGCTAATGCCATTCCGAGTGGAGCAACAGGAATAGCAACTGCTTGAGCGCCCATAAATTGATATTGACCTTCTGCAATTAATCCAACAGAGAACATAAATGCAACTTTACCAAAAGGTCCACCCATGTCAAAGCCTTGCATTAATCCAATAACTAATCCAAGAATTATCATGCTTCCTGATGACATATTCTTTAATGTGTCAAATAACCAGCTCATAAGAGATGATATAGGAGCACCGATTATAAAAATAAATATAAATCCAATAAATAAAGAACCTAAAATTGGAATGATCATTATAGGAACTAGAGCTTCAATTGCTTTAGGAAATTTGATTTTCTTAAAATATAAAACAAAATAGCCAACTAATAAACCAGCAGCAATAGCGCCTATAAAGCCTGCTCCAGCATCAGCTCCATAAAAAGAACCGTTATTTGCGATCCATCCTCCTATCATACCAGGAGCAAGTGCAGGTCTATCACCAATTGCATATGCAATATATCCTGCCAAAATTGGAATCATTAATTTAAATCCAATATCACCGATGCTTAGAACTTTATTCCATATACTTCCCTCAGGAATAACTAATCCGCCTGGAGTAGGTTCACCACCTAGAGCAAGTGAAACAGCAATCATAAGTCCACCTATAACTACAAAAGGTATCATGAATGATACACCATTCATTAGGGCTTTATAAAAAGTGCCCTTTCCTTTATCTTCTTCATTAGATCTTTTCTTAGAAGTATTTTTAGAAGTATATAAAGGAGTTGAAGGGTCTAATGCCTTATTTATAAGTTCTTTTGGCTTGTCTATAGCTGATTTTACACCAGTTACAACAACTCTTTTACCATTGAATCTATCCATATATACTTCCTTATCACAAGAAACTATTATTCCATCCGCTCTGTCTATTTCATAATTCGTAGGAGAATTTTCAACACCTATAGATCCATTAGTTTCTACTTTTATTGAATATCCCATTTCGTTAGCAGCTTTAGTTAAAGACTTTGCAGCTAAATATGTATGTGCAACTCCAACTGGGCAACCAGTAACACCTATAAGAAATTTATTATTTGTAACTGATACTTCCTCATTAGCGTCATCTTCTAGAAGATAAATTAACTCATCAATAGATTTAGAATTAATCATTTTAGTAACATCATTCTCATCAAGTAGTTTACTAGTTATAGTTGATAAGGTATGAATATGAGTATTATCTGAGTTTTCTGGCATTGCTATAAGAAAAATTAAATGAGTTTTTTTAGTTTCATCGTTACCAAAAGTAATCCCCTTTTTACTTATACCGATAGCAACAGATGGTGATTTTACATGAATAGATTTGGCATGAGGTATAGCAGCTCCATTTTCTAATTCTGTAGAAAATTCCTCCTCTCTCTTATGAACATCTGCTACATATTTTTTTACATCAGTTATTTTCCCCTGTTGATATAGAAGTGATGATAATTCTTCTATACACTCATTTTTTGTACTAGACTTAATGTTAAGTTGGATTAAGTCCTTTGAAAAAATTTTATTCATAGATTATTCCCCCTGTTTTCGTTTTCAATAAAATAATAAGATAAAAAAACAAATTTGTAAATACTAATTTGTAAATATTAATTTGTAAAATAAAAAATTCGCGTTTTTAAGTATGTGTGGTATACTTAGTATAAATGTTTAGAAAAGTTTTATGTCTAAAATAATATTATTATTTATATTTGGAGGCAATATGAAATACGTAGAGGTATATGAAGAGATAAAAAATAAGATTATAAAAAAAGAATATTCTTCATGGTCTTCCTTAGAGGGAGAAGAAATACTTTGTCATAAGTATGGGGTAAGTAGACCAACGTTAAGAAAAGCGATACTTAAATTGAAAAATGAGGGATATGTTCATTCAAGACAAGGTTCAGGGATATTTGTTAATCCTCCGGAATTTTATGAACAAAGTAAATTAACAACATTATCAGAAAAACAAGATGAAGGAGCTAAGATAGAAAATAAAATATTTTTTTGTAAAGAAATTGAGGGCGATGAGAACTTATGCAATATTTTCAATGTTGATAAAAAGGAAAAATTTATTTATTTTAAAAGACTAAGGGTTATTTCAGGAGAACCAAAAATACTAGAATATACATATATGCCATGCTATTTATTTAAAGATTTCAATGAGGAAGTTTTAAAGAAATCTGTATTCAAGTACATGGAAGAACACTATAATGTCAGTCACGATATTAAGACTATAAAAGCTATAAAATCAAATGAAGACGTTTCTAAAGTGTTGGAAATAGATTTAGATTCTGCTATTTTAGAGATTGAACATAAAGTTTATTTAACAAAATCAATACTTGCTCAATATACTAGAGAAATTTCTACTGATAATTCAATTACAATAGCTTCTGTTAGATAAAATAAGCAAACTATTCGAATGTGATTTTAAATATTGCATTAGGGTAGTTTTTTATTTTGGAGACTATTTAAAACAATTAACTTGACTGGGTAAATTTAATGATATAGAATTAACTTGTAATTACAAGTTGGTAGGGGGAATAAGTAATGATTAAAAGAGAGTTAAAAAGAAATGATACTAATGTAGCTGTTGCACCAAAGGAACCTCTATATATGAGCGAGTTAGAACAGTTAGAAACAATGTTAGAGTATACAGAAATCCATAAAAAATATGATGATAGTGAAAAATTAAAAAGAGAAATTGAGTGTTTAAAAGTCCTTTTTCCTAAAGTTTTTAGGCCAATGTATGAAGACGATTTGATAGTAGGAAGATATGATGCATTAGCAATAGGATTTGGAAGCGTAACATCAGTTGGTGGGCCAGGACATTATTGTAAGTTAGAAAAGTTAGATTATTACGTAAATAAACTTGGGGAAAAATATGAAGATGATATAGAATATTTAAAAAGTTATTGGAAAAAAAATGATACTAGGGAAGTATTTTATAAGGATAAATTACAAGAAAATGTTTTAGGAAAGTTTGTAGATGTATTATTTCCAGCGATTATAACAGCACGCTTTAGTGGAATGTATTTAAACTATAATCTTTTATTAGATAATGGAATCAATGGACTAAAGAATATAATAAATTCAAAAAGAGCAATTAATATTGATTCACAAAAAGAATATGATTCTATGATTGAAGCACTAGAGCTTTTAAAAGTTGTAGTTAGATATCATATAGAAGAAGTTGAGAAAGAGTTAAAAAAAGATACACTTTCAAAAAAGAGAAGAATGCAAATGGAAAAGTTATTAGTTGCATTAAATACAATTGAAAATGATAAACCAAATTCATTTATATCAGCAATGCAACTTGCATGGTTATATTCATCGGTATCAGGTGTTGTAAACTATGGTAGAATGGATGATTATTTAGGAGATTATTTAGTTCATGATTTAGAAAATAATATAATTACTGAAGAAGAAGCTATAGAATACATTAAATCACAGTGGAGACTTATTGAAGTAAAAAGAACAAATGTTAATGGACGTGTTATTGTTGGTGGAAAAGGTAGAAGAAATGAAAAGAATGCAGATGTATTTTGTAAGTTAGCAATTAGAGCAACTAAAGAAGCAAAGCTAGTTGAGCCGCAATTTACTCTTAGAATTTACGAAGGAATGAATCAAGAGATATATGATTTAGCTCTAGACTGTATTGGAGAAGGAACAACCTATCCTATTTTGTATAATGATGATGTGAATATTCCAGCAGTTTCTAAAACCATGCATGTAGATATGAAAGCAGCAGAGCAATATGTTCCATTTGGATGTGGAGAATTTGTTCTTTCTGGGCAAAGTGTAGGTACACCCAATACTTGTATTAACTTGTTAAAATTATTAACAATTATGATTCATGATGGAATTGATCAATGGGATTATAAATATAAGTATGGAACACTTCAAGTAAAAAAGATGAATGAAATAGAAAGTTTTGATGAATTCTTTGATGAATATAAGAAGTTATTAAGTTATTATATAGAATTAACAGCTGATGCTCATGCTTACTCATATAAAGTAATGAATGAAAAAGTAGGATTCATTTTTACGAGTATATTAACTGATGACTGTATTGGAAGAGGAAAAATGACTTTAGATGGTGGAGTTAAGTATCTAGGTGGAACAAATGAGATGTATGGAAATATAAATGCTGCAGATTCCTTAGGTGCAATCAAAAAATTAGTATTTGATGAAAAAAAATATACTTTAACAGATATTCAAAAAGTGCTAGAAGTTGATTTTGATGGGTATAATGATGTAAAGCAAGAAATGATTAATGCTCCTAAATTTGGAAATGATGATGACTATATTGATTCTATAGCAGTTGAACTTCATGAATTTACTTGCAATGAAGTGGCTAAGCAAGCTAATAAAGTTGGGCTAGATAGTTGGTTAGTAGTTGTTATAAATAATCAAGTTAATACAGAATGGGGACGAGCAACAGCATCATCACCAGATGGAAGAATAGCAGGATTATATATGAGTAATGCTAATAACCCTCAAAGTGGAGCAGATACTAATGGACCAACAGCAATGTTAAATTCTCTTGCTAAAATACGAGCAGATATACATGCAGGTAGCGTTCAGAACATTAAATTTTCTAAGACTATGTTTAATAAGGAAAGAATGAAAATAAAAGCATTATTTTCTACTTATTTTAAAAAGGGTGGGCCACAGCTTATGGTGAATATAGTAAATCAAGAAGATTTAGTTGCAGCATATAATAATCCGGAAGCATATAAGAACTTAACAGTAAGGGTTGGAGGATTTAGTGCAAGATTTGTAAATTTAGATGATGATGTTCAAAGAGAAATAATGGAGAGGACATGTAATGAGTAGGAAAGGAATAGTGTTTGATATACAAAGATTTTCTGTTAATGATGGTCCAGGAATAAGAACAACAGTTTTTATGAAAGGATGCTATCTAAGATGCCCATGGTGTCATAATCCAGAGTCTATTTCTCCTAAAATTCAATTAAAGTATAATCCGAGAAAGTGTGTTGTTTGCGGAAAATGTGTTCAACATGTGAATGGAGATGGAATAAAAATTATTAATGATAAGTTGAGTATAGACTTTAATAAGCACGATCAAAACTTCGAATTAATAAATGTATGTCCTAATAATGCTTATGAAGCATATGGAAAGGAATATACTTCAGATGAATTAATTGAAATTATAATGAAAGATATTGATTACTATAATGTTTCGAATGGTGGAGTGACTTTTAGCGGCGGAGAAGCTATAAATCAATTTGAATTTATCAAAGAAGTATCAATTAAATTAAAGGAAATAGGAATACATATATGTCTAGATATAAGTGGATATGATCCCGAAAATCAAATAGAAAAGTCAGTTGAGTTTATAGACGAATATTTGTTAGACTATAAATTAACTGAGAAAGAAAGTTATAAAAAGTATATAAAGAGAGAATTTGATTTTTATAAAGTAATAGAAGTACTAAATAATAATAACAAGAGTATCATTCTAAGATGCCCTATAATTCCTAGTGTTAATGACGATGAAGATCACTTTAAGGCTATATGTAAAATAGCTAATGATTATAAAAATATAAGATATGTTGATATACTTCCTTATCATAGTTTAACAAAAATGTATAAATTCAAATATATAAATAAGCATAAGAAATATGAAGTTCCGTCTAGGGAGATGATGGAACTATGGAAAAATATATTAAGAGAAAACTCATTAAGAAATGGATATTTGGAAAATGAAATAATATGATTAAAGGAACATCATTATGATGTTCCTTTATATATAAAGTAAGAAATAATTAGATGCTATTATTATAATTATTGATTAAATTATTAATTAATGTTATTATACTTTTGAAGGAAACTTTCAAAAGTATAATGTAAAGGGTATGGATATAAATATGAGAGAGTATAAATGCATAATTTTTGATTTAGATGGAACAGTTTTAAATACTGAGAGAATGAATTTAGTTCCACTTCAAAGATTAATAAAAGAAGAGCTTGGTAAAGATATTATGTATTCAGATTTACTTAAATATAAAGCATATGCAGGAAAGAAAACTCTAGAAGAGTTAGGCTTTGATGATATAGAAAAATCATATGAAAAGTGGGTAAGATATGTAAATGATTTTGAAGAAGGCGCTACATTGTTTGAAGGGTTTGATGAAGTAATAAAAACATTAAATTCAAAAGGAATTATATGTGCTATAGCAAGTTCTAAAATGAAAGACCAATATGAAATAGATTTTGAACCTACTGGATTAAAAAAATATATTAAATGTGAAGTTTTAGCAGAGGATACAGAAAGGCATAAGCCATATCCTGACCCTTTGTTAAAGGTAACTGAAATATTAGATCTAGAACCAAAGAATTGTATGTATATTGGAGATACAATATTTGATTATAAAGCAACTAAAGCTGCAGGGATGGATTTTGGACTAGCTATATGGGGTGCTGATAACTTAGAAGGAATAGAGGCTGATTTTGAATTTAAAAAACCAATAGATATTTTAAAGGAGTTAAATCTTATATAATGAAAAAAATTGCAGGAAAGCCAAAGGAACTTAAAAATGTAAATACTTCATTAATAATGAATTCAATAAGGACTAGAGGTAATGCAACTAGAGCTGAGATTTCTAAGGATACAGGTTTAAGTCATACAACTGTAAGAGTCATTTTAAATGAGCTTATAGAAATGAATGAAATACTATCTGTAGGATTAGATGAATCTAGTGGTGGAAGACGAGCTGAAAGATATAAGATGAACTCTAATAAAAGATATATAATAGCAATATCAATAGAAGAGGATAAAACAGTATATAGAATAGTAAATTCTTTAGGAGAAGTTTTAGAAGAAAAGATTAAAGAAATAAGTAGCCTGGAAGATATTAAAACTATTGCAAATACAATAGAAACGTTATATGAAGTTTATCATAATATAGAAGGTATTGGGATTAGTGTTCCAGGAGTTGTTACTAATGATGGATATTTATCTGGAATTAGAATGGAAGATTGGAAAGAAATAAAAATAAAAAAACATCTTAAGGAAAGATTTAATGTTCCTATATTATTAGAAAATGATATAAATTCTGCTTCTTTAGCATTTTATAATGATTATACAGGAAAGAATAAAGGTGAATTTATTAGTCTTGTATATGTAAGTTTTACTTCATTAGGGGTAGGAGCTGGAATAATAATAAATGGAAGAGTTCTAAAAGGTGATAATGGATATGCAGGAGAAATTGGATTTATTCCTATGGATAATACCTTTTTAAATGCTATGATGATGAGCAATTTAAATGACGATGAGTATATACATGTAATTATAAATACTATAAAAACACTATCAGCAATAATTAACCCTAGTGTGGTTGTTTTAGGTGGAAGTAATTTTAAATATCATATTAAAAATAGAATAATAGATAGATATAATAAAGAATTCAACATAAAAACGAAAATAATAATACAAGACAAGCGTTGTAATTATTCCTTAGAAGGAATAAAAGAAGAAGCATTGAGGTTAATAAATAAAGAAGTTAAGTTAATTAGAAATTAAATATAAGATTATTAGTATCGAGGGCGTTATAGTTTTTACTAGCGTAACCAAAGTACTTTTAAATAAAAATAAGGCTATGACTATATTGGTTATAGCTTTTTTATGTCTTATAATGTTTTATATAAATTTACATAATGTTATAATTTACATAAAAATAATTTGGAGGGTGCTATTATGAGAGAAATATTATTAGTAGAAGATGATTTAGATTTATCAAAACAACTTTCTTTATCTTTAGAGAAATGGGGATTTAGTGTAGAGCTTATAGATAATTTTAGTGATATAGTAAAAGAATTTATTGAAAAGAAACCAAGTTTAATAATAATGGATGTTAATTTACCATACTATGATGGGTTTTATTGGTGCGAAAAAATTAGAGAAATATCTAAGGTGCCAATAATATTTTTATCTTCAAGAGATTCAAATATGGATTTAATTATGGGAATAAATAATGGTGGCGATGATTATATAACAAAGCCTTTTTCTATAGAAGTTTTAATAACTAAGATTAATGCATTACTAAGGAGAAGCTATGATTATACTTTTTCAGATTCTGTTATTTATTATAAAGATACTATTTTAGATATGGAAAAATGTACATTTAAATATGAAGATAATATTATTGAGTTAACAAAAAATGAAATGAAGATATTATCAATACTTATTAAAAATAAAGGAAAAGTAGTATCAAGAGATAAAATCATGATGAGTTTATGGAATGATGATGAGTTTGTAAGTGATAATACATTAACTGTAAATGTAACAAGGCTTAGGGGAAGACTTAAGGATGAGTTAGGATTAAATGATTTTATAAAGACCAAGAAAGGTATAGGGTATATGATTTAATGAGCTTAATGAGGTTTATAAAAGAAAATAATATAAATATTATATTTTCAATAGCTTTATTACTAGTAATAAACATATATTTAATTTCAATAAATTCATTCAATGGTAGATCTAGTGATTTAATTTATTTAGATTTCATTATAATTACTATATATTTAATATGGATATACACTGCTTATTTTAATTGGAAAAAGAAATATTACGATTTATATAAATCTGTTTTAAATGAAAATGATATTTCTATAGAAGATGTTAAAGAAAATTCTTTAGAAGAGGAAATTATTTTTAAGCTTATAGACAATAAAGATAAAAAGTATGATTTCAAAACTAAAGAATGTGAAGAAAAATTAAGAGATATGGAAGAATATATTTCTAAATGGGTTCATGAAATAAAATTACCAATAACAGCATTAAATATAATTTCAGAAGATATAGAAGATTATGCTTTAGCAAGTAGTATAAAAAATGAAACAGAAAAAATTAATTTTTTAGTTAATTCAGTTATTTATGGAAGTAGAGCAACAGTAGCTTCAGAGGATATTTTTATTAAAGAAGAAAATTTAGGGGATATAGTTAAAAAATCTATAAGAAACAATTCATTTTTTTTAATAAAAAATAAGATAGAAATTGCTACAAGTAATTTAAATTATAATATTTATAGTGATGGAAAATGGATTATTTATGTTATAGATCAATTAATTAATAATGCTATTAAATATTCAAAAGAAAATGGTAAGATAGAATTTTATGCAGAGGATAATAGAGAATATATAAAACTATGTATTAAAGATAATGGCATTGGCATAGAAAAAGAAGATATAGATAGGATATTTAATAAAGGTTTTACAGGAAGTAATGGTAGAAATAAAGTATATAAATCTACTGGCATGGGACTTTATTTTACTAAGAAGGTATTAAATAAATTAGAACATGAAATTTCTGTGGAATCAATTAAGGGTGAATATACTTTATTTAATATATACTTCTATAAAATCTCCGATTATTTAAAGGTTACTAAAATGTAACATTAGAATAAAAAAGGTAAGGTTAAGTGAAGGAATCCAAATTAAAAAACTATTAAAATAAAATTAAAGTTAAAGTTAATTTTGGAGGAATTAGTTATGAAAGAAATTTTAAAGTTAAAAGATGTATCTAAAGAGTATGGAGTTAGAGGGTTTAGAACAAGAGTTTTAAACAATATTAATTTTACTGTTAATGAAGGTGATTTTATTTCGATAATGGGCCCATCAGGAGCAGGAAAAACTACTTTGCTTAATTTAATTTCAAGCTTAGATAAACCAACAAAAGGTGAAATAATTCTTGATGGAAGAGATATAACAAAGGTTAAAAATAAAGAATTATCTAATTTAAGAAGAGATAAAATAGGATTTATATTTCAAGATTATAATTTATTAGATAATATGAATTTAATGGATAACATAGCATTACCATTAGCATTAGGAAAAAAGAAAACTAAAGATATAGAAAACAAAGTAATTAATATTGCAGAGATATTCGGTCTTAAGGAACATTTAAAGAAATATCCATATGAATTATCTGGGGGACAAAAGCAAAGAGGGGCAGCAGCTAGAGCCTTAATAACTGATCCAAAAGTAATTTTTGCAGATGAGCCTACTGGAGCATTAGATTCAAGATCATCATCAGATTTGCTAGAATCTTTAAGTAGAGCAAATAAGGAAGAAAATGCGACTATTGTTATGGTTACTCACGATGCTCTTACTGCAAGTTATTCTAATAAAGTTTATATATTAAGTGATGGAGAAATAAAGTGTCAATTAAATAAAGGAGATAATAGAAAAGAGTTCTATGGTAAGATAATTGATATGTTAGCATCTTTAGGAGGTGCTAAATAATGAGCGTATTTAATATAGCTTATAATAATTTTAAGAATAATATAAAAGTCTATACTATGTTCTTTATCTCAATGATTTTTTCTGTGGTTGTTTTAAGTAATTTCTTAATTATGATGGATGGAGAGGCAATGAAAGTCCTTGGTGATATGAATGAAGAATATAGCAAGCTTATTTTGCAAGTTATAACTGTCATTTTAGTTATATTTATGTTTTTCTTTATTTGGTATGCATCTAATATCTTCTTAAGAAATAGAAAAAAGGAAATTGGTATTTATGCATTTATGGGTCTTGATTCATCAGTAATAGGAAAGATATATTTTATTGAAATGATGTTAATTGGAGTAAGTGCATCAATAATTGGAACAACTATAGGAGTTGTCTTATCAAAGTTTTTTCAAATAGTAGTTTTTAAAATTGCAGACTTTAATATAGATGTGACGTTTAATGTAAGCTTAAATTCAATAATTTATACTATAGCAATTTTTATGTGTATCTTTTTATTTATGAGTATAAAAGGATTTATAAGTATAGTTAGAAGCAAAATTGTAGATCTTTTAAATGCAAATAAAAAACAAGAAAAGATGCCTAAAGTTAATTTTATTATATATATAATTGCTATAATTGCATTATTTCTAATTGGATATGGATATTACTTAGTAAGTAAACAAGCAATGAATGCTCTTAAGACTTTAGTATTAGTTTGTATAGGAACATATGGATTATTTGGAGCTGTTTTTCCAATAGTGTTTAATTTCTTAATTAATAGAAAATCTATATTATACAAAGGATCAAATATTGTAACTATAAATAATTTAGCTTATAGATTTAAGAAAAACTATACTATTTATGCTACTATAGCTATACTAACAGCAACAACTACTACAGTTCTTGGAACAGCCTTTTCAATGAAGACAACATATGAAAATAGCCAAAGAAATATTACTTTATATTCTTTAGCAATTTCATCTACAGATGAGTTTAATTCAGAAGAAATAGCGCATAAATTAAAAGAAGTTGGAGAAGAAAAATATTCCTTAAATACTAAAGTACTAAAGGTTAATAGTACATTAAAAGATGTTCCGGAATATCAAAATGATGAATATATAGTAGTATCTTATGATAATTTATCTAATATATTAAAAGCAAATGGTGATGAGAAAGACTTAGATAAGTTTAATGAGGAAATGGTAGAAGGTAATAATGTTATATACATTGAAAGACCAGGTACTCTTATGAGCTTTTTAGCTAATACCAATGATATTACATTAAATGATGTTAAGTTTAATGTAAGCGAAAGTACTAGAATCAGAGTTTTTGGTGAAGCATTAAATTATTCTACTATAGTTGTTAATAATGATGAATATGAAAAGCTTAAAGAAATAGCAACTGAAATAAATTTCTATGGCATTAAAATAGAAAATGAAGAAAATATAATTAATGTAATAGATGAAATAGGAAAAAATCTTAATTTAGAAACCACTCATGGATTTTATGGGCAATTTGAGTTAAAAACAATAGAATGGGTAAAATTTGTTTATGCAATTGGAGGATTCTTATTTTTAGTAATGGCATTAGCAGAAGCTAGTATTATTTATATAAAAATTTATAGTGATGCAAATGAAGATAAGCAAAAGTATAAAACACTTTTAAGTATAGGAGCTTCAAAGAAAGATATAAGTAAATCTATAAGTAGAGAAGTTGCATTATTTTATTTCATTCCATTAGTAGTTGGTGCAATTCATAGTTATTTTGCAATTAATGCATTAGCTGATTTTATGAAAGAAAATTTAAATTTTGTATATTTACTTAGCTTAGTAATTTGCATAGCTATATTTATAGTTAATTGCATTATTTCAATCATAGGATTTAAAAAAATAATAGGAATAAAGAAAAATTAAAAAGCAAAAAATTCACGATTGTTTAAAGCAATTGTGAATTTTTTGCTTTTTAAAAGAGTATTATATATGAATAAAAATAGTTTATATAACTGATAATAGGGTTATATAACTAAGAATAGGTTTATATAGAAAGGAGATAAAAATATGGATAATGCAATGTTCTGTTATCAATGTGAGCAAACTATGGGGGGCAAGGGGTGTACTAAGATGGGGGTCTGTGGTAAAACACCAGAAGTTGCAAATCTTCAAGATTTATTGATTTATCAGTTAAAGGGAATATCATGTTATGCTAAACCATTAATAGATAAAGGCGAGCTTATAGACAAAACAATAGTTGAGTTTGTAGAAAATGGACTTTTTACAACGTTAACTAATGTTAACTTTGATGTAGAAGTACATATACAAATGCTTAAAGATTCTCAAAAAATAAAAGAGTCATTACGAAGCAAAGCACCAAAGGGGGATTATCCTGATCCTGCTACATATAACTTAAGCGCTACTAAACAGGAAATGCTAAAGGATGCAGTTAAAGCTGGAATAATGTATGATCAAGAATTAGATGCAGATATAAGATCATTAAGATCAACTATTCTTTATGGGTTAAAGGGAATATCTGCTTATGGTCATCAAGCTAGATTTATTGATTTTTATAGCGATCAAGTGGATCAATTTTATTTTAGAGCATTAGAAATTATAACAAATGATAATGTTGAAGTAGAAGAATTAATACGTTGGGTAATGAGAACTGGAGAAATAGCTATAGAAGTTATGAGAGTTTTAGATGATGCTAATACAACTAGATATAAAAATCCAACACCTCATAAAGTAAATGTAAATATTAAAAAAGGACCATTTATAGTTGTTTCAGGGCATGACTTAAGAGATTTAGAAATGCTATTAGAGCAAAGTGAAGGAAAAGGTATAAATATATATACACATGGAGAAATGTTACCATCCCATGGTTATGATGGACTAAAAAAATATAAGCATTTAGTAGGAAACTTTGGATCTGCATGGCAAAATCAACAAAAGGAATTTGATAATTTACCAGGTTGTATTCTTATGACAACTAATTGCTTAATGAAACCAAGAGAAAGCTATAAAGATAGAATTTATAGTACTGGAGTAGTTGGATGGGATGGAATAGTGCATATAGGAAGAGATGAAAATGGATATAAGGATTTTTCAGAAATAATTGATAAAGCTCTTGAGTTAGGTGGATTTGAAGAAGATGAAGAAGAACACGAAATATTAGTAGGTTTTGCTCATAAATCAACTTTAAGTCATGCAGATAAGATAGTAGAGTCAGTTAAGGAAGGTAAGCTAAGACATTTCTTTGTAATTGGAGGATGTGATGGAGCAAGACCAGGAAGAAATTATTATACAGAGTTTGCTGAGCAAGTTCCAATGGATTGTATTATTTTAACTCTTGCTTGTGGAAAATATAGATTTAACAAGTTAGAATTTGGAGAAGTAAATGGATTGCCTAGACTTTTAGATGTAGGTCAATGTAATGATGTTTATTCTGCTGTGAAAATTGCAACAAGTTTAGCAGATGCTTTTGATACAGATGTAAATTCATTACCATTATCTATAATTTTATCTTGGTATGAGCAAAAAGCAGTTGCAGATTTATTAGCATTATTGTCTCTTGGAATAAAAGGAATGTTCTTAGGACCATCATTGCCAGCATTTATATCACCAAATGTACTTCAATATCTAGTAGATACATTTGATCTTAAACCTATTAGTACACCAGAAGATGATTTGAAAACATGTCTTCAACAGTTAGTATAATATAAATATTTTAGGAGATATAGTTATGCTATATCTTCTTATTTTTTTGATTCTTATTATACTTTGAAGTTTTAGAAAAGGTTATGATATAAAGTTTTTATTATTTTAATTATTAAAGATTAAACTGATTTTATGATGTTATATATGCAATTTTTAATGTAAGATTATAATTTTTCAAAATTTGATTTGAATCACATTTTTATTTTAAAAATTTTCTTATAATTTACTCATAGATAAGAAAAACAATATTGGAGTGATTGATATGGAAAAGAGTATAAATAAAAATTTAAGCTTAGGGGAATGTGTTATTATTTATCCTGAAATTGTAGAAAAGTTTAATGATATGGGATTAGATTATTGCTGTGGTGGAAGTGAAAATTTAGAGCTTGCATTAAAAGAAAAAAATATTGATGTAGATAAATTTATTGAAGATATAAATAAAGAACTTGAAGAATTTGTATTTGATAATTCTTCATATATAAATTGGAATGAAAGAAATTCAGAAGAATTAATTCAGCATATAATAAATACTCATCATGCAAAGACATTTGAATTACTAAGAGATATAGACCCATTACTAGTTAAGGTATTTAAAGTTCATTATAATCATTTACCAGAAGTTTTAACAAGAGTTCATAAACTTTTTGGAACATTAAAATCTGAGTTAGAAGAACATTTAATCAAAGAGGAAAAAATATTATTTAAAAAGATAATTGAATTTGAAGCTACTAGTGATGAGGCAAAGAAGGATATTTTAAAAGAAGAAATAGAAAGCTTTATAGGAGAACATGAAGCAGCAGGAGATATACTTAAAGAATTAGCACATATTACTGATGATTATAATGCTCCAGAATGGGCGTGTACAAGCTTTAAATTATTATATATGAAGATGCATGATCTTGAAAAAGACTTATTTGTTCATATTCATAAAGAAAACAATATTTTATTTAAGAGATATCAATAGAAGGTTTAATAAAAATATAGAGGTGATTAATTTGGAAAAGAAAAGATTTATTTTAGATAATGGTGTAAATAGAGCAGTTAATGAAGGAAAAATAAAGGAGTTAACAGTACTTTTAAGAAATTTAAATGAAAAAGGATTAACAGAAGATTTAAAGGAAAAGGGATTAAAACTTGTTAAATCAATAAGTCCGTTAGAACTTTCTATGGCAGAACAAAGTTTAGTAGAAGAAGGAATGGACCCAAGCGAATTAAGACATTTATGTGAAATTCATATGATGATTTTACAAGGTGAGCTTGAAAAATTACAAAGTAATATATCTAAGGGACACGTTTTATATACACTTATTGAAGAACATGCATTACTTTTAAGTTTTTTAAAGGAATTAGAAGAAGTAACAAATGCAATACTAGAAATGGAAAGCTATGATAAGAATAGAAAAGAATTTACAAGAGTAACTGAACTTATCATTAGTATTTTAGATGCTGAACCTCACCATAAAAGAGAAGAAGATGTTTTATTCCCAGAACTTGAAACAAGGGGGATAACAGGGCCAACTAGAATAATGAGACTTGAGCATGAAGATTTAAGAAAAAAGAAAAGAGCATTAAAGAAGTTAAGTGAGTCAGTTGCAGATTTAGATTTTAATGAATATAAAATTGAATTAAAGAAACTTTCAAATGCAATTTGTTTTGAATTAAAAGATCATATATTTAAGGAAAACTATATATTATATCCTACAGCATTAGAAAGTATAGAAAGTGATACTAAGTGGGTTGATATGAAAAAAGAATGTGATAGTATAGGATATTGCACATTTACACCTGATGATTGCAAGTAACATGTTAATAGTAGCAAGTAAATAAATGTTAAATAAAATAGAATTCTTTTATTTAATATTTAAATTAATTCAAACCTCCTTCTAAATTATATAATTTAATTATAAATGTGAATTTTATAGTATAATTAAACTAAGTTATATGATTTAGGTTAGGAGGTATTTTATTTTGAATTGTGATTGTTGTTGTGAAAAGTGTGCAAGTAGATTATATGCACAAGAAGTACCTATATTTGAATCACTTTCCGAAGAGGAATTAGATAGAATAATATCAGTAAGAAAACATATGGTTTTAAAAAAAGGAGAAAGTTTATTTTTAGAAGGAGATAAAGTTTCGAAACTCTTTATAATAAGTGATGGCATGATAAAAATAAGTAAAACTACTGCAACTGGAAAGGAGCAAATTATTAATATACTAACTGTTGGGGATTTCCTTGGAGAAAGTAATATATTAGGAGATACTAAGGAAAGTAATGTATCTGCAATAGCAGTTAAAAACACTGAATTATGCACTATTTCAAGAGAAGACTTAAAAGATATATTATATTCGAATCCGTCTATTTGCTTAAAACTTCTTTCTGAGTTAAATAAAAGATTAATAGAAGTAGAAAACCTTTCAAAGAATTTATCTAATAATAATCCAGAAGCAAGAATATGCTGTATGCTTTTAGAGTTTTCTGAGAAATATGGCAAAATTGTAAATGGAAAGATAGAAGTGGATTTACCATTAAACAGAGAAGGAATGGCTAATTATTGTGGCATTGCAAGAGAAACATTAAGCAGAAAGCTAAGTTTATTAGAAAGTGAGAATATTATTAAAGCTGTAGGGACAAAGAAAATAGTAATTAATAATTTAAGTTTATTAGAAGAATCTATTTTTTAGAGTGTTATATCATTAATTGTTCATATTATCTTTAAAAGAATAAATTATATAGTTTATGTAAAAGGAGATAAGTATTATTTATCTTCTTTTTTATTTCGTATATATCTAAAAGAAGATTATATTAGGAGATATTACTTAGCATTTGCTATAAATTAGTTAGAATAAATTTTGTTGTTCTTACAATAGATATAAAAACAATTTAATGATATAATTTATTGTAAATAATTACAAAGATATTATAAAATAATAATGTTTATTTAATATGCTATAAAAGAGGGGTAGATAATTTATATGGAGATGATATTTAATAAGCCTTTAGAAGAGGTAATAAGAGCTAGATATTCAGTTAGAAATTATGAAGACAAGCATTTATCTCAAGAGCTAATAGAAAAAATCGAGAATTATATAAGTGAATTGGATAATCCTTTTAATATAAAGGTAAGAATACATTTAATCAAAAAGGAAACTTATAAGGATGTAATTAGACTTGGTACTTATGGAGTTATAAAAGGAGCAAATTATTATTTAGTAGCTGCATGCGAAAATAAAGATTTTGCATTAGAAGCATTAGGATATACATTTGAAAAATTGATTTTATATTGTACTTCACTAGGATTAGGTACAGTTTGGCTTGGAGGGACATTTAGTAAAGGTGATTTTGGAAAAACTATTAATTTAAAAAGTAATGAAATATTACCAGCAGTATCGCCTGTTGGATATGAAGGCGGAAAAAAATCCTTTCTTGCTTCTTTTATGAAGGACCATAAAAATAAAAGGAAAGATTATTCAGAAGTATTCTTTAATGTAAGTTTTGACACTCCTCTTTCAAAGGAAGAAGCAAAGGAGTATGGAGAAGCATTTGAAATGGTAAGATTAGCACCATCATCAATGAATAAGCAACCATGGAGAATAGTTAAGGTACAGAATGATATTCATATATATAATAGTGGTAATAATGATATGAATAAAATAGATATGGGTATAGCACTTTGTCATCTTGATTTATATATGAAGGAAAAAGGAATTAGTGGAGATTTTAAGTTTGTAAATCCATTTATAGAATGTAAATATGCATATGTTATTTCATGGTTAAGAAGTGAATAGAATGAGATATCTTAGGATATCTCATTTTTATTTGTATTAAAACTATGAAAAATTGGGTTAATATTAAGGTGACTAATGAATAATAAAATTGGTAAGTGTCTATAATTTTATTGTAATGAAGTACAAAAATAGGAAAAAAATATAGAATTTTTGAATTTTATATAAGAAATATACAAATAAAAGAATGAATATACAAATTAATAGATATAAAATTGATATTATAATACTTGTAAAGGGTTTATAACTTTACTAAATTTAATTTGTATAAATTATATAAATAAGATTATTAAGAAAATAAATTAATTATTTGAGGGTGGGATAGAATAATGGTACAAGAAAACTTAACAAAAATTCTAGAAAATAGATTTGGAAAGACAATAAAAGAAGCAAGCAACGAAGAAATCTATTTAGCTTTATTAGAATTAACAAAAGGGGAAATTAAGACAAAGGGAAGAAATAAAGGAAATAAGAAGCTGTACTATATTTCAGCTGAATTTTTAATTGGAAAGTTATTATCAAATAACTTAATCAATTTAGGACTTTATGAAGAGGTTAAAGAAGTATTATTTGATAATGAGAAAGATTTAACTGAAATAGAAGAAATCGAATTAGAACCATCATTGGGTAATGGTGGACTTGGAAGATTAGCTGCATGTTTCTTAGATTCAATTGCAACTCTAGGATTAAATGGAGATGGAGTAGGTTTAAATTACCATTTTGGATTATTCCAGCAAGTATTTGAAAATAATAAACAAAAGGCAGTTAAAAATCCATGGATAACTAGCGAAGGCTGGTTAAATAAATCAGATATAAAATTTGAAGTTTCATTTGGAGGATTTAAAGTTACATCAAGCCTTTATGATATAGATGTTACAGGTTATGATAAGTCATGTAATAAGCTTCGTTTATTTGATATAGATACAATAGATGAATCACTAGTAAAGGATGGTATAAACTTTGATAAGGAAGAAATAAAGAAAAACTTAACTTTATTCTTATATCCTGATGACAGTGATAAAGCTGGGCACTTATTAAGGATCTATCAACAATACTTTATGGTAAGTAATGCAGCTCAATTAATTTTATTAGAAGCTGAAGAAAATGGATATGATTTGCACAAATTATATGATCATGTAGTTATTCAAATAAATGATACACATCCATCAATGGTTATTCCTGAATTAATTCGTCTTTTAGGAGAGAGAGGAATAGGTATGGATGAGGCTATTGAAATAGTTACAAAGACTTGTGCATATACAAATCATACAATATTAGCAGAAGCATTAGAAAAGTGGCCAATAGAATATTTAGATAAGGTTGTTCCACAATTAATGCCAATAATAAGAGAGCTAGATAACAAAGTAAAAGCTAAATATGATGATGAAAAAGTATATATAATAGATAAGGATAACAGAGTTCATATGGCACATATGGATATTCACTATGGATTTAGCGTAAATGGAGTTGCTGCACTTCATACAGATATATTAAAAGAAGAAGAATTAAAGCATTTTTATAATATTTATCCAGAGAAGTTTAATAATAAGACAAATGGGATAACATTTAGAAGATGGTTAATTCATTGCAATAACGAGCTTGCAAAGTATATAAGTGAGCTAATTGGAGATAATTATAAAAAGGATGCTACTAAATTAGAAGACTTATTAAAATATGTAGATAATAAAGAAGTTCTAAAAAAATTAGGAGAAATTAAGAAGCATAATAAAGTTGCTCTTAAGGATTACCTAAAAGAAACTCAAGGTGTTGAAATAGATGAAAATTCTATATTTGATATTCAAATTAAGAGACTTCATGAATATAAGAGACAACAAATGAATGTTCTTTATATAATTCATAAGTATTTAGAAATCAAAAAGGGGAATATCCCAACAACTCCAATAACAATGATATTTGGAGCTAAGGCAGCACCAGCTTATATAATAGCTCAAGATATAATTCATACTATTTTATGTCTTCAAGAAATCATAAATAATGATCCTGAAGTCAATAAGTATTTAAAAGTTGTTATGGTAGAAAACTACAATGTAACAAAAGCATCTAAGTTAATTCCAGCTTGTGATGTTTCAGAACAAATTTCTCTAGCATCCAAAGAAGCATCTGGAACAGGTAATATGAAGTTTATGTTAAATGGAGCATTAACTTTAGGTACAGAAGATGGAGCTAATGTAGAAATACATGAATTAGTCGGAGATGACAATATTTATATATTTGGTGAATGCAGTGAAGCTGTTATTGAACACTATAAAAAAGCAGATTATGTTTCAAAGAAATACTATGAAAAGCCTGCAATAAAGGAATTAGTTGACTTTATAGTTAGCGATAAAATGATAGCAGTTGGAGATGAAGAAAACCTAACAAGACTTCATAAGGAATTAATCAACAAGGATTGGTTTATGACATTGCTAGATCTTGAAGAGTATATTAAAACTAAAGAAATAGTATTTAAAGATTATGAAGATAGAGAAACTTGGAATAGAAAAGTTTTAGTTAATATTAGTAAAGCCGGATTCTTCTCATCAGATAGAACTATTGAGCAATACAATAATGAAATCTGGAAATTAAAGTAGAAGATCAGTATAAATTACAACTACAAAGAGGCAGTAGATATGTTTTGGTAAAACAAATATATCTACTGTCTTTTTTGTGATTAATTATAAAAAGAGTTATTAATAATTAAATTTCAAGGGCGTCGCGAAACGCGACGTCCTTGAAATTTTTCTATTAACTTTTTTTTATTAAAATAATATGTTTATTTATTATATATTTTTATATAAGCAAAGGATATAATGTTTCGTTATATCCTTTGCTTATACTGAAATTTCTATAGATTTTATAGCTATAATATGTTCAGAGTTACGATATATACATATGCATATTTATAATTTTTTTAACTATAATATCAGTTTTCAAATGTATATCTGTAAGTTTATGTTAACTTGTAAAGAGCGCTGCAATAATCAGATTTATATTTCTATCTTTTATCTGAAGTTAACTTCACGCTCAGGAATTGTATACTGTAAGTAATTTTCTATTTCCTCTAATATATTGTAGTTTTTAGGATCTGTAATAAGACAGGTATAACCACTGTCTCCAGCACGAGCTGTTCTTCCTATTCTATGAATATAGATTTCAACACTTTCTGGTGCATCATAATTATATATATGAGTAACTCCAGTAACATCTATTCCTCTTGAAGCAACATCGGTTGCTATTAAATATTGAATCTCACAATCTCTAAAAGATTTCATAATTTTTTCCCTTTTATTTTGAGGAACATCACTATGTATTTTAGCGGCCTTTATACCTTTAGCAGCTAGCTTTACTTCTAATTCATCAGCTCTTCTTTTAGTTCTACAAAAAATAATAGACATAAATGGATTATCTTCTTCTAAAACTTTAACTAAAGCATCAACTTTCCATCTATCTGTAGTTTTAACGACTTCTTGCTTAATATTAGGAAGTTCAGCTTCTTCATTTTCTGTAATATCAATAATAGCTGGATTATTCATATATCTATAAGCAAGTTTTTTTACTTTAGAATCTATAGTTGCAGAAAAGCAAAGAGTTTGAAGTTTTTTTGGAGCATAAGACATTATTTTTTCAATTTCATTTCTAAATCCCATTAAAAGCATTTGATCAGCTTCATCTATAACAACTGTATTTAGTTTACTTAAATTTATACTTTTTCTTTCTAAATGATCAAGTAATCTTCCTGGAGTTGCAATTATTAAATTAATACCTTTATTAAGCTTTTTTAATTGAGAACCAACGTCTTTTCCACCGTAAGCAGCTAAAATTCCGATATCATTTATATTAAATTTATTTGCTTCCTCAGTTATTTGTATTGCAAGTTCCCTAGTTGGAGATAAAATTAGTACTTCAGTATTTTTAGAATTACTATCTATTCTTTGAAGTATAGGTAATAAAAAGGCTAGGGTTTTTCCAGAGCCAGTTTTTGATTTTCCTATTACATCATTTTTATTAATTATTTCAGGTATAACATTAATTTGAACTTTGGTAGGCGCTACTATGCCATTTTTCTTCAATGAGTCAATTAATTTTTCATTTATCTTTAAACTTTTAAAATTCATAATTTTATCCTTTCTTTGAAAGTTATATAAAATAAATTAGAGCTTGGTATCTGGTGAAAGACAACCAAGCTCACTTTATAGTACTCATATACTAATGGCTTAATAATAACACTTAAAATATCAATAATCAATATAAAGTTATAAATCATATTAAATAGAATAAGCTATCTAACTAAATTTTAATAAAAAGAATCATAAAGTAAAAATTGAATTTAAATTATAAATATGATTTTCTTTATTTTATATTTAGGAAATCTTAAGCTTTATATGAAAATATATTAAGATTTTAAACTTATACTGAAATTAACAAAAAATGAGATTAAATAAAAGTGGTAGTAAATAAAAAGTGAGATTACAAAAATCACTAAGTATTTTAAGGTTAGTATTTTCGAAGAAGTTCATTCAATTTAGAAAATTAATTTGTAAAAGGAGAGAATTAATGAGTAAAAGAAAGATACAAGCAAAACAATTTATATATTTGTTGATAGTAATAGTATCATTTATATCTATAATAATTTACTTAAAATCAAGTGGGATTTTAGGCTATATGGCATCATTAGAAGATTTTAAAGTATATATTGAGGGATTTGGAAACAAAGCTTTTATTATATTTTTTTTATTACAATTAGCTTCTATCATTATTGCTCCTATACCTAGCAATGTAAGTGCTGTGGCAGGGGCAATGGTATTTGGAATGTGGGAGTCTTTTATAATAACTACTTTAGCTATAATTAGTGGATCGGCAATAATATTTTACTTATCAAGAATATGTGGGAAAGCATTTGTAGAAAGATTTGTAAGTGATAAGATTTTGAATAAATACGAAGAAATAATAAACTCACCAAAGGGAGAAATAATAATATTTTTAATGCTGTTACTTCCGTTTTTCCCTGATGATATTATAAATTTTTTAGTTGGACTTAGTAGTATGAGTTTTAAAAGATATTTTATTATACTAATACTTACAAGACCATGGGAAATCTTAATAGCATGTGCATTAGGATCAGCTAAATTATCAATTCCATTATGGGGATGGGGACTAGTACTATTAGTATCTATAATTATAGTAATAAATAGTAGTAAAATAGAAGACAAATTAACAAAATTAATAAAAGCCATATAAATATAGGAGTTGTCATAAGACAACTCCTATTATAGTTTATTATTAATTGCAAAAATTCGAATTTTATATTCTATATTCTTAGATATAGCAGATTATTATTTTGTCTTAATAATTTTAGATACATAAAAATAAAGAGGAGCTTGGTATCCGGCGAAAGACAACCCAAGCTCCTCGAGTAATTAGCACTTACGTACCAACTGCTCAATTAGAATAACATTAAATAGATAAATAGTCAACAAAAAGTTTTATTTTCTTTATAAATTAATAAATTTTCATATTAGTAAGCTAATATAAAGAATGAATAAAAATAAATGTTTGTGAATTTAAAGCTATTATATTAGATGGTATCAACAAATTAAAAGATTATAGTGAGAAAATTAAAGAATCTCTTTAGAAATTTTTTAGAATTAACTAAAGTTTATCTTTAGGATTTCAAGATATACTTTAGTTAATGAGATTAATTTAATACTTTTATTGTATAATATTTATATTATTACAGAAAAAGCGGGGTTGAAATATGAAGTCATATAATGTTTTAGTTGTAGAAGATGAAAAGGAAATAGCTGATGCTATAGAAATATACTTAAAAAACCAAGGATATAATGTTTTTAAAGGATACAATGGAATAGAGGGGTTAGAAATTATAAATAAAGAAGAAATTCACTTGGCTATAGTAGATATAATGATGCCAAGGATGGATGGAATAGCTATGACTATGAAACTTAGAGAAAAATATGATTTTCCAGTTATAATGCTTTCAGCAAAATCAGAAGAAGTTGATAAAATAATGGGATTAAACATAGGTGCAGACGATTATGTGACTAAGCCTTTTACACCTTTAGAATTACTAGCTAGAGTAAACTCTCAATTAAGAAGATATTCAAAATATCTAAGTTTAGTAGGTGTAGAAAAGGAAAAATCTAATAGCTTTATAATTGGAGGACTTGAATTAAATATTGATACAGTTGAGTTAACTGTTGATGGGAATTTAGTAAAAATAACTCCAATTGAATTTAAAATACTTCATTTGCTTATGCAAAATCCAGGAAGAGTTTTTTCAGCAGAAGAAATATACGAAAGAGTATGGAATGAGCAAGCAATTAATACTGATACAATAATGGTTCACGTAAGAAATATAAGAGAAAAAATTGAAATTAATCCTAAAAATCCAAAATATTTAAAGGTGGTGTGGGGAGTTGGATACAAAATTGAAAAGCAGTAAAAATAATTATTTTTTAAGTGCAATAGTATATATATTAGTGATTATGACATCAATAGGTTTAGTGGCATCTTACCCTAGAATAGCAAAACTTGCAAATGAAAAAGAAAAGCCTTCATATTTTGAAGATTATAATTTTCAAATGGATCTATATAAAGGAAGTTTTGTATTGTATAAAGATATTTTAGAAAAGGAGCAAAATAAAGATATTCCTGCTGATGAAATCTTTTTTAAAGAATATAAAGGCTATAGTGAAAATGATAGAGTTGATTATAGCTTTATAAAGAGAAATATTAATTATGAAATAGGTAATTGGAATAAAGTATTAAAAAGAGAATTAAAGAATTTAGATTATTATATAGTTGATAAAAAAACTAATACGTTTTCTTCAAATACGGAAAAAAAATTAAGTGATTTAATTTTAAATAAAGATAATAAAGAAGCATTAAATGATTTAGATAATTATTATGGCTATTACATGGTTATTGATTATAATGACTATGGAGAAATTAGTGTAAATAACATAAAAGGTGCTGATGAAAATGTAATAAGCACTTTCTTAGATTTTCAGTGGAGAAATTTAATTAATGGAGATAGTGATTTTGTTTTATCAAATCCTAAAAATATAACTATTGTTTATGGTGTACCAAATGATCTTAAATATGTTGATAGAATAAGCAATTATATTGATAGAGCAGATAGCTATGCATATGGGGATATAATACTAGTTTATATATTAATAGCTTATATAGCTATAATGTTTATATCGTTAATTATTCCATTTAGAAAATCAAAGGATATTATAGGAGTTAAAAGAATTATTAAGATTCCTTTTGAAATAAGTGTAATTTTAATTACGTTAATAACAGCTTTAGTTGCGTTTTCACCTAATATATCCTATTGGACCGTAAACAATGAATGGGTTAAGGAATCACTAGTAAGAGTTGGAATACCATTTGAGTTTACAAATTCAATATTAATGATAGGTAATATTGCTTATTGGTTTGTACTATTAATAACAGCTTTTACAGCAGTAGTGTTAATTAAATATATATTTAATAAAGGGTTAAAAAACTATATAAAAGATAATACAATAATATATAAAATATTTAGGCTAATAAAAAGAATATGGACAAAAATATATGATGAAGTTACAAATGTAGATTTAAATGATAAATCTAATAAAATAATAATAAAGATATTAGCAGTTAACTTTATAGCTCTTGCTTTTATGAGTATCATATGGTTTTTAGGAGTAGGTGCAGCTATAATATATACAGTATTTTTATATTTTGTTTTAAGAAAGTATTTTAATGATATAAGGAATAAGTATCAAATATTATTAGAAGCTACAAATAAAATTGCAGAAGGTAATTTAGATGTTACTATAGAAGAAGAACTTGGAGTTTTTGAACCATTAAAAGATGAACTTCAAAAAATACAAAAAGGATTTAAAAACGCAGTTAATGAAGAAGTAAAAAGTCAAAGAATGAAAACGGAACTTATTTCTAATGTTTCTCATGATTTAAAAACACCATTAACATCAATAATCACTTATATAGATTTATTAAAAGATGAAAATATAAGTGAAGAAAATAGAAAGCAATATTTAGATACATTAGATAGAAAATCTCAAAGGCTTAAAAATTTAATAGAAGATTTATTTGAAGTTAGCAAGGCAACAAGTAAAAACATTCAATTAAATATAGTTAATGTAGATATAGTTTCACTTATGAAGCAAACTCAATTTGAATTAAGTGATAAAATTGAAGAATCATCACTAAAATTCAAGTGGAATTTCCCAGAAAATAAAGTTATAGTTCCTTTAGATAGTCAAAAAACTTTTAGAGTGTTTGAAAATTTATTAATAAATATAGTGAAATACTCAATGCCAAACTCAAGAGTATATATAGATATAATAGATGGAAATGAAGAAGTTTATGTAATGTTAAAAAATATGTCAGCAAATGAAATAGATTTTACAGCTGAAGAAATAGTAGAAAGATTTGCTCGTGGAGATAAGTCTAGAAATACAGAAGGATCAGGACTTGGATTAGCAATAGCTAAAAGTTTTGTTGAATTACAAGGTGGAACATTAGATATAGAAATAGATGGAGATTTATTTAAAGTAGTATTAAAATTTAAAAAATAGTTAAAAAAATCACTAATATACCATATATATTAGTGATTTTTTATAATTTATACAATAAATTTACTGTTAATATTGAAATAGATTGTCTAGTTAACTATAATTAAATTGAATTAAAAGTTTGTAGGAGGATTAACAAATGAGAAATTTAAAAAAATTGTTATCACTTATTTTGATATCAATGTTCTCAGTTATTTTAATTGGATGTGGATCGAATGAAAAAAATAAAGAAGTTTCTGTGGAAGATGCTACATTAAAAATTGGTTTAATGCCAGCTGTTGATACAGCACCAATACTTATTGCAGAAAAAAATGGATATTTTAAAGAGGCAGGTATAGATGTAGAAATAGAAATTTATAATAATGCTCAAAATAGACAAAGTGCTCTTCAAAGTAATGCTATAGATGGAGCAATGACTGACTTTATAGCTGTTGCTACTAATGTAGATGGTGGATTTGATATAAAAGCAACAACAATGACAGATGGAATGTTTCCTGTATTAGCTACTGAAGGAGCTACAGATAAAAAGGACATAAAAGTAGGAATGATGGAAGTAAGTGTTTCTAATTACTTAATCGATAAGTGGCTTGGAGATAAATATAATGTAGAAAAGGTATTTATAAATGAAATACCAGCAAGACTTGCTGCTTTAAAAAGTGGTGAAGTTGATATGAGTTTATTCCCAGAACCAGTAGCTTCAAATGGAGAATTACAAGGATTAAAGAAAAATATTTATGGAATGGATGATGAGTTTTCAGCAGATTGTTTAGTGTTTACTGGAAAAGCTATATCTGAAAAACCAAATACTATTAAGGCCTTCCATGAAGCATATAATAAAGCTGTAGAAGAAATAAATAAAAATCCTGAAATGGCAAAAGATATATTAATTGAAAAAATACCAAATACAAATCCTGCTGTAAAAGATATTATGGTATTACCTACATATAAAAAAGCAGCCCTTCCAAGTGATGAGTATTTACAAAGTATAATAGACTGGACTGAAAAGACTTTAAATAAAGATTTATCAGTAAAGCCAGCTGATTTACTAGAAGGAAAATTTGTAAAGTAGAATGATAAAAATAAGTGATTTAACCGTTAAGTATAAGGATGAAAAAGCTATAGATAATTTAAGTTTATCTATAGAAAAAGGAAAGACTTATGCAATTATAGGAAAATCAGGATGTGGAAAGACAACCCTGCTATATACTATAGCAGGGCTTATTTCTAATTATGAAGGGAAATTAGAAATAGAAGGAGAAACATCTTTAATACTACAAAATTTAGGATTATTTAATTGGTTCACAGTATATAAAAATATAGAACTTGGATTAAATAAATATAAATTTACAAAAAAAGAAAAAGAAAAATTAGTTAATGATGTATTAAAAGAATTAGATTTATTAAGTTTTAAAAATAAATATCCAAAGGAACTAAGTGGAGGCCAAAAGCAAAGGGTAGCTATTGCAAGAACTATTATAAGCAATCCAGAAACTTTATTATTAGATGAAGCAACTTCTGCACTAGATTCAATAAATAAGGAAAAAATCCAGGATTTACTTTTAGAAATAAAAGATAAGAGAAATAATACTATGATTTTAGTAACACATAGCATTGAAGAAGCTGTTTTTTTAGGTGAGTATATAGTTGTTATGAAAGAAGGTAAAATACATAGCATAATTAATAATAAGTATTTTGGAGATAAAGATATAAGAAGAAAACAAGAGTATATAGAAATATGTAATGAAGTAAGAGGTAAACTATATGATTAAAGAGCTACTATTAAAAATTATAAAAGGCCTCTATGGAGTTATAATTATATTTGTTTTATGGTATTTATTAAGCATATTAATAGGTACTAATATGGTACCAACCCCTAAAACTACTATATATGAGTTAATAAGATTATTACAAAATGATTTTATATATCATATTTTATATAGTATGTATAGAATATTGGGAGCTATATTAATATCATTAATTATAGGTATTCCAATTGGGATTGCTCTTGGACTTAGTAGTTTAGTAGATAAAATAATATCACCAGTAGTATATTTACTATATCCTATACCAAAGATAGCATTTTTACCTATATTTATGGTTATGTTTGGGATAGGTGATAAATCTAAAATAATACTTATGGTAACTATAATTGTTTTTCAAATTTTAATAGTTACAAGAGATGCAGTTAAAGAAATTGACAAAGATGTTTTAATATCTGCAAAAGTTATGAAATTTAGTAAAAGCGACACTATATTAAAAGTAGTAATGCCTGCAATAGCGCCTAAAGTATTTTCTGCTTTAAGAGTAAGTATAGGAATTGCAATTTCAGCTTTGTTTTTTAGTGAAAATTATGCAACTAAATATGGAATAGGATATTATATAATGAATTCATGGTCAATGGTTGATTATAAAGGAATGTTTGCTGGAGTATTAGCTCTTAGTATTATGTCTCTTATTATATTTAAAATTATAGATTTATTAGAAAAGAAAATATGTCCATGGAATTAATAAAAGCCTAATTAGTATATAGAACATACTTTCTTAAGTATATTTATAACTAATTAGGTTTTTATTTTAAATGATAATTGTATAAATTGTTTGATGTAGCAAATTAATAGATATAAAAATAATTATTTAAGCAAAATTCTATTATATTATTTATCTATATAATTTACTGTAGTAAACATTCCGCCAACTCCTGGGGCAGCATTATTAGTTACATGATGAGGCATATGACAATGCATTGGCCAAATACCAGGATTTTTAGCTATAAATTCAATATCCCATGTTTCTCCTGAGGCAACTAAAATTGTATTTTTATATATTTGAGTTTCTTTTCTTATTGGGAATCCATCGGCACCAACAACTTTAAATTCATGACCATGAATATGAATTGGATGATGATGCATTTGGATATTACAGAATCTTACCTTTACAGTATCGCCATAGCAAACTTCAAGTGGATCAGTAGAAGGATAACATTTACCATTCATGGTGAAGAAATTAAATTCAGGCATTTTAAATGTTAGGTTATAGGTGCCTTTAGTTATATCTCCCCAAGGTAATTCATTAACTGCAAATTCTTGAAGAACTACAAAATAATCTTTATAATTTTTTCTTTTTTTATCTTTTGGATCCTCTATGATAAAGCCTCCAAGAAGTCCTGCATTATCTTGAACTAGAACATTAACATGGGAATGATACATATATGTTCCAGGTGGATTATTAATTTTAAAATGATAATCAAAGTATTCACCAGGTTCTATGAAGGGTGATGGTTCAATTGGAGGAACACCATCCATATCATTAGGTACTTCTAAACCATGCCAATGAACGCTTGTTTTTTCAGGTAAGTTATTTATAACTCTAATGCATACTTTATCGGATGGGTTAACTTTAATAGTTGGGCCTGGTACTGAGCCATTATAGCCCCAGGCTCGTATAAAAAGTCCAGGTATAAGTTCCAAGTTAACTTCTTCTGCAATTAAAGTAAAATGCTTAACTCCATCTTTATAAATATAATCTAAATCCTTTATTCCAGGTGTTATAACCATAATAAATCTCCTATTAAATGACTATGGTAATAATATATTTATTTAAAAAGAAACTGTGATAATTTGTAATACTTAAATTAACTCTAAAAACAGTAAATAATGTAGTTAAGTAGAATTTAATTTAATTTAATTTTAAGGTTTCTGTGATAAAATCTTATTAAAACTAACAATACTTATATAAAGAATTAAAAATCGGATATAATCTAGAAAGAGTAAAGTAGGAAAAGTTATGAATGAGAATAAATAAGTTACAATTTTATAAAATTGAGGGGGAATGAATATGAAGCTATTATTGGTAGAAGATGAAAAAGAACTTTCAGAAGCGTTATTTCAAATATTAACAAATAATAAATACTTAGTTGATGCCGTCTATGATGGGGAAGATGGGCTAGATTATGCTTTAACAGGAATATATGATGTTATAGTTTTAGATATCATGCTACCTAAATTAAATGGATTAAGCTTATTGAAGCAGTTAAGAAAATCAGGGGTTTCTACACCAGTTATTATGCTGACAGCTAAAAGTCAAATTGAGGATAGAGTTTTAGGGCTAGACTTAGGTGCAGATGATTATTTAACAAAGCCTTTTGCTACAGAAGAGTTACTAGCGAGACTAAGGTCTATAACTAGAAGAAAAGGAACGGTTGTAAATGACAATATATTAACTTATGGAGATATAAGTTTAAATATAGATACTTATGATTTAGATGTAAATAATGAAAGTATAAGATTAACTTTAAAGGAATTTGAAATAATTAAATATTTTATGGAAAGACCCAAATGTGTTGTTAGTAAAGATGATTTAATAACGAAACTTTGGGGGTTTGATTCAGAGGTTGAATATAACAATATAGAAGTATATATTTCATTTATAAGGAAAAAATTATCTTATTTAAAATCAAATGTAAGTATTGTAACTATAAGAGGTGTAGGATACAGAATGGAGGATAGTGGTGTTTGATAAATTAAAGAAGAAGTTTATATTAATAAATATGTCACTATTAACCTTAGTTTTCATACTGATTTTTGGAACTGTATATGCTAATACTGCTATTAATATGGAAAAGGATTTAGAACATCAATTAAAGAGTGCAATGTTTAATCCTCATAAGGGGCCAGGGCCAGATTCACCAATGATGACTAGTAGTATAATCATTGATTTGGATACTGAAAATAATATAGCTAATGTAGTAACCTTTATGGAAGTTAAAAAGGAAATTTTAGAGGATATTGTATATAAAATAATAAAAAGTGATAAAAAATTTGATAAAGTTAAATTAGATGGAAATAGTTATGGTTATATGAAAGAAACTACTAATAAGGGAATGAAGATAGTGCTTATGAGTAGAGAGCCTCAAATAAACGCTTTATCAAGTCTTTTAAGTTCATTTTTAACTATTGGTAGTATAAGCTTAATAGTATTACTTTTTATAAGTATTTATTTAACTAATAAAACTATAAAACCTATAAAAGATAGTTTTGAAAAGCAAAAACAATTCATTGCAGATGCTTCACATGAGCTTAAAACACCACTTGCAATTATAAGAACAAACACATCTGTAATCTTATCTAATAAAGAAGATACTATAATTAATCAAATTAAATGGGTAAATTATATAAATAATCAAACAGAGAGAATGGCAAAATTAATTGATGAAATGTTATCTTTAGCTAAGCTTGATACAGGTAAGGAGCTTATAGAATTTACAATATTTGATTTAAGTAAATTGTTAAATAATATATTATTAACATTTGAAGCTGTTATATTTGAAAATAAAATTGAACTAGAAACCAATATTTTAAATGATGTGCTTTTAAAAGGAGATAAAGAAAGCATAAAAAAAGTATGTATAATCCTATTAGACAATGCAATAAAGTACACTAATAAAGATGGTAAAATATATGTTGAACTTAAATTAGATAAAAATAAAGTAAGATTAAAAGTTAGAAATACAGGTAAAGGGATAAAAAGAGAAGATTTAGATAAAATCTTCGAAAGATTCTATAGAGTAGATACATCTAGATCTAGAGAAACTGGTGGATATGGATTAGGATTATCAATAGCTAAATCTATAGTTGAAAGTCATAATGGGAAAATATATGCAGAAAGTAATATTGGGAAAGATACCACGTTTATTATAGAATTTAATAGTGAAAAATCAAATTTAGAATTAAAATAGGAGAAATGTTATTATGAATGATAGAGATTATATAGAAAAAGAAACAAAATTAATTTATGGGTATATATTGCAAGATAATGAGCAATTTGATAATAAAAAGCAATTATACGCAAGGATATTTAATAATATAAAGACTACAGCAAGGTGTGATATTGGAGGTCTTGAAACACTGGATTTATCGTTAAGTGAAATTAAAGAAATTATAAAAGATGTAGTTGAAAATTATAAGGAGGATTAAATTTTAATTAATAATTGAAAATAGATAATGGACAATTAATGAAAAAACTCAGCTTTGGCTGAGTTTTCTTGTTAATTTTAAGTTTTTACAGTTAGTTTTTTAGTTAATAGTGAATAATAATCTCTATAAGATCATTATAAAAGTTCCAATTGCAATGAATATTCCACCTAGAACTGTTTTCACTGTAAGTGCTTCTTTTAAAATGACAAAAGCTAATACCATGGTTATTACAACACTAAATTTATCTATAGGAACTACTTTTGAAGCTTCTCCAATTTGAAGGGCTTTGTAGTAGAATAGCCATGATAGGCCAGTAGCTATACCAGATAAAATTAAAAAAATCCAGCTTTTTTGACTTATGTTATTAATTTGATTTATGCTACCATTAATAAAAACTATTCCCCAAGCCATTACTAAGACAACAACAGTACGTATTGCAGTAGCTAAGTTTGAATTTATGTTTTCTATTCCTATTTTAGCTAAAATAGATGTAAGTGCAGCAAAAAAAGCTGATAGCAATGCATAAATAACCCACATATTAGCAACTCCTTTAATATTAAATTTTTTTATCAATACAACATCCTCCATAAAATGTATAATTTAAATTTAATTATATAATACCATTAAATATACAAAAAGGTGATGATAAATATATGAAAATAGGGATTATTTCAGATACACACAATTTGTTACGAGAAGAGGTAATATGCTATTTAAATAAGTGTGACTTAATAATACATGCAGGAGATATTTGTAATAAGGAAATATTATTAAAACTTAATAGTATTACAAAAACAGTTGCAGTAAAAGGTAATAATGATAATGAAAATTTCGAAGGCATATTAAATAAAGAAGAACTATTAGAAGTAGAGGGAAAGAAGATATATGTTGTTCATGAAAAAAATAATATAAATGTTAATTTAGAAGAAGTTGATATTATTATATATGGACATTCACATAAGCATAGTTTAGAAACATTGGATAATGTTATATATCTTAATCCTGGAAGTTGTGGTAAAAGAAGATTTTCATTGCCTTTAACCATGGCTATTATGAATATTAAAAATGGAAAAGTGCAAATAGAAAAAATAGATATAAATAATTAAAAAACATACATATAATATACACTTAAAGCATTATATATAGTAAAGGAAAAATTAAATATTAATTATAATTTAATAATACTTAATACTTAAAAAACTATTAAGATTAAAGAAAAAAAGAGGAGAACAGTAGTAGGGTATAGAAATAGTAACTGTATCAAATTTTATGGAGGGGGTAGTATGGTATTATCAACTAATCCGGCAGTTAGGCTATACGAGATCTTAAGTAAATCAAAAGAGTTTTGTAGTAATAATGCTAACAAACAAAATAGATTTAGAACGGTAGAATCAGTTCTTGCTCAGGTTTTCGATTTAGATATAAACGATGACGAGAAAATATTTAAATCTATCATACAAATTATTGAAATGATAGAAAATATAAAAAAACTTACTAATAAGATTGAAAGTAATTCAAAAGAGGAATTGGTAAAATCACTAACTAATTTTGAAAAGAAAATTATGGCTATAGGATTAGAAGATGATATACACAAGCTAGATATTATAATTACAAAGGAAATATTGATATCTATAAATGGGTTAGCATTAGCTTTAGATGTATGTAATCAATATAGAAATATTGAAGAAGAGAATTTAATGAAATTTAAAGAAAAGATAGAAGTATTAATGGAAGACCTTGAGGATTTAGAAGTAAATGAGGAACTGAAATTATTTTTAAATAATGTACTCGGCGATTTATATCATAAAATTGAAGAATACAAGATATATGGAATAGATGGATTAAAAACATCTATAGAGCAAGGGCTTGGAAGTATAATGCTAAATAAAAATATTTGCGAAGAAGCTTCTAAAAATCAAAAGTTTAAAGAAAATATAAAAAAGGTTTTAAGTTTGCTTACAAGTATTAATACTACTATTTCTTTTGTCAAAAATATAATACCAATAGCACAGGATGCAAATGATATAGTAAATCGATTATTAGGATAGAAAAATAATAAATGTTAGAAACATGTATATAGTTAATTAATAAAAAATACCGTTTATTTTATAAACGGTATTTTTTATGGATATTAAGTTTTATTTATATGTTGTATGAGTAGATGGTTCATTTTCACCATATGGAGTTTTTTCATTAGCTTTATTTTTAATTCTCTTATCATAATTAGGTGATGATGGGTTAGTAACATCGTTAGAATTTTTGTTTTTCATTTTAAGTCCTCCTAAATTATTATTATCAATAATAGAATTCCCTTATAAATAGAAAATATTATTTTATAATTTAGAATAATAAAATGTCTTTCTTGAATTATTTAAATTTAATATTATTTATAGATAACTAAATTTTTATACAAACTAAGATAGTTTGTACAAATTTAAGTGTGTATTTTAATAAAATAAATTTATTGACTATTTAACATAAAATCAATAAAAATTATGTAAATAATTAATTGCATTAAATATATAAGTTTGATATATAATTGAGTATAGTACAAAATAAGAAAAAAATGGATTTATAATTTGGAGGAAATATGGATACGAAGAAAATTTTTATAATAGAAGATGAAGAAAAAATAAGAAATGAATTATGTACATTTTTAAATAGATATGGATATGAAACTAGTTATTCTTTAAATTTTGAAAATATAGTAGAAGAGTTCATGAAGGAGAAATATCATTTAGTTTTATTAGATATTAATTTGCCATATTACGATGGGTATTATATATGTAGAGAAATTAGAAGAAGGAGTTCTGTACCAATAATAGTAGTTACTAGCAGAGATAGTGAAGTAGATGAGCTGATGAGTATGAACTTAGGTGCAGATGATTTTATAACAAAGCCATATAATACTCAAATACTTTTAGCTAGGATATCTTCAATAATAAGAAGAACTTATAATAATTCCGATTCAGAAGTATTAGAATATAGAGGTCTTTTACATAATCTATCTACAAGTGAAGCTGAATATGACAATAAAAGAATAGAATTAAGTAAAAATGAAAGTAGAATACTATATGTTTTAATAAAAAATAAAGAAAAGATAGTATCAAGAAATGAAATAATTGAATCTTTATGGCAATCTGATGAGTTTGTTGATGATAATACATTAACAGTAAATATAAATCGTTTAAGAAAAAAACTAGAAGAAATAGGTGCAATAGATTATTTAAAAACTAAGAGAGGGCAAGGATATATATTAATATGCGATTAATAGATTTTATTAAAGAAAGAATATTATTTGTTGTAATAAGTATAGGTATATTAATTTTTACTTCAATATTACTTAATGCTTTAAATGTAGATTTATATGCAATTATATTTATATTTATCTTTAATTGTATTGGAATATTAATATTTCATATTTATGATTATTTTAATAAGAAAAAGTATTATAATGAGTTAATTTCTAATTTAGATGTGTTAGATAAAAAATATTTAATTTCAGAAATTTTAGAAGAAGGAAGCTTTTTAGATAGTAAAATTTTATATTATGTACTTAAAGAAACTTCTAAATCAATGAATGATGAAATAGCTTCTTTAAAAATAAATAATAATGAATATAGAGAATACATAGAGTTATGGGTTCATGAAATAAAAACTCCAATATCAAGTTGTAAATTACTTATAGAAAATAATAAATCTGAATTAACTAAGAGTATAGATGAAGAAATAGATAAAGTTGAAAATTATATAGAGCAAGCACTTTTTTATACAAGAAGTAATGCTTTAGAAAAGGACTATATTATAAAAGAGTTAAACTTAAAAAATTCTGTAAACAAGGTTATAAAAAGAAATGCTAATGTTTTAATAGAAAGAAAAATAAAAATCGAAACTAATGATTTAGATGTAACTGTGTATTCAGATAGTAAGTGGATTGAGTTTATTATTAATCAAATATTATCTAACTCTATAAAATATATGAGAAGGTATGAATGTAAGATTAAATTTTATACTAAAAAATCAGGTGATAACATTGTATTACATATTGAGGATAGTGGTATTGGAATGAGTGAAAGCGATGCAATTAAAGCTTTTGAAAAGGGATATACAGGAGAAAATGGACGTAAATTTGGAAAGTCAACGGGGATAGGTCTATATTTATGCAAAAAGCTAGCAATTAAACTTGGGCTTGGAATAAGTTTAAATTCAGAACTCAATAATGGGACTAAAGTATCAATAACATTTCCTATAAATAGAATGATGATTTTTGAAAACTAATTTTAAATATTATTATATTACAAAAGTGTAAGTTTTCTGTTATGTTCTTCAATGGATTAAATAGCTGCTAAACATTAGAATTATCCTATAGTATCAAATAGGAGGAATAATAATATGGGAAAAGAAGTATTAAGAGTAAGTAATATAGAAAAATATTATGGAAGAAAAGGTAATATAACTAAAGCAATTAATAACATTAGTTTTTCAGTAGAAGAAGGGGAATTTATTGGTGTAATGGGGTCATCTGGAAGCGGTAAGACTACACTGTTAAATTGTATATCAACTATAGATAAAGTGACTAGTGGTCATATTCATATATCAGGAAATGATATTACAAAGTTAAATTCAAAAAAAATAGCAAAGTTTAGAAGAGAAGAACTAGGGTTTATATTTCAAGACTTTAATCTCCTAGATACTTTAACAGCCTATGAAAATATAGCATTAGCTTTGACTATATTAAAGACAAATCATAAGGAAATAGATGAAAAAGTTAAAGATATAGCAAGAAAATTAAATATTGAAGAAATTTTAAATAAATATCCATACGAAATGTCAGGAGGACAAAAACAAAGAGTTGCATCTGCTAGAGCAATAATAACAAGCCCTTCATTAATATTAGCAGATGAGCCTACAGGAGCATTAGATTCCAAATCAGCTAAAATGCTATTAGAGAGTATGGAAGATTTAAATGAAAATCTAAATGCAACTATTATGATGGTTACACATGATGCTTTTTCTGCAAGCTATGCAAGAAGAATTTTGTTTATCAAAGATGGTAAGATATTTAATGAATTAGTTCGTGGAAATGACTCTAGAAAAGAATTCTTTGAAAAGATAATTGAAGTTATAACACTTCTTGGAGGTGACCAAAATAATGTATTCTAAGTTAGCGTTTAGAAATTTAAAAAGAAGCTTTAAAGACTATACTATTTATTTTCTAACATTAGTATTTGGAGTATGTATATTTTACACTTTTAATTCAATACAATCTCAAAGTATTATGATGGAGTTAAATGATATGCAAGCATCTGCATTTGAACAAGTAGAAAATATAATGGGATATGCTTCGATATTTGTATCTTTCATATTAGCATTCTTAATAATATATGCAAACAATTATTTAATAAAAAGAAGAAAAAAAGAGTTTGGAATATATATGACTTTGGGAATGGAAAAGGGAAGTTTATCAAAAATAATTTTTATAGAAACTTTACTAGTAGGAATAATATCTTTAGCTATTGGACTAGGTTTAGGAATACTATTATCACAAGGACTGTCAGTATTAACTGCAAAAATGTTTAAAGTTAATCTTATTAAATTTAAGTTTATCTTTTCATATAATGCGATGATAAAAACTATAGTTTGCTTTGGTGCCATTTATTTATTAGTATTAATGTTTAATTCTATATCAATAAGAAAAATTACTCTTATAGATTTATTAACATCATCAAGAAAAAATGAAAATATAAAAGTAAGAAATATCTGGGTTTCAGTAATAATCTTTTTTATAAGTTGTATTATACTAGGATATGCTTATTATACTGTCCTTAAGGGTGGAGTAGCAACTTTAGAAATAGGTATTAGTGGATTAAGTATATTATTAGGTTCTATAGGAACATTCTTATTTTTCTTTTCATTATCTGGTTTTTTATTAAAGATTGTTCAAGCTAATAAAAAATACTATTTAAAAGATTTAAATATGTTTGTATTAAGACAAATAAATAGTAAGATAAACACAGTTTTTATATCAATGTCCTTTATATGTTTGATGTTGTTTGTAGGGATTTGTATGCTTTCAGGTGGACTTGGAATTAGCAGTGCAATAAATGAAGACATAAAAGATTTAACACAATATGATTTAACATTCTGGAATTTAAAAGGGATGGATATAGAAAAGGCGTTGGAAGAAAGTGAAGTAGATTTAAGTGAATATTCCGATAAGTACGTTAGTTATATAAATTATACTGGTGACCTTAAATATAATGATATTTTATCAGAAGATGGAAGAGAAAAGCTTAAAAATTTCTATCCTGTTTCAGTAAATCAACCAGTTCAAATCATAGGGTTATCAAAATTTAATGAAATTATGAAGATGTTAGATAGAGAAAATATAAGCTTAGAAGATAATGAATATGCAATATTCACAGATATAAATGATTCAGTAAAAGTATTAGATAAAGTCTTAAGTGATAATAAGGAAATAAATATAAATGGAACTATTCTTAAACCAGGTATAGATAAAGCAATAGAAGTTGTAGCTTATAATCAAATGATGAAAAGTAATATATGTACTATTGTAGTTAATGATAAATTTATAAATGGATTGACAGCCAAAAGTTCATTTTTAAATTTAAATTATAAAGAAGGAAATAGTGATATTGAAAATCTAATTAGTTCAGAGGTAGATTCTATAATAGAAAGCAAATATCAAAATTTATATTATATGTCTAAAGAAGAATTAGTGACTGATACATCAAGTGCAGGAGCGTTAATATCTTATTTAGGAATTTATATTGGTGGAATATTCCTAATAACATCAGCAGCAGTATTAGCTCTTCAACAATTATCAGAATCAACAGATAATATTGAAAGATATAATTTACTTAGAAAAATAGGTGTAGATGATAATATTATTAATAGATCTTTATTAAGTCAAATAGGAATTTACTTTATGATGCCTTTATCATTAGCTTTAATACATTCAATAGTAGGATTAGAGTTTTCTAAAAATGTCATAAAGTTATTTGGTAGTATAAGCATAATGAATAATATATTAATATCTTTATGTGTATTGCTGGTGATATATGGTGGATATTTTATTGCAACTTATATTGGAGCAAAGAAAAATATAAATCAAAATATATAATAATTATTATTAGTTAATAGTTTCTTAAAAGTGCCTACTTGTAAATTTTTAAAAAGTATTTATAGTAAAGCTATAGGAAAAGATAAATATAGTTTAAAAAATATAGTTTAAAATAATAGGAGGCAAATTAAGTGAAAATAAAGTTAAGTGCATTAGATCAATCTCCTATTGGAGAAAATTCAAATGCAAGTGAAGCATTAAAAAATACAATAATCTTAGCTAAGGAATTAGAAAAGCTAGGATATCATAGATTTTGGGTATCAGAACATCATGATACAAAGAGCTTAGCAGGATCTAGTCCAGAAATACTTATATCTAGTATTGCTGCCCAAACTGAAAAAATTAGAGTTGGCTCAGGTGGAGTTATGTTACCACATTATAGTCCATATAAAGTTGCAGAAAACTTCAAGCTTTTAGAAGCATTATATCCAAATAGAATAGACTTAGGTTTAGGTAGAGCACCAGGAGGAATGCCTTTAGCTACTAGAGCTTTGCAACAAGGAAAAAATATTTATTCTGATGATTATGCAGATAAGGTATTAGATTTAGTAGGATATATTTATGATATGATGCCTGAAAATCATGCATTTAAAGATTTAAAAGCTACTCCACTTATAAATACAGTTCCTGAAATTCATATTTTAGGTTCAAGCGGAGGAAGTGCTGGGCTTGCTGCTCAAATAGGAGCTTCATATGCTTATGCTCAATTTATTACAGGTGGAATGGGAGTTAGTTCTGTTAATTGGTATAGAGATAACTTTAAAAATTCAATAATTTCATCTTCACCTAATACAATAATATGTAGTTTTGCAATTTGTGCTGAAAATGAAGAAGAGGTAAGTAAACAAGCAGCTATTATGGATTTATCATTAGTTCTTGTGGAAACTGGTAGATCTCAAGGAATACCTTCTTTAGATACAGCCTTATCTTATAAATATTCTGATGCAGAAATGCAAATTGTAAAAAGAAATAGAAGAAGGATGTTAATAGGGACTCCTGATAAGATAAAAGAGCAAATATTAAATATGAGTGAAATATATAAAACAGATGAATTTATGCTTATAAATCTAAATACAGATTTAAATTCTAAGATAAATTCATATAAGTTAATAGCAGAAGCTTTCAAATAAAATATTGCAAGAAGTAATGTAGTTAAAATATTGCAAGAAGTAATGTAGTTTGATTTATTTAAACTGTATTACTTCTTTTTATCTTATTTAGTTTTATGCTAGTATATAATATATAAGGAAAAAATAATAATATAAATAATAAGTATTATTAAATTTAGAACAAAAATAATAATATTTGGAGGAGGACTTATATGAGAATATTAATTACTAATGATGATGGAATTAATGCTAGAGGAATATTTGATTTAGCAAAAGAAATATCTAAAAAGCACGAAATTATAGTTGTTGCTCCTAGAGAACAAAAGAGTGCTTCAAGTCATTCTATATCCATTCATAATCCTATTAAAATAAGAGAAGAGAAATTAGATGATAATTTTAAATCATATAGCTTAGTAGGAACACCAGCTGATTGTACTCAAGCAGGGTTATCTCTACTTGGAGAAAATATAGATTTAGTTATTTCAGGAATTAATAGAGGTCTTAACTGTGGGACAGATATTTTATATTCAGGTACAGTATCAGCAGCAGTAGAAGGAGCGATATATAGTGTACCTTCAATTGCTATTTCTATGGATGTAGATTGGAGCAGAGAAGATGAGGATTATTCTAAAGCTGCTAAATGGATAAGTAAAATAGTAGATATAGCAGAAAAGGATTACTTAAAAGATAATATTGTTTTAAATGTTAATATCCCAAATATAAATGAAGAGGAAATTAAGGGTTTAAAGGTTTGTAAGCTAGGAAAATCCACGTATAAAACAAATTATATTTTAGTAGAAGAAAATGAAGATAAAGTTTATATGACTAAAGGAATTAGAAATGAGATTTTAGAAGATGATTCTGATTTATATTTTTTATCTCAAGGCTATGTAACATTAACACCATTACATTTTGATTTTACAAACTTTAAAATATTAGATGAAGTAAAAGATATATTTGAAGACAAGGTGATGTAACGTTGGAAGGAGAAAAAATAAAAGATATATTACTTCAAAGAAAAAATATGAAGTTTAGGTTAATTATTCAAGGAATTATCATAGGATTAATTACAGGTGGAGTAATAGTATTAAATAGATTAGGAATAAATAAACTATATTCAGTTTTTGTCAAATTTTATAAATGGGGAAATAAAGGAGTAGTAAATTCTATTTTAGTAATAATAGTTTTAGCTCTTATAGGATTACTAGTAGGCCTTATGGTTAAGAGAGAAGGCATGATTTCAGGTAGTGGTATTCCACAGGTAAAGGGTAGAGTGATAAATAAGCTTAAAATGAACTGGTTGAGAATACTGTTTTATAAGTTTATAGGTGGAGTATTAGCACTATCAGCTGGTTTATCTCTTGGTAGAGAAGGTCCATCGGTACAGATTGGAGCTTCTATAGGAGAAGGAGTTGCAGAGAAAACATGTAAAAAAATGCCGGTTAAAAAAGAGTTTTTAATAACAGCAGGGGCATCTGCAGGTCTTTCAGCTGCATTCAATTCACCTCTATCGGGGATAATATTTGCATTAGAAGAAATTCATAGAAGTTTTTCCCCATTAGTTTTATTATCAGCTATGGCTGCTGCAATAAGTGCAGATTTTATATCAAAAAACTTTTTAGGAATGGAGCCAGCATTAAATTTTAGTGAAATGAATGCAATACCTTTAAAATATTATTGGATGTTAATAATATTAGGAGCTTTTACAGGTATATTGGGGGTTTTATTTTCAAAAGGAATATATTTATTTCAAGATATATATTCTAAACTAAAAAAGATACCACAGGAAATAAAAGTTATGATACCTTTTGTAATAACAGCTATTGTAGGATTAATAGCACCTATGTTATTAGGTGGGGGGCATGAACTTATATTAGAGTTAACATCAGGAGAGCAGTCAATTTTATTTTTAATTATAATATATATTTTGAAATTTCTTTTGTTATTAGTTTGTTTTGGCTCAGGAGTACCAGGAGGTATATTTCTTCCTATGCTACTTCTTGGGGCAATAATAGGAGATATTTTTGGAGTTATATCAATAGAATTATTAGATGTTAATAGTTCATTCATAATTAATTTTATAGCATTAGGAATGGCTGGATATTTTGTATCAGTAGTAAAAGCTCCGATAACCGGAATTGTTCTTATAATGGAAATGACAGGTTCATTTAGCCATTTACTATCATTATCAGTTGTTGTAATAATTTCATTCATTACTTCTGAATTTTTAAGGAATGAGCCGATATATGAAGTATTATTAGAAAGGTTACTTAAGAAGATTGGAGTAAGCAAAGAAGAAAATGATAATAAGAAAGCTATATTAGAATTTGTAGTTGAAATGGAAAGCATAGTAGAAGGAAAATTTATAAATGAAGTTGACTGGCCTAAGGATTGTCTACTTGTTTCTATAAAAAGAGGAGAGAAAGAAATAATTCCAAGAGGATCCGTAAAATTAATGAGTGGTGACTATATAGTAGTTTTAGTAAATATAGATAAACGGGCTATGGTAATAGAGGAGATTAATAGTTTGACCTTAGTATAGTAAGAAAAGTGAAAAGGGAATAGTGAAAAAGTGAAAGAGTTGAGGAAAAAAATCCTTTAGGGATTTTTTAATAGAAAGTGATTGACACTTATGTATTTTAATTTGCGTAGCAAAACAACCTCAATTCTTTCATTTCTTAATTTTTTCATTCTTTCTCTAATGAATTGTTTTAAAATTTATTTCTTTTCCTTAGATTCTCGAGCTTTTAATAATTCTTCTTTATTATTTTCAATATAACTTAAAATAGCTTCATTTATAGCTTTTGCACAAGCTTCTTGACCTCTATTTGATTTAAGATATCTTTCATCTGAGTAATTACTTAAAAATCCAAGTTCTATTAATACTGGAATACTTGGATTTAATTCTAAGACAGCAAGAGCATCATCTCTATCTTTATAAGTTTTTAATCCTCTATCCTCTGTATACCTTAATTTTAATAAAGCATTTTGTATAGTCATCGCTAGATTTTCACTAGATTCACTAGATGGCTTATACCAGGACTCCAATCCTTTAGCATCTGTATCATCATAATTGCTGTTACAGTGTAGCGATATAAACAAATCTGCATTAAATACATCAGATATCTTAATTCTTTCTTTTAAACTATCATTAGCTGTTTCAAGCCAAGGAAGCGAATCATTAGTTCGTGTATAAACAACTTTTACTTTGTTAGATTCTAATAGTTGTCCAAGTTTTAGAGACATATTTAATACTATGTCCTTTTCAAGAACTCCAGTACTACCTTTTGTACCAGCATCCCAATCGCCATGCCCTGGATCAATACAAACTATAAATTCAGTTTCACTAGAAGATCCAGTAGTAACTTTTTTATTTATAGAGTTGCTATTATTGCTAATTTTATTATTTAATAATAAAATTAATGATAGTACACAAAAAGCACTTAATAAAAGAGAAATGCGTAATATTAATTTTCTTTTTCTTTTTCGTTTATAGAGAAGTTTTCTTTTGTATGCGATATTGAATTTTTGATTTTCCATAATACATACCTCTTATTTAATTATAGTAGTTTGTTTTAATAAGTTAATTTAGGGGGAAATTTTCTTAGCTATAAAAGGTTTTTTCATAGGCATTTTTCATGCAGAAATTTATATAATATTATTATACTTAACATAATGCTAATTGTAAATAAATGGAAAAGAATAAGCGAGATTTACTTGGTTGATAATATAAGAATATTAATATAAACTATACTATAAGAGGGGGGAAGTTTTATGCCGAAAATATTACAAAATCCAAGAGAAACAATATTAAAAGAGGCTTATACACTTTTAAAAGAGCAGGGATATAGCAACTTTAGTATGAGGGAGTTAGCTAGTAAAAGTGGAATAGCTTTAGGAACAGTTTATAATTATTTTGATAGCAAAATGGCATTAGTTAGTGAAATATTTAATAATAAATGGATAGAGATATTAGAAGAATTAAAAGAGGTTAAGGAAAAAGAGATAGCATTTGAAGAAAAGTTAAAATTAATATATCTAGGATTAGAAAAGTTTTTAATATATCATAAAGAAGTATTTTTTGAATTGACTAAAAGTGAAAAACAAGAAGAAAGTAAAAAATCTCATGGTTGTAAAAGATATAATGTACTAGATCCTTTATATATAATTGTAGATGAAATAATAGAATTACATAAAGAAAATAAAGACATAAATATTGATATAGAAACTAGAAAATTAACTTCATTTTTAATAAGTAATATGATTACAATAACTATGAAAAATAAAGAATTTTCAATTGATGATTTAATTTATATAGTTACAAATAAATTATAAAAGGAGTACATCTTAAGTTATGAGTTTATTGAATAAATTAGAAAAAAAGTTTGGAAAATTTTATATAAGAAACTTAATGCTAATAATTGTAATAGGAAATGCTTTTGTATTTGCACTTACAATGATGAATGGAGGAGATTCAACATTAATAAATAATATAAGTTTGAATCCTCAAAGAGTGATGCAAGGAGAAGTTTGGAGACTTGTAACATTTATATTTGTACCAGAGGCAAGTAGTATAATTTCTTTATTATTTTCACTATATTTTTATTATTTAGCAGGAACAGGTCTTGAACATGAATGGGGTGGATTTAAACTAAATATATATTATTTAGTAGGGATGATAGCAACTATAGTTGTCTCACTTTTAACAGGACTTCAAGCAACTGGAACATTGATTAATTTATCTTTATTTTTAGCATTTGCTAGAATTTATCCTGATTTTCAAATATTATTATTTTATATAATACCAATAAAGGTCAAATATTTAGCAATATTTAATTGGATTATAATAGGTTTTGATTTTATTACTGCAGGATCTTTAAAAGGTATGATATTAGTATTGATTCCTGTAATTAATTATTTGATATTCTTTGGAAAAGATATAGTAACAGGAACAAAGAGTGGAGCAGTAAACTATCATAGAAAACAAAAATTTCAATCTCAAGTGAAACAAAAAGAAATTCTTCATAAATGTGTAGTATGTGGAGTAACGGAAAAAGACGATCCAAGTATGGAGTTTAGATATTGTTCAAAATGTTCAGGAAAGCAATGTTATTGTATAAATCATATTAGAGATCATGAGCATAAGTAATATAGATTAAAGGTAAAGGTATTTTGAGATACTTTTACCTTTTTTATTTATAAATTGAGATGTAATTGTTTTATTACCATTTAGTTAACAATAATTATCAAATAATAGTAATAGTAATTATCATTTAAATATAGTATAATGTAAGTAACATAGAGAGTACATATTAACTGGAAAAAGTTGATTTTTAACTAAATTGATTTTAAGTGATGAGGAAGGAAAAGACATGGAAAATAATGATTTAAAAAAGATATATGATAACCCTTTATATATAAGATATATAGAAAATCCGAGTGCAGAATTAATACTTGAAGCTGTTAAAAAGAATGGGTTAGCAATAAGATATATAAAAAATCCAACAAATGAAATGATAGAAACGGCAATTAGAAATAATCCACTTGCAGTTGAGTATATAGAAGAATTAAGTGAAGAAAATGCAATACTTTCAGTTAGATTATTATGGAATTCACTTAAATATATAAATAATCCTAGTGAAAAAGTAAAGCTTGAAGCAATTAATGCAAAGGGATGGGCAATTCAATTTATAAATGATCCAAGTGAAGAAGTACAAATAAAAGCTGTATCTAAAGATTATGATGCAATAAAATATATAAAAAATCCTTCTGAGAAGGTTCAAATTAAAGCAATTAAAAAATATTGGGCAGCAATAAAATTTATAGATAATCCTACTTTAGAAGCTAGAAGAGAAGCTGTTAAAGGAAATGAAGAGGCTATTAACTATATTGATTTTAATTTAGATGAATTAAGAATATTAATTGGAGATAACATAAAAATAGTAAAATATGTTTATGATTCTATAGATGTAGATTTTGTAGTTAATGTAGTAATAGATAAAGTAAAGGAAGATCTTATAGATGAAAAGTATATAAAAGACTTTTTAGAACTTGAAATTTTAGAAATGGACAAAGTTAATTTCATAAGAGAGTATGGAAGCAAAAAGGCTAAAATTTTATTAGTAGATTATAAACTTTCAAGATAAGGCAAATAGAGGTGATAATATGAAATTTTCAGAAGCTATAAGTACTATAGAATTAGTTTTAGAATCAGGAAGTGTACCATTAATAATAGGAGAAGCTGGGATAGGTAAAACTTCATTAGTAAAAAGAATATGTAAAAGTGATAATTATTATTTAGTTAACATAGATGCTAACCTTTTAAAGGAAGGTGAGATTGGCGGATTACCAGTAGTTGAAAATGGAAGAACAAAATATGCAACTCACTATAAACTTATTGAAATGGAAGAAGCAATAGAAAATAGTAATTATGATGGAGTATTACTATTCATAGATGAGTTAAACAGATGTGAGCATGCAGTTCAACAAGAACTTATGAATTTAATTTTAAATAGAGAAATAAATGGATATAAGTTAGCAGATAAAGTGAAAATAGTTGCTGCTATGAATCCTTCTAATAAATATGATGGCTTTGAAGATAGTGATTATCAAGTTGTTGATATGGATAAAGCTCAAGAAGATAGATTTGTATGGATAGAATTAGACTCCGATATAAAAGAATGGATTAAATGGGCAATGAGTGATGATGGCAATATTCATGATCATATAATTGAATTTTTATCAACATTCCCAGAGTATTTAAGTACTCCAAATTCAAAAGAAACTATAAAGGCAACTCCAAGAAGTTGGGAAAGAGTTGCTAAGGCATATAATATTTATGTAAAAAACATTAATAATTACTCAGTAAATATATTCTATAATGTTGTAAAAGGTAATTTAGGAGTAAGTATTGCAACAGATTTTATCAATTACATTAAGAATATAAAAAATCCATTAATTAAACCAGAAGACTTATTCTCATATATTATTATACCTATAGAATTAAAGGATGAAATAAGAAAAGAAAGTCATTCAAGGTTATATATTTTAGCTAAGAATTCCTTAAGATACTTAGAAGAAAATAATACAGAAAATAATAGAAAACTATTTGGAGATCTATTAACTTGTTATCCAAGAGATTTAAGACTTGGTATAATGAAGGAAGTTAAGAGTGATTCAAGTGAAGTTTTATATAATGATTTATTAAATGAAGATACATTCTTAGATGCATTCTTTAATATTTTTGAATAAGGAATGATTATATATGTTATTTGAAGATAAGCGTAACAGTTTGTTAAAGCAAGCTTTAGATATAAAGGAAAATGCTAAAATAGATAGTAATTTTGAAAGAGAGTTTTTTTCTTTGGTAGAATCAGTAGTTATAGGAATGTTAGAAGGTGAAGATAGCTTTTTTGGGCAATTCTTAGTAAAAATAGAAAGAAGTATAAGATTTAATATCACATGGCCATTAGCTACTATCCCCAAAATGCAAGGTTTTAAAATGTATTTTAACCCAGTATTATTTTTAATGTGTGATAAAAAAGAAATGCAAGCTCTTTTTAAACATGAAATATATCATATAATGTATGGTCATCATCAAAGAGAAAGAGAGCTTAAAAATAAATATACTACTACAGCTGTTAATTTAGCATTGGATATTTCTATAAATCAGTTTATAAAAAATTTACCAACAGATAGCTTTAAAATTGAAACAGTAAATAGAGAATATAGTTTAAGCCTAAAAGAAGATAATGCCATTGAAGTATATGCAGAGAAAATTGAAGAGGCAATAAAGTTAAAATTATCTAAGAGTACAAAAGCTGATAAAAGTGATGCTATTGGAGATATAATAGATATTTCAAAAGCACATGATGTTTGGGAAGAAAGTACTTTAAATTATGATTCAATAAAGGATATGACTAAAAAAGTAGCAATAAGTTCTTTTAGAGGCAAAGCTCCAAAGGATATAGAAGCAATTATAAAATCATATACAGAAAAAGCAGAGATATCATGGCAACAATTATTAAAAAAGCTGATACCATCTCTTAGAGCTGGTGAAAAGAAGACTATAACAAGACGGAATAGAAGACAGCCTGAAAGGTTAGATATAAGAGGAACACTTCCTAATAGTATTCCAGAGGTTATAGTTGCAATAGATATTAGTGCATCTATGAGCGAAGAAGAAGTCTATAAGATAATGATTGAAATATTAGAGATAACTAGAACTAGAACTAATAAAATTACTGTTATAGAATGCGATAATGAAATTAGACATGTTTATGAAATGAGATCTAAGAATGATATTAAAAAAAGAGTTTCTAATATTGGATCAACTAGATTTTCACCAGTATTCAAATATATAAGAGAAAATAAGCTACGAAATCATGTTCTTATATATTTTACAGATGGGGTAGGTGAAAAGGAATTAGAAGTTAAGCCTTTGAATCCAAATACAATTTGGGTATTAACAGGATATGAAGAATTATCTTTATCAAATCCTTATGGACAAATAAAAAGAATAGAAGGTAGATTAGAAAAAGGTGAAGGTGGTACTGCTGGATTAGAGATGATTAAGGAGTATCAACAAGAACACGGAAGATATTTTTAAATAAAAAAATAAGAATGAAAATTTGATGGAATTGCATAGCAAACTCCATTAAGTTTTCATTCTACATTATTTAACTTGGTAAAGTATTCCCAATACTGGTATTAGCCAATAATTTATGGTATAATACAAAATTGTGGGGGTGCATTATGAAATCTTATAAAATAAGTAAAAATAATAGTATTCTTTTAATAGTATTTGTATTGATTGTAAGTCTTTTGATAAACGTTTACACATCGGTAATGAATTCACGCTACAAAATATTAATAGGAAAAGAAACTTATAAAAGTGTTGAAGAGATAAGAAGTAGAAATGAAGGTGTATTAAATACATTAAATCAATGTATTAAAGCAGGAAGTATTAGTAATGAGGAATTATTAACATTATATAAAAGCTATAGTTCAATATCTGAAGAGTTTACAAGTTTATGGGCAAACTATAGAGATTATGGAAAAGAAGAAATTGTATCTATAAAGAAAAAATCAAAGATATCAAAAGAGATACCTAATGAAGTTTATTCTAGAATTGAAAGTTTACTATTTGAATACTTAAGTTTTGAAATGAAAAACCATAATGAGAAGATTATCTTAGATGGTGAAACATTAGATAATTTTGAAGCTATGAGTAATATGGCTACTCAATTAGATGCGTTTTACAAAGAATTTAACGAGGACAAATTTAAAAATGTAGATGAAGAAGATAAAGAATTACTTACAATTAAGAAGGATTACTGGATAGATGTTCTAGAAGGAATGAATTCTATAATGGATCCATATTTAAATTATGAATTTACTATAAAGAATTAATTTGAAATACTCTAAAAATAGAGTATTTTTTCTTTTAATAAATATAATGGTGGATATAATAATTAATAAATAAATTTATGAATGTAAGGAATATTTTTATTTATTTTATTAAAGTTATTAATAAATATAATAAATTTAATAAGATTTCTTATTTCAACTAAATTTTAAGTTTATAATAAAAAATATGTGATATATTTATAGTATAAGAAATAATAAGTAGTATTAGTTAATATAAGTTCCTAATATTTAAGCCACATTTAGTTATAGTAGAAATATAATATAAAATGACTATTTAAGATGGAATACATATATTATAACTATACGATTTTTAGGAGGTTTAATATGAATTTAAATAGAAATGATCAATGTTGGTGTGGAAGTGGCAAAAAGTACAAGAAGTGCCATATTGAATTTGATGAAAAATTAGAAAGCTTAAAATTGAGAGGTTATGAAGTTCCAACTAGAGATTTAATAAAGAATAAAGAGCAAATAGAAGGGATTAAAGAAAGTGCTAAAATAAATAACGCAGTATTAGATTTAGTGCAAGAAAAAATTAAAGTTGGAATGACTACAGAAGAAATAAATAAAATAGTTCATGACCTTACTGTTAATAGTGGAGCAATACCAGCACCATTAAACTATGGAGGATTTCCAAAGAGTGTTTGTGTGTCTATTAATGATGTTGTATGTCATGGTATTCCAAGTGAAGATACTGTTTTAGAAGATGGTGATATAGTCAATGTAGATGTATCAACTATTTATAATGGATACTATTCTGATGCATCAAGAATGTATATGATAGGTAATGTAAGTGAAGAGGATGCAAAGCTTGTTAGAGTTGCTAAGGAATGCTTAGATAAGGGATTTGAAGCAGTTAAGCCTTGGGGATTCTTAGGTGATATAGGAGCTGTGATACAAGAACATGCAGAAGCAAATGGTTTTTCAGTTGTAAGAGCTTTTGGAGGACATGGAGTAGGCTTGAAGTTTCATGAAGATCCTTTTGTAGCTCACTATGGCAAAAGAGGAGAAGGAATGGTTCTAGTTCCAGGAATGATATTTACAATTGAACCTATGCTAAATGAAGGTACTTATGAGGTATTTGTAGATGAAGATGATGAATGGACTGTTTTCACAGAGGATGGTGGATATTCTGCACAATGGGAATATACTGTTTTAGTAACAGAAGATGGAGCTGAAATAATAGCTTGGTAAAATATAATAGAAAAAGCTGTATCAAATTAATGATACAGCTTTCTTTATGTTAAAGCATAACAATTTTTAAATTAGTGACATCCGCCACCGCAAGATCCACATCCACCTTCAACTTCGATAACTGGTTTAAGAGATAATCCTCTTCCTTCATTTTCGTCAGTTGAAAGTAATTTGAATCCACCGAATTCATCAACTAGTTTTTCTTCTACTACGAAAGTAATGTCGTTAACTTTTTGAGTAACGTCTCCTTCTTTTGCTTCATCAACAGATATATTGAAAGCAGGACCACTACATCCAAATCCAGCTAAGTTAATTCTTATACTGTAGTTATCAACTTCATTTTCATCTAAAAATGATTTAAATTCGTTGTATGCTTCTTCACTTATTATTATTTTATCCATATTATTCACCTTCTATTATTAAATGATAATTTATATCACTAGTATAACACAGTATATTTAAATATCAAGAGTTTTTTAATGCAATATATAGTAAATTTTAATAAATAGTTATTGTCATTACTATATATTGTAAATATAATAATTAATATAAATAATAAAATTATATAAATTATTATAAAGGATTAATATTTTATTAAATGAATATATCAATCATAGAATATGCTAATATTTTTAATTACATAGGTTATTAATTGAAATATATGAGTATATTAAAGAAGAAACAATTTTATTGAGGAGAAAATGTTTATTATAGAAAATAAAATTTTACATAAATTATTATATGTAATTTAATTATTATTCATTCAGAAGGGAAGTATTATTTTGAAGCCATATGACAGAACTTATTTAGTAGACAAAATAAATGAATATAATAACTTAATAACTTTGGGGAAAGTTGGAAGTTTTGAAATAAAGAAAGTAAATGAAAAAAAAGATTTCATTAATGGATATATGTATAGTAAGAAAGAAAATATAGATTTAAATATTTTAGAGTTACACGGACCTAATAATATATGGATGAAAATTTCTCCACTAGAAATAGAAAGCTCTTATATGTTTATAAAATATGCAAAAGGAAGAGTTGGGGTAGTTGGCCTAGGATTAGGGTATGTAGTTCAAGAATTAGCGAAAAAAGAAGATGTAACTGAAATTGTAGTTTATGAAATAGAAAAAGATATAATAGATTTATATTGTTCAAATTTTGAAAATAACCTTAAAATAAAAATAATAAATGAAGATGCTTATAAGGTTACTGGTGAAAGCTTTGATTTCTTTTATGTAGATATATATGAGTATAAACTTACAGAACAAGTAGTGGATGATTATGTTAAATTTAATAAATTGCATAATATAGAGGAATATTTATTTTGGGGAATGGAGCATTTTTTATTAAGTTGTAAATATGAAGAAATAGTATGGGTCTATATACCAGAGCTGTGGATGGAAATAAGCAAAAATATATTTATTGCGCTTCAAGATTCAAATCTTTTAGAGTATTATAAGCAATTAGACGAGAAATTAGTAAGCGATGTATTAAAAAGTTTTAAAGTAGCATTAGATTAATAAAGATGTTATAATTTGCTTTTAAAGAGACAACTAAATTTATTGTAAAATCTATCAGTATGGTATTTATAATAGATAAATTTATTAAGGACGGAAATTAAGGTTTAAAATATGTTTAATTTAGATAACATAATTATATTATTTCAAAAATATAGTATGTATGCTATTCCTATATCAATATTGATAAGTACAATAATTGCAATATTAGGAGTAGTGCCATCGATAGTTGTAACAGGAGCAAATATTATATTTTTTGGAGCTTTTGAAGGTTTTATAATTTCAGTACTTGGAGAAACTATAGGAGGTTATATAAGTTTTATAATATATAGACTAGGATTTAAAAAAGGAGCAGAAAATATTAAAAATAAACATAGATTACTAAAAGCAATAGTTGATGGTGAAGGAAAGAATGTAGGGTTTCTTATATTTGAAGGTAGATTGGTACCATTTATACCTTCAGGCTTTGTTACTCTTGCAGCAGCTATTAGTAATGTGAAAGGATTTATATTTATAACGGCTACTTTTTTAGGAAAAATACCATCTATAGCTCTTGAAGCATTAATAAGTTATGATTTAATTAATATTGAAGAAAATTTTCTTAGACTAATTATAACTTTATTAGCAATATTGTTATTATATATAACTTTAAAGAATATAAAAAGGAATAAAATTAAAGGGTAAAGTAGATTTAGTACTTTACCCTTTTTAAGATATGATATATTAATTAAATTTATTTAACAACTATATTTACAAGTCTTCCTTTTATAACTATTACTTTAACTATATTCTTGCCTTCAGTTGCAGCAACTATACTTTCATTAGCTAAAGAAGCAGCTTTAATTCCTTCTTCATCTAAATCAGTTGAAACATTTATTTTTGCTTTAATTTTACCATTAACTTGAATAGCTATTTCAACTTCATCTTTAACTAAAGCCTTTGGATCATATGTTGGCCAAGTTTCGTTGAATATTGAGAAATCTAATCCAAATAAACTCCATTGCTCTTCAGTAAAATGAGGTGCAAAAGGTGCTAGAATTTTTAAGAAGTCTATGCAAGTTTTCTTTAAGAAATCTAAATTCTTAATATCTTCTTGCAAGTATTTAGAAAAAGCATTAACAAATTCCATCATTCTTGCAATTGCAGTGTTAAATTGGAATTTATCAGCATCTTCAGTTACACCTTTAATTGCATTATGTAACCAGAAGTTTAATTCTTTTTCAGCTTTATCTAAAGTAGTTTTATTGTTTTTGTTAGATTCAATGGCTTCTCTAGCTATATCAAGATATCTTTCTATTCTATCTACAAATCTTGCAACAGACTTAAGTCCATCATCGCTCCAAGCTCCACCTTCAATGTAAGCAAATCCAAACATTAGGTACATTCTAAATACGTCTGAACCATATTCTGAAATATAGTCATTTGGAGAAATAGTATTTCCTTTTGATTTACTCATTTTTAATCCATCAGGTCCAAGAATTAATCCTTGGTGAGTTAATGATTTAAATGGTTCATCAAAATCTAAATATCCCATATCTCTTAAAGCTTTAGTTATGAATCTAGCATATAATAAATGCATACAAGCATGTTCAGGTCCACCTACGTATTTATCTACTGGAAGCATTTTATTTACTATATCTTTATCAAAAGCTTTTTCGCTATTTTTGCTATCAGGATATCTTAATTGATACCAAGATGAGCATACAAATGTATCTAAAGTATCAGCTTCTCTTTTAGCTGGTTTTCCACACTTTGGACAAGTTGTATTTATAAAATCTTCACATTTTGCAAGTGGAGATTTTCCATCTGGAGCAAATTCAACATTGTATGGAAGTTCTACTGGCAATTGATCTTCAGGTACAGGTACAGTTCCACAATGCTCACAGTGAATCATAGGAATAGGAGCTCCCCAATATCTTTGTCTAGATACTAACCAGTCTCTTAATCTATAATTAACTTTTGAAGAACCAAGATTCATAGATGATAATTTTTCAACTATCTTTTCTTTAGCTTCTTCAGTAGTTAATCCATCGAATTCTCCAGAGTTAACTAACACTCCATATTCGCAATAAGGTAATTCAGTACTATCACCATTTTTGCTAGTTATAACTTTTTCTATTGGTAAATTAAACTTTGTGGCAAAAGCATAATCTCTTTCATCATGTGCAGGAACAGCCATAACAGCACCAGTTCCGTAAGTTGATAAAACATAGTCTCCAATCCAAATTGGAACTTCTTTATTGTTTATAGGATTTATAGCATAAGAACCTGTAAATACACCAGTTTTTTCTCTTGATAAAGATTGTCTTTCTATATCAGATTGCTTTTTAGCTTCTTCTTTGTAGTTTTCAACATCTTCTTTATATTCTGAAGTTGTAAGTTCATCAACAAGTGGATTTTCAGGTGCTAAAACAACATAAGTTACACCATTTAATGTATCAACTCTAGTAGTAAATACATCAAATTTTATATCGGAATCTTTAACCTTAAACGTAACTTCTGCACCAGTAGATTTACCAATCCAGTGTTTTTGCATAGCAACAGTTTTTTCTGGCCAATCTAAAGTATCTAGTTTTTCTAATAGTTCATCAGCGTAATCAGTTATTTTTAAGAACCATTGAGTTAAATCTTTTTTTGTAACCTCAGTTGAACATCTTTCACAAGCACCTTCATGAACTTGCTCATTAGCTAAAACTGTATTACAAGATGGACACCAATTTACAGGGGCTTTTTTTCTATAAGCTAATCCTTTTTCATATAATTTTAAGAATACCCATTGAGTCCATTTATAATAGTCTGGGTTACATGTGATAACTTCATTATCCCAGTTAAACATAGCTCCCATAGCTTTTAATTGTTTTTCCATAGTGTCTATATTTTTATCAGTTGAATCCTTTGGATGAATTCCTGTTTTTATTGCAAAGTTTTCTGCAGGAAGTCCGAATGCATCAAATCCCATTGGTTGAAATACATTATATCCTTGCATTCTTTTCATTCTAGCCCATGAATCAACAGGTCCATAGTTAAACCAATGTCCTGCATGTAGTTGGCTACCTGAAGGATAAGAGAACATTTCTAAAACATAAAGTTTTTCTCCTTCCTTATTTGGGTCAAATTTATAAAGATTTGTTTCTTCCCATTTATCTTGCCATTTTTTATCTATGGAAGTTCCATAATTAGCCACAATAATTCCTCCTTAAAAGTAAAAATAATATAAAAAAACCCTTCATCTCAATTAAGAGACGAAGGATATATTCGCGGTACCACTCTTATTAGAAAAATAATATTTTTCTCACTCAAATATATAACGGTTTCCCGTACTTGCTTTTAACAAGTAAGCTCATAGGCAAGTTCTTATAAGTTAAACACTGTTTTTCAGCAACCAACAGCTCTCTAAAGAATAACATTTATAATACTACTCCTAATCAATGCAATAAATATATAATTTTAATATACTCAATTATATATTTTATTACAATATAAGTCAACAACCTCAAAATAGTAAATTATATGAACTAAAATATATTTAGAAATTTGTTGATGAAAAAGAGACAATTGGATATATTAATCATATAAAACTTAAAGGGAGGTAAAGGAAATGAATATAGAAGAGTTAATGAAACTTAAAAATTGGGTTGTTATAGGTGATGTTTCTAATGAAACAAAATATGCAAATAAGATTTTAAATAAGTTTAAATTAAAAGGATACAAAGTAAGTGGAGTTCATCCTAAAGGTGGGGAAGATATTTACACTAATTTAAAAGAGGTTCCATATAATATAGAGGCTATTGATTTATGTATAAATGCAAAATATGGGATAGAGTTTTTAAAAGAAGCAAGAGAATTAGGAATAAAAAATGTACTAATACAACCAGGTGCTGAAAGTGATGAAATATTAAAATATTGCAATGAGAACTCTATAAATACTATAGAAAACTGTGCATTAATTCAGTTGAATCATATATAGGATTAAAATAAAGGGGGATGCAAGCATGTCTTGTTTAGGAAATTTAATTTGGATTATATTTGGAGGCCTTTTTAATGCATTAGCATGGCTAGGATTTGGATTATTATGGTGCATTACTATAGTAGGAATTCCAATAGGACTTCAATGTTTTAAAATGGCTAGTCTACAATTTGCTCCATTTGGAAAAGAAGTTGTTACTAAAAATGATAGTGGTTTAAATTTATTGCTTAATATATTATGGATTATATTTGGTGGATTTGAAATGTGTATAGCAAATTTAATTAGTGCTTTCTTTTTATGTATTACTATAATTGGAATACCTTTTGCAAAGCAATCATTAAAGTTAGCTAAGTTATCATTAATGCCATTTGGTAAAGAAATAATATAAAGTTTATGGTTAAACTGTAAATTTTATATGTATTAAGTAAAATTAGGTTTAATGTTTCTCTTTTTAGTAGTATCATATTGTATAAGTTATAACGAAAAGTAATCTTAATTATAACTTAATTAAGTATTATATAAGTTTAATTTTTGAAAATTAACTTATAGAAAGGATAAATATAGGTACGATAAGGAGAGAAGTATATGTCTAGAGTTAGAACTAATTTGGGGGAAGGATCTGTAGGAAAACTATTAGTAAGTTTAGCGCTCCCTGCTATTGTAGCACAATTAGTGAATGTGTTATACAACATAGTTGATAGAATATTTATAGGAAGAATGGCAAATGGAGAAGTTGCTATGGCTGGAGTAGGGGTAGCTTTCCCTATTATAATGATAATATCAGCATTTTCAGCTCTTATAGGTATGGGTGGAGCTCCTCTTGCAGCAATAAAAATGGGTGGAAAAGATGATGATGGTGCTGAAAGGATTATTAGTAATAGTTTTTCTACTTTAATAATTATTGGATTAATATGTACAATTGGATTTTTAATTTTTAGAGAAGATTTATTATGGGCTTTTGGAGCTAGTGAATCAACTATAGGCTATGCTGTTGATTATTTAACTATATATTTAATAGGAACAGTATTTGTTCAAATAGCTCTTGGAATGAATCCATTCATAAATACACAAGGTTTTGCTAAAATTGGTATGATTACAGTAGTAATAGGAGCTGTAATAAACATAGTTTTAGATCCTATATTTATTTTTGGACTTAACTTGGGCGTAAGTGGAGCTGCTTTAGCAACTATACTTTCACAGTTTGTTTCTGCAATTTGGGTGTTAACCTTCTTGTTTGGTAAAAAGAGCATACTAAAAATAAGAATAAACTATTTAGTTCCTAAATTAAAGGTATTACTACCAATAGTAGCTTTAGGGGTTTCGCCATTTATAATGCAATCAACTGAGAGCTTAGTATTGATAAGTATGAATAATAAACTACAACTTTATGGTGGAGATTTAGCAGTTGGGGCTATGACTATAATGAGCAGTATAATGCAAATTGTTACTTTACCATTACTAGGACTATCACAAGGAGCGCAGCCTATAATAAGTTATAACTTTGGAGCTAAAAATATAGAGAGAGTAAAAAGAACCTTCAAATTATTATTAACAAGTTGTCTCATATATACATTTGTTATGTGGGCTTCTTTAATGATATTCCCAGAAATTTTCGTTGGTATATTTAATAATAAAAAAGAGCTTGTAGAAATAACTTCATGGAGTATGAGAATATTTTTTGGAGGAATTTTTATGTTTGGAGCACAAATAGCATGTCAGCAAACATTTTTAGCGTTAGGGCAAGCTAAAATATCTCTTATTATGGCATTACTTAGAAAGATAGTTTTACTTGTGCCACTTATATTTATACTCCCAATGTTATTTGAAAATAAACTGAAAGCTGTATTATTTGCTGAACCAATTTCAGATATAATTGCAGCATTAACAACAATTACTGTATTTATAATATTTTATAAAAAGACTTTTGTTAAAACAGTAGAATAAAAATATAAATATGATATACTTTAAGTTACATATATTGTATTTTGTTTTTAAATATTATAAAGCTTTGGGGGGATAACGTTTTGAGTGGTAGTGAAAATAAAATTTTATTTAAAGAAATAAAATCCTATGAGGAAGCTTATTTTTATAATTCTTCACCAGAAGAAAGAAATAAAGCAACTATAAAAAATAGTATTGAAGATAAAAAGAAAAGTAGTAAAGTGAAAAGATTTTTTGAATCCCCTGTAGGAGAGATAATTGAAAGTGCTATCGAAATATTTTTTGATATATTAAATTAGTGAAATTATAATATTTATAAATATAATAATGGTCTAGATTTTAATATAAAATCTAGACCATTTACTTTAAATTTTATTGTGTATTCTTTGCATATAAAATGAAATTAATAAAGTTAATGCATAATCAAAAATTAAGAATATAGGTTGTGCTACAATCCATAATAACCAAAGAGGAAGCTTGGTTATTTCTATTGCTGTAAATGACTTAAATACAAAAAGAGATATAAATAAAGAAATATTAAAAAATATCATCTTAAGAAATATTTCTAAATATAATTTATTTAACTTTTCAATATAGTATTTAACTATTCCATATATTCCAAAGAATAAAACATATAGTAAAATTATATTTATGGGCAATATAAAGAAACCAATAATAGATGAAGCAATATATACAAAGAAAGCACTTTTAATAGATCCTTTAATTAGCGCAATTGGAATTAATAATGATGCTAACGTAAGTATACTAATTGTACTTATAGGTAACAACAAATTTAAGTATAAAATTATGTTAGTAAGTGCTACTAAAATAGCGCTTAAAGTAATTTCTTTAGCTTTCATAACTTAAAACACCACCCATTAAGAAGTTAGGGCTAACAACAACCTATAAGGTCACCACCCATACATTCGCATATTGAATCTAAGCACCATAGATTTATACAACAATCACAAGCATTAGCATTATTTGATCCAGTTGTTCTATAATAATTATTGCTATATGATTGAGTTCTTTGATGAAGAGAGTTTAGAGTTTGTCTATATTCAAAATTATTAGGATCCATATTTACAGCTGTTTGAATATGCTTTAGACCTGCATCAAACCAACCTTTATTTGTTAACAATATTCCATATAAGAAATTCCATTCTGCATTTCTGTTATTAGACATACTGTTAAGTCTATTTTCAGCTTCAGCAAAGTTTCCATTTTGAATAAGCCTTCTTATTTCTGAAAACATATAGCTATTATCGTTTGATGAACTATTTGAGCTGTTATATGATGAATTACTAGTGCTTGAACTGCTATATGAGTTTCCAGCATTTTTAGTAAGTGCATCATAAGCAGCATTAATATCTCTCATTTTTTCTTCAGCTAAGTCTTTTAATGGATTATCACCATATTGATCAGGATGATATTGTTTTATTAAATTTCTATAGGCCTTTTTTATTTCTTCTTGAGTTGCTCCAGGCTTTAAACCTAGTACTTCATATGGATTCATTTTATTTGTCACTCCTTTTATCTTCTCTAGTATTATTTAATATTCCAACATATTTATCCATCATACCTAATTCTAAAATGTTTTTAAGGATATCTTCATTTCTTTTTAAAGGTAATTTTGAAAGTATATCTTTACAATTATATGAACAATTTAAAATTGTAAAATCTAACCTTCCTTGAATTAAAGGAATTAATTCTTCATATGGTTTATTTTCTTCATTAAATAAATAATTTATTGGATTGAATTTTTTCTTTTCTATATCATCCTTTAAATCATCAAAAGCATCTATAAGATATATCCATTTTCCTAAAGTATATCCAAGTTTATATAATTCATTTCTTAGGGCTTCGCTATCATTAATAAATTCATTAGGATAATATCTTAGTATATTTCCAACTATATCACTAAATGGATGGCATATTTCATCTATAGATGAGAAATTCTTATTTTTTTCTAATTCAGTTAATGTTCTAAGATTAACTCTTATAATATCGTTAATATCATCTATAGATTTATTAATTTTCTTTTGGTATGGATAAAGTATTTTTTCAAATACTTTACTTTTAAGATTATTATCATCTTGAATATCATCTTTCAATTTATGATAATAAAGTGCTAAGTTCATTGCAGCGGCATAATGTAATGCATCATTATTAACAATTACTGGCTTTTTATCTGTTGGGTGAGCAATACAACGCTTAATTTCAATATTAGGTTCTTTAATTGATATAGAATCTAAAAGTATTGCTAAAAATGTCATATCATAATTTAATACCATTCTTGGTATATTACCAGCACTATTTTTTAATTGAAAACATAAGCCGCAATAATAACTTCTGAATTTTGTAAAGTCCTTCACTTTAAGCTCTGCTTTTAGAGGAGTTACGTATCCAAACAATAAAAACACTCCTTAATATTAGTTTAGATTAATTATACAAAAATAAAGTATCATTAACAATAATTTAAAGAAAAATAAGGAAATATTAAAAAAATAGAAACAATTACAAATGGAGTTGACAAAATATTCCTAAAAATGTATAGTCGAAATATACAAAGAAAAGGGGATATATGGTAATGAAAAAATCGATAAAGGTTATAACTATCTTATTTATAATTTTAATTATAGGCTTTGGAGGAAAACTTATATTAGATAGTAAAACACAGCCTGCAAATACTGATATTCAGAACAAAGAAAGTGATGTAGATATATCAAATGGAGAAGATGAATCTCAAAAGGAAGAAATTAAAGAAGAGGAGAATAAGGATGACGAAATTAATTATTTAACTTTAGATGTAAATGAAGTTAAAATTCCTATATTAATGTATCATTCCATATCAGATAGTGATCCTAATAATACTTTACTTGTTCCAACCTCTCAATTTGATGAGCAAATTAAGTGGCTTAAGGAGTCAGGATTCACTCCGATGTTACTTGACGATGTTATAGAGGCGTTTAATACTGGTAAAGTTCCAGAGAAACCAGTTGCAATAACATTTGATGATGGATATGCAGATAATTATACTGATGCATATAGAATATTAAAACAGCATGATATGAAAGCTACATTTTTTATAATAACAGATAAAACTGATGTTGATGGATGGTATATGAATTCGAATATGCTAAAAGAAATGAGTTCGAGTGGCATGGGAATAGAAAATCATACTTCTAGACATATAGAATTTACTCAAATATCAAGGGAAGATAAGATTGCAATAATTAAAGAAGGTATTGAAAAATTAAAAGAAAAAGTCGGAGTAGATAGTAAATATATTTGTTATCCAGTTGGTAGATATGATGATGAAACAATAGAAATAGAAAAGAAATTAGGTATAAAAGCAGCTGTTACAACAGAAGGAGGAATTTCAAGTCTTTCTGATGGGGTATACTCATTAAAAAGAGTTAGAATATCTCCTATGAATATTGAGGCTTTTAAGAATATATTTAGTGATTTTATAGAATAATAGAAATAGGATGTGATTATTTCATATCCTATTTCTATTATTTTTTATATATCACTATTTATATATAAATATAAAGATATTAAATATGTAGTTATTCCTAAAAATATTTCAGCTGTAGAGGTTTACTAAGTTATATGATTAAGCTTCGATATTTAGCAATTGCTAAATTGAAATTTAAAATTTATTGTAGGGAATATCATTTATTATAATATTATGCCTAATAAAACTTTTGATTTGCTTATAAACTACACTATAATGTTTAGATAATGATAATAGCATACGTTATTTTTCTAATATGCGTACGTTAATTGTGAAAGATTAATTATTGTAAGTGATAAATAATTTGAATTTTATATTGAAAAAATACTGTAAAGGCTTAAGAAATAAGTACTTATAGAAAATTTTATTTTAAATTCCGAAATAGAACTTGAAAATGGTTTGTGCAGTAATATTCGTATCAATTGAATGATATTTAAAAAAATATAAATTAAATGTTTTAAAATATGTCTGAAAAGGTTTGTTTATAATGTTATATGTCGCAATGATGAAAATAATGTTACGAAATTATTGTAATACCGAATTATATATTGTATAATTTTTTTAAAGTTCGAATAAACAACTTTTGAATAATTAAACTACAAATGTTAAATTACAAATATTAAATTACAAAAGTCTAAGGAGGATTTTTAGAATGAAGAAAAGAGCAATAGCTTTGGCTTTATCAGCACTTATGGTAACTGGTTTAGTTGGATGTGGAAACAAATCAGAAGGAGCAGAAAACGGTGTTAAAGTAGGGATGGTTACTGATGCAGGGACTATTGATGACAAGTCGTTTAATCAAGGTACTTGGGAAGGAATTAAAAAGGCTGAAGCTGAATTGAAAATTAATAGTAACTATTTAAAGCCGGCTGGAACAACAGAATCTGATTATATGAAAGAAATTGTAAATCTTTATGATACAGGATATAAATTTATAGTAGCTGTTGGATTTAAGCTTGAAACATCTATTTTCCAAGCTCAAGATAAGTATCCAGATGCTAAGTTTGTACTAATTGATGGAGCACCAAACAATGGAAAAAATGGAGAAGACAGAGTAGAAAAAATTGGAGAAAATTCAGTTGCAGTTAATTTTGCTGAACAAGAAGGTGGATTTTTAGTTGGAGTTGCAGCAGCACTTCAATTAAAAGAAGGTGATTTAGGATTTATAGGTGGTATGGAAATACCTTCAGTTCAAAGATTTAGCTGGGGATTCCAACAAGGTGTTAAATATGCAAATGATAACTTTGGAACAAATATGAGTATTAAAGAAGAAAATATAGTTTATCAAGGGACATTTGATAATGTAGCGGCAGGACAACAATTAGCAGCAACTATGTATGATAAAGGTGTTAAAGCTATATTTACAGCAGCTGGTGGAGTTGGTGTTGGAGCAATAAATGAGGCAAAATCTAGAGCTATTGCTGGTAAAGAAGCATGGATAATAGGTGTTGATGCTGACCAATATGAAGATGGTATATATAAAGATGATAAATCTATAATCTTAACTTCAGCTATGAAGAAAGTAGATGTAGCAACTTTCGATATAATTAAAGATGAATTAGATGGAAAATTCCCAGGTGGTCAAAATTTAACATTTGATGTTAAAAATGACGGAATTGGTCTTCCAAATGAAAATCCTAACTTATCTGAAGATACTATTAAGCAAGTAAATGAAGTTTATAACAAAATTAAAAATGGCGAGATAACAGTAAAAAGTGATTCTATATAGCAATTAAAAAATAGGATGTGAATTATTTCATATCCTATTTTTATTATTTTAAATGGTTGGTGAAATTATTTTTATATAGTAAAATTATTGAGAATTTAGTAAGAGGAAGAGGATGATAAAAATGATAGGGACAATAATTAATAGTTTAGCTATAGTAGTTGGCTCAATAGTAGGACTTTTTGTAAAAGAAAAAATTAATGAAAAAATAAGCAGTACTATAATGAGTGGACTAGCGTTATGTGTTATTTATATAGGGATATCGGGAGCATTAAAAGGAGAAAATACAATTGTGATGATTATTTCTATAGCTTTAGGTGGTTTTATAGGTGAGGCAATAGATATAGATTTAAAACTAGAGAAGTTAGGCAAAAGAATAGAAAGAAAAGTAAATAAAAATGGAAGTACTATATCTATTTCAGAAGGGTTTGTTACATCTACATTACTATTTTGTGTAGGAGCAATGGCGATTGTAGGAGCTTTGGAAAGTGGATTGAATAATGATTATAGTACACTTTTAGCAAAGTCTATATTAGATGGAATTAGTGCTATTATATTTTCATCAACATTAGGTATAGGGGTAATACTTTCAGCAATTAGTGTCTTTATATATCAAGGAAGTATAACCATAGCTGCTGGCATGTTAACAAATGTACTTAACAATATAGCTATAACTAATATAACGACAGTAGGAAGTTTACTAATTATAGGTTTGGGTTTTAATATGATAGGTATAACTAAAATTAAAGTATCAAATTTATTGCCTGCAATAATAGTTGCAATAATATTAAGCTTTATATAATTTAATTTTTTTATAGAGTAGATTAATATTTATAAATAGTGATAATAGTATACACTATTTATGGATATGCGTATATTAATTATTTGAAATTAATTAATGTAAGTGGTAAATAAATTGAATTTTATATTGAGAGGATGTAATGAAAGCTTGAAAAATAAGTGGTTACAGGAGTTCGAGTGCTGGAAATAAGATCTGATCTACAATATGAATTCTATACTAATATTCGTATTTTGTAATGAATATATAAAAAATAATAAATAAAATATCGAAAAAGTATATTTGAAAAGGTTTCTTTATAGGGTTATATGTCGTAATAAGAAAAATAATGTTATAAAAATTATTGTAATAACGAATTATATATTGTATAATCTTTTTGAAAATTCGAATGAAGAAACTTTTAAAATAATTAAGTAACAAATTATATTAAATTACAAAAATCTAAGGAGGATTTCTAGAATGAGAAAAAGAGCAATAGCTTTAGCTTTATCAGCACTTATGATAACAGGTTTAGTTGGATGTGGAAACAAATCAGAGAAAGCAGTAAATGATGTTAAGGTAGGTATGGTTACTAATGCAGGTACTATTGATGATAAGTCCTTTAATCAAGGTACTTGGGAAGGAATTAAAAAGGCAGAATCTGAATTGAAAATTAGCAGTAACTATTTAAAGCCAGCTGGAACAACAGAAGCAGATTATATGAAAGAAATTGGAAATCTTTATGATACAGGATATAAATTTATAGTTACTCCTGGATTTAAATTTGAAACATCTATTTTCCAAGCACAAGAAAAATATAGTGATGCTAAATTTGTGCTAATTGATGGATCTCCTAACAATGGAAAAAGTGGAGCGGATAGGATAGAAAAAGTTGGGGAAAATTCAGTTGCAGTTTATTTTGCTGAACAAGAAGCTGGATTTTTAGTAGGAGTTGCAGCAGCAGTTCAATTAAAAGAAGGTGACTTAGGATACATAGGCGGAATGGAGATACCTTCAGTTCAAAAGTTTAACTGGGGATTCCAACAAGGTGTTAAGTATGCTAATGAAAATCTTGGAACAAAGATGAGTATTAAAGAAGAAAATGTAGTTTATCAAGGTTCATTTGATAACGTAGCAGCAGGACAACAATTAGCAGCAACTATGTATGATAATGGTGTTAAAGCTATATTCGTGGCAGCTGGAGACGTTGGAGTTGGAGTAATAAATGAAGCAAAAGTTAGAGCTACAGCTGGTAAAGAAGCATGGGTAATTGGTGCTGACGTTGATCAATATGTTGATGGTATATATAAAGATGATAAATCTGTAGTTTTAACTTCAGCAATGAAGAAATTAGATACAGCTACTTTTGATATAATAAGGGATGAATTAGAAGGAAAATTCCCAGGTGGTCAAACTTTAACATTTGATGTTAAAAATGATGGAGTGGGTCTTCCAAATGAAAACCCTAACCTTTCTGAAGACACTATTAAGCAAGTAGGTGAAGTTTATAACAAAATTAAAAATGGTGAAATAACAGTAAAAGTTGAAAAGGGTGATTTAATAAAGTAATTTAATAAATTTTAGTGTATTTTATTGCATTGCCTATGATATGGAAAAAGACGGAGGTGCCGTCTTTTTCTTGTATAAAGCTTTAATTGGATTTATTTAACAACTGATGAGAATAAATAAATTGGCTTGTATAGATATAGAGAAGTATTTTAAATATTAGATATATAGGGAGGGTAATTCATGAGTTATGTAGTGGAGATGCTTAATATTCGCAAAGAGTTTCCAGGGATTGTAGCAAATGATAATGTAACATTACAACTAAAAAAAGGCGAAGTACATGCTCTTTTAGGTGAAAATGGTGCAGGTAAATCTACATTGATGGGAATGCTTTTTGGAATGTATCAACCAGAAGCTGGTGTAATAAAAATAAAAGGAAAAGAAGTTAAAATTTCTAGTCCAAATGTGGCAAATGATTTAGGAATAGGAATGGTTCATCAACATTTTAAATTAGTTGAAAACTTTACTGTAACAGAAAATATAATTTTAGGTTGTGAACCTAAAAAATTCTTAACAGTAGATATAAAAAGTGCTGCTAAAAGAATTGATGAATTATCAAAAACTTATGGCTTAAATGTTGATCCATATGCAAAGATAGAAGATATATCAGTTGGTATGCAACAACGTGTTGAGATTTTGAAAATGTTATACAGAAACGCTGAAGTTCTTATATTTGACGAACCAACAGCCGTTTTAACACCTCAAGAAATTGATGATTTAATTAAAATAATGCAAAATCTTATAAAAGAAGGAAAGTCAATAATTTTAATTACACATAAGCTGAAAGAAATAAAGGCAGTAGCAGATAAATGTACAGTTATAAGAAGAGGTAAATGTATAGGAACAGTTGATGTTAAAACAACTACTGAAGCTGATATGGCTAAGATGATGGTTGGAAGACAAGTTTCATTTAAAGTAGATAAGAAAGAAGCAACTCCAAGTGAAGAAGTATTAAGGATAGAAAATTTATCTGTTAAAAATAATAAAAAAGTTCTAGGGTTAAAAGATTTTTCTTTAAATGTAAGAAAAGGTGAAATAGTTGGTATAGCTGGGGTTGAAGGAAATGGGCAAGTTGAGCTAGTTGAGGCTATAACAGGTATGAGGAATGTGGATTCTGGTAAGATATTCTTCAATGGAAAGGATATTACAAAAACGTCAATAAGAAGTAGAATTGATGCAGGAATTGCACATATTCCAGAAGATAGACATAAAAGAGGACTTATTCTTGATTATACTATGGAAGATAATATGGTTCTTAAGGTTTACAAAAATAAGCCATTTTCTCAAAATGGACTTATAAATAAAGCAAAAATTACTGAATATGCTGATCACATTATAGAAACTTTTGATGTGCGATCTGGAGAAGGTGGGAAATCAATAGCTAGATCTTTATCTGGTGGTAATCAGCAAAAAGGTGTAATTGGACGTGAAATTCAATCAAATCCAGATTTACTAATAGCTGTTCAACCAACTAGAGGATTAGACGTAGGGTCTATAGAATACATACACAAAAGACTTGTTGAACAAAGAGATAGTGGAAAAGCTGTGCTTTTAGTATCTCTAGAATTAGATGAAGTGTTAAATGTTTCAGATAGAATTGCGATTGTTAATAATGGTGAACTTATAGGAATAGTAAATGCCTCAGAAACAGATGAAAATGAAGTTGGACTAATGATGGCAGGAATAAAGAGAGGTGAAAGCTAATGGAAAAAAATCAAGGCTTAAAATCTATTATGGCTGTTATTTTAGGAATTATAGCAGGCGCGATATTAATGGCGGTTATGGGATTTAATCCTCTTGAAGGATACGAATTCTTATTTAAGGGTGGATTAATGAACCTAGAAAGAATAGGTAACACTATAGCTACTGCAACTCCATTAATGCTAACAGGACTTTCAGTTGCCTTTGCATTTAAAACAGGATTATTTAATATTGGAGCACCGGGCCAAATGTTATTTGGAGGATTTTGCTCAATTGCAGTAGGTCTATCTTTAGATTTACCTAAAATAATCCTTGTTCCTATTGTTGTATTAGCAGGGATTTTAGGAGGAGCAATATGGGCTACAGTTCCTGGAATTTTAAAAGCTAAATTCAACGTTCACGAAGTTGTATCATCAATAATGATGAACTGGATAGCTTATTGGATAGTGTATTATAATATTCCCAAATATTTCAAAGGTGAATTCTTAGAAACTGAATCAAAGATGTTAGCAGATTCAGCAACTTTAAGAGCATCTTGGTT
>NZ_JADNAT010000015.1 GCF_015550425.1 Clostridium sp. 1001275B_160808_H3 | reverse complement strand
CCCCTGTTCAATACAGAAATCATCTTCTTTGTGCATAACCCTTTTTTTATAATGTCCTTGACATAGGTATCAGTTTAAAACGCGAGCCCCTTTGAAAATAAAAGTATTTATCCGATAATGAAATTTAATCTTTAATAAAACTATATTTAATTCTATAAAGGAGTAAAGTCCTTTGGGTTAGTTATAAAAATAGCTTTTTAATTGCTTATGATTTAATAGAGATTTAAAATAAATATATAAATTAAAATATGCAAATAAGAGGGTTAAAATGGAAAAGATTAAGGATATTTTAATAAATGGATATATGATAAGCTATTTTAAAACCTAAATATAAAATAGGTAAAAATTTAAATGAAGTTGAAAAGTTAATTTGTGATGAAAGTAATCTTATAAAAATCTATATTGATAAAAGGTAGCCAAATTTAATGGTATAAGTTTAGCTACTTTTTTGTACAGTTTTTTCTATATTATAAAACAAATAAATAAGTAAAAATTAACTTGGAATGTATTTACAAATAAGTGTTATAGTAGTATTATCAAATCATAAGTAGTAAGTAGTAAGTAAGTTGTATATAATTTACTTATAATAAGAAATTAATTAGGGTTAAAGAGGAGAATTGTATGAGAGATTTAAAATTATCACAAAGCTATTCAATTATTGCTTTAAATGCACAGGACAGTAAGCATATGACCACAGTCAAAAAAATATCACTTCATTGTATTTCAGCAGCAGTTATCTTAGAGTCTTATTTAAATGGTAATTTTATAGAGGTTAATGATAAACTATCCTTAAAAAAATCATATCTTGAAAATCCTAATATCACTTTATATCAGGAAGCAGTTTTTAAACCACTTTTTAATAAGAAGGAAATTATAGAAGAAGATTTAAATTGGTGGCTATCAAAAGCATCTAATTTAGCTAATAAACATCTAAAAAATCTTGAAATTTCTATGACAGATTCTTTAAAAGGATATGATTATATTGAGGAAATACCTAGTTTATTAGGTTGTGATATGTATTACAAAACAGCTGGACTATCATTAAGAGAGTATAGAAGTAATATGGATGAATATTCTAGAATAGTTGAATTCCTTAGAGCTGAAATTTTAGAAGATGGAGTTTTAAGTGATGAAAACATGTTTATGCTGTGGCTTCTTAGAGAAAGTGGATGCATGCAAGATGTTTTTTCTAAGGGAGATTTAGAAATAGTATATAAAAAGATTCATAGTTTAGTTATAAATAATAAAATATCAAAGAAACTTTATGATATTCACATTTATCATGGAATTGAAATGGCTGTAAAGGGATTTTTAAATATGAAGAAAAATGCAATTAAAACTCCAACAGGTACTGGAATAAACTTTATTTTTCCTGATATTGAACGTTCTCAATCTATCTTTATTGATACGGAGGAATGGTTTCCTAACGCAAGTCAAAGACTAGGAGAAGTAAGGAAAAGATTAGAGGAAAATGGTCACGATTATACTGTCATACATGAAGGAGCAGTTCCTTTAATTAAAATAGATAATATAATTTATGAAGCTATACCAGAAGCAATTCAAGGAAGAGTAGCTATTCATGGGGTACGTCTTAGAAGATATCCTATTTAAAGGAGTTGTAAAATTTAATGTCAAGACAAAGATCGATGGAAAAAATATTAGAATCAGAGTATGTATCAATTGGAGAACTTGTTAGGATTACTAACTCTAGATATAGTACACTTAAATATTATACAGAAGAGGGTATGATACCTTTTGAGCAAGAGGAAGAAAATTTAACAAGAAGATTTCCACGTGAAAATGCTGTTAAGAGGATTGAAGAAATTAAGGAGTTAAAAAATAAGGGCTATAGCATTCCAGAAATTAAAGAGTTATTAAGTAAATAAATATAAAAATAGTACAAGAGTTTATAACTTGTACTATTTTTATAAATAAGTGTATAACAATTTGCTATTCTTTTAAAGAAATTGCTTTTCCGATAGTTCCACCAAGCTTTTTCCAAAAGTAATTATGTTCCTCAACAGCTTTCGAAAAATCGTTATTTTCCCATCTAGAAAGCACTTCTAACATGTAATCTTTATCTTCATAATCAACTCTTTCTATTAAGCTTTTTAATGATGCAATATATTTAGGGTCCATAGATATTCTTCCCCAAATTTGATTATCTTCTGCAATTATTTTTGTATTACTCATTCTATGAAGTATATCATAAACTTTTTCAATAGGATAATATTCATCATCCTTGATTTCAATACTTGTTTCTTTAGAAATTTCTTTATTTATTTTTTCAATTTCAGATATATTTGATTTAGCATTTATGTTACCAGATGAACGTTCTTTATAATAAAAAAATGATGATATAGCTATAATTACTAAGATTAAAATAATTGTTATGGTAATCATAGCTTTATTTTTAAATAATTTAGATATATTAATAACCTCCTTAAATATACTTTATATTAATTATAATCCATAATTTGTATAATTTGAATATAGAAAGGTAAATAAAATAAAGAAAAAATAGAAAAATAGGACGGATTATTAAGTTGATGTAAACATTATTTATAAAGTGTTAAATATAAATGGGAATAATTGCTGAGAATCTAAAATTATGATAATATATTGACGAAAATTTAACAATATTTATACGAAAAGAGGATAAGTAAATGAAAAGTAAAAAACTAAGGGGGATGATTTCTACTTTAGCTATTATTATGGCAATGGGAGTATTAACATCATGTGCTAAAGAAGAAAAGCCAGAAGAAAAAGCAGATGCAAATACACAAGCATCAACAACAGTTGGACAAGATATTGATTTAGAGTGGGATGCTCAACCTACATTAGGATTAATAAAAGGTGATTACTACAAAATTGAAGAACGTTTTAGACAAGGTCATTTAGGAATATTAGAAGTCGTTCAAAATGATGGGAAAATAGTAGAGGTTGAGTTTAATGAAATGACAAGACCAAATTACTATAAAAGATATTATCAAGATGTTCCTAAGCGTAATTCAGAGTATAATTTTGATATGGGATTAGCTAAAGGGGCAGCTTGGATTCAAAGTGTTGTTCAAGTTGAAAAGCAAATGATAGATGAACAAAGATTAACAGGAGAATTCGATGTTGTATCTGGAGCTTCAAATAGTATAGAGCAAGCTATGGCACCATTAGCTGAAAAGCTTAGTACTGAATTATCAAGTCCTTCTGGAATTAAGTACTATGCAATTGCAGAAGAACTAGGTGGTGGATTAACAGGTAAATTAAAGGTTATAGTTAAAGATGGTAAAATTTTAGAGTGTAGATATGATGAGATATTTGCAAATTCACAAGATGAAATAGAAGATCCAGAATTAAAGAAGTATTATAGAGTATCAAAGTATGAAAGTATTGAGTATCATGAGCCATCACGTATAGGGTTTAATATTCAAATGGATGAATTAAATAACAAGGTTGTAGAAACTCAAGATATGCTAGATTTAACAGGATTACCTGCAATAGAGGATACAGGTGATTATAAATCAAGCGGATATACTAAGAGAAATACAGCATGGGATAATTATTTAAAACTAGCTGAAAAGTTACTAAATGAAATGAAAGCAGATAATGTGTTATAATAAATCAATAATAAAAAAGTTAGTCAAAATGGCTAACTTTTTTATTATTGATTTATTATATAAAAGAATTAAATTACTAAAATTATTTATTATAAAAGATTGAATAGTAAGTTAGAGGAGGGAGTCTATTGAAAAATACTACAGATAAGATTTGTCCAATTTGTGGAGAAACTATGAAGGAATTTGATTATGCATATGATAATAATCAATATGGAAAGAAATATTTTAAATGTGAAGAATGCGGTCATAAAGAAAACACAATGAATTAATTTTGATACCACTAGGATGAAGACTAGTGGTATTTTACTGTCTTACAATAATGTAAGGTAAATGAAAGGAATATAAATAGATAGAAATATAAATCATAGGTACAATAGTTTTATGAAATTAGGGAGGTTAAGTTAATGAAGATATTTAGTTCTTTTACATTAAAAATTATAGCTATTGTTACAATGCTTATGGATCATATATATACATATTTAGGTGGAGCTTATGATATCCCAATTTGGTTTGGCTATTTAGGAAAGCTTTCAGCTCCTATATTTTTCTATCTTATAATAGAGGGATTCTTTCATACTAAAAGTAGAATGAAATATTTAGGTCGTTTATCTCTATTTGGATTGATAATGATAGGACTAGATAATTTATTAGGAATAAGTAATAATATATTTTTATCTTTAGCTCTTTCAATTTTGATTTTGTTAGTATTAGAGTATGGCAAGGCAGTGAATAATAAAAAGGCTTACATTGTAACAACAATTATAGTAATATTTTTAGGTGTTGCATATATGTTTACGGAATCATCTTTTTATGGATTTTTCATGACATTAATATTTTATTTCTTCAGAAATAGAAAATGTTTATTATCAATTTCGTACATAGCTTTTTCTATTTTGCCTGTTATTACAGCGTTTTTTGGACAAGATGCATATGAGCAACTTATGCTGTTTGATTACCAATGGATGATGGTATTTTCATTACCATTAATTTTATTATACAATGGTAAGTTGGGATTAAAAAATAAATTTACAAAATGGATGTTTTATATGTTCTATCCTGTACATTTGATAGTGATTCAAATTATATCTAGAATTGCGTGATATAATAATTAGGTAAAAGAATAGCCAAAAAGAAAAGACGAAAGTAGAAAAGTGTAAATAATGTGGTTATACCAATAAAGTTTTAGAATTATTAAATTAATATTATTGATTAATACTATAAAATAAAAAGAGATATATTTAATATACCTCTTTTTATTTTTTTTATTCGAATATATAAGTTAATTTATTGAGAACAATATTTTAACATAGATATTTAAAATAGCAATATTATTAAAAAAATTACCAATTTTACTAAATTATTAAATTGTATTATATATTAAAATATAATTGTAAATGTATACAAAAGGTGGAGGGGATATTATGAGAAAAAAATCAATTAATAAAAGTATTGCTTTTATAATAGCAGCTGCAGTTGCAGTTGGTCAAATTCCAGTATCGGCTTTAGCTGAAACAACTAATACTACGCAAGTAGGCAACATCAAACAGGTAAATGACTCCTTTGTGTACAATCAAGAGTATAGTGACTATGATAGTAACTCTTGGACAAGACTTGCAGGGGATGGTGAAATTAAAGAAGTTTTTGATTTTACTGAAGGGGGTTCAAAAGGTGCTTTAACAATAAAAAGAGATGATAGTAAGGGTAATAACTTGGTTTTCATTGAAGATCAATCTCCAGAGTTAAAAGATTTTGAAGCAGAAACAAGATTTAAGTTTGAAGCTAAAGAGGGGGAATTACCAGGAAGGTTTGGTCTTGTATTTAGAGGGAAAGGTGTTAATAGTTATGGCTTTGTAGGATACAATACAGGAACAGGATGGTTAATAGAATCACCTACCGCTTGGAAAGATGATATAGCAGGTCCAAAATTAGAAAGTGGACAATGGGTTACTATGAAAGTGAAAGTTAAGAGAAATACTTTAACATTGACGGTTAATGGGCAAGAAATATTTAATGATATTATATCAATAAATAATTTTCCACAAGAAGCAGGAAAATTTGGGTTTAGAACTTGGTTTGATAGTAAAGATATAACAGTTGACTATTTAAAAATTAAGACACTTGATGATGAAGTTAAAAATGATATAACAAGTGTAAAACCAATAGATATTGAAACTTTAGTTAAAGCTAAGCCACAGTTACCTTATACAACTACTGTAACATATGAAGATGGAACAACTGCTGAAGAGGTAGTTATTTGGGATTATGTTGATCCAAGTAGTTATGAAAGTGCTGGGAACTTTACAGTTCAAGGAACAATAAGGGGTGCATCAGAAGAAGCTCCTAAAGCAATTGCAAATATAACTGTAAGAGAGAAAATATCTTACTCAGCAGATTTTGATACATCAGAAACAAGTGGGGACTGGAAAGTATTAAAACCAATAGGGATAGCAGTAACTGTATCAGATGGATCTGTGAAGATTCCAATGAATGGAGTTTCTTTAGCATATGATAACAAGTCTCCTAATATTAAGAATTTTACTTATGAGACAGACTTTAGTGTAAATAATGATACTGGAAGAATTGGATTAGGGTTTAGAGTCCAAGATGTAAATAATTGGGGAGCATTATGTTACGATTCAGGTTCATGGGTATGGAAATCTGCTAAAAATGGACAAGAGAGTTGGGGAGCATTTCCAGGTTCAACTAAACTTGAAGCAAATAAAAATTATAAATTAAAATTGAAAGTTGAAGATAATACTATTACTTTATGGATAAATAATGAATTATTAGGAAGTACAACAACAGGAAGTATACCTAGTAATGCAGGTAAAATAGGTCTAGTAGGATGGTTTGGTAATAAAACCGTAACATTAGATAATATAAAAGTTGAAGAAATTACCACAGAAATTGAAGAAGAGTTACCAGAGGTTCAAGTTCAGAGTATAGAATCAGATAAAATAAAAGTTAATTTAGATAATACCTTTCCAAGAATAGTAGATTATGTGTGGAAAGGAGATAATTCAAAGTTAATAGGTCAAGAAGATAGATATAATAAAATTCAAATAAATAATGAAAAATATTCTCCAAAGGTTTCATTCAATATTGAGAATAATGTAGCTACGTATACTTTGGCTATTGACGAAATAGGAGTTACATTAACTATGCAAGTATCTGTAAATGATAACAAGATAAGAATGGAGATAACAGATATAAAAGAAAATGGTGACTTTAAAGTAAAGAAAATATACTTACCTAATAATAGTTTTGCAACAGTTAAGAGTAATGAAGGTGGAGCAATAGCAGGAGTTTTATCTACAGGAGCATGGCATCAAATAACTGATGAGATAAGTACAGTTGAAGATTTAGAACCATCATTAAAAAATAAAACATATGCATTTATAAATAACGATAATTTTGCTATAACAATGAATAATAATGTAATTGAATATTCAAGTAGAATAATACTAGATACTCAAAATAAAAATGGATATAAGTCTACTGCAATGGGAACAGGAGAATGGACTTATAGAGAGGTGTTAGACTCAGAAGTAGAAGTTTATGCCGAAGATACATTATGGACAGAAGTCATGATAACAAAGGATATGAATTCAGATGAAACAATAGATTGGCAAGATGCAGCTATAGAATATAGAAATAATGTTGAAGCACCTATGGGAGGAGATATGATTAAAGATAGCCTTTCCTATATAGCGTTCAATATTGGATATACTCAAAGTCCATTTTTAAGAACTTTAGATACTGTAAAGAAATTATATAATTATACAGATGGATTTGGACAAATGGTACTTGAAAAAGGATATCAAGCTGAAGGACATGATGATTCTATCCCAGATTATGGCGGACATATAGGGATTAGACAAGGAGGCGTTGAAGATTTTAATACATTAATAAATGAAGGTGCTAAGTATAATGCAAAATTTGGTGTCCATATAAATGCAACAGAGTATCAACTAGATGCTTTTAAGTATCCAGATGGAATAGTAAATGAAAAGGCACCTGGTTGGGGATGGCTTGATCAATCTTACTATGTTGATCAAAGAGCTGATATTGTAACTGGTAAGTTGTTTGAAAGATTAGATGAATTAAAAAAAGATGTACCAGATTTAGGATGGGTTTATGTTGATGTTTATACAGGAAATGGATGGAATGCTCATCAACTTGGAGAAAAACTTAATGATATAGGTTATCCAGTAGCTACTGAATTTCATAGTCCTTTAGAAGAACATGTAATTTGGAATCATTGGGGTTCAGATCCAGCATATCCAAATCAAGGTGGAACAAGTGATATTTTAAGATTTATAAGAAATAGTACTAAGGATGGTTTCTTATCAAATCCGTTATTAAAGGGAAGTAAGCATTTATTATCAAGTGGATGGGGAAATAATCACTCAATAGAAGGAGTGAATGGAGTAGAAAGGTTCTATAATCAAGTTTTACCAACTAAGTATATGCAACATTTCGATATAATGAAAATGACAGAAGATGAAGTTATTTTTAATGAAGGACTAAGGGCAGTAAGAGAAGGAAATGATATAAATTACTATAAAGAGGGGAGGTTAGTTGCAACAACTCCAGAAGATACAATTAATTCAATTGGAGAAGGAAAGACTACTTTATTTTTACCTTGGGATCCAGTTGAAGAAGATGAGAAAATTTATCATTGGAATCCAATGGGTACTACTTCGGAGTGGGAACTACCTGAAAGTTGGGGGAATTTAAAGAATGTTGAGATTTATGAATTATCTGATTTAGGTAGAACTAAAGTTAAAAGTATAAATGTTGTCAATGGAAAAGTAACTTTAGATGTTAAACAAAATACTCCATATATAGTAACTAAGGGAGAAGTTTCAGAAGATAGAATAGATTCATGGGGTGAAGGCAGTAAAATAAATGATCCTGGATTTGATTCTCAAAGTTGGAATTACTGGACTAAAGAATCAGAAAATGGTGAAACAGATCATATAACTTTTGTTAATGAAACTGAAAATAGAAGAAAAGGAAATGATATAGTTTCTATTGGAGAAAAGCAAGGGAAAATAAGCCAAGAAATAAGTGGATTAGAAACTGGAAAAACTTATTCAATTTCTGCTTGGGTAAAGAATAGTGGTAATAGAGAAGTTCTTTTAGGTGTAGACGTAGGGGATGAGAGTTTTAATAACACTATTAATCGAGGTGGAAGAGTAAGACAAGGAGAAGGTGTTAAATGGTTAGATGATACTTACGTTAGAATGGAAGTAGAATTTACAGTGCCTAAAAATATAGATAAAGCCATTATTTATATAGAAGCAGGGGAAGGTGAAAATCCAGTATTAATTGACGATTTTAGAATTTGGCAGCATCCTGGTCATACAAATAAAGATGGATATGTATTCTATGAAGATTTTGAAAATGTTGATGAAGGAATAACACCATTCTTCTTAGCACCAGACAGAGGAACTTCGAATAGAACTCACTTAGCAGAAAAAGATTTATATGGAAGACAAAAAATGAGCTGGGTTATTAATGGAAGATTCTCATTAAAGAGTAATCAACAACAAGGCGAAGTAGGGGAAATGATAGTAACAGATTCATCAACATTAAAGTTAGAGCCTAATACTAAATATGAGCTTGGATTTTTATATTCACTTGCAGATGCAGCACCTGGATATTCTATTAATGTTAAATCGTTATCACAAGGAACATTATTAAATATCCCATTAGAGGCTACTGGTGTTGAAACAGGAGAATATATTAATGCTAAGCCAATAGTAAAGGAATTTACTACTGGGGATGTAAATGATTACTATATATCTTTAGATAAAGGTAATGGATTTAAAGAGATTATTTTAGATGATATTTATGTCTCAGAAATTAAAGAAGAATCTGATTCAGTAATAAAGAATGTAAATCTAAATACAAGTGTAAATGAATTGCCAGTAGATTTATCTGTTGATTTTGATGTCAATGCACTTATGTCTAATGGAAAAAAAGTAGATTTATCAAAAGCAACAGTTGAATATGTTATTTCAGATGAGAATGTTATTGCAATAGAAAATGGAAAAATTAAGGGATTAAAAGATGGAGAGTCTACTTTAGCAGCTAAAGTAACAGTTGAAGGGAAATCTGTATCCTCTAATGTTGTGACTATAAAAGTTGGGAATGGAGGAGAAACTCCAGAAGCAGTGGATAAAACAGAATTATCTAATTTAATAACTGAGTCAGAAGGATTAAAAGAAAAAGATTATACAGCAAAAAGTTGGGGAATCTTTGTAGATATCTTAGCAGAAGCGAAAGCAATTTTAGCTAAAGAAGATGCAACACAAGAAGAAGTAAATAACATAAAAGCTTCTTTAGAAAAGGCTATTAAAGAATTAGAAAAAGTGGATGATGAAAAACCAGTAGAAGTAAATAAAGAGGAATTAAAGAAATCAATAGCAATAGCAGAATCTCTAAAGGCAGAAGATTATACAAAGGAGAGTTGGGAGAATTTCATAAGTGTTTTAAAAGATGCTAAGGGTATTTTAGTTAAGGAAGATGCTACTCAAGAGGAAGTTAACGACATAACAGATAAATTAACTAAAGCTATTAGTGATTTAAAATCAAGTGAAAATAGTGGTAGTAATTGGGGAAATAATAATAGCGGCGGTACCAATAATAATAGCAACAATAACAGCAATAACAGTAATAACAGTAATAACAGCAATAACGGATTACCAGCTACAGGAGGAACTTCACCAGCAGCAGTAGGACTATTTGGAACAATAGTTTCATTATTAGGTGCATTTATGTTAAAAAAGAAAAAACAATAGTATAAAAGTAATTTATTAAGTATAAAGACGTCTTGAAATATAAGCAAAAATATAGTTCAGGACGTCTTTAATTTTAAGGAGGATAAAAATGAAAAGGAAAAAAAGGATAATATCAGCAATACTAACCTTATCAATGCTATTATCTACTGGTAGAACTATATTTGCATTAGACAATAAAGTAAATGACAGCAAAGTTACAAATAATAATAAGTTGAGGTTATGGTATGATGCTCCAGCAGAGGATAGCTATAATGGTTGGGAGAAATGGTCATTACCTATAGGAAATGGACATATGGGGGCAAGTATATTTGGTGGAGTAGAGTATGAAAGAGTACAATTAAATGAAAAAACACTTTGGTCAGGTGGACCAAGTGAAAGTAGACCTAAATATAATGGGGGAAACATAGAATCTAATGCAACCGTTAAAGTTAATGGGGTAGATGTTCCAATAATGAAGGCCATTCAAGATGCATTTGCTAGAGGGGATATAGCTACAGCTAATAGTTTATGCAATAAATTAACAGGCGTTAGTGACGACGCAGGAACAAAAGGATATGGTTATTTTTTAAGTTACGGAAACATGTATTTAGATTTTAAAGATAATATAAAAGCTGACAATGTAAAAAATTATGTGAGAGATTTAGATTTATATACTGCAATTTCAAGCGTTAATTATGATTATAATAATGTTAACTACAGAAGGGAATATTTTATGAGTTATCCTGATAACGTTATGGTTACAAAGCTCTCTGCTAGTGAAAAAGGAAAATTATCTTTAGATGTTAGAGTAGAGCCAGATAATACTAGAGGTGGAGGGCCTAATACAAATAATGGATATAGTAGGACATTTGATAAAACTGCAAAAGATGGATTAATCACTATTTCTGGTGAGTTAGATGATAATCAAATGAAGTTTAGCTCTCAGACTAAAGTGATAAATAGTGGTGGTACAATTACTGATTTAGCAGATGGAAAGGTAAATGTAAAAGATGCTGATGAAGTTATTATAATAACTTCAATAGGAACAGATTATAAAAATGACTATCCTAAATATAGAACAGGAGAATCTGATGAAGATCTAGAGGCTAGAGTTAATAAAAATATTGTAGAGGCAAGCAAAAAGGGATATGATGCTCTTATAGAGTCGCACTTATCAGATTATCAAGGTATATTTTCAAGAGTAGATTTAGATTTAGGTCAAACACCATCAAGTATGACTACTGATAAATTATTGAAGAAATATAATGATGGCACTGCACCAGAAACTGAACAAAGAGATCTTGAGGTTATGTTATTCCAATACGGAAGATATTTATCAATAGCTTCCTCACGTGATGGATCATTACCATCTAATTTACAAGGAATATGGGCAGGGGGAAACAACTCTCCATGGCATTCAGATTATCATATGAATGTTAATCTTCAAATGAACTATTGGCCATCATACTCAACAAATATGGCGGAAACAGCTTTGCCATTAATTGATTATATAGAATCATTAAGAGAACCAGGTCGTGTTACAGCAGAAATTTATGCAAATATAAAGAGTACTGATGAAAATAAAGAAAATGGATTTATGGCTCATACACAAAATACGCCATTTGGATGGACCGCGCCAGGTTGGAGCTTTGACTGGGGTTGGTCTCCAGCAGCAGTACCTTGGATTTTACAAAATGTTTGGGAATACTATGAGTACACTGGCGATGTAGAATTTATGAAAACTAAAATTTATCCAATGTTAAAGGAAGAGGCTATTTTATATGAGCAAATGTTAATCGAAGATCCAGAAACAGGTAAATTAGTTTGTTCACCAGCATATTCTCCAGAACATGGACCAAGAACTAATGGGAATACTTATGAACAATCTTTAATTTGGCAAATGTACGAAGATGTTATAACAGCGGCTAAGTTAGTAGATGAAGATCCAGAGAAGATTGAAAAATGGGAAGATATACAAAGAAATTTAAAGGGTCCTATTGAAATTGGTGATAGTGGTCAAATAAAAGAATGGTATGAAGAAACAACATTAGGAAGTATGGGGCAAAAAGGACATAGACATATGTCTCATCTTTTAGGTTTATTCCCAGGGGATTTAATTTCTGTAGAAACTCCGGAGTTACTTCAAGCAGCTATTGTATCACTAAATGATCGTGGCGATCAAAGTACCGGTTGGGCAATGGGACAAAGAATTAATACATGGGCAAGGGTAGGAGATGGAAATCGTGCATACAGTTTAATTCGTACATTATTTAAGCGTGGTATTCTTACAAATCTTTGGGACACCCATGCACCATTCCAAATTGATGGAAACTTTGGTATGACTTCAGGAGTAGCTGAAATGCTTATGCAAAGTAATATGGGATATGTCAATTTTATGGCTGCTATGCCTGATAAATGGGTAGATGGTTCTGTGTCTGGATTGGTTGCTAGAGGAAATTTTGAAGTTGGTATGGAATGGAAAGATAACCAAGCTACTAAGTTTTCTATAACTTCAAATAATGGTGGAGAATTTATTGGAAAATATGAAAATATAGGATTATCAATTGTTAAAGATTCTAAAGGAAATTTGATTAATTATAGAGCTTTAGAAAATGAAAAAATATCTTTTGATACAGTTAAAGGTGAAACTTATATAATAACTAATATTCCAACTTCAAAATTAGATGCACCAACTAAATTAAGTGCTTATAGAATAAGTGATGAAGTTATTGATCTAGAATGGAATGATGTAGAAGGAGAAAATGTAACTTATAATGTGTATCGTCAAATAGATAAGGGAGATTTAGTACTAGTTGGTAATAATATAGAAGATACATTTTTAACAGATGAAAATGCTAAGGACATTTTAGGAACATTCAAATATAGTATTTCAGCAGTTATTGATGGAATTGAAACTAAGCTATCAGATGAAGTAGGTGTTAAAGATTTAAGAAACATGGCAGGATATATTGATGATCAAGACCCTCGTATAACTTATGTAGGGAATTGGGGAAACTGGTCTGAATCAGCTAATTATGCAGGTACAGTAAAGTTTTTAGAGAATCCAATTGGAAATGAAACAGCCGAATTAACTTTTGTAGGCACAGGAATAGAAGTGCTTGTAGTAACTAACGCAGATAGAGGTAAATATGAAGTGTTTATAGACGGTGCTAGCAAAGGCGAAGTAGATACTTATAGCCCATCTACAGAAAGAAAAAAGGTTATATATACTATTAATGATTTAAAAAAGGGAAAGCATACAATTAAGCTTAGGGCAACTGCAACAAAAAATCCTAATGCAAGTAGGGCTAAAGTAGAACTAGATGCATTTAAAGTTATAGATAATTTAGCAACAACTGTAACGGGGATTGATATATTCTCGGATTCAGGTATAAAAACATTAAGCAAAGCTAATAGCAGATTACAAATGTTGGCTAATGTTACGCCTATAGATGCATCTAATAAAGAAGTATCATGGAAGGTTACGGATAGTTTAGGAAATGCAACTAATCTTGCGACTATTGATGAAAATGGATTGTTAACTATAAATTCAAAGAATGGAGTAGTTAAGGTTACTGCTATATCTAAAGAAAATGAAGAAATAAAAAATTCAATCGACGTTAAAATTGCTATACCAACATCAATAAGTGAAACTATTGTAGAAGATGCTGTAAACAACAATGGGTGGACAAAAAATTCTCAGTTTATATGGACAGGTACTTGGTCAACATGGGCAGGAGAACCAACTAAACATCATGGTGTTACTAAGACTGAAACAGGGCTTGGAGCTGGGACAATAGGCAGTAGTATTGAGTACACATTTAATGGAACTGGAATAGATGTCTATGTTCACAAGCATACTAATTTTGCTAGTTTTGATATTTCTATTGATGGTGGAGAAAAAGCTAACTATTCTTTAGAAGGAAATGATGAAGGACAATCACTACTTGCATCATTTAAAAACTTAAAAAATGGTGAGCATACTATTAAGCTAACTTCTAAAGAGCGTTCTGGTAAATATCAAGTAAATCTGGATTATTTTAAGGTCCTTTCACCTGAAGCAAACTCTCCACTAGATAAAAATGACTTGCAGACAAGTATTGAAAATAATAAAGATAAGGTAGAAAAAGATTATACAGAAGAAACATGGATATTATTTAAAGAAGCATATGTTAATGCGGTAAATATAATGAACAATGATAATTCAAATATTGAAGAAATTAAATCAGCGACCAAAGCATTAAATTACGCATCTTTAGATTTAGAAGAAAAACCTTTAACAACATCTCCAGATATAGTAGATGCAATACTTAAAGCTATTAGTGAATTGAAATCAAGTGAAAATAGTGGTAGTAATTGAGTAATAATAAACAGCCTATTATGCCAGCTGAAGCTTTGATTGTATCGAAGAGGGAATCAGTTTTTCATTATAATCACCAAGATTCCATGTCAATATATTATTTAACTTTTTAATTTTCTAATAGGGAAGTGTGAAATAAAATTATTAGGTAAAGAATAGGAATTGTTAGCATAAGGGGATAGTGGATTCTTTAATTCCAATGAAGCAGATTTATGAGTTTTGAAAGAAAATAGTAGATGATTAGTTACAGAAGTTTATTATAAAATTAATAATTAGAGTATAAAAATAGTAGGTTATTTAATTTAATTGATAATACTATCTAAGATAAAGAGAGACGTTAATTTTACTTATCATCTCTCTTAATATGTTATTGCATAGTATATTTTTGTTTTGTTTGTTGAATTTTTTGAGCATCTACTTGTTCTGTTTGATACCAGCCTTTAGCTTCCATTTTTTTATAAATTTCATGTTGTATTTTTAATGTTTCACATAATAAATCATCAAAGGTTTGATATACATTTTCAGTTGAAGATTCAATTGTTCCATGTAAATATAAATCAGCAGCACCTTTTGTGAGTAATAAAATATTTTCCATTAAATTTTTATCATCCATGCTACAACCCTCCTTTTATAATAATGAATATAATTTTCCAAACAATTCTTTATGCTTAGCTTCTAGTTGAGTTACTAGATTTTTTAACTCTGCATCTTGAATTTTTGATGCAGTTTCTTGGCACTTTGTTTGCATGAATTGTACATGTCCTAAGGCATCTTCAATATATAATAATTCTTTTGAAGTCATGATGTATCACCTCCAATTTTATTATTAGTAAAAGGATTTGAATATATTCTTAATAGTTTTTGTAATTTATATTGACATTTACTCATTAAGGGAATAATATAAATTAAAAGAAAAAATCGATGAAAAGAAGAGTAGATATTTAAAGAGTATCTTCAGCGAGTGAAGGATGGTGAGAGCTTCATGAGAAATTGATATCGAAAGACATCTTTGAGATGCTTACTTGAAATTAAGTAGAGTAAGACGTGTTCTAGCGTTAATAGATAGAGATAACTTTTTAATTATTTAATTAAGTTAAATTAGGATGGTACCGTGAACATAGCCTTCGCTCCTATATGGAGTGGAGGCTTTTTTTATTTAAGGTGGGCCCGCTTTAAATGTACTTCTTAAAGTTAAAGTTAATTTTATATTTATAAAGTTAAAAAAGGGTGGCACCGCGAAGTTTTATCGCCCCTTGAGCATACTTTGTTCAAGGGGCTATTTTTTTATCAATAACTAATTAAGATTAATAGGTTTAAACTATAAAAATAATTATAAAATAGTGAAAGGAAAGTAGATATGAAAAGAGTATTAATTAATGATATTCCTAATTTTATAGAAAAAGAAATTAAAATAGAAGGATGGTTATATAGAATAAGAAAGTTAAAATCAATAACTTTTTTGATAATAAGAGATAGATCTGGATTGGTACAATGTGTTATAGAAAATAATAAAATTGATTTAAACTCATTAAAACTTGAATCTGTAGTATCAATCATTGGAATAGCTAAAGATAGTAATAATTCGCTAAATCCATTTGAAATATTAGTTGAAAAATTTCAAATAATAAGTGAAGCACAGGAACTTCCAATAGAAATAAACAAAAAAGAGTTAGATCTAAATTTAGACACTATATTAAACAATAGAGCAATTAGTATAAGACATGAAAAAGTTAATTCTATATTTAAAATACAAAATATAATGGTTCAAAGCTTCAGAGAATTTTTAATAAATAGAGGATTTACAGAAATATTTACACCTAAAATAGTTGCTGAAGGAGCAGAAGGTGGAACAGAAGTGTTTAAATTAGAGTATTTTGAAAAAACTGCTTATCTTGCGCAAAGTCCTCAGTTTTATAAGCAAATGATGGTAGGAGCTGGATTTGAAAGGGTTTTTGAAGTTGCTCATGTATATAGAGCTGAGCAGCATAATACAAGTAGACATTTGAATGAATATATAAGTATGGATTTGGAAATGGGATTTATTGATGATGAGTTTGAAATAATGAACTTAGAGGAAGAATTAATAAAGTTTATATTAAAGACTATAGAAGAAAAAGGAAGAAAATATTTAGAAATATTAAGTGTTAATTTGCCTAAAATAGGAGATAGTATACCGAGGATTGAACTTAATGAGGCAATAGAAATATTAAAAAATGTATATGCTAAGAAAGATTTAAATGGAGATTTAGACCCAGAAGGAGAAAAACTAATATGTAAATATGCACAAGAAAAGTATGGATGTGACTTTATCTTTTTAACAAATTATCCAAGGAGTAAGAGACCGATGTATACAATGCCTTTTGAAGAAAATGGAACTAGAAGTTTTGATTTACTTTTTAAAGGTGTTGAAATAACAACAGGCGGACAGAGAATTAATGACTATAATATGTTGATGAAAAGTATAAAAAGCAAAGGATTAAATCCAAAAAATTATGAAAGCTATACAGATATATTTAAATATGGAATGCCAAAGCATGGAGGATTAGCAATAGGATTAGAAAGAATTACATCTCAATTATTAAATTTAGAAAATGTTAGAGAGGCATCGCTTATTCCTAGGGATAGAACTCGCATAATACCTTAATTAATAAATGAGTTAAAAATAAGGGACTACCTTTTAAGGTAGTCCTGATACTATTTTTCTTTACAAAAGTCTGTAAGATTAGTATTATCTTGTACATCCATTAAAGCTTCACCAAATCTTTGATAGTGTACAACTTCTCTTTCTCTTAGGAATCCTAATATTTTTTTTATTTCAGCATCATCTGTCAAGTTCATTAACCATTCATAAGTTGCTCTAGCTTTTTGTTCAGCTGCCATATTTTCATGCAAATCTGCAATTACATCACCTTTAGCTTGGATATAAGTAGCAGTCCAAGGATTTCCAGTAGCATCAGTGTAGAAAGTAGCTTTTCCATGATCAGCATAATGACCATCCATGCCAGCAGCTTTAATTTGCTCTATTGATGCATTTTCCATAATTTGATGAGCCATTGTAGCTATTATTTCTACGTGAGCCATCTCTTCTGTTCCTATGTCAGTTAATAGTGCTTTAGATTTATTTGTAGGCATTGAATATCTTTGATTTAAATATCTAAGAGCAGCACTAAGTTCTCCATCTGGGCCACCATATTGAGTTATAAGAACCTTAGCCATTTTTAAGTCTGTTGATTTTAAGTTTACAGGGTGTTCTAATGTTTTAACATAATACCACATTAATTTTTTCCTCCTTTCATGTTTTCCCAAGGCCATGGACTATTAACCCAAGCTTCAGGATTTTGGAAGTAAGAAGAACCAAAGTTGGTTAATGGACCATATTGTTTTTCATATTCCCAAATTGTCTTTTTTAGTTCACAAGATATCACTTCATAATCATGTTTTGCTTTTTCACAATCAGGAAAATTATCTAAATATAAATTTAAATCCACAACAAAAAATTGTAATTTTTGTATTTTTTCTAGGTAGTCTTCACGTCTCATTATCTATGTCCTCCTTTAATATATTGAACATCACAATAAGGACTATATAAGTCTTTAAATATTGTTCCAGCAGCAAATGCATCCTCTATATTAAATAAATTTTCATATGGTTGAAGTGCAATAAATGCCTTAGCATATACAGGGGGATTAAAAACCTTATATGATTCACGACAGTTTTTACTTGTATCTGGACAAGATATATCACAATAAATCTTGCTAGGGTCTTTTACACAATCATTACATTTTTCACAATCATCATCTTTACGATAGTACATAAATTAACATCCTTTCATTTATCATCTATATTTATAAACTATGTAGAAAAAAGTAGAAATGTGATAAAAAATAAATTGAAATTAAAGATTATTAAAAAAAAGTTATATATTTGTAGATATGATGGATAAAAGGTTTAATAAATAATACTCTAAGGTTTTAGAATATGATATAAGTAGAGTTAAGCAAAATAGAATCATATTAGTTTCTATAAGAAAAGGAAATTGAAGTTTGGGAAAAAGATAGAATTATTTTTAGATAAATTATATTGAAAAAAGCATAATTATAAATCTTAAATATGGCTCTTTTTATTGATTTTAAGAAATGATATGTTATCATCTTATATATAAAATAATTTACAAAAGTTATAAAAATAATTTACAGAAGGTGATTAAATGAGAAATGTTGATTATTCAGGATTAACTGGCAAGATAATTACCAAAGAAAGTTTTGAATATGAAGAAAGTAGATTAGCTTGGAATAGAGCTATTGAAAAATATCCATTAGTAATTATATATTGCCATAATGATGAAGATGTTATTAATGCAATACTATGGGCTAGAAAGAATTCTATAGAAATAAGAGTAAGATCTGGAGCACATAGTTATGAAGGATATTCAACTGGTAATGATGTAGCTGTTATAGATATAAGTAAAATGGATGAAATTAATATAGATGAAAATAATGGTTTTGTAAAAATAGGAGGTGGAGTAAGAAATAGAGAAATATATGAATCGCTAGGAAGTAGGAATTATGCATTTCCAGGAGGGGGATGTCCAACTGTAGGTGTAGCAGGTCTAGTACTTGGTGGTGGCTGGGGATATTCAAGCAGATTTCTAGGGTTAGCATGTGATAGTTTACTTGAAGTTGAAATGATAAATTATGAAGGAAAAAAATTAATACTTAATGAACAATCAAATAGTGATTTATTCTGGGCTTGTAAAGGTAGTGGAGGATGTAATTTTGGGATTATAACTTCAATGACTATAAAGTTAAAAGAAAAAATTAAAATGGGCACGTTAATCAATATAAATTATCCTAATATTACTAATGAAGATAATATTAAAGTTATTGAGGTTCTTCAAGAATTATATAAAAATTTAGATAGAAGAATGAATTTAAAAACTGCAATATATAATTCAGCTGAAAGAGGAAGAGGAGTTAAACTTACAGGATTATTTTATGGAAGTTCCAATGAAGCAAGAGAAATACTTAAACCTTTAGAAGATATAACAACTTCAATTGAACTTAAAGTAGAGGATATGAGTATATTAGAATGTAATAGATGGATTCAAGATAGCCATCCGGATTATGAAAAGTATAAGTCAACAGGAAGGTTTGTATATAGAGACTATAATAATAACGAAATAAAAAAACTTATAGAAATAATAGATAATCCAACAGAAGGATCATATTATACTGCAATATCATTTTATGGAGCTGGAGGAGCAATTGCTGATGTAAATAAATTAGATACAGCATATTATTATAGGGATGCTAAGTTTATAATGGGAATTCAATCCGTTTGGGAAAAAGATGAATATGCAGATATAAATAAGGAATGGGTTAAGAGTAACTTTAGAGCAATAGAAAGGCTAACAGAAGGATCTTTTGTTAATTTTCCTTTAGATGAATTAGATAATTACGAAAAAGAATATTATGGAGAAAATATTAAAAGATTAAAAGAGATTAAAAAACAATATGATCCATATAATGTTTTTAATTATCCTCAAGTTATTAAAAGTGAAAAATAGAAATTTACTCAATTAGTTCTATAATTATTTATAGATTATACAAAGTAGGATAGGGGATTATTTATGAAAATTTATTATTTTTCTTCAACTGGGAATAGTTTATATGTCTCAAAGAAAATAAAAGAAGCATTAGATGAATATGTAGAATTAATATCTATGACGAAAGCATTAAGAGATAATGATTTTATTTGTGATGATGATACAGTTGGGTTTATATATCCAATACATTCTGGTTCTTTACCTATAATAACTTTAGAATTATTAAGTAAATTAAAATTAAAGAAAAATTCCTATGTTTTTGCAGTAGGGGTATCTGGTGGAGGAGAAGCAAAAAGTAGCTTTGCCCATATAAATGAAATAATTAAAGATACGAATACTTTATCAAATTTTGTATGTATAAAATATATTTCTAACTATATAAGAGCAGGTAGAAATCCAAGTGAAAAAAGAGCTATTGAAGCAATTGAGAAAAATGAAAAAATTTTAGAAGATTTTATTAATGAAATTAAAGAAAGAAAAATTAAAAAATGCAATTATAAATTTGGATTAAATAAGATCCTTTATTCAATGTGGAAAAATGTGTATAAAAGTAAGGATAAAAATTTTAATGTTAATAGTGACTGTATTGGATGTGAAATTTGTAAGAAGGCATGTCCTGCAGATAATATTATAATGAAAAATAGTATTCCAACTTGGAAAGGTAATTGTACAGACTGTATGGCATGTATAAATTTATGCCCTAAAAAAGCTATAAATATAGGAAAAAGTACAGTAAAGAAAAATAGATATAAGAATCCATATATAGAAATAAATGAACTGATAAGTTAATTAAAGTAAAATATTATATATAGGTGTTGGAAAGTTTTCTAATAATTGAAATGTAGAATGTGAAATTTAAAATTTCTTTAGTTTTAATTGTACATTCTACATTTTTAATTGTGCTAACTCCATATTTATATAAAGACAATAAGTTTAAAAAGTGTTATAATTGAAAAGGATTATTAAATGAGGTGATAAAATGAGTAGTATAGCAGGTAAAGGCTGCGAGAGACTAATTCCTACTGAAGAAAAAAAGCCTTTAGAAGAAATAGAGCGTAGCCTTGTTAAAAAATATAGAAAACATATTTGGACTAAGTTTGTAAGAGCTGTCAAAGATTATAATCTTGTAGAAGAGGGAGATAAGATTGCAGTAGCTATTTCTGGTGGTAAAGATTCGCTACTTATGGCTAAGTGTTTCCAAGAGCTTAAAAAACATGGACAAATGAACTTTGAATTAGAATTTATAGCAATGGATCCAGGATATCATCCACAAATAAAAGAATTACTTATAGAGAATTGTAACCATCTTGGAATACCAGTACATATATATGAGGGAAAAGTTTTCGAAGTTATAGATAAGATGGCAAGAGATTACCCATGTTATCTTTGTGCAAGAATGAGAAGAGGATCTCTTTATAGTAAAGCAAGAGAACTTGGATGTAACAAGTTAGCACTAGGACATCATTACAATGATGTTATAGAAACTACATTATTAAATGTGCTTTATGCAGGTAATTTTAAAACTATGCTTCCTAAATTTAAGGCAGCTAATTTTGAAGATATGGAGCTTATAAGACCGCTTTATTATGTAGAAGAAGAGTATATAAAGAGATTTACTAATAATGCAGGAATTTGGCCATTAAATTGTGCATGTATGGTTGCAGCTGAGAAAATAGGAAATAAGAGATATGAGATAAAGGAATTAATAAAAGAGCTTAAGAGAAATTTTGATGGCGTTGAAAAATCAATATTTAAGGCAGCTGAAAATGTTAATTTAGACTCTATACTTGGTTGGGAAAAAGATGGTATAAAGACAAAGTATTTAGAAGTTTACGATGAAGAATAATTAAAGTTTTATAATAAAGATATTATGTAAGAAAGATTGTCTACATAATATCTTTATTTTTTTATGAAATAATAATTTATTAAATTGAATATAGAATAATTAAAAAATAGATAATGAATACTAATAATATAATGGAGGTGAAAGCTAATGGCTAAGAAACATCAAGAAGCAAGTTGGGAGAAGAATGGATATAAATCTCCAAAGAAAAGTGAAGCTTCTAAAGTACCAGAAGTTAAATAATTAATTAAATAAAGCTTGTATAAGGAGCTGTTGCAGAATGCTATTTAATTTAAGATGTAGAATATAAAATTTAAAATTTCGATTATATTTCGTACTGAAATATTTAAATTTATATTATTTTAAAAATACTTTCAGTAGTTTTTACCCTCATTCTACATTATAAATTCTGCATTTTTAATCGGGCAACAGCTCCTTAGCTTTTATAAAAAAATAGTTGAAACATATAAAAATAATATAATTAATTACGATAATAAAAAAGTAAATTATTATTGTATATTTATCTTAATAAATATACAAAAAGATGTATAATGTACTTTTTTTATTAAAAGATATATGGTATATTTTATTTAAGATTCCAAATATATAGAAATTGTATATATAAAAAGGAGAAATAGTATGGATAGAGAAAGCATTTTATCTATGGATCCTAATATTCTATTAAGTATGATAAATATGAAATTAAGAGATTTCTACTCTAATTTATCATCATTATGTGAAGACATAGGGGTAACAGAAGAAGAATTAAAAAACAAATTAAGTTCAATAGGATATAAATATGAAAGAGATCAAAATCAATTCAAATAATGGGTAGGAGGAACAATTTATGAAAATGAAAAGCTTGGGTAAGTTAGCGGTAGTTGTAGCTGCTGGAGCTGCTTTAGTTGCAACATTAATAAATGATAATAAAGAAAAATCAAAAGATGAAGCGAAAGTAGAAGAAAATAAATAAGTTTTAAATTATATAATAAATATAAAAATATACTTTGAGAAGGATTTAAATATATGATTAGGGAAAATAGTTATAACATGGATGTTGGTTCCCTTAACGATAAGACTTCGAATAATCTTAAAGATAGACAAAAAGAGTTTTTATTAAATTCAAAAGAATCTTTTATTAGGTCTATTAAAGGACTATTTATTTCTGTAAATAAAGAAGAAGATTTAATAATGCTTTATGGGAACAATAAAGAAATTACAGGATACAAAGATGATTTTAGTATAATAACTTTTGATGAGTGTAGAAGCTACTTTCGCCAAGATTATTTTGATATATTAATTGATGGTATAAAAAATAATTTAGAAGAAATTGAAGTTAGGATGACTAATATTTTAGGGGAAGATATATGGATTAGTGTTAAAGGCCAGTCAAGAAATAGTAATAAAGGCGAATTTTTAGGGTTTGAAGGATATGTTCATAATATAACAAGAGAAAAAGAGGCACATTTAAAGTTAGAGTATATTAGTTATTATGATGAATTAACTGGATTAAATAATAGAAAGCAATTCAAAAATATTATAGAGAAAGAGCTTGAGAAGCACATTATTTCAGAATCTAGAGGAGCATTAATAATTATAGATATAGATAATTTTAAGTTTATAAATGACTCTTATGGGCATAAATGCGGAGATATATTTTTGGAGAATTTTTCAGAAGACTTAAAGAAAATATTTAATGATGATCAATTGTTATGTAGATTTGGTGGAGATGAATTCTTAATATTTATTTCATCTATAAGTTACTTAAATGAAATAAATGATACGGTAAGAAAAATTATGGAAATATTAAAAAATCCATATGACATAAATGGTCATAAAATTTATTCTTCAACAAGTATAGGAGTATCAGTTTTCCCTGATGATGGTGAAAATTTTGAAGTGCTGCTTAAAAATGCTGATGCTGCAATGTATATAGCTAAAAGCAATGGTAAAAATCAATGGCAAATGTTTAATAATAACATATCAAGAGAGATAAATAGAATTTACTCAATTCAAAGAGGTCTTAGAACTGCATTAGATAATAATGAGATGTTTGTTGTGTTTCAGCCTAAAGTGAGGCTTACAGATGATGAAGTAAATGGATTTGAAGCATTACTTAGATGGAAAAGTGATGAAATAGGCTTTGTTAGTCCTGGAGAGTTTATTCCTGTAGCTGAAAATACAAGGCTTATAATACCAATAGGAAAATTTGTATTAAGAGAAGTTTTTGCAAAGGTAAAATATCTATTATTAGAAGGCTATGATAACTTTAAAATAGCAGTTAATTTATCTGAAATACAATTACGAGATGGTGATTTATTAGAATACTTTAATTCTTTGATAGATGAGTTTAATGTCCCTCCTAAGTACATAGAAGTAGAAATAACTGAAAGTATGATAATGAAATCAGTAGATAAGAACATAGAGTGTTTATTACAAATAAAAGAATTAGGTGCTTCCATTGCTTTAGATGATTTTGGAACTGGATATTCTTCCTTGAATCATTTAACTAAGTTGCCAATAGATGTTTTAAAAATTGATAGAAGTTTTGTTATTGATATGTCTGAAAATGACAAAAGTAGGTACATAGTAGAAAATATTATTCAATTGTCACATAAACTTGGCATGACAGTTGTTGCTGAAGGTGTAGAAGAAAAAGAGCAAGTAGATTATTTAAGAAGTATAGAATGTGATACAGTACAAGGTTTTTATTATAGTAAACCTGAGCATTTTGAAAATATAATAAATATGTTAAGTAAATAAAGGATTACCTAGGTAATCCTTTAAGTTTTATTAAGAATATTTAATATTCAAAAAAAGTGAATAAATAAATATAAGTATATTGAAAAAAGATACTACTAAATATATAATTTGAAGATAAATAATATCATAAATAAGGAGGTACATATGAAAAAATCAGTAGATTTAGTGTCAGGAAATATATTTAATGTACTACTAAAATTGTCTGTACCGATTTTAGGCACATCTTTCATACAAATGGCTTACAATATGATAGATATGATGTGGGTAGGCAGAATAGGTAGCGAGTCAGTAGCAGCAGTAGGAACAGCAGGTTTCTTCACTTGGTTTGGAAGCGCACTTGTATTTATATCCAAAATAGGAGCCGAAATAGGTGTTGCTCAAGCAATAGGAAAGAAAGATGTTAAGGAAAGAAATAAATTTATATATAATAGTTTATTTATTAATATAGTAATGGCAATATTATATACGATTATTTTAATAGTTTTTAAAAATCAACTAATAGGATTCTTTAATTTAGGAGATGAAAGCATAATAAAAATGTCTATAGACTACTTAATTGTAGTGTCATTTGGAATGATATTTAGCTTTTTAAATCCATTATTTACAGGTATCTTTAATGCTGCTGGTAGTAGCAAAATTCCTTTTTTGATAAATGCTATTGGACTAGCTTTTAATATAATATTTGACCCAATATTGATATTTGGACTTTGGGGATTCCCAAAGCTTGGAGTGATTGGAGCAGCCCTAGCAACTATTAGTGCACAAGCTATTGTTACTATTATATTTATAATATCATTTATAAAAAATGGATATAGCTTAAGTTTGAAAAATAAGAAGTATTTGGATAAAAGTTATATGTATAGAATATGTAAATTTGGGATTCCAACGGCACTTCAAAATTGCTTGTTTTCAGTTTTTGCTATGATAATTGGAAGAGTAATTGCATCATGGGGGCCAGTAGCAATTGCAGTTCAAAAGGTTGGATCACAAATAGAAGCAATATCATGGATGACAGCAGAAGGTTTTGCAGCAGCATTAACAGCTTTTGTAGGACAAAATTATGGAGCAAATAGATGGGACAGGATATTAAAGGGATATAAAGCAACAATGGTTATGGCAACTTTGGTAGGAATTTTTTCTACTATACTGTTAGTATTTGCAGGAGGAAGCGTTTTTTCAGTATTCATACCTGAAGCTGAAGCAATTTCACAAGGTGCTATATATCTTAAAATCTTAGGATATTCCCAATTATTTATGTGCATAGAAATTACAACAGCAGGAGCATTTTCAGGTCTTGGAAATACAGTTACGCCATCTTGGGTTAGTATATTGTTTACTGGTCTTAGAATACCTCTTGCAATATTATTAAGCAGTATACCTTCACTTGGAATAAACGGAGTTTGGTGGAGTATAAGTTGTACAAGTATAATCAAGGGATTATTATTATTGGGATTATTTATTTTTATGGTAATAGTTCCGAATAGAAAAAATTCCTTGAAATTGTTGACAATTATGAATAGATAGCATAGTATATTATTAAATTAATAATTAACTAATCCTTTGATGAGGAAGAGTAGCTATTATGTAAGGTTTCAGAGAGCCGAAGATGGTGTGATTTCGGTACTATAACAAATAGTGAATGGGCCTCGGAGGAGTGATACGAAATTTTATTAAAGTAGTTGATCCGTAAGTCCCACGATATAGGGAATAGGGTATATTAGTACCTGATGAGAGAGGCTTTTAAAGCAATTTAGGTGGCAACGCGGATAATATCGTCCTATACATTTTTGTATAGGGCGTTTTTTATTTAAAATTAAAGTAATGTTTAAAGGAGCTGGTAATTATGTTATGAAGTAGAGGGGACAAACTATTTTGATATAAATTTATTTTAAAAAGGAGATTTTGAATATGAATAGAAATATGAATGTAAAAAAAATGATACTAAATGCAATATTAATAGCTATTGGAGCTCTATTACATCAAATAACACCAGCTTTAGGTTTACCTATGCAACCAGATTTTGCGTTAGCAATGTTATTTATAATCATAATAATAAATAATGATTATAAGACTTCTTTAATATCAGGTATTATAATGGGAGTATTAACTGCGCTTACTACAAAATTCCCAGGTGGACAACTACCAAATATTATAGATAAAGTTGTGACAGCAAACGTAATGTATTTTATATTTAAATTAATAGGAAATAGACTAAGCAATAATATAAAAATGCTAATAGCTTTAAGTTTTGGAACTATAGTAAGTGGACTAGTATTTTTAGGATCTGCAAGTTTATTAGTAGGTTTACCAGGATCTTTTGTTAGTCTAATTAGTATTGTTGTTATACCTGCTGCAATAATGAATGTATTCTTAGGCATGATATTATATAAGGCTATTGGAATAGCATTAAAAGCCACAGGTGTACTAATAAGTAAATAAGTTAAATTGTTAATTTAAAACTTTTAATAGGAGCTGTGCTTAGACAGCTCCCAAAAATTATTTCTTTGTTACTTTGTATAACTCTGGAGTATTTTCATCGATAGCTTTAAAAGTATATCCATTATCTTTATAATATTTAATTATAGAAGGTAAAGCTTTAGCGGAATTTTTATTTATATATGTACAGTGCATTAAAATTACAACAGTATCCTTATCTTGACTTTTACATGCTTTCTTTATTATGCATTCAGGAGATGAGTTAGGATTTGCACCATCGCCGCTATCGGTATTCCAGTCATATATTTTAAAATTATTTTCATGTAGTGTATCTACTAATTTTTGTGTTAACTTGTAAGATTGATTATTACATCCAAATGGAAATCTTAAAATATTATATTTTTCTCCTGTAACCTCATATAATGTTTCTTGATCTTGTTTCATTTCTTTTAAAAAACCTTCATTTTCACAATATAATTTATTTCTATTGTGGGAAAAACTATGAAGTCCAATACTATGACCTTCATTTTTCATTCTTAAAATAGTATTTTCTTGTCCTTTAATTTGGCATCCTATAACAAAAAAAGTGGCTGGAACATTTTCTGCTTTTAATGTATCTAAAACTTGAAGTGTAATTTTCCCTCCAGGACCATCATCAAAAGTAAGATATACTACTTTTTCCTGCCTACTCTCGTTAGATGAATCTTCTGTGATTTCTATGGCATGAGTATTAGTTATAAATGAGAAAGATAATATAATAGCCATAGAAATTGTAGATAACTTCTTTCTAAAATTTTTAAATTTCATATTAATATCCTCCTAAAACTTATTATGCTAGTACTAGTATTCCTAAAAATTCAAAGAATACAATATTTATTATATGGAAATTAAAATTTATATTGAAATAATAGTAAGTAGATGATATAATTTTGAAAAAAGAAAATTCATTCTTTAAATTAGTCCAGAGAGGCTCAAAAGAAGTAAAATTATTGTAGGATTATTATAACTTCTCTGGATATTTATAGAGAAGTTTTTTTATTTAAAAATACCTTTTTAAATTAGTCCAGAGAGGCTAGAAAAGGAGAAATAGGAATTTCTCCTTATTAATAAAAATAGGGAGGTCATTAAATGGCACAATATGTAGAGACGAAAGAAACAAATAGTTTAAGTAATGTGAAGAGAGGCTTACTAAAAAGCGTTTTAGGCCTTCAACATTTAATAGCAATGTTTGGAGCAACGGTCTTAGTCCCTATAATAACAGGACTTGATCCATCAGTTGCTTTATTTTCAGCTGGAATAGGAACTATTATATTTCATTTATGTACTAAAGGTAAAGTTCCTGTGTTTTTAGGATCTTCATTTGCATTTATTCCGGTAATTGGTGCAGTTGCAACTCAATATGGTGATTTAAGATATGCTCAAGGTGGGATGTTTGTAGCAGGATTAATTTATGCTTTAGTCTCATTTATAGTAAAAAAAATAGGAGTATCTAAGATAAGAAGTATTTTGCCAGCACAAGTTGTTGGCCCGATGATAGTAGTTATAGGTGTAAATCTTATACCAACAGCTTTAGATATGGCAGGAGTAAATTCATTTATAGCTGGAAAAGCAGGTTCAGGAAAAGAATTAATAATAGCAATAATAACATTAGGACTAGCTTCATGCATAAAAAGATTTACTAAAGGGTTTATATCACAGTTATCTATAATAATTGCTGTAATAGTCGGCTATACATTAAGTTTAGTATTAGGACAAGTTGACATAACTGCAATTCAAAATGCAAGTTTTATAGCAGTACCAAAATTTACTTTGCCAAAGTTTGATTCAGGTGCGATAATGATAGTAGTTCCAGTTATACTTGCTGTTTTTATGGAGCATATAGGAGATATAACAACTAATGGTACTATAGTAGGAAAGAATTTTATTGAAGACCCAGGTCTAAATAGAACTTTATTAGGAGATGGTCTTGCTACTATGACAGCATCGCTTATAGGTGGACCTGCTAATACTACATACGGAGAAAACACAGGTGTATTAGCAATAACTAAAAACTATGATCCATCTATATTGAGATTAACAGCAGTTTTTGCAATAATATTAAGTTTTATAGATAAGTTTGGAGCGGTAATTAGAACTATACCTTCATCAGTCATGGGCGGAATAAGTATAATGTTATTTTCAATGATAGCATTAGTTGGAGTAAATACAGTTAGGAATGAAGGTGTAAAATTTAATATAAAGAATATAATAGTTATAATAACAATTATATTTATTGGATTATCAGGATTATTTATGCCAAAGGCTATAGGGATAAATATAACAGATACAGTAAGTATATCAGGTTTAAGTTTGTCAGCGCTTGTAGGTGTTACATTAAACATAATATTAACGAAGATATTTAAATAAATAATAAAAGAGTAAAATAGACGAATGTGACATATTTACATACGTCTATTTTTTTTAATTTTATCAAGTTAAAATTATGTTAATATGTGGAAGAATATGATAAAATATATAATTATTAGAATATAATTTTAAAGGAAGGGCACTGGTGATAATCTTGAAAAAAAGAAAAAAGAATAGTATTTTCATATTTACTACTCTGTGTTTAATTATATTAATAGTTAAAAGTAATTTTGATAATTTGACTTCATTATTATTTATCATGTTCTTTATTATTTTATTGTTAATGATTAGATTGATTTATACAAATAGGAAATATAAAAAGCTATATAAATTAGCAGAATCAAATAAGAGAAGATATAGAATGGCTATAGATGCATTGGAAGGTGCAATTTGGGAATGGAATAGTGAAAATAATAAATTATATATGTCTAAAAAGATGAAAGAGATTTTAAAAACTAATAATGACATAGAGAGCTTTGAAGAATGGTTTTCATTTATTGTTGAAGATGAAAGAGAAGATATAAAAATTTTCATTGAAAACATTATACATAATAGGATATTAGATAACTTTTTTTTAGAATCATCTATAATAGATTTTTCGGGAGAAAAGCTATTACTTAAAGTACAAGGAAAGGGAAAGATAAGAAATAATATTTTTTATTTGTCTGGATTTATTACAGATATAACTGAAAGAAAAAGAGTAGAAAATATGAATAAGGTTATAGAAAATAAGAATAGATTAGCTGTAGAGGGCTCTAAAGACATTGCATTTTGGTGGAATGTTAATCAAAACATTATATCAATTGATTATAGTATTAGAGAGTATTTAGAAATTAGAGGGGAAGGCGACGTACTAATTTCAGATAAAAGTTGGCAGAAGTTTATACTAGAAGATGATATTGATATATATAATAAGAAAATAGATAAGGTTCTAAATTCAAAAAAAGAAGAATTTTATTCTATAGAGTATAGAATATTAAGTAAGGATAATAGAGTTGTATGGCTTCAAAGTAAAGGAAAAAAGACATTAGAAAAGAATGGGGATTTATTTATTCATGGAGCTCTTTCCGATATAACGGATAGGAAGGAAAAGGAACTTGAAATTAATTATTTAAGTTTCAATGATGAAGTTACTGGGATTCCTAATAGAAGGTTTTTTGTAAGAGAGGTTACAAATCATATAAAAAACTATCCTAATGAAAAAATCGCATTTATTTTTATAGATTTAGATAACTTTAAATATGTCAATGATACATATGGGCATGATGCTGGAGATTTACTTTTAATTGAGTTTGCAAAAATTATTAATAATATGGAGATAAAAGATTCTCTTTTTGCTAGATATGGCGGAGATGAATTTATATTAGTGCAATATAATATACAAGAAAAGAATAAAATTAAATACATTTTAGATAATATAATAAAAAAGTTAAGTAATCCAATAATAATAAATGAAAAAGAAATTTTTTGTACATTAAGCATAGGGGTTAGCGTATATCCCATAGATGGGGGTGATATGCCTATTTTATTAAAAAGAGCAGACATGGCTATGTATCTTGCAAAAGTTAATGGAAAAAATAGATATGAGTTTTTTGACATAAAAATATTAGAAATTCTAAATAGAGAATTTGATATAGAAAAGGGATTAAGAGTTGCTGTAGATAATAACGAAATAAAAATGCTATATCAACCTAAGATTAAAGTAGATACGGAAGAGGTTATAGGGTTTGAATCGCTTGTAAGATGGAATAGTAAGTCCTTAGGACCAGTATCACCAAGTGAATTTATACCAATAGCAGAAAGTTCAGGGCTTATAATACCTATAGGAAAATACATAATAAATGAGAGTTTTAAAAAGTGCAAAGAATTAACATTAATAACTACTAAAAAGTTTAAAATGGCTATAAATTTATCAGAGGTGCAAATTAGAGATGAAGATATAGTTTCGTTTATATCTGAATCATTAAAATTCTATGATTTGAATTCTGAATATATAGAATTTGAAATTACAGAAAGTATAATAATGAAATCAGCAGAAAAAAATATAAACACATTAGAAAAATTAAAACATATAGGAGTTTCGTTGGCGTTAGATGATTTTGGAACAGGATATTCATCATTAAGTTATTTAAGAACTTTGCCTATAGATGTATTAAAGATAGATAAAAGTTTTATAGATGGAATAGTTGTTGAAGAAAAAAGTGAGTATATAATAAATAGTATTGTTGAACTTTCACACTACTTAAGCCTCTTAGTAGTTGCAGAGGGGGTTGAAACTAAAGAACAGCTAGATTTTTTAAAGAAAATTAGTTGTGATGTTATTCAAGGGTATTATTTTAGCAAACCTATTGAATTTGATGAAGCTGTTAAAATGATTTCTTCTTAAATAAAAAGTGTCTTTTGACACTTTTTTTTATTATTTTATCACCAAAATTATAGGTGAAGCATATTATGTAACTATATTATGCTTTGGAGGTATATATGAAAATAGTTATCGACGATCAATATCATAGTGATGAAAATAATAATAATAATGAAGATCAATATACTGTAGATGAAAATGGAAATTTAAATTTATTTATTCAAGTTGATGGGGAAGTTAGAGAGGATAACTCTACAGGAACTATTAATAGAGACAACATATGCAATAATCAAGAAGAAGAAATAATAGAAAGTGATTTTAGTGATCAAGTTTGTAGTGAGGGACAATATGAAAATCCTTATGACAGACTATATTCAAATATAGAAGATAAATTACAAGGTATCTCACAAGATAGCTCTCAATATAATCTACAAAATAATTATAATAATTATAATGAAGTGGAGGAAAAGGGTAGAATTGAAGTCATATCAAGGCTTGCAAGTAGAGAGGGTGTAGAGCTTAAGGGAGCAAGGATAAATTTATATTTATTAAATGGGATATCTCCTAAATTGTATAATTCAAAATTTACTGATGCAAATGGAAAAGTAGTATTCGATAATTTAGAAAATGGATGTTATAGGGTTATAGCAATAGTAGATAGAAGATTTTTTGAAAAGCCTTCATACTATACATGGAATGAAGTTACTATAGATAAAGATAATAAATCTGCAAATATATGTGTAGTAAATAAAATAAAATCTACTTATTACAGAAGATAGGATGGAGGAAAAATATTTATACACTTATAAAAAGAGATAAATTTAAGATTTAATTTATCTCTTTTTAATTTACCTAGAATAAGTATGGACATAAATAAGATTTACTTGTTACAATAGAATTAATATTTTGTTGGAGGAATACAAATGAATAAGTTAAAATTAAAAGTTCAAAAAATACATAATGAAGCTATAATTCCTAATTATGCACATAAAGGTGATGCTGGGTTAGATTTATACTCAGTAGAAGAGGTTTTAATTAATCCATCAGAAACAGCATTAATTAAAACTGGAATAAAGATAGAGTTACCACCTCAAACTGAAGCACAGGTTAGACCTAGAAGTGGATTAGCATTAAAACATGGAATTACTGTTTTAAATACACCAGGAACTATAGATGAAGGGTATAGAGGCGAAGTAGGTGTAGTATTAATAAACCATGGGAAGGAAGCCTTTATAGTTGAGAAAGGTATGAAAATTGCACAAATGGTAGTAAAACCAGTATGGTATGTTGAAGTGGATGAAGTAGAAGAGCTAAGTGAAACTGAAAGAGCGGAAGGTGGCTTTGGATCAACAGGAAAAAGATAAGTAACTTACAAGATATTACTAAAAATAGGAGCTGTCATAAGACAGCTCCTATTAAAATTAATAATTATGCAAAAGTGCTTTAATTAGATAACTTTTCCCATTCTTCATATAGGTTAGAGATTTTTTCCTCTAAGTCTCTTATTTCTTTATTAACTCTTCCGCTTTCAGAAGGATTAGAATAAATTTCTTCAAGGCAAAGTTCTTCTTGGAGAGACAACAATTTTTCTTCTCCTGTTGATATATCATCCTCTATTTTCTTTATTTTCAATTTTAAAGCTTTTTCTTCTTTTTCAATTTCTCTTTTTTTCTTCTTTTCATCTTTCAATTGAGTTTTAGTTTTTCCATTTGATAACTCTTCTAAAACTTCAAATCTATTAGGATTAATTTTCTTTTCTTGATAGTAACTATAATTTCCTAAAAATTCTTTAATGCCATCTTCGTTAAGCTCTAGGATTCTATTAATTACTTTATTTAGAAAGTATCTATCGTGGGATATAACCATTAATGTACCATCATAACTTAATAGAGCATCTTCAAGAGCTTCTCTAGACATTATATCAAGATGGTTTGTTGGCTCGTCTAATAATAATAAATTAGACCTTGATAACATAAGCTTTAATAAATTAATCCTACATTTTTCTCCACCACTAAGAGTGTTAATTATTTTAAATACATCATCTCCAGTAAATAAGAATGATGCTAATGCACCTCTTAATTTAGATGTGGTTAAATTAGGAAATTCATCCCATACTTCATCTAAAATAGTCTTATCTAGGTTTAAATTAGATTGTTCTTGATCGTAATATCCAACATTTACATTTGTTCCAAGTATAACTTTACCACTATCAGGATTTAAGTTATCTAAAATAATTTTAAAGAGAGTTGTTTTACCACGACCATTTTCTCCAATTAATGCTACTTTTTCGCCTCTTTTAAGATCTAAATTAAGATTTGAAAAGAGCTTATTATCTCCATAGCTTTTAGCTAGATTTTCAATATGAAGAACATCATGCCCACTTTTGACAGAAGTTTCGAATTGAATTTTAGACGCTTCTTTTTCCTTATCAGGAGCATCTATTCTATCCATCTTTTCTAAGGCTTTTTCTCTACTTTCAGCAGCTCTTATACTTTTTTCTCTGTTAAAGCTTCTAAACTTTTCTATTATTGCTTCTTGTCTTTTAATCTCAGCTTGCTGAAGATTATAAGCTTTAAGTTGAGCTTCATAATTTTTCTTTCTTTGATCAATAAATTTAGTATAAGGAACATTATAACAATTAACATGACCGTTAATAACTTCAAAGGTATTGTTTGTAACGGCATCTAAGAAAAATCTATCATGTGATATTACTAAAACAGTTCCTTTATAATTTTTTAGATATTCTTCTAGCCATTCAATAGCTTCTAGATCAAGATGGTTAGTTGGCTCATCAAGCAAAATTATGTCTGGATTTTTTAATAGTAGTTTACAAAGTGAAACTCTGGTTTTTTGTCCACCACTAAGAGTGTTTATAATTTTATCAAAGTCTTCTTCTAGAAAACCAAGACCTTTCAATACTCTAGATATTTCACCCTTATATGTGTACCCGCCTTTATGAGAATATAAATCTTGAAGAGTAGTGTAATCTTTTATAATTTTTTCATGATAAGCTGCATTATCCTCGTTATAAGGTTCAGCCATTTTTATTTCTAATGAATGTAATCTCTCTTCAATATTAAGAAGCTCTTTAAATACTAAATTCATTTCATCATATATAGTATTATTCAAATCTAAATCAACGTGTTGAGTTAAATATCCTATAGTTCTATTTTTATCTATAAATATTTCACCAGAATCCTGTGATAATTCTTTAGATATTATTTTAAACAAGGTTGATTTTCCTTCTCCATTTCCGCCAATGATTCCAACCTTATCACCTTCATTGATTGAAAAAGTAATATCTTTTAGTACATCTCTTATTCCGTAACTTTTCGATATATCTTTACAGCTTAAAACTATCATTTCATCCTCCTATGATTATCTTATATATCAAATACATTTAAACTTATAAATTTCAATAATTCCAATTTTATTATACTCTAAGGTGTTAAGGTAAGCAAATACACAAACTTTTATGTTTAGTTTTTAATAAAATAAAAATAATATTATATGTATATAAGTAAAAGGTGCAGTCTCAGAAATTTATTTAATATAAAATTTATTCAATTTCAAGTAAACTTTATTTCCTTAAAAAGTTAATTTATTATTTTTATAAAGGGGCTAACGAAACGTGAGCCCCTTTTAAACCACTGATTCTACTTGCTTAAAGATGTATTTAAACTTAAATAGAAATTTTGATCTATTATTTATATATGTGCAAAAAAAAGGAAGTTCGAATTAGAACTTCCATCTTTATAGGCCAATATCAAAATTTATTTTGATATTGCCATTTTTATTATTTTGATATTGTTTTAAATTTTGGTAAATGATTATCTATAACTAATGATGGAATTCCAGCAATAAGAGGTAAGAAGTAATCCAATGCTTCTTCTTTTATATGATTTCCTTCATCATTAATTAAATTCTTAGGAAAGTATTTAACATTATTAGCTATCTTATCTGCTTCTACAAGGAAGTGAGAAGTAGAATAAGGTGCGTTTGACTCTCTTTTTATAGCAACCATATATCCACTATTGCCTTCAAGTGCAAACTTTAATGCAGAGTATCCAGCTTCAAAAGCTTCATTTAAATCAATATCTGAAGAACAATGGATTGCACATCTTTGTAATACTCCTAATTCTAGAGATTTAACTCTAGATGTTATACCAGAATGTATTATTAAGTTTTTTAGGTATGAACCGACACCACCTAATTGTGCATGACCAAATTTATCATGAGCTTGCTTTTCAACTTCAGTTATAAACTTTCCTTCAGCATTTCTTATACCCTCTGAAACAACTATGAAAACTTTATTTTTTTCTTCAAATCTTTTTTTTACATCTAAAAGAAATTTTTCTATATCAAAAGCAACTTCAGGTAAATATATAAAATCTGCAACAGGCTCACCATTTATTCTAGCTGCGCAAGAAGAAGCTGCTAGCCAACCTGTATCTCTACCCATTGTTTCTAAAATAAATATTCCGTTATTTATGTAAACTGATGAATCTAAATATGTTTCTAGGGCTGTAGTTGCAATAAATTTTGCGGCACTTCCAAAACCAGGAGTATGATCAGTATACATTAAATCATTATCTATTGTTTTGGGAATACCAATAAACTTTATATCTATTCCAGTTTTTCTTGCATATTTGCCTAGTTTAGCAATGGTATCCATAGAATCATTACCACCTACATAAAAGAAGGCTTTTATGTCATTAACTTTCAATATATCTAAAAGCTTGTCATATTCTTCGCTTGATTCTTCTAAACTCTTCATTTTATATCTACAAGAACCTAAGCCAGAAGATGGTGTATACCTAAATGTATTTATTTCATCATCAGTAAAAGAAGATAATTCTATTATATTTCCTTTTAATATACCTTCTATTCCATTTAGACCGGCATATACTTTATCAAATGAACCTAAATCTTTATTTGCCTGCAATAAACCTACTACACTTGAATTAATAACAGATGTTGGACCTCCAGATTGAGCAATTATACAATTCGCCATTAAGTTACTCTCCTTTATATAAAACTACAAAATATGATATACTTTTTCAAATATTATATACTCTATTTAATAATATACAATAAAATTTGTCTTATTAAAAGTACTTATTTAAAAAAAATAATACATAAATACTATACTTTATAATTATATATAGAATAGAATTATATAATTTGGAGGAGTTTCTAGAAGATGGGATTAAAAGAAGTAATTTTAATAGGTGTGGCTATGGCTATGGATGCACTTGGACTTAGTATAAGTTTAGGGATAAATCCTATATTAAAAAGAAGAAATAAAATAGGGTTTATAGTATCATTTGCTTTCTTTCAGTTTTTATTTATATTTTTAGGCGGAATAGGGGGAAAGTTTTTTGATACATATATAGTTGCTATACCTAACGTAATAGGTGGAGTTATAATAGCCTTAATAGGATTTATAATGATACTAGAAGCGTTTAAAAAGAATGATAATGATGAGTCGGTTTTAATAAGAAAATCAATGTATATGATTTTAGGTATGTCAGTAAGTATTGATGCTTTAGTAGTTGGATTTACGGCATTTCATGAAGTAAATGAAATATTATTATTTGTTGATGCTATTTTGGTAGGATTAATAACATTACTTATATGTACAATTGGTTTTTTTATGTGTAGATATGCTAGGCGAGTTGATTTTATATGTAAGTATGCTGATTTATTAGGTGGAGTAATATTATTAATACTGGGAATTAAAATGATATTTTTTTAATATTTAATATGTGGAATATTAGTGTTATAATTATATAAAGATTAGAACGTTAGGAGAATAAAATGAGCTGGGAAAATTATTTAAAAGAAAATGGAATGAGAGTAACAGCAGGAAGAATTTCAATTTTAAATATAATAGAGTCTTCAGATAAAGGGCTATCAGCAGAAAATATATATTGTGAATGTAAAAAGCAAAATGAAAACTTAAATCTTAGCACTATATATAGAACACTAGAGTTACTTGAAGAAAAAGATATAATTAAGAAAATAAATATAGATGGACCTGCAATATATATACTAAAAAAAGAAAGTCATAAGCATACTTTAAAGTGTGATGTTTGCCATAAGTGTGTTGAAATACCTTGTCCGATGGAAGAAATAGAAGAAGCTATAAAGGCTAAAGTTGGATTTAGCTTAACTGAACATAAGTTGGAGCTTAATGGTATTTGTGATCAATGCAAGAATAATAAGTAAGATTTGTAATATAATAAATATAAAAGGATGTCGCACTCTTCTAAATTATAAATGGGATATTTTCTTATGAAAATATCCCATTTATAATTTTTAATATTATTTAAAATTTAAAAATTTATCTAGTATTATTACTATAATTAAAGTAAATACTGAAGTAAGTGCAATAGTACCTCCAGGAGCACTATTTACATAGTATGATAAGAATAGTCCTACCATAATATCAAACATTCCAAAGAATATTGAATATAATAAAGTTGTTTTAAAGCCTTTTTTTAATTGCATTGCAGTTGCAACAGGAACAACCATTATAGATGAAATCACAAGTATTCCCATTATTCTTATAGACATAGAAATAGTTGCACCAACTAATATAGTGAAAATATAGTTAATTAATTTTACTTTTATTCCCGCTGTTTTGGCACCTTCTTCATCAAAGGTAATATAAATAAGTTTATTATATAAAAATATAAGTGCTGTCAAGCAAACTATTCCTACAATTAATATCATAAATATATCTTGCGTAGAAACAGTAAGAATACTACCAAATAAAAAAGAATTAACTTTAGCTGAAGCTTTTCCACTACTTATAAGTATTATTGCTATACCTAAGCTAAAGGTTAAAACTAGTGACATAACAAGTTCAGCATATTTTTTATAATATTCTCTTAATAATTCAATAATTATTGCGCAAAGAGTTGTAAATAAAAATGCTGTTATAAGTGGATTAACCCCTATAACTAATCCTATAGCAACTCCAGCAAAAGAGGAATGTGATAATGTATCACCAATCATGGAGTAGCGTCTAAGCACTAAAAAAAGTCCTATGAAAGGACATAGTATTGATATTATAAAGCCAGCCATAAAGGCGTTTTGCATAAAATCTAATTGAAGCATATAATCTACCTTTCTTAATCATAAACTTAAATAGCATCATTTAACTTAAAATTATTATTTCTAAAATTCTTATATTCATCAACTGTAAATAATGTAATATTTCCATTATCTACTTTAAGTATATGAGTTGAATTATTTAAAGCAATATCTATATTATGTTCGATTGATATAATAGTCTTTTTATCTACTTGATTTAGTTTCTTTAAAATACTGTATATTTCAATTTGATTTGATTCATCAACGCCAGTAGAAGGTTCATCGAGAATAATTATATCTGGATTTCCCATTAAGGCTCTAGCAATAAGAACCCTTTGCTGTTGTCCACCTGATAGCATTCCCAAAAGTCTAGTTTTGTAATCTTTCATATTAACAGTTTCAAGAATAGAAGAAATATTTATATTATTATTTTTTAAACTTTTTTTATGACAAGATAAAACTTCTTTCACTGTAATAGGAAATTGAGAATTAAAAGAATCTAATCTTTGAGGAACATATCCAATAGAATTAGATTGAACTTCAATTGTACCAGAGGTTGGTTTTAATAAACCTAAAATTAGTTTTATTAGTGTTGTTTTACAACTTCCATTTTCGCCAACTATAGATAAATATATACCTTCAGGTATATTTAAATTTATATCTTTAAGTAAATATGGTGGTTTATTGGAATATGAAAAACATAAATCTTTTATATTAATCATTAAAAAAATCATCTCCTAAATAGTCTAGACTTATTATATATGAAAATGCAAATAGTTTGCAACAATTACTTTAGAGATATTAATATATTTGTTTGATTATTTATATTATAGACACATTAACTCTTTAACTATTCATTCTTAACAATTAACTCTTAACTATTTAATTCTGTTGATTTATATTATAAATAAAACATATAATATAGGTAAGTTATTAAAACTAAAGTAAAGATGTTGGAGGAATATACATGGATTTTTCAAGTTTAGTATTAATGGAAAAGGATAAGGATACGGGATTTATAACTAAGGAGCTTGGAAGTTTTCAAGTTTCAGAGGGAGCTTTATATGTAAAGAAACTTTTTGTTGTTAATGATGTTGTAAATTTATATTTTGATACAAATAAAGATGTTGAAGAATGGGAATACTCAGCAATATACGATGTTTTTAATTATGATGCCTTTATAAAAGAAGAGTTTGAAATTGAGGATATGTTAGATGAATATAATCCTACATTTTTAATAAAATTTAAATATGTAGATGATTATGAGGTTATGAAGGAAAGAATAACAAGATGTGTAGAATTAATTGAAGACTCTATGGAAAATGCTTTTAAGGATATTGTAGGAAAAGAAGAAGAATATAATTAGAAGGGAGGGCCTAAAAATTTAGGCAAAAATTATGAGTGAATCAAAGGTATTGAAAAAAAGAGAAGAAATCGAAGATAAATATAAGTGGAAGGTAAATAAAATATTTTCAACTGATGAAGAGTGGGAAAAAACTTTTGAAGATTTAAAAAAAGAGGCACCATCACTTAAGGATTTTGAAGGAAAATTAAATAATGAAGAAAACATTCTAGCTTACTTAAACAAATATGTAGATTTAGGCATAAAGGCTGAAATCGTATATGTATATGCTCATTTAAAATGTGATGAAGATACATCTAACCCTAAATATCAAGCTATGATGAATAAAGTAGATTCTTATATGGCAGAATTTGCATCATATACAGCTTATTTTGTACCAGAAATATTGTCCTTAGAAGATAATTTTATAAGAAATATTATAAATAGCAATGAAAAGCTAAAGATGTATTCATTTATGTTTGAAGATATATTAAAAGAAAAACCTCATATATTAAATAAAGAGCAGGAAGAATTATTAGCACAAGTTTCAGATTGTTTAGATGCTCCAGATTCAATTCACAATATGCTTACAAATGCAGATATGAAATTTGGAAAAATAGTTGATGAAGATGGTGAAAAAGTAGAATTAACTGAAGGAAATTATTCAGGGTTTATAAAAAGTAAGGATAGAAAAGTAAGAGAAGAAGCATTTAAAACTTTATTTAAGTCATATAAAGATTTAGAAAACACTTTTGCAACTACATTAACAAGTTCAATAAAGAACTTTAACTTTAGTGCAAAAGTTAGAAAATATAACTCTGCACTAGAAGCTTCATTAAAGCCAAATGATATACCGCTAGAAGTCTATAAGAATTCTTTGAAAACTATAGACGAAAATTTAAAATCTCTTCATAGATATGTAGCATTAAAGAAACAACTACTAGGATTGAATGAAATGCATATGTATGATTTATATGTTCCAGTTATTGAAATACCAAAAGAGCATATAGAATTTAACAATGCTGTAGATATGGTTTTAGAAGGATTAAAACCATTAGGAGATGAATATTTAAATATCTTTAAAGGCGGAGTTGAAGAAGGCTGGATAGATATATATCAAAACAAAGGTAAAAGAGGAGGAGCTTATTCTTGGGGTGGATATAAAACAATGCCATATGTTTTATTAAACTATAATTATGAGTTACATGATGTATCTACTTTAGCTCATGAAATGGGGCATTCTATTCACTCTTATTATTCAAGAAAAGAGCAACCATATATTTACGCAGGATATACGCTATTTTGTGCAGAAGTAGCATCAACTACTAATGAAGCACTTCTAATACATCATTTAATAAATAAAGAAACTGATAAGAAGAAAAAGTTATATTTAATAAATCAAGAATTAGAACAAATAAGAACAACAGTGTTTAGACAGCTTATGTTTGCAGAGTTTGAATTATATACTCATGAAAGCTTAGAAAAAGGAATACCTTTAACAGCTGAAGATTATAATAAAGCATGGCATGAGTTAAATGTTAAATATTTTGGAGCAGATATGATAGTTGATGAAGAAATTAATATTGAGTGGGCAAGAATACCACATTTTTATTCTGATTTCTATGTTTATCAATATGCAACTGGATATGCTGCTGCATCAGCTTTTGCAAAATCAATATTGGAAGGAAAAGAAGATGCAGTTCCTAAATATATTGAATTTTTAAAGAGTGGTGGTAGTAACTATCCAATAGAAATTTTAAAGAAAGCTGGAGTCGATATGACTACATCTAAACCTTTAGAAGCAACTATTGAAAGATTTAATGAACTTTTAGATATGCTAGAAAAAGAAATTAATTAAATTATTAATATTTAATAAGCAATTAGTAAATAGTTTACTAATTGCTTATTATTATTTAAATGATAGGGGGATATAGTTGGATAAGTTTGAAAAAGTATTTTTTAATTCAATAACAAAGGAATTAAAATTCTTTATGAGAGATTATTATAGTAATTTTCATGAAAAAAATAAATGGATAGGCTTATTAGATTTAGATGAAGTAATAGTTGGCGTTATAGTAGTAAAGGATTCAGATGAAGAAGTTGATTTTAATGAAGCAAGAGAATATTTAGCAAAATCCTTAAATAAGCCATTTATAGTGAACCTAATAATTCTAACTTCTGGAGAATATATAAATTATGGAGAAAGTAATTATAATAAATTAATATTTTCTTTAAAAGAAAGAAAAATAATATATTGTAGTAATGGTTCTAAAGCATTTATTCCTATTATAGATTATATGGTGAATATAGATAGTAAAAGAAAGATAAGCTTTAAAGAATACAAAGTTACATATACAATTATTATTTTAAATATTTTAGTATATTTAATTGAAGTAATTAAATCACGAAATTTAATTGATATAGATATCTATATCTTAATTCAAATGGGTGCTAAAGTTAATGTTTTAATCAATAGCGGAGAAATATATAGATTATTAACATCTGCTTTTTTACATGGTGGAATAATTCATATTTTCTTTAATATGAGTGCACTTAATATCATAGGAAGAGAAGTTGAAGCGGTATATGGAAGTAAGAGATACATAGTAATTTACATTATATCAGCTTTAGGTGGATCAATATTTAGTTATTTATTTAAACCTAATAGCATATCTGTAGGTGCGTCAGGAGCAATATTTGGACTTTTAGGAGCAATGTTAATATTTGGATTAAAAGAAAAAGATAAAATTGGAAAGCAATATATGAAAAACATATTAGAAACTATAGGGTTGAATGTTATTATAGGTATAACTATTCCGAATATAGATAATTTTGCACATTTAGGTGGATTAATTATTGGAGCACTAATTTCGCTTATATTATTTAGAAAGAAAAATCTTAAGATTAATTAGTTAATATTTAGTGAACAATATTTATAAAGTAAAAATAAATTTGAAAATTTGTTATATAATTATTGGTATTAAATTCTAGGAGTGATGCAATTGAAAAATAAAAAATATAATAATGAATTTATACTAGCAGTTATTTTTACTTTATTATTAATAATGACTGCTATATATGATTTTGTGGTAAGAGATGGAGAAAAACTTTTTAGAATAGGACTTACATTTATAACTATAGTAGGAGCATATTTATTATATATAAAGAGCTTTCTTAAGGGATCTAGAATTATATATTATATAAATATAAGTTTTATATTCTTGTCAATGTATTTAGCAAGTGTTTGGGATTTTTATTCAATAACTAATTATGATAAATTCTTACATTTATTATCTGGTGCTATAATTGCTATAATTGGATATGTTTTATTTTTATATTTAACTAATGAGAAAGCAAGGAAAGAAATAAATCCTCTGACTTCAGCTATATTCGTTATATTATTTGCTACAGCTGCAGCAGGAGCATGGGAAATATGGGAGTTTACAACAGATTCGTTATTTGGACTTCATGCACAAAATGGTAGTCTATATGATACTATGTGGGATATAATCTGTGGAACTGTTGTTGGAATAATAACATCTATTCCTATATATATGTATAGTAAGGGTAAAGATATAAAAGTAATAAAATATATAATAGCTGATGTGGAAAAGATTAGAAAATAAATTTAAAAAATAAATTATTATAATTTTAAATATAGGTTATAATAATTTATTTTTTTATTATCCTTATAAATTACTTTTTATTTATAATATAATAAAATTTATATAATGATTTTTAAATGTTTTCAATTTTCTGAAATTATATAAATATATATATAAAATTATTAAATTAGTAATTTTATAGAATATTAAAGAAAGATATGGTAAAAAATATTCTGATAAGGTATTATATATATTATTGGAATTTAAAGGAGTTGGGGCCAATGTTAGGAAGAGACTATGTAAATAAAGTTATTACTGAGGTAGAAAAAAGAAATAATGGTGAAAAAGAATTTTTAGATGCAATAAAAGAAGTACTTAATTCTTTAGTACCAGTATTTGATAAGCATCCTGAATACATAGAAGAGGGGATATTAGAAAGAATTGTAGAACCTGAAAGGCAAATTTTCTTTAGAGTGCCATGGATAGATGATGAAGGAAAGGTTCAAATTAATAGAGGATTTAGAGTACAATTTAATAGTGCAATTGGACCTTATAAAGGTGGATTAAGATTCCATCCATCTGTAAATCATAGTATAATAAAGTTTTTAGGATTTGAACAAATATTTAAAAATTCTTTAACAGGCTTGCCTATAGGTGGAGGTAAAGGTGGATCAGATTTTGATCCTAAAGGAAAATCAGATAGGGAAGTAATGAGATTTTGTCAAAGCTTTATGGCGGAATTATGTAAGCATATAGGACTTGATACAGATGTTCCAGCTGGAGATATTGGAGTTGGAGCTAGAGAAATAGGATATATGTATGGCTATTATAAGAAAATTAGAAATGCAAATGATCAAGGTGTTTTAACTGGAAAAGGATTAACTTATGGTGGAAGTTTAGCTAGAAAAGAAGCTACAGGTTATGGATTAGTGTATTTCACAGAAGAAATGCTAAATGATAATAATTTAAGTTTTAAAGACAAGACTGTAGTCATATCAGGGTCAGGAAACGTTGCTATATATGCCTGTGAAAAAGCAACAGAATTAGGTGCTAAGGTTGTAGCCTTAAGTGATTCAAATGGTTACATTTATGATGAAAATGGAATAAATTTAGATGTAGTAAAAGAAATCAAAGAAGTAAAAAGAGGTAGAATCAAGGAGTATTTAGATTCTGTACCAACTGCTAAGTATGTAGAAGGATTTAGAGAAATATGGAAGATTAATTGCGATATAGCACTTCCTTGTGCAACGCAAGGAGAATTAGATAAAGAATCAGCAAAAGTTTTAATTTCAAATGGAGTAAAGGTTGTTTCAGAAGGTGCCAATATGCCAACTGATTTAGATGCAATTGAGTTGCTACAAAAAGCAGGTGTTATGTTTGGCCCAGCAAAAGCTGCTAATGCAGGTGGAGTTGCATGTTCTGCATTAGAAATGTCTCAAAATAGTATGAGGTTAGCTTGGAGTTTTGAAGAAGTTGATTTGAAACTTAAAGATATAATGAAAAACATATATAAGAACTCTAAAATTGCTGCAGAAAAGTATGGAGAACCTGGAAATATATTAATGGGAGCAAATATAGCTGGATTTGAGAAAGTTGCAGAGGCTATGTTAGCTCAAGGAATAGTTTAATCTCAAAAATAGCAACCCCTATTTTAAGATTATTAATAAGAAGTCACTTAGTTTTAAGTTAATACTTATATCTAAGTGGCTTTTATATTTAGTAGTATAAATTTTTATAAGAAAAAGTATTAATAAAAGGGTAATCATAGCAATATATTTATTTAGGGTAAAAAATTAGGGAATTATTACATAAGTACATTAATTATATCTTTATTTATATAGGATAAAATAATATATAAATAAAGATTTGCTATTAATAAAACTATAGCTAATTGAAATATAGGCAGAGTTATTATTTTAGTAAGTTATAAAAACAATTAAATATTATATTGTTTTAATTTCGTTAATATAGTAATGCGGTAGTTATTTACTGCATTACTAGTTTTGATTATTAACTGAAGTATATATAAGGCTAATATAATATTAATGAATTTTTAAGATTTCTATACTTGATTTTTTACCTCTATTAGAATATATTTAATAAAGATGTCAAAGATAATGTTCAAAAATAGTAATACAAGGAAAATTTCCTTTATTTATAGGAGTGGATGTAATGGAAGAAGTTATTTTAACTGTGACAGGCGTATTTCAGATCAGTGTCTTTGCAATAATGATGTATTATTTTATATTAGCTTTTTTTGGATTAAGAAGAAAAGTTGAAAAGAAAAATTATACACCTACAAAAAAGTTTGCAATGATCGTTGCAGCTCATAATGAGGAAGTTGTTATTGGAAAGTTAATAGAAAGTATGCTGAATCAGGATTACCCGAGAGAGCTTTTTGATGTTTTTGTTATTGCAGATAATTGTGATGATAACACTGCAAAGATAGCAAGAAAATATGGAGTCTATGTTTACGAAAGATTTAACAAAGAACAAAAGGGTAAAGGCTATGCATTAGAATGGATGTTTGATAAAATATTCAAAATGCAAAAGAAATATGATGCAGTTGCAGTATTTGATGCTGATAATTTAGTGTCAAAAAATTGGTGTAAAGAAATAAATTCAAAAATGTTAGAAGGTTATAAAGTAGTACAAGGCTATATTGATAGCAAAAACCCTAATGATTCATGGATTGCTACTTCTTACTCAATAGCTTTTTGGACACAAAATAGAATGTATCAATTAGCAAGAGCAAATGTTGGATTATCAAATCAAATTGGTGGAACAGGATTTGCTATAGACACAGATATTTTAAAGAAATTTGGTTGGGGAGCTACATGCTTAACTGAAGACTTAGAGTTTAGTTGTAAATTAGTTTTAAATGGTGAAAAAGTAGGTTGGGCTCATGATGCAATAATTTACGATGAAAAACCATTAACATTAAAACAATCATGGGTACAAAGAAGAAGATGGATGCAAGGATTTACAGATGTAGCATCTAGATATTTTATTAAACTTATTAAAAAAGGCATCAAAGAAAGAAAGTGGTTTGTTTTAGATTGTGCTTTATATGTTATACAACCTTTCTTTACTTTAATGATTGGTATATCAGCAGTATTGAGCTTTATTCAAGGCATGAGCCCAGAAGGACTTAATATCTTTTTAATTAGTTATTTAACAGGAGATATTTTCTTTAAGGTTATTGGTATTATGCAATTTTTAATTACTCCTTTAATTATGAGATTAGATAAAAAGATATCACCTGGACTTTTTGTAATGCTTATATTCTATTCTTTAAGCGTATTTATATTACCTATATTTGCTACAAAGGCGGAAAATTATGCAACAGTTTTATTAATAGACATAGTTTATAATTTAGCATTCTTATTAGCGACAGCATTATTCTTAGGTAAAAAGAAGCTTGTTTTATTCTTTAGATTCTTATTATATTCATTATATACATTAACATGGATACCAATTACAATAGAAGGTATAATAAGAAAGAATAATAAGGAATGGAATCCAACTAAGCATGTTAGAAATATAGAAATTTGTGATGTTCAGTAATTAAAAGAGCTGTTATAAAACTAATTATATGGTTTTATAACAGCTCTTTACATATGTAAAGAAAATTATAAATATAGTTAGTTCTTATTTTTTTTGCGAACGTTTGTTTGACTTTTTTGGTATAAAGATTTATATTTTTATTTGTAAGTTAATTATGATAAAATTAAAAAGATTATATAAGTTGCATAAGGGCTTAATATTTTAATAAAATATATAAGTAATTAGCAGTATATAAATAAAGTAAATATTTTATTGACTTATAAAAAATAAGTAATATATATGATTTCAACTTAGCTATTTTACTTAATAAGTATATTAATTGTTTAATATACTCTAGATGTAATTGTGTAGATTGTTAATTGAAACATATATATTGAATATGGATGGTTAAACTAATTAAAAGATCTTGGTTTGACATATTAATAGTGATTTTGGAGGTTTGTATGAGCGAAGATTTGATGAAAGGATATGATGTTACTGATTTAACTTCCTTAGAAAAGCTAGAGCCAGTTAGGATAAGACCAGGGATGTACATAGGATCTACAGGAACAAAGGGACTACATCATTGCGTTTGGGAAGTTTTGGACAATTCCATAGATGAAATATCTAATGGGTATGGAGATAAAGCGACAATTATTATAAATAGAGATAAAAGTATTACAGTAATTGATAATGGAAGAGGTATTCCAACAGGTATTCATCCAACTAAAAAGAAATCAGGAGTAGAGATGGTTTTTACAGAACTACATACTGGGGGAAAGTTTAATAATAAAAACTATAAAACTTCTGGAGGATTACATGGTGTAGGAGCTGCTGTAGTAAATGCTTTATCATCATGGTTAGAGGTCGAAGTACATCAAAATGGGAATATATATAAGCAAAGATTTGAATATGCTTATGATAAAGAGTTAAAGAGGGATATGCCTGGTACACCTGTAACAAAGCTTGAGGTAATTGGAAAAACTAAGAATACAGGAACTAAAGTCACTTTTATGCCAGACAAGGAAATTTTTTCAAGTGTTGATTTTAAAGTTGACGTAATAGATGAAAGGTTACAGGAATTAGCATTTCAAAATAAAGGAATGCATCTAGAGTTAATAGATTTAAGAAAAGAAGAAGAATTTAGAAAAGAGTATTATTCTGAAAGAGGACTTTTAGATTTTATAGAATATTTAAATGAAAGTAAAACTACACTTCATCAAGTTCCTATTTATTTTGAAGGAGAAAGAGTAGTTAATAATATACAAATGTTTGGAGAACTTTGTATTCAATTTACAGATTCATCGACAGAAAATATAGCAAGTTATGTTAATAATATTCCTACTACAGAAGCCGGAACGCATGAAACAGGATTTAAAACAGGAATGACTAGAGCTTTTAAAGAAGGTGCTAAGAAGCTTGGACTTGTTAAGGAGAAGGATAAGGATTTTGAAGGTGACGATTTAAGAGAAGGTATGACCGCCATAGTAAGGATTAAAATAACTAATCCGATGTTCGAAGGTCAAACAAAGACTAAATTAGGTAGCACTGAAGCATATACTATGATGAATGATCTAGCATATACTAAGTTCAGTGAATGGATAGAAGATAATAAAGAAGTTGCAACTATGCTTATAAATAATGCGCTTCAAGCAGCTCAAAGAAGAGAGAAAATAAAAAAAATAAATGAAGCTGAAAAGAAAAAGGTAGGAAAAGGAGCTGCACCGCTTGCAGGAAAAGTAGCTGTGTGTACTTTAAAAGATAATACAGTAAATGAATTTATAGTAGTTGAGGGAGATTCAGCTGGTGGTTCTGCAAAACAAGCAAGAGATAGAAGATTCCAAACTATAATGCCTTCAAAAGGTAAGATAATGAATACAGAAAAGCAAAAACTAGAAAATGTTTTAGCTTCAGAAGAATTAAAGATATTTAATACAGCCTTAGGAACAGGTACTTTAGATAATTATAAAGAAGAAGACTTAAAGTATGACAAAATAATAATAATGAGTGATGCTGATGTAGATGGATATCATATAAGAACATTATGGATGACATACATATACAGATATATGAGGCCTTTAATTGCAAATGGTCATTTATATTTAGCACAACCACCACTATATAAAGTATATAAAAATGTTAAAGGAAAAGAAATTCACAAATATGCTTATAGTGATGAGGAACTTGAAAATGTAAAGAAAGAAATTGGTAAAGGTGCACTTATACAAAGATATAAAGGGCTTGGTGAAATGAATCCAGAGCAGTTATGGCAAACTACATTAAATCCAGAAACAAGAACTTTACTTCAAGTAACTATTGAAGATGCTGCTAAAGCTGAAAAAATGGTTTCTTTACTTATGGGTGATATAGTTGAACCAAGAAAAACTTATATGTATAAATATGGAGAATTTTAATTATAGGATGGAGAAAAAATATGGCGAAGAAAGTTAATGATATACCAAGGGATAATAATATAATTAGAGTCCCTTTAGAAGAGGCAATGCCTGATAACTATTTGCCCTATGCTATTGAAGTTGCAAAGGATAGAGCACTGCCTGATGTTAGGGACGGATTAAAACCAGTTCATAGAAGAATATTATATGGAGCGTATCAGCTAAAAGCATTCCCAGACAGACCATATTACAAGTCTGCAAGAATAGTTGGAGATATCTTAGGTAAATATCATCCGCATGGAGATACATCTGTTTATGATGCTATGGTTATAATGGCTCAAAACTTTTCAACTAGAGAAACACTTATAGATGGTCATGGTAACTGGGGCTCTATGGATGGAGATGGGGCAGCAGCTATGAGATATACAGAAGCAAGACTTGCACCAATTGCTATGGAGATGCTTAGAGATATAGATAAAGACACTGTTGATATGGTTCCAAACTATTCAGATAGTGAAATGGAACCTAAAGTTCTTCCAAGTAGATATCCTAATCTTTTAGTTAATGGTACTTTTGGAATTGCAGTAGGACTTGCGACGAATATTCCTCCTCATAATTTAGGAGAAGTTACAGATGGAGTATTGGCATATATAGATAATTCAGAGATAACAACTAAAGAACTTATGAGTTATATAAAGGGACCAGACTTACCTACTGGTGGAATATTAATAGGACAAAATTCTATTCTGGCAGCTTATGAAACTGGAGAAGGTAAGGTAACATTAAGAGCTAAAACTAACATAGAAAGACTTGAAAATGGAAGAGTTGGAATAGTAATAACTGAATTCCCTTTTAGAAGAAATAAAGCAAAACTTCTTCAAACTATATCTGAAATGACTGGAGATAAAAGACATGCTAAAGCTTTAGAGTCTATAGTTGATATAAGAGATGAGTCAGATAGAAGCGGGGTAAGAGCTGTTATAGAATTAAGAAAAGCAGCTGACGAAGATGTAGCAGATAAAGTTTTAAAATATTTATTTAAAAGAACTGATCTTCAATGTAACTTAAGTTTTAATATGGTAGCCCTTGCAGATGGAAAGCCTCAAACGATGGGTATAAAAACTATAATAAAGCATTATGTTAACCATCAAAAGGAGATAGTTACAAGAAGAACTATAAAAGAATTAGCTATTGCTGAAAAAAGATTTCATATAGTTGAAGGATTTATTAAGGCTATAGATGTTCTAGATGAAATAATTAAAACAATAAGAGAATCCAAATCTAAGAAAGATGCAGGAGTAAATCTTATAAGTAAATTTGGATTTACAGAAATACAAGCAGAAGCAATCTTAGAATTGATGTTATATAGATTAACCGGACTTGAAATAAAAGTATTCAAAAAAGAATATGCTGAGCTGGAAAAGACTATAAAGAAACTTAAGAAGATATTATCAGATGAAAAAGAGCTTCTTAGAGTAGTAAAAAATGAGCTAAGCGAAGTAGCTGATAAATATAGAAATCCTAGAAAGACGTCTATTATAAAGGATGACAATGAAGCTAAAATAGATGTAGAAGAGCTTATAGTTGTAGAAGATGTTATGGTTACACTTTCTAAGGATGGATTTATAAAAAGAATACCTTTAAAAACATTCAATAGACTTAGTGCGAAAGCAGAAGACATTGAGTATAGAGAAGGGGATGAATTAAAGTTCTTATTTAAATCTAACACAACAGAAAGTATCCTTTTATTTACTAATAAAGGAAATATGTATCAAACTAAGGGTATAAACGTCCCAGAAGGTAAATGGAAAGAAAAAGGTGAAAGAGTAGACAATATAATAAAAACTTTAAATCTTGAAGAAGAAAGTATTGTATTTGTAACTTCAGTAACTTCATTTATACCAAGCAAGTATGTTCAATTTATAACATCGAGAGGTGGAATTAAGAAAAGTTCATTAGATAAGTTCCAAACTAGCTATACAAAATTACAAGCTATAAAACTTAAGGATTTTGAAGAAGTTATAGATGTAGTAATACTAAATGAAGATGAAGCTAAAGAATTTATAAGCTTTGAAACAAAAGAAGGACTATCATTTAGCTTGCAAATTCCTAAAATAGAAGATTTACCTAGAAATATACTTCCAAGCGTAATGTTTAATTTATCAAATAAAGATGAAATTACAAAGGTAGAATATAGTGAGTTTATGGAGTTTTTCAGCTTTTCAATAGGTATAACTTCTAAAGGAACTATAAAAGGATTTAATAGTATTAAGAAAAATGACAATTTAAAAGTAAGTACGGATTCCTTAAGTACTATACTAATGTTTACAAATAAGGGGAAAGTATTTAAAATACCATCATTCCTTTTATCAGGAGTAAATAAAGGAGAAATTCCACTAGATAAGATTGTAGATAATATAGAAAAAGATGAAAAAGTAATAAAAGTATTTTCTTTGAAAACTTTTGAAGATAACAAATTTATTTACTTCTTTACAAGAAGAGGAATGGTTAAAAAGACTGTTTTAACAGAATTTGATGGTAACTATTCAGCACAAATAACATATAAGTTTAAGTATGATAATGATGAGCTAATATCAGTTGAATTATATGATGAGTGTCAAGTTGAAATGCTTATTATAACTAAAAAAGCCATGGGAATAAAATTCTCTTCTGAAAATGTAAATACAATGGGAAAAGTTGCTTCAGGAGTTACGGGAATAAGTTTAAAAGAAAATGATGAAGTAATTTATGGTGCTTTAATTGGCTCACAAAGTAGAGATATTACAAGTGAAATTGCATTAACCTCTACGGATAAAATAACTTTAATTTCTAAAAATAAAGAAAAAAAGGAAGTTGAACTAGAAGATATAAAGCTTCAAAATAGAGCTGGTAAAGGAAGTAGTATAATGATTATATCTCTAGAGGATGAAATAAAAGAAATTATATAATTATGGAGGAGATTGTAGAATGAAAGTAGCAATTTTATTAGCAAATGGCTTTGAAACTTTAGAAGCTTTAACTGTTGTTGACATTTTAAGAAGAGCAGAAGTAGAATGTCATACTTTCGCATTAGAAGGTGAAGATGTAAAAACATCTCATAATATAATAGTAAAAGCTGATAAAAATATAATGGATGAAGAAATAAAAGATTATGATTTTTTAGTTTTACCAGGAGGTATGCCAGGAGCTAAAAATTTAAAAGATAGTGAAAGGGTTATAGAGTTAGTAAAAGAATTCAATGATAAAAATAAATGGATTTGTGCAATTTGTGCAGGACCTATAGCTTTAGGTAAAGCTGGAATAACAGAAGGCAAAGATATGACATGTTATCCTGGTTTTGAAGATCAAATAAGTAATAGTAACTATAAGGAAGATTTAGTAGTTGTAGATGGAAAAATGATAACAGGCAAAGGTCCAGCAGCAGCAATTCCTTTTGCTTTTGAAATATTATCAAATATTTCAGAAGATAAGGCAGATTCTATTAAGAAGGGTATGTTATTTAAATAGTTTTGTCTTAGGAGGAAAAATGAAGGAAAATTGGATATTAGTAAATAAAAAAGAGAGCTTTTTAAGGCTCTCTAATTCTATAAATGAAAATCCATTAGTATTGAGACTTCTTGCAAATAGGGGTATAGATACTTTTGAGGCAGCTAACAGATTTTTAAATGGAACAATAAATGATTTCTATGATGGATATTTAATGGCTGATATGAAAAAGGGAATAAGCATTATAAAAAATGCTATTTTAAATAATAAAAAAATAATTATTTATGGAGACTATGATTGCGATGGAGTAATTAGTACTACTATATTTTACAAAGCATTAAAAAATGTTGGAGCAAATTATAGTTATTATATTCCAAATAGAGAAGATGAAGGCTATGGAATGCATAGTGGAAGAATAAAAAAGTTAAAAGAAGAAGGATATGAAGTGATTTTAACTTGTGATAATGGTATATCTGCATTTGAGCAAGTAGATTTAGCTAAAGACCTTGGTATGGAAATAGTAATTACTGATCATCATGACATACCAATTAGAGAAAATGATAAAGGTGAGCTAAAAGAAACTATACCTAGTGCCGATGCTGTAATAAATCCAAAGAGAAGTGACTGCAACTATCCATTTAAAAAACTTTGTGGAGCTGGTGTGGCATTAAAATTCTCTAAGTGTTTATATGATGAATTTAAAATAGACGAAGAAAAGTTTTTAGATTTAATACAGTTTGCAGCTATTGCAACAGTTTGTGATGTTGTGGATTTAGTTGATGAAAATAGAATTATAGTTAAAAAAGGATTAGAATTATTAAATGATACGAAAAACTTTGGAATAAAAGAATTAAAAAAAGCAACTGGATTAGGCGATAAAAAAATTGAAGAATATCATTTAGGATTTGTAATAGGTCCATGTATAAATGCTACAGGACGATTGGAAACTGCAGATTTATCAGTAGAATTGTTGATAACAGATGATGTTAATAAGGCTAAAGCCTTAGCAAATCAATTAAGTGAATTGAATACAATAAGACAAGAATTAACTAAAGAAAGTTCTGAAAAAGTAATTGAAAAAATAGAGAATGAAAAAAAGAAAGAAGAAAAGGTAATAGTTGTATATGAGGATACTATACACGAAAGTATTGCGGGAATAGTAGCAGGTAGAGTAAAAGAAAGATATAACATGCCTTGTATAGTCTTAACTAAAGGTAAAGAAATGCCTAAAGGATCTGCAAGATCAATAGAAGGCTATAATATATTTGAAGAACTTAGTAAATGTAGTGAACTTATAGAAAAGTTCGGTGGACATCCAATGGCGGCAGGATTATCTATTAAAGAAGAAAATATAATTCCGTTACGAAATAAGTTGAATACTATATGTAATCTATCAGATGAGGATATAATTCCTACTGTTAAGATAGATTCGCCGCTTGGATTAAATTACTTAAATGAAGAGTTAATAAATGTTATTGAAAGTTTAAGGCCATTTGGAAAAGGTAATTCTAGTCCTTTATTTGCTGTTAAAAATGTTAATATAGAAAGATTATGGCTACTTGGAAAAGAAAAGAATTTCTTAAAGTTAAGATTTAAATTTGAGTCTAATGGAAGATTTTTATATATAGATGGAGTGAGTTTTGATAAATTTGAAACTTTTAAAGAAGAAGTAATAAATAAATATGGAGAAGAAGAATTTATTAGAGCTTGTGACAGTAGTTATATAAATATAAAATCAGATGTGATTTATTATCCTAATATTAATGAGTTTAATGGTAAAAGAAACATACAACTTATGATAAAAAATATAAGAATAAACTGACGAGGAGTTACCTTAATATGATATAAATCACTTTAAGGTAACTCCTTAAGCTTATTGGTTTTTAATGATTTAACACATGAAAACTATTTTATTCCATTTTCATATTGTTCTACCATTCTTTTAACCATTTCTCCTCCGACGCTTCCGCATTGTTTTGAAGATAAATCTCCATTGTAATCAGAGAATGGTACTCCCATTTCGTTAGCCACTTCATTCTTGAATTTAGCTAATCCTTGTTTAGCTTCTGGTATTAAACTTCTGTTACTTGCCATGATTCTTACACCTCCTTCTCTCTTTTGTAATTATAGCTTGTGTATATTTTTAAAAAAATATTATATGTAACTTCAGGGAATTGGACATAATAGTGGAAGAGATAATTTTTTTAGAATAACTTAAATAACATTTAAATTGTATTGAATAATATGATATTATTTAATAAGTAAAAAATAATTAAAAATTAACAACTAGAATTTAATGATTTATGAAACAATTCAGCTTAGTTGAATTATAAAAAAGTTAGACTCCAGAGGAGTTTAGCCTATAATTATCCATTATCAATTATTAATTGTTAATTAAATTAGTGGGGTGTTTAAATGAGTAAATATAAAATAATAATGACTGGAGGAGGAACAGCAGGTCATGTTACTCCTAATTTAGCATTAGTGCCAAGGCTAAAAGAAGAAGGTTTTGATATAAAATACATAGGAAGTAAAGATGGAATAGAAAAAGAAATAATAAAAGATGCTAATATACCTTATTATGAAATATCATCAGGAAAGCTTAGAAGATATTTTGATATTAAAAATTTCACAGACCCTTTTAAAGTTATGAAAGGTGTTATAGAAGCAAATAAAATAATTAGAAAAGAAAAACCAGATATAATATTTTCTAAGGGGGGATTTGTTGCTGTTCCGGTTGTAATAGCAGCTTCTATGAAGAAAATTCCAGTTGTATCGCATGAATCAGATTTAACTCCAGGCTTAGCTAATAAGCTATCAGCGCCATTTTGTTCAAAGCTATGTGTTACATTTAGAGAAAGTCTAAATTATATAAAGGATGGAAAAGGTGTTTTAACTGGAACCCCAATACGAAAGGAAATATTGAGTGGTAGTGCAATTAAAGGAAAACAGATATGTGGGTTTAATGATAATAAGGAAATTTTACTTATTATTGGAGGTAGCTTAGGTGCTAAAAGTATTAATGAGGAAGTAAGAAAAAATATTAAAAAGTTATTAGAAAGCTTTAATATTATTCATATATGCGGAAAAGGAAACTTAGATAAAGAACTAAGTAATTTAAAGGGATATGTGCAATATGAGTATGTTAAAGATGAACTTCCACATTTATTAAAATCAGCTAATTATATAATATCTAGAGCAGGTGCCAACGTTATATTCGAATTACTAGCATTAAACAAACCTACTCTTTTAATTCCATTATCTAAAAAGATAAGTAGAGGGGACCAAATATTAAACGCTAAATCTTTTGAGAAGGAAGGATATTCAGTAGTCCTTGATGAAGATGAAATGATGGAGAATAAAGGAATGCTACTTACAAAAATTAATGAGTTGAAAGAAAAAAGCAGTGTTTTGGTAAGAAATATGAAAAAAAGTGGGATAACGAATGGTGTAGATGCGATTTTAGAAGTAATTATTCAAAGTATGGAGTTAAATAAGTAAAATAGGATTTTTTTAATTTGAAAAGGATATATTGAAGTAATATGGCTTGTATAAAACTTGCAAAAAAAAAATAGTGTTATATAATAAAATAGTGAGTAAAAAAATAGGTAATATATATCCAACAAAGTGACTTAATTTAGTCAAAGGATGAGGTGATGTAATTATGAAAAAAATTTCTATTATCTATTGGAGTAACGGGGGAAACGTAGAAGTTCTTGCAAATTCAATTGCAGAAGGTGCTAAATGTGCTAATGCAGATGTAAATATAAAATATGTTTATGATGCAACAATTGAAGATGTAACAGAAGCTGATGCAATTGCTTTCGGAAGCCCATCAATGGATAATAATAGAATTGAACAACATGAAATGGAACCATTTATCAATCAATTCAAATTGTTACCAAACAAACAAAAGAAAGTTGTATTATTTGGATCATATGGATGGGATGATGGAAAATTCATGGTTGACTGGGTTCAACGTATGAATGATTACGACTTTAATGTTGTAGGACACATCGCCGTTAAGGAATCACCAAGTGAAGAGGAATTGCTAAAAGCAAAAGAACTTGGTGAGAAATTAACTAAATAAATTCTTTGAGGGGGTAAAGACTCAGGGAAGTACCTTAGGGGTTAGGTACGGAGACGTAATTAAGCGGTTGAATCTTTTCTTACCAATAATTTATTTCAATTGAATACAGTGTTAAATTTCTGTATTTAGCGTATTTATAAAATTTTATATATAAGGAAGAGAGGTCAAACACGATGAGAAAAATGAAAACTATGGATGGTAATACGGCTGCGGCTCATATATCATATGCGTTCACAGAAGTAGCTGCTATCTTCCCAATTACACCATCATCACCAATGGCTGAGCACGTTGATGAATGGGTAGCACAAGGAAGAAAGAACATATTTGGACAACCTGTTAAGGTTATGGAAATGCAATCAGAAGCAGGAGCAGCTGGTGCAGTTCACGGATCTTTACAAGCTGGTGCATTAACAACAACATATACTGCATCACAAGGGTTATTATTAATGATCCCAAATATGTACAAGATTGCAGGGGAAATGCTTCCAACAGTATTCCATGTATCAGCAAGAGCTTTAGCAACTTCTTCATTAAGTATATTTGGAGACCATCAAGACGTTATGGCTGCAAGACAAACTGGTTTTGCAATGCTTGCAGAAGGATCAGTTCAAGAAGTTATGGATTTAGCTCCAGTAGCTCACTTAACTTCTATCAAAACTAGAATACCATTTATGAACTTCTTTGATGGATTCAGAACTTCACACGAAATTCAAAAAATAGAAGTTTTAGAATATGATGAATTAGCTAAATTAGTTGATTATGATGCTTTAGATGCTTTTAGAAGAAGAGCTTTAAATCCAAATCACCCAGTAACTAGAGGTACTGCACAAAACCCTGATATATACTTCCAAACTAGAGAATCAGTAAATAGATTCTATGAAGATATTCCAGAAGTTGTAGAAAGCTACATGGCTGAAATAACTAAGTTAACAGGAAGAGAATATCACTGCTTCGATTATTATGGAGCTCCAGATGCAGACAGAATAATTGTTACAATGGGTTCATCAACTGACGTTGCTGAAGAAACTGTAGATTACTTAAATGCAAAAGGAGAAAAAGTTGGGGTTGTTAAGGTAAGACTTTACAGACCATTCTCTATAGAAAAATTATTAAAGGTAATACCAGCTACAGTTAAGTCTATAGCTGTTCTAGATAGAACTAAAGAACCAGGTTCAATTGGAGAACCATTATACTTAGACGTTAAGAGTGCATTCTATGGAAGAGAAAATGCTCCAGTTATAGTTGGAGGTAGATATGGATTAGGTTCAAAAGATCCAAACCCATCACATATAGCTGCTGTATATGCTAACTTAGCATCAGAAAATCCAAAAGATGGATTTACAATTGGTATTGTTGATGACGTAACTAATACTTCATTAGAAGAAATTGGTGACATCGATGCTACTCCAGAAGGAACTAAAGCATGTAAATTCTGGGGATTAGGATCAGACGGTACAGTTGGTGCTAATAAGAGTGCTATTAAAATCATTGGAGACCATACAGACATGTATGCTCAAGGATATTTCTCATATGACTCAAAGAAATCTGGTGGTATAACAGTATCACACTTAAGATTTGGTAAGAAACAAATCAAATCACCATATTTAGTTGACAAAGCTGATTTCGTAGCATGTCATAACCAAGCTTACGTTTATAAATATGACGTATTAGAAGGCTTAAAGAAAAATGGTAAATTCTTATTAAACACAATCTGGAGCCCAGAAGAAGTTAATGAAAAATTACCTGCATCAATGAAGAGATATATAGCAGAAAACAACATTGATTTATATACTTTAAATGCTGTTAAGATAGCACAAGAAATTGGTCTTGGTGGAAGAATTAACATGATAATGCAAGCTGCATTCTTTAAGATTGCTAACATCATTCCAGTTGAAGATGCTGTTAAATACTTAAAAGACGCTGTAGTTAAGTCATACGGTAAAAAAGGTGAAAAAGTTGTTAACATGAACTATGCTGCTATAGATAAAGGTGTTGAATCTATAGTTAAGATAGAAGTTCCAGCAGATTGGAAAGATGCTGTTGAAGAAGTTAAGGAAGAAAGAAATGACGTTCCTGCTTTCATCAAGAATATAGTTGAACCAATCAATGCTCAAAAAGGATTTGACCTTCCAGTTTCAGCATTTGATGGAATGGAAGATGGTACATTCATGGCTGGTACTGCTGCATATGAAAAGAGAGGTATAGCTATCAATGTTCCAGAATGGCAACAAGATAAATGTATCCAATGTAACCAATGTGCATATGTATGTCCACATGCTGTTATAAGACCATTCTTATTAAATGAAAATGAAAAAGAAAATGCACCAGAATCATTAAAGATTGTTCCTGCAAAGGCATTAAAGACAGAAGAGCCAACATTCTATACAATTGGAGTTACTCCATTAGATTGTACAGGCTGTGGAAACTGTGCTCAAGTTTGTCCAGCACCTGGTAAGGCATTAATAATGAAACCAATGGATACTCAAGAAGATCAAATCGAAGCTTGGGATTATGCAGTTAAAGAAGTTGCACCTAAGAAGAACCCAATGAACAAGAATACAGTTAAGGGTAGCCAATTTGAACAACCATTATTTGAGTTCTCAGGAGCTTGTGCTGGTTGTGGAGAAACTCCATATGCTAAGCTTGTAACTCAATTATTCGGTGATAGAATGATGATAGCTAATGCTACTGGATGTTCATCAATTTGGGGTGGATCAGTTCCAGCAACTCCATACACAGTAAATAATGAAGGACATGGTCCAGCTTGGGCTAACTCATTATTCGAAGATAATGCTGAATTTGGATTAGGTATGTTCTTAGGAGTTAAGGCTATAAGAGAAAGAATAGCTGATAACATGAAGAAGGCTCTAGAAATAGAAACTTCAGAAGATGTTAAAGCAGTACTTCAAGACTGGTTAGATCATATGAACAGTGGAGAAGGAACTAGAGATAGAGCTGATAGAGTTCTTGCTACTTTAGCAAATGTTGATGCTGACTATGCAAGAGAAATCTTAAAAGATAAGGAATTCCTAGTTAAGAGATCTCAATGGATATTCGGAGGAGACGGATGGGCATATGACATCGGATACGGTGGATTAGACCATGTTCTTGCTTCAGGAGAAGACGTAAATGTTCTTGTATTTGATACAGAAATATACTCAAATACTGGTGGACAATCTTCTAAATCAACTCCAACTGCTGCAATAGCTAAGTTTGCTGCATCAGGAAAGAGAACTAAGAAGAAAGACCTAGGAATGATGGCTATGACATATGGATATGTATATGTAGCTCAAATTTCTATGGGAGCTGACAAGAACCAAACTCTTAAAGCAATAGCAGAAGCTGAAGCTTATGATGGTCCATCATTAATCATTGCTTATGCTCCATGTATAAGCCATGGTATTAAGAGTGGTATGGCTAACAGCCAAGATGAAGCTAAAAAAGCTGTTGAATGCGGATATTGGGGATTATATAGATATAATCCAAGCTTAATTGGAACTAAGAATCCATTCTCATTAGATTCTAAGGAACCAAAGGCTGATTTCAGAGAATTCTTAATGGGTGAAGTAAGATATGCATCACTTGCTAAGGCATTCCCAGAAGCTGCTGAAGCTTTATTTGAAAAGACAGAAAAGGATGCTAAGGAAAGATTAGCAAACTACAAGAGATTAGCAGAACAACAATAATTTTTATAGATGAGGGGCTATAAAGCTCCTCATTTTTTCTTTAATAATATAAAATATAAAAAAAATTAATATTTTTCTTTTAATTTTTACTAATTAAGGGTAGAATTAAATAGAATCATAATCTATTGAAGGAGGATTATTTTAATGGATAACGAAAAGAAATGTGGATGCCACGAAGAAGAAATGGAATGTGGATGTGGTCACGATCACGATCATGAACATCATGAAGGATGCGGATGTGGAGAAGACCATCATGAACACTTTGTTGTAGACTTAGAAGATGATAATGGAAATGTTATATCATGTCCAATTATAGATGCCTTCGAATTTGAAGAAAATGAGTATATTTTAGCTCAAGATCCAAATGAAGATTCAGTTTACTTATTTAGATCAAATGAAGATGGAGAATTAATAATTCCAGAAGAAGAAGAATTTGATAGAGTATCAAAGTTCTATAGTGAAGATTTAGCTGAGTAATAAATAAAAGAAGTGCCAATTTTGGCACTTCTTTTATTTATGTTTACTTTTTAATTGTCATTTTATATTAATAATGATATATTTTTAATATATACTTAAGAAATAAGGTGTTAAAATGAACTATGCAGATTTACATATTCATTCAAGTTATTCAGATGGTAGTATGACACCAGAAGAAATTGTGGATAAAGCAAAAAGTCTAGGTGTGAAAAGTATTTCTATTACAGATCATGATTCGATAGCTTCGCAATATATAGTAGAAAATAAATCCGATGATATAAATATAATATCTGGAATAGAATTAAGCACTGAATATGATGATTTAGAAATTCATATATTAGGATATTTTATTGATATAAAAAATAAAAATTTAAATGAAACAGTAAATAGATTAAATAAAGCTAGAATAGAAAGAATAGAAGAAATTCTTTTTAAATTAAGAAAGAATGATATCCATTTAACTTTAGATGAGCTTGCTATTGATTTAGATTCTACAGTGATAGGAAGAAGTCATGTTGCTAATGCTATGGTGAAAAAAGGATATTTTGATAGTTATAAAGCTGCTTTTACTAACTTTTTAGTTAAAGGAAAGCCTGCATATGTTAAAGGTTTTAAGCTTAATTATAAAGATGCTATACAAGTTATAAATAGCTCGGGAGGAGTTGCAGTTTTGGCTCACCCAGGTCAGATATATAAAGGATTAGCTATAGAAAATATAATTAAAGATTTTAAGTTTTATGGTTTAAGAGGTGTAGAAGTATATCACCCTAGTCATAGTAGAGAACAAACCAATAATTTTTATAATTTATGTAAAAAACATAAATTATTTATAACTGGTGGAAGTGATTATCATGGTAAAGAATGTTATAATGAAAATTTAATAGGAAGCTATGGGATAAATGAAGCTTTACTAAAAAAATTAATAAATTTTAAAAAGTAAATTGGGGGGTATCAAAATGGATTTATCTAAAAAAGCAATGGGAATTAATCCATCAATAACACTAGAAATTACAGCAAAGGCAAAAGAGTTAAAAGAATCAGGGGTGGATGTAGTAAGCTTTGGGGCAGGAGAGCCAGATTTTAATACTCCAGAAAATATAATAGAAGCTGCTATAAAAGCCATGAGAGATGGAAAGACGAAATATACGCCTACAAGTGGTATTTTAGATTTAAGGAAAGCTATTTGTAATAAATTAAAAAAAGATAATGAATTAAATTATGATGCAGATCAGATAGTGGTATCTACAGGAGCTAAGCAAAGTTTGGCAAATACTTTTTTAGCTATATTGAATGAAGGGGATGAAGTGATAATACCAACTCCTTATTGGGTAAGTTATCCAGAACTTGTGAAATTAGCTGGTGGGATTCCTTTATTTATAAATACTACTAAGGAAAATGATTACAAATATACAGTTGATGAGCTTAGAAAATCAATTACAAATAGAACAAAAGCAATATTAGTAAATAGTCCCAATAATCCAACTGGTAGTATATATACAAAGGAAGAATTAACTGAAATTGCAGAATTAGCTAAGGAATATGATTTAATAATAATATCAGATGAAATATATGAAAAGCTGATATACGATAATGCAAATCATATTAGCATAGCAGCTATATCAAAAGATTCTTATGAAAGAACGATAGTAATTAATGGATTATCAAAAGCATATGCAATGACAGGGTGGAGAGTAGGATATTCTGCATCTAGTAAGAAAATTGCTAAGTTAATGAGTAGTGTTCAAAGTCATGTTACGTCAAATGTAAACTCTATATCTCAGTATGCTGCAATTGAAGCTTTAAATGGACCACAAGATAGCATAAAAATAATGATAAAAGAATTTGAAAAAAGAAGAAATTATATGATTGATAGAATTAATAAAATTGATGGGTTATCAATTATAAGACCTAAGGGTGCTTTTTATATAATGGTATGTGTAGAGAGGTATTTTGGTAAAAAAATTAATGATAAGATGATTAATTCATCTCTAGATTTTTCAAAAAGTTTATTAAATGAAGAAAATGTTGCAGTAATACCAGGAATTGCTTTTGGATTAGATAATTATATTAGATTATCTTATGCAACATCTATGGAAATAATAGAAGAAGGATTAAATAGATTAGATAAATATTTGCAAAAATTAGTTTGATAGATTAAAAAATATAAATATTACTACAGTGATCCTGTGGTAATATTTTTTTTATAGAATAATAATAAAGTTAATATTATTTTATATTTAAGTCAATTCAGTTACTAATTTGTTTAATTATAGCAAATTATAGTATATAATTAATAATGAATTAGCTTAGGAGGAATGATAATGGATAAATTAGCAATATTTGATGTAGACTATACTATAACTAAAAAAGAAACTTTAATGCAATTATATAAATATGTTATTAAAAAAGATATAAGAAATATTAAATTTCTTCCAAGAGCTTTATATAGTGGAGTTATGTATTCTATAAAGGTTTATGATGAAAAGAGAGTAAAGGAGAGTTTCCTTAAATTTATAGATGGTATAGATGAAAATGATTTAGCTATATTAGTGAAAGGTTTTTATAGAGATGTTTTAGAGAATATATTATATAAAGATGCTATAAAAATGATGAAAGATTTAAAAAGTCAAGGATATAAGGTATATTTAATATCTGCATCTCCAGAATTTTATTTAAAAGAATTTTACGCTATAAAAGAAGTAGATATGGTGATAGGAACAAAATTTACTATAGATAGTGGTAAGTTTATAAGAAAAATGGAAGGTGAAAACTGTAAGGGGGAGGAAAAAGTAAGAAGGCTTAAAGAAGTACTAGCAAAAGAAAATATCAAAGTTGATTTTAAAAATTCCTATATGTTTTCAGATTCCTTATCAGATAAACCATTATTAGATTTAGTTGGAAATGGTTATTTAATAAATTATAAAAAGAAAAATAATTTTGAAGTATTAAAATGGAAATAAGAGGAGGAGTTACTTATGGAAGCTATTTTAAAATATTATTTAGAAGATGGACATTTAGAAGAGATAAACAATTATACAAGTGATTCAACAGAAAAAAACAGAATCATATATGAAGTTATACGAGTTATAGATAGAGTTCCATTATTCTACGAAGATCATATTAAGAGATTGGAATCATCTTTTAGGCTTATGGGAAAAACATTTTCTTATAAATATGATAAAATAAAAGATTATCTTATAAGGTTAATTGAAGCAAATAATGTAGAGTGTGGAAATATTAAACTTACATTTGATATACAAAGTGATACTATGAAAGTCTTTAGTATTAAGCATAGTTATCCAACCGAAGATATGTATAAAAATGGAGTGGAGACTATACTTTATCATGGAGAAAGAACAAATCCTAATGCTAAGGTAATTGATAGTAATTTTAGACAAAAAGTAAATGATGAAATTAAGAAAGCAAATGTTTTCGAAGCAATACTTGTAAATTCAAATGGATTTATAACAGAAGGAAGTAAGTCAAATATATTTATGATTAAACAAGATACATTATACACTTCTCCATTAGATGATGTTTTACCAGGGGTGACAAGAGGTAGAATTATATCATTAGCTAAAAGCTTAGGTATAAGTTTTGAAGAAAGAAAAATAAATTTTGATCAATTGGAAAGTATTGATGCAATGTTTATATCTGGAACATCACCTAAAATATTACCGATTTCTAAAGTTGATAAAATTAATTTTAATATTGAAAATAAAAAAATGCAAAAATTAATTAAAAGTTTTGATGAAGAGATAAAAATATATGTTAATCAATTTAGATAAAATAAGAGTTTTTTGTATTTTTAAAAGATTTATGTCTATTCAAAAATATTTTAAATTATGGTATTATTAAACTGGTAAATTTATTACCATATATATGCAATGGGGGCTTGGGTATGGAAGAAAATTATAATAAGGTCAATAACATTGATGGAACTGTCTATGTTAAAGATAGAAAAATAGTAATTAGAAATCCAGTTGGAAATGGGAAATATGCAACCATTTTGCCGCCTATAAATGGAGAGTTATATATAAATGGAGAAAAGGTAACCAAGCAATCTATTATAAAAGCGGTAGACATTATAGACTTTAAAGGGTTAAAAGAAAAAGCACAACGTCTTATTGATATAAGATTTAATGATGATAAAACAGAAGCGTATATTTCAATTACATATAATAAGGAATTAGTTTATTATTTGAAAGATTCAAAGGAAAGTAATATCTTATCATTAGATGTAGATGTTGAAGAAGGAATAGATGCACCTATAATAACAGAATCTGAGCTGTTTACTTTATTAAAAGATAAGGGTATATCTTATGGTATAGATAATGAAATTATAAAATATATTGTGTCTAATAGAGAAATTGAAAATAAATTAATAGCACAAGGAATAAAGGAAAAACTTCCTATTGAAGACAAAATAAACGTGTTTTTTAATTCAAATAATAAATTAGAAATAGATGAAAATACAGAAAAAATAGATTATAGGGAGTTTAATTCTATAACAAGTGTTAAAGCTAACGAAGTTTTAGCCGAGATTATAAAGGGAGAGAATGGTGTTGATGGAAAAAATGTTTTTTCACAACGAATACCAGGAAAGGCTAAAAAGAAAAGTAATTTTTCAGCGGGACAAGGATGTAAGATAAAAGATAATTTAATAATTTCAACTATTTCTGGAAAGCCATATTTTAGTAAGAATACTATAGGAGTTGAGCCTATATATGTATTAAATGATGATGTTACAATTTTAAGTGGAAATATTAAATTTCCATCAAGTGTGCAAATAAATGGCAAGGTTACTGAAGGAATGAAAGTTACTGCAGGAGGTAGCCTTGCTATAAAAAATGGAGTATTTGGTGGATTTATTGATGCAAAAGATACATCTGAAATTACTGGAAATATAGTTAACTCTAAAGTTGAAGTTGGAGGAACCAATTTAATTAAAGAAAAGAGAGTTAAAGCATTAAAAGAAATTAAGAATGATTTAGAATCTTTATTAAAAAACTCTATATATCTAAAAGATAATAATTTGATTAAGAGCAATATAACAGATGGAATGATAATTAAATCGCTAATTGAAACTAAATATAAAAATATCCCTAAAACATGCATCAAAATAATTTCAAATGCCATGCAAGATAATTGCTATAACTCTATTGTTGTAGAATTGGCTAAATCAAAACTTATGGGCGCTGGTCCTAGCACTATAAAGGATATTAATGAAATAGAGAATATAATTTATCAAGTTGCTAAGGAATTAGAAGATTTGGAAAAGGATGTTATAACAACATCAGACTTAACAATTGAGTATGCACAAGAATCTGAGATAAGTGTTACAGGAGATATAAATATAATAGGAAAAGGTTTATTTACTAGCCAATTAAATTCATCTGGTAATATTAATTTTTGTCTTAAGTCTTCTGTCTGTAGAGGAGGTCACTTAAAATCAGGAAAATTAATTAAGGCTTCAATAGTAGGAAGTGATTCAGGAGTATTTACGAAATTAGAAGTAGATAAAGATGGAGAAATAAATGTAGATGTTGCATATCATAACACTATTTTTATTATAGGAAATAAAAAATATATCTTAGAAAAGCCGTCTAAAAATGTACATGCATATATAGATAAAGATGGCAGTTTAATTGTGGATAAATTACTTCTATAGGAGGAAAAGAAAAGGGAATGAAGGAGATAAAAATTTTAGTTTTTAAATTAGGTAATGAATTCTATGCTACTGATATAATGGAAGTAGAGAGAATTTTAGGGTATGAGGAACCAACTATTTTGCCTGATTCACCAAGTTTTTTGGATGGTGTTATTAACTATGAAAATGGAGTTTTACCTATTATAAATCTTGCAAATAAATTCAAATTAAAATTAGAAAATAGTTTAGATAAAAAAATAATAGTTGTAAAAAGAAATACAGGGAAATTTGGAATATCAGTAGATAGTGTTAGTGAAGTTCTTAGTATATTTGATGAGGAAATAAATAATCCAGAAAGTCTTTCAACTTTAATTTCAAAGAAATATATAAAAGGATTAATAAAGAAAAACAACAACATAATCATAATGTTAGATTTAGAAAAAATACTAACAGTAGAAGAAGAAGAGAGTATTTTTCAGGGGTGACAAAATTGGAAGAAAAAAAAGAGGTTAGAGTTGGAATAGCCGATGGAGCTATTGTATCTGCCCCAGATAAACTAATAACGATGGGACTTGGATCATGTGTTGGAATAGCCTTATATGATAAAGAAAAGAAAATTGCAGGACTTGTTCACATAATGTTACCAGATAGCACACAATTCAAGAATATATTAAATCCTTTTAAATATGCAGATTTGGGAATTCAAAATTTACTAGAAAAAATGCTATCTCTTGGGTGTAGAAAAGATAATATTGTAGCCAAAATTGCAGGGGGAGCATCAATGTTTAACTTCCCAGATAAGAAAATTATTAGTGATGTAGGAAAAAGAAATAGTACTGCTGTAATTGAATCTATAAGAAATTTATCTATTCCAATAATAGGAGAAGATATAGGAGGAAACAAAGGAAGAACTATGATTTTAGAGAGTGAAGATGGTGCAGTTATAATTAAGAGTATTGGAAATAGTCTAAGAAGACTATAGGAGGTGCATGCACTATTGATACATAATGACATAAATAACAGGCGGGATATAATTTTAATAGGTGCATCAACAGGTGGACCGAAGGCAATAGAAAGAGTAATTACGGAATTAACTAAAGATTTAAATGTATCTGTTTTAGTTGTTCAGCATATGCCAAGTGGGTTTACAAAAGCATTTGCTGAAAGATTAAATAAAAAATGCTCATTACATGTTTTAGAAGCAGAAGATGGAATGAAGATAGAGAAAAACAAAATATATATAGCTCCAGGTGGATTTCATATGATAGTCCAGAAGTCCGGTATTTTAAAGCTTAATACTGATGACGCAATCTGGGGAGTAAGGCCTGCTGTAGATAAATTATTTATATCAGCATCTACTGTATATGCTAGTAGAGTAATATCTGTTGTACTAACAGGAATGGGAAAAGATGGAGCAGAGGGAACTGTAGTTGTAAAAATGAATAAAGGTATAACTATAGCACAAGATGAAGCTAGTTCTGTTATTTATGGGATGCCAAAAGTATCTTATGAAACAGGATGTGTAGATTATGTACTTTCTATAAATAATATTGCAGCAAAGATAAGAAGTTTAGTTAATGCAACTTAGGAGGAGATATGGACTTTACAGAATTTCATAATTGGATATATAGAGAGTTCAATATTAATTTAAACGCATATAAGCAAGAACAATTAAATAGAAGAATTGGAAGCTTGATGTCAAGAATAGATATAAAATCATTAGATGATTACAAGAGGCTTTTACTATCTAATAATAAAGAAAGACAGAGGTTTTTAGATTTTATAACTATAAATGTTACAGAGTTTTTTAGAAATCCAGAACTATTTAAAGAATTAGAAAAAAACTTAAAATCTTATCTTTTAAATAATAATAAATTGAAAATTTGGAGTGCTGCTTGTTCAATAGGGTGTGAGCCATATAGTATTGCAATGATGGTGAATGAGCTAAATCCTATTGGAAGGAATACTATAATTGCAACAGATATAGATAATACTATATTGAATAGAGCAAAGCTTGGAGAATATGTACAAGCTGAGATGAAAAATGTAAGTGAAGATTATATGAAAAAGTATTTCCAATTAGAAAAAGATAAATTTTTAATAAATAATAATATAAAATCCATGGTTATATTTAAAAAGCATGACTTAATTTTAGATAACTATGAAAAAGATTTTGATTTGATAGTATGTAGAAATGTAATAATATATTTTAAAAATGAAGTTAAAAAAGAGATATTTAAAAAATTTTCAAGCTCTTTAAAAAAGGGTGGATTACTATTTGTTGGCGCAACAGAAAGTATTTATAATTATAAAGATTATGGATTAGAGAAAGTTTCTACTTTTATTTATAAAAGAGTATAAAGGGGTGAATAAAATGGACGTATCTCAATATATGGGAATGTTTTTAGAAGAGTCAATGGATAATTTACAAACCTTAAATGAAGCTTTATTAGATTTAGAGCAAGAACCAGAAAATATAGATAAAGTAAATGAAATATTTAGGGTAGCTCATACGATAAAGGGTATGGCTGCAACAATGGGATTTAGCAATATAGCTGAGTTAACTCATAAAATGGAAGACGTGCTATCAAAGTTTAGAGAAGGCAAGTTACAAGTTAGTAGAAATGTTGTTACAGTTTTATTTGATTGTTTAGATACTTTAGAAAGAATGGTTAGAAATATAGAAGAAGGCAATGACGAAGAGATTGAAATAGAAAATATAATGAAGTCTCTAGAAAATGTTGGAAGCAAGGAAGTGTCAATAGCTAAACAAGAGTATATAACAGAAAAATATAATAGTGAACAGGATAGTAAATTAACAAATGAATCTATTAATATAGGTTTAAATGAATATGATTTATCAGTCTTAAAGCAAGCAAAACAAAACGGATTTAATGGAGTTAACGTTAAAATAATATTAAGAGATGATACATTATTAAAATCAGCAAGAGCATTTTTAATTGTTCAAGAACTTGAAGCGCAAGGGGAAATATTAAAATCTTTTCCTTCTACAGAAGATATAGAAAATGAACAGTTTGATACAGAATTGATATTTGTTTTAATTACTACTAGATCAAAAGAAGAAGTTAATGAAATAGTAAGCAATATTTCAGAAGTAAGAAAAGTAGAAACATCTTATGTTTCTATTGAAGATATTTATCAAGATGAAGAAACTACATTAAAAGATGAAATAATAAGTGGAATAGAGAAGATTCATATAAAAGATAATATATCAAGTGATAAAATAGAAAAGCAAGATAAGAAAAAAGATAATAATAAGAGAGCGCATCAATCAGTTAGAGTTGACTTACAAAGAATAGATAAGCTAATGAATATGGTATCAGAACTTGTTATATACAGAACTAGATTAGAACAAATTGTAATTAATGATAAGTCTCAAGAACTAATAGAAACATTAGAGCAAGTTGAGAGAACAACATCAGATTTGCAAGATTTAGTTATGAAGATAAGAATGCTTCCGTTGGAAGTAGTATTTAATAGATTCCCTAGAATGATAAGAGATTTATCTTTAGAACTTAAAAAAGAGATAAATTTCATTATAGAAGGATCAGAAACAGAATTAGATAGAACTGTTATAGACGAAATTGGAGAACCGTTAATACATCTTTTAAGGAATGCAGCCGATCATGGTATAGAAACTAAAGAAGAAAGAATTGCAAATGGCAAAGATCCTGTTGGAAAAATAAAACTAGTTGCTTATCAAGAAGGAACTAAGGCTTTAATAAAAGTTAGTGATGATGGAGCAGGAATTAGTATTGAAAAAGTAAAGGCTAAAGCCGAAAAAATAGGAATAAATACAGAAGGATTAAGTGACAATGACATTAGGAACTTAATATTTGCTCAAGGTTTTAGTACAAATACTGTAGTTACAGATATATCGGGTAGAGGTGTTGGAATGGATGTTGTTAAAACAAAAATTTCCTCACTAGGTGGTACTGTAGATGTTGTTAGTGAAGAGGGAAAAGGGTCAAGTTTTATAATAAAGTTACCTTTAACACTTCAAATAATTCAAGCACTTTTGGTTAAGGTGGGTGATGAAACTCTTGCTATATCATTAGGATTTATTGATAGAGTTATAGATTATAAAGAAGAAAATATTAAAAAGACAAATGGAGAGGAAGTAATAGTTTATAGAGATAGTATTATACCTCTTATAAGATTAAATGAGAGACTTGGAATCGAAAATAAAGAAAGTAAAAAGAAGTTCATTATTATAGTAAAAGTTGGAGAAAAAACAGTAGGATTACTTGTTGATTCATTATTTGGTCAACAGGAAATAGTAATTAAGCCTTTAGGCAAAACTTTAAGATCCTTAAAAGAATATATTGGAGCTACAATACTTGGAAATGGATTAGTAACATTAATTCTTGATGTGGCGGCATTGATTTAGAAGGGAGGATTTTTATGGAATACAAGAATTTAACTTCATTTCAATTGGATGCATTAAGGGAAGTTTCTAATATAGGAGCAGGAAATTCAGCAACAGCTCTATCAATGCTACTTGGAACTAAAATTGATATGTCAGTTCCAAATATGAACTTAATAGAATTCGATGAGTTATTTAATAGTTGCAGAGAAAATGAAGTTGTAGCTGTATTGGTGAAAGTACTTGACGATATTCCCGGAAGTGTCCTTTATATATTTGAAGAAGACGTAGCATTAAATATGATATCAAAAATGACTTATAAAGATGAAAAAACTTTTACTGAGATGGGCATTTCAGTTATAGGGGAGATTGGGAATATAATATCCTCATCTTTTATGAATGCAATTGCAAATTTTACAGGGCTAAAGGCAACTGCCTCAGTACCTGCAGTAGCTAATGATATGCTAAGTGCAATACTTGTTTCAACATTCGTTGAAACAGGGCAACACGAAGAGTATGTTTTAGATATAGAAACATTATTTATGGGAGAAGGAGATAACAAAATAGAAGGACATTTTTATTTTGTTCCAGCTCCAGGATCATTAGAAAAAATTTTAGAATCATTAGGAATAAGATAATTTGGAGGGATTAAAATGACAAAAGTTTTAATAGTGGACGATGCAGCTTTTATGAGAATGATGATAAAGGATATACTACAAAAAAATGGATTTGAAGTAGTAGGGGAAGCTTGTAATGGTATAGAAGCAGTAAATTTATATAAAAAAGAAAATCCGGATGTTGTTACAATGGATATTACTATGCCAGATATGGATGGAATTGAGGCAGTAAAAGAAATAAGATCATTCGATCCAGGAGCAAAGATAATTATGTGTTCAGCTATGGGACAACAATCAATGGTTATGGATGCAATTAAGTCTGGTGCAAAAGACTTTATTGTGAAACCATTCCAAGCAGATAGAGTTTTAGAAGCAATAAGAAAGGTAGTTGGTTAAAACTATTTAGGAGGCAAGTTAAATGCAATTTGTAGTATTTAAATTAGGAGAAGAACATTTTGCAGTAGAGACAGATAAAATATTAAGTATCAATGATATGATGACTATAACAAGGGTGCCTAAGGCTCCAAATTATATAAGAGGTTTAATAAACCTAAGAGGTAGCATAAAATCTTTAGTTGATGTTAATTTATTACTTAATATAGAATCAGAAAAAGAACAAAATAACATAATAATATTAAAGGTTGACGAAGAAGAAATAGGCATATCTGTAGATGAAGTTGAAGAAGTAATAGATATAGATGAAGATAAACTGCAAAGGTTAGAAACGCATAATACTGAAGTTTATATAAAAGGAGTAATTGACTTAGAAGGAAGATTACTAACAATTATAGATATAGAAAAGCTACTAAATTACTAGGAAATGAGGGAGAGAAATGGCAGAGGTTTTAAGTCAGAGCGAAATAGATGCTCTTCTTTCTGCCCTATCTACAGGAGATGTTGAACCAGAACAGCTAAAAGAAAAAGAAGAAAAACATAAAATAAAAAAGTATGACTTCAGAAGTCCTCAGAAGTTTTCTAAGGATCACATTAGGACATTAGAAATGGTTCATGACGCTTTTGCAAGAATAATAAGTAATTACCTTTCAGGTCAACTTAGAAAGCATGTCAAAGTAGATATCCAAAGTGTGGAGCAGATAACATATGAAGAGTTTGTGCACTCTATTCCTAATCCAACTATACTTACTATATTTAAGATGCCACCACTACAAGGAAACATATTACTTGAAATGAATCCACAATTTTCATTCCAAGTATTAGATATACTTTTAGGAGGAACAGGGGATAGGGATGAAAAGGCAAAAGAGTTTTCAGAAATAGATAAAAATATTTTATCAAATATAACTTCAGAAATGATTAAGTCTTTAATCTTAGCTTGGGATGGAATATTAGAAGTGAAGCCGGAATTTGAAGGACTTGAAACTAATCCATCAGCTAATCAAACTTTAGCACCAAATGAGCCTGTTGCTTTGCTTAGCTTTTTAGTTGAGTTAGGTAAAAGTACAACATATATGAACTTATGTATTCCATATCTAAGTATTGAAAAAGTATTAGATAAGCTTGTTGTACAATATTGGTTTAAAACTGATGAATCAGAATTACAAGATGAGGCTAGAGAAAAGCTCAAAAAGGGAATAGATCCTGTAGAAGTGAATATGCATGTTGAACTTGGAAAAACAGAGATAACTGTTGATGATTTTTTAGAGTTAGTTAATGGAGATGTCTTATTATTAAATTCTCAATGCAGTGATCCTGTAAGAGTTTTTGTAGAAAATGAAGAATGTTTTATAGCTAAACCAGGAATTATAGGTAAAAATATGGGGATACAACTTTTAGATATTTTAGATAAGGATGTGATTGAGAATGAGTAATGGGTTTTTGTCTCAAGAAGAAATAGATTCATTGTTAAATGGTGCTACAGATAGTGAAAAACCAGAGTTAATATCAGAAATAGAGAAAGATCTGTTAGGTGAAATAGGGAATATTTCCATGGGATCAGCTTCAACGGCTCTTTATCAACTTATAAATAAGCAAGTAAATATAACAACACCTAAGGTTAGGATTACAACATTAAAAGAAATAAAAAATGGATTTGATTATCCTAATATAATATTAGATGTTGAATATGTTTCTGGGATAACTGGAAGAAACATATTAATAATGCAAACTACAGATGCAGCTGTAATTGCCAATCTTATGATGGGTGGAGATGGACAAGTTAATACTTCTACGTTATCAGAAATCGAAGTTAGTGCAGTTCAGGAAGCTATGAATCAAATGATAGGTTCTGCAGCAACTTCTATGGCGACTATGTTTGCAAGGGAAGTTAATATATCACCTCCTAAATCAAAGATATGGAAGGATATGAATGAAAATATATCAGAAACTATCCCAGAAGATGAACCAATAGTTGAAGTTTGTTTTGATTTAACTATAGAAGGATTACTTCAATCAAATATGATGCAAATATTACCAATAGGTACTGCAAAAAAAATTGTTTCAATAATGATGGGTGAAGATCAAGAAGTTGCAAATGAAATAGATGATAGCTATGAGTCTTCAGATATTTATAAAGAAGAATATAAGATAGAAGAAAAGCCTATTGTTAATACAGTAGAAGAAAAAGTAGCTAAAAATGTAGTAGAAAAGCCAGTAGAAGTTCATGGAGCTACTTTTGAGCCACTGTCACAAGGTCTTGTTGGAGAATCACATAGAAATATTGATTTAATACTGGATGTTCCATTAGAGGTTTCAGTTGTTTTAGGAAGAACTAAGAAGAGCATTAAGGATATATTGGATTTAAGTACAGGATCTTTAATAGAGTTAGATAAACTTGCAGAAGAACCAGTAGAAGTATTAATAAATGGCAAGAAGATAGCTTATGGAGAAGTTGTTGTTGTTGATGAGAACTTTGGAGTTAGAATAACAAGTATCGTAAGTGGAGCTGACAGAATAAGGTCACTTAAATAATACATAGATTTAAATATTTAAGAATTGAACCTATATAATAGACACTTAAAAAGAGTGTATTTATATAGGTTCTATTTTATTTATATCTAGATTAAAGTTAGAGGTAAATATATTAATTTAAGAGAGAAACAGTGAATAATATTAAATGGATATATAAAATATAGATTTAACAATTTTAAATTAACGTCTAAACTTATAATTAATAATTACGATAAATAAATATAAGAAGTATTATTAGGAGGAAATTATGAATATTAAAGGTATAGGTTATGCAAATGGAATTAACTATTATAATAAGGTAACTTCTAATAAAATTGAAAAGTTAGAGAAAAAAGAAACTTATGACAGAATTGAATTATCAGAAGCTGCAAAAATATTAAATGATTATTCAATAGATAATAAAAACTTTGATAATAGAAAAAAAGTTTTAGAAGTTAAAAATAGCATTTACAATGGAACATATACTTATGATTCAAAGCTTATTGCTAAAAGTATGTTAGATGCTATGAGAGGAAAAGAATAGTATGATAAATAGTTTAAGAGATGTACTTTATGATGAAGAAAAAGAGTTAAAAGAATTATTAATTCTATTAGATAAACAATATAAATTAATTATATCCAAAGATATATTTGGAATGGAATCAATAGTAGAAGATATAAAACAAAAAAATAAAGATGTTGCTGAAATTGAAGTAAGAAGAAGAAGGTTATTAGGGAATCAATCCATAAAAGAAATTATATCAAACTATAAAGATGAAGAATTAGAAAATGGGTATAGAAGGATACAAAATCTACTAAATGAAATGATTCTTCAAAAAGATACAAATGACTTATTAATAAAGCAACAGCTAAGCTTTACAAATAAACTTTTAAATTTAATAAATCCTAAAAGGGATATACCAACCTATAACTCTTATGGAAGTATAAAAAGATAGTAGGAAACTGGAGGTGAGGGAATGTCAGGATTATTTTCAACATTTAATATAGCAAAAAGAGGAATGAATGTACAACAAAAAAGTATAGATGTGACATCTCATAATATTGCAAACTCTAATACTGTTGGATACTCAAGGCAAAGAGCAAAAATAGAAACAAGTAGACCTTTTGGAGGAACATCAATGGGTTCATCTGTACAAGCAGGACAGCTTGGTACAGGAGCTCAAATTCAGGCGATAGAAAGAGTTAGAGATAATTTTTTGGATTATCAAGTAAGAAGTGAAAATGCAGTTTTAGGAAAATATGATATAAGAAATAATTTTTTATATGAAGTAGAAAGTGTTTTTAATGAACCATCAGAAACTGGTATTTCAACTTTAATGGGAAAGTTCTTTGATTCATTTCAAGAGTTATCAAAACAGCCAAATAGTTCTAATGCAAGAACTGTAGTAGCTCAGCAAACAGCAGCTTTAACAGACGCATTAAATGCAACATATACAAAGATTGAAGGCTTACAAGCTAATGCTCAAGATATGTTAAAGAGCTCTGTTACAGAAGTAAATAGTGTTTTAGAACAATTAGATAGGGTAAATCAAGAAATAATTAGCGTAACTGTATCTGGAAATACTCCAAATGATTTAATGGATAAAAGAGATTTATTGTTAGATCAATTAAGTAGCAAGTTTGGAATACAAGTAGATAAAAGAGAGTTTAATGGTATAGATTTAAAGCCAACAGAAACAGGTAGCATGAAAGCACCGCTTTTAGTAAATTCAAGTCCAAATGGAGATGTTGCGAGATTTTCATATGTAACAGATGTTGAATTAGATTCAAGTGATTTTTCAGGCAAGACGTATATAGTTACATACTATAAAAATGGTAATATGGATAGCGAATCTAATAAACAAACACTAAAAGTAACTGGTATAACACCAGAACAAGCTAAAGAAATTAAAGATAATAGAATAATATGGGCTGATAATAATGGACAAGCCGCAAGAGGAGATGGATATCCAATAAAAGATGGAGATGTCATCAATTACTCAGAGCTTATGATATTTAAACCGGAAAGTGGTAGTGTTAATGGGTTAGTTTCAGTACAAAAAGATATAGAAGACTACATGGGACAATTAAATAAATTAGCAAAATCAATAGCTTTTTCAGTAAATGCAGTGCATAGTGGAATGGAAGATCCTTTAAGTAATATTGCTGGGGCAGAGAAAGATTTCATACCATTCTTCGTTAATAAAGATATTGCTAAGTATAAAAGTAATGGTATTTTAAGTAATTTAGATGAAACATTAGTAGGAGAATCTGAGATCACGGCTAAGAACATAACTGTTAACAAGGAAATATTAGAAGATGTAATGAAAATAAAAACTAAGACTCATGATGATTTATTCCCATATACTCACGAAAATAACATGGATGGAGATAGTGATGGTTCAAGAGCATTGTCAATAGCGCAATTAAGAGATTCGTTAATTAGAATTCAGGATATAAATGAAACAGTAATATCTAGAAAAGATATATTTGATAAAAATAAGGGTGGTAACTCACTTATAAATAATGGATTGAAAATTGAAAATAGTACATCAGGAATGAAAATGGATTCTTACTTTAAGGATACAATTGATAGGCTAGGTGTTCAAGCACAAGAGGCTCAAAGAATGGTAATAAATCAAGAAGATTTATTATATAGCATAGAAGAAAGTAGAGCTTCAGTTTCAGGGGTATCATTAGATGAAGAAATGGCAAACCTTGTACAGTTCCAACATGCTTATAATGCAAATGCAAAAATAATATCAACAGTTGATGAACTTTTAGATGTAATAATAAATGGACTAAAAAGATAGGGGGAAGAAGTAAATGAGAATTACTAATCAAATGATGAGTAAAAGCTTCTTAAAGGATCTTGGTAGAAATCAAGGTTATATGAAAAAACTAAATGATCAGCTTACTTCAGGAAAGGAAATTAGAAGACCTTCTGACAATCCTTTTAAGGTTGCAAGAAGTATGCAGCTACATAGAGATATAGGAGCTAATACTCAATATAATGAAAATATAAAGGATACTACAAATTGGTTAGATACTACAGATACTGCGCTAGAGCAATTAGGAAACAGTTTTGGGAGATTTAGAGAACTAATGGTTTCAGCTGGGAATGCTGCATATGGAAGTGATGAGAAAAAAGCAATAAAAGATGAAATGAATGAAAAAGTAAATGAAATAGCACAAATATTAAATAGTAGCTTTGATGGTAAATATATTTTTGGTGGTACTAAGGGAAGTACAAAACCTATTGGAACTAATAAAGATATAAGTACCGGAAATAATTCTATTCATCTAAGTGGAAATGATGGAGAAGTTTTAGAACTTGATAATTCAGATGAATCAGTACAAAATCAAATAAGTATGATAAATAAAAAGCTTACTGTAGAAGTTTCACAAGGAGTAACTATGGATTACAATGTATCTGCTACAGATTTATTATTGTTTAAAGATAAAAATGGAGCAGATGTTAATGTTATGGACTTATTAAAAGAAATAACAAACAATATAGATTCAGAAGATTCTAATATAAGTGGTAAAGTAACAAATGAAAATCTAAAAGTTATGGATGAAACTATATCTAATCTTTTAAAGGTAAGAGCAGAGGTTGGAGCAAAGCAAAATAGAATGGAGTCAGCTGGAGATCAAAATGAAGAACAAAACTTCAATTTAAAAGATATATTATCACAAACAGAAGATATAGATTTAGCTGAAAAGAATATAGAAGCTACAGTTGCACAAAGTGTATATATGGCTTCACTTCAAGTAAGTGCAAAAATAATACAACCATCACTTTTAGATTTCCTAAGATAGGAGAAGATATAATATGGAATTAATATCACCAATACATGGAAAGATGATATATGAAGAAAATGAAATAATATATTTTGAAAAAGGAATTCCTGGATTCGATAATTTAAAAAAATATATAATAAAAGAAATTGGAAATGAAAGTCCATTCAATATTTTACAATCAATAGAAGATAAAGAATTAGGTTTTATAATTATTTCTCCGTTTTTTATAAATGATAAGTATGAAATAAGACTAAATGATGAAGTAATAAAAAACTTAAATTTAGAAAATCCAGAAGATGTAATGTTATATTCAATTGTGACATTAAATTCTAAATCAGAAGAAATAACAGCAAATTTAAAAGCACCTTTAGTAGTAAATATAAAAAACAAAAAAGGGGAACAATATATTTTAGACAAAGAAATATATAGCATAAAAGAAAAAGTATTCAAGTAAGAAGGGTGTGTTAAATTTGTTAGTTATAACAAGAAAAAAAGGAGAGTCTATTTTAATAGGTGATGAAATAGAAATATCTATTTCTAAAATAGAAGATGGCAGCGTGAAACTAGCAATAAAAGCACCTAAAGAAATGACTATTTTAAGAAAAGAGCTTTATGAAGAAGTTGAAAATGAAAACAAAGAAGCAACAAAAATGAGTATAGAATTATTAAAAATGCTAGGAAAAAAATAAGAGAAATGAAATAGTGAAAAATGAAAAAACGAAAAGTTATTTGAAATTTCTTTCAAATAATATTAAGAAATTAATGAAATAATTCAGCTTTGCAGAATTATAACAACAATTTTTTCATTCCTTAATTTTTTCATTCTTTCATTATAACAAGGGTGGTGTTTTAAAATGGAAATAAAGGTTGCAAGTCAAGGAGGACAAGTTAACCTAAGTACAGTTAAAAATCCAGAAATTAAGCAAATTGCAGAAAACAAGGATGTAGTAGGAGCTGTAAGTGCTAAAGATAAAAATTATCGAAAAGATGATGTAATAAAGGCAATAGATAAATTAAATGAGTTTTTAAAAGATGAGCATACCTATGCAGAGTATTCAGTCCATGAAAAGCTTGGAGATGTAATGGTAAAAATAATAAATGAAGATACTAAAGAAGTTATTATGGAGTGCCCACCTAAGAAAATACTTGATCTAGTAGCTAAAATGATGGAACTAGTTGGTGTTGCAATAGACAAAAAAGCTTAATAGGGGGAAGTACTATGAATTTCTTACTAAATAAAATAGATACAGATCTTAGAAAAAAGGTTTACGAAAAAACAAAAGATGGTAAGGTTCATAGAAAGTCTAACATAAGTATTAATAAAGATAGTGAAAAGCAAAAGAAAAAGTTTTTCAATGAATATGTAAAAAAAGAAAGAAAGCAAATGGAGCAAAATAAATTTACTGTAGATGCTACAAAGTTAGAAAAGTCCACTATAAGTCTTCATGGTGAAAAAGAAGAAAACTTAAATGCAATAGGTTATGGCACCTTTTTAGATGTTAAAAAGTAGGAGGAAACAATAAAATGTATGGCAATAATGCATTAAATGTGTATAAAAATAATAGCGTAAACTACGCATCAAAAGAACAATTACTATTAATGTTAGTAGATGGAGCTGTAAAATTTGCAAAAATAGCAAGAGAAGCTTTAGTTAGTAAAGACATTAAAAAAAGTCATGAAAATCTAGTTAAAGTTCAAGATATATTTACAGAACTTATGATAAGTTTAGATCAAAATGCAGGTGAGTGGGCAAAGCAAATATATCAAGTATATGAATTTATAAAAACAAGATTATTTGAAATAAACCTAAAAAAAGATGTGAAAATGATGGACGAGCTTATGCCAGTAATAGAAAATGTAAGAGATACATGGCATGAAGCATACGAAATATCTAAAAAATCTAGATAATATATATAATTGATAATGCACAATTGACAATGGACAAATTAGGATATAATTCAGACGGGCTGAATTATTAAAGAAATTTATTCAAAGTAAAATTCCATAGGAGTTTTTTTAATAATTATCAATTGTCCATTATCAATTATTAATTGTAAGTCGGGGGTGTTTAAGTGAGAATAACAGGTTTAGCAACTGGCTTGGATATGGATCAAATTGTTAAAGATTCCATGAAGCCTTATAGAATAAAGATAGATAGAAAAGGTCAAGATAAGGAAATTTTAGAAATAAAGCAAAAGCTTTATAGGGAAGTTATTAAAGATTCAAGAGAACTTTATAATAAATATTTTGATGTAACAAAAAGTGATAGCATATTATTGAGTAAAAACTGGGCAACTACTAGATTTACTTCGTCTAATGAAAATGTATTGACAGTTACTGGAGGTAGTGATGCAAAGCCGGAGAATTATACTATAACTGGTACTACTGCTAAAGCTGCTAAAACAGTTTTATCAACGGGAATAGATAAGGATGATAAAATTAGTATAAATGGTAAGGAATTTATATTAAAAGGAGATACAGAAAAAGATAGAGCTGCAAATTTAAATAAAGAATTAAAGGAATTAGGAATAAATGTATCAGTAAGATATAGTGATTTTGCAGGAAGTGAATCTGGAAATGCTAAGGGATTTATATTTGAATCTACGGTATTAGGAAAAGATAGTACTTTTACTATTGGAGGAACTTTTGATAATAAAGGAACTGTTAATAAAGGTATAAATGCAACAGCAGCAACAATAACTGGAGATAATTTTACAATTAGGGATTTGGAAGCTTCATATGGGAAAATATTTATCAATGGTGAAGAAATATCACTAGATATTAATGATACTCTTACAAATTCAGATATAGAAAAATTATTACAAAGTAAAATAAAAGATAAAAATTTAACGGCAAAAGTAGCTGATGATGGAAAGATAACTTTTAGCAGCACTGTTTTGGGAAGTGATGTTAAAGATCCTGAGATATTTATAAATGGGGAAGGTGGAACATTTGTAAAAGGAATAGATGCTACTGCAACTACTAATACATTAGATATAAACTTGATAAAAGATAAAAAAATATCTGTTAATGGAAATATGATTGATCTAACAGGTAAAAATGATAGTACTGATATATTAAATCACTTAAATAAAGTGTTAAAAGATGAAAACACAAATGTTACTGCTAGTATAAATGTTGATGGTAAAATAGTGTTAACATCCAATAGACTTGGTGCTGATTATGATGTCAATGTAAGTATACTGGATAAATCATTAGGAAATGTAATTGAACCTTCTGCAGGTAGAGATGCGGAAATTGTATTTAAGGATAATAAAGGTGGAGTTTATACTCATAAAGGAAATTCTAATTCAGTTATATTAGATGGAGTAACTTTTAAGTTTTCTGGAGAAATATCATCAGAAGGAATAACTGTTAATGGAAAAACAAATGTAACAGATATTAAGGAAAAGTTAGTTACTTTTATAAATGACTATAATACTTTAATCGAAAAATTAAACACTTTAACTATGCAAAAAAGGAATAGAGATTTCGACCCTCTAACATCAGATCAAAAAAGTGAAATGTCAGAGAGTGAAATTAAGCTATGGAATGAAAAAGTTGAAAAGGGACAACTGAATAGAGATTCAGATTTAACAAGAATTTCAAATAGTTTAAAGCAAGCTATGAGGACTTTTGTTGAAGGATCTGGTTTAAATTTAGAAAAGATAGGGATAAAACCAACAGAAGATTATCAAGGAACTAAAAATGGTACATTCACAATAGATGAAACTAAGTTAACAAAAGCATTAGAAGAAAATACAGAAGAAGTTATGAATTTATTTATAAAAGCAAAACCAACTACAGAAGGTCTTTCAGATAGTAAAAAGTATGCACAAACAGGATTAATGCAAAGAGTCAAAGATATATTATATAAAGAGTCTGTAACTGTTTCTGCTCTATTAATGAATAAAGCTGGACTAGAGGGTTCTTCTACTGCTTATACTAATGAATTAACTAGATCCATTGAAAAATATGAGCAAAAGATGAAAGATATGGAGAAGGATTTTACTAGAAGAGAGCAAGTTTTATATAGTAAATATGCAACTTTAGAGACAATGATGAATAAATATAATTCTCAACAAAGTTATTTAATGCAGCAACTAGGATTGAGTTAAGATATGGTAGATATGATATTAAATGATTATAAGAAGATAACTGAAGATATAATAAGTAATTTAAAAGAAGATTTGCCAATTGATGAACTTATGAATATACGAGAAGAGTTAATACATAAATTATTTGATCAGCAATGTATAAGTAAGAATGAAATAAAAGAATTATATATCTCGAAGGGGTTATTAGAAATTGACAAGAAATTAAGGATTTCTATTGAGGAACAGCAATTAAAAGTAAAAGAAGAAATTAAAAATCTTCATAATATTAAAAATGCTAATAATGCCTATGAAAAAAATAGAAGAATAAATAGTTTTTTTAGTACAAAAATATAAAAAACTTTATAAAAATATATAAAGTTATGTAAATATGTACGATACTTATAATATAAGCTTAAGCAACTTAAACTCTATATAGAGAATTTCTCTACCAAAATGGTAGGATTTCTAAATATAAAATTAAATGACAAGGATGTCAAGTTAAAATCAAGGAGGAATAAAAATGATAATTAATCACAATATGAATGCATTAAATGCACATAGAAATATGGGAATGAACACATCAGCAGCAGGAAAATCAATGGAAAAATTAAGCTCAGGTTTAAGAATAAACAGAGCTGGAGATGATGCTGCAGGACTTGCAATATCAGAAAAAATGAGAGGACAAATCAGAGGATTAGATCAAGCATCAAGAAACTCTCAAGATGGTATCTCATTAATTCAAACAGCAGAAGGTGCTTTAAATGAAACTCACAACATTCTTCAAAGAATGAGAGAACTTTCAGTACAAGGTGCTAATGATACAAATGTAACAGTTGATAGAGCTGCTATAAAAACTGAATTAGATCAATTATCTTCAGAAATAACTAGAATAGCTAAACAAACTCAATTCAACAAACAAGATATATTAGCAGGAGCTGCAACAGTAAATATTCAAGTTGGAGCAAATTCAGGACAAACAATAGCTATTTCACTAAAGACTATGGATGCTGCAGCATTAAAGGTTGTAGGTGGAACTTTAGATGTTACAACTACAGATAAAGCAAATGCACTTACAGATGCTTTAGATACAGCTATAGAAAATGTATCAACTCATAGATCAAGCTTAGGAGCTCTACAAAACAGATTAGAACATACTATAAGCAACTTAAATAATACATCAGAAAACTTAACAGCAGCAGAAAGCAGAGTTAGAGATGTAGATATGGCTAAGGAAATGATGAGTTTCTCAAAAAATAATATTTTACAACAAGCTGCACAAGCTATGCTTGCTCAAGCTAATCAACAACCACAAGGTGTTCTTCAATTATTAAGATAAGCAAGGAACCAATTTTAAGCTTTAGCTAAAATTTTGTGAGTTGCTTACTCCTTCGAAGTAGTGAGAAGGAGTTTCCTTTAATAAAGGAAAGATATTTTATATGATATTAATAATATTATGACAAGGATGTCAAGTTAAAATCAAGGAGGAATAAAAAATGATAATTAATCACAATATGAATGCATTAAATGCACATAGAAACATGGGAATGAACACATCAGCAGCCGGAAAATCAATGGAAAAATTAAGCTCAGGTTTAAGAATAAACAGAGCTGGTGATGATGCTGCAGGACTTGCAATATCAGAAAAAATGAGAGGACAAATCAGAGGATTAGATCAAGCATCAAGAAATTCTCAAGATGGTATCTCATTAATTCAAACAGCAGAAGGTGCTTTAAATGAAACTCATAACATTCTTCAAAGAATGAGAGAACTTTCAATTCAAGGAGCAAATGATACAAATGTATCAGTTGATAGAACAGCTATTGAAACAGAGTTAAATCAATTATCTTCTGAAATAGATAGAATATCAAGCCAAACTCAATTTAATAAACAAAGTATATTAGCTAATACTTCAAAAGTAAATATTCAAGTTGGAGCTAATTCAAATCAAAAGATTACTATTTCATTAAAAACTATGAGTACATCTGGATTAGGAATAACAGCAGCAAGCTTAAAAGTAACTAATACATCTTCAGCTAATACATTAACAAATGTTCTTGATAAGGCTATAGAGAAAGTATCAACTCATAGATCAGATTTAGGAGCTCTACAAAACAGATTAGAGCATACTATAAGTAACTTAAATAATACATCAGAAAACTTAACAGCAGCAGAAAGTAGAGTTAGAGATGTAGATATGGCTAAAGAAATGATGAATTTCTCAAAGAATAATATTTTACAACAAGCTGCACAAGCTATGCTTGCTCAAGCTAATCAACAACCACAAGGTGTTTTACAATTATTAAGATAATAATTATTTTTAGGAGGGGCTTAGGTCCCTCTTTTTAAATTATAATTTAAGGAGTAATATTAATGAAAGAAGCAAATAAGCATATCGAGGAATTAAAAAATAAGTATAGTTATAGGCTTAGTGTATGTATGATAGTCAGGGATGAGGAAAAGTTCCTTGATAATTGTTTAAAAAGCTTAAAGCCATTACTTGATTTAAACTTAGCAGAATTAATAATAGTTGATACAGGTTCAGTTGATAAGACTATTGAAATAGCTAAAAAATATACAAACAAAGTATATTTTAAAGAATGGAATAATAATTTCTCGGAAGCGAGAAATTACAGTATTTCTCTTGCTAAAGGCGATTACATATTTATAATGGATGCAGATCAAGAAATGGAAGAAAATGAGGTTAATAAATTAATACAACTTTTTAGTAGCAATGAATATAAAAATTTTAATACATATTCATTAGTATATAAAAACTTTACAAAAGAAGATTTAAGTGAATATACCTATTTTTCGTTGAATTTAATATTTAAAAATGATGGAACATTCAGATATGAAGGTAAAATACATAATCAGCCAATATATAAAGGACCTGTAAAAAATTTAGAAATATACATGATGCATTATGGATATATAATGACTGAGGATATAAAAGAAAAAAAGTTTAAAAGAACAGCGACACTATTGAAAAGTGAATTGAAAAAAGATCCAAATAATATTTATTATATATATCAACTTAGTAGAAGTTATGAGATGCATGGAGATACTAAGGAAGCAATAATTGAATTAGAAAAATATCTTTTGTTAATTGAATCAGAAAAAATTAATGAAAGTTTAAGAATAAATTATTATCATAATGCCACAATAATATACTTTAATGCAAAGAAATATGATAAGTGTATTTATTATTGTGAAAAAATGAAAGAATTAGACGAAGAATTAATAGATTGCTACTATCTAATGGGAAAATGCTATCTTATTGAAGGTGATCTTGATAGAGCGGTTTATAATTTGAAAATGTATTTAAATTATTTAAATACATTTAAATACGAAAAATATGCGAGCACTAATGGATTAGAAGTATTTTCTTATGGACATAAGTTTAGTGTCATTGGAGATATTTTAAGGCTTAAAATTAAGATAAATCAATTAGAAAATATAGAAGAATACATAAATAAGCTAAATGAAGATAAAGAAACATACATGCTAGTGGTTGGAAAAATATTGAAAGTAAATATTTTGAAAGAAGACATATCTTCTATAAATAATTTAATCGAAAAATTAAAGGAAGAAGATGAAATTATACTACTTAATTATTTACTTTCAAAGATAGTTGTTAGTACAAAAAATATAGATGAGGATTTACTTATAGAAAAATTAAATTTAGATGATGAAGAAAGAAAAATAGTAAAGAAAAAGATTAGTTTCGAAAAAGATAGCAGTTTTAAAAATTTATTAAGTTTCATAGATGAAAACTCAAAATTAAATAAGGCAATTAAAATAGAAAATTGTATTGAATCTTTAATTGACACTTTAAATAATTCATCTATTGATGATATAGTTGGATGTAATTACAGAAATGAGATTATTTATATAATAGGATATTTACTTGAAAAAAGTGATATGATAATCAATTCTTATTTAATTAATAAAGAAAAGCTAATAGCTTTAATGTATAAATATATATTAATAGTTGAAGATATTGAAGATAGTAGTCTAAATGATGCTAGAGAGTTTTCAAACAAAATCAATAACTTCAATAAGTTTATTAAAGAAAAAAATATATTAAAAGCAATTTCTGTTTTAAAAGAAGCAGTTACTATAAAGCCTGAGTTTAGTAATTTGATATCTATAATAAAAGATTCTTTAATATTAGAGGATATAGAAGACAATAATTTGATTACAGAGAGTGATATAAGAAAAATTAAAGAGAATCTAATAACTTTAATAAATAATAATATGATTATAGAGGCAATAGAGGTATTGAATCAATTAGAAGAACTATATAATCTTAAGCAAGATGTTGAGTTACTATCTATTAAGTCAACCTTGAAGTTCTATTCAAATGAAATAAAAGAAGCAGAAGATATCTTAAAAAATGGGTTAAAATATTACTCACAAAGTATAGATTTATTATATAATTTAGCTTATATTTATGAGTCAAATAATAAAAATATATCGGCATTATCTATTTATTATGATATTTTAGATATACAAACTGAAAAGATAAATTTAGAGGAAATCAATACTAATATAATTAGATTGAAAGAAAAAATAGATATTATATAAAAATAGATTAGTTTAATAAGGAAGATAAATATGAAAAAAAATCTAAGTTTAAGTATTTGCATGATTGTTAGAAATGAGGAAAAATATATAGATAGTTGCTTGAAAAGTATGAGCCCATTAATAGAAAATGGTATTGCAGAATTAGTGATTGTTGACACTGGTTCCACAGATAAAACTATAGAGATATGTAGAAAGTACACAGAGAGTATTTATGATTTTGAATGGCAAGACAATTTTTCTATGGCCAGAAATTATAGTATTTCTAAGGCTAAGGGTGAGTATATATTTATTCAAGATGCTGATCAATGCGTAGATACGAATAGTATTAATGATCTTATTAATCTTTTTAAGAGTAAAGAATATAGGAATTATAATACCATATATTTAAAATTAAGAAATTATTTAAATGAAAATTTAAAAGAATATTCAGATTTGAAATTTCCTTTGATATTTAAAAATGATGGAAATTTTAAATATATTGGGGCTATTCATAATCAACCTATTTTTACTGATCCTATAAAATTTACAGATATTCAAATAAACCATTTTGGATATATAATGGATGATACGAAAAGGTTAGCTAAGTTTAATAGGACAGCAACTATATTGAAAAAAGAGTTATCTAAAAATCCTAGCAATTACTATTATATGTTTCAACTGGCTAAGAGTTATAATTCAATAGGAAATTTTGAAGATTCTAAGCATCAAGTTGATAGGTATTTAAAATTAATATCAAAAAAAATTGATGAAGAATCATTAATGTATTATAGGACGGCAGCACAAACTTATTACTTAAATAATGAATTTATAAAAACTATAGATATTTGTAATGATGTTTTGAAAGTATTTCCTTACTTCTTAGATTGTATTTATTTAGAAGGATTATCCCTAAATAAAATAAAAAAATATGATAAGAGTATTGAGTTTTTAAATAACTATTTAAATATTTTAGATAATAAGCTATATATTGATGATATAAGTGTAGAAATGTTTTCTTTATCTTCTAAAGAAAATGCTATTAAAGTGATAGAAGAAAATAAAAAGATAATAGAGTTTAATGATTGGATAATAAAACTAAAGGAAAATTTAAAAGTATTATTAGACTCTAATATTGAAGAAGCAATTAATATTTTAAATGAACTACGAAATATGCCTGAATATAAATATATTACAGATGCAGAATTTTTTACAATAACTTCAGCTATATATTTTCTAAGTAAAGATTATAATAAAGCTTTAGAAGAAGTTAATTATGGGCTTATTATTAACGGAAATAATAGTGATTTAATTTATAATAAAGCTTGTATATTAGAAATGCTTGGAGATAAAGTGGGAGCTATATTTAATTATAAATTATCAAGAAATCAATATGTCGAAGAAGATATATTAGCTGTTATAGATAGAAAAATATTAGAGCTCCAGGCTAAGTAATCATGAAGACATTTGAAACAGGTATTCATTTGGTTTGCCTGTTTTTTTCATATAAAATAAATAATGAAAGGAGTAATTTATGAAAATATCATTAGCTATGATAGTTAAAAATGAAGCGGAAGTTTTGGAGGACTGCCTTGGAAGTGTAAAGAATTTGGTGGATGAAATAATAGTGGTAGATACTGGATCCCAAGATGGCACAATAGAAGTAGCAAGAAAAATGGGAGCTAAAGTATATGAATTTCGATGGTGTAATGATTTTTCAATGGCTAGAAATTTTGCAGCAGAGAAATGTAGTGGCGATTGGATATTAGTATTGGATGCAGACGAAGTAGTTAATATTGGAGAAAAAGAAGATTTAATTGATTTTGCCATTAATAATCCAAGATGCATAGGGAGAATTAAAATTGAGAGTAAATTTATTGATGGCAATGAAATTAGTTCTTCAACTGAATATGTATCTAGATTTTATCCAAAGGGATTGGTGTATAAGGGATGTATTCATGAGCAGTTGGAATCTTTGTATATGCGAAAGAATATTAATTTAGAAGTAATCCATAGTGGGTATTTTAATAAAGATAAATCTAAAAGAAACTTAGATTTGCTTTTTAAGGAATTGGAAAGCGATAGCAATGATAATTATATTTTATATCAAATTGCAAGGACATTACATGTAGCTAAAAGGTATGAAGATGCAGATATGTACTTCGAAAGATGCTATAAAAATATTAAGTTCAATTATTCATATAATAAAAGTTTTATTAATCTATACATAAATAACTTAGTAAATATAAATAAATTTGATATTGGGCTAAGTATTATTGAAAAATATTATAATCAATATTCAAATGATGCAGATTTTAATTTTTCTTGTGGTATATTCTATATGAATTTAATTTTATCTAATGTGATGGAATATGGACAATATTTATACTTAATTGAAGAAAGTTATTTAAAATGTCTAGAGATAGGAAGTACAGCAAATGAGATTGTTAAAGGTGTAGGAAGTTTTAAAGCTGCTTATAATTTAGGTGTGTTTTATGAAACCACTGGGGACTTAGATAAAGCTAAATATTATTATAAAGTATCATATAATGAAGGGTATAAGAATGCAAAAGATAGATTTGAGAAAATAAAAGATAAATAAGAAAGTTGGTAAAGTTTTATAATTAGAAAAATAAATAGACAATATATTTAAGAGCACTATTTATGAAGATTTATTATTACATATTAAACTTTATGAGGTATAAATGTGAATGAAGAATTAAAAGAATTAAAAAATAAAGCAAAAAATAATATAAACATACTAATCAGTAATGGATTATTTTTTGAAGCTAGGAAATATTTAAAAGAGTATAAGGAAATATTTAAAGATGATATTGAGATATATTCAATTGAATCAATTTTATTGATTTTAGAAGGAAAAATGGAAGAGGCTAAAAATATAATAAATGATGGTCTTAAAAAATCATGTATTAACTTTGATTTAATATATAATCTTGGATATTTATATGAAGTAAATAACGAGATAGAGGCAGCCAAAATTATATATAATATAGCTAGAATCGCAAATGAAAATAATGATTATAAAGAAATAGTAAATAGTAAATTGAATGAAATTGGATATAATAGAAAAAAATATGATGTAATATTATTAGGAAATTATGATAGATGTATGCAATTTAATGAATTATTTGATGAATGGAATGTATTAAAGATTATAAATCTTGAAATTTTATATAATAACGAGTATATTTTGAATCTAGAAAATTATAAATACGATTTTATCTTTGTAGTTGAAGATATTGATAAAAATAAAATATTAAAATCTATAAAAAAATATAATAAAAAAAATATTTATTTCTTTGAAGATTATAAACTCTCAGTTATAGAAGGATTAGACTATAAAATTTTGGACATGTTAAGAAGAAATAAAATTAATGGAATAATAACGGGATTATCTTATGCAGAGGTAGGAATAAAAGAAGATATTAATGACAATTTTATTAATTTTTCTTTTTCATCTCAAGATTTATACTATGATTTTAAACTAATAAAGTATTTATTTAATTTTAAACAGGTAAAAGATAACTTGAAGTATGTAATTATAAATATGGGGTATTATTCTTTTGATTACGATATGACTAAAACAAGTGCTAGCAATAGAATTCATAGATATATTAATTATTTTAAAGATTATCATAATAATGATAACATCATCGAGTTAGATATAATTAAGTCTTTTTATGAAAAGCGTATAACGTTTGAAAAATATATAAATATGAATAAAATAAAAGAAAGAACAATATTAACTTTAAATGATACAAGTGGAATTTATGAAGCTCAAAAGAATTCATCTATGAATTATATGGAAACAAGAATTGAAAATGAAAAAATATTAGAACAATATATAGTATTTTTAAAAGAAAATAATATAACTCCTATTATTGCAATATGTCCTACAAGCAAATATTATAGAGAGAATTTCGATATAAATAGAAAAAATATATTTTACAGCATACTAGATAAGCTAAAAGATAAATATAGTTTTCAAGTCATCGATTATTTTGACAGTGATTTATTTGAAGATGATGATTTTTGGGATTATTCTCATTTAAACGGAAAAGGATCAGTAAAGTTTACTGAAGTATTGAAGAAAGAGATTATATGGTAGAATTAACTAATGATAACGAGTTAGATGAGTTATAGAAAATATGGAATACCATGGAAACAAATATGAAGTAAGTAAAATAAGTAAAGATATTTTTATAGGGCTATAATAAAGTTTTAAGGTGATTATAATTTTATATATAGTTAGAAGTATATAAAGGAAATTATAAAAGTAACGATAAATTAAACATAAGTATTTAAATTTGTATAATGTAGGAGATAATATTATGAGATTAAATCAAAATATGCAATCTTTAAATGTATATAGAAACTATAAAAAAAATTTAGTTACCCAATCTATTGCTTTAGATAGAATTAGTACTGGTACTAAGATTAATTCGGCTAAGGACAATCCAAATAAACTTGGAGTTAGTGAAGGGCTTAGAATGCAAATCAGGGGACTTCAAATGGCTGAAAGAAATATTCAAGATGGAGTTTCTATGATGCAATCAGTAGATGGTGCATTAAATACTGTAAGTGAAGCTTTAAATAGAATTAAGGAATTAACTGTACAAGTTGGTGGAATTCAAAATGATGAAGATTTGTCTATAATTCAAGGTGAAATAAATCAACTTAAGGAACATATTGATTATACAGTAAATAATTCTGAATTTAATGGTGTAAAGTTATTGAATTCTGATAAAGTTACTAATAATGATTATCCTAAGTATTTAAATCATGTTGTAGGAGCTAATGCAAAAGAAGAAATAAAAATACCTGTGTTTAATGTAAGAACAGATATGCTTATTGATTCAGAAGGAAATTCATTGAAAAATATAAATATAATTAACACAAATGAATTAGATAAAAATTTAAATATTGTAGATTCAGCAATAGAAACTATGAACTCTGTAAGAAGCAGGTATGGAGCAATTCAAAATAGAATGGATACTTCAGCTCAAAATTTAAATGGAAGCTCATTGAATTTAGAAAATGCTGAAAGTAGAATAAGGGATTCTGATTTAGCATTAGAAATGGCTGAGTATGCTAGAACATCAATACTACATGAAACTTCAATTGCTTTAATGCAACAAACCAATAAATTTCCACAGGATGTGCTAAGAGTATTAGAGAATATGAAATAAAAAAATAGTCATAATACAAATTTAAAATTTTTATTGTAACATATATAATTTGTTTTTAAAGGGGCTCGCGAAATAAACTGATACCTATGTCAAGGACATTATAAAAAAAGGGTTATGCACAAAGAAGATGATTTCTGTATTGAACAGGGG
>NZ_JADNAT010000014.1:29212-100113 GCF_015550425.1 Clostridium sp. 1001275B_160808_H3 | reverse complement strand
ATTTATTTAATTATATAAAAAATACCTATAGCCATAAACCCTTTTATTTAAGTGTCTAGTCTATAGGTATCAGTTTAAAACGTTAGCCCCTTGAAACTTGACTAAATTTGCAAAATAATTGTATATTTATAAAAGAAGAAACTCAGCTCTTCAGCTGAGTTTCTTCTTTAATTTCATGTATATTTGAAATTATAATTTCAAGCAGAATTTCATTTTTTCATTATTCTACTATATTTTGCTTAATATTAAATCTGCTAATCCATGCGCCATTTTATCTATTTCTTCTTGATTTTCCCCTTCTAGCATAACTCTAACTAGTGGTTCTGTACCTGAAGGTCTTATTAAAACTCTACCTGCACCATGTAGTGCTTCTTCTATCTTCTTTATTTCATTAACTATTTCTTCGTCTTCTAAGTATATATTTTTCTTTTCATTTGGAACTGTAGCATTAACTAAAACTTGAGGAAGCTCCTTCATTATTCCAGCTAATTCACTTAACGTTTTTCCACTTTTCTTTGCTATTGCAGCAACTTGAAGAGCTGTAACTAATCCATCACCAGTTGTATTATAATCTAAGAATATTATATGTCCTGATTGTTCTCCACCTAAAACATATCCATCCTTAACCATTTCTTCTAATACATATCTGTCTCCGACCTTAGTTTTTATAACATTGATACCTTCTCTTTTAGAAGCAATATCTAAACCAAGATTACTCATTACTGTAACAACTAAAGTATCATCTTTAAGCTTTCCTAAGTCTTTAAGATATTTTGCACATAGCATTAGTATGAAATCTCCATTTATAAGATTTCCTTTTTCATCTACTGCTAAACATCTATCTGCATCTCCATCAAAAGCAAATCCTAAATCACATTTTTTTCTTATAACATAATCTTGTAATTCTTCTGGATGTGTTGATCCACAGTTTTCATTTATATTTGTTCCATCTGGATTATCATTTATAACATAAACTTCTGCTCCAAGTTGTCTAAATGCCTTTACTGCCGCTTTGTAACATGCTCCATTAGCGCAATCTAAAGCTACTCTTAAACCTTTTAAATCTACTGGAATTGTTGATAATGCATAATCAGTATATTCATCAAGAGCTCCAACTTCAATTGATGATCTTCCTAAGTCATGTCCTGTTGGACTTGGTACTCCTTCAAATCCACTTTCTATAACTCTTTGAATTTCATCTTCTAATTCATCTTGTAATTTGTATCCTTTATTATCAAAAAACTTTATTCCATTATATTCTACAGGGTTATGTGATGCTGAAATCATTATACCTGCATCAGCATTATATTCTCTAATTAAGTGTGCTACTGCTGGAGTTGGAACCACGCCTAATATAACAGCTTCTGCTCCTACTGATAGTATTCCTGATACTAAAGCTGCTTCTAGCATATCTCCTGATATTCTTGTATCTTTAGCAACTAATATTTTTGGCTTGTGAGTTCCTTCTGTTAATACATAAGCTCCTGCTCTCCCTAAGCCATACGCTATTTCAGATGTTAATTCTGTATTGGCAATACCTCTAACTCCATCTGTCCCAAACATTCTACCCATATTTTTTACCTCACTTTTTCTATTGGTTTATTGGTTTTACATAATGTCCTAATAAATAGTATACATTCACAAATTATATATTACAACTTTATTATTATTACAACTTTATTATATTCTATTTTTCTTCTAATCTATCTAGAATTAAGTTATATCCTCCAGTACCATAATTCAAACATTTATTCACTCTACTTATAGTTGCTGTACTGGCTCCAGTTTCATCTGCAATTTCTGTATATACCTTCTTTTCCTTCAACATTTTTGCAACATGCATTCTCTGTGCTAGTGCCTTAAGCTCATTTATTGTTGCAACATCTTCAAAGAAATTATAGCAATCATCTATATTTTCTAACTTCAAAACAGCTTCAAAAAATAGATCTAGCTCCGGATTTTTAAGCTTGCTTTCTGCTTGACCCAAATATCTCACTCCTTGTTTTCTTTTGAATACTACTAATAAATTATACCTGTCTTTTTATTTGTTTACAACTTTATTGCCATAAAGCATTTTTTATCTAAATCTCTGTATTACTATCCCCATGTGGATATCTTAATTCCCTTAACCCCTTTTCCTTTAACTCATCATATATAGCTTTAGTTGGGACTAGCCATACTTCTCCTGTTCCTCTATATACATTAAGTAAACCTTCTCCATTGAGTGCAGTTCCTATTAATGTAGTTCCTGATTTTTCTACAGTAAATTCTATATTTGAACTTCTTAAAATAGCAAAGTTACCATCTACCTTTAAAGTATCTCTAAACATCTTACATCTTAATATTTCCTTATCTGGAATTGGTATTTCCAATACTACTATACCACTTCCACTTAATTTGGTTTGATATACTCCTTCATTTCCAAAAATTAATGAAGATACATTTTTATGAATTACAGGCTCTACTTCTACACTCTCTTCACATGCATAGAATAACCCATCATCAACAATTATTTCTTCGTCTTCCAATTCTATTAAAGTAAAATGTCCAAATGTGGGTTCTAAAAACACCTCACCACTTCCCCTAATAATTGGCTTAAACATTGATTCATTTGTTACCTTACTTGAAAAAAACTTTTTCCCAAGTCCTATAATTCCTCCAGTTTTATTTTCTATCTCTATATTCCCCTTCATATAACTTAGGGCTCCTGCTTCTATCTTAACTGAACTATCATCTAGTATTAATCTAATTTGTCTTAATTTTATTGATGATTTTTTCATAAAATCTAATTGGATTGATAAGTTTAAATCATCTGATCCCTCTAAATCATCATACTCTAAAATTTGAAATATTGTGTCACCTTTCATTTCTGAAACCATTGTCATCCTATTATTTGTATTAAATGAAGTTATCATAATATCTCCTCCTATATCTATATTTTACCATAATTTTATATTTTAAAACTACCTCGCACTTTAATGTATATTTGGTATGCAACTTTGGAAGAATTAATATATATCAATTAATTCAAAATTTTATTTAATTGTTGGAGGTGCTTTATGAAAGCAATTGTATATGAAGGTATTAGGGATACTAGAAATACAGCAGACATAATAACTCAAGGTACTACTAAAAATAACGGAAATGACCAATCTAATGCATTTGACAATCAAGACTACTCATCTAATATATTTAACGACAGAAAGGATACATATATAAAAATAATATTGAAGCCATAAAATTTAACAAAACTTATTTTAATCTATTGAGTAACTGACCTCATATAATTTTCTTAAATTAAAGTTAATAATTATAACTTTAATTTAAAACTTAGTAAATATTGACTAAGGTAATAATATATATCCTTAGTCAATATTTTAATCATGTAATATAATTACCTTCTAACCTATTAATACTCAATCTATTTATACCACTCCTCTTCATTTATTCCTATTTCTATAAAATAAAACTTTTAAACCACACCTTATATATCTTTAATTTATCCTACTTTAGCAAAGATCTTAATTTTTTTATTAGAACCTAATAATACCTCTGAAATATGTAATCTCAATACCTTTCTTTATTTATCAAGTATATTATCTACAAAAACTTCTAAAACTATATCTAGTATAATTTTTTGGAGGTGTCTTATGAAGGCTATTGTTTATGAGGGTATTAGAGATGTTAGAGTTGAAAATGTTGAAGATCCTAAAATAGAACATAATGAAGATATTATAGTTAAGGTTACATCTACAGCAATATGTGGATCTGACCTTCATTTAATTCATGGCAGAGTTCCTAATCTTAGAAAGGGATCAGTTTTAGGGCATGAAACTATGGGAATAGTTGAAGAAGTAGGTAAAGATGTTAAAAAGGTTAAAAAAGGTTATAGAGTTATTGTACCTTTCCCTGTTTCTTGCGGACATTGTTGGTATTGTGATCATGAATTATATTCACAATGTGATAATTCTAATCCCTATGGAGAAGTTGGAGGATTATTTGGATATAGTGATACCTTTGGTGGTTATGATGGAGGTCAAGCAGAATATTTAAGAGTTCCTTATGCTAATGTTGGGCCTACTATAATTCCTGAAGAACTTGAAGATGAACAAGTATTATTTTTAACTGATATATTACCAACATCTTACTGGGGTGTTGAAATGAGCGGTATGAAAAAAGGTGATACTGTCGTAGTTCTTGGATGTGGTCCAGTTGGACTTTTATCTATAAAATGGGCAATATTCAAAGGTGCAAAGAGAGTCATCGCTGTAGATTGTGTAGACTATAGATTAAATCATGCTAAAAGCTACAAGGGTGTAGAAACTGTTAATTTAGAAGATTATGATGATACTGGAGAATATCTAAAAGAATTAACTAATGGTGGTGCCGATGTTGTAATTGATTGTGTTGGCATGGATGGTAAAATGTCTACATTTGAAAAAGTGGAATCTATGCTAAAACTTCAAGGTGGCTCTAAATCTGCAATAGAAATTGCTAGTAGAGCTATTAGAAAATGTGGTACTGTCTCTATGGTTGGTGTTTATGGCGCTAGATATAACTTATTTCCACTTGGCGATTTCTTTTCTAGAAATGTAACTTTAAAAATGGGTCAATGCCCAGCTCAAGCATATGTTGATCCAATCTTAAAGCTTATACAAGAAGGTAAATTCGATGCTAGAGATATAATAACACACAAAATATCATTAAATGATGGTGAACATGCTTATGATATTTTTGATAATAAAAAAGACAACTGCATAAAAGTAATATTAAAACCTTAGTAGCATTTTACAGAGCAAAATAATGAAAAGTTAATGATGTTTTGCTTCTAAGTATTTCATTCCCCAATATTAATTTAAATTTAAAATATAAGTTGGCTAAGATAAATAGACTGTGAAATAAACATATAGCGAGCAATTAGAAGTACTTGGCGAAGGAAGAGGTACTAGGCCTTAGCGTTGTTGGTTTGTTTGAGCATAGCGAGTTAACCAAAACTCTTGGCATAGTACATCTTACGAGCCTAGTACTTCTTTGCATAGCTATTTAGCTTATGGAACATATCTAGTTATCGTAGCCTTTATATTCTCAGTTTAAATGTATTCCTTAGCGTCTTCTTCTCCTGTCATTACTCTTATTGCTCCTTGTGCTAAGGCTAATAATTCATCTTCTCCTGGATAAACTACAATAGGTGCTATCCATCCTACTCTTTTCCTTAATTCATCTATAACTTTTTCTGAATAGGCTATTCCACCTGTAAATATTATTCTATCAACTTTTCCTTCTAAAACTGTTGCCATTTCTCCAATTGATTTTGAAATTTGATATATAAATGCATCAAAACAAACTTGAGCTTTCTTATCCCCTTCTGCTGCTAACTTTAGCACATCTCTAGCATCATTTGTATTTAAGTATGCTACAAACCCACCTTTTCCAACTGCCTTGCTATATACTTCTTGCTCTGTAAATTTCCCACTATAACACATTTTTATAAGAGCTCCTACTGGCAACGAACCTGCTCTTTCTGGTGAAAATGGACCTTCTCCATCTAAGGCATTATTTACATCTACTACTTTTCCATTTTTATGAGCTCCTACTGAAACTCCGCCTCCCATATGAACAACTATTAGGTTTAAATCTGTATATTTAATTCCAGATTCCCTTGCATATCTTTTAGCTACAGCTTTTTGATTTAATGCATGAAACTTACTAACTCGTTCTAATTCAGGAACACCTGAAATTCTTGCAACTTCATTAAGTTCATCAACAACAACTGGATCTACTATGAAAGCTGGTATTTTCAGTTCATTACCTATTTGGTTTGCAATTATTCCTCCTAAATTTGAAGCATGCTGTCCTTGCACACCATCTTTTAAATCCTGAAGCATTTTTTCGTTAACTTTATAAGTACCACTTTCCATAGGCTTTAGCATCCCACCTCTACCTACTACTGCATTTAAAGTATTTATATCAAAGTTCTTTTCTTTTAATACATTCATTATAATGTCTCTTCTAAATTTAAATTGATCATATATTGTTTCATATTTTGATATTTCCTCTGATGAGTGTCTTAAAGTTTCCACTAATACTTCTTGTTCTCCATCATATACCCCTATTTTAGTTGATGTTGAACCTGGATTTATTATAAGTAATTTTAAAGCCATTTAAACGTCCTCCTAACTGCTTATTTATATTCTTTAGCTATCTCTTCTCCCCTCAAAACTCTTAAAGTTCCTTGAGCTAAAGCTAACAGCTCGTCTTCCCCTGGATAAACTGTGATTGGTGCTATAAAATCTACTTTAGTATTTAAATCAACTATAAGCTTTTTCCAATAAGCTATTCCACCTGTAACTATAATTCTATCTACTTTCCCTTCTAAAACTGCTGCCATTTCTCCTATTGATTTAGCAATTTGATAAACAAATGCATTATAATACTTTACAGCATCCTCTCTTCCTTCATCTACCCAATTTTCTAGTTCTCTAGCATCATTTGTATTTAAATATGCTACAAATCCGCCTTTTCCAACTATCTTGCTATATATTTCTTTTTCTGTATATTTACCACTAAAGCATAACTTTATTAATTCACCAATTGGAACACTTCCTGATCTTTCTGGTGAAAATGGTCCGTCTCCATCTAAGGCATTATTTACATCTATTACTTTTCCATTTTTATGAGCTCCTACTGAAACTCCTCCCCCTAGATGTACTACTATTAAATTTAAGTTTTTATAACCTTTCCCGGACTCTACTCCATATCTTTTTGCAACTGCTTTTTGATTTAAAGCATGAAACTTACTAACTCTTGGTAATTCAGGTACTCCGGATATTCTTGCTATGTCTTCTAATTCATCAACAACTACTGGGTCAACTATATATGCTGGTACATTTAATTCTTTAGCAATTTCATTTGAAATTATTCCTCCTAAGTTAGAAGCATGTTGTCCTTGGACTCCAACTTTTAAATCTTCCAACATAAGATTATTTACTAAATATGTTCCGCCTTCCATTGGCTTTAGCATTCCGCCTCTACCAACGATTGCATTCAGGCTTTTTACGTCAATATTATTTTCCTCTAATGCCTTTATAATTATTTCTTTTCTAAATAGGAACTGATTATAAATGCTATCATATTTTCCTATTTCTTCTGCGGAATGTCTTAAGGTTTTAACAAAAACCTCTTTTTCATCTTGGTAAACACCAATTTTAGTTGAAGTTGATCCTGGATTGATAATTAATAGTTTATAAGACATAACAAAGTCTCCCCCATATTTTATATTATTTTTTTGCTTCTGCAACTAGTGCAGCTAACGCAATGGAGTGTACCTTTGTTTCAAAACTATCAGCTCTTGATGTCAAAATTACTGGTGCAGATGTTCCAACTAAAAGTCCTCCATTTCTTGATTTTGATGTATATGTTAATGTTTTGTACATAACATTTGCGCTTTCAATATTTGGAAGTAAAATTACATCTGCTTTTCCTGCTACTTTTCCTGTTATTCCTTTATGGTGGGCGGCTTCTTCTGATAAAGCATTATCTAAAGCTAAAGGCCCATCCACTATACAACCCTTAATTTGTCCTCTATCATTCATCTTTGATAATAATGATGCATCTATTGTTGCTGGCATATCTGGATTAACTACCTCTACTGCACATACTGGAGCCACTTTTGGAAGTTCTATTCCACAAGCATGTGCAACCTCTACTGCATTGTTTAATATTTGAACCTTTGCTTTTAAATCTGGATAAGTATTAAATGCTGCATCTGTTAATAAAATTAATCTATCTATCCCTTCTATTTCAAACACCGCTACATGAGACATAAGCTTTCCTGTTCTTAGGCCAACTTCCTTATTAAGAACACTTCTTAAAAATGTTGCTGTATCTACTAATCCTTTCATGACCATATCAGCTTCACCAGATGATACTAATCTTATTGCTTCTAAAGCAGCTTTATTTACATTTGTCTCATTTACAATTTCAAATTGTGTAAGATCCATATCAATCCTTTCAGCTATTTCATTTATTTTTACTGAATCACCAACTAGAATTGCATCTGCTATTCCCCTTTCTTTAGCAGCTTTAATTGCTTCTAATACTGGTTCATCTTGTGCTACTGCTACTGCAACTTTCTTCTTAGCACAACCATTGACCTTTTTTAATAAGTCATCAAAATTCTTACTCATTTCAGCACCCCTCATTTAATAGTGTAAGTTTTTTTATAATCAAGTATTATTCTAATAATTAAGAATTTTCTTTCTTTAATATTTATTATAATCCCTAATTAATATTTATACACTATAATTTTGTGAAATTTATATCAATTGTTGATATAATTTACAAATATTTCCCTTTATATTGTAGCAAAAAAAATTCTGAAAACTTAAATTTTCAGAATTTTCTTTAATATTTATTTCATTGGTTTATATTCTTGAATTATTTTCTCTGCAACCTTTAATCCATCAACTGCAGCTGATATTATACCACCTGCAAATCCAGCTCCCTCTCCTGCTGGGAATAGCCCATTCATAGATATGCTTTGTAAGTTTTCATCTCTTGTCATTCTAACTGGAGCAGATGTTCTTGTCTCTATTCCTGTTAAAATTGAGTCATAGTTTCCATATCCCTTTATCTTTTTATCAAAATCAACTATACCTTCTTTTAGCGCTTCTATTACATAATCAGGAAGACACTCTCTTAAATCTTTAAATACATATCCTGCTGTATAACTAGGAGTAACAGAGCCAAGCTTTGTACTAACCTTATCTTGCATAAAATCTCCAACTAATTGTACTGGAGCCTTATACTTTCCTCCCCCTAACTTATATGCTAAGCTTTCATAATGTCTTTGGAATTCCATTCCTCTAAGTGGTGAATCTCCTTCAAAGTCTTCTGGTCCTACAGTTACAACTAAAGCTGAGTTTGCATTAGCTAAATCTCTAGCATGATAACTCATACCATTTGATACTAATCTCTCATTTTCTGATGCTGCTGCAACTACAACCCCACCTGGACACATACAAAATGAATATACAGCTCTCTTTAACTTTTCACTTTGATATGTTAACCTATATTCAGCTGCCTTAAGCTTTGGATGCTGATACATATCTCCATATTGACTTTTATTTATAAGTTCTTGTGGATGTTCTATTCTAACACCAATTGCAAAAGCTTTAGGTTGCATAAATACATCTCTTTTATGTAACATTTCATATGTATCTCTTGAACTGTGTCCTATTGCAATAATAAGATTTTCACATTCTATTTCTTTGCCATTTACTATAATAGATTTTACTCTACCATCTTCGCTTTTTATATCTTCTAATTTAGATGAAAATAAAACTTCTCCACCTAATTCCTTTATTTTTTCTCTGATGTTTTTTACTACACCCTTTAGAAGGTCTGTTCCAACGTGAGGTTTTGCTACATAAGTAATTTCTTCTGGTGCTCCTGCTCTAACTAACTCTCTTAAAACATAATCACATCTTGTATCTTTTATTCTTGTTGTTAACTTACCATCTGAAAAAGCTCCAGCTCCACCTTCTCCAAATTGAACATTAGACTCTGTATTTAATTCACCTGTTTTCCAAAAGTTATCAACAGTCTCTGTTCTTTTATCCACATCTTCTCCACGTTCTATCACCAATGGTTTATATCCTTTTTCTGCTAGTAATAATGCAGCGAATATTCCTGCTGGTCCAAATCCAACTACTACTGGTCTATTTTTCAGCTCCTTATCCCCTGAAACTATTTCTGCATTATAAGAAGGTGCTTCAAACTTTACATCTTTATCTTTTAATCTGTTAACTAATTTTTCTTCATTTTTGTGTTCTACTTCTACACAATATATGTACTTTATATCATTTTTCTTTCTTGCATCTAGGCTTTCTTTTATTATTTTAATATTTTTTATTTCTGATTCAGAAATCTTTAACTTCTTAGAAACCCTTTTAATCAATGTGTCTTTATCTTCATCTATCTTTAAAGCTATATTATTAACTCTAATGGACATATTATAATCCCCTTTCTATTAGTCACTCTTATATATCAAAGCTTTATTGTACCTTATATATAATTTAAATTAAACATTCATTAGATTGCACCTTATTTTAACATAAATTTATTATTAGTAGTATTATTTTTATATGTATTATTTTCTACTATTTTCTTATATTAAATAATCTATATCATCTAATTTTATAAATAACTTTAGATAAAAAGTAAATAGCCATATATCTTAATAATTTTATCTTCACTTAATATTAGTGAGAACTTATATCTTTTTTAATAAATAAAAAAAGATCCATAGAAATACCTATGCATCTTTTCACTTGAATTACTCATTATTATTGCTATTATTAACATTATTATTAGTTTCAGGTGGCTTTTGAGCAACTTGTTTTGCTACTGTAAATGCAACATTTTCAACAGAAACTACACTGAAGTTCTCATTTAAACCTTGAAGTGTAACTTTAGGCTCTTGTTCAAAGCTTCCATCTTCCTTAAATGAACTTACATCTATAGAAGCTTTTATATTTTCTTCAGTTACATTTCCTATTTCATCTTCATAACCACTTATAGTCACCTTTATGGTATCTTTAGTTGGTGTAATTTTTACGCCTTCACTTTCCCCTGTTATACTATATTTCACATTAAAATCCTTAGTAGCAAATCTTATTACATTAACTTTAACTGTAATATAATCTTCCCCTTGAGATATTCTTAATCCTTCTGGAACTACTATCCCAAGCGATACATCTTTACTTTCATTTACTGAACTTAAATCTAGAGGAGTTGAATTTACTTCACTTATTGTATCTAATATCTCCTTAGGCCCTAAAATTTCCACAAACTTTTTATTGCTTTCCATGGACTTTAGTTTAAGTCCATTAGGTAACTTTCCTGTAGTTACTACATTTACTTTTACAGATTTACCTTTACTAACTCTTATTTCAACATTAGCAAATTTTTCTGAAAGCAAAACTCCTTCAACCGCGTTTCCATTTTCATCTAATGGTTTTATATCATAACTGCCTACTACATTTTCAAAAACATCCTCTTTATTATCTGAGACAACTAAATTTGATACCTTTGAAACAACTGATTCAGCTCCCGTTACCTTAACTTCTTTTGGTTCTATAGTTGCCTCTGATGCAAAATATCCTTGTCTTGGTGTAACTTTAATATTTGAGGTTATCGGCATAGTTTTTTCTACCATATCTTCTATCTTAACCGATACTGTCAGTGTATTAGTATTTCTTATACTTACCGTAATCGGATAATCTACTATAGATACAGGAACTTTATTTTCTCCCTTTTTCCAAGCATATTCACTTAAATCAACTTGAACTTTAAAGTCACTTTTTTTTATTTTATTTATGTCACTTGTATTTCCTTCAACTTTTAAAGTTACATATAATTCCTGATTTGGTGTTAATGCTAATTTTGAGCTAGTTAAAGCTTCTGTATTAATTAATTCAACTGGTATCTTACTTATTTCTGTAGTTCTTATTTTATTTTCTACATTGGTTACATAAACCCATAAGCCTATAGATAATAAAAGGCATATTACTGGTATTATTAATCTACTTTTTTCCTTCTTATCCAAGCTTTCACCCTCTCCCCAGCTGATTTAACATTCTTCTTATCATTATGTTGCATCATTTTAAGTAAAATTACTCTTAATTTTTCTCTATCATAATTTCTTGTTAATCTACCATTTATGGCTAAAGAGATTATCCCAGTTTCTTCAGATACTACTAAAACTATAGAATCCGAAACTTCTGATAAACCTATTGCTGCTCTATGCCTTGTTCCAAGCTTTTTATTTATTGTATTATTATTTGTAAGTGGAAGTACACATCCTGATGCTAATATTCTATCTTTTCTTATTATAGTAGCACCATCATGTAATGGTGTATTAACAACAAATATATTTTCAAGTAAATTTGAAGTTACTTTTGCATCTAAAATAGTTCCAGAATTAAGTATTTCTCCTAATCTGGTCGCCTGTTCTATAACTATTAATGCACCCGTTTTTGTTTCTGCTAAGTTTCCAACTGCATTAATTATTTCATTTACAGTTAAGTTTCTTTCTTCTTCATCTTGAATATTGTGTAATTCTTCAAAAGCACTTCTTCCTATGTGCTCTAATGCTCTTCTTATCTCTGGTTGAAATATTATAACAACAGATAAAAGACCAATGGTCAATGTCTTATTTAAAATGAAGTTTAGCATTTCTAGTTTTAAGACATAACTTATAGGTATCAATGCCACCATAAGTATAATACCCTTCAAAAGTTGTTCTGCCCTTGTTTCTTTTATTAGTATATATCCTTTATAGAATATATAGGCAACTACTAATATATCTAAAACTGCAAATATAGATATATTTTTTAGAGTGTTTGTTATAACTGTACTAATCTCCTGCATAAAGGGCACCCCCCTAATTTTCATATACTATTAATTATACACCAATAAGTAAATTCTTAGTATAATATTTAAAATTTTTTTAATTCTATAATATTTTTCACTTTACTGTAATATAAATTTATGTAAAGAAATTTATATGGGGTGATAAAATTATGAAAGAAAAACTTAGTACTTTGTTCAAGGATCATAAAAATTTAACGGTATTCATAATATCGCTACTGTTACTCTTATCATTTTCAATGTTTTTTATCATATATAACTCAGATTCCAATAGAGCTAAAAGAACTCTAAAAAGTATTGGTAATGAATTAAATACTGTAAATACAAATCTTGAATCAGGTATAAAAGATTTAACTATTGATACAACTAAATCCTACGACCTTTTAGTATCTGGATCAAATAAACTAAAAGAATTATTAAATTTAACTTCTCAAGTCGAAGATACTGATTCTGAAATTTCATCTATAAAAAATGATTTAAGCAATGCTATAAGCTCTACTATATCCTTATATGATAATTGTATTAATATTCTCTCTAATCCTAAGGACATAACGTCTAGTGCTGATTTAGATAACTTTAATTCCTTTAAAGAAATTTGCCTAAAAGATTATTCTATTTTAGCACAAGACAAAATTAATATAGATTTTTCTAATGATACATTACAATTTTTTGATAATACTTATAATTATTTGAATACTATAATTAAAGTTAATAGAGATTCTGAGTTTCAAAATACGCAACAACGAGAATTTTTTCTTCGTCTTGATTCATTTAATTCAGAATTTAACTCATTAAATGAAGATTTAATGCCTGCTATCAATAAAATAAGAGAAGACAAAAGAGATTTACAGGTTATAGTTGAGGATTTATATAGCAAGGAAAAATCTTATGAAAATTTGAAATCTAAAATTATATCTATGTCTATTCCAGATGGATGCATGGATATATATGATGCTTTAGATGAATATTTTAATATGTACTATATCTATTTAAAATCTATTAAAGAAGCTGTTATATACGAGAAAACTTGTTCAGATATAGATAAGTTCTCTAAAGAAATTAACAAAAATTATAAGAACGCTACTTCTAAAAGAAATGATGTAATAGATGCTTATTCTAATTACAAAAATATTCTGGAAAAATAATGTGTATTAAATTTTTCCTTTTGGAAATAATAATTTTGGATTATATATTATCCAAAAGGAGGTTATTTATGAAATATTTAAAAACAATACCTATTTTATTTTTAACCTTTTTATTTTCAGCAGAAATACCTGTGTTTGCTTATAAAAATGTTAGTTTAGTAGGTAATTCTAACAGTTCAATAAGCACTAATTTAAATGGAGAAGTAAATAGTACTATAATAAATATGCCAAAAGAAAATGTGATTGAGGTTTTCAATTACAATGACAACATACTATATTTAACAGAAGATGACGTAAATTTGATGGCTAAAATCGTTTATGCTGAAAGTAAAGGTGAACCCTATGAGGGTAAAGTTGCAGTTGCATCAGTTATTTTAAATAGGGTATTAAGTCCAGGATTTCCAAATAGCATTAGTGAGGTTATATTTCAACCTAAGGCATTCTCTTGTGTAGTAGATGGTCAAATATCTGTTACCCCAACTGAAGAATGTTATAATGCAGTTTATGAGGCTATAAAAGGTAATGATCCTACAAATGAAGCATTATTCTTTTATAATCCTGCCATAGCTACTTGCTCCTGGATGCAAGATGTTGAAAAAGCTGATAGTAAATCTATTGGCCAACACTTATTTTTCAAAACAAAATATTAAAAAGATCATAGGAATGTCGAAAGACATTCCTACTAGTTTATAATTTTAAATACAAACCTTATGCTTATTATATTAAGTTTTCAAACTATTAGCCTATATTAATAAAAAAAGAAATTCAGCAAAAGCTGAATTTCCAACTCAATTATCCATTTTCAATTGTTAATAATTATTTATTAATTATTTATTATTCAAATGTTCCCTTCACTACTGGTTTCCCATTTTGAATCATTATTTTTCCCATAGCTATAACAGTATCTATTTCTAATGAACTTTCATCTACTAAAACTAAATCAGCATCTTTTCCCTTTTCTATTGCTCCCTTATTTGAAAGTTTTAATATACTTGCAACATTAGATGTTATAACTTTAATAGCATCTTCAATTTTTATATTATATGTTTTTATAGCTTCTCTTACTTCTCCATATAAAGTTGATACTGCACAAATACCTACTTTACTTAAGCTTCCATCCTTATCGAATATAGGCATACTTCCATTTCCATCTGAAGAAAATGTAACATGTGATAAATCAACGTTATTATTAAGTAAAATACTTAATCCTTCACTTGCTCTAAGCTCACCTGGTTCTAAACAACTAGGATCTGAACTTGTAGTAAGATCTATAAACCCACCCTTGCTTACATATTCTTCTCCTGCCTCAAATAATTCCTTATTTCTATTAATATGAGTTGGAAGCAATTGTGTTGCTGGAATTTCTGTTTCCTCAATTAACTTAAATAAATAATTTAACTTTCTATCTCCATTACCTAAATGGATATTTACTATTCCTGATTTTCCAGCTAATAATCCTCCAACTCTAGCTTGAGCTACTGTTTGAGCAAATTGTGTAAATGTAGCTTGAGAACTTCTATTATCAGAAATAGCTACTTCTCCTACTCCTATAATCTTATCAACCAGCATTATATCTCCCTTTATACTATTAGTTAAAGTTTTTACTGGTATTTCATATGAACCTGTATAGCAATATGTAGTTAGACCCTCTTCTTCTAGAGCCCTTGCCTTAGCTATCAAGCTGGCCATATCTCTGCAAATTCCATCTGTTCCTATGCACCCAACAACTGTTGTTATACCAGCAGTTGTTAAGTCTGTTAATTTTATTTCTGGAGTCCTAGTCTTAAAACTTCCTTCTCCACCAGCACCATTAATATGAACGTGACAATCAATAAAGCCAGGAAAAAGTAATTTTCCTGCTCCATTTATAATCTTTATATCTATAAAATCCTTAGGAATCTTTAGATTTTCATATATCCCTTCAATTTTAGTTGATGATATTACTACATCTTTTTCTCCTTGGTATTCTGGAGAATAAACCTTAATTCCCTTTATTACCGTTATCATCTACGTCACTCCTATAGTTAATTATTTAAGATATCGTCTATATTACTATTATTATAAATTGAGTTTGAATACTTAGATGCAAGCTCTTTTGCATAGTATTTACTTTTATCAGTATTCAAATCCTTATAAAGTAAAGATATCTTATAATAAGACTCTTCTATATAGTTCCCATTTTCGTAGCTAGATATATACTTTTCAAAACTTTTTATTGCTTGGTCATTCATCCCTAATCTTTCATACGTTGAAGCTAGCAAAAATATTATATCATCATTTAAATGGTTATTCTCTGAATATAAAACTGTATCCTCTAATATCTCTCTAGCCGCATCATAATTTTCTTCAGCAAACAAATTAGTTGATTCAATATAATTTTCTCTTATTTCTTCTTCTGTTAATGCATTGTGTTCTAAATCAACTTCTTCTTTATCTTCTATACCATCATTAATTTCTTCCATAACATTACTGACTTCTTCTGTCTCATTACTAATTTCTTCTGTACTATTATCAATAGAATTTAAAATTCCCCCCGAATTTTCTTCTACTATACTTTCATTTTTATTAGCTATATCAAAACTACTTTCTGTATTATTTTTTGAATTATTTTGTAATTTATATTTCACTAGGATTCCTGATACTATAATAATACATATTATAGATGTTACTAGAATGGGTTTTATTCCAATATTTCTATTACTGTTTGTATTTAATATTTCATCTATTTCTTTATTAATACTATTAGCTAATATATTACCCTTATCTAAAGAGAATACTTTTTCAATACATCTTTTACAATCATCATATTGCCCTTTTCTCATATAACATATTGCTAAAGCATTATTTACATTTATAGAATTATAGTCACTTTCTTTACAATACATCAAAACTTCTATAGCTGCATCTATATTTAAGTCTTCTATTAATTTTTCTGCATCTTTAAATAAATCTCTTCTTTGGAAATCTCTTTCTATATCTTTTAAATACGCTTCGGAAATTTCATCTTCATTATTATATTTGTTTATTTTCCATAATGAGATTGCATCTTCAAGATCTCCTTTTAAATATAACAGTAGGCCTTTTAAATTAAGTAAATTTGAATCTTGTAAGTCTCTTGATATACCTACCTCACAAACTAATATAGCTTTATCTATATATCCATCATTATATAAACTAAGTGCTTTTTCATAAGTCTTTATACCCTTTTTTCTCATTTATAATTACCTCATTTTAATTTTTATAAGTAGAATATTAATCCTATTATTGCTGCTATTACTATAACTAATATAGGGTGTACTTTTTTACTTAATAGTATTACTCCTATTATCGAAGTTATTATGATACTCTTTAAATCTAAATAGGATTCTTTAGCTAGATCTAAAAAAGCTTTTATTATTAAAGCAATTAGAACTGGTCTCATTCCCATTAATGCTGCTTTAATAACTGTAGATTCTTTAAATTTTTCTAATGTTTTACTAATTATAGATACTAATATAAAGGATGTTATAACTACTCCTAAAGTTGCCATAACACTTCCTAAAACCCCAGCCAATTTGTACCCTACGAATGTTGCTGAATTTATTGCAACTGGTCCTGGTGTCATTTGTGATATTCCTATAATATCCAAAAATTCATTTATACTAATCCAATTATTATTTTCTACTATTTCTCTTTGAATAAAAGGAAGCATAGCATAGCCTCCACCGAAGCTAAATGAACCTATCTTAAAGAAAGAAAAAAATAATTTTATCAATAACTCCAACTAGCTCACCTTCCTTCTTAAAAAGATGATTCCATATATAGCTGATGCCATTATTACTATAATTGGATGAATATCAAAAAATGTTAATGCTATAAGTGCTACTATTATTGTTAGAACTGTTCTTTTATTCTTTTCTAACCCCTTACTCAAGCTTATCGCTCCAACTAGTACTAACATAGGAACTGCTGCAGTTATCCCTTTAAAAGCAGCATTAACATAATAGTTATTTCTAAACTGCATAAAGAAAGCTGCAATTATGATAATTATTAAAAACGATGGTAATATGACTGCTAATAGAGCCATTATAGCGCCTATTAATCCTCCAATTTTATACCCAAGAAATATTGAACAATTAACCGCTAATGCACCTGGAAGACTTTGTGATACAACTAATACATCCATAAACTCTTCTTTTTCAATCCATTTTTTATTATTAACAACCTCCTCTTCTATTAATGGAATCATTGCATATCCGCCTCCAAAGGTAAAAGCTCCTATTTTAAAGAATGCAATAAACATTTCTAGAACTTTTTTCATATTTTCACCACCTTAGTTAATCCTATATATTTATTATGCATATAAGATATTAATTTAAAATAAAAAAGTCGCATTTATAGTATGCGACTTTTCTTTATTTTAATTATTCTTGTTCTAATATTATTTTCTTAGCTGTTAAGATTGATGTAGCACTCATTGAGAATTCATCTAAACCATATTCAACTAATGTTGGAATTGCAGCTTCATCTCCAGCCATTTCTCCGCACATTCCAACCCATTTGCCATGCTTATGAGCTCCATCTATAGTCATCTTTATTAATCTTAATACAGCTGGATGCATTGGATTATAAAGGTATGATACTTTTTCGCTCATTCTATCAGCCGCTAAAGTGTATTGAATTAAATCATTTGTTCCTATTGAGAAGAAATCTACATGCTTAGCTAATTCATCTGCATATACAGCCGCAGCAGGGATTTCAACCATTATACCCCATTGAATTTTTTCTGAGTATTCTATTCCTTCTGATTTTAATTCAGCTTTACATTCATCTACAAATTCCTTTGCAGCTTGGAATTCTTCTAAACCTGAAATCATAGGGAACATTACTGCAAGATTTCCATAAACAGAAGCTCTTAATAAAGCTCTTATTTGAACCTTGAATATATCTTTTCTATCTAAGCATAATCTTATAGCTCTGTAGCCTAAGAAAGGATTCATTTCTTGTGGTAATGGTAAGTATGGAAGTGTTTTATCTCCACCAATATCTAGTGTTCTTATAACAACTTGTTTTCCATCCATTATTTCAAGAACTTTCTTATAAGCTTCGAATTGTTCTTCTTCTGTTGGAGCTGAATCTCTATCCATGTATAAGAACTCAGTTCTGAATAGTCCAACACCATCTCCACCATTTGCAACTACTGCTTCAGCATCTGCTGGTGAACCTATGTTTCCACAAACTTCAACTCTTCTTCCTGATTTAGTAACTGTCTTTACAGTTATTAATTTCTTTAATTCTTCTTGTTCTGCTAAGAACTTTTCTCTCTTAGCTGTATATTCATCTATAACTGATTGCTCAGGATTTATTATACATATTCCTTCAATACCATCAACTATAATAGTATCTCCATTTTTAACTGATGTAGTTATATCTTTTAGACCTACTATTGCTGGTATTTCTAATGTTCTAGCCATAATAGCAGAGTGAGAAGTTCTTCCTCCGATATTAGTTAAGAAACCAACAACTTTGCTTCTATCTAATTGAGCTGTATCTGATGGAGTTAAATCGTGAGCTACAACTACAGTATTTGCTTCAGTTATTGCAAATGCATCTCCACCTTTTCCTGCTAAGTTTGAAATTATCCTCTTAGAAACGTCTTTTATGTCAGCAGCTCTTTCTTTCATGTATTCATCTTCCATTGAATCAAAAATCATTACAAACATATTTGTAACGCTTTCAACCGCTTTCATTGCATTTACGCTATTTGATTCTATTTCTAATAGCATCCCACCAGTAAATTCTGGGTCATCTAATAAAGTTAGGTGAGCTTCGAAAACTTGAGCTTCATGTTCTCCTATTTCTGCTAAAGCTTTATCTCTAATAGCAGTTAGTTGAGCCCTTGCTTGCTCTAAAGCTTTTTGTAGCACTTCTTTTTCTGCTTCTACATTAGAAACTTTTGCATCTGTTATTACTATTTCTTCATGTTCTTGTAAAAATACTTTTCCTATTGCATAACCTTTAGACGCAGCTATACCTTTTTTCATTTCCGAGATTCCTCCTTAATAATAGCTATAAATTCAAATTATATATGAAATTTATAGAAAGTACTAATCTGTTTTTTTAATTACAACTACAATGTATTATAACATATTTTCCGCCTATGTTAATAAGAATACACATAATTTTTATTATTTTCTATCATTTATTTTATTTTTTTATTCATTTTATTTGCATATTTTCTATATAAGTATAATTATTCTAAAAAATTTTACATTTTTTTCAAAGCAACTATTATTTTTTTACTTTTTATTTAATATATTTATTGATTTTATTATAGTAAAAAAGGATATCTAAAAATGTATATTTTATAGATATCCTTACATTTTATTGTTTTTTATAAATCATCTATGAGAGCTCCAGCCTTAGCATAAGCAGTTGATTTTGCTTCAAAGAAATCTGTCTTAACTGAATTAGCATCTGATAATATATCTACCCAAGCTGCTGGGTTATTATCATAACCTTCATAAATTTCATCTAATCCTATAGCCTTCATTCTTAAATTTCCTAGATATTTTATATAATCATTAATTAAATTTTTATTTATTCCTTGAATATTATCACCTATAACATAATTTCCCCAAGAAATTTCATGTTCAACTGCAGTTTTCATCATTTCTTTTAGTTGATTTTTTACTTCTTCTGTAAATATTTCAGGTTGCTCTAATTGTAATTCTTTTAATATATTTCTAAATAACCAAAGATGAGTATTTTCATCTCTATTTATATATCTAATTTCTTGTGCTGACCCAGGCATCTTACCATTTCTCTCTAAATTATAGAAGAACATAAATCCTGAATAAAAATATATTCCCTCTAAAATATAGTTTGCCATTATAGTTTTAATAAGATTTTCTTGAGTTGGTGCTTCTAAGAAATTATTATATAGCTCACCTATAAATTTATTTCTTTCTAATAATATTTTATCATCTTTCCATTGATATAATATTTCATTTCTTTTTTCTGGAGAGCATATTGTATCTAACATATAGCTATAACTTTGTGAATGAACAGCTTCTTGAAAAGCTTGTATTGTTAGGCATAAATTAACTTCACTTGCTGTAATATAATTATTTATATTAGATAAATTCGCTGTTTGTATTGAGTCTAAGAATATTAAGAAAGAAAGTATTTTATCATAAGCTGTTCTTTCTTCATGTGTCAATTTATTATAATCTTTTAAATCTTGAGCAAGATTTATTTCTTCTGGAATCCAGAAGTTATTCATTGCTTGCCTATACCAATCTGAAACCCAAGTATATTTCATATTATTAAAATCATTTAAGTTAGTAGTATTTCCATTTATCATTCTCTTTTTAGATGTTTCAGTATCACCAAACTCATTAAAAAGAGGTTTCTTATTTATAAACATTTATTACCCTCCAAGACCTTATTAGTATTATCACAAACTTATGCTGAACAACTTTCGCAATCACTTACTGTTAATGATTTTGAACGCACATAGTATATGGATTTAACTCCAGATTTGCAAGCTTCTATATATAAATTCATAATTTGTCTCATAGTATAATTAGTTGTTATATATAAATTAAATGATTGCCCTTGATCTATATGTCTTTGTCTTACTCCGTTTATTTGCACGCACCATTTTTGATCTATATTATACGCAGAATTATAGTACCAATAGTTTTCTTCATTTAAATTTGGCGCAGTTTTTGGTATTATACTTCCCTTCTTTTCCTCAAGCCAGAATCTTGCCATTACTGGGTCTATGCCTTCTGAAGTTCCTGCTATAGTTGCTGTAGATCCATTCGGAGCTACTGCCATTAAATATCCATTTCTCATTCCATAAGTATTTACTTCTTCTCTTAGAACGTTCCATTTTTCTGATTTATAATCCCTAAGATCAAAATAATTTCCATTATCCCAGTCTGATCCTTCGAAACATGAATATCTTCCTTTTTCTTTTGAAATATTCATACTTGCTTTTATTGCATGATAATTAATTCTCTCGTAAACATCATCTGCAAACTCTTTATGTCTATCTTCTGTCCAATGAATTAAATTATTTGCAAGCATATGGTGATATCCGCTTGTTCCAAGCCCTATTGCTCTATATTTTTTATTAGTTACTTCTGCAAATGGTACTGAATAATAGTTCAAATCTATTACATTATCCATAGCTCTTATTTGAGTTTCTACAACATATCCAAGTTCTTCATCATTTTTAACATCAACATTTCCTAAAACTACTGATGATAAATTACATACTACAAAATCACCTGATTTTGTTCTTTCAACTATTATAGTATCTCCATTTTCATCTTTTACTTCAGATTGTTGAATATCCATTGGACTCATATTTTGCATAATTTCAGTACAAAGATTTGATGAATATATCATTCCTTTATGTTTGTTTGGATTCATTTTATTTACTGTATCTCTATAGAAAGCAAATGGAGTTCCAGTTTCAGCAGCACTCTTTATTATTAATCTAACTATTTCTTTTACTGACATTACCCTTTTGCTTATATTCTCGTCTTCAACACATTCATAATATTTCTTTTCCCACTCTTCTCCATAGAAGTCTTCTAATGAATAGCCCTTTGCTAACCTAATCTCATGAGGACACATCATATACCAATTTGCATCTATATCTGTTTCTGCAAGCTTCCAAAATAAATCTGGATAACAAAGCCCTGGAAAAACATCATGTGCTTTCTTTCTATCGTCACCATTATTAGTTTTTAATTGTAAAAACTCAGGTAAATCCTTATGCCAAGCATCTAACCATATAGCAACTGATCCATTTCTTACTCCTAATTGATCTACCGCTATGGCTGTATCATTAAATAATTTTACCCATGGTATCACTCCACCAGAAGCTCCCTTGAATCCTCTAATAGGTGATTCTAAAGCTCTAACTTTACCAATGTATATTCCCATTCCACCACCAAACTTTGAAACTTCTGCAAAGTTATCAAGTGACTTATATATTCCCTTTAAGCTATCTTGTACTGTATCTATAAAGCATGAGCTTAGTTGATAAAATGGCTTTCTAGCATTAGACATTGTTGGTGTTGCCATAGTTGCCTTAAGAGAACTTAATACATCGTAAAATCTCTTTGCCCATAGTACTCTTACTTCTTTCTTTTCTGGAATTGCTAGATGCATTGCTATTCCCATAAACATTTGTTGTGGAAGTTCTAATGTGCTTCTATCAAAATCTTGAACTAGGTATCTTTTTGCTAAAAGGTTTATTCCACTATAAGTAAATAAAAAGTCTCTTTCTGGTTTAATTTCATTTTCTAACTCTATTATTTCCTCTTTTGTATAATTTTCTAATATGTATTTTCCATAAAGTCCTTTATCAGTTAATTGATTTATAAATCCATATAAATCGCCATATATATTATCGTCGTTAGTAAGTCCTCTACTTTTTCTTATTTTATCATAAAGTTTAAACACATATAGTCTTGCTGCTGCATTTTGCCATTGTGGTTCTGTATCTGATGTAAGCTCTAAAGCTACTTGTATTATTGAATTTCTTATTTCTTCATCCTCCATATTAGGTCTAACTATATGATTTAATGCTTCTAAAAGCCTCTCCTCTGTATAAATACCTTGACCATTATCTATTCCATCTAAAGCTAACCTACAAATATTAAGTAAATGTGTCATACTCTTCCCCTTCCACTACATATAGTATGTAATACTCTTTCCATTTCCATCAATATACAATATATAGTTAATTATAATTTCTATTTTTTCCTTTGTAAAATTTAATAATCTAATACTAAACAAGAAAAAATGGAGATATTCATTTAATATCTCCTTTTTTCACCTTTAATAACAGCTTTTATAAATAATTTTTATTTCTTAGAATTAAAAGTTAAATAACATTTATTACTTTAACTTTTCTATCCATTCTTCTTCTTTAAATCCTACTAAAACAGTATTATCTTTTATTACTATTGGTCTTTTTACAAGCATTCCATTAGATGCTAATATATCTAAAAGTTCATCTTGAGGTAATACTTTAACTTTATCTTTTAATTGCATTTCCCTATATAATACACCTGATGTATTAAAGAATTTATTTATTGGTAAACCACTTTTAGCTATCCAATCTTTAAGTTCCTCTTTTGTTGGATTTTCATCAGCTATATGTCTATCTATAAATTCTATATTATTTTCTGTTAAAAACTTCTTTGCTTTTCTACATGTAGTACACTTTGGATATTCAACAAATAAAACTGACATATTTATCACTCCTATATTTAATTATTATTATTTAATTATTATTATAACATATTATTTCTTAGGTATGATTAAATAAATTTTAAACATGTCACCTTCTACTTCGATTTTTATACTCCCATTATGAAGTTCTACTATGCTTTTTGTAATTGCAAGCCCCATTCCCGATCCTTCTATAGATGAATTTCTTGATTTATCAGCTCTTGCAAATCTCTCAAAAATATCTTGTGTATTAAAGTCCATTTCATAATTGGATATATTTTTAAAAGATACCTCTACAGAGTTTTCTTTAGAAGTTATATCTATATATACTCTAGTATTATTAAGTGAATATTTTAAGGCGTTTACAATTATATTTTCAAATACTCTAGACATTAATTTACCATCTAAATCAACAAAAATTTCATCCTCATTTGTACTTACCTTAAATTCCATATTTTTTTCTTCATATAAATTTGAGTACTCTCCAATACCTTGATATACTAAAGAAACTATATCTATTTCATGCTTTTCTATAGTCATTTTCCCACTGTTTAATTTTGATACTTCAAATAAATCTTCTATAAGAGTCTTTAATCTCTTTGAATTTCTATCTAATATAGTCAAATAATCTTTTCTTTCCTCTTCTGTTATATTAGTATCATTTAATATATTTACATAGTTTATTATTGATGTTAATGGTGTTTTTAAGTCGTGAGAAACATTGGAAATTAGCTCTGTTTTTAATTTCTCATTTTTTACCTTTTCATTTAAAGCTATTATATATCCTTCTCTTATTTGATTTATATTTTCTACTAATTCTTTAACTTCTCTTTCTCCAATATCACTTAGTTTATATTCTAATTCACCTGAATTAATTTTCTTTAGTCCATCATTAATAACTGAAATATCAAGACTTTTCTTTAAGGAATATAATACACAACCTAATGGAATCAGCACCAAGATTAACGTTCCCTTAAATGGATATCTAGTTAAAAATGTCACTAAAACATTTTGGTTTCTTATTCCTGCAATTAAATATAAATAAACTAGTATTACTGCTATTGCTCCCCCAAAAGAAAGCATCATTTTATTACGTGTATTTTTGTATTTGTAGCCATATATTAAAACATAAATAAGTCTCTTTAGAACTTTAATTTCTAAATGTATATTTTTACTGTTAATTATAGAGTTTACTATTATCTTTAATAAAAGCACTATAGCAAGTATTGTTGATATTATCATTATTTTTGCTGTTATAGTATCTGTTTTTATAAGATATGTATATACGCTAGGGTCTCTATAATATATTTCTATATATTTATCTACATTTTGTTTAATTATCTTATCTGTAGTACTAGTAACATAATAATTATATTTATCTTTATTATCTATTCTAACAGATGAATATCCAAATTCCTTTAGATACGTATTTATACTATCTTCACGCAAAGCTACAGTATTATCATCCTTTTCTACTGCTTCACGCAACTTTATATCATTAGTAGTGAAATTTCCTGTTTCTTTATTTATTAGTGCATAAAATAAATCCCCATAAAAATAATTATTTTCTGATAGATGTTCATTTTCATATTCTAACGCTCTAATATCTTCTAGATTATTAGTATGTGAATATATATATTTTGATATATCTTTACTTTCATAATATATCATTGATTCTATGTATTTATCTTTATTTAATAATGCATCAAATGTTCCCGCTCCTAAATCTGAAAAAGTATTATTAAAAGATTGATAATATCCTATAGTTAATGTAACTAATAATATACATACGGTTAAAATTTCTATTCCCCATACACCAGTTATATACCTTTTAATCTTCTCTTTCAATTTTATATCCAACTCCCCACACTACCTTTATATATTCAGGATCCTTTGTATTAAGTTCTATCTTTTCTCTTATCCTTCTAATATGAACAGTTACAGTATTTTCACTTCTATAAAATGGTTCCTCCCATACTTTTTCATATATTTCTTTTATAGAAAAAACCCTTCCTAAGTTTGATGCTAGAAGTTGAAGTATTTTAAATTCTGTTGCCGTAACTTTTACCTCTTCTCCCCTTAAGAAAATTGTTTTTTCTTTATTATTTATTATTAAGTCCTTTACTTCTATTATATCCGGACTCTCACCTTCTAACTCTAAGGGTTTTTGGTATCTTCTTAATTGAGACTTAACTCTTGCAACAAGCTCTAAATGATTAAATGGTTTAGCTATATAATCATCAGCACCTACATTTAATCCTAATATCTTATCACTGTCTTCTCCTTTGGCTGATAACATTATAATGGGTAAATTTCTTTTTTCTCTAATCTTTAAACATGTCTTTATCCCATCCATTCTTGGCATCATTATATCTAAAACTATAAGATGTATTTTTTCTTTATCCAATAACTCTAATGCCTCTACACCATCTTTAGCTTTAAACACCTTCATACCTTCTCCTCTTAGATATATATCAATAGCATCTCTAATTTCCTTTTCATCATCTACTACTAAAACGTTAAACATATTTTCACCCCTCTATCTTATCTTATAACTATAATATCTTATATTATAAAATTTTACTAATTGTAAAAATTACATTTTTATTAAAATAATCAAATATCACTATAAGTTATTATTAACATTCGATAGTATTTAATATATAATTTTAGTGTATATTTCTAACAGATAATTTTAAGGAGTTTTATATGTTACATAAACTTACAATTAACAAACACATGATTTTAGATTTCTTTTTTATTTTTGTTGGATGTGTAATAGCATCTCTTGGAGTTAATTTATTCTTAGTTAATGCTCAATTACTTAGTGGTGGCGCTACTGGCATAGCACTTATTTTACAATATTTAGCTGAAGTACCTTCTGGTATAACTGTATTTATAATTAATATTCCTTTATTTTTTATAAGTTATAAAATGCTAAATAAGAGATTTACTATATACTCTGCAGTTGGGATGATCTCGCTATCAATTTCACTTATAATCACAAAACCCTTATCTAATTTAGTTAAAGTAGATGATATATTACTTTATTGTATTTACGGTGGAGTTTTATGTGGTTTAGGCTATGGGTTAGTTTTTTCAAGAAATGGTTCAACTGGAGGGACTGATATCATAACAATGGTGCTTAGGAAGAAGTATTCTAACTTTGAAATAGGTAAGCTTAGCTTCGCTATTAACTGTATAATAGTTTTTATAGGCGCATTAATTTTTGGTCTTCCTAAAGCTCTATATACTTTGATTTCTATGTTTGTTCAAGGAACTATAGTGGATAAAGTTATTAATGGATTTAATAGTAAAAAGTTACTATTAATATTAACTGAAAAAGAACAAGAAATAATAGAGTATGTTATTAAAGATATGAATAGAGGAGTTACTTCTCTAATTGCTGAAGGTGAGTACACTCATGAGCTTAAGAAAATGCTTTATATTGCTGTAACATCATCTCAAATGATACATTTGAAGAGTAAAATATTAAGAATAGATCCTAAAGCATTTATTACAATAATAGATGTTTCTGAAGTCAATGGAAAGGGATTCCATAAAATTTAATATTAATTATTTTGTAAAATATACAATAATTTTACCCCCATATATTAGGTTTTATTTTTCTCTAATACGGGGGTAATTTTTTTATTCAAATTTATAAAATCAATATACTTATATTAAAGCAAATGAAAGCTTCTTACCAATTATCATATTGAATTTAAATAAGCCCTTTGCCCTTCTTTATATAAGTTATTACCGTTTACATCTATTATAACTATTAAAGGCATATCTATCACTTCCATTTTTCTAATAGCTTCTGCACCTAAATCTTCATATGCAATTATCTCTGATGAAACTATACTTTTAGAAATTAATGCAGCAGCGCCTCCAATTGCCCCTAGATATATAGCCTTATTTTTTACTATTGAATCAACTACCTCTTGGTTTCTAGCACCTTTTCCTATCATTGCCTTTAGCCCTAAATCTAGTAACCTAGGTGAATACGCATCCATTCTATAGCTTGTAGTTGGTCCAGCTGATCCTATAACTTGTCCTTCTTTTGCTGGACTTGGTCCTACATAATATATAGTCTCTCCTTCAATATTTATTGGTAAATCATCGCCTGAATCTAGTAAATCAACTAATCTCTTATGTGCTGCATCTCTAGCTGAATATATAGTACCTGTTAGTAAAATTGTGTCTCCTACTCTTAAATCTTTTATTTTTTCATATGTTAAAGGAGTATTTATTTTTTTTTCCACAGTTTCTTTTCTTATTTCTTTATTTTCCACAATTTTATCCCCCTATAAAATTATTTCTTTGTGCCTAGTTGCATGACAACTTATATTTACAGCCACAGGCAATCCTGCTATATGTGTTGGATATGTTTCAATATTAAGACCTAACGCCGTGGTCTTTCCACCAAAACCTTGTGGCCCTATTCCAAGACTATTTATTTCTTTTAGTAGCTCTTCCTCTAAATCACTATAGAACTTATTATTATGTCCATTATTTATAGGTCTTAATAAGGCTTTTTTTGCTAAATATGCAGCTTTATCGAATGTTCCCCCTATGCCTACCCCTATAATCATAGGAGGGCATGGATTAGGACCAGCTTCTTTTACTACCTTTATTATAAAATCCTTAACTCCTTGTATTCCATCCGAAGGTTTAAGCATCTTTATTTGACTCATATTTTCTGAACCAAATCCTTTTGGGGCAACAGTTATTTTTACTTTATCACCAGGAACTATATCATAATATATTATAGCTGGAGTATTATCATTGGTATTGACCCTATCTATAGGATCCTTAACTACAGATTTTCTTAAATATCCTTCTTCATATCCTCTTCTAACACCTTCGTTTATAGCCTCTTCAAGACTTCCTCCTACTATATGAACATCTTGTCCAATCTCCATAAAAACACATGCTATACCTGTATCTTGACACATTGGCATTTTTTCATTCCTTGCCACTTCTGAGTTTATCATTATTTTATCCAGTATATCATTAGCTAATCCCCAAGTTTCTTCCCTTTTAGCAATACTTAAAGCTTCATACACATCATTAGATAAATTATAATTTGAATCTATGCACAATCCCTTAATAGCATCTTTAATTTTTTCAACACATATAGTCTTCATAAATATATCCTCTCCCTAACTTAATGTATTTTTTGTTAAAATATTAAATTATACTAGTTGAAAATTTATATATTTCAAAAAACTTTATAGATATATCAGTAATGCATCTATTTTTTATCAAAAGTCAAAAACAACTTATTCATATTTATATCAATATAAAGCTTTTCATAAATATTTTATCATATTTTTAAATAATAAAAACTATATATTAATAAACATGTTTAAGGAGAGTATGTAATGAATATAAATTTAAGTAAAATTGCTAAATTTATAGTTTATTTTATTATTGCTATTTTAGTCTTATTTATAATTTATACTTTAATTACTTTCATTAATTTTAAAGAAATACCTCCAAACAGCCTCAAGGTAAACAGCTTTATTTTTTCTTAAATAAATATTTGATTATCTAATTTAATATTTAAGGCTATAAGCTACATAACCAAAGTATATATAATAATTAAATTTCATCAACATTAATTGTTAATAAAATAAAGCAAGATATATTATACAAATGTAATATATCTTGCTTTTACTTAATATAATATAAAAAACTTTTTCGACAACATCTTTTTATATATTTCCCAGGAAACCATCTTATTAATTTACTATTTTATTTATTTCTTCAAAATATTTGTCTATTCCCAATGATATTCCTTGAACTATTGCATTTTGATGTTCTTCTGTTTGTAGCCTTTGCTCCTCTTCTGGATTAGATAAAAATCCACATTCTACTAAAACAGATGCACCTTCATACTTATCTCTTAATATTAAATAAGAATCTCCAGCAGGTTTTGATACTCTTTTATTATTATCCTTAACTGTCTCCTTAATTGATTCTTGTATATTATCAGCTAGCTTTTTACTTATTTCATTAGATGCATGCCAAACTTGAGCTCCGTAACATTTAGATTGCGGAAACATATTTTGATGAATTGACACAAAAACATCACACTTTGTCTCAGCCTTTAAATCTCTTCTCTTTTTAAGATCTTCCCTCTTCTTTTCTTTTATTGTAGCCCCCTTTTTTTCTAAGCCCTGATCTCCTTCTCTTGTTAAATAAACCTTATATCCCTTATTCTCTAAAACATCCTTAAGCTTTAAGCTTATTTGAAGGTTTATATCTTTTTCTATCACACCTGATTTTGATTTTGCCCCACCATCAAATCCACCATGTCCTGGATCAATTAGTATTATCTTTTGATTTGTTTCTTCTGCAAAAACTTTGATAGGTACAATACATGATAGTGATATAATTATACATAAAATTATTGATTGTAATTTTTTCATTTGTTTGCCTCCATAATATTTATAAAAGTACTTGTAAAAATATTATGTCCATATTATTGATTTTTCTTTCTAATAAAAAAATCCCCAGTATTAGGATTTAATATCCTATACTAGAGATTTTTATATTTTTAGCTATTTTCTATAACACTTTCTGCTATGTTTGTTGAATGGTCTGAAATTCTTTCTAAATTACTTAATAAATCTAAGAATATAGCTCCTGCATATGCATTACAAGTTCCATCATAAAGTCTCTTTATATGAAGTTCTCTATATTTCTTTTGTAATCTATCAACTTCTGATTCTATGTCTTCAATACTTTTAGCCTTTTCTACATCCTTTTTTGCATAGCTATCTATAGCTACTTGTAAAGCCTCATTAGTTTTATTATACATATTATTTATTTGTTCTAATGCTTGATTACTATATTCAAGTTTTTTAGAAATTTTTTGTGATGTTAAATCTGCTATATTTTCAGCATGATCACCTATTCTTTCTATATCATTTATAACATGGAATGTTGCCGCTACTATACTTAGCTCTTTATCAGATAAGTCACATTTAGAAAGCTTAACTAAATAATTTGTGATAGCTTCATTTAATGTATTTATAATAACTTCATTGTCATAAACTTTTTTAATTAGCTTTTCATCATTTTTTTCAAAAGCTTCTAATGCTAAAGCTAATCCTTTCTTAGCTTTCTTAGCCATTCTTAATGTTTCTTTAGCAACTTGTCCTGCTGCTATAACAGGAGTTTCTAATAATCTATCATCTATATACTTTGGTCCTGGTTTATCCTCTTCATCATCTCCTGGAATAATTCTATTTACAGTTTTAATCAATATGCCAGTTAAAGGTAGCATTATTGCAGTATTTACTATATTAAAGACTGTATGAGCATTAGCAATTTGTCTACTAACATCTTCTGGGCTTATAGTTGATACTACATCACCTAAAATACCACTAATTAACACCGGTATAAATATTAACGTACCGCCTAAATTAAATATTAAATGTAAAATTGCAGCTTTATGTGCAGTCTTATTTGTACCAACTGATGCAAGCATTGCAGTAATACATGTGCCTATATTACATCCAAATACTATAGGAAGGGCATCATATATATTAATTGCTCCTGCAGTTGCTAAAGCTACTAAAATCCCTGTAGTTGCTGATGAACTTTGTAGAATAGCTGTTATAACTGCTCCTGCTATAATTCCTAAATACCACTTATCTCCTACTGTTGATAAGATATTATTGAAAATAGGTGAAGCAGTTAAAGGTTTCATTGCAGCACTCATTTGCCCCATTCCAACAAATAGTATACCGAAACCTAATATTATGTTACCTATGTCTTTTCTCTTTTTACCCATAGCAAACATAACCATAAACGCCCCTACAAAAACAAATAATGGAGCAATCTGATCTAATTTAAATGCAACTAATTGTGCAGTAATTGTAGTACCTATATTGGCACCCATTATAATCCCTGCCGCTTGAGCTAAATTCATTAGCCCTGCATTTACAAATCCAACTACCATTACAGTTGTAGCGCTACTACTTTGTATTACTGCTGTAACTATTGCTCCCACTATAACAGCTATAATTGGATTTTTAGTTACTTTTTCAAGAATTGACTTTAATCCATCACCAGCAGCATTTTCTAAGCCGTCTCCCATTATTTTCATACCATAAATAAATAGACCTAGTCCGCCAAGTAACTGTATAATAACCTTTAATGATTCCAAAGTTATTCTCCTTTTCAACATTATTTTTACATTTTTAGTTTACAATATTTTTTTACATTTGTTAAGTAATTAAATATATTTTTAACATGATTTTAATATAGTAAAACTTACTTTATTTAGTTTTTATATTCTTAATTTGAACTTTTATGTTTTTAAGATATATTAGCTGAAGTTAATCTCTAGCTTATATTATCTATATTTCCAATTACCACTATGCTCTATAAGCCAATTAAGCTCTCCAAAGCACCTTTTTCTTTTCATTTGCTATAACAATAAACTGTAAAAATTCTTACTAACATTTCTCCTATTTGTATAAACCTTTCGCTACTTGCATCCTATATGAACAAACTTGGTTCTAACATCTTCTGTTAATTTTTCTTACATTTCTTTTGGAATAACAGTAAAAATGCATATATTCATTTCACTATCTTTTTCATATATAAAAAGAATCTCTTCTGATATTGTCTCATATAGTTTCTATCCCTATAATTCTCACTCTTTCTAGCTTCAAAAGTTTAACACTATTATAAATTAAAATAAAAAAAATAAATCCCACAACCATAAGGTTTGTGGGATTTTTGAAGTTCCATATATTATCTCTTTGAGAATTGTGGAGCTCTTCTTGCCTTTTTAAGACCGTATTTCTTTCTTTCTTTCATTCTTGGATCTCTAGTTACGAAACCTGCCTTCTTTAATTCTGGCTTTAAGTTTTCGTCAGCTTTTACTAAAGCTCTAGTTATTCCGTGTCTGATAGCTCCAGCTTGACCTGTGAATCCACCACCGTGAACGTTAACTAAAACGTCAAATCTATCCTTAGTTCCAGTTAAAACTAATGGTTGGTTAACTATCATTCTTAAAGTTTCTAAACCGAAATAGTTTTCTATTTCTCTATTATTTATAACTACTTTACCGTTTCCTGGTACAAGTCTAACTCTTGCGATTGATTTTTTTCTTCTTCCAGTACCCATGTATTGAACTTTTGCCATTTTTTATTCCTCCTCCCGAGCGCGTATTAGTACTTTAATTCAAGTACTTCTGGTTTTTGAGCATCATGTCCGTGCTCAGTACCTCTATATACTTTTAGCTTCTTAAGCATTTTTCTTCCTAAAACTCCTGTTGGAAGCATTCTTCTTACAGCTTCTTCGAAAGCGAATTCAGGCTTCTTTGCTAATACTTCTCTGTATGGAGTCTCTTTTAATCCACCTGGATATAAGCTGTGCTTTCTCATTAATTTTTGATCTAACTTCTTACCAGTTAAAACAACCTTTTCTGCATTGATTACGATAACGAAATCTCCACAGTCAACATTTGGTGTAAATGTTGGTTTATTTTTTCCTCTTAAAATTGATGCAACTTGGCTAGCAACTCTTCCTAGTGGCTTTCCAGCAGCGTCAACAACATACCATTTTCTTTCAACTTCTTGTGCTTTAGCAATGTATGATTTCATGTTTTTCCCTCCCTGAACTTACATTTGTGCTTTACTTATTAAGTACTGCTTTTATGTCAAGACCCGGGGCTAGTGGATCTTATATACATAAATTATTCTAACAAACATACATTATTATAATACACGCTTACGGGCGTGTCAACTATTTTAAGTAATTATTTTAATTAATTATTTAAACTAATTATTTAAACTAATTATTTAAAATCATTGTTATATTCTAATAATAAACTTTTTCTAATACTAAGCCAGTTGCTGGGACACATATTCCGGCTTTTTTTCTATCTTTACTGTGTATTATATTTTGCACTTCTATTGGATCAATTTTATTAGATCCCACCATTATTAATGTTCCAACTATTATTCTTACCATATTATATAAAAAGCCATCACCAGTAACATAAATTTTTATTACGTCATTTTGTACATCTATATGTAAATCTGATATTGTTCTTACAGTTGTCTTTACCGAACTTCCACTACTCTTAAATGCCATAAAATCTTTAGTTCCTATAAAGTATTTACATGATTCTTTCATATCTCCTATATCTAATTTACGCTTTACATGATACACATAATCTTTTCCTATTGCAGAATTAACATCTCTATTTAATATAGAATAAGAATAAGTCTTCCCTTTTGCACTATATCTTGAATGAAAATCTTCTTCTACTTCCTCAGATTTTAAAATTACTATATCATTAGGTAATCTATAATTAATAGCTTCTCTAAATTTTTCTGATGGTATTTTACTATTGGTTTTAAAATTAGCTACAAATCCTCTTGCGTGAACTCCAGCATCTGTTCTTGAACTTCCGATAACCTCAACCGCTTCATTAGTTAAGAGGCTAATAGCCTCTTCTAATGTTTCTTGAATTGTTGCTCCTATCTTTTGCTTTTGCCATCCTAAATAATTTGTTCCATCATATTCTAAAGTTAGTTTAATATTTCTCATATTTTTAATCACCTTTGCTCATATTACTTAAATAGCAAATCTAACCAATAAACTTCCTACAAATAAAATAGAAAATACAGCAAATGCTATAGCATCTCTATTTGTAAATTTCAGCTGTTTCATTCTTGTTCTTCCATTGCCACCTCTATAAGCTCTAGCTTCCATTGCCATTGCAAGTTCATCAGCTCTTCTAAATGAACTAATAAATAGTGGTACTAATAATGGTATCAGACTTTTTGCCTTTTGAATTATTCCGCCAGTTTCAAAATCCGCTCCTCTTGCTTTTTGTGCCATCATTATTTTATCTGTTTCATCCATTAATGTTGGTATAAATCTTAATGCTATCGTCATCATCATTGCAAGTTCATGAGCTATTTCTTTACCAATTGGCCTTAATAGTCTTTCTATACCATCTGTTAGTTCGATTGGTGATGTTGTTAATGTCAGTACAGATGTACCCATTATTAAGAAGATAAGTCTTAATGCCATAAATGCAGCTGTTCTTAATCCTTCTTCATATACTTTCAAAAATCCTAGCTCAAATATTAGTGTATCTGCTGTTCCCTTAATCATAAAAATATTTAAAACCGCAGTAAATATTATAAGAAAAAATACAGGCTTTAATCCCTTATATAAATATCTAGGTGGCAATTTAGCAATATATACTGTTAATGCTAAAAACCCAACAATTAATATATATCCAATAAACTTATCTACGACAAATAAGGATATAATAAATAATATTGATAATAGTATCTTTGTTCTAGGATCTAACTTATGAACAAAAGTTTCACCTGGTATGTATTGACCTATAGTTATATCTTTTATCATTTTTGCTCCCCCTAGCTCTTAACTTCCTTTAATATTCTTAATAGCTCTTCTTTTCCTTGCTCTATAGTATAAACTTCATCTGAAACATTAAATCCTCTTCTTTTTAATTCTCGCATAAGGTAAGTTACTTGTGGAACTGCAAGACCTATATTTTCTAATGTTTCAACTTCCTTAAATACTTTAGCCGGTGCTCCTTCTAAAGCTACCGCTCCCTTATTCATAACTATTATTCTTTCAGCAAGCTTACCTACATCCTCCATGCTATGGCTAACTAATATTATAGTCATTTTATATTCATCATGTAATATCTTTATTTGATTTAGAATATCATCTCTACCTTTTGGATCTAAACCTGCTGTTGGCTCATCTAATATAAGGACTTTAGGTTCCATAGCAATTACACCTGCTATCGCTACTCTTCTCTTCTGCCCTCCACTTAAATCAAATGGAGACTTATTTCTATAAGTATCATAATCAAGCCCCACCATTTCCATAGACCTTTTTACTCTTTTTGTTATCTCTTCATCGGATAAACCTAGATTTCTTGGCCCAAATTCTATATCTTTTTCTATAGTTTCTTCAAATAATTGATATTCTGGATATTGGAATACTAACCCTACCTTTTTTCTAATATCAGTAAGCCTTACACCTTCCTTTGTAATGTCTTCCCCATCAACTATTATTCTTCCTGATGTGGGCTTAAGCAATCCATTCATATGTTGAATTAACGTTGATTTGCCCGATCCCGTATGACCAATAAGTGCAACAAATTCACCTTCATTTATCTCTATATTAACATTATTTAAAGCCACTTTTTCAAAAGGGGACTTTGGCATATATACATGTACTAAGTTCTCTATTTTAATTGACATAACGCATCCACCATTTCATCTACATTTAAAATATTTGTATCTATATTTATACCGTTATTCTTTAATTCATAACAAAGTTCAGTAACTTGAGGAACATCTAAACCGATGTCCTTCATTTGCTTTACATTAGAAAACACTTCTCTTGGTTTTCCCTCCAAAATTATCTTTCCATCATCCATAACAAGTACCCTATCTGCCTGTGCTGCTTCATCCATATAATGAGTTATAAGAACTATAGTAATCCCATATTTCTCGTTTATTTCTTTAATATTATTTAATACTTCTCTTCTTCCTGAAGGATCTAACATTGCAGTAGGCTCATCAAAAATTATGCATTCTGGCTTCATAGCTAAAATTCCAGCTATCGCAATTCTTTGCTTTTGTCCACCTGAAAGCAAATGAGGTGCATGTCTTCTATATTCATACATTCCAACTTTTTTTAAACTTTCATCTACTCTTTTTCTTATTTCTTCTGGAGGAACACCTAGATTTTCGGGTCCAAAAGCAACATCTTCTTCAACTATAGTTGCTACTAACTGGTTATCAGGATTTTGAAAAACCATTCCAGCCTTTGCTCTTATTTTCCATAAATTATTAGGATCCGATGTATCTAAACTATCTACAATTACAGTGCCTTCAGAAGGCATAAGTAACGCATTCATATGCTTAGCTATAGTAGATTTCCCTGATCCATTATGACCTAAAACTACTAAGAATTCACCCTTTTCAACTTCAAAACTAACGCCATTTACAGCGTATCTTTCCTCTTCTCCCTCATGTGCTCTATATTTAAAAGATACATCATTACATTTAATCATTGTTTCTTTCATATATAGCCCTCCTTTTATCGCTTAACTTATCGCTTAACTTATATCTTAAATATTATATAAAAACTTATTAGTGTATATACATTTAACATAAGAATATTATAATATACATTTGCTTAATTACAATTACTTTATAATAAATTTATAAGATCTTATATAATATTTAAATTTGAATATGTAAAAATGGGGACTAAGTTATTAACTTAATCCCCTGTATATTATACTAATTCAAGTATAACAACTTCTGCTCCGTCCCCTCTTCTTGGACCCTTTTTGTACATTCTAGTGTATCCACCATTTCTTTCTGCGTACTTTGGAGCAACATTGTCAAATAGGTTTTGAACTACTTCTTCTTCATTTACAAAAGCTAAAACTTGTCTTCTAGCGTGAAGGTCACCTCTTTTTGCTAAAGTGATCATCTTTTCAGCTAATTTTCTTGTTTCTTTTGCTCTTGTTTCAGTTGTTTCTATTTTACCATGCTTTAAAAAGCTTGTAACAAGGCTTCTTAGCATAGCTCTTCTTTGGTCAGTAGGACGACCTAATTTACGATAACCTGCCATGTGGATTTACCTCCTTACTCATCGTTTAGTCTTAATCCTAAGCCTAATTCCTTAAGCTTTCTTTCGACTTCCTCTAAAGATTTCTTTCCTAGATTTCTTACCTTCATCATATCATCCATTGATTTTCCAGCAAGTTCTTGAACTGTATTTATTCCAGCTCTCTTTAAACAGTTATATGATCTAACTGATAAATCTAGCTCTTCTACAGTCATTTCTAGTACTTTCTCTTTTTTATCTTCTTCTTTTTCTATCATAATCTCTACATCATTAGTACTATCTCCTAATGACATAAATAATTTGAAATGTTCTATAAGTATTTTTGCTGATAAGCTTATAGCTTCATCAATCTTTATAGTTCCATTAGTCCAGATTTCTAAAGTTAATTTATCGTAGTCAGTAATTTGACCAACTCTTGTATTTTCAACAGTAAAATTAACTCTTTTTACTGGTGTATAAATTGAGTCAACAGCTATAGCTGATAATGGAAGGTCTTCACTCTTATTTTTATTTTGAGTAACATATCCTCTTCCTCTATTAACTGTAATCTCCATATATAACTTTGCATTATCATCTAATGTAGCAATATGAAGATCCTTGCTTACAACTTCAACATCTCCATCAGTTTTAATATCTGCACCTGTAACTACTCCTGGTCCTTGAGCATCTATATATATTGTCTTTGGACCTTCACCATTCATAATTAATGCTAAAGATTTAATGTTTAAGATTATTTCTGTAACATCTTCTTTAACACCTTGTACAGTTGAAAATTCATGTAGTACTCCATCTATCTTTACTGAAGTTGGAGCTGCACCTGGAAGTGATGATAAAAGTATTCTTCTTAAAGCATTTCCAAGAGTTATACCATATCCTCTTTCCAATGGTTCAACTACATATTTACCATAAGTACCATTTTCATTTGCTTCTATACATTCTATTATTGGCTTTTCGATTTCTAACATGCACAAACCCTCCTTATATTTTAAATGGCAACATTATTCTGAGGGCAACTGCTTATATATTTGTATTGTAAGAAAAATCTTAACAATACAAATACTAAACTATTACTTGCTGTATAACTCAACGATAAGAGTTTCATTAACTGGAACGTCAATATCTTCTCTTGATGGCTCAGCAACTATTTTACCTGAATAATTTTCAACATTTGCTTCTAACCACTTTGGTAATGTCTTTGGATTTTCAATAAATGTCTTGAATTTTTCAGTTCCTCTGCTCTTTTCTGTTACTAATATTTCATCGTTAACAGAAACCTTGTATGAAGGAATGTCAACTTTCTTACCATTTACTAAGAAATGTCCATGATTAACTAATTGTCTAGCTTCAGCTCTTGAAGCACCATAACCTAGTCTGTAAACAACGTTATCTAATCTCATTTCTAATAACTTAAGTAAGTTTTCACCAGTGATACCCTTCATATGATCAGCCTTTTCATAGTAAGCTCTGAATTGGCTTTCTAATACTCCGTATATTCTTCTAGCTTTTTGCTTTTCTCTTAATTGTACGCCATAGTTAGATAGTTTTTTCTTAGCTGCTCCATGTTGTCCTGGTGCATAACTTCTTCTAACAAAAGCACATTTATCTGTATAACATCTATCCCCTTTAAGGAATAATTTCATACCTTCTCTTCTACATAATCTACATGTAGCTCCAGTATATCTTGCCATTAATTACACCTCCTATATGAATACTAGACTCTTCTTCTCTTTGGTGGTCTACATCCGTTGTGTGGGATTGGAGTAACGTCTTTAATTAAAGTTACTTCTAATCCTGCCGCTTGTAAAGATCTTATAGCTGCTTCTCTTCCAGCTCCTGGTCCCTTTACATATACTTCTATACTCTTTAATCCGTGTTCCATAGCTGCTTTAGCTGCTGTTTCTGCTGCCATTTGAGCTGCGAATGGAGTACTCTTTCTTGATCCTCTGAAGCCTAAAGCTCCTGCGCTTGACCATGATAGAGCATTTCCTGCCGCATCAGTTAAAGTAACTATTGAGTTATTGAAAGTTGATTTGATGTGTGCAGCACCATGCTCAACGTTCTTTCTTTCTTTTCTTCTTCTAGTCTTTTTAACTTTTTGAGCCATCGAATTCCCTCCTCACTACTTCTTCTTATTTGCGATAGTTTTCTTTGGACCTTTTCTAGTTCTTGCGTTAGTCTTAGTCTTTTGACCTCTAACTGGAAGACCTTTTCTATGTCTTATTCCTCTGTAACATCCAATTTCTACTAATCTTTTAATGTTTAAAGCAACTTCTCTTCTTAAGTCACCTTCAATTGTTAAAGTCTTTACGTATTCTCTAATTTTTGTTACTTCTTCTTCTGTAAGATCCTTAACTCTTGTGTCAGGATTAACTCCTGTTTCTGCTAAAATCTTATGTGAAGTAGAAAGTCCTATACCGTATATATATGTTAGACCTATTTCAACTCTTTTTTCTCTTGGTAGGTCTACGCCTGAAATTCTTGCCATTAAAACTTACACCTCCTGATATTGAAATGCATACAACTTTAATTATATGTGTGTATTTTATATATAAAATCCTAGGTCAGTAGAGCATATCTCTACTGTCAGCCGCACCTAAAATTTATCCGCTTAATTAAATGCCTATATAATCATATTTGACTTTAAGTGAAAAGTCAATAAATTTTACATAGTAAAATAATACTTTTTTGCCTATACTTTGATTGTATTAGCCTTGTTTTTGCTTGTGCTTAGGATTTTCACAGATAACCATTACTTTTCCTTTTCTTCTTATAATCTTGCACTTTTCGCAAATAGGCTTAACTGATGGTCTTACTTTCATCGCTAACCCTCCTTGTAATACTTCGTGGTAGTCTTTTGCTACCTTTATTTAGCTCTCCATGTAATTCTACCTCTTGTTAAATCGTATGGAGAAAGTTCTATTGTAACCTTATCTCCTGGTAGAATTCTTATGAAGTTCATTCTTAATTTTCCTGATATATGTGCTAGAATCTTGTGACCACTCTCTAGTTCAACTTGGAACATAGCATTTGGTAGTGCTTCTAGTACTGTACCTTGCATTTCTATTACATCATCTTTTGACATAAGGTAATCAACCCTCCTTAACAATGCCTTTAAGTTTTAGAAATCTTTTTATTTTTAAATCAGTACCTCTATCTTTTGATATGATAGATGCTTTAATCTCATCATCTACATCCTCTAAAACATTTATATGTTTTAAATTCTTTTTTTTAGGCATCTGAACTGTTTTAGTGCTCCCATTACTAAGAATTACATAATTATCACTTAAATGACCTATTATCACATATAAATGATTTTTATCTCTTCCTGTTTTTGAAAGAACCATTTTCCCAATTAAGTCATTGTTTTGCAAACTTTTCACCTCGATGATTACCTTAGCCATAAATCTACAAGCCACCTTTTGGTATCATGCGAATTTATAACTAAGCAACACTTATTTAATCAGTGTTAATATTTCGGGTCCATCTGGTAAAATTACAATAGTATTTTCGTAGTGTGCAGATAGACTTCCATCACTAGTTACTACAGTCCAGTCATCATTTAATGTTTTTACTTTATAGCTTCCTGAATTAACCATAGGTTCAATGGCTAAAGCCATTCCTTGAACCAACTTTGGACCTCTACCGGGTTTACCAAAGTTAGGTACATCTGGATCTTCGTGTACAACTCTACCTATACCGTGTCCTACGAAATCTCTTACTACAGCGAAACCTGAAGCTTCTATGTAGCTTTGTATTCCATGTGATATATCAGTAAGTCTGTTGCCAACCTTAGCATATTCTATGCCTTTAAAGAAACTTTGTTCAGTTACTTTAATTAACTTATTAGCTTCTTCACTAACATTTCCTACTGCAAATGTTCTTGCAGCATCTCCGTGAAAGCCATTAAGATAAGCGCCACAGTCTACACTAACTATATCTCCATCTTTTAATACATAACCTCCTGGGATCCCATGAACTACTTGCTCGTTAACAGATATACATAGTGAAGCTGGAAATCCATACAGCCCTTTAAATGAAGGCTTTGCTCCATGCTTAGTTATAAATTCTTCTGCTATCCTGTCTATTTCAGCAGTAGTTATTCCTGGTCTTACTTTTTCTTCAACTAGTAGTAGTGTTTCTGCTACTATTTTACCTGCTGATCTCATTAGATCAATCTCTTTGTTGTTTTTAATGATTATCATTATTCAACACTCCCTAAGATATTACAGATACCTTCGAATACTTCATTAATAGCTTTTGTTCCATCTACAATTGAAAGTAAGTTTCTTTCTTTATAAAAATCAATCAGTGGTTGTGTCTGTCTCTCATACACATCAAGTCTTTCAGATACAGTTTCTTCTGTATCATCTTTTCTTTGGATTATATCACTTCCACAAACATCGCATTTTCCTACAATAGCTGGTGGATTAAATTTTATATGATAGCTAGCTCCACATGATGGACAAACTCTTCTACCTGTCATTCTTTCTAATATAAATCCAGTAGGTACTTCAATTAGTAAAGCAGTATCAAGATTTTCATTTCTTTCTAAAAGAAATTCTTGAAGTGCTTCTGCTTGATTGACTGTTCTTGGGAAACCATCTAATAAGTAACCATTTTTACAGTCATCTTGTTGCAGTCTATCTTTTACCATATTAATAGTAACTTCATCTGGTACTAACTGTCCTTTATCGATGTGCTTCTTAGCTTCTACCCCTAATGGAGTGTTTTCAGAAATATTCTTTCTAAAAATATCCCCAGTAGAAATATGTGGTATTGAGTATCTATTACTAATTGATTTTGCCTGTGTTCCCTTTCCTGCTCCAGGAGGACCTAATAATACTATCTTCACGGGCATCATCTCCATTATTAATCTATTTTAAGAATCCTTGATAATGTCTCATTACTAATTGTGAGTCTAATTGTCTTGAAAAATCAAGTCCAACTCCAACCATAATTAATAATGATGTACCACCAAATTGAATTCCTTGTAATTGCGTATTTGAAATTAATATTGGTAGTATTGCTAGTAAAGCAGCGAATACTCCTCCAACTAATGATACTTTAGTAAGTACTTTTTCAAAATACTTTTCAGTTGCATCTCCCGGTCTAATTCCTGGTACAAATCCTGCTGACTTATGCAGATTTTCTGCCATTTCATCAGGCTTAAATGTAATTTGTGTATAGAACCAAGTGAAGAAAATAGTTAATAATGAATAAGCTACTGGATACATCCATGTTTTTTCATTAAAAATACTATACTTACTTGTAACCACACTTTGTACCCAAGTTGTATTCGGGAAAAATTCTGCAATTGTTTTAGGGAACATCATAACTGACATAGCAAAGATTATTGCTATAACAGCTGATCCAATTATACTTAAAGGTATGTGAGTGCTTTGCCCTCTCATAACTTTATTTCCAACAGCTTTACCAGCATATTGGACTGGAATTCTTCTTTCTGCTAATGAGAAGAATATTACTACTCCTAATAATGCAATTGCAAAAACTACAAATAGTAAAATTTCAATTATATCAATTTTCCCTTGATCCTTTAATGTAAATAATGACATTAAAGTTATAGGTAACTGAGATACTATATTCACGAATATTAATATGGATATACCATTTCCAAAACCTTTAGCTGTGATTTGATCACCTAACCACATACAGAATGTTGATCCTGCAACTAATGCTACTAATACAACAACCATTCCAGTCCATTGCATTCCAACTGCTGCACCTTTTGCTGCAACCATGCTATATGTTCCAAAAGCAAGAACAAATCCTATAACTATTGATAATATTCTTGTTATCTTTTGTATCTTCTTTCTGCCTTCTTCACCCTCTTTAGAAAGTTGCTCTAAAGATGGTATTGCTATAGTCAATAATTGAACTATTATTGAGGCATTAATATATGGTGTTACACTTAAAGCAAATATACTAAATTGTCTAAACGCTCCACCAGATAACAAATCATAAAAACCAAATATAGTTCCACTGCTAGCTAAATCTTTTAAAACATCTGTGCTAATTCCAGGAACAGGAATATGCGTTCCTATCCTGAAAATTGCAACTAAAAATATAGTCCATATAAATCTCTTTCTTAATTCGGGAACCTTCCAGGCATTACGTAGGGTTGATAGCATACTAAATCACCTCAACTTTTCCTCCAGCTGCTTCTATCTTTTCAGCCGCTGATTTTGAGAACTTACATCCTTTAACAGTTAGGCTCTTCTCTAATGTTCCGTTTCCTAAAATCTTAACTCCATCTTTTACTTTGTTGATAACTCTTCTTTCAAGTAAAACTTCTGGTGTTATTTCTGTTCCATTTTCAAATATATTTAATCTGTCAACATTAATGCTAACATATTGCTTAGCAAATATATTTGTAAATCCTCTCTTAGGAAGTCTTCTGTATAATGGCATTTGACCGCCTTCAAATCCTGGTCTTACGCCACCGCCTGATCTAGCATTTTGGCCTTTTTCACCTTTTCCGGCATTTCTACCTAAACCTGAACCAGTACCTCTACCAACTCTCTTTGGAGCTTTCTTACTTCCTGCTGCTGGTTTTAATTCATGAAGTTTCATTACTCAATGCACCTCCTCTTATTAAACTTCTTCTACTTTTAGTAGATAGTCAACTTTGTTGATCATTCCTCTGATTTGAGGAGTTTCTTCATGTTCTACTGTCTTACCGATCTTTTTAAGTCCAAGGGCATGTGCAGTAGCAATATGGTCTTTCTTTCTTCCAATTAAACTCTTTACTAGAGTAACTTTAATTTTTGCCATTGCTTTTCCCTCCTAACCTAAAATTTCTTCTACAGTTTTGCCTCTTAATTTAGCTATATCTTCAGCTGTTCTTAAGCTTGCTAAACCGTTAATTGTAGCATTTACCATGTTTTTAGGATTGTTTGAACCTAATGACTTAGCTCTAACATCCTTTAATCCTGCTAATTCTAATACAGATCTTGCTGGACCTCCAGCGATAACTCCTGTACCTTCTTTAGCTGGCATTATAAGAACCTTACCAGTTCCGAATTTTCCATATATTTGATGAGGAACAGTTGTTCCAACTATTGCAACACTTACTAAATGTTTCTTAGCGTCTTCTATTCCTTTTTTAATTGCTTCTGGGATTTCTATTGACTTACCCATTCCAACGCCTACGTGTCCGTTTTCGTCACCTACAACTACTAAAGCGCTGAATCTGAAGTTTCTACCACCCTTAACAACCTTAGTTACTCTGTTTATGTTAACAACCTTTTCCTTAAGGTCTAGTGTGCTAGGATCGATTCTCATGTATTTCCCTCCTTGTTTATTAGAATTTTAAGCCTGCTTCTCTTGCAGCTTCAGCTAAAGTTTGAACTCTTCCGTGATATACGTATCCACCTCTATCGAATACAACTTCTGAAATTCCCTTTTCTAAAGCTTTCTTAGCTACTAATTCACCAACCATTTTAGCTGCTTCTTTGTTGCCACCTGATTTTGCATCGAATGCTTTATCTAAGCTTGAAGCTGAAACTAAAGTTACTGAATTTACATCATCTATAATTTGAGCATATATGTTTTTTTCACTTCTATATACTGAAAGTCTTGGTCTTTCAGGAGTACCAGAAATTTTCTTACGTACTCTTAGGTGACGTCTTTCTCTACTAGCTTTTCTGTCTACCTTTTTGAACATAAAGATTTCACTCCTTTCTATTATTTCTTACCAGTTTTACCTTCTTTACGTCTGATTACTTCGTTATCATATTTAATTCCTTTACCCTTATATGGTTCAGGTTTTCTCCATGATCTTATATCAGCCGCAGCTGCTCCAACCTTTTCCTTATCGATACCCTTAACAACAACTTTAGTTGCAGCTGGAGTTTCGAAAGTTACACCTTCGATTGGTTCTATTTCAACTGGATGTGAATATCCTAAGTTCATTACAAGCTTTTTACCTTGTAATTGAGCTCTGTAACCAACACCAATTAGTTCTAAGCTCTTTTCAAATCCTTTTTCAACTCCGATTATCATGTTATTGATTAACGCTCTAGTTAAACCATGAAGAGCTCTGTGCTCTTTTTGATCGCTAGGTCTAGTTACAACAACTTGGTTGTTTTCAACTGCTATATTCATGTCTTTATTCATAGCTTTAACAAGTTCGCCCTTTGGACCCTTAACTGAAACAACGTTATCTGCTGAAACAGCTACAGTTACGCCTGCAGGTATAGCTATAGGTAATCTACCTACTCTTGACATAATCGCACCTCCTGTTTTACTTGTTCTGATATATGTTAATCTAGTTACTTTCTACTTTGGAAATTACCAAACGTAGCAAACTACTTCTCCGCCTAATCCAGCTTTTCTTGCTTCTCTATCAACTAATAAACCTGATGAAGTTGATATTATAGCAATTCCTAGTCCGCTTAGTACCTTTGGAATTTCATCTTTCTTGCAGTAAACTCTTAGTCCTGGTTTAGATATTCTCTTTATACCAGTTATAACTCTTTCTTTATCTGCGCCATATTTAAGAGATATTCTTAACATTGGAACAACACCATCGTTATATTCCTCTAATTCTTTAATATATCCCTCTTGTAATAATATATTTGCAACAGCCTTCTTCATATTTGATGAAGGAACTTCTACTACTTCATGTCTTACAGCATTTGCATTTCTAATACGTGTTAGCAAATCTGCGATAGGATCTGTCATAACCATTTAATGTGCCTCCTTTCACTACATCAGTTTCTTACCAACTTGCTTTCTTACAACCAGGGATTTGACCCTTATAAGCAAGTTCTCTAAAACATATACGGCAAATACCGAACTTCTTTAATACTGAATGTGGTCTTCCACATATTCTGCATCTTGTATAAGCTCTTGTTTTATATTTAGGTTCTTTTTTCCACTTTTCAATAATAGCCTTACGTGCCACGGTTTTCCCTCCTTATTATTGAGCAAATGGCATACCAAGGAATCTTAATAATTCTCTTGCTTCTTCGTCAGTGTTAGCTGTTGTTACGAAGATAATATCCATTCCTCTAACCTTATCGATTTTATCGTATTCAATTTCTGGGAATATTAATTGCTCTTTTACTCCTAGTGAGTAGTTTCCTCTACCATCAAAAGCTTTGCTTGAAACTCCTCTGAAATCTCTAACTCTTGGAAGAGCAATAGCCATTAATTTATCAGCAAATTCATACATCTTTGCCTTTCTTAATGTAACCTTACATCCTAAAGCCATGTTTTCTCTTATCTTGAAGTTAGCAACTGATTTCTTTGCTCTAGTTAAGATTGGCTTTTGACCTGCAATTATGCTTAAATCATTAACTGCAGCTTCTAATATTTTTTGATTGTCCTTAGCTTCTCCAACTCCCATGTTGATAACTATTTTTTCAAGCTTTGGAACTTCCATTATATTTTTATATCCGAACTTTTCAATCATAGCTGGAATTACTTCTTTTTGATACTTCTCTTGAAGTCTTGTTGTCATAATTAGTACCTCCTTTCAGATTCTAGAATGTTTCTCCACACTTCTTACAAGCTCTAACCTTAGTACCGTCCTCTAAGATTTTGTTGCTAATTCTTGTAGCATTTTTGCATTTTGTGCAGTATAACATAACTTTTGAGCTGTATATAGCTCCTTCTCTTTCAATTATTCCGCCTTGAGCATTAGCTCTAGTTGGCTTTTGGTGCTTTTTAACTATATTAACTCCTTGAACAATAACTTTGCCTGTTTTAGGATATACTTTTAAAACTTCACCAGTTTTTCCTTTATCTTTACCTGAAACAACTACAACTGTGTCGTTCTTTCTAACATGTACCTTCAAATGAGACACCTCCTCTATTATAGAACTTCAGGTGCTAATGATAAAATCTTGTTAAATTCGTTATCTCTTAGCTCCCTAGCAACTGGTCCGAAGATACGAGTTCCTCTTGGTTGCTTATCATCCTTTATAATAACAGCTGCATTTTCATCAAACTTAATGTATGAACCATCAGCTCTTCTTAATCCTCTAACTGATCTAACTATAACAGCTTTTACAACGTCTCCTTTTTTAACAACTCCGCCTGGTGTTGCACTTTTAACGCTAGCAACTATTACATCTCCAATGTTACCGAACTTTCTCTTTGATCCGCCTAAAACTCTTATGCACATTATTTCCTTTGCACCTGAGTTATCTGCTACCTTTAGTAAGGTTTGTTGTTGTATCATTGAATTACCCTCCTTTCAGTCTTAAAGCCTATTTAGCTTTTTCAACTATTTCAACAAGTCTCCATCTCTTATCTTTAGATAATGGTCTAGTTTCCATAATTAAAACTCTATCATTCATTTTAGCTTCATTGTTTTCATCATGAGCTTTAAACTTAGTTGTTCTATTAACTGTCTTACCATATAATGGGTGTCTAACCTTAGTTTCAACAGCAACAACTATTGTCTTATCCATTTTATCTGAAACAACTCTACCTATTTTTTTCTTTCTTAATCCTCTTTCCATTAAGAGTTACCTCCTTTCAGATTTACTGCTCGAAAGCCCTGATCTCTTCTTCTCTTATGATGGTTTTGATTTGGGCTATAGATTTTTTTACTTCTCTTATTCTCATAGGATTTTCTAATTGACCTGTAGCTAATTGGAATCTTAAGTTGAATAACTCAGCCTTAAGGTCATTTAATTTAACCTTTAAATCTTGAGGATTATTTGCTCTTAATTCTTTTAATTCTCTAGCCTTCATTATTCTTCACCACCCATTTCCTCAAAATCTCTTCTTGTAACGAATTTACACTTTACAGGAAGCTTGTGTGATGCAAGTCTCATAGCTTCTCTTGCAACTTCTTCATTAACTCCTGATAGTTCGAATAAAACTCTACCAGGTTTAACTACTGCTACCCAATATTCTGGTGAACCTTTACCTGAACCCATTCTTGTTTCAGCTGGTTTCTCAGTTACTGGCTTATCTGGGAAAATCTTTATCCAAAGTTTTCCTCCTCTTCTGATATATCTGTTTATAGCAATTCTGGCAGATTCTATTTGATTACTAGTTATCCAACCACAAGTTGTAGCTTGAATACCAAAATCTCCGTATGCAAGGAAATTACCTCTTGTAGCTTTTCCTTTCATTCTACCACGTTGTACCTTACGATGCTTAACTCTCTTAGGCATTAACATGACTAATTCCTCCTTTCTTATGCGTTAACTTCTTCCTTCTTTTCAACTTTTTTAGTTGGAAGAACTTCTCCATTATAAACCCAAACTTTCACACCGATCTTTCCATAAGTTGTATCAGCTTCAGCAAATCCATAATCGATATCTGCTCTTAAAGTTTGTAGTGGAATTGTTCCTTCATGATATTGTTCAGTTCTAGCTATTTCAGCTCCACCTAATCTACCTGAGCAAGCTGTCTTAACACCTTTAGCTCCAAGTTTCATAGCTCTTTGGATGCTTTGTTTCATAGCTCTTCTAAATGATACTCTTTTTTCTAATTGTGCAGCTATATTTTCTGCCATTAATTGAGCATCTGCTTCAGCATTTTTAACTTCAACTATATTTATTAATAAGTTTTTGTTATCAGTTACTTTAGCTAATTTAGCTTTTAAAGCTTCTATTCCTGCTCCACCTTTTCCGATTATAACACCTGGTTTAGCAGTATATATATTTAACTTAACTCTCTTAGCAGCTCTTTCAATTTCAATCTTTGAAATACCAGCTGAGAAAAGTTCTTTCTTTACGAATTCTCTGATCTTGTTATCTTCTATTAGATTGTCTGCAAAGTTCTTCTTTGAAGCATACCACTTAGCATCCCAATCTTTGATAACTCCTACTCTAAGTCCGTGAGGATGTACTTTTTGACCCACTTGATTTCCCTCCTTCTTTCTAAGCTCTTTCTTTAACTACAAGTGTTATATTACTTGTTCTCTTGTTAATTCTAAATGCTTTTCCGTGATCCATTGGTCTAAATCTCTTTAATGTTGGACCTGCACCAACGAATGCTTCTGCTACATATAATCTTTCTACGTCCATTTCATGATTATTTTCTGCATTAGCAACAGCTGATTTTAAAACTTTATTTATAACAACAGCTGCATCTTTTGGAGTATATTGTAAAATAGCGAAAGCCTCTTGAATATTTTTTCCTCTTATTAAATCAAGAACTACTCCTACTTTTGTTGGAGACATTCTAACATATTTAGCTATAGCTCTAGCTTCCATTTATGTTCCTCCTTTCCGGGATTACTTTCTTTTTCTTGCTGCTTTTTCGTCATAATCGTGTCCTCTGTAAGTTCTTGTTAATGCGAACTCACCAAGCTTGTGTCCAACCATGTCTTCGCTAACGAAAACTGGAACATGCTTTCTTCCATCGTGAACAGCAATTGTATGACCAATCATTTGTGGGAATATTGTTGAACTTCTTGACCAAGTTTTAACAACCTTCTTATCTCCACTAGCATTCATTTCTTCAATTTTCTTTAAAAGTCCTTCATGTACAAAAGGCCCCTTTTTTGTTGATCTACTCACTATAATTTGCCTCCCTTCATAATCTATAGGCTGACAAGCCATGAAGAGAAATTTAGATTCTCTTCATACTACTTATCGTTTCTTCTCTTTATTATGAATCTGTCAGAATACTTCTTATTCTTTCTTGTCTTGTATCCAAGTGCTGGTTTACCCCATGGAGTAACTGGACTTGGTCTACCGATTGGTGATCTACCTTCACCACCACCGTGAGGGTGATCATTAGGGTTCATTACAGAACCTCTAACTGTAGGTCTCCATCCCATGTGTCTCTTTCTACCTGCTTTACCGATATTGATTATATCGTTAGTAGTATTTGATACAGTTCCGATTGTAGCTCTACATTCGATTCTTACATATCTCATTTCGCCTGAAGGTAATCTTAATGTTGCATAGTTTCCTTCTTTAGCCATTAATTGTGCTGTAGTACCAGCTGATCTTACCATTTGAGCACCCTTACCAACTTGTAACTCAACGTTGTGAACGAAAGTACCTACTGGTATGTTCTTTAATGGAAGAGCATTACCTGCTTTAATATCAGCGTCTGGTCCTGAAACTATAACATCTCCAACTTTTAATCCAACTGGAGCAATTATATATCTCTTTTCACCATCAGCATATACAACTAATGCAATGTATGCTGTTCTGTTTGGATCGTATTCTATTGTTGCAACCTTTGCAGGAACACCATCCTTATTTCTCTTGAAATCTATTATTCTATATTTTCTCTTAGCTCCACCACCGTGGTGTCTAACAGTTATTTTACCTTGAGCATTTCTACCACCAGTTTTGTTTAAAGAAACAAGAAGTGATTTTTCAGGTGTACTTGTTGTAATTTCTTCAAAAGTAGCCATTGTCATTTCTCTTCTTGATGGGGTAGTTGGTCTAAACTTTTTAACTGCCATGTAAATTCCCTCCTTACTTTAAGCTTCTCTGGTACTTATGTACCAATAATACGCTTTATTTGCGTTATTGCATTCCTTCAAAGAATTCTATATTCTTGCTGTCTGCTGTTAAAGTGATAACAGCCTTCTTGAAGTCTGCTCTCTTTCCTACATGTACGCCCATTCTCTTTGTTTTTCCCATAGTTCTTATTGTTTGAACTTTTTCAACCTTAACGCCGAAGATTTCTTCTACAGCTTTCTTGATTTGAACCTTGTTTGCATTAATTTGAACTATGAAAGTGTACTTTTTGTCTGCCATAGCAGTCATACTCTTTTCAGTGATAACAGGCTTTCTTATTATATCATAGCTTGTCATTATGCGTACACCTCCTCGATTTTTGATACAGCATCCTTAGTTATGATTAATTTCTCAAACTTTAATAAATCATAAACATTGATGTTGTTAACTGGCATGATTTGTACATCAGCAATATTTCTAGCTGATTTGTAAAGTACTTCATTTGATTCTCCAGTTACTATTAAAGTTTTCTTTGCATCAAATGCTTTTAAAACTTCAACCATTTTCTTAGTCTTTGGAGCTTCGAATGCTAATGTTTCTAACACTACCATTTGTCCGTCTTGAACCTTGCTAGTTAATGCAGATTTCATAGCTACTCTTCTCATGCTCTTTGGTACTGACATTCTATAGTCTCTTGGTTTTGGTGCGAATACTATACCACCTTTGATCCATTGTGGAGCTCTAATAGAACCTTGTCTTGCTCTACCAGTTCCCTTTTGTCTCCAAGGCTTGATTCCGCCTCCTCTAACCTCAGCTCTTGTCTTAGCTGATTGAGTTCCTTGTCTCTTGTTTGCTAATAAAGCAACAACAACTTGATGCATAGCATCAGTGTTAACTTCAACTCCGAACACATTATCATTTAATTGGATATCTCCAACTTGTTTTCCTTCTTGATTAAATAATCCTACTGTAGGCATCCTGTTTCCTCCTTTCTACAGAAATTAAGCTTTAACTGCGTTTCTTATTACTACTGTACCTTTGTTAGGTCCTGGGATACCACCCTTGATTAGTATTAAGTTCTTTTCAGCTATAACCTTAACTACTTCTAAGTTTAATACTGTTGTGTTAACAGCTCCCATATGTCCTGGCATATTCTTGTTCTTGAAAGTTCTTGATGGATCTGATGAAGCACCCATTGAACCTACTGCTCTGTGGAACTTAGAACCGTGACTCATTGGTCCTCTGTTAGCATTCCATCTCTTGATAACACCTTGGAATCCCTTACCTTTAGAAACTCCAGATACATCAATTTTATCTCCAGCTTCAAATAAATCAGCCTTTATTTCTTGACCAACTTCATAAGCTGAACAATCTTCTAATCTGAACTCTTTTAATTTTCTCTTTAATGAAACTCCTGCTTTAGCATAGTGTCCCTTCTTTGGCTTGTTAACTAACTTTTCTCTAACATCTCCAAAACCTACTTGTATTGCTTCATAACCATCTTTTTCGATAGTTTTCTTTTGAACAACAACACATGGGCCAGCTTCTACTACTGTTACAGGAACTACTTTTCCGTTTGCATCGAAAATTTGAGTCATTCCTATTTTCTTTCCTAATATAGCTTTTTTCATGTATTTACACCTCCTAAACGTATTAGCGGATTGTTTAACAATCATAACCGTTCAAACTGTTTATTTAATAAGTATTAACTATAGCTTTATTTCGATATCCACACCTGCTGGTAAGTTTAATCTCATTAATGCATCAACAGTCTTTGGTGATGGATTAACTATATCGATTAATCTCTTGTGTGTTCTGATTTCGAATTGCTCTCTTGAATCTTTGTATTTGTGAACAGCTCTTAATATAGTAACAACATCTTTTTCAGTTGGTAGTGGTACTGGACCTGCAACCTTAGCTCCTGTTGATTTTGCTGTTTCAACAATTTTTTCAGCTGATTGATCTAATATATTGTGATCAAAAGCCTTTAATCTGATTCTTATTTTTTGTTTTGACATCTTGGTTTCCCTCCTTTTCATGTACGCTTTACTTCTAACGCACAACAGCGGATGTTCTATAAACTGTTCCACGTGTTTCATACTTAATCACATGGCTTTACAAAACCCCTGTCGTTGGATTCTAGATCCTAACATACTCATCAAGAATTAACCCGGAAGTCCGGCAACCTCCTGACTCATCGCTGTTTGCTATACAACTTCTTTATTATACTATGTTTACATAGCCTTTTCAAGAGTTTTTTGGCCTTTTTTGATAAATTTTAAAGTATATTTAAGTGCTATCTTTAAAATATGATCTCTTTCGTAAATATATTTTATATTTGTTTTTACATTTTATCAACACATTTTTTCTTGTAATTTTTGGCGAACATTTTTCCTTATTATAATTCTTAACTAATTACAATATATTAATCATTTACAAGGAAATTTAAGTATATTCCTTGCTAATTGTTACTATATTAGTTTTCGTTATATTAATTTATTAAATATTAATTTATTAAATATTAAAGATATCAACTATAACTAGATACTTCATTTATTACTTCATATTGCGTATTTTTTTTATTATATTTTTCTTTACATAATAAAAAGAGAGCAAGGGCGTCCCCTTGCTCTCTGAATGTGATCACAGTTTTATTTTAATTTATATTATCTTATAGAAATTATTACTCGATTATGCTAGTAACAACTCCTGAACCTACAGTTCTTCCACCTTCTCTGATAGCGAATCTTAATCCTTCATCCATTGCTACTTGAGTGATTAATTCAACGTTCATGTCAATGTGGTCTCCTGGCATAACCATTTCCATTCCTTCTGGTAACTTGATTGAACCAGTAACGTCTGTTGTTCTGAAGTAGAATTGTGGTCTGTATCCATCAAAGAATGGAGTGTGTCTTCCACCTTCTTCTTTTTTAAGTACGTATACTTGACCTACGAATTTCTTGTGTGGCTTAACTGATCCAACTTTTGCTAAAACTTGACCTCTTTCGATGTCAGTTCTTTGAACTCCTCTTAAAAGAACTCCAACGTTGTCTCCAGCTTGCGCTTCGTCTAGTAACTTTCTGAACATTTCTATTCCTGTTACTACTACTTTTCTGCTTTCTTCTGATAATCCAACGATTTCTACTTCGTCTCCTACGTGAAGAACTCCTCTTTCAACTCTTCCTGTAGCAACTGTTCCTCTACCAGTGATTGTAAATACATCTTCTACTGGCATTAAGAATGGCTTATCTGTTGCTCTTTCTGGAGTTGGGATGTAGCTATCTACAGCTTCCATTAACTCAAGAATTGGAGCGATTGCTTTTTCATCTGTTGGGTTTTCTAATGCTTGTAAAGCTGAACCCTTTATTACTGGAATATCATCTCCTGGGAAGTTGTATTCTGATAATAATTCTCTAACTTCCATTTCAACTAATTCTAATAATTCTTCGTCGTCTACCATATCTGCCTTATTTAAGAAAACAACTATGTAGTCAACACCAACTCTTGATGCTAGTAGTATGTGTTCTCTTGTTTGAGGCATTGGACCGTCTGCTGCTGAACAAACTAAGATAGCTCCGTCCATTTGAGCAGCTCCTGTAATCATGTTCTTAACATAGTCAGCATGTCCTGGACAGTCAACGTGAGCATAGTGTCTGTTTTCTGTTTGGTACTCAACGTGTGCTGTATTGATAGTGATTCCTCTTTCTTTTTCTTCTGGAGCCTTATCAATTTCATCATATTTGAATGATTCTGCTAATCCTCTGTTTGCTAATACTGTTGTGATTGCAGCTGTTAAAGTTGTCTTACCGTGGTCAACGTGACCGATTGTTCCAATGTTTACGTGTGGTTTACTTCTTTCGAATTTTTGCTTTGCCATTGTAAAATCCTCCTTTATGGAAATTAATTATATGAACCTTCTTAGTTATTATATCTAATTTAGTTCGATTTTTCTATACTTATATAAATTTTCCTTATATTATTTAATAATACTTAAATTTATATTTTGTAATGTTGCTCATAGTTTAATTATGAGCAACATTCTTTATATTTATAACTAAAGTGAATTAGTTTCTTTCACTCTTAATTTTTTCTTGAACACTCTTAGGAACTTCTTCGAAGTGATCGAATACCATTGAATAAGTACCTCTACCTTGAGTTCTTGATCTTAAAGTAGTTGCATATCCAAACATTTCTGAAAGTGGAACCATAGCTCTGATAATTTGAGCTCCGTTTATAGCTTCCATACCTTCTATTCTTCCTCTTCTTGAGTTAAGATCTCCCATTACATCTCCCATGTATTCTTCTGGTACTGTAACTTCAACCTTTTCCATTGGCTCAAGTAATACTGGGTCTGCTTTTGTCATAGCATTCTTAAATGCCATAGAACCAGCAATCTTAAACGCCATTTCAGATGAGTCAACTTCATGGTATGAACCGTGAACTAACTTAACTTTGAAGTTAATAGTTTCGTATCCAGCTATAATACCATTTTTAGCTGCTTCTTGAATACCGTTATCTATAGCTGGAATATATTCTCTTGGAATAGCTCCTCCAACGATAGCATTTTCAAATACATATTCACCTTCAGTAGGTTCCATTTCAATCACACAGTGACCATATTGACCCTTACCACCTGATTGCTTAGCATATTTAGCTTCAGCTTTAACAGCTTTTCTAATTGTTTCTTTGTAAGCAACTTGAGGTGCTCCAACGTTACATTCAACTTTGAATTCTCTAGTTAATCTGTCAACGATGATTTCTAAGTGAAGTTCACCCATACCAGCAATTATTGTTTGACCAGTTTCTTGATCAGTATGAGTTCTGAAAGTAGGATCTTCTTCAGCAAGCTTAGCTAATGCTAATCCCATCTTTTCTTGACCAGCTTTTGTCTTTGGCTCTATAGCTACAGATATAACTGGTTCTGGGAATTCCATAGCTTCTAATATTATTGGATCGCTTTCTACACAAAGAGTATCTCCTGTTGTAGTATTCTTTAATCCAATAATTGCTCCTAATTCACCTGCTTCTAATGCTTCAACTTCTTCTCTTGAATTAGCATGCATCTTAACAAGTCTTCCTATTCTTTCTTTCTTACCCTTTGTTGAGTTTAATACGTAAGTTCCACTTTGCATAACTCCTGAATAAATTCTAGTGAATGCAAGCTTTCCAACGAATGGGTCAGTAGCTATCTTAAATGCTAAAGCTGACATTGGAGCTTCATCTGAAGCTTCTCTTGAATCTTCTTCACCTTCTAAAGATATACCTTTAACTGCAGGAATATCTAAAGGTGATGGAAGGAATGCAACAACTCCATCGATCATTTGTTGAACACCTTTATTCTTGTAAGATGAACCACAGATACATGGAACTATTTCATTAGCTATAGTAGCTTTTCTTAAACCAGTCATTAACTCTTCTACAGTTAATTCTTCACCTTCAAGGTATTTTTCCATTAATTCTTCGTTAGTTTCAGCTATAGCTTCAATCATAGCCATTCTGTATTCTTCAGCTTGATCAGCTAAATCTGCTGGAATTTCTTCTTCTCTAACATCTTTTCCTAGATCATCATAGAACATAATAGCTTTATTAGTTATTAAATCTACCATTCCTTTGAATTGATCTTCTGATCCAACTGGAATTTGTATTGGAACTGCATTAGCTTTCAATCTATCTCTTACAGTGTTTATACATCTAAAGAAGTCTGCACCTGTAGCATCCATCTTATTAACGTATATCATTCTTGGTACACCGTATTTGTCCGCCTGTCTCCAAACAGTTTCAGTTTGAGGTTCAACCCCACTTTTTGCATCTAGAACTGTAACAGCTCCATCAAGAACTCTTAATGATCTTTCAACTTCAACTGTGAAGTCTACGTGACCTGGAGTATCTATAATATTTAATTCATGACCTTTCCATGAACATGTTGTAGCAGCAGAAGTAATTGTTATACCTCTTTCTTGTTCTTGAACCATCCAGTCCATTGTAGCTGCTCCTTCATGAACTTCTCCAATTTTGTGGCTTCTTCCAGTATAGAATAATATACGCTCAGTAGTTGTAGTTTTACCAGCATCTATGTGAGCCATTATTCCAAAGTTACGGAATTTGTCTAACGGATATTTTCTAGCCATTTGTATGTCCTCCTCTCAACGAGTAATTTTAGATTCGACAAAACTGCTTTGGCAGAAGCCAAAACAGTTTGTTTATTAGTATCTGTAATGAGCGAATGCTTTGTTTGCTTCAGCCATTTTATGAGTATCTTCTCTCTTCTTAACAGCTGCTCCAGTATTATTAGCTGCATCCATTAATTCTCCAGCTAATCTTTGAGCCATTACTTTTTCGCCTCTTTTTCTAGCAGCATCTAGCATCCATCTGATTCCTAGAGTCTGTCTTCTTTCTGGTCTTACTTCTATAGGAACTTGGTAGTTAGCACCACCTATTCTTCTAGCTTTAACCTCTAATAAAGGCATTACATTATTCATAGCTTCTTCAAATACTTCTAAAGCATCTTTACCTGTTTTTTGCGCCATTATTTCAAACGCGTCGTAGCATATTTTTTGTGCTACTCCTTTTTTACCATCTTCCATTACATTGTTTATTAACTTTGTAACAACTTTTGAGTTGTACATTGGATCTGGTAATACATCTCTCTTTGCGATATGTCCTTTTCTTGGCACTTTTCTTCCCTCCTTAACATAATAAATTTAAGTTCATTGGTACTCTGCAATTAAACATTGCCGTAAAGTGCTTTACTTCTTCATCTATATAAACTTAATTTATAAATCTATGTAAATGCTGAAGACAAGCACTAGCGTAGCTTATTATTTTAAACTACTTTTTTGCCTTCGGCTTTTTAGCACCGTACTTTGATCTTCCTTGCATTCTGTTAGCTACTCCAGCACAGTCAAGTGCTCCTCTTACGATATGGTATCTAACACCAGGAAGGTCCTTAACTCTACCACCTCTTATAAGAACAACACTGTGCTCTTGTAAGTTGTGTCCTACACCACCAATGTATGCAGTAACTTCGAATCCATTTGTAAGTCTTACTCTTGCTATTTTTCTTAAAGCTGAGTTAGGCTTCTTTGGAGTTGTTGTTTTAACAACTGTACAAACTCCTCTTCTTTGTGGACACTCGTTAAGTGCTGGTGCTGTTGACTTGTTGATAACAGTTTTTCTGCCTTTTCTAACTAATTGGCTAATAGTTGGCATTTTTTCACCTCCTGAAATTTTTTTATCTATATATCTAATATTTAAGATAAAAGCTTATTAATGAATTATTCTAAAGTTAGTACTGCTGATGCTTTAACATCTATACTACACATTTTTCCTAATTCTTTCATTGTGTCAATGTAAATAATTTTTACATTTTTTTCAATTGCTAAATCTGTTAATGATTTAGTCAAATTAATTTCTGCGTCTTTAGCTACATATAAAACAGTTCCAGTTCCATTTTTAATAGACTTAGTACATTGTTTTATACCTATTAATTTATTTCCTACAATGTTATCTATCATGAAACCACTCCCTATATAAAAGTTCATAGAGGCTCAGTTCATGACCTTGCCTCCATGAATTCATGTAGACAATTATATTGTAGTGTAGCTTTAAAATCACACAATTCGTATTTTATCATTTAAGCATACACATGTCAATAAAATTGCAATGTATTATTCAATTGATTCTAAAGTGTCATTTTCCACTAAAACGTCCTCAACATCTAGCTTTACATTCCTATATCTCATCATTCCAGTACCTGCTGGTATTAACTTACCAATAATAACATTTTCTTTCAGACCTACTAGAGGATCTATCTTTCCTTTAATAGCAGCCTCTGTAAGAACTCTTGTTGTTTCTTGGAATGATGCAGCTGATAGGAAACTATCTGTTGCTAATGCAGCCTTAGTTATACCAAGTAATGCTTGCTCGCCTTTAGCTTCTTCTCCACCAAATTCTCTTACTCTTGCATTTTCTTCTTCGAAGTCGAACATATCTATCATAGTTCCTGGTAATAGATCAGTATCTCCTGAATCTAGTACTTTAACTTTTCTAGTCATTTGTCTAACAACTACTTCTAAGTGCTTATCATTGATATCAACACCTTGAAGTCTATAAACTTTTTGAACTTCAGATAATAGATATTTTCTAGCTCCATCTATACCCTTAATTGCAGCTATATCATGAGGGTTTACTGAACCTTCAGTAATCTCATCCCCAGCTTCAATAGAGTCATCATCAGATACCTTTAGTCTTGAACCAAATGGTATTTCATAACTACGTTCTTCTCCATCGTTAGCCATTACAAATACAGTTCTCTTTTTCTTCGTTTCTTCAACTCTAACTGTACCAGTTATTTCACTTACTATAGCTAATCCTTTAGGTTTTCTAGCTTCGAATAATTCTTCAACTCTAGGAAGACCTTGTGTAATATCGGCTCCAACAACTCCCCCTGTATGGAATGTTCTCATCGTAAGCTGAGTTCCTGGTTCCCCGATTGATTGTGCTGCGATTATACCAACAGCTTCACCTATATTGATCTTTTGCGCTGTCGCCATGTTCATGCCATAACACTTAGAACATACACCAACTTTACACTTACATGTAAATACAGATCTAATTTTTACTTTCTTAACACCTGCTGCTGCTACTTTTTCTGCAACATCAAGTTCCATATATTGATCAGCTTCTACCATAACTTCACCAGTTTCTGGATGAATTATTGGTTCAGCTGTATATCTACCATAAAGTCTTTCTGCTAATCCTTCAATCGCTTCATTACCTTCTTTAATTTCTGAAACATAGATACCTTCTGTTGTTCCACAATCTATTTCTCTTACGATAACATCTTGTGATACGTCAACTAGTCTTCTTGTTAAGTATCCAGAGTCAGCTGTCTTAAGAGCTGTATCGGCATTACCCTTTCTAGCTCCGTGAGTAGATATAAAGTACTCTACCACTTCAAGACCTTCTCTAAATGAAGCTCTGATTGGTAATTCTATAATCTTACCTGTTGGACTCGCCATAAGTCCTCTCATACCAGCTAATTGCTTAATCTGAGACTTAGATCCTCTGGCTCCAGAGTCGGCCATCATGAATATTGGATTAAATTTATCCAAACTATTCATAAGTGCATCCGCAACATCTTCTGTTGTTTTAGTCCATTTTTCAATAACTCTTTCATATCTTTCTTCTTCTGATATGAAACCTCTCTTATACATCTTTTCAATCTTATCAACAGTTTCATCTGCTTCTTTAAGTAGTGTATATTTTGCTTCTGGTACTATCATATCAGAAGCAGCTACTGTTACAGCTCCAATTGATGAATAGTGATAACCTAAAGCTTTGATTTTATCAAGCATTATTGATGTATTTGTTGGACCATGCACTGCATAGCATTTATCGATTATCTTACCTAATGACTTTTTAGTTATTAAGAAATCTACTTCTAAGTTGAATTCTTCATCTTTATTACTTCTATCTACAAAACCTAAGTCTTGAGGAATTGATTCATTAAAGATTATCTTACCAACTGTAGTTTTTATTATTCCTGATTTCTTTTCTCCATTAATTTCCTTAAACATTCTTACATTAATCTCAGCATGAATTGCTATTTCGCCTACTTCGTAAGCCATTATAGCTTCATCCTTTGAAGCAAAAACTTTACCTTCACCCTTAGCTCCAGTTTTATCCATAGTTAAATAATATGATCCTAATACCATATCTTGTGTAGGTACACAAACTGGTTTACCATCTGAAGGCTTCATTATATTTCCTGCTGCAAGCATTAAGAATCTTGCTTCTGCTTGTGCTTCAACTGATAATGGAACGTGAACCGCCATTTGGTCTCCATCGAAGTCAGCATTATACGCAGTACATACAAGTGGGTGTAGTTTTATAGCTCTACCTTCTACTAATATTGGTTGGAATGCTTGAATTCCTAATCTATGTAGAGTAGGAGCACGGTTTAGTAAAACTGGATGATCAGTAATTACTTCTTCAAGTACGTCCCATACTTGATTATTTACTCTTTCAACCATTCTTTTAGCACTCTTTATATTATGTGCTACTCCATCTTCAACTAACTTCTTCATTACAAATGGTTTAAATAACTCTAAAGCCATTTCTTTTGGAAGTCCGCATTGATACATCTTCAACTCAGGTCCTACAACGATAACTGATCTACCTGAGTAGTCAACTCTCTTACCAAGTAAGTTTTGTCTAAATCTACCTTGCTTACCTTTAAGCATATCTGATAATGATTTAAGTGGTCTATTTCCAGGTCCTGTAACAGGTCTTCCTCTTCTACCATTATCTATAAGTGCATCTACTGCTTCTTGAAGCATTCTCTTTTCATTTCTAACAATTATGTCTGGAGCACCTAGGTCTAAAAGCTTCTTCAATCTGTTATTTCTATTTATAACTCTTCTATATAAATCATTTAAGTCTGAAGTAGCAAATCTTCCCCCATCCAATTGAACCATCGGTCTTAAATCTGGTGGAATTACAGGTATAACATTAATAACCATCCATCTTGGATCATTACCTGATTTTCTAAAAGATTCAACAACTTCTAATCTTCTTATGATTCTAACTTTCTTTTGACCAGTACTTGTTTTTAATTCTTCTTTAAGCTCCTTAGATTGACCTTCTAAATCAATTTCTCCAAGTAGCTCTTGAACAGCTTCAGCTCCCATTCCAGCTATAAAGCTTTCTTCACCATATTTGTCAACAGCTTCTCTATATTCTTTTTCGTTAAGAAGTTGTTTCTTTAATAATGGTGTTTCTTTAGGATCTATTACTACATATGAAGCAAAGTATAATATTTTTTCTAAAGCTCTTGGTGACATATCTAAAAGTAATCCCATTCTTGATGGAATTCCCTTAAAGTACCAAATGTGAGAAACTGGGGCAGCCAGTTCAATATGCCCCATTCTTTCTCTTCTTACTTTAGCTTTTGTAACTTCAACTCCACATCTGTCACAAACTATTCCCTTATATCTAACTCTCTTGTATTTACCACAATGACATTCCCAATCTTTAATAGGTCCAAATATTCTTTCACAGAATAGACCGTCTCTTTCTGGTTTTAAAGTTCTATAGTTTATAGTTTCAGGTTTTTTAACTTCTCCTCTTGACCATTCTCTTATTTGGCTAGGTGAAGCTAAACCTATTTGTATAGCATCAAAATTATTCAATTCAAACAAGGGTATATCCTCCCTTCAAATTTAGTGTTCATCATTTACAAAATCATCAAGTTCTAAGTCTTCTTCATGGAATCCATCTAACGCAAAGTTATCAAACTCAACATCTTCATCAATTTCTTCCTCTGATATTGTATAACTATCATCTACATTAACATCTTCTGAAACAACATCTTCTGTTCCTTCAATGTTAACTTCTAAATCTTCCATATCTTCTTCTGCAAATTCTTTAAGTCTAACTTCTTCTTTTTCATCATTTAACACTTTTACATCTAAACATAAAGCTTGAAGTTCTTTAATTAGAACCTTAAATGATTCTGGAACTCCAGGTTCAGGTATGTTTTCACCTTTAACAATAGCTTCATATGTTTTAACTCTACCTACAACATCATCTGATTTAACAGTTAATATTTCTTGTAGTGTATGAGCTGCTCCATACGCTTCTAAAGCCCAAACTTCCATTTCTCCAAATCTTTGACCACCGAATTGTGCTTTACCACCAAGTGGTTGTTGAGTTACTAATGAGTATGGACCTGTTGATCTTGCATGGATCTTATCGTCAACTAAGTGAGCTAGCTTTAAGATATACATTATTCCAACAGTTACTTCATTATCAAAAGCTTCTCCTGTTCTACCATCATATAAAACAGTTTTTCCATTCGCATTGTATCCTGCTTTCTCTAAGCATTCTTCAATGTCTTTTTCAGTAGCACCATCAAATACAGGAGTAGCTATATGCCATCCTAATTGACTTGCTGCCCATCCCAAGTGAACCTCTAGTACCTGACCGATGTTCATACGTGATGGAACCCCTAATGGGTTTAAGCAAATTTGTAATGGTCTACCATCTGGTAAGAATGGCATATCTTCTTCTGGTAATACTCTTGAGATAACCCCTTTATTACCATGACGTCCTGCCATCTTATCTCCAACAGAGATTTTTCTCTTTTGAGCTATATAACATCTAACTAGTTCATTTACACCTGGGTTTAATTCATCACCGTTTTCTCTAGTAAATACTTTCACATCTACTATTATTCCAGCTTCCCCATGTGGTACTCTTAATGAAGTATCTCTTACTTCTCTAGCTTTCTCTCCAAATATAGCTCTTAATAATCTTTCTTCCGCTGTTAATTCAGTTTCTCCCTTAGGTGTAACTTTACCTACAAGGATATCACCTGATCTAACTTCAGCTCCGATTCTTATTATTCCTCTGTCATCTATATCCTTTAATGCATCTTCGCTTACGTTTGGAATATCTCTAGTTATTTCTTCAGGTCCTAGCTTTGTATCTCTAGCTTCACACTCATATTCTTCTATATGAATTGAAGTAAATACATCTTCTCTAACTAGTTCTTCAGAAATAAGCATAGCATCTTCGTAGTTATATCCTTCCCAAGTTATGAAGCCCATTCTAATGTTTTTACCTAATGCTATTTCCCCTAAATCAGTTGATGGACCATCAGCTAACACTTGGTTCTTAAACACTATTTCACCTTTATCTACTAAAGGTCTTTGGTTTATACATGTACCTTGGTTACTTCTCTTGAACTTAAGAAGATTATAAGTATCTATTCCGCCGTCTACATCTCTCTTAATTCTGATTTCATTAGAACTTACGTAAACTACCTTACCCGCATTTCTAGCCTTTGGAAGAACTCCAGAGTCTACTGCTGCTTTAAATTCTATTCCAGTACCAACTACTGGCGCTTGAGGTTTTAATAATGGAACCGCTTGACGTTGCATGTTTGATCCCATAAGAGCTCTTGAAGCATCGTCATTTTCAAGGAATGGTATCATAGCTGTAGCTACTGATACTATTTGTCTTGGTGATACGTCTATTAAATCAACCTCATCAGCATTAACTACTAATATATCATGCTTACTTCTAACAGTAACTCTGCTATCAATAAACTTTCTATCTTCTCCAATAGGCTCTTTAGCTTGTGCTACAAGATATAAATCTTCTTCATCAGCTGTAAAGTATCTTATTTCGTCTGTAATTATACCTTTTTCTTTATCAATAACTCTATAAGGAGTTTCTATGAATCCATATTCATTAACTTTAGCATATGTAGCTAATGAGTTAATAAGACCTATATTTGGTCCTTCTGGAGTTTCTATAGGACACATTCTACCATAATGAGAATGGTGAACGTCTCTAACTTCGAAACCAGCTCTTTCTCTTGAAAGACCTCCTGGTCCTAAAGCTGACAATCTTCTCTTATGAGTTAATTCTGATAATGGATTTACCTGATCCATGAATTGTGATAATTGTGAACTACCAAAGAATTCTTTAATAGCAGCTGCAACAGGTCTTATGTTAATTAACATTTGAGGTGTTATAGCTTCTTGATCTTGAATAGTCATTCTTTCTTTAACTACTCTTTCCATTCTTGATAAACCAATTCTGAATTGATTTTGTAGTAATTCACCTACTGATCTTAATCTTCTATTTCCTAAGTGATCTATATCATCAACATAACCTACTGAATATGGTAATCCCAATTCGTAACTTATAGTTGCAAATATATCATCTCTTATTATATGTTTAGGAATAAGTCTATTTAAGTTTTTCTTTATTTCTTCTTTTATAGTGTCTTCATCATCATAGTTATCTAGTATCTCTTTTAATGTTGGATAGTGAACAAGTTCTCTGATATTTAAATCTTCTATATTAAATGATACAAAATTCTTAATATCAACAAAATGGTTACCAATTACTCTAACCACTCTATCCTCAACTAATATATCAACTGAGTTTATACCAACGTTTTGAATTTCCTCAGCAAGAGATCTACTAATCTTTTTACCTTGCTCTACCATAATTTCTCCTGTTTGAGGATTAACTATGTCTGTAGCTGCAACTTGGTTAACTAATCTTAAGTTTAAAGCTAACTTCTTATTAAACTTATATCTACCAACTCTTGATAAGTCATATCTCTTTGGATCAAAGAATAATGAATCTATAAGAGATATAGCGCTATCAACCGTAGGTGGTTCACCTGGTCTTAATCTTTTATATATCTCTAATAAAGCTTCTTCTTTAGTCTTAGTATTGTCTTTTTCTATTGTAGCTTTAAATCTTTCATCTTCTCCAAAATAGTCTAAAAGCTCTTGATCGCTTCCGAATCCCATAGCTCTTGCTAAAATAGATATAGGAAGTTTTCTTGTTTTATCTATTCTTACATAAATAATATCGTTAGAATCCGTTTCGTATTCTAACCATGCTCCTCTATTTGGAATAACTGTTGATGAATATAATTTTTCACCAGTTTTATCAACATTAAAACTGTAATAAACACCTGGTGACCTTACTAATTGGCTTACAATAACTCTTTCAGCACCATTTATGATGAAAGTTCCTTGCTCTGTCATTAATGGGAAGTCACCCATAAACACTTCTTGTTCTTTAATTTCTCCAGTTTCATTGTTTTGTAATCTTACAGAAACCTTTAGTGGTGCAGCATAAGTAGCATCTCTCTCTTTACACTTCTCCACTGAATACTTAATATTATCCATATCAAGCTTATAATCTACAAACTCAAGAACAAGATTTCCCGTAAAGTTTGTAATAGGATTAATGTCTTCAAAAACTTCATGAAGACCTTCCTTTAAAAACCATTGATATGAATCTAATTGTACCTCAATAAGATTTGGCATTTCAGTTACATCTTTAACTTTACCAAAACTCATTCTAGTTCTTTTTCCGACTTGGACAGGATGTACCATGAATTTTCACCCCTTGTATAAAACTAAAATAACCAAAAGCACACTTTCCCTAAGGACTTATGCTTTCGGATAGCATCACTTATTAGTATAACCATCTTTTGTTCGATTATACATTTTTTTCATATGAATATATACCTACCCATATTGAATAGTACATTAAATGATACTATCATACTATTCTTTTAATGTCAATTATTTTATTGTATAACTTATGTTAATCTATAATTTCCTACATTTCAAGTAGATTTTATATAAAACTATATAAAGTATCCCAGGAATCTGATATTTTATATAGTTTCATTTAGACAATTAAAAAGGTGCCTTTAACAGCACCTTTTTCAATTTAAAAGTTAATTACTTAACTTCTACTTCAGCTCCAACTTCAGCTAATTTAGCTTTCATGTCTTCAGCTTCTTCTTTTGATACGCCTTCTTTTAATGTCTTAGGAGCTCCATCAACTATTTCCTTAGCTTCTTTTAATCCTAATCCAGTTAATTCTCTAACAACTTTGATAACTTTGATCTTTTGTGATCCAGCGTTAGCTAAAACTACGTCAAATTCAGTCTTTTCTTCTGCAGCTGCAGCACCACCTGCAACAGCTCCTGCAACTGCTACTGGAGCAGCAGCACTTACACCAAATTCTTCTTCACAAGCTTTAACTAGCTCGTTTAATTCTAAAACAGTCATTTCTTTTATAGCTTGAATTATATCTTCTCTTGTCATTTTAATTGCACCTCCAAATTTTTATCAGTTATTATTCAGCTGATTCTGATTCTTTTTTTTCTTTAATTGCATTTAATAAGTATGCAACGTTTGATAATGGAGCTTTGAAGCTTCCAAGAAGTTTTGCGATAAGAACTTCTTTTGATGGTATTGTAGCAAGTTGTTCAACTTCTGCTTTATTATATAAAGTTCCTTCTACCATACCTGCTTTTAATTCTAATTTCTTGTGATCCTTAGCAAATGTATGTAATACTCTTGCTGGAGCAGTAGCATCTTCATATCCGAATGCTATAGAAACCGGTCCTTCTAAGTATGAATCAAGACCTTCAATTCCTAATTCCTTAGCAGCTAATGTTACAAGGTTATTCTTATAAACCTTATACTCAACACCTGCTTCTCTTAAATTTTTTCTTAAAGCTGTATCTTCTTCAACTGTTAAACCTTGATAGTCTGCTAAAACGATCGCTTGAGCTTTTTCTAATTTTTCCTTAATCTCAGCAACTTTAGCTTCTTTAATTTGTCTATTCTTGTTCATTACTGTGTGTCCACCTCCTCACAGTTTTTTAACTGCAAATTTATATTAAGAAAGGCCTTCCCATAGACATAGGAAGACCAAATAATTACTTACCTTGGTATTCCTCGGTAGGCAATTATTTAAACCTTTCGGCACCTACTGTCTTTGGAATCAGTATTCTCTTTAACAACAGATTATATTTTACAACATAACTTTCTGTTTGTCAATACTAATCTAAAACTTTTGTTGGGTTAACCTTTGCTCCAGGACCCATAGTGCTTGAAACAGATACTGACTTAACGTATTGTCCCTTAGCAGCTGCTGGTTTAGCCTTGATTAAAGCATCCATTAAAGCATGGAAGTTTTGTTGTAACTTCTCAACTCCAAATGATTTCTTTCCAATTGGGCAGTGAACTATAGCAGTTTTATCAACTCTATATTCAACTTTACCAGCTTTTATTTCAGCTATTGCCTTAGCAACATCAAATGTAACTGTTCCTGATTTTGGGTTTGGCATTAATCCTTTAGGTCCTAAAACTCTACCGATTCTACCTACAACACCCATCATATCTGGTGTAGCAACTACTACATCATAGTCAAACCAGTTTTCGCTTTGGATCTTTTGAACTAATTCTTCAGCTCCTACGAAATCTGCTCCAGCTTCTTGAGCTTCTTTAGCTTTTTCTCCCTTTGCAAACACTAAAACTCTTACAGTTCTACCTGTTCCATTTGGAAGAACAACAGCTCCTCTAACTTGTTGATCTGCATGTCTTGGGTCAACCCCTAATCTAACATGTAGTTCTATTGTTTCATCAAACTTTGCTTTTGCAGTCTTTACTGCTAAATCTAAAGCTTCAGATGGAGTGTATAATGCACTCTTATCTATTAATTTTGCGCTTTCAATATAATTCTTTCCCATAATATGCCTCCTTTGTGGTGTTAGCGGTTTTTACCTCCCACTTTTTTACGAATTACTCTTCAATAGTTACTCCCATACTTCTTGCAGTACCTTCGATCATGCTCATAGCAGTTTCGATTGTAGCTGCATTTAAGTCAGGCATCTTTAATTCAGCAATTTTTCTTACTTGATCCTTAGTTAACTTACCAACTTTAGTTCTGTTTGGAACTCCTGAACCACTTTCGATTCCTAATTCCTTCTTTATAAGAACTGCTGCTGGTGGAGTTTTTAGTATAAAACTAAAAGATCTATCTTGGTAAACTGTTATAACAACTGGAATTATTAATCCAGCTTGGTTAGCAGTCTTTGCATTGAACTCCTTACAGAATCCCATAATATTAACACCATGTTGACCTAATGCTGGTCCTACTGGTGGTGCTGGTGTCGCCTTACCTGCAGGAAGTTGAAGTTTGATCATTCCTGTTACTTTCTTAGCCATGTATTATTCCTCCTATACTGTGGTAATACGGACCTTAGTCCTCCCACTTTATTAAAACATTAGCTTATATTAAACTAATTTTTCAACTTGTGTAAATTCTAGTTCAGCTAGAGTTTCTCTACCGAACATATCAATTAATGCTTTTATTTTGCGCTTTTCTAGATTTATCTCTTGTATTATAGCTACAAATTCCCTTAAAGGACCAGAGATAACTCTTACGCTTTCCCCTACTTCTAAATCTATTTCTACAGGTGTTTCTTGAACTCCCATAGACTCAATTTCTTCATCTGTAAGGGGAACTGGTTTAGAAGCTGGGCCAACAAATCCTGTTACACCCCTAGTATTTCTAACCACATACCATGACTCATCTGTCATTAGCATCTTTACTAACACATATCCAGGAAACTTCTTTTTAAGAGAAATCTTTTGTTTCCCATCTTTTTCTTCTACAACCTCTTCCATAGGCACTTGAATGTCTTGAAGTAAGCTTTGAAGATTTCTATTTTCAATGGTTTTTTCAAGATTCGCTTTAACCTTGTTTTCGTAGCCTGAGTATGTGTGTACAACATACCATCTTGCTCTTTCGCTCATATTTTCTTATAGGTGATTAACACCTAAACCTCCTTATTTTAGTTTAAAAATGAATTCAAAGAGGTTTTGAAAAATATAATCTAACCCGCCCACTAATACTATATATATTAGCACAACTACGCCAACTGCAATTAACGCCTTTTTAGTGTCATTTTTAGAAGGCCAAGTTATTCTTTTAACTTCTGCCTTAACCTCTCTAAAAAACTTAAATATGCCACCTTTATTAGGTGAGTTCTTAGTTAAATTTACATTTTCCTTAACAGCCATTACTTCACATCCTTAATCTTTGTGAGTATGTGTCACTACTATATTAGCTAATTATTTAGTTTCTTTATGAAGTGTATGTTTTTTACAGAACTTGCAGTATTTATGCATTTCTAATCTGTCTGGGTTATTTTTCTTATTTTTCATTGAATTATAATTTCTTTGCTTACACTCTGTGCATGCTAAAGTTATCTTTACTCTCACAGTCTGCACCTCCAGTTTACCGTAAATAATATAAAACCTTACTACTTTATGTTAAATTAATTTCGTTAATTACCTAAACACATTATCATAAAACACGTATTATGTCAATATATATGCCTTTGTAAAGGACTAGGTAATGAAACCCAGTCCCTACATATATATTAAGAACTCATATTACTCGATTATGCTAGTAACAACTCCTGAACCTACAGTTCTTCCACCTTCTCTGATAGCGAATCTTAATCCTTCATCCATTGCTACTTGAGTGATTAATTCAACGTTCATGTCAATGTGGTCTCCTGGCATAACCATTTCCATTCCTTCTGGTAACTTGATTGAACCAGTAACGTCTGTTGTTCTGAAGTAGAATTGTGGTCTGTATCCATCAAAGAATGGAGTGTGTCTTCCACCTTCTTCTTTTTTAAGTACGTATACTTGACCTACGAATTTCTTGTGTGGCTTAACTGATCCAACTTTTGCTAAAACTTGACCTCTTTCGATGTCAGTTCTTTGAACTCCTCTTAAAAGAACTCCAACGTTGTCTCCAGCTTGCGCTTCGTCTAGTAACTTTCTGAACATTTCTATTCCTGTTACTACTACTTTTCTGCTTTCTTCTGATAATCCAACGATTTCTACTTCGTCTCCTACGTGAAGAACTCCTCTTTCAACTCTTCCTGTAGCAACTGTTCCTCTACCAGTGATTGTAAATACATCTTCTACTGGCATTAAGAATGGCTTATCTGTTGCTCTTTCTGGAGTTGGGATGTAGCTATCTACAGCTTCCATTAACTCAAGAATTGGAGCGATTGCTTTTTCATCTGTTGGGTTTTCTAATGCTTGTAAAGCTGAACCCTTTATTACTGGAATATCATCTCCTGGGAAGTTGTATTCTGATAATAATTCTCTAACTTCCATTTCAACTAATTCTAATAATTCTTCGTCGTCTACCATATCTGCCTTATTTAAGAAAACAACTATGTAGTCAACACCAACTCTTGATGCTAGTAGTATGTGTTCTCTTGTTTGAGGCATTGGACCGTCTGCTGCTGAACAAACTAAGATAGCTCCGTCCATTTGAGCAGCTCCTGTAATCATGTTCTTAACATAGTCAGCATGTCCTGGACAGTCAACGTGAGCATAGTGTCTGTTTTCTGTTTGGTACTCAACGTGTGCTGTATTGATAGTGATTCCTCTTTCTTTTTCTTCTGGAGCCTTATCAATTTCATCATATTTGAATGATTCTGCTAATCCTCTGTTTGCTAATACTGTTGTGATTGCAGCTGTTAAAGTTGTCTTACCGTGGTCAACGTGACCGATTGTTCCAATGTTTACGTGTGGTTTACTTCTTTCGAATTTTTGCTTTGCCATTGTAAAATCCTCCTTTA
>NZ_JADNAT010000014.1:0-29115 GCF_015550425.1 Clostridium sp. 1001275B_160808_H3 | reverse complement strand
AACGTGACCGATTGTTCCAATGTTTACGTGTGGTTTACTTCTTTCGAATTTTTGCTTTGCCATTGTAAAATCCTCCTTTAATCTTTGTAATAAACTTTGCCTAGCGTTTTCTAGCTTTTGGGTAATATATTGAGCTCACTACAAAGACTAAAGCAATTTATCATTACAATAATCGCTACTAGTGAGCGTTCAACTATATTGGAGCTCACGATCGGGATTGAACCGACGACCTCCGCCTTACCAAGGCGACGCTCTGCCTACTGAGCTACGTGAGCATTGCCATCATAATATGGTTTATAGTTTAATATACCAATTATAAAGTTTACTATTGTTCAAAAAATTTGTCAATAAGAATTTAGTGACTTATTTTTCGGTATATAGACATTTTTCAAGCTTTCGTTTAACTCTTTGTAATGCATTGTCTATAGACTTAGCTTGCCTATCTAAATCACAGGCTATTTCCTGATAAGACTTTCCATCCAAATAGGACTGAAGTACTTCCATTTCTAAATCAGATAAAACTTTCGCCATTTCACCTTCTATATGTTCTAACTGTTCTTTTCCTATTATAAGTTCCTCTGGGTCAGTTATTTTTAATCCTGATAAAACATCAATTAAAGTTCTATCTGATTCTTCCTCATAAATAGGCTTATTTAAAGATATATATGTGTTTAATGGTATATGCTTTTGTCTTGTAGCTGTTTTAATAGCGGTTATTATTTGTCTAGTAATACATAATTCCGCAAAAGCCTTAAAACTTGTTAGTCTATCAGATTTAAAATCCCTTATAGCTTTATATAATCCTATCATACCTTCTTGGTAAATATCTTCTTTGTCTGCTCCAATGAGAAAATACGACTTAGCTTTAGCCTTTACAAAATTCTCATATTTTGATATTAAATAATCTTGAGCTCTACTATTTCCTTTTTTTGCTTCTTCAACTACTTCTTCATCTAACTTATTTTGAAATTCTACAAACAAGCTTACCTCTCTTTTGGTACTCTCCACTATATATCACCCCTTTAAGCCATACATTATAATAAGTATATATAAAGTATATATACTAGTAAACATTTATTTGCTACGCCTTATAGCCTCTAATTTTTTAAAGATATCTTCATCTATGTTATCTCCCAAATGATTTTTAGATGAATACATATTTTTCAACGTTTTATTTTTTATTCTTCCTTGAGTTTCTATAACTTCGTTATAAAATTCAAGAGCAGATATTCTTACTGCACCTCTTTGAAAAATAGTCTGTTGTTCAAGCCAATCTGATGTAACAACATAAACTTCAAATCTTCTACCTAAATTATGAACTTCTCTTTCTATGTAAGAATCTGCTGTTTCACCATCCTTTGTGAATACTGTACTTATATTACTGTTTATATCTTCTTTCTTTTCAATGCTTCTATTTACTTTATGTGCATCGAACACTATTATTATCTTACAATCTTCATAAACTGAATAATTATGTAAACTATCTATCAAGCTCTGTCTTGCCCCATCAAAGCTATAGTCCTTTTGCTTTTTTAGATTAGGCCAACTATTTATAACATTATATCCATCAACAAATATTATTTTCACATGTTACCTCTTTAACTATGCTATTTTAATAGTCTTCCCTTTAATATTTCATACATCATTATACCACCAGCAACTGAAGCATTTAAAGAGTTAATTTTTCCTATCATCGGAATTTTCACTAGCTTATCACATTTCTTTAAAGTAAGTTTAGATATACCTCTTCCTTCGCTACCTATAACCATGGCACATGGGCCATTAAAGTCAACTTGATAGCTATATTCTTCTCCTGCTATATCTGCACCATATACCCATAGTCCTGATTCTTTAAGTTCATCTATAGCTGCATTAATATTTGTCACCTTTGCTATCTTCATATGTTCTATAGCTCCTACAGAACATTTATATACAGTAGATGTTATTCCAACATTTCTTCTTTTCGGTATTATTATTCCGTGAACTCCGCATAATTCTGCTGTTCTTATTATAGACCCTAAATTATGTGGATCCTCTATTTCATCTAGTATAACTATAAATGGATCTTCGCCTTTTTCCTTTGCATCCCTTAGCATATCTGCAATTTGGCAATACTTAAATGGTGTAACCAAAGCTATAACTCCTTGATGATTTGTACCATTACTCATAGCATCTAGTTTTTTCCTATCTACTTCCTTTAATACTAATCCCTTTTCTCTTGCAATATTTATTATTACTTTTATAGAGCCCTCCATATTACCATTTGCTATATATATACACTCTATAGTTCTATCACTTTTTAGTACTTCCATTACAGCATTTCTGCCTATAATTAAATCTTCTCTAGTTTCCACTTCACTTACAATAGAAGGATTTTCTCTAGTGTAATTATTCACTTCCTTATTTTCTTTAACAAATTGTCTTTTACCTCTAATAGGTGTGCCCTCGATCATTTGTCTTTCCATTCTAGCTTTCATTCTAGCTTCTCTATTTCCCTTAGTCATATAAGATCACTCCTTATTTCTATTATATACTTTTCCTTAGTTATGTTAACTGTATTTCTGTAGATTTTTCTAATATATTATATAGTCTTTCTTTATTTCCTATTAAATATAAATATCCTAATAGAGTTTCAAAGCCTGTTGCATTTCTATAATCTATAACATCTGCATTTTTAGGAACAGTTGCAGATTTTGTATTTCTTCCTCTTTTATAAATATACAATTCATCTTCTGTTAAAGTATCTTCTATATTATGCATTATTGCAGACTGACTTTTAGCTTTAACGTATCCAATTGCTTTCACATGCATTTTATGTGCAGATAATTCAGTATTATTAGATAGTATAAAATTTCTTATATATATCTCATATACTCCATCTCCTATTAAAGCTAACTGCAAAGGATTTAATCTCCTAGCTTCTTCTTTACTAAACTCTCTCACTCTTAAATCCTCTAACATACTTTTCTCTCCTTTAAATAAAGGCTGCACAACTGCAGCCTTCTAGACTAATTTACTTTTTTCCATCTAACTCCTTGAGGGGTATCTTCTAAAACTATATTTCTAGCTTTTAAATCATCTCTTATTTTATCAGCTAAAGCAAAATTTCTATCTTTCCTTGCCTGCTGTCTTTCCGCTATTAATTTTTCTATTTCTTCCTCTAAACTTCCTTTAGTAGACTTTTGAAGAATACCTAATGGATTTCCTAATTCCCTTATTAAACTTAATGCTGATTCACAAAGTTCTTTAGATGAATCTATTGATACATTAGTATTTATATCTTTTATAAGATCAAATATTGCCGTAATTGCATCTGCTGTGTTAAAATCATCATCCATCTTTTCTATATATTTTTGTCTATATTTATCTAGAGATTCTAAATAAGCCTTTTCATTTTCATCCATAGTTTCTTTCTTAACTTCACTAATTAAGTTTTCTAAATTAGAAATAGCATTATATAATCTTTCTACTGATGCTTTTGCAGATTCTAATAAATCATCACTGAAGTTTAATTGTACTCTATAATGTCCTGATAACATTAAAAATCTCACTATATCAGCATCGTATTGTTTTAATATATCTCTTGCAGTTAAAAAGTTATTTAATGATTTAGACATTTTTTGATTATTAATATTTAAAAAGGCTCCATGTAACCAGTATCTTGCAAATGGCTTTCCTGTTAAAGCTTCACTTTGTGCAATTTCATTTTCATGATGTGGAAATGCTAAATCCATCCCACCGGCATGTATGTCAATTGTATCACCTAAAATCTTCTTTGCCATACATGAACACTCTATATGCCATCCTGGTCTTCCCATTCCCCATGGACTTTCCCAAGCTGGTTCACCCGGCTTTTGAGCCTTCCATACTGCAAAATCCATTGGATCTTCTTTTCTTTCATCTACATTTATTCTAGCTCCAGCTTGTAGGTCTTCTAAATTTTGACCTATTAACTTTCCATAGCCTTCAAACTTCTTTGTTCTAAAATAAACGTCCCCATCAACTTCATATGCATAATCTTTTTCAATTAAACCACTAACAAATTCTATTATATCTTGAATATATTCAGTAGCTCTTGGATTTATAGAGGCCCTCTTTATATTTAAACCATCAGCATCTTTATAATATTCGTCGATATATCTATCTCCTATATTTGAAACTGTAGTGCCTTCTTCATTTGCTTTATTTATCATTTTATCATCTATATCTGTAAAATTTTGAACATATTTAACATTATATCCTCTGTATTCTAAATATCTTCTTATTGTATCAAATATTATAAAAGTTCTACCATTTCCTATATGAAAGTAATTATATACAGTTGGTCCGCATACATACATCTTGACTTCTCCAGGTGTTAATGGTATAAATTCTTCCTTCTTTCTCGTTAAACTATTATAAACTTTCATCGAATTACCTCCTATCTTACAGATAATTTATTTTTCTCAAACTCTTCCCTAACTCTATTTACAGCTTCTTCTATTTTTATATTTTCCATTTCTGATGTTCTAAGTTTAAATTCTACTTCACCATCAACAATCTTCTTTCCAACTGTTATTCTCATTGGTATTCCCATAAGGTCTGAATCTTTAAACTTAACTCCTGCTCTCTCATTTCTATCATCTAGTATTACATCAACCCCAATAGCTTTCAATTCTTCATATATCTCGTTAGCAATTTTCATTTGTTCTTCATCCTTAATATTAACAGGAATGATATTAACGTGATATGGCGCTACAGATAAAGGCCAAACTATTCCATTTTCATCATTATGTTGTTCTATTATTGATGCCATTGTTCTTGTTACTCCAATACCATAACAACCCATTATAAATGGCTTTTCCTTACCATTTTCATCAATAAAGTTAGCATTCATAGCCTCTGAATACTTTGTTCCTAATTTAAATATATGACCTACTTCTGTTCCTCTTGAGATAGTTACTTTACCACCACAAACTGGACACTTTTCGCCTTCAGTTATATTTCTATAGTCTCCAACTATACCATCAAAGTCTCTTCCGTAATTTACATTTTCAATGTGATATCCTGTTTCATTAGCTCCCACAATAAAATTGTACATGTTTATAATTTCTTCATCAACTAATAATGCATCTACATTTATATTTATAGGACCAGCAAATCCAACTTGTGCATTAGTTGCTTTAAATACTTCTTCTGGAGTAGCCATATTTAAATTTGTAACTCCACCTAAGGCATTTGAAACCTTAACTTCATTTACTTCTCTATCGCCTCTAACCATTACTGCTACTATTTTCCCATCAGCATTAAATATTAATGTTTTAGCGAACTTCTTTTCAGTTGTATTGAAAAATTTAACTAGTTCTTCTATTGTCTTAACATTTGGCGTTTCAGTTTTAACTAACTCTTTTAATTCTTCTACTTCTGCTTTCTCTGCAGTTGATGGAGCTTTTTCTATATTAGCTGCATAATCACAAGCAGTACAGAATACAACATCATCTTCTCCTACTTCTGACTTCACCATAAATTCTGCTGAATTTGATCCTCCAATTGCTCCTGAATCTGCTTCAACTGGCTTAGCATCTATTCCACATCTGTTAAATATTTTAATATATGCTTCTCTCATTTTATTATAAGAAACATCTAATCCTTCTTGATCCTTATCAAAGCTATATGCATCTTTCATTACAAATTCCCTAGATCTCATAACACCAAATCTTGGTCTTCTTTCGTCTCTATATTTAGTTTGTATTTGATAAAGATTTATTGGTAATTGCTTATATGATTTAATTTCATTTCTTGCAATGTCAGTGAATACTTCTTCATGAGTTGGTCCAAGGCAAAAATCCCTATTATTTCTATCTTTAAGCCTAAACATTTCTTCCCCATAAACATCCCATCTTCCAGACTCTTGCCAAAGTTCTGCAGGTAAAACCGCTGAAGCTAGGAATTCTTGTGCACCTGCATTATTCATTTCTTCTCTTACTATATTCTCTACATTTTTTAAAACCTTTAATCCTAAAGGCATATAATTATATATACCTGATGCCATTTTTCTTATCATTCCAGCTCTTAGCATTAATTTATGGCTATCTATCTCAGCTTCTGCTGGAACCTCTCTTAATGTTGATATTAACATATTAGACATTTTCATTTCTGCTTCCTCCTGTTAATGTTATTATTTTATATGTATTTTTTAATTCTTGTTATTAGTGTATCTTTATAAATAATAAAAAAAGCCCACCCTAATTGCTTAGGGCGAACTTATATCGCGGTACCACCTAAATTTGTTCTCGAAAATGATAACGGTATTAAACCGATAGTTTTTACCTATAACTCCAAAGCTGGTTCAAATCCTATTGAAAATTTTACAGCCCATGAATTTTCTCTCTGAAAGGCGGATTTTACTATTCTTCTTCACTGTTTTAAGACTATTAATTTTTAGCTTAATTAATTATATATTCTACTAAAACTTATGTCAATATAATAAACTATGTATTATATTAGCTTTTCTGCAAGTATTAAATCCTCAGGGGTAGTCACCTTTATATTAGTATATTCACCTTTATATAAATACACTTTATGGTTATACATTTCTACCACCATTGTATCATCTGTAACATTAATATTATTTTCTTTAACTCTATTATGACACTCTTTTATTACTTCTAGCTTAAAAGTTTGTGGAGTTTGAATTGCAAGTAATTTACTTCTATCTGGAGTTGAATCAGAAAACCCATTTTCATCAACAACTTTTATAGTATCTTTTGGCATTACCCCAGGTGCCGCTGCTCCATAAAGCTTTGCATACTTTATACCATCTTTTATAACTCTTTCAGATACAAACGCTCTTGCTCCATCATGGATAAGCACAATCTCAGAATCATTTATTTTTTGTAATGCATTATAAACTGAATCCTGTCTTTCTTTTCCACCTTCAACTATCATATCAACTTTTAAAGAGTACTTTTCTAATATTTCTTTATTACAATATTCTATTTCGTCTTTAGGTAAAACTAAGATTATTTTATCTATTTCCTCGCAATCAGAAAACTTCTTTAAGGTATAATACAAAATTGGTTTGCCATTAAGTTCTATAAACTGCTTACTAATTTTAGCACCCATTCTTTTACCTTTTCCACCTGCTAAAATTATAGCACTTACCATATAAACACCTACTTACTATTCTTTCGCTTCTATTCTTTTGGTTTTCCAAATATCATTCTTCCAGCTGCTGTTTGTAGTACAGATGTTACTATAACTACGATTTGTTCTCCCATGAATCTTCTTCCACCTTCTACAACTATCATAGTTCCATCATCTAAGTACCCAATTCCTTGAGTAGCTTCTTTACCATCCTTAACAACAATAACCTTCATTTCTTCACCAGGAAGAACAACAGGTTTTATTGCATTTGCTAATTCATTTATATTTAGAACAGGTACGCCTTGGAATTCAGCAACCTTATTTAGATTAAAGTCATTTGTCACAACTTTTCCTTTAAGAGTTTGTGCAAGCTTTAATAACTTACTATCAACCTCTTGTATTTCTGGAAAATCACCTTCCCAAATCTGAGTTTCAATTTCAAGTTCTTTTTGAATTTTATTTAATATATCAAGCCCTCTTCTTCCCCTATTTCGCTTAAGAGAATCCGCTGAGTCTGAGATATGCCTAAGTTCATCTAAAACAAAGCTTGGTATAACTAATGGACCTTCAACAAATCCTGTTTGACATATATCAAAAATTCTACCATCTATTATTACAGATGTATCTAGCACCTTTGGATTATTTTTTGCATTTACTTTTGATTTCTTTTCTTTAACATTATTTTTCCTTAGGTTTACAAGAATATTTGATATGTCATCCCTCTTTTCAACAAATATACTAGCAAATATTATTGCAAATATTAAGTTTAAAAGCACAAATAATATTGGACCTAAGCCATATAAATCTATACGGTTTAATGGTAGTCCTATAAGAGACGTTAGTATTAACGATATTAATGCACCTAATCCACCATAAAGAAGTTCCGCCGCCGTAAGTCTTTGGATATTTTTTTCAATATATTCAATAACTTTAACAATAGAGTCATAAATACGTGGTGAAACAAAATATAATATAAGTCCAAATAATAAAGTTAAAATAATACGTACTGATATGATTGCAATTGGTTTAGATAAAAAAGACATTTCTTTTAAAATAGATATATTTAGTAGCATTCCACTAATGATATATCCACTAATAAATCCTATTATAGTAAATATAACTCTTATAATCTTTTTTAACATAATGTCACCTCCCTGTATTATTGTTTTAAATTTTATGCATCTATATACTTCCTTAGAAGTTTATATCATTATACCATATAAAGGTATTATCTAAAATGAAGAATTCTTAAAATCTTATTAATTTAAAATACCCCCTATAAAAATACAAGCATATTAGATATCATTATATTGAAGTTAGGCAAATAATTAACTTTACTAAAAATAATTATATTTTAAAAACAGCCATAATTTTTTTAAGGAGTTGAGGCATATGAAAGATATAATTTTTGATAATTTTCAAAATGATGTCAATGAATCATTACTACGTCATAAGAGCATTCTAGATATAGTAACTAAATATAGTGAATCTAGTGCTAGAGTCAATAGAGCACTAGCTAAGGCTGTGACTAATTGTGGTTGTATTAAAATATCAGCTAAAAAACAAGAAAACATATCTTCCAATAATGATGATATTAATAATTTTAATTATTCGTTAAATAATCATCTTGAAGGAAAACTTTGTGATAACTGTCGTGATATTATTGAAAATGAAATCGGAAACAATTTATTTTATCTTACTTCTTTATGTAATTGCTTAGATTTAAACTTATATGACATATTATTAAAAGAAGAAAATAAAATGAATATTCTAGGTAAATTTACACTTAGATAAACTCAAAGCAGGTCAGAAAGCCTGCTTTTGTATTATTATCTATTTGTTTTACTTTTATACATAATTTTACTAAATTTCATTTTTTAAATATATTTGTTCCTTTATTCTTCTTAGACCATTTTTAATAGCTTTTGATCTTGCTTCACCTATTCCTTCAACTTTATCTAACTCATCAGTATCAGCTTCAATAACATACTTAAGCTCTTTAAAATGTTTTACTAAATTTTCAATTACTGATACAGGAATTCTTGGAACCTTAAATAAAATTCTAAAGCCCTTTGGTGAAATTAAGGAATCTACTAATGATGCTCCTGAATATCCTAAAACCTTGGCAATCAGATCTAAATCAACTAATTCATCTGAGCTAAGCATTTGAATTTCATTATATATTTCGTTATAATCCATATCCATCCTACAATAGTCCCTTATTAATAAAATCCCATCTCTTTCTATGAATCTTATAAGTTCACTAAGTTGCATTGAAATAAGTCTTCCTTCATTTCCAAGTTCAACTATATATCTTTGTATTTCTTCCACAACTCTCATAACCATCTCAGTTCTCTGTATTGCAGTTACAACATCAAAAATAGTAGTCAAATCCTGAAACTCCAATAAATTTAAATTATTTATCACTCGCTCTAGAACATTAACATATTTCTCTAGTGTTTGTATTGCTTGGTTTGCCCTCGCAAGTATTATACTACTTTCTTGAAGTACATACTTCAAATCTCCTTTATAGATAGTTATTATATTTCTTCTTTGAGAAATTGCTACAACTATATTGCCAGTTTGCTTTGCTACTCTATTTGCAGTTCTATGCCTGGTTCCAGTTTCATATGTTGTAAGTGTATGATCTGGTACAAGTTGTGTATTAGCACAAATGATTCTTTTTAAATCTCCACTTAATACAATAGCACCATCCATCTTAGCTAATTCATAAACATATGCTGGTGAATATTCTGAATTAATATTGAATCCCCCATCAACAAGATCCATCACCTCATCACCATCACCAATAACAACTAATCCCCCTGTTTTAGCTCTTAATATATTATCTAATCCTTCTCTCAAAGCAGTTCCTGGACTCATAAGCTTTAATATATTTTTTATTTCTTCATCATCTTTTATCCTCATACACTCACCTAATCCACTAGAATATCTTACTAATAGCCTCTCTTAAATTACTTACTCCTATTATATTTGTAGTATTACTACTAACTTTATCTTTGTTTCTTTCTGGAATTATAGCATTTTTAAAACCCATTTTTTCAGCTTCTTTAATTAACCTATCGCAGGACGAAATCGGCCTTATTTCTCCAGTAAGCCCAACTTCACCAACAATGACCATTCTTTCTAACTTAAAGCCTGTATTTTTTACACTTGATAACAACGCTAATGCTAGACCAAGATCCCCAGTAGTACCATCTAAAGTAAGACCTCCAACTACATTTACATATACATCATATTTGTAAAATGGAACTTTCAACTTTTTTTCTAACACAGCAAGTATAAGCCTTAACCTTTGATTATCTATTCCAACTGCTGTCCTACTAGCCATATGAGTATTACTTTCACTTACTAATGCTTGCATTTCAACAAGTATAGGTCTAGTTCCTTCCATTATTCCTATAACAGCAGAGCCTTCTTGATTAAAGTTAGTATCCTCTAAGAATATTCTCGAAGGATCATATATTTCCTTTAATCCTTCTTCAGCCATTTCAAATACTCCAATTTCACTAGTTGTTCCAAAACGATTTTTCATAGTTCTTAAAACCCTAAATTCTTCAGTACGCTCACCTTCAAAATATAACACTGTATCAACCATATGTTCAAGAACTCTTGGCCCTGCAAGTTCCCCTTGCTTAGTAACATGCGCCACTATAAACAATGGTATATTTTGATTTTTTCCTATTCTCATTATTGCATTAGAACATTCTTTTACTTGTGATACACTTCCTGGAGCAGAAGTTACTGACTCTTTATAAACAGTTTGTATAGAATCAATTATTACGAAAACAGGATTCAATTCATTTATGTATGCCTCTATTAAATCAAGATTAGTTTCAGATAAAATGTATAGCTGTTCAGCATTCACGCCCAACCTATCCCCTCTAATCTTAATTTGCTCCTCTGACTCTTCTCCAGAAACATATAATACTTTTCCATATGATTTTGAAATCGAATTTGCTGTTTGTAGTAATAAAGTCGACTTACCTATCCCAGGATCTCCAGATATCAAGGTTAATGATCCTCTTACTAATCCTCCTCCTAGAACTCTATTTAGCTCTTTTAAACCAGTATCATATCTTTGTTTTTCCCCTGATTTAATTTGTCCTATACTTTTAGGCATATTATCTAAAACTCTAACAGTGTTTATTTTACTTTTTATTTCCTTTTGAGTTTCTCTTACTTCTTCTACTAATGTATTCCATTTATTACAATCCGGACATTTTCCTAACCACTTAGGAGACTCATATCCACATTCTTGACAAACAAACATGGATTTAATCTTAGCCATAAAATTTACCTACCAATCTTATTAATTTTCTATATTAAATACATAAATGCCAGTATAGTATTAAGTCTACTATAACATTTATATATTATATATTTTTAATTTAAGTATATATTTTAATTCAATAATCTACACAGTTAAATTTAATAATACTATTTAATTAATATACTTAGATTAGAGCAATATGAATCAATAAATCTTTTCATATTTTATATAAACTACTAAAACAACAACTTAATTTGTATACTATAAATTACTTTTATATTCATTAAATTTTTAGATATTTATTGTAACTTATATATTGACTCTAGTTAAGCATTGCCCATAATTAATATATTTTAACCTATAAAACTTATACCTGCACAATTATTAAAATTACTATATTTAATATATCATAACAATATTATAAAACCAATCAATGATTATAAAAAAAAGAATTGTAATCTACTTCTAGTATTACAATTCTTAAAAATTCTTATATATTCTTATATATAAAGATACATATTACAATAATTTTGCTGCAGCTTCATCAACTATAACAACAACATCTCTGTGCATTTGTAGCATTGATGCTGGCATATTTGTACTTATCTTTCCACTTACCATAGCTTTTACAGCTTCTGCTTTTCCTTCACCGCTTGCTATAACTATTATCTTCTTTGATTTCATTATTCCACCAAGTCCCATAGTTAAAGCTTGTGTAGGAACCTCATCTATTGAGTTAAAAAATCTAGCATTTGCTTTTATAGTATCTTCTGTTAATCCTGTTAAATGAGTTCCTGATACTAGTTCTTCATCTGGTTCATTAAATGCTATATGTCCATTGTTGCCAATGCCTAATAATTGAAGATCTGTACCACCTAACTCAGCTATTTTAGAATCATATCTTATGCATTCTTCTTCTATATTTTCAGCTAACCCATTTGGAACATAAGTATTGTTCTTGTCAATATTAATATGATTAAATAAATTTTCATTCATAAAGTATCTATAACTTTGAGGATGATCTACACTTAATCCTATATATTCATCTAAATTAACAGTCGTAACTTGTGAGAAATCTATTTCCCCTTCTTTATTCATTCTGATTAATTCCTTATACATTCCTATTGGAGAACCACCAGTTGCTAAGCCTAATATAGCGTTAGGTTTAGATTTTACTACTTTAGCCATTTCATGAGCTGCTTCCTTGCTTAACTCTTCATAATTCTTAGTTATTATAAGTTTCATCGTATTTTCCCCTCTCGTCTAGATATATTAACTTGCAAAATAAATTTATCTGATCTATATATTGCTTCTTCTAAGAAAATCATTTTATTATTATGATCATAAGTCTTACTTATAATCTTTAACATAGGTACTTGCTTATCCACACTAAACATTCCTTTTAATTCATCATCCATTATTACTGATGCTATTGAAGATTGTGAATAATCAACTACATAACCAAAGCCTTCTAATATCTTAAATAATGAGCCATTTAGCATTTCTTCATCAATATACCCACAGTAATCAACAGGTATAAAGACTGTCTCTAATGCTACACATTCATCATCAACTATACGCTTTCTTTTAATTTTATATATCTCATCTAAAGAAAATATATCTGCTAGGTGCTCTGGAGTATCTATTTTACAAAACTCAACAACTTCAGATTTTAACTTTTTTCCCATTTGCTTTATTATCTCTGTAAAGCTCATCATATCTTGTTGCTTGAAAGTTTGTTCACACACAAATGTTCCTTTACCTTTAATTCTTAAAAGAACACCTTCTTGCACTAATTCTCCTATTGCTTGTCTAATAGTCATTCTACTAACACCATATATTTCACATAGCTCTCTTTCACTCGCTATGCATTCACCCGGCTTCCATACGCCTTCAGATATTTTTGATATTAAATCATTTTTTAGTTGATAATAAACTGGAATTGGACTACTTTTATCTATCATTATTAAGCCTCCTATCAATATTATATTAAAAATCGTTATAGATGTCTAGACCAGTTGTGTAATTTATTTAATTTGTTATAAAAATTAAAATTTTGCAAAAAATAATCTTATAAACCATCAAGGAGATGATTTTATGATTAATAAAACATACTTTTCTAATATTCAATCTAGAAATATCATAAAAAATGATAATAAGAAAAATTTATCTGAAGATTTCTTGTCTAACTCTATGGACAATTCTTTAGATAATATGATTCTTAACTCAAATCTAGAAAATCAAAATATTATAAAGTGAATTTTATTTATATTTTCCCATTGATATAATACCATATTCTTTATTTTAATAAAATACAGGATATTTATTGTATTTGATGGTGAAATAGTGTAAAATTTATATTAAACAATATTAATTATCTATTGATAATAGCAAAGGAGTGTTTATCCAATGGTTAAAGTTTATAGTACAAATTCTTGTCCATGGTGCGTAAAAGCAAAAAATTATTTAAAATCAGTTAATGTTGAATTTGAAGATTTAAATGTACAAGAAGATATGACTGCTAGAGATGAAATGATTAGCAAATCAAAACAAATGGGAGTTCCTGTTTTAGATATAAATGGAACAATTATTGTAGGTTTTGATAAAAATGCTATAGATTCAGCTTTAAATATTTAATATTTGAACATAAGGGAGATATAGTATATCTCCCTTTAATAAAAACTATATAATAAAATAGAGGAGTGATTTTATCACTCCTCTATTTTAATTAGATTATCTAACTAAATTAATTACTGTTGCCTTTGGTCTTGACATAGATTCTATTGAATATCTAATTCCTTGAGTACCAATTCCTGAAGCTTTAACTCCTAGGAATGGGAAATGATCTGGTCCTCTTTCAGTTTTATTATTAACTTGAACTGTCCCAACCTCTAATCTATCTGCCACATAGAATGCTTCATTTATATTTTCAGTAAATACAGATGATTGTAATCCATATTCTGATCTATTAGCAATTTCTATAGCTTCATCTTTATCTTTAACTCTTATGATAGGTAATACTGGTCCGAATGGCTCTTCCCAAGCTAATCTCATATCTGTTGTTACATTATCAAAAAGAGTTGGGTAAATCATATTTTCTTCTCTAGTTCCTCCAACAAGTAAATGAGCACCTTTTTCTCTTGCATCATCTATAAGTTCCCAAACAAAATCAGCTGATTTACTGTCAATTAGTGGAACTATATCTACATCTTCTTCTAACGGATTTCCTATTTTTAATTTTTCAACTCTTTCCTTAACTTTTTCAACTAGCTTATCAGCTACTTTATTAACAACTAAAATTCTTTTAACAGCTGTACATCTTTGACCTGAATAAGAATACGCTCCAGCAACTATATTAGATGCTGCAAGATCTAAATCTGCATCTTCTAACACTATTGCTGCATCTTTACCTCCAAGTTCCATAAGTAATGGAACCATTGTTGTTATCCTTGATATCCTAGTACCAACTTCTGTACTTCCTGTAAAGTTAATAAAGTCTATTTCAGGATGTGTAACTATATAATCTCCTATTTCACTACCTCTTCCTGTAACAGTATTTAATACTCCAGCCGGAACACCTGCTTGCTCAAATACCTTGGCTAAATATAATCCACATAAGCTACCTTGCGTAGCTGGCTTTAAAACTACAGAATTACCTGCAACCAAAGCAGGTGCTATTTTTGATGCTGCTAAATTTATTGGATAGTTAAATGGAGATATCGCTAACACTACTCCTAGCGGTTCTCTAGTAACTAATGATATTTTATTTCTCTTAAATCCTGGGAAACTATCCCCTGGTATACTTTCTCCAGATAAATTCTTTGCTGTATCCGCAGTAAATTTTATATAATCAGCTGATCTTAATATTTCTGATTCAGCACTCTTCTTATCTTTACCTATTTCTCTCATCATTATATCAGAAAGATCTTCAACTTTTTCTACCAATAGATCAGCAGCTTTATATAATATTTCTGATCTCTTACTAACTGGAACATCTCTCCACGCCTTTTGAGCTACTTTCGCACTTTTTATAGCAAGATCGACTTCTTCTGTAGTCATTGCTGGAACTTTTCCTACTAAGCAATTTCCAACTGGTGAATATATCTCTATAAATTTTTCGCTTGAGCTACTAACCCATTCACCATTTATTAAATTTCTAAAAGTTCTTTCTTTTCCTCTTATACAACTAAACATTATATCACCTACTTATTACTTATTTTTAGCTAGTTCTATCTTATTCTTATCAAAACCAACTATTATTTCTCCATCTATATCAATTACTGGTACAGTTCTTTGACCTGATACCTTGAACACTTCTTCTCTATCTTCATGCTTATCAGCTACATTTATCTCTTTATAATCCCATCCCTTCATTTCAAAAAATCTCTTTGCTTTTATACATGATGGGCACCATGATGTTGAATATATTTTTATCATATTATCTCTCCTCTAATCTTTCTTTAAATCTCCATTAATTATTTTTTACTTTCTACTACGTATTTTTCTGCTTGTAATGCTGCTATAGTTCCATCTGCAACAGCAGTTGTTATTTGTCTATATTCTTTTTCCCTAACATCTCCAGCTGCATAAACACCTTCAACGTTAGTTCTCATACATTCATCAGTTTTTATATAACCATTAGAAGTCAAGTTTATATAATCCTTGAAATGATCTGTTTTTGGTACTGTTCCTATAAATCCAAATACAGCATCCATAGGTATCTCTTTCTCAGATCCATCTTTAGAATTTTTTATTATAGCTTTTTCTACAAAGTCATTTCCATCTACATTAACTAAATCTTCATTGAATAAAACTTCTATCTTAGGATGATTCATAACTTCTTCAATCGTAGCTTTTTCACCATTAAAGTAATCATGTCTTCTTATCATAACTACCTTTGAAGCAAATCTAGTTAGGAATAGAGCTTCTTCTAAAGCAGAATTTCCTCCACCTACAACTCCGATTATTTTCCCTTCATACATTGCACCATCACAAACTGCACAATAATGAATTCCTTTTCCTGCAAACTTTCCTTCATTTGGAATAGGTAATTTCTTAGGAGTTGCACCTGTTGCTATTATTACAGTTTTAGTTTTATATAAATAACTATTAGTTTCGATTATTTTTTCTTCTCCACTAAAATCAACTTTTTCAACCATATCGAATTCATCTATTTCAGCTCCAAGCTCCTCAGCTTGCTGTTGCATTAAATCAGCAAGTTCTGTTCCTGAAACCTTTTTAAAGCCAGGATAATTTTCTATTGTATAACTATTTCTGACTTGACCTCCAAGAATTTGGTCTTCTAATAAAAGCATGTCTAACTTAGCTCTTGTTGCATATATTGCCGCAGTTAAACCTGCTGGTCCACCACCGATTATAATTAACTCTTTATGTTTAACTTCTTTACTCATGACTCGCTCCTTCTACCCCCCAGGGGTATTTCTTTAATCTAATTATATGCTTCTATAAATTAAAATGCAACTATTTTTAAATAGTAATTTTTATCAATTATCCTTATTTAACTTTTCTTCTCTTAATATTATTACTCGTTACCTAATAAATTATTAATAAATAAAAACAAGAGAAGATTTCTCCAAATGGAAAATCTTCTCTCTATACTATGATATATGCTTAAAATAAAGTTCCTCTCCATTGCAATATACTTCTAAATTATCTCCACCTTTAATGCAACCTTTTAACATCTCTTCACTTAACTTATCTTCTAATTCTTTTGTTATTATTCTTCTTAATGGCCTTGCACCATAATTAGTATCTACACCTTTATTTACTAGGAACTGTTTACTATCTTCATTTAAGTTAATTGTTATTTTTCTTTCTTTAAGCTTATCTATGGTATTATTTAACATTAAATTTACAATTTTTAATATATCACTATCTTTTAATTTATGAAAAACAATTATATCATCAATTCTATTTATAAATTCTGGTTTGAATTGCTGCTTAATTTCTTCCATAATATTTTTTTTCATCTTTTCATACTCGCTATCAACTAAACTATTTGAAGTTGAAAATCCTAAAGTATTTTGTTTCTTTATATCATGAGCTCCAACATTAGATGTCATTATAACTATTGTATTTTTAAAGTTTATAATTTTCCCCTTACTATCTGTAAGTCTTCCATCCTCCATTATTTGCAATAATATATTAAATACATCTGGATGAGCCTTTTCTATTTCATCTAATAATATAACTGAATAAGGATTTCTTCTTACTGCTTCTGTTAGCTGTCCACCTTCATCATAACCAATATATCCTGGAGGGGCTCCTATTAGCCTTGCTACAGAATGCTTTTCCATATACTCTGACATATCTATCCTAATTAAATTTTTCTTATCACCAAACATAGCTTCTGCTAATGCATTTGATAGTTCTGTTTTCCCAACCCCTGTTGGTCCACAGAATATAAATGTTCCTATCGGTCTATTAGGATCCTTTAAACCAACTCTTGCTCTTCTCACTGCTTTAGCAACTGCCTTTACAGCTTCTTTTTGCCCTATAACTCTTTTATGCAGTGTATCTTCAAGCTTTAATAATTTTTCTGATTCTTGCTCTGTTAATTTCTCTAAAGGAATTTTAGACCAACTTGATACTACTTTTGCAACTTGTTCCCTGTTAACAATATAATTATTGCATTCAATATCGGTCCTATCCATCTTTAAATTATACAGTTTATCCTTTAATTGTTTTTCTTTATCTCTTAAGTAGGCTGCTCTTTCAAAGTTTTGATTTTTTATTGCTTCTTCTTTTTCTTTATCGTTATTCTCTAATTGAAGTTGTAAATTTATTATATCTGGTGGTGAAATTAGATTCTCTATTCTTACTTTTGAAGATGCTTCGTCAATTAAATCAATAGCCTTATCTGGCATGAATCTATCTGTAATATATCTATCTGATAACTCTACAGCTGCTTCTAAAGCTTCATCTTCTATTTTTACCATATGATGAGCTTCATATCTTTCCCTAAGGACTTTTAATATATTTAATGTTTCTTCTTTTGATGGCTCTTCAACTCTAACTGGCTGAAATCTTCTTTCTAAAGCTGAATCTTTTTCTATATGCTTTCTATATTCATCTATAGTTGTAGCACCTATACATTTTATTTCTCCTCTTGCTAAGGCAGGTTTTAAAATATTTGATGCATCTATGGCACCTTCAGCTCCCCCCGCTCCAACAATAGTATGAATTTCATCTATAAATATTATTATATCTTTAGAACTTCTTATTTCATCCATTACTTTTTTTAATCTATCTTCAAATTCTCCTCTATATTTTGCCCCTGCTAACATAGAAGTTAAATCTAATGAAATTATTACTTTATCTTTTAGTATTTCTGGTACATTTCCATTGACTATTCTTTGGGCCAATCCTTCAATAACTGCTGTTTTACCTACTCCAGGCTCTCCAATTAAACAAGGATTATTTTTTATTCTTCTGCACAGTATCTCTAATATTCTTCTATTCTCATTTTCTCTTCCTACTACTGGATCTAATTTTCCTTCCTTAGCCATCATAGTTAGATTCCTTCCATACTGATTTAATAGAGGAGTTTTGACCATTTTTTTCTTATTCTTATCTTCTATCTTTATTTCCTCTACTTCCTTATCATATAGATAATTACTTATATCAGTTTTTATTAATTTAAAATCTAACTTTAATGTAGAAAGTATCGTATAAGCTACCCCTTCTTTATCGTCTAATAAAGCTAACAAAATATGCTCTGGATTTATATAATTATGATCATATATTCTTGCTTTTACTAGACTATCATCAAATAATCTCTTTGTTCTAGGATTAAGTAACATCTCACCTACTGATATATCTATATCTCCAAAACCAAGATAATCTTCTATAAGCTTTCTCACTTTATCAATAGTAGCTCCATTAATATATAGGACTTGCTTTGCATAACCACCTTCTTTTAGCAACCCTAAAAGAATATGCTCAGTTCCTATATATCCGTGCTTAAAATATTGTGACTCTTTTTGAGCCTCTACTAGTACTAATTGTGCCCTCTCTGTTAACTTCCCAAAAATCATACATACCTCCATACCCTATTGCTAAAATTAACAACTACACAGATAAACCTTGGCCACTTAAAATATTTTACGATAATATAACTGTAATAATTCCTTTTAACATATCAGCTCTTAATTTATTTTTATCCTCAACAGATACTAGAGTTCTGTCATTTAAAGATATCTTTATTATTTCATATTCCTTTTCTGTAATATTTTTAGTATCTTTTAAATGATCTAGTATAGATAATGCGCTTCCATATGTTATACTTTCTCCTATCGAAGTATTTATTAATGACAGCCTTTCATCCTTATCATCGTATGTTATTTTTTTTATTACTATGCACCCTCCACCGCCTCTTTTACTTTCTATTATATAACCTTTTTCATAAGTAAACCTTGTTGTTAGAACGTAATTGATTTGTGATGGTGCACATGAGAATTTATCTGCTAATTCATTTCTTTGAATTAATACTTGTCTTTCTCTTTCTTCATCTATCATATCTTTAATAAAATTTTCTATTGTATCTGAAATTCTTGCCATATTTACACCTTCTTAAACCTATTTTTTAAATTGACCTTCTTTGACTTTTATTATATATTATAAATTTTAATATGTCCATTTTACTAATTTTATTTTCTAAAATAAAAGCGAATGATATTAAGTTTTTTATCCAAACTATATATTGAGAGGTGAGTAAATATGGAAATTAAATGGATTGATAATACAAGTTTTTTAATAAAAAATTCTACTGGTAAAAGGATTCTTTTAGATCCAATGCAAATATATCCCTATATAGAAAAATATGATTTAAATCCTGATATAATTACATTTAGTCATACTCATAATAATGAAATTATTAATGAATATGTTAATAAAGACTGTATACTAATAAATTCAGCTTGTTCATTTTCAAATGATTTTGTCACATTAGAAGGATATAAAACATTTAAAGATGACATTTCTGGATATAAACGCGGCGAAAACATAATATATTTATTAAACATAGATAAATTTAGAATTTGTCATCTTGGCACCTTAGGACATCAGCTTGATGATGACTTATTAGATAAGCTAACTAATTTAGATTTTTTATTTATTCCAATAGGCGGTCATTTTTGTTTGGATGGTTTTTCTGCTGCTAAACTCGCCTTACTCTTAAAACCTAGATATATAATTCCAATGTTTTTTAAAACCTCTTCTGAATACTTTTATTTAGATGGGCCTCATAAATTTTTATCTTCATTAAAAAATATTTTATCCTATAATACAAATACTATATATTCTAATGATTTATCTTTTAAAGATAGATGTTCTGTAATATTATTATCTGCATAAAAATAAAGAACCGCTATAATTAGCGGTTCTTTATGTAAAATTATGCTTGTACTGGAGCTCCTACTGGACAAACATTTGCACAGTTTCCACAATCTATGCAAGTGTCCTCATCGATAACGAATTGAGTATCTCCTTGGCTTATAGCATTAACTGGACATTCTGCAGCGCAAGCACCACAGTTTACACATGAATCTTCTATTTTGAATGCCATAAAAAGCACCTCCTAATATTATGAATTTATTTCACAATCTATTTTATCATAAGGATTTAAATTTTTAAAGACTTAAGAAGAATTTATATAATATGATACTTCACTTTATTTTTCTATTATTTTGTTTATATTATACTATAGCCTACTTCTTCAATAGACATAATGATTTTATCTTCAGTTATACTTTTATCATCATATACTACACTTACTTCTTTTTTAGATAGACTTACCTCACAAGCAATAACCCCTTCATTATGTGCCACAGCTTCTCTTATGCTAATAACATCATCATTTGTATTAAGATTTGCAACCTTTAATAGTGATTTCATTAAGCTCTCCCCCTTAATTATCTTTTATAAGATCCTTTATTAACTTTTTGTCTTCTGGTGATTCTATTTCTAGTTTTATGTCTGATTCATCTACTGAGTCTTCATAACTACCTTCAACAAGCTCAATATCATCTATTTTAAATTCTTCTACTACTTCTTCATCGCCTCTTCTATATTTGACCTTCACACTTTCCTTAACAGTACTATTGCTTATAACTTCACCAGTAATATCTCCCATAGAAACAATAGATCCTGCTTTAGGCAATCTCTGTCTTATATCTTCATATGTGCTTTGCTCATAATTTAAACAGCACATTAACCTGCCACATATTCCTGATATCTTTGTTGGATTTAAAGATAAATTTTGCTCTTTTGCCATCTTTATAGATACAGATGCGAAATCTCCAAGGAATGTAGAACAACATAAAGGTCTTCCACATGGTCCTAGCCCGCCAAGCATTTTAGCTTCATCTCTAACCCCTATCTGTCTTAATTCTATTCTTGTTTTAAATATAGTTGCTAAGTCTTTTACTAATTCTCTAAAGTCTACTCTTCCATCAGCTGTAAAATAGAATATAACTTTATTATTATCGAAAGTATACTCTACATCGATTAATTTCATATTTAATCCATGTTCTTCTATTTTCTTTAGGCATATATCTAAAGCATCCTTTTCCTTCACTTTATTATCCTTATGTTTATTTATATCATCTTCTTCTGCAACTCTTATAACACTCTTTAATGGTGCCACTATATCAGTTTCTGGTATTTCTTTAATACCAATTACACATTCTCCAAACTCTATTCCTCTCGCTGTTTCTACAACAACAAAATCGCCTTTTTTTACATTTAAATCGCTTGGATCAAAATAATATATTTTACCGGCCTTCTTGAATCTTACGCCTACAACTTTTATCATTATTTAAACCTCCATAAAACCTATAAGCATCACTCTAATCGTTAATTGAAAGTTAGAATTACTTAATAATGTTACTCTAGCGTCCCCAATTTTATCGATTATTTTATTAAGCTTCTTATAGGACATTTCAATAGCTAATTGTTTTATATTTTCTATTTTATCCCCATTTATTATTCCACTAGTATCGCTTATTTCTTTATAGACAATTACGTCTCTTATAAAGGAGGCTAAAATGTTTAGTATTTCTTCTTTTCTATCTTTAAACGATAATATCTTATCTTCAAAGTCTAAAAGACTTTTCGTATTACTACTAACTAATGTATATAATAAATCAATTAATATGTTTCTTAAATCCTTTAATGAGGAATCCCTTAGAAAATCCTCAGCTTTTCCTGGGATTCCTTCACTATATGCAATAGCAGCATTAATTTCATCACTACTACAATCATCAATTCCTAAACTTTCTATATAAATCTTAACTTCATTCTTTGTTAGTGGAGTTAACTTATATACTTGACATCTTGATTTTATAGTATCTAAAATAAGCTCTAAACTCTCACATAACAGAATAATAAAAACACCTTTTGGTGGTTCTTCTATAGTCTTTAAAAGAGCATTCTGTGCTTGTACTGTCAACTTATTTCCATCATAAATTATAATAACTTTTTTATCGCCTTCAAATGGCTTCTTATTTATTTCATCAACAATTTCTCTTACATCATCTACCCCAAAAGAGGCTTTTTTAGATCTATAATTTACAATGTCTATAGAATTTCTATCTTCACGTACCCCTAATATACTTTTAGCTAGTATATTAGCTAAACTACTCTTTCCAATTCCATCTTCTCCAACAATTATATGTGCATGGGAAATTTCATCTTTCTCTATTCTTTTTTTAAAACTATCAATTATTCTTTCGTGCCCAATAAATTTCCCCATTACACCCTCCAATGTAATTATATTTTAATAAATTGATCTACATCTATAACGAATATAGTAGCTCCCCCAACTTCAATTTCTATAGGGTATGACATATACATGTCAACATTTCCTGTGATAGGGGTTGGCGTTGTTATAACTTGTTTTCTAGTTTTACAAACATCTTCTACAACATCTATAACCGCTTGAACTTTATCTTTTTCAACACCTATAATTAAGGTTGTATTTCCTGATTTTAAAAACCCTCCAGTTGATGCTAACTTAGTAACTCTAAAGCCTGCTTCTGTAATTGCATCTACTAAATCTAAAGCATCATCATCTTGTACCATAGCTATTACCAATTTCATATTAACCCCTCCAATAAAATTATACTCCTATAATAATATTCTATCATAAAAGATATACAAATTGATTAAAATTTTTTCTCTCAATATATTTTATTTAATAAAATCAGTAATTATTTCTTTTACAACCTTAAAAACTTCATCTATTGATTTTTCTGCATCAATTTTTACAAACTTCTCTTTATTTTCTTTATATAGTTTTAGATATCCATCTCTTACTTTATTATGAAAATCTATTTTTTCTAAATCTAATCTATTTATTTCTCTATCTTTATTTTTATTTATTCTATCTAATCCTATTTCTGGTGATATATCAAATAATATATTTAAGTCTGGCATATATTCACCTACTGCAAATTTATTTATTTGATATATTTCATCTACTCCTATATTTCTAGCATATCCTTGGTAAGCTAGTGATGAGTATATAAATCTATCACATAAAACTATAGTTCCTCTATCAATTTCAGGAATAACTTTTTCAACTAAGTGTTGCCTTCTAGCGGCAGCATATAGTAATGCTTCTGTTCTGCTGTCCATTTTTGTATTCTTAGTATCTAATATTACTTCTCGTATATCTTCTGATATTTTAATTCCACCTGGCTCTCTAGTCTTAATACACTCTATATTACCTTGAACTAGATAATCATATACCATGTCCAATATTGTGCTCTTACCAGATCCTTCTCCACCTTCAAATACTATAAATTTTCCTTTGTCCATTATTTATACCTCATGCTATTTAAAAATTGTAGTTGCTTAATATCCACTCTTTTATTCTATCTTTATAAAAATTATACTCAAAATCATCAACTGTCATTGTTGCTATCTTATCATTACAATAATGGCATAATAAGCTTTTCTCTATAATTATATCACTATATACTTCTTTCCCACAAATCTTACATTTATTTTCATTTTTATCTATTCCTTTTATTAATAAATCCATACTATCCCATCCTTTTATAATAATTTTATTATAATTCTCACCAAATAACATTATTTCTATACTAAAAAAGCCTATATATAAATGAAAATTCTTTATATCTAGTCTAAATAATAATATTTATATAAAGCATTTATATTGAATTTATATAGACCTTTAAATACACATTTCAAATTTACTATCTTATTAAATATTTAATAAATAATTATTTGAATTTAAGGGAAAATTAAAAACAAGATAATTTGGGAGGAAAATAATATGAAACAAGAAATGATTTATTATTTAGAAAAAAATAAAGATGACATAAAGAAATTAAATGATTATTTATACAATAACCCTGAAGATAGTTACAATGAATATAATAGTTATAATTATATTTGTAATTTCCTAGTTGATCATGACTTTACTGTAAAAAAGGAATTTTTAGAATTAAAAACGTCCTTTTATGCATCTAAAGGAAATGGTCATCCTAAAGTATGTTTTTTATGTGAATATGATGCTGTTCCTGGCGAGGGACATTTAACTGGTCATAACTTATTAACATCAACTTCAATTGCTGCTGCTTTAACCCTAAGTTCTATTATTGAAAAAATAGGTGGTACTATAATACTGATAGGCTGCCCTGGTGAATATCTAGGAGGAACCAAATCCGTTATGGTAAAACAAGGTGTCTTCGATGATATTGATGTTGTTTTAGTTGCACACCCTGATACTATAACCTCAGAAAGTGGAAGCTCATCTGCTATAATACCATTAAGTATAAAATTTATAGGTCATAGTGGATTAAGCTTTTTAAATAAAGGTACATATACATCTCTAGACGGTATTCTTTTAACATTTAATATTTTAAATTCATTATTAAAGGGATTCCCAGAAGATGTAGAAGTAAACTCAATATTATCTAATGGCGGTTTTACCCCTTTACTATTACCGCTAGAATCTGAAGCTAAATTTTATATTAGAGCTAAGGAAATGGATATGGCTAAAATTGCAGAAAGCAAGTTGAGAGAAATTGCTATTTATGTTTCAAAACTTATAAGAGTTCAATATTCAATATCTTTATATGAACCCGAAAATGAAGAACTAATAACTAACAGAACTTTAAATAGATTATTTAGCCATAATTTAAAGGAAAATGGTATAATAAATATTTCTGGTCCAAGAGATATTTATTCTGGATTAAGCTTAGGAATTGTTAGTAAAAAAGTTCCTTGCATTCATCCTTATATATCAATAGTTCCAGATAACAGCATAAAGTATGGTACAAAAGAATTTGCTAAAGCCACAATATCTGATTATGGCTTTGAAGAAGCAATGAAAGCTGCTTTATCTTTATCCTTTACAGGGCATGATATTATATTAAATGAAAATCTTTTATCAGAAGTAAAAAATGAATTTTATAAAAAATAGGCTCTATATAGAGTCTATTTTTCTATATAGAGCCTTTTATTATATAATTTCTTTTCTTACTAACTTACATTTCAACTCTCCATGTTTTATTAACTTAGTAATAAATTTATCGCTTGGCTGAAATTTAATTTTTTCGATTTTATCTCCATTTTTAAAAATGCAATAATATGACTTTGTATTAATTCTATTACATAAGTATCTTTTTGATTTTTTTAAAAATTGATATTCTTTAGGTATAGATGATCTCTCACCTATATACAATACATCAGAAATTCTTATACTTTCTAAATTTTTTTCTTCTTTATTATTAATTAGATTTATTATAAGCTTGTCTGCTATCACTGCATATTTATAAGACACTGAACAACTTCTAATTTCTTTAACAATCAAAATTATAGTTACTAACACTAGAGATATATTAAATATATGACCAATTATATGTCTATTATATTTAGATCTCTCTACTGCTTCTCCTAAATATAATGTAGTTGTTATCACAAGTAAGATCATTGAAATAACTGGTACTCTCTTTTTAGCAACAACTTCTCTATGCATCATTTCCTATTTATCCCCCATCAAGATATTACTTTATTCGTTTAAGCAATATTGTGATTATACTAATTATCCGTACTTTTATCCACATTAATATTTAATAATTAATAGGCTTATTTTTATCATCTCTTTTGATTGAATTAAATTATTTTCTGAATATACATTTTTTCTTTTGATATCTTCATTTATCTATATCAATAATTTTAAAAATAAAAATTTAATTATCATAGTACAAACAAGCATATTAATAGTATAATTATCTTTGAGATTTACTTAAGGAGGTTAATTATGATACAAATTTATAAAAGCATTAGTGAACAAAATCCATCACTGAAAATTCTTGATAATCTAGAGCCAGGTTGTTGGATTAATATTATAGCGCCTTCTGATGAAGAATTAATTTTAATTTCAAAGAAGACAGGTGTTCCATTATCATTTTTAAAAGCTCCATTAGACGATGAGGAAACTTCTCGTATAGATATAGAAGATAATTGTTTATTAGTTGTAGTAGATATTCCATTTACTGAAATGGAAGATAACTCACTTACATATGATACATATCCTTTAGCAATTATTCATACAGAAAAGCAACTTATAACAGTATGTCTAAAGAATAGTCGTATTTTAACTGATTTTATAAATGGTAAAGTGAAATCATTTTATTCATTTAAAAAATCAAGGTTTATATTACAAATATTAAATAGAATATCGAATTCTTACTTAATTTATCTAAGACAAATAGATAAAAAGAGTTTAATGATAGAAAAAAGATTGCATAAATCTATGAAAAATAGAGAACTTATTCAACTACATTCATTAGAAAAATCATTGGTTTACTTCTCTACATCACTTAAAGCAAATGAAATTACTCTTGAAAAAATGCTAAAACTAGATATAATGCAAAAATATGAGGAAGATCAAGATGTTCTAGAAGATGTTATAATTGAAAATAAACAAGCTATTGAAATGACTGAAATATATAGTAATATTCTTGCAAGTACAATGGATTTCTTCGCTTCTGTTATTTCAAATAACCTGAATATAGTTATGAAAGTTTTAGCTTCTGTTACAATATTAATGGCAATACCTACTGTTATTGGTGGTATATTTGGAATGAATTTTATAAAAATGCCACTAATTAATAATGAATATGGTTTTGAAATTACAATGGTTATTACATCAATATTAACTTTTGGTGCAGCATATTTATTGTATCGAAAAGATATGTTTTCATAGAAATAAAGCTAGTTATCAGTACTAGCTTTATTTTTTTTGTAGTATATTTACATATAAATAATTTTAAGTAGGTGCATATATTGTTAAAATTAAAAACATTAGATAGTTCTGCTACTATCGGTATTATTGCTCCGGCATCATCAGAATCTAGGGAATTTATAGATAAAAAAATCGATATATTTAAAAAGCTAGGATTTAAAATAAAAAAAGGTAAGCATTTATATGATTCTTATGGATATTTAGCTGGAGATGATAAAGCCCGTGCTGATGATCTTAATTCCATGTTTGCTGATAAGGACGTAGATGCTATAGTTTGTCTTAGAGGTGGCTACGGGTCAATTAGAATGGCTTCTTATTTAGATCTAAAACTGATAAAGAATAATCCCAAGCCCTTCTGTGGATATAGTGATATAACCTTATTATTAAATTATATTAATAAAACTTGTAAGTTTACGACATTCCATGGTCCAATGATAACATCTAATTTTGATGATATCATGACTAAAGAATACTTCTTAAAAATTTTTTCAAATAAAAATTCTAAAATAATATACAACTTGAAAGATATATGTGTGGATAATTATCTAGTATGGAACAAACAAAATTTTAAAGGTAATATCGTTGGAGGAAATTTATCTATAATTTGTTCTACAATTGGGACTCCATATGAAATAGATTTTAAAGATAATATTCTACTTATTGAAGATGTCAATGAAAGCCCTTATGCTGTGGATAGAATGTTATCACAACTAATTTCCTGTGGAAAACTTCAAAAGCTTTGTGGAATAATGATAGGATATTTTACTGACTGTACAAATAAAGATACTGATTTTTCAATAGATGAGATTATAAAGCAAAAATTACTTCCATTAAATATACCTATTATTCAAGGTCTTCCTATAGGTCATGATTATCCTAATATAACTATTCCAATAGGCTCATTATTCGAATTCCTATCCGATAATGATTTACTTATTCAAAAAAAGATAATTTTCAAATAAAAAAATCCTACAAGTAATCTTGTAGGATTTTTTGGAGGCGCCACCCGGATTTGAACCGGGGAATAAAGGTTTTGCAGACCTCTGCCTTACCACTTGGCTATAGCGCCATACCTGGTGGCTCGACCAGGAATCGAACCAGGGACACGAGGATTTTCAGTCCTCTGCTCTACCGACTGAGCTATCGAGCCACATTACCTGGCAACGTTCTACTCTCCCACACAGTCTCCCATGCAGTACCATCGACGCTGTAGAGCTTAACTTTCCTGTTCGGAATGGAAAGGAGTGTTTCCTCTACGCCATCATCACCAGATTTCAGAGTGTTCTCTGAAAATTGTATACGAATTAATTTTAAGCCTGTTTTTATTGGTCAAGCCCTCGACCTATTAGTATCAGTCAGCTAAATATGTTACCACACTTACACCTCTGACCTATCA
>NZ_JADNAT010000013.1 GCF_015550425.1 Clostridium sp. 1001275B_160808_H3 | reverse complement strand
TAACCAAGTTTAAACCACTTGTAAATGCTTATATATATGCTATTTTTTTAACTCAACATCGCAATCAAGCCAACTCATATTGCGTACTTATTTAAATACATCTCATGTTAATGTTAATCGGGGATAAAGTATTACCTGCTAAAGCTAAAGATTAATTTAAATACATCTCATGTTAATGTTAATCATCTATGGCCTATAATGAAATTACAAGATTAATAACATTTAAATACATCTCATGTTAATGTTAATCATGTAAAACTTGTAAAAAGGAATTTGTATTACTAACATTTAAATACATCTCATGTTAATGTTAATCCATCGCCTTTTGGTACTGAACAGGATACAAAACCTAATTTAAATACATCTCATGTTAATGTTAATCTCTACAATAAGGCACAATAGAGCAAGGGGAAGTCAATTTAAATACATCTCATGTTAATGTTAATCCTATAATTGGCAATGTATCAATTAATTCAGAACCAAATTTAAATACATCTCATGTTAATGTTAATCTATTATCGCGAATTAAGAAAGAGGGGTTAAAAATAAATTTAAATACATCTCATGTTAATGTTAATCAATGAGAAAGTGCTATGAGGAAGATGAAGAGTTTCTATTTAAATACATCTCATGTTAATGTTAATCAGAAAACGAAATTAAAAGTACAGATATAGAGATAACATTTAAATACATCTCATGTTAATGTTAATCCCAATTAAAAGAAAGATAAGTCCATTCAATCACTAATTTAAATACATCTCATGTTAATGTTAATCCAAATGTGTAAGGATTATTTTAATAAACAATATGAATTTAAATACATCTCATGTTAATGTTAATCTTACTAGATGGAAATGAAATAGCTTATGAAACTACATTTAAATACATCTCATGTTAATGTTAATCTGCAAAGTTTATACATTAATTCAACTGTTATTTCATTTAAATACATCTCATGTTAATGTTAATCGCAGGAGCAGGATACGCTATCTATAAAGGACTTAAATTTAAATACATCTCATGTTAATGTTAATCCATTGATTTTAAGCCTTTCATAAATTATACAATCCTAAGGAATCTTTGTAAATACCTCACTTTCCAGACTTTTTACCAACCTTGCTTAAATTAAAGAAACTTTATATAAATGACAGCCTAAACTGGCAATATAACTTATTTTTCAAATACTTCATGAAATAATAACTTGGTAAAAATACTTAATATGTTTTTTAACACTCCAAATAATATCAAGGGGGTCGCGTAACGCGACCACCTTTACAATCTGAATAATAAGTCTATTTATAATTTATTCAAATGAATATAATACTAAATCATATAAAAATTGTTACTACTTTCCACACATTTTATGTAAGGTTAGCTTGACACTCACCTAAAGAAATGCTAAATTAGAAATGTAAGGTAAACATTACAAGGAGTGATATTTGATGAAAAATAAATTAAAACAATTTCGTGAAGATTTGGGTTTAACTCAAGAGCAATTAGGAAAGCTTGTAGGTGTTTCCAGACAAGCAATTAATGCTATTGAAACTGAAAAATTTGAACCATCTATTTGGTTAGCTTATGATATTGCTAAAGTATTTCATAGTAATATAGAAGAAGTTTTTCTTTTTGAGGAAAGTGAAAGGAAATCAAGATCTGAACAAAGTAGAGGTGTTGTTTAAATGGCTTTAAGACAAATTAGATTATTTGACGATGAAATATTAAGAAAAAGAAGTAAAGAGGTTGAAGTTGTTGATGATAAAATAAGACAAATATTAAATGATATGGCTGATACTATGTATAATACAGAAAATGGTGGTGGATTAGCTGCTCCACAAGTTGGTATTTTAAAAAGATTGGTTGTAATAGATATGGGACAAGGGCTTATAAAGCTTGTTAACCCTAAAATAATAAAAAAAGAAGGAACTCAAGAAGTTATTGAAGGTTGCTTAAGTATTCCAAATAAATGGGGAAAACTTAAAAGACCAGCAAAGGTAACAATTCAAGCATTAAATGAATATGGCAAAAAAATTATTTTAACAGGTACAGGTGATTTAGCAAAATGCTTCTGCCATGAAATAGATCATTTAGATGGTATTCTTTTTACTGATTTTGTTACTGAATATATAAAATAGCATAGTTAAATTTATCAGTAAATAGGTTAAATTTTCACCGATAAACCTACTCCTCCATAATATTTAATATAGTTATTTAATTTAACTATATTAGGAGTCTACAGCAATTTATACAGAATTCATTGATTCAATTATTTCAATACCTCCTAACTCTACTTTACTTCTTAAAATAACCAATAGTTTATTATCTATCCAAACAATTGCTATAAATATATTTTGGTACGAAATTTAAATAAAATAGGAGATATATCTAAAGTGCTATTTATATACACTACACTTTAACTCTCTCCTATTCCTTATTATAACTTCTCTTTTATCTCTCTTTTTATAAATCTACCACTACCTTTTTCCCCTATAAAATTATTATCCTTTACTATAATATTTCCCCTTAAAATAGTATAAATAGGATAACCTTTTACTTTGATTCCTTCATAAGCACTGTAATCAACATTTGAATGTAAATCATTTATAGTTAATTCTTTTTCTATAGTTGGATCAATTATAACTATATCTCCATCTGACCCTACTTGTATTGAACCTTTTTTAGGATACAATCCAAAAATTTTAGCAGGATTCGTACAGCAAACTTCAACAAACTTATTAATGTTGATTTTTCCTTTCATTACTCCTTCTGAAAAAATTAATGGTATTCTCTCTTCAATTCCTGGTGCTCCATTAGGACATTTTGTAAAATCATCTTTTCCAAGTTGTTTATCTTTACTAAAGGCAAATGGACAGTGATCTGTTGCTATAGTTTGTATATATCCATCCTTAATTCCCTTCCATAAAGAATTTATATCATCTTCTTTTCTTAAAGGAGGACTCATAATATATTTTAATCCCTCATTATTTTCCAAATCATATTTGCTATCATCTAAAACTAAATATTGAGGACATGTTTCTGCATATATGTTTTGTTCTCTATCTCTTGCCATTTTTATATAGCTCAATCCTAAATTTGAAGATAAATGAACTATATATAAAGGTGCATCACCTGCCATTGATGATAAATTTATCATTCTGTTTACAGCTTCACCTTCTGCTTCTACAGGTCTACTTAAAGGATGATATTTAGGAGCTTTTAAACCATTTTTCACATAATAATCTTTTAATACCTTTATACTACCATGATTTTCACAATGAACAGTTGTAACTCCATTAAGTTCTTTTAATCTATTTAATACTTTTAATACTTCCTCATCATTTACCATATAATCATATGTTAAATAAACTTTAAAGCTTGGTATCCCTTCATCTTTCACTATGCTTTCCATTTCATTAAGTATTTCCTCATTTACATGTTGAATTACTCCATGAAAACTATAATCTATTACAGCATTATTATCTGCATATCCATGATATACATCTACTTGATGTTTTAAATTACATCCTTTAGGTCCAAAGCCCATATGGTCAACTATCGTAGTTGTTCCTCCACAAGCTGCTGCAACTGTACCTGTATAAAAATCATCATTTGCTACAGCAATTCCAACATCTAAATTTAAATGAGTATGAACATCTACCCCACCTGGTATTACATATTTCCCCTTAGCATCAATTACTTCATTTGCTTCTTTATTGATACAAGTACTAATTTCTTTTATAATGTCATCTTCAATATATATATCACCTTTATATGTTTCACTTGCTGTTACAATTGTCCCATTCTTTATTAGTAATGACATTAGCTTCACTTCACTTTCTTATATTTAAAATAATATATCTTTACATTATTTATTATATATAAGCAATGAATATGCCAAATTATATTTAATTGTAACAACTCATTTTTTAAGTATAATTTAATATCAATTTGAGAATTGATTATCATTTTGATAAAGCATTTTATACCATGATATCTTTAAATAGATCCTACACAATTTAAAATTATATATTATGCATTTCATGCTAAAGCAATTCTATAAAATCATTCAATAAAATAATAAGACATCCCAAAATTTTAATATTATGAGATGCCTATTTTATTAATATTTTTATTATCTTAATATTGATTGAGCCATTCTTCTATAAGTATGTCTAATTCCTCTTATTGTTACTGAAAGAGCCATTATATTTTCAGGTAATGCTATTCCAAAAGTTCCACAATCTCCAATATGTTGAATATCAGCTCCTGCCATTTTTGAATTTAATGCTATTTGCTCTATTATACTTTTACTTGAACCTTCTTGAGATGTTCCTATTGTAGTCATTGCAAGTGCATCATTTTCATGAATAAGAGAAATTATTTTCTTTGCTAAATCTAAATCATATCCTGGTACTGTTCCTGGAGCTGGTATTAATACAACATCTGCCCCACAATCTATAAAGCCTTTTATAGCATTTTCATCATATATATTTCCACTTCCTGCTCCATGCATTTTTCCTGCTATAATCAAAGTGCTATCACCTAATACTTCCTTAGCAAGCTTTATTCCTTCGCAAATGGTCTTTTCAGTAACACCTGTATTAGGGTTTCCTGTTAATACTATATAATCAAAACCATATTCCTTAACCTTCTCAAGATTTTCTCTATTTAATGTATATCCTCTTTCATAAGTGCTTCCTTCTGGTACAGGTTCTAAATTTACTCCTATCATTCTACCAACTAGCTTTTTAATATTTTTTATATAATCTTTATTATTTAAATTATCTTTAATTTGATCTCCTATTTTAGCTAAGTTATCTATTGAAGAAAGTAAGTTTGTTCCCCCATCTATTCCAAAAATAAAAGGTTTTTCAAAATTAAATGTATTTAAAGTTATCATATCTGCTCCAAAACTTGCAGCAAGCTCTAAATTTGATACTTCTCTTATAAATGGAGTATAACTTATAATAGTCTCTGACATAACAGTTCTACCTTCTGAAGTCTTTATTATCTCCTTAAGAGTATTCTTATTTAAACTTTCGATATCACTTGTTGTTAATTCAAATATTCTTTTCATAAATCTATTCTCCTTTATAGTTATTATGTAAACTATTATATAATACTTTTTTCCTTTTGAAAACGTTAACCGATATGAACATTATTATAATACTATTTAATAATATGGAGAAAATACATATAATATGATATCCTAATATTTACAAGGGGGTATAGATAATGAAAAAACTAATTTTCTTTTTAACCTTATTATTTTCATTAACAATTCCTATTACTGTATTTGCAGATAGTAAGAATTATTCAATTGATAAACTACTTATTAATGCTGAAATACAAAACAATGGGGATGTTTTAGTAAATGATGAATTTACTTATACTTTTAATGGAGATTTTAATGGTATTTACCTAAATCTAAATTTAAATGAATCTAATGGTTATTCTATTAATAATGTAACACTTGAGGATTCTACTGGATCATATAATTTAGAAAACAAAAATGATAAATCAAATAACAGTTACGAAATTATAAATACTGATGGGAAAGTTCAAGTAAAGATTTATTCTAAAAGTAGTAATGAAGAAAAGAAATTTAAAGTTGAGTATTTAATAAGCTCTGCTGCAAAGAAATATGAAGGTTTTAGTTCTTTAAATTGGAGCTTTTATACAGCTTCAGCAGACAATCCAGTAAATAATGTTGAACTAAATTTAAAATTAAATTCCGCAAATTTTAATGCAAATAATTTATATTATACTGTTTATGGTGATGGAGTTTTTAATGCAGGAACTTCAGAAGATAAAATTAAAATTACTGGTGAAAACTTAACTTCAAATTTTGGTCTTGATTTAAGATTTCAGTCTGATTTTCTTACAATTCCAATTACAACTTCACCAATTGAAAATAATAACAACTCAAATATTATAGATAATAATATAAATGGATATTTAGAAAAAGATTCTTCTGATATGTTATTACCTATTTTAATTCCTTCTTCATTGATTTTGTTAATAGCTATAATATTTTATCTTGCACACAAGCGTTCAAAAAGAATTTTCAATGAAGCTTTAAATGAATATAGATCAAACTTTGTTTTTATCCAAGAAGATATGCTTCCATATCCACCTTCTAACACAAGCCCAGCTTTGGTTGCATATTTATATAACAAAAATAATATTAATTGGCCTCTAGTTCCTTCTACATTAATGTATCTTGCAAATAAAGGTTTTTATATTCTAGATAGCAGTATATCTGATGGAGATGAACTTATTAATGTTAAATTTAAAAGAATAAAAGAAAGTTCAAAATGTGAATATTCACATTTAAAAGTTTTAATGGACTGGTTTAAAAAATATGAAGATAGTAATAATGAATTTTCTTTTGAATCTATAAAAAAGAAAATTAATAATAGCCAAAAGGCCGCTAAAAAATTTAATAATTCATATTATGATTTTATAAATGAAGTTAAACAAAATGGAAAATCTCATAATTATTATATAAGTATTAAGAATAAAGAAGTATTAAATAATGATGCTTATAATGAATATCTTAAATGGTCTGCTTATAAAAAATACTTATTATCATTAATAAATACTGAAAATATAGATAATATTAAAGAATCTATAATATATGCTCCTGCATTGGGAATAAGTCATTATGATTTAGATATAGATACTCCTAATGGAGATTCCCTTTCTAATAATAATTTTAATCACACTTTTTATAGTTGCTATATGACAAATTTATTTTTATTTAATGAAATACACAATTCAGTAAATGAGAATTATGGAAATGATACAAATTTCAATACTAGCATGGATTTTAGCAATAATAGTTTTAATGACTTTTCATCTGGAGGAGATTTTTCAGGTGGCGGAGGCGGAGATTCTGGCGCATTTTAAAATTAAGGAAGTCTATTTAAATTAGACTTCTTTTTATATTAGGCTTATTTTAGTATTAATATTTTTATTTTATTAAATTATTATATTCTAGATATAAAGCGTTTTATAATTATGATAATGAACTCAACTTAGTTTTATATTTTAATTTTTCATTATCAAATTCTTAAATAAATCTTAAAAGCCTTCTATTTTTCTACTTTCTTTAATAATATTAAAGTAAAGCAATTTTATATATGTAAAAGGAGTTTTTTATTATGAAAAAAAATATACTAAAGCTAATTACAGCATGCACTGTTGCATTTTCCTTATTTAGTTTTACTGTACAAGCCCAAAATAATGAAAGAGTTACTTTTGGTATTGACTTAACAGATGCTCAGGAATCTGAAATGTTAAAAGAATTTGGTGTTAAAGAAAATGAAGTTAGCATAGATAGAATAACTAATGAAGATATTATAAAACAATTAGGTCTTGATCCAAATGATCAATCTAATTATCAAGGTGGCTGTTATTCCTCTTCATATGTTAAGCTTACTAATAATGGTGGAATACACGTAACAGCTAAGAATTTAACAGAAGTCACTCCACTTATGCTTTCGAATGCTCTAGTTACATCTGGAGTAACTAATGCTGAGGTAAAAGCAAGTTCACCTTTCCATGTTACTGGTACTTCTGCATTATCAGGAATATTAAAAGGTTTTGAAGCTGTTAAAGGTGAAGAGTTATCATTAAAAAATAAAAAGACAGCTCAAGAAGAAATAGAAACAACATCAGATCTTGGAGAAGAAATTGGATATGATGAAGCTGCTAAAGTTATTAATGATGTTAAAACAAAAGTTATAAAAGAATCTCCAAAAAATAGTGAAGAAATATCAAAAATAGTTGAAACTGTTACAAATAATTATACAGTTGAAATATCAGATGAGCAAAAAGAGCAAATAAAAGCTTTGATGGCTAATATAAATGACTTAGATATAGATTATGATAATGTTAAAGATACTTTAAAAAATATAGGTAATCAAATTTCAGAAGCACTAAAAAACTCTGGGAAAGATATTCAAGATAGTGGATTCTTTCAAAGACTTTTTGATGCAATAGGTAACTTTTTTTCTAAGTTTCTTGATTGGATAAAAGGATTAGGAAATAATTAAAAACTCCATACTTACTTATTAAACTAAAAGCAATTAAATTTTATAGTATAATATATAAAGTTCCAACCATTTGCCTTAAATTTGGTTGGAGCTTTATAATTTCCTATGTCATATCCTTAATAATAAAGAATTATATATTTCATGAAATTAAATATGGTTAATTTATATTACCACTACAAATAAGACTATTTATACTAAGTCAGATAACTGAAATCTAATAACTTTTTTAAGCTCATCTAAGCTTAATTCCACTTGATATCCTATTTTACCAGCACTAAAAATAAATGTTTCTAGTTCTTCAACTGATATATCAATTGTTGTAACAAATGATTTCTTCATACCAATAGGTGAACATCCCCCGTGAATATATCCTGTCAATGGTAGTAATTCTTTTGATTTTATCATTTCAATAGATTTTTCACCAACACTTTTTGCTGCTTTTTTCAAATTCAACTCTTTTTCTACAGGTATTACAAATACATAATAGTTTTTTGATTTACCTACTGTAACAAGAGTTTTAAAAACCTGATTTGGGTCTTGCCCTAAAACGCTAGCAACTTCTACTCCACTTATAGCATCAGTATTTACATAAGAATAACTATTATATTTAATCTTCTTTTTATCCAAAATTCGCATTACATTTGTTTTTTCATCCATTTAGTATCCCTCCAAACAATACAATTATATCACTTTATAAAAACATTACCATTTTAAAACACTATAAGATTATTTAATAAAAATCACTAGTACCTCTAGCTAACTTTCTAAAACATTGTATATCTATAATTATTCTAATTTTATATTGTAATAAATAACGCCTTATTAAATCGTTTTCTAAAATATATTTCCATGCTAAAATATTAATATATAAATGAAATGAATATAACCTAACTTTTCATGTTTAAACTATATTTATCATATATTTAAAATAAACTCTACTTAATATTTATTAACATTAAAAGGGAGATTGAGATTTATGAAATTACAAAAAGAACTGCAAATTTTGCTAGAAGATTAAAATTAGAAAATGATGTATTTTTTACAGGTGGACTTGCAAATTCAAATTCATTTAAAGAAATATTAAGTGATTATTTAGAATTTAAAGTTGTAACTGATGAATTAAGTCAATATGCAGGAGCAATTGATGCATCAGTTATAGGCTACAAGAAACATAAAAAATTATATACTAAATAAAGATAGCCAAAATTTTGGCTATCTTTATTTTATTCTATATAAATGTTAGAAAACTCCATATCCATGGTTTGAACTAACCTATTATTTATAAGATTCATATCTAATACTTTAGTATCATCTGAAACTACTTTATTAGGAAGGATAATAGTAAAAGTACTACCTTCTCCCAATTCACTTGTTAATTCTATTTTTCCGCCCATAGAATTTATAAGCATTCTAACTAAGCATAATCCTATTCCTGTTCCTTCAGACTTTCTTGTTAATTCATTATTCACTTGTCCAAACCGATTAAAAATAATTTCTTGTTTTTCTTTAGGGATACCTACTCCCTCATCTTTAACTTTAATATTAGTATAGCTAGCATCACAATCTAGCTCAACCTTTACAGTCTTACCATTTGGAGTAAATTTAATTGCATTTGATAATAAATTCAATAATATTCTTTCATACTTTTCATCATCAACAGCTATAATTTTTTTATCAATATTACAAGTAAATTCAAGATTAATATCCTTTCTCACAGCAAAACTTCTAACAGATTCAGTAATTGCTTTAGACATACTTACAATATCATAATTACGTAAATTTACATTCAAATAGCCAGCATCAGCTCTTGTTATATCTAAAAGATTATTTACAAGCCTTAGCTGTTGTAATGTACTTAGACTTATTTTATCTATATAACTTATAACTTTTTCAGGTAAATCTTTTCTATAAACTAAATTTAATAGTTGAGTCGTAGAACTCATAACTGTTAATGGTGTTCTAAATTCATGCGCAATAAATGAAAAAAATTCCTCTTGAGTTTTTAATATTTCTTCTAGTTCTTTTTGATGACTTATATTGTCAGTTATGTCTATTCCAACTTTTATAACTTCCTTTATTTCACCATCAACATCAAATATATATTGATAGAAAGTTTCTATATATATATCTTTCCCATTAAGCACCACTTTAATATTACTTCCCCTAATCATAGAACTATTTTTTTGTTCTTTATCTAACATTTCTCTATCATTACTTGGAATTTGTAAAAAGGATGAATAAGTATTCTGATTAGAATATATTATTTCTTCTTTTACTTTTTTATTATAATGTATTACTTTAAAATCTGGATATGAAAATCTACATATAAGTAAATCTAAACTATCTATAATATTAAAAAAATTATCTCTTTGCTTTTTTAAATAATTTTCAACTCTCAATGAATCATTTAAACATCTAATACTAGATATTGCTCCAACCAACTCATTATTTTGATTATATAAAGGATTGCAACTTATATCTGTTTTGATAGTTTTATCAGGTCTTTCACATATAAATCTCATACTTCTTATAATTTCTCCATTCAATGACCGAGAAGATGGTAATTCACTTATATGCAATATATTCCCATTCAAGTCATAGTACTTAGTATGAGCAAGTGTTTGACCTAATACTTTTAACTTATCAGGTTCATAGAAAAAATCTTTAGCTGCTCTATTTAAAAATTCAACTTTCCCCTTTTTATCCAAAAAAATTAACCCGTCGGTTATATTTTCAACTATGTTTTTATATTTAAAAACTTCTTTACTTAATTTAGAATTTTCTTCTTTTAATCTTGTATTTTCCTCCTTTAATTTTAAAATTTCATTTTTTAGATTTTCTTTTTCAATAGCACTTTCTGTTACATTTAAAAGTGTTATTATTAAAAAAATCAGTGAATTTTCTTCCTTTACAGGAGTAATTACACATTTTAAGTAATCTATATCACCATTTTTATTTTTATGAATAAGATCTTGAGACATTTGTATTTTTCCGCTTTCTATAGAATTTTTTAGAAGATTTAATACATTGTCTTTATCATTTATATCCATAATTTCTTGTAGTGACATCTTTAAATATTTTGATTTTTTAATACCTATGCCTTCTAATATATCTGTATAAAACTTATTCGATCTAATTAGCTCTAAATTAGGGAAGCTATAAACACCAGTCCCCGACTTATCATCATTAATCAAGTCATCTAATGAAACTACTCCGCTTAAATCATCTCGTTCTAATTTAGAATCTTTATCACAAAAATTAACTAAATTACCCATATTTTTCACCCTAATCCCATATAAAATATAAAATAAAATTTATTATTTAATAAGCAATATATATAATACCATATTTTACGAATTTTTACCACATTTCACCTTAAAAATGCAAATCCATTCTACATTATAACTTTATACTCCACATCACCTAGAAAATAATTAATAAATATATATTTTTTAGTATTGTTATATATTTTTCAATATTTGTATATTTGAATATATTATTCTCTTGATTAACGGTAGAAAACTTAACTCAATTTTTCGTTCTATTCTATTAGAGCTTTAATAGTTTTAGTTCTTTTCAACAGTTCTAAACCTATACTAAAAAATATAACTTTAATAATAATCTATATTTTAAATCATTTATATTTTTTATTTTGTAAAATTCCCTTTATTTTTTGTTAGTAAAAATATTTAATATATATATAACTAAAAATAACAAATAAAAGTATACTTAAATAAAATAAGTATACTTTTGAATTAATTTTTATATTTTTATATTTATTAATATAAATGTTTTATGTTTAGCTTTATGAGTTTACAATTTCTCCTCCATTAACATGAATAGTTTCTCCTGTTATGTATGATGCACCATCACTTGCTAAGAAAACATAACTTTCCCCAAGTTCAACTGGCTGAGCTGCTCTTTTCATTGGGCTAGTTGTACCAAAGCTAGCTACATCACTTTCAGCAAATGATGCTGGAATTAATGGTGTCCATACTGGTCCTGGCGCTACAGCATTAACTCTTATCCCTTTATCAGCTAAATTTAATGCTAATGATCTTGTAAATGAAGTTAACGCACCTTTAGTCATTGAATAATCTATTAAAGTCTTATGCCCATGATAAGCAGTAACTGAAGTAGTATTAATAATACAGTCTCCTTCACTTAAATGTTTTAAAACTTCCTTTGTTATAAAAAATGCTCCAAATACATTAGTTTTAAATGTTCTTTCAAACTGTTCTTTAGTTATCTCTGTTAATGCATTACATACATGTTGTTCAGCAGAATTATTTACTAGTATATTTATTTTATTGAACTTACTTACTACTGAGTTAACAGCAGATATACAGAAATTTTCATCACCAACATCACCACTTATTAAAATACATTCTCCATTAATGTCTTCTATAAGCTTTTTAGTTATTTCAGCATCTTGATGTTCATTTAAATAAATTATTGCTATTTTGGCACCTTCTTTAGCAAATGCTATAGCTACAGCTCTACCAATTCCGCTATCTCCACCTGTAATAATTGCTACTTTATCTTTTAACTTATTGCTTCCTTCATTACATGTAACTGACTTAAAAATTGGTTTTGGATTCATATTTTCTTCTATTCCAGGCTGTACACTTTGATGCTGTGCTGGAAACTGTGTAGGATAATTATTATTCATTTGATTTCTCCTTAATACTATAATTATTTTTAAACTCTGTATTAGATGCTACACTTTCTAAATAATTAGTCTTATTAACTATATTCTTTTCAAAGTTTTTCACTGCATTTCTAGTGAAATTCCCTATATTAATTAAATCACTATATTTTTCATTCATAATAACTTCTCCTTTCTATAACTTATTACTTATATTTTTTATAATTTTTTAAAAAAATATACTTTTCTGAATTTTATATTCTTCATATATTTATATAGCAGTGATATAATATTTTTATTATATAAAATTTACTAGAGGTGGAAGTTTATGCATTTAAGTGAAATTGAGAAAACCAGAGAAAAAATTAAAGATGTTATTAACAAAACTCCAATTTTGTATAGTCCTATTTTTTCAAAGATGTCAAACTGTTCTGTATATATAAAATGTGAGAATTTACAACTTACAGGAGCTTATAAAATAAGAGGCGCACTTAATAAGATTCGTTCTTTAAGTGAAGAAGAGAAAAGCAAAGGTGTTGTTTGCTCTTCTGCAGGTAATCATGCTCAAGGTGTTGCATATGCAGCAAGCCTCCTTGGAGTTAAATCTACAATAGTTATGCCGAAAACTACTCCTTATATAAAAATACAATCTACTAAAGACTTTGGCGGTAATGTAGTTCTCCATGGTAACTGCTATGATGATGCATTTTTTCATGCTAAAAGTATTGAAGAAAATAATAATTCAATATTCATACATCCTTTTAATGATATTAATGTGATTTATGGTCAAGGAACAATTGCTTTAGAAATACTAGAAGAAATAAATGATATTGATATAATCTTATGCCCGATTGGTGGTGGTGGATTAATCAGTGGTATTTCTTTAGCTGCAAAAGAAATTAATCCTTTTATAAAAGTCATAGGTGTACAAGCTGAAGGTGCAAATGCCATGGAACAAAGCTTTAAAAATGGCGATTTAATATCCTTAGATACTGTTAATACTATTGCTGATGGTATTGCTGTTAAATCCCCTGGTGATTTAACATATAGGATAATAAAAGAATATGTTGATGATATTATTACGGTTTCTGATCAAGAAATAGCTGAAGCATTTTTAATATTATGTGAAAAACATAAATTACTTGCTGAAGCTTCTGGTGCTGCGTCACTTGCTGCATTAAAAAAATTAAGTTATACAGATAAAAAGATAGCGTGCATAATCAGCGGTGGTAACATAGATATGATAACTATTTCCTCTTTAATAAATGATGGTTTAGTTGAGAGAGGGAGATTATTTTGTTTCACTCTTGAACTTCCAGATATCCCTGGACAAATTCAAGAAATCTCTAGAATGCTTTCAGAATTAAATGCAAATATTGTTCAACTCGAACATAATCAATTTAAAGCCTCTAATAGGTTGAAAAATGTTTTATTAGAAGTTACCATCGAAACTAATGGTATTGAACATATAAGTTTAATTAAAGATACTTTCATAAGCAAAGGCTTCAAAATAAATCAAATGTATTAATATATTTAATAAAAATTTAATTTCCAAAACAAATTCTATTTTATTAAATAATGACTTTATAACATATTTGAAAAAGGAAAATATCAAATTAATATTATAGATATGGAATAAGTAGATAGTATAAGTACTTATTCCATATCTTTTTTATATACCATATTAATAAAATTATTTTGATAGCATCTGATTAAATATTCCTTTTTTAAAATTTCTTAATTTAGATATATCATGATTTTCAGAATACACCCCAACAAATATTAATGTTAATCCTAATCCCACAGATAATCCTTTTATAAACTCAGGTAATAAATCAGTATAATTTCCTAATAAGAAAACACCATTAAATAATAAACCAAAATTTATATATTTATTAAATTTCTTCATACAACTCCTCTTCTCCCTTTTATTAATGCATATATATTATACAATTCTTACAATTTTCTGTATAAAATAATTTATTATTTCCCTTATATTTAATAATTTATATACACCTTTCTGTCAGTAATTAAATAAAAAATTATTTTTACATAGCGTTATCTATTCTAAAATTAAGTTAATAGCTAAAAATGCAAAAAGATTTACTGCACTTTCTAAAATATCTTCATCAAAATTAAATCTTGGACTATGCAGTGGGTATATTATCTCTTTATCTATATTTTTTGTTCCAACATATATGAATAAAGAAGGTACTCTTGTGCTAAAATAGCAAAAATCTTCTCCTGTCATAGAACCATCCTTTAAAATAGATACTTTATGACTTGTTTTACTTAGTATATTTTTAGCTTTTACTACTAAATTTTCATCATTTATAACTGCTTTTATAGGTTTTGAACATGTTATTGTATATTGGGCTCCTTGGCTTTCTGTTATGCCTTTTGTTATGCTTTCTAGCAAGTTAGTTATTTCAACAACTTTATCATAACTTTCTGCTCTTATTGTTCCTTCAATTATCACTTTGCTAGAAATAACATTATAAGATCCATTTCCTATAAATTTCCCTATTGTTAATACAGCATTACTAAATGGAGATGTCCTTCTACTTATTATTTGTTGTGAAGACATATAAACCTGATTTGCTATAGCTATAGGATCTATAGTCTTATGAGGTTCGGCACCATGTCCACCTCTTCCACTTATCTCGATGATAAACTTATTTGCAGCTGCCATTGCTCTTCCATTTACAATCCCATATTCTCCAGAATTAATTTCTGGCCAAACATGTCCTGCTATTGCATAATCTACTTTAGGGTCTGATATTAGTATATCATTACTTTTTAACAACTCATCAGCTCCACCATAATCTTCTTCTGCTGGTTGAAATAATATCTTTATATTACCGCTAATTTTATCTTTTAGCTTATTTAAAACATATGCCGTTCCAAGCATCCAAGTAACATGACCATCATGTCCACATGCATGCATTACTCCTTTGTTTATTGATTTATAACTACAATTATTTAACTCGTCTATTGGTAATGCATCCATATCAGCTCTTAATAAGATAGTTTTCCCTGGCTTTTTTCCTCTTATAATTGCTAATACAGCAGTTTTATATATATCATTACTAACTTCTTTAATTCCAAATTCCTTTAGCTTTTTATATATAAATTCACTAGTTTCATATTCCTTTAATGATAGCTCTGGATTAGAATGAAGCCTTCTTCTGATATTAATTAAATCATCTTTTATTTCATCAACAATATTCTTAATTTCTTCTTCCATCAGTCTCCCACCTAACTAAATATAATCATTATATAATATACATTTCAGTGTATATGGTTGCTATAAAGGTTTTATATTTCCTAAAATATATTATTAATTAATTTGGATTACATTATTGATTAAGGATTAAGGATTAAGAATTAAAAGTTAAATACATCATAACTAATCCAATTGTCAAACAATATTATCATTAACTTATATAATTATTTAGTGGTTAAATTAATGTTTTAAAGTATTTATAGTAATTTAAAAGTAATAGTAAATTACTATAAAAAAAGTAATATCTAATGTTACATTAGATATTACTTTTTTGTTTATTTCATTTTTCTTTTTGCTTTATTAATTTTTTTATATAATTTTGCATTATGAACTATATCCATAAAGTCATCAGCCATTTCTAATAATAAATTGCCTTTTTTCTTAGCTCCTTTAAGATTTCTCTTAACTTTTCTCATTAGTTTGCTCATGTTTAACACCTCCTAAGGTTGTACTTTACATTTATAGTTTCCCCTTAAGAGTAAATTTTATTATAGAAATTAAACTATTGTAGTTATTATAGTATTTATAAAATCTTCCTTTTTAGAATTTAAATACTCTCCATAATAATCATTATTTATATCAACATTCATTGCAATTATGCTAGATAATATAAAGCTATCTATATCTATAGAGTATCTAACTTCAATTTCATTTTTAATACTTCTAAATTCTTCAATTCCACCATCTTTTCTATATTTTCTAATTAAAGAATCTAAATAAGTGTTATATTCCTTTATCTTATAAACTATTTTTTGAACGTATTTCTTTTTAGTTTTTATATAATTTTTTTCATATTCTAACTTTATTTTAAGTAAGTCTGAAATCGAATATTTTTTTTCTAGTACTTCTATATATGCATATTCATTTTGGAAAGAACTTTGTAATATAAGAAGTGCTAATTCATTATCACTTTTTATAGTTTCTAAAAGTTCTTTTCCTCCCACTATTTCAATAGCTTTTCTAAGCTGTTTTATTTTTTCTTCTAACATCTTATTATTAATAGTTAACATACCATTCTCCTTAAATAAATAACTTTTCCTTCGTAATTCATTAATTATTATATAACCTAAGGAGTTTATTGTCTATTATATTATTAACCTCATTATATTAACTTTTATAAAATATTTATGCAATTTATATCTAAGTTATAAGTTACATCCTTACGCTCCACAATTACCTTTATCTTTTCTCTTATTTCTTTATCTTCCATAACTTTATCTAAAAGTTCTTTTGTAGGATTTATTGCATATGGTATTCCTACAGAGTTGAACATAGTTATGTCTCCAGATGTATCTCCATATGCATAACTTTTGCTTAAATCAATATTATATTTTGCTTGTAATTCATTAATAGCATTTAATTTGCTTTCATGATCCCACATAGGAATTACTTCACCACTATATTTATTATCATCATCTAATTTATAGATTGTTCCTCTATAATCATCCATGTTATATTTCTTGGACATTTCTCTTACTAATTCACTTGGAGATCCTGATATTGCAATAACTATATGCCCTTGTTCCTTATGCCATTTTATTCTTTCTCTACTAAAGGTATATACTCTATCTCCTTTTTGCTCTATAACCTTTTTAGCTATATAATCTATGTGATATTTATCTATACCTTTTATTGCTTCAACATAAACATCTACCATCTTTAAAAGATAAGTGTCATAATCACCTTGCCTTTTATCCCATTTTATATATGAAGGTCTTACGTCTTTATACCATTTATTTTCACTTACTAGTTCATATTTTATTATTTTTTTAAATACTTCTGTAATTAAACCTTCTCTATATATAGTCCCATCAATATCAAAAAATGCTGCTACGTTTTTCATAAAACCCCTCCTATTTACTTTTTACTATCTATTATATATTAATTTTTTTAAATTTCCATAATTATTGGTATAATTGTTGGTCTTCTTTTTGTTTTATCATAAATATATCTCTCTAAAGCTTTCTTTACATTTGTTTTCATTAAATACCATTCTAAAATTTTGTCATCTAAACAATTTTGCAATTCATCAGCTGCAATCTTCTTTAATTCTTTAATTAATTCTTCTGACTCTTTTACGTATACAAAACCTCTTGTTATTATATCTGGACCTGCTATAATGCTATAACTTTCTTTTTCTATAGTAACCACCATATTAACTAATCCATCTTGTGCTAAATGCTTTCTGTCTCTTAATACTAATGATCCTACATCGCCAACTCCTAATCCATCAACTAAAACAGTACCTGTAGTTACTTTTCCAGATATTCTGGCACCTTCATTACTTATTTCTAATACTTCTCCACGTTCTACTACAAATACATCTTTAGAATCCATCCCTAGACTTATTGCTAAATCTTTATGATGCTTTAAATGTCTGTATTCACCATGAACTGGCATAAAGTATTTTGGTTTTATTAATCTATGCATCAGTTTTAACTCTTCTCTGTATGCATGACCTGATACGTGAACTTCTTCTAAATCTTCATAAATAACATCTGCACCTTTTTTAAATAATTGATTTATGACTTTTGAAATTAATTTATCATTACCTGGTATTGGTGATGCCGAAATTATAAACAAGTCATCCCTTTCAATTCTTATTTTCCTATGAGTTCCAAATGCTATTCTTGCAAGTGCTGCCATTGGTTCACCCTGACTACCTGTTGTAATTATAGTTATTCTTTCGTTAGAATAATTATTTATATCATCTATTTCAATTAACATTCCTTCTGGTATATGAAGATATCCAAGCTCAAAAGCTACTTTTGATATACTTTCCATACTTCTTCCTGAAAATGCTACTCTTCTATTATTTTCTATAGAAGCATTAATTATTTGTTGCATTCTATGTATATTGGATGCAAAGGTTGCTACAATTATCCTCCCCCTTGCCCCTCTAAAAATTCTGTTAAAAGTATTACCAATTGATTTTTCTGACATTGTATGCCCAGATCTCTCAACATTGGTACTATCAGCCATTAATAAAATAACTCCCTTTTTTCCTATACTTGAAATTCTATCTATATCTATAACTTTATCATCTATAGGTGTTAAGTCTATTTTAAAATCACCAGTATGAAATATAACCCCAAGAGGAGTACTTATAGCTAAACAACAAGATTCAGCTATACTATGAGTACTTTGTATAAACTCGATACTTATATTTTCTAAATCAACTTTTGAACCAGGGTCTACACTAATTAAATTGCTAGTTTCTATTAAATCATGTTCTATTAGTTTATTTTTAATAATTGCTAATGCTAATTTTGTTCCATATATAGGTACATTTAATTGTTTTAATATATATGGAATTGATCCAATATGATCTTCGTGCCCATGAGTAATAAAAAAGCCTTTTACCTTGTCTTTGTTTTGTATTAAATATGTTATGTCTGGAATTATTAAATCTACTCCATACATTTCTTCGTCCGGAAAAGCCACTCCACAATCTACTACTATTATTTCATTTCCAACTTCTATCGCTGTAATATTTTTTCCTATTTCACCTACTCCACCTAAAGGAATAATTTTAACAGATAAATCATCATTCATTGAAAAAACCTCCTATTCTATTAAGAATAGTATTTCCTAAATATTGATTTAAAATTATAGTTTGCATAGGAATTTTATTAATTTATAAAAAAACTATCTCTAGAATATTCTAAAGATAGTTTTAAGTTTCTAATTATTATAGTATAAACTTTCACTTTGATACTCTGGATCACAAGTTATATCTATTCCAAGTCTTCTAAAAGTTTGTTCATCATTTGTGGTTATAATAGTTGTTGAATGAGCCTGACAACCTTTTAGATCCTTTAGCTTATCTAGTGCAACTTGAGCTGTTGGATTAGTTGCAGCACATATGCTTAATGCTATTAATATCTCTTCACAATTTAAAACTGTATTATTTATTCCTAATGTCTTAAGTTTTAAATTTTTAATTGGCTCTAATATTACAGGTGATAAAAGATGAATATCATCTGATATATTAGCAAGATATTTAATTGAGTTTAATATAACTGCTGCTGAAGCATCCATAATCTTTGAACTCTTACCTGTTATAATAGTTCCATCCTCAAGCTGTAATGCTACTGCTGAAAAAACTTCACCTTTATCTGCTAAACTTCTAAGTCTTAATAAATACTCTCTTGCTGGAACAACTACATTTCTATCAGTTTCTTTTAAATTTAGCTCTTCCATAATTAATTTAGCTCTATCAGATGTTTCTTTATCAACATATCCTTTTTTGTATTCACAAATAGTTTTAAAGTATCTTCTTATTATTTCTTGTCTTGATGCTTCTTTAACTACTTCATCATCTACTATTCCATATCCAACTCTATTTACTCCCATATCTGTTGGGGATTTATAAACTGACTCTTCACCAGTAATCTTTTCTATAATTCTTTTTAATACTGGGAAACTTTCAATATCTCTATTATAGTTTACAGCTACCTTGTTATAAGCATCAAAATGGAATGAGTCTATCATATTTACATCTTTTAAATCTACAGTTGCTGCTTCATAAGCTATATTTAAAGGATGTTTTAATGGAACATTCCAAACTGGGAAAGTTTCAAATTTAGAATATCCTGCAACATTTCCTCTCTTATTTTCATGATATAATTGACTTAAACATGTAGCTAGTTTACCACTTCCTGGTCCTGGAGCAGTAACTACCACTATTGGCTTAGTGGTTTCTATGTAAGGATTTTTTCCATAGCCTTCATCACTTACTATAGTATCAACATCTGTTGGATAACCCTTTGTAGCTTCATGCTTATAAACCTTTATCCCTCTACGCTCTAATTTGTTTATAAAAACAGTTGTTGCTGGTTGTCCATTATATCTTGTTATAACAACACTATTTACATCAAGTTCATAAGCTCTTAAATCATCTATTAATCTTAAAACTTCTAAATCATATGTAATACCAAAATCGCCTCTTATTTTATTTCTTTCTATGTCTCCTGCATATACACAAATAACAACTTCAACTTTTTCTTTTAGTTTTTGTAAAAGCTTTATTTTAGCATTTTCATCAAATCCTGGCAAAACCCTTTTTGCATGTAAGTCAAACATAAGCTTTCCACCAAATTCTAAATATAATTTATCATAATTATTTACTCGCTCTAATATATATTTAGATTGCTCTTCTAAATATTTTTTATGGTCAAATCCTACTTTCATCTTAATGCCTCTTTCCTTTTTATTCTTTATGTTACCCATTAAGTATTAATTATACAGTATAATTTTTTTTCTTTCTACATTAAGTTAAAAAATGAACAGATATAAGTTTACTAAAAAAAGAACAATATAAAATATACTTACCTTTAAAACTGATATATAATACTTTATATAATTACATTGCTTTAATTTAAACTTTTATATTTTCTATATTAAATTAAAGTATATGCTTATTAGGGTTTATAAGCATATACTTATAGGTAAAATCATTATCATTTTTCCCTTTATATTACACTCGGGTTTTTTAGGAAGAATTATATTATTTTTTCTCAAAACTTCTAAATATGGTTCTATAGAATCTAATATTTCTTGATAATAATCTTCTTGTGATGATTTTCTTAATAAACTTATGCATTTATTATTATCTTCTTTTATCATCATAACCTTACCAAATATTTTGCAAGAACAATGAACTAAATCAAATATGTGAGAGTGATTACTTAAGAAATTATTTTCACTTATTGGTAGAACTAATGATGCTTTTTCATTTTGAATTACTAAATCATAACTTCCCCTTGCAGTTATGGATTTTCTTAATCTTTCTAAAAGCTTACAAATTATATTAAAATTTAAAGTCTTTAAATTTTCCTTTTCTAGTAATGTGTTTAAAAAATCTACACCATAGCAATTTATACTATCAATTAATGTATCTATATAAAATGGAAGTGAAATTTCTTGCACACATCCACTAATTTGTACATAATCTCCTTCTTTTACATCTCCATTTTCAATAGAATTACTGTCTACTTGCTTAACGTTCTTGCTAGTAATCATATTATTTAACAACTCATTATGCAGAGTAAAAATAGTAGTGATTTTTTTTATTTCTTGCTCATTTCTATCAAAATCTCTTCCTTCAAAACCTAAGCTTTTATCTCTTCCATTTTGATAGTGGTCTTCATAAGTTTTATGTTTAGTTTTATATCCCTCTATTTTATCTCTATGATCTCTAAAATCTGAGCCATTTGATTCTCTATCTCCTATTTTTACATTGCCTCCAAATGTTCTATCCTTAATCCTTCTATATGTTCTTATATCAATATAACCTCTTAATGCTACTGAATTCAAATTTTTGATTAAAGCTTCATCTAAATATATTAATAAGTCCAACATAAGTGTCCCCCTAAAGCAATTATATACTTTTACACCATATTATATTAGACTAAATCTTATTTAATAACTTAAGAAATTATTTTTTATTTTTATTTAATAAAATACTTTCAATTTCATTTAAAAGTTCTCTATCCCCATTTTCTAATATAAGATTACCTTTTTTGCTACCTTCTATAATTCTTAATATTGTCACTTCATCTTCTAATTCTTTTATTTTTTTATTAATTTCAATTTTGTTCTTTTTAGATAATTCCAAAGAATATACTTCATTTCCACAAACTAAGCATTTTCCATATAGTTTATCATAAGTAATTTTCCCTATATTAAATTCTTTACTTTCTTTGCAACTATTAACTTCTATATATTGAATCTTATTACATTTCTCACAAAAACATCTATTTTGTTGCATAACTTCACCTCTAATATATTATATTAATATATTGTATCATACACTTTATTATTTTTTATGATTTTATTGACATTATAATAATAAAATATTATCTTCTGTAAAAATTTATTAACTATTTATATACGTTATTATATATATATTCGTCCATTTATTCTTTTATCAAAATTACTCCACTCACCACTCTCTAAATCATTTGATATTATACTTATCTTATTTAATGTAGCATCAACATAATCAGCATAATGAACTATATAGGCTTCCATAGAATTTGGCTCTTTAGGAGATCCAAATTCAGGTTTACCATGATGCTGAATAATTATAGCCTTTAATCTATTAATAAAATCATTAGAATAAATCTCTCTATTGCTATTAAAAGCTTCTTCTAACATATTTAACCCAATAACAATATGTCCTTGAAGTTCTCCTTCTAATGTATAAGAAAATGGTCCATCATAAACCATTTCTCTTATTTTTCCTATATCATGTAATTTTGCTCCTAATATAGCTATTTCTTTATGTTTACAATCATATCTATAAGCTAACTCACGTGCTAGGCTTGTTACTGCTAAAGTATGCTCAGCTAGACCTCCTATATAATTATGATGATTAAATACTCCACCTATTGCCTTTTTAAATTTATCTATAAATTCTTCATTACCAAAAAAATAATCATTAATTGTTTTAGCTTCTAAGCTTTTAAATTCAAATTTACTTATATCATTTAATTCATTCATAATTTCATTTATTGATCTCTTAACTGAAGGTAAGTAATCCAATATATTTATGTCTGAAATCTTTTTTATAAAATTAACTTTAAATTTTGATAAGAGTTTTCCTTTAACTAATATAACATCTCCAATATTTATAACTGTATTTATATTTTTTATATAAGCTTTTACTTCTCCTGAATTATCTCCAATAACTGCAACAAAATCATTTTTATCATAAGATAATATTTTTATCACCATAAAAGTAGTTTCAATAGTTTCATTCATTTTTGCATCTTTTAAATATAATTTTTTCATATATACCACCTTATTTATCTTTTACTTATAAATTATTATTAGCCTATATGAAAAAAAAATTCTTACATAAATCTGTATTTGATATCAGATTTTAATTTTAATAATAAAAGGATGCTAATGCATCCTTTTACTATTTTACTACCAACAGCCACCTAGTAATAATAACCATAATAATGGAAAGAATCCTCCACAACCGAATCCACAATTACCAAATCCGCCACAGCCACCGAAACCTCCACAGCCTCCGCAGCCTCCGAATCCGCCACCACAGTTATTACAGCATCCTCCGCCACAACAGTTATTTCTACAGCAGCACCTGTTACAACAAGATCTTCTTGACATGTTAATCAACTCCTACTCTTTTGTATAGTACATTGTATTCATTACATATTGTTTGTGTTCGGTAATATTTCTTTTATTTTTATTATCATTTACGAGCATATTACTTAAATGTACATTCATTAAATTATATGATAAACTATATTATATATAAGGAGGGTATTATATGGATAAAAGAAATAGATTAGTTGCACCTAGAAATGTAGTAAACACAAAAATGCTTTATAGCTTCTATATATTAAAAGAATTATCAAAAGGCAATGTTATATTTGGAAATAGGGTTCTTGAGGAATTTAGAAATAGATTTTCAGAAACTTCTCTGCCATTTCCTGTTTCATCTAGTACAATATATGAAACTCTTTATGACTTAGAATTAAAAGGATATGTTAAAAGCTCATGGACTGGTGATGAATTTTTAAATAAAAGAAGTAAAAAAGTATATTCTATTACAGACAGTGGAGTTGAATATTATAAAAATCATATTGCAGATTATATTAGTAACTTAAATAAAACTAAAGCTACCTTAGATATAATGATAGATATGCTGATGAGATAATCAGCATTTTTTCTTTTTATTAATAAAACTTCTCTTTCAAAATAACTTGTAACTTTTCTTAGCCATAGAAATATTATAGTTAATATATATGTTTTCAAGCTTTTCATTTTATTTAAATTAATTTACTAACTTTAATACTAATAGAATTAATTTAAACTTATATAATTCAAATAAAATCTTTAACATGTTTATTAAATTATAACAATATATTATAAATATATTTTATTTGTTTAATTACCTAACAAAATAGCTTTAAAACTTATATAAGTTGTATTTATATTTATTTAAATAATATAAGTACAGCTTATATAGTATTTCTAAGGAGGAATATTATGAAGGAAACTAGAAATATTGATAATTTTTTCAAACTACATCTCAATAATTTTAATATTTTAGAAAAAGATATAATTTCCTTTGAATTAAAAGATGATAAATTATCTCTAAATTTTGATAATATCAACTATCTACCTACAAACAAAATATCTGTATTTTTAAAAAATATTAAAACTCGTGAAATATTTAAATGCTCTTCTGTTATAAACGATAACATCTTAAGCATTGATTTAAGCAATTTAAAATATTTTTGTACTGATTATGAGTATAGTATTATTATAATTAATGAATTTAATAACTCATCAACAATGATTTATCCTAAATATAAAAATAATGCTCAAAACTACTCTATAATTGGTAGTTCATCAAATCAACATATTAAATGGTTTTTAAGATTATTGGAAAATGGAGAATTTAGATTATCTACAATTGTCTTATTTCCAAATTATAATAATGTTGAAGAAAATATTTCTTCATAAAAATAAGGGTACCTAATTAAGGATACCCTTTAAAAATATTTACAATTTAAATTTTCTATAAAGCACTTTTTAGAACAATATATATTTAAATCTTCTTTATCTATGTATGAATCTTTAATATTAATAGCTTTATTACAATATTTACATTTTAAAGTTATTTCATCTATTCTATCTTCTTCTAAATCATCATTATTAATTTTTTTTATAAAATTCTTTAAATGGTTCATAAATATCCCCTACTTATCTAATAAACTAACATTAATTATTATGATAGACAAGTATAATTTATGTCTTTTACAAAAAGGTTCATAATAAATTATTATTTCTTGCAATAATAAAATAATCTTTTATACTTTCTTCATCTATATTATCTTTATCATAAAACAGTGGAAACTTTAAATTATAGTTTCCCCATATTGTAACTGGTCCTTTAGTAAAATAGAATGTTATAAAAAATAATTCTCTAGTGCATAACTTAGTTAATAATTTTATGTATTTTTTGTCACTTATTTCAAAAAACATATCATTTATAGTACCTGAATTTAAAATTTCATTGAATAGTTTTATTTCTTCTAAATCAAGATTATTTTCAATAAATTCAATACTATCTTTATCTAGTTTGTTTTTATAAAAATCTACTATTATTTTATTTTCATCGTAATTTAAATCAAAAAAGCTTTCTAATGTTTTAATAAAATCCTCTTCAATTTCTTTATTTTCTTTATATTTTCTAGAATAAAGCTCAATATAATTAAATTTTTCAAATCCATCTAAAATATTATTAAACTTTATTTTCACTATTTTATCAAAATCTATTTTATTTATGGCTTTAATCCCCATACTTCCCCCTATTTAATTGTTTATTTATATAATTCTGTTCCATTCATAAAGTTGTTTCCTAACTTCACTAATTAATTCATTTAAATTTTCTGTTTCAATTTCTGTAACTTCATTTAAAGTATTATTTTTAATTACCTGTTTATATTTTATTATCTTATTATGATTGTAGTTCCAAATCTCTTGTATTTTTCCTTTTTCTATTTCCATAACTATTCTCCTTTTATATATTAAATATTAAAGGATAATATTAAAACTTAAAAACAGCCTTTTTTTCTCCTACAACATCACTATAACAAATACCTATCTTTTTCTTAGTAATTTTACCTTTTTCAAATAAATATCCATTATAGTAACTCTTATCATTTAGTATATCCCTAATTATATAAATTACTAACATATCTTTTTTTATTTCTAAATATGACGTATTAATTATATTGTTAAGATAATCTATACGTGCATTTGATGAAGTTTCTAATATTTGTACATATGCTTTATCGGGATCTTCTTTTACTTTATACAATAAGTTTTGTATTACCTCCAAATCATTAACTAAATCATCTTCTCTAAAAAGCTGTAATTTTATAGAACTTGAGGATAATGTATTAAAATCATAATCTTTCCATGCTACTTCAATATTACTTAAAGAAGCTTCATCATCATTATTTATTCCCTTGTGCATTACTGAATAGCCTAAAAATTGTCCAAGCATTATGAAATATTTAATTTCTCTTTTTACTGCTTCAAATCTACTACTATTCTTATTTAAACCGAAATTTGCATAATTTCTTATAAATCCATTAAATATATTCATTAAATCAAAGTCTAACATATCTACTCCCTGTCCCAAATTTATATATAGTATTCTATCACTTATATTCAGATTATTCCACCTAATATAAATTTTTATTTTATTATTAATATATGTTCAAATTAGTAATAATATATCTATTTCTTTAACTAAAGTTACAGCTAGACATCCTTTTTATTTTGTTCCTATTATATAAATGAAAAAATTTCCTAATGACTAACCAATCTTAAGGCTTCTATATAAAGAAAAAGAGAATAAAATATTCTATTCTCTTTTTCTTACTTCTTACTATATTAATTTTTGATCAAATACTTTATCTAAATTAACCTTTTTAATTCTATCTTTTATTTCCTCTCTATCAACAGTATACAATCCTAATTCTTTCATTCGTTTAAAGTATTCTGCTCCTGCAAATGTATATCTATTTTTTCTACCTTCTCTTGTTCCTGCTTTTTCATTTGCATAAGATATTATATCCCCTATAGCTATTGATCCTGGTAGAATTAATAGAGGTATTCCCATTGCAAGCCTTACAGCATTATGCCCAGCTAGGCTACCAGTACATATTGCTTCTGTATGCCCAACAAAAAGACCAGATTTTTCACCTGCACAAAATAAATTATCTACGCCTTTTACTTTTAGATCATTAGTTCTTGGCGCAACTGATAAATATCTTATTGAATTTCCTTTACTACCTGCATATGGATCTACATATTTTGCATTTTCTAATCCTTTAATTTTTCTTAGTTTCTTCAATGGATAGTACGTAGTCATAAGTTTAGCATGTTCAAGGTCAACAAAACTGCAACTTTTGATAAAGTATTCTCTGACTTAGAAAACTCAGTAAGCGAGCAATACAAAGACCTTCCAGAAGCCACGATTTCTCAGAAAATTTATAAGTTAAGAATGTTAAATGGATTAAATAAATATAAATTTAGTAAATTTGTTGGTATTGGTTATTCTTCAATTATGAAATATGAAAAATATATGCTACCTATTAGTGAGGTAAATAAACATAAAATCTGCAAAGCTTTTAATCTACCATGCAATTACTTTGATATTAAAAATAACGAGTAGAATTTTACTACTCGTCATTTTTTTCTGGGTCATTAGGTACTTTTTTTATTTTTTTAATCTTTAACACAATCCTCTTCCTTTTTATACCTTCATCCATAATGTCATCTGTCCCCTCTAAATAATACGCATTTTAATTATACCAAACATGCGTTCTTTTAACAATATTATTTTTTCTATTAATGTCGTATTTTGGTTTCTTAATTGCATATTTTTCTCTTTTTTGTAGCATATAAAGTTTTTATTTTTGTATTTGGTAAAATATTCTTGGGGTGTTTATATGAATACAAGTATTTTAAAACTATTAAGAAATGAAAAAGAATTAAGACAAGAAGATGTTGCGCAAAAATTAAGTATAGCTAGACAAACTTATTCCTCGTGGGAAACAGGGGAGCGTACTCCAGATATAGAAAATTTAATAAAAATGGCAGATTTTTATAATGTTAGTTTAGATTTTTTAGTTGGCAGAACAAATATACGATATAACTATAAAGCTGATGAAAATTTAGAGAAATATATAAATCATTGTATTACTGGATACTATAGATATTTATATGAAAAATAGAGTAGAAATTAATCCTACTCTGAATAATAAAATAAAATTAAGATAATACTATTTGTATAACATTTTTAAAATCTCGCTTGTGTGATTGATAGTTAAGGTTGGTTGCTTTAACATACTATAAATCGCATGAGCATTATTTTTTTATTAAATTCTATAAATATTGTTAACCTACTTTCTACCACTTTCTAAAAAGGAGTACTTACTACGTTTTTTTCGCATTATGTAAATAACAAGCTTAATTATAATGATCCATCTATACATAACTGGTTAACATAAAAAAGAGAAAGAACTTATCTTTCCCTCTCTATATTCTTGCCATTATCTTTATTTTTTATAATCTTATAGACCTCAACTTCTGGAATATTGTATTTAGTTGCTAAGTTCCTTATTACATATTCATATAGCTTTTTATCTTCTTTTAACTCTTTATTTTTCTTAACCATTTCTTCTGCTAACTTTAGTTCATCTTCTTTATTTTCTAGAGTATCATGGAGCTCTTCTATTTTCTTCTTATTTATAAAATTCTCTTTAGCATTAGCCAATATAACATCTGCATTTAATTCATTTAAATTCTCCTTTATAAGTGCATAGTAAGTCTTTAAATCTACATGGGTAGCTTTACTTCCTCGAATACCTCTCTTAAATACATTTTCAAAATTATCTGTTAAGGTGTTAGTGTATTTATCTTGCCATGCACTAAGCTTTTCTTTATCTCCAAAGTAAAAACTATTATTAAGTGTAGATATTCTTCTTTTTTCATTATAGAAAACTGGTACTATTAAGGCATGGATATGTGGAGTAGTTTCATCCATGTGTAAAACAGCATATACACAATTATCTCCAAAGTTATCTTTTAAGAATTTCATATTAGTATCTATCCATCTTTGCCTATCTGTATCACTTAACCTTTCCCAAAATCCATTTCCAGCACTTAATATAATTTCTCTTGCAATAACAGAATTATCTCTTATTTTAACACCTTCTAAATACATCTTAACAGTTTCTTCTACATTTTCATTTCCTATAAGAATTTGATTTAGATGTTTCTTTTTAGGATCTGCATTAGGCACTTTCCCTTTTCTATTGTTATGCCTTTCAAACTTAGCCAATCCATCTATAGATATTGAATCAGCATTAGGATTATTTTTAAATTTTTCTCCAACTCTAAATACTGTAAAAAATCTAGCATCAGAACTGTAACGCCTATTAGCTTTCTTCTTTAAATATTTGTCGTAAAGTTCGTCTTGCGTTGTCATCTTCTAACTCCTGCTCATTGCTAAGTGATTTTATTCTATCTATCTCTTTCTTAAGGTTATATATATTTGTAGAGATTTTTTTATATTTAACTTCTTCTATAACATTTTCTTTTAATTCCGTTTCAAAATACAATGATATTTCATCTATTACTGGCATCTTATTATTAACTACTATTAAAGCGGTATTATCTTCTAGTGTTCTTAATTCTCCATCTTCAAATATCTTTTTCTTTGTCTTAGAGTAGCTGGTGCTTTGTTTTTGTTCTGAATAACTTGTGCTTTTAGTATTAATTTCTGTTACTCCGCATAGACTAGAAATATAATTTATTGTATCAACATCTGTTATTCCAGGAAGTACAATCTTTGTTTTCAAGTTATTTAGTATAGATTTACTGCTATGCTCTCCATATACTTGATACAGTTGAGTAATACTTTGAACACAAGTAGTTATACTCATTTTTCTACTTCTTACAGTAGCAGCATTGATACTCATATTAGAAAGCATTCCTATATTCCCAAATTCGTCAAATAAAAGGCGTATAGGTATGCTTTTATTATTATAACTATCTATAAGCTTATCTATTAATTGTGAAAATAAAGGTGCTATAAAAGGCGCTAAATATACACTTTTTCTTTCAGGATATATTACATATAAAATTGATTCCTCTTTCCTAAAATCCTCTATATTGAATGTGGTATTAATTGATATCTTATTGACATCCTTAGTAGTAAACAACTTCATATTACTTGCTAAAGTTATCTTAATACTTCCCTCTGTTCTATCTGCTCCACCTACCATAAGGAATATATCATATTGAGTTATGGCATCTATATTTTTAGATTTATCTATTAAACCTTTAAGTTGTCCATTATTAAGGTTGAGGATTAATTGTAATGCAAATTCTATTGTATTAAATGGTTTCTCTAAATCTTTTACATAGAGTAATACTGCTGCAAGTAAAGGCTCGGCCATTTGAATCCATTCTACTCCTCCTGTTTTCTTTCCGCTTGCTAATTCTACTGATAACGCTCCATTTAATAGTAAGTTACTTGCTAGTTGTATAACTTCCTCTGAATTCTCACAATTAGCTAATAAATTATATCTTTCACTATAATCAGTATTGGAGAAATCTATCTTATAAACCTTTCTTTTACAAATATTCTTTTGATATCCACTAGTGAGATTATACAATTCTCCTTTTGGATCTGTGACAATCAAGCTACCTCTTAATTTATTATCTAGTAAATTATTTAAGAATAATGATGTAGTTTTACCTGCTCCAGTTGGTCCTATTAAACATATTCCCTCATAATCTATTTTTTCTTTCAGACTTATATTTTTAGATATTTTTAATCCATCTTCGCCAATAATATTATTTAATTCTTTATAGTTTTTTATATCATTATTAGCTAATTTATCTTGTTTATTAAGATGTTTTTTTAATGAAGAATATGCTCCTCCTGTTGCTATTAAGCCTAAACTATAGTACAAGAATTGTGTCGCTAATCCTAACTCTGCTATCATTAGAATAAACTCCTTTCTAATTCTATAGTTTTATCTTCTACCAATATATTTAATAAGTCCTGCTCTTCTTTTAATAATTTATTATATACTTCGCTATCTTTATCTACTCTCTTCATAAGTTCTCTAATATCATCTAGGTTTAAGCTATAATCATCTATCGTGCATACCTTCCAATCTCTACATTTATAAATATCATTTACACTATAAGCAATCTCTCTCCCTTTATAATCCATAACTAGCCTTGTATTAGGAGATAATTTATTAAGTTTATCTAAACTAATAACAATATTTAATTCTTTGTTTATATAATAAACCTTCACTTTTTCTCCTCCATATTTTTAAGTGCTTTTCTAATTAAATCTTTTATCTCAGTAGATTTATCTTCAAGAGATACTAAATAACTATATAACTCTATATCCTTTGTTGTTTCCTTAAAACTAATAGTAATCTTTCTTGCCATAATTTTCTCCTTTTTTTATATCTTTAGTTTATATATATGCAGAATATTTCAGAATAGTTCTTAATATTTCAGAATTTATAAATAAAAAAATAAGAGCTACTTATCGCTCTTATCTTTAATCATTAATTCATATAACATTTGCTTTACTAATGTAGATTTATTCAATATACCACACTTATTTTCAATCCAATTATATAATTCCATTTCTTTTTCATTGTTTACTGAAAATGCTAAGTCTATTTTTTCGTAATTTTTACCCATACGCCCACCCCTTACATGTATATTTTACCATATTTAAGGGAAAAATCACACTAGGAAGGTGATTCTATGAACCTTATGTTGCTAATGCCGATTACAATTGTTCTATCAATTCTATTCACAATATTAGTCGTTAAAAACGAAAATAGAAAAGATAAGTTATTATTAGAAAGAAAAAAATCAATAAAAGAAAATATTATCTATAAAGATTTTATAGATTCATATAAAAGAGAAAATAAAAAAATAGAATATCAAGAATACTTAAACAGCCCGCATTGGAAAGAAACTAGATTAAAAGCCTTGAAGAGAGCAGGTAATAGGTGCCAATTGTGTTCTAGTACAAAATATTTAAATGTTCATCATAATACATATAAAAATATAGGACATGAGGATTTAAGCGACTTAGTAGTTTTATGCAGAAAATGCCATGCGAAATTCCATGATAAAAATTATTAAATGAGGTGATTATATGAAAAGAGAATTTATAAGAATAGATTTAAGCATATCCTTAATGCTTATGTGCGTGTTTGGTTCTTTAATAGCCGGATTAATATTAAAATAAAGCACTTAGATTAAATTCTAGGTGCTTCTTCATATTCTTTCTATAATTTATTTAATAACTCTTTAGCCTTATCTAATGATAAATATCTAATCTTTAAATCTTCTCTATTCAATACATTTATATATGCTTTTATTTCCCCTTCATGAACAATGTAGTCTAAGCTATTATTAATTAAATGTAATACATACTTTTCTAAAGATTTTTTTAATAGGTCCATTATTTCTTTTTCCTTTAACATTTCAATTCCTCCTTGAATTAAGGAAGTAACATATGCTATACTTAATTTGCGCTTAGGTGGTAGCTTCGGTTACTGCCTTTTTATTTTCTATTTTTCTTCTAATTTTCTTAAAAATTCTTTATGCAATTTTTCCTCTGCTTCTTTTCTCGCTTTTACTGCATCTTCTTTATTCTCGTATCTTCCTAAGTAGTAGCTTTTCCCTTTAAATACTATTTGAGCCATCCATTTCCCTTTACTTTTATCCCAAGTAACTCCTGTTATCCCGCTAGTATTTGATTTAATCGGCTTTTCTCTAGATATATTTGCTAAACTAGTACCTTCAAGTAAGTATTTTTCTCGATATTTCCCAAGTGCTATTTTTTGCTTATTCAGTGCGTTTTCAGTTCCAAGACACCCACATGATTTAGTTTTTTCTGTTGTTAATAGATCTGCTTCAATTACTTTGATATTTCCACAATCACATTTACATTTATAATAATATTTCTCGACTTTCTTATTTACCTCTTCTAAAACTGTTAATCTTCCAATTTTATTTCCTGTAAGGTCTTTATGCTTAAATTGTTTTTTCTTAGATAAGCAACCACAACTCTTTTGTTTTTCAGATGTAACGCTATCTGCTCTAATCCACTTTTCATTACCACATTCACATTTGCATAGATAGTAAGTCTTTTTATTTCTAAACTCACTATCTATTATAGTTAACATATTAAATTTACTTCCAATTAAATTTCTTTTTACTCCTTGTGCCATATTCCTTCTCCATAAACTCGCTCCATAGCTTCTTTAGTTATAAGAGTTATTCTTCCAGCTTTTCTATAATCCACTCCTGGTATGAACTTCTTAGCTTTTATTGCTGCTCTTATAGCACCTTCTGTCTTTCCCCATATTTCAGCTGCTTCATTAACTGTCATAACTTCATCTACTACAAATTTAACCTTTTCTTTAGTTTCTAAAATAACTCCCTCGCTAGGATCATATATTATAGCATCATCATCAATTATATATTCATAGTCTCCTTTGTCTTTACTTATACACTTAACATATCCTGATATAGCTAAATCTTCAGTTAAATCATATATACATTCTCCCTCTTTTACATTATCCCAAATAGTCGAGTTCATTAACAAAAACTCTTTAGTTTCTTTTTTTAAATCTCCCCATCTAACTCCAACTAAATCACTCATATATATTCCTCCATATTTTATTTAATTTGCTAGTTTTTAAGAGATCTAGCAACTCTATTGATTATAGTCCTAATTCATCTTTCATTTTATAAGCTATTATTAATTCTAAATCTACATTGCTTACTTCTGCTTCTATTTCATAATCTTTCATGTTTCTTAGTATATAACTAAAGTTATCTATGAAGTATTTTGAACTTTCTTCTTCTTCAATTTTGTTAAGCGCTTCTTTAGCTTCCTCTAACATTCTTAAAGTTCTTTTCTTTCCTCTTTCTTCATGTTCTTCTGCTCTAATTTCTACTAACTTTTTAGCACCTTTTAAAACTACCTCTCTGATATCATTTGCCCAACTAACTTGTTTTTCACTACCCTTTAATTCTACCATTTCATTATCTCCTTTATTTTTTAATTTGTTTTACCTTATGATATAATTATAATACGTTTAAACGTAAATGTAAATACTTTTTATAAACATTTTTACTTTTAATCGTAATTTATTTTTCGACAAATAAAAAAAGGCTAGTAAGTAAAATTGCTCCTACCTACTAGCCTTTTAAAATTATCTATTCATTCTATACTATTTCCCATTCATTATCTCCAGGTGGAAGATATACAACCCCACGTCCAAAATCTCTAGTTTGAATTGTTACTGCATTTGCTTGTGGCCTACTTAATATTTCATATGTTAAAATTCCATTATCACCGTAATCTCTTGGATTTAAAAATCCTTTTTCATTTCCTGTCACTAATGCTACATTTTCAGGATAAATTCTCCATGAACTAGCATATTTTAATTTAACATATTGTTTATTAGTTTTTTCAACGACTTTATCTATTGGATATATTTTTTCTCCTTTACTATTAAATACAAAGAATCCTTCTTTCATATCTACTAACTTTTTAGCATTATCTAAATTAGTAAATGCGCCTATCTGTGTTAATGCATTATCCCAACTCTTTCTTACTCTAAACAGATCTCCTGTTTGGTTGGATGTATTTAATTCAGCTTGGATCATATTTAAAAATCTTTGCCAACCTAAATCCAATGTCAAATGGGGGCAATATTTATTGCTAAAATCTCTATGTTTCTTTACATTATTTATTGTCCATCCATATTGTTTTAATAATGCTGCTACTTCTTTAGCTGCTCTTTTCTCAGCGTTTATAAATTTCAATCCGCCAGATTTTGAATAACAAATTTCAATAGATATATAATTTCTATTTCCTTCTCCACTTCCTCCATCTCCTGCATGCCAAGTGTTACGATTGAAAGGTATTCCTTGAATAGCTTCCACATCATCTATTGCAATGTGGAATGATACTTCATTGTTATTTGATTGCATATAAGCTACTTCATTTGATGCAGTTGCATCATTTGCAGTATTATGAATACAAATCCCCTTTGGTGCCATTGAATATGGACACTTTATACTATATTTATCTGGACTTATTAATCTTTGAATTAACGACATATCTATTCCCCCTTATTTATTTGTTTAAATAACTGATTAGTATATACTGATGCACCCGTAACTAGAATACCTTGTATTATTGCATTAATATTAAATCCTAATAAGGCTATTGCTCCTACAATTCCAAATATTAATAATATTACTGGAATGTATTTGTCTCCTATTTTTTCAGTTCCTTTTAATATTAAACCTATAACATATAAGGCAGGCACTAATATTAAAGCATTTTCAATTATGAATTTTACAAATTCCATTTTACATACTTCCTTTCATTATTTAAATTTAATAAAAAAAGCAATTACTGCACTTATTAAGCTACCAGCAAATGCTCTCCATAACCATTTATTATTATCTTCTAAATCCTTAATTCTGTTATTGGCAACCTTTATTTTTTCTTCTTGAACTTGAAATTTTAGATCTGTATTCTGGACAATGCTTGTTAATGTAGTTTTAATTTCAACTACATTCTCTCTTATTTCATAAATAATGTTGTTATCATCAGCCATTTCACACCTTCCTTAATATAAAAAGAGCCTACATTCCGTAAGCTCTTAAGATTTATTATTCGTATTTAATTTTCTTTAATTTAGTGCGTAATAATTATCGATTGCCTATTAAACTGCATTACCCAGGCTATCTACCCACCCATCATTCGAAGAATTTCTCCAAATAGGTTTATTTAGTGATGTATCAAAATATATATCTCCTGTTTTAAGTTTTGTTACATCAGTTGGTCTTTCTGTTGTTGTACCTACCATATTTTTAATTAATGAATAAGTATTATCACCATTCTTAATATATATCTCACCATTTACAATTACTTTTTCACTATTTGGAGAAAACTCAATGTTACCATTAACTGTTTTCAAATTCATTCCGTTTTTAGAATCTTGTCCTGCAATTAAATCCACGGTTCCGTTTTTAGAATTAGTAATTTCAAATGCTGTTTTACCACCATTTCTTATCGCAAATAACTTTTCATGGACTTGATAAGCTTCTAATTGAAAAGCTGGAGTAGAGTCATCTATCTTATTATTCCCTAGAACAGTAGTCTTGTTACTATCTAGCCATATCAAGTCTCCATCTTTATTAATTGTTAAAATTCTTTTGCTATTTTCTCCATCTGTATGTTCTAATAATTGAAGGAAGTTAGCAGTACCTATGAATTTATTATCTTTATCAGGTCTTCTTGATGGATTATAGGCATTTTTTAAAACTAAAATAGTATTATTCTCACCTACATTATCCACTTGAACTGCTATTCCATCAGTATAATTATGCACTATTTGTCCTATTGGTGCGTTTGTCCCTAGATCCTGTCCCGAAAAATTTGCTATATTTGTATTCCCAGCAACAGAATCCTTTGTATTAATCATATCCAATCTTTCTTCATTTAAATTTAAGGTTGTTACACTATTATTCTCTGATAATTTTATATAACTTTCCAATCTCATAATTTTTACCATACAAAATACTAAAACAGCTATAATTGTTGTTGAAAAAATTATATTAAAATAAAAGTATTTATTATTTTTCATTTTCTTACCCCCATTATGATTAATAGCATAATTATATCATAATGTATATTTAAACTGAATATTTATTAAAAGTTAAACTACTGAACCATTAGCATCAACCCATATCACACTTGGAGAAAATTGTTTACACCATATTGGTTTCCCTAATTGTGTATCGAAATACGGTTGACCTATATATGTCGGAGTAGGTCTTAGTGCACTACTTCCACTAGAAGCCATTACAGCTCTACCATAATTACCATTTTCAAGCATATACAAAACTCCATTTGCATAAACTTTATTTGTTGCTGGCTTTAAAACAATATCTCCTACTGCCGTTTGTATATTCAACCCAGCTCCACTATTACCAACTAATAATTCAGTATAATTATTAGTCATATTGTGCTGAATTATTAGTTCAGTTAAAGTTTCATTCATTATTTTTAACAATTGATTATGTTTAGTGCTAGTTTGAATCTGAAAAGCAGGCGTTCCATCTTCTTGTTTATTACTATATAGTAGAACTGTATCAGACTTATCAAACCAATATAAATTACCATTATTCCCAACTCTAAATAACCTCAAACTAATTTCTCCGCCGTCTACATGTTTTAAACAATCCAAAAAGTGTGCATTACCTACATAATTCGATGGTTTATCTGGTCTCCTTGAAGGATTATTAGCATTTTTTAATACCAATATTGTATTACCTTCGCCAACTTCATCAATTTGTAAAGCTATACCATCTGTATAGTTATGAATTACATTGCCTATCGGTGCTAATGATCCTTTATTTTGACCGCTAAAATTAGCAACATTCAGAGTGCCTTCTGTATCCATTGTTGTATTTATTAAATCAACACGTTTATTGTTTAAATTAGATTTTGTATTGAGTTCTGATTTTATTACCTTTCCTTGTTCTGCCGACAAAACTTTATCAGCTCCACCTGCGGTTAGATTATCTACTATTTTTTTGCTATCTACTAATTTTATATTTCCGCCATTTCCACCGATAAAAACCTCTTCCGAATCTGTACATAATGCAGGTTCTCCAATATCCAACACTGGTAATTTTGCTTTAAGTCCTCTTTTAATTTGTATCTTATTAGCCATTCTTATCCCTCCTTATTAAAATGTACCTCCATCTATATCATCTGAACCATTTCCGGTTGTCGTTATAGTTATATTTTGACTTCCATCAAAGTTCGCCGAACCAGTAATTGAACCAGTTAATGTTATAGTTCTAGCTGTTTGTAACTTACTTGCAGTTCCTGCATTACCACTAACACTTGTTTTATTATTTACAGCAGTAGTAACAAATGCTGTAGTAGCTATTTTGGTTGTGTTATCTCCGGCTGTTGGAGTTGTTGATGTTGGAGTACCTGTAAGTGTTGGCGATGTAAACATAGTTTCTTTACTCTCATTGGTTACATTATTCAATCCTACATCTTGTTTAGTTAACGTTACTATTCCTGTTTTCCCTGCAACTGATTTTATTGGATTTATTAGAATTTTATCTGTACCATCACCGACATAGAATTCTTTATCATCAAGTACAAAAGCTGGTTCTCCAGCTTGTAAAGTTACAGTTCCTAAGTTTGCTTTATTTCCTCTTTTTAATTTTATTATCCCCATTAATATATCCCTCCATCTATCATTACATTTGTATTTCCATTACCATCAAAATCCTCGAATGTCCCGCCATTAACAGGCATATAATTTAAATAATCACTCATTTGTTCCAATGACGCAGTAATTTCTTTGACTTGTCCTGTAGTTGCAGCACCACCATTTTCTATTAATTGTTCGGTTTCTTCTTTAACTGCTCCTGCTTCTACTATCTTATCTTGTAATTTTTCTAATATAGTTGCAGTATTAGAACTTTCTACTGCTCCACGAATAACACTTCCAACAACTTCGAGAGTAAAGGAAAAAGTAGTATTCTGCTTACTACTTTCTGTTAAAACTACTTCTATTTCTGTTTTTCCTGATACTCTTGTAAAATCCCTAACAAGGTTGGCTATAAACTTATTCTTCTCTTTAGTTATATCTGTATTCTGTATAACATAAGTATTATCTACTTTCTTAGCTTGTATTACTACAGAACTATTAGTTAAATCTTTTTCTAAATTATTTTCATAGATGCTTACTTCTAGAATTAAATCATCATTCTGTTTACATTTAAATACTCCATACAACTCTTTAGAAGTATCTAAATTAACGACTATTTTACTAGCCACTATATCACCTCACATTTAATAATTGCTCTAGTTTATCTAATCTAGATTTTAAATCTTCGTTTTCATTTTTTAATTCTTGAAAATCTTCTACAGTAGGTTGTTTTATAACTATAACTTCCTCTTTAGGTTTTAATCCCTCTACAACTTCAAACGCTTTTGTTTCTTTATTATATCTAAGATTATAGGTATTTATTTTATTGTTTGGATCATCAACTACATAACAATTAGGGAACCAATTTTCTTCCCACCTGGTATCCACATCTATATTTATTATTTGTTCTACGAGATCAGTTTCTTTATTACAATAAACTTTATTCATAATTCACCTTACCTTTGCGTCCAATTTGTCCAAGCCCCATTTACCCACGCTCTTTGATACATAGTATTAGAAAAATCGAAAGCTATTTGTACGAAATCACTTTCTCCCCACTTAAGATGAAGCATAACACCATAGCTTGAAGGCGCTCCGTTAGAACCAGAACTATAAGCATACCAACCGCTATCATAATACACATTTAAATTACTAATTCTCTTAGCAGTAGCTTCTATCGAACCACACCAACCTTCATGATAATAACGCCCAGTATTGGCATATTTATATATTTCATTGACACTTGTAATATTTTTATCATTTAAACTTAACTGCTTATTTATAAAAACCTGTGTTCCGTATTGATTAGGCTTTTCATCAATTTGTATAGCTGTTACTTTTTCTACTCCATTCATATAGCCTAAAAAGGCTCCATTGTCTCCGAATATAGCTAAATGCCCACTTGCTGTGTTATAGATTTCGTGAGGAAATTTGCTATCGTTGGATTCTAAATAAAAACTTTTCATATTGGCAAGTCTTACATTATCTAAAAGCTGTATTCCTATAAAGTTACCAGTCAGGGGGTTTATATTTTTACTAACTCTCACCTTTGGATAGAATTTTGATGCTCCTTCAAAATTCTCACTATCAGTAAAGCCAATGTCTATAAAATCTCCATCTCTTGTATTAACTATAGAAAGACCATTAATTGCTAAATTATCTGTATATCTAGAACTTCTTATACCTCCAACTACTTCTCCATCTGTAGCAAACATAATTCCGCCTTGATCCATTTCTACACCATATCCATTTAGGATATTTATTATTTTCCCTATAAGCTGTATGTTCAAACCATCAAAACTTAAATTTCCATTAGCAAAATCAAATGTACCATTATCAAGATTTAACCAACTTACTCCATTTTTACTCATTAAAATTCCAGCTATAATACAATCTGCTATAAAACCTTGTCCAGTTCCAAATGTTCTAAAATCCCACTCTGTAGTACCTGGTTTAAATTTACTTGCTATTTCAAATCCCATTGTACCCAGTACCATACACCCAAAGGTCGGACTTTCTTCTACTCTATCCTCAAATAGAATCGCTCTTACATCCTGCGGTTGTGCTATATCCCTAAGTGCCTTAAATTGTGTTTGAATAGCATTAATAACACCTTGTATTTCACTTGCATTAACAGTCCCATTGCTATTAGTTATTTTATTTACAGTAGCTTGTATATCAGCTTGTTTATTAAAAAAGTTATCTACTGCATTTCCTAACTCTAAAGAAATATATTCCCCTGTTAATAAATCTTTTTCATAATCTATAACTCTAGCTTTAACATCTATATCTAAGTGTGGAATATAGCAAGTTACTGTATCTCCTTTGCCTACATTAACTAACATTTTAAAATTTTCATATTCTGTTGTATTGGCTAAATTGATCATATCAATTTTATAATTTACAGTAGGCTTATCTATACCTTCTTCATATAGTTTGTTACATCTTTTTATTAACTCTGCTCTAGCTTCTTGTATAGTATTAAATCCCTCTTCATCACTAGAATTTTCTTTAATCTTAACATCATTAAAATTTATAACACGCATTTTAGGATGAGTGTATTTATTTATTAATGGACTATCTACCCAGGGATTATTACCTTCTAATGTTATACCATTAAAACCAACTGGAATTATTCTAGTCGCTATATTATCTGTATTTACATCTTCTTCTATTTCATCTAAATTATATCCAAATTCAACTCTTACACCATTATCAGAACCAATTCTATCATTGATATAAACATCAAAGTTCTCGCAATAAAACTCTCCACCCCACCGATTTAAGAAAGAATTTTCATCATCTCCTAAAAGTGCTTCTACAATATTTTTTCTAATGTAATAAGAAGTACTTAAAGTAGTTAAATTACTATGTCCTATGAATGGTGTATCTGCTAAAACTATGTTTAAAGCTTCTTGTCCAAGTTCATTTGTTGGTCTAACATCTAATAAGACTTTATCTATTAAATCATAAAAAATAGGTCTTGCATAAGCTGTTACACTATACAAAGACCTAACTACATTAAATATTCTATATAATATTTTCTTTTCATTTTTTTCTACTGCAATTACATTTTCAAATTCAATATATTTCCATCTACCTTCTTCATCTTGAAAATGTTCTAAAGTTATTAACTTTTCACTATGCTTATAGGTACATGATGTAGGATCTAATGTTATATCTCCATTACTTTCATAATCAGTATTGCTTTTTATATATATTTCTATCATAAGCACCTCCAATTAGGTAAGATATAAATTTTAAATCCATTATTCCAACCGAAAGTATTATTTCCTTCTTTTAAGTACATATCTTCATATTTTCCAGTAAGTGCTACATTATTTACTATTCCTTGTCTATAACATAGTCCTTTATTTGTATCTATTATTAACTCTTGTCCTACATTAGCCTTAATAGTTTTATTATTTATAGTAAGATTTAAATATCCTTCTCCTACAATACGATAAACAGGCCTTGCAATTAAATAATTATTATATAAAATTTGATTTAATTCTCTTTCTCCTTCATCTAAATAAATGTAAGGCTCACAAGTAAACGTAACATTAAATTTACCTATCTTTTTCATTAACCTTTCTGGTGTATCTATAGTTACTTTATTAACTTTGTAGAACACTTCTAAATCATCACTAAACTTTAATTTATTATTTACTTTGCTTAGTAACCAGCTTTTTATAAGCCTAAAATCTTTATCCCAGGTGTACTTAGACATAAAATTAAAAGATACAGGTATATCTATATCTTCATATCCCTTTTCTCTATATAAAGTTTTCCCTCCTGGTACTTTAACTTCTTCATATTTCATTATTGGAGAAGGTTTAGAAGGTCTACTTGCTACTAATAAATTTACATCTAAATTAGTTTTATCATTAAAATATATAAAATATTTATCCAAAAGCTAAACCTCCTTTTCCTTTTCTATAATTATTTGTACTTCTTCCTACAGATTTAACTACTTGTTTAGTAGTTTTATCTATAATCTCTTTATCTCCTAAATAAACATGTAATTCTATATTATTGGAACTATCATTATTAATTACTCCCGCTATAGCCTTTGCAGTTTGAATAGCAGTATCTTTAATCATATTTTCTGATTGTAAATGATTTTTAACTTTGCTTCCTCTTGGCAATTCTATTACTTCATATCCTTTTTCATTAATTTCTGTCATTCCACCTTGGAAGTAAGAAGTACCTAAAGCATTACCGATTCTATTTCCAGACATTCTTTCAGTATAACTTACTGTTTTTAATTCTTTAGTTTCTGGTTGCCATCCACTCCACCATCTTTTTATTTTGTCCCAAGTAGTTAAAACAGTACCAGATTGGGTATTAACTTCTCTATCTAAATCCTTATTCATTTTTCGCATTTTATCTATAGCGCTCAATCTAGTATCTTCCGCCTTTTCTACTACTCCATCTCTTTGTCTTTTAGCATCAGCAATCATTTTATCAGCTTGATCAGAACTAATAGATTTAGATTCATCTCTTAATCTTGTTATTGTAGCGATCTTCTTTTCATACTCATCATTAGCAATCCTTACTGCATTATCTCTACTTTCATTCAATTTTGATATATGTTGTGCTGCTTGTTCTGCTGTTACTCTACCATCATAATCCTTCATTCTTTGTAATATTACTTGTGCTTCTACTTCATTATCGCTTAATGCTTTTACTGCATTTTCTCTCATCATATTTTGCAATGCAGTTATTTGTTGTGTTTCTTCTGTTGTTAAAGCTCTCTTTTCTTGACTAGCTTTATTCATTATTTGATTAATGCTATTTTCATAGTTTTGTGTCTGAGTTTTTCTATCTTCATAGAATGTTCCTGTTTTAGCAATAATATTAGCTTGTTCTTCTGCAGTTAAAGTGCTTTGAGTATTAAACATTTCTTGTAACTCTGCTACACTATCAGTCTTTTGTTTTTCATATCCTGCAACTACTTGACTTGCCATTTCTCCAAATTTTGTAGTCATATCAGTTTTTATTTGTTCAGAAATAACAGTAGAATTTACATATAAACTTTGCATTTCATTTTTTGCACTATCATCTAGTTCTACATATGCTCCTACTGCAGTTTTAGTTGCTTCACTTATTTTAGTAACAGTAGCTTGTGCTCCATTAGCCATATAGGTACCACTAGCGTCCATTGTTTGTGCTGCATATTCTATTTTATCTGCGAAAAGGTCAACCTCTGGAATAACTTCTTCATTAAGTCCTTTATAGATAGCATATCCTGCTCCTGCTATTGCTGCTCCTGCTAATACATAAGGCGCTGCTGCAACTACAACTCCACCTAAAGATGTTGCTAATCCTGCTACTCCTGCAGTTCCTCCTGCCGTTGCTGCTGCAGTTCCAACTCCCGCGGTCGCCACTTCTGCAGCTCCTAAACCTGTTGAAAACTTTCCAGCTACTTTTAAAACACTTCCAAAACCTTGTGCTAACTTTCCTACTGTTCCAACTACCGGGCCAATCACCGCTGCTAATCCAGCAAATTTAATTATATTTTCTTTTGTAGCTGGACTTAAATTATTAAATTTTTCTATTAAATCTTTTACTACTACTAATCCATCTTTTACTATAGGAAGTAACTCAACTCCTATTTCTCTAGCCATATCTACTATTTCATTCTTTAAAATGGCAATTTGACTTTCGGTTGTAGCATATCTTTGACTAGCTTCATTAGTTAACGCTGTATTTTCTTTCCATGCTTGACTACCAATTTGAATAGACTTATTAAATAAATCTCCTGCACTACTTGCTCTTAAAAGTGCATCTCTAACCCTTATTTCACTAAATCCTAAATCTTCTAATACTACTGCTTTATTATCTAGTTTTCCTAATCCTTCTATAAAAGTTATTAAAGCTCCTGTGGCATCATTTTTAAATTTATCTGCAAATTCTTGCGTAGACATTCCTGCAACTTTAGCAAAATCGCCAACAGATTCAGAACCACTTTGAATTGCCATTTGTATTTCTAACATTACTTTGGAGAAAGCACTTCCCCCTGCTTCTGCTTCAATACCTACAGAACTTAATGCAGCCGCAAAAGACATAATATCAGATTCTGTCATTCCTACTTGTTTTCCTGCTCCAGCTAATCTCATAGCCATAGAAACTATATCAGCTTCTGTTGTCGCCATGTTATTTCCTAAAGCAACTATAGTAGAGCCTAATCTATCAAAGTTTTTCTGTGACATTTGAGTAATATTAGCAAACTTAGCAAGTTGACTAGCTCCTTCTTCTCCAACTAAGTTAGTTGCATTCCCTAAATCAATTATGGTCCTTGTGAAGCCTAAAATATTATCTGTTTGAATTCCTAATTGACCTGCTGATTCAGCTACTTTTGCAATATCCTCTGCACTTGAAGGAAGTTCTTTAGACATATCTTTAATGCCTTTTTCAAGCTTTTTAAAATCCTCTTCTGTTCCATCCACTGTCTTTTTTACCCCAGCAAATGCACTTTCAAAATCTATTTGTGCTTTTACCGCTGCAGTTCCTATCGCTACAATAGGTAATGTTACTGTCTTAGTTAGAGTTCCGCCTATCTTACTAGCCTTTTCTCCAAAACTAGATATATTATCTCCAGCTTTTTTAAGACTTTCTCCTGCCGATAACCATTTAGAATTTTGTTTATCTAATTCAGAACTAGTTTTGTTTAATTCTCCTTGAACTTTAGATAATTGTGCTTCTGTTTCATTCAGCTTAACTTTATGATTATTTACACTAGCAATATTTTTATCTACTACAGCTTTTTGCTCTGTATATTCTTGATTGACTTTATCTAATTGATCCTTTAATTTTTGAGCCTGCTCCGATTCTTCTCCATACAGTTTTACAGCTTCTTTATATTCTTTCTGTAAATTCTGTTTAGTAGTTTTTAATTCTTGAAGTTTCTTATTATTTTCTTCTGCTCTGTTACTTGCTTTTTCTATACTATCTTTATATAAATTAATCTTATCCTTAAGAGTTTCAGTTTGCTTAGCTAACGCTTCTTGCTTATATTTCAAATCATCAGTATTTTTACCAAAGGAATTCATTCTCTCTCCAGCAAGTTTTATCTCACTTTGAGTTAATTTATACTGAGAATTAATTTCCTTAAGTTTTTTATTATGTTCATTATCATCTATTGTAAATATCGTACTGACTTTTCTTATAGATTCACTCAAATTTCCACCTCCTTCTTAAAAAAGGTCTGAAAAGCTTTCTACATATATTTCTTCCTCTTCTTCTTGTGAGTTTCCAGACATAGTATCAAGTGTTTCTGAAACTATTTCCCTTAAATTATTTTTAAAATAATTACTGTGAAACTCTTCCAAAATTAAAATTTGTCTCAATGTAGAATTTAAAAACTGTTCCTCGGACATATTTAATTGATGTATTGCTACATAATAGAAATAATCTAAGTTGAAATCTTTAATTTCTACTTCTTTTCCTCTACTTTTTGATTTTTTTTTACTTCTGATTTAACTTGGAATTCAGATACATCAGATAGCTCTTGATTTAGCAAATCTAAAGTTATATTACTTAATGTTTCAATTGCTTTTATATTGATTAGCATATTGTTTTTTATATCTTCTTCTGATATCTCCTTATTTGCCATGCATCTTAATATAGCTGGTAGCTTTTCAAAATCATTTTCAAAAGCATATGAGTAAATCAATAAAAAAGCATTTCCATATTCCTTATGCATTTTAATAAGAGCATTAAAGTCTAACTTCAATTCTATTTCTTCATCTTTTAGATTGATCTTGTAAGTTTTTATTTCATTTACTAACATAATTCCTCCTAAAAATAAAAGGTAGCCTAAGCTACCCTAATTATGCTGCTGTCTTTTCAGTAGGTATTACTACTGTCTTTCCCCACTTGGCAGCGTGAGTTTCAGCATTAAATCCTTCATCTGTAGTTTTTACTGCATGCTTCCATATACCATTTTCTAAAGGCATAAATAATCCATTTAAAGAAACAGTTTGATATTCTGTCTTTCCTTCTTTTGTCTTGGCCTTATCCTCTGGGATAGCTAGTTTTCCTTTGAATAAAGTCATGTATTCTTTAACTCCACCACTTAATGTCTTTTCTACCATTAAAGCAATGTATGGCGGTTGATCATCCACACTTTCTATAATTCCTCCATCACTAGCAACTTTCTTTCCTAATAGAGCAACATAATCTTTTGTATCTATTGAAGCAAAATCTAGAGTAACTTCAATTTCTCCTAAAGAGTTTTCGCTATCATATAATCTATTTTCAGCATAAATAGTTGCTTGTTCCTCATTAGCTGTTACAGATATTTCTCTTAATCCTGGTAAATACTTAGCAGCAGCATAAGTTGGTGTTGCTCCATCTTCTGACAAGATTGAGTAATAAGCCTTTTCTACACCTGTAGTAATTTTCTTCATTATTTATTCCTCACTTTCATAATTAAATCTCAAAATATAATGAAAGAGCTTGGAACTTTCCTCATATAGAGAACCTCCAAACTCTTTCATGAATCCATTTTCTTTCATTACATTTTTAATAGCTTTCACTATTGCCGTATAACTTCCTTTAGTAAATATATCTATTTGTACTCTATAATTAGTTCCTATTTCCTCATTTTCAGCATATAAAGAACCTTCTTCATTCAATATCTCATACTCAATATAAGGTGCTATAGTGTTATCTGGAGCCTTTAAAAGATATATTTTATTCCCTACTAAACTTGTTATTCTTTCATCAAATAAAATCTTTCTTAATAGTTCTTCCATCTACTTAAGCACCCCCTTAGAAATACTATTTACTGCTTTATCAGTTGCTTTATCTACTGCATTGCTAAAGAACCCTATATGTTTTTTGTTTTTACTAGAACCAAACTCATTTTCTATATCTTGAACTGTATCTCCTTTAACTTCAAAACCTAGATTGCCATCAAATCTTTTTATACTGCTTTTCCATCTTTTTTTCATCTTTCCACTTCTAACCGGAGAATTATCTATTACAGATTGTATTACTATTTCTGCACCTTCTCTTAATGCTGTTCTTTTCTTTTTATCAGAGATATTCATATCATCTAAATCCTTAAAAACATCATCAAAGCCTTTAATTTCAATTCCCATCGTTAATCACCTGTAATTTAGCTTTTATTTTCAATTCTTTATTAAAATATTTTATATTATCTATCTCTACTATTTCATATCTCTGATTATTGAAAAGTATAAGAGAATTAACATCTATATTTTTATAGTACCTTGTATGAAAAACTGTAATATTTTCTGAAATTACTTGCTTACTATTCCAATATTCCTTGCCATAAAGGTCATTAACATCTGCCCAAGCTTTTTGAAAAGTAATATAATTCTCTATAGGGAATCCTTCTTCATCATAAACAGTTTCTAACCTTTGAAATTCTACCCTATGTCTTAGTCCCCCTATATTCATATAACATCACCTTGACTATATTTTAATTGAATTAGTATAGTTTCTAATCCAAAAGCAATTTTGCTTACATTCTTACCTATAGTTTCAACTGACCTATTTTCGTACCAATGAGATACTAATATTTTTATAGCAAGTTTATACAGTTCCTTAGAATAATCTTTATTTATTCCTGCATTAGTTAAGTATTCTTCTGCTGATAATTGTAATGCTTGAACTAAATTATCTTCTTCATAATCATCAATTCTTAAAAATAGCTTTAACTCTTCTAAATTCATAATTCACCTCATAAAAAAGAGAATGAGAAATTAAATCTCACTCTCTAAAATAGCTTGTATTATATCAGCTTTCTTCATAGTTGAAGTAACCTTTATTCCTTTATTTTCAGCTATAGATTTTAACTCAATTACAGTAAGTGAATTATAATCTGTTTCTGCTCCTTCATTATCTAAAGATAACATCATTGGAGCTATGTTAGGGAGTAACTGTTATATATCCATTAACAAGAGCTTTATTATCTTTTACTACTACATCTTCTCTTTCTATAGCTCTGAATAAAGTTAAGTCCTCTTCAAAAGCATTTAATTCTCCTATTACTGCAACATCTGATTGCTTAATAGTAGTTAATTCTCTATCAAAGAATTTAATAGCTTCTTTTAAATCCCCTATTACAAAAGGTATTTTATTTTCTACTGTAGGCATATCAGTATTAGGATATACTTCTACTGGTATAGTAGTTGCTCCAGCACATAATCTTAATTGCATTGGGTCTTGTGGATTAGGTTGTAATAAATATTTACCATCAGTATCTTTTAATGTATCTAAATATTGTAGTCCATCATCATTTGTAACTATTTTTGATGTAGGTTTAAATGCTTGTCCTAAAGTTACATTTAACGCTTTCTTAATATCATCTAATCCAGCTAGTTCAACTGGTGCAAACTTAGCGTTAATTTCTGCTACTATTAATTTATTGCTAGTAACTCTTGATTCATCACCTATCCACTCAACTAAAGTATTAACTATTGATTGGTCAGAATCTTTTAATAGTTCATTAGTAACAGGAAAATATCCAGCATACTTTTCAATTTCAAAGCTAAGTCTTTCAAATTGTGGTGTATTCTTAGCTCCTATTTTCCCACCTTCTCCAACTTTAGTAAACCCAGTTTGTTGAGCTCTCTTCTTAAATGTTCTTTGCCCTTTTTGTACTGTTACTTTTTCTACATCTACTAGATCCTTTAATGATTTCTTCGCTTCCTTATACTTATTTATCTTTGTTTGTATATCTTGAGGTACTACATAACCTCCATCAGTATCAGAACCACTTGACATGCTATTTTGAACTTTGAAACCTTGTCTTGCTGCATCAGCAAATTGTTTTACTATATCATTAGATTTATTAGTAACTTCTTTTACTTCTCCAGTTTCTATTTTATTTTTAATTTCTTCTTCTGCTTCATCTTCTAAGTCATATAAAACATCAAACTTAGCTTGAAGATTTACTAAATCTTCTTTAGCAGCCTTTGCTTCATCAACTTTATTTTCATTTACTAAATTTTTTACTTCTGTCTTTTTAGCGTTAATTTTGTCTAATAATTCTCTTAATTCTTTATTCATTAATATCCACCTTTCTTATTTAAGCAATAAAAAAAGACTTAGATTAACTCTAACTCTTCTAAAATTGCTTTCTTTTCATTTTCTAAATTATTTATTTCTTCATGATTATTATTTTTATTTTCTGCTTGACTTAATACATAATTAACAGGTATATTTCTATACTTATTTAATATATTTAAATCAAATTTAGCTGCTATGTTGGTATCTTCACCAACTATATCACACAATCCATAATAATAACATTCTTGAGCTGTTAACCATGTTTCATTGTCCATTAATGTAATTAATGTTTCTTCATCTAACTTTTCTCCTGCTTTATCTAGATAAGTTTGCCTTATACTTGCATTAACCTTATCTAAATCGTCAGCAAGTTTTCTTAATTCATTAGAGTTCCCTGCTGCATATGTCCATGCATTATGAATCATCATCATTGCATTACTAGGCATTATTATTTTATCTCCAGCCATAGCAATAACACTTGCTATACTTGCTGCTAATCCATCTATATATACATTCTTTGTACACTTCTTACGTTTTAACATATTCATTATAGTGTTACCTTCAAATACATCTCCACCAGGACTATTAATATATATATTTAGAGTACTTATTTCTCCTAGATCATCTAATTCTTGTTTAAAACTTTGTGCTGAATGTGCTGCATATCCGGCCCCCCAACTAGCTACTTCAATATATAAATATAAATCAGCTTCTGTTGATGATTGATTTTTAAATTCCCAGTATTTCTTATCCATCTATCATTCACCCCCTTTCTTGTATTGCTTACCTACATCTGTTATAGGAATGTAATTTCCATTCATAAATAATTTATCTCCACCTTCAGCTGCTGGATATCCTAATTCCTCTCTTCCTTCATCCGGCATGATTAATCCATTATTAACACCCTTAGAAAGTACTTCCATCTGTGTTTTAGCATCTGTTCTTAAAATTACCTTTTCATTAAATTTAAAATGATATCCTTGTTCTATTTCATCTTTACTTAATAACTTATAATTAAGTTCTTCTTCATATTGCTTTAATATAAATAATACTGTATCTACATAAAAGCTTAGTTGTTGCATTTCTGAATTAGAATAAGAACTCTTATCATAGTCATTTAATTGGTTAGGCTTTATCCCAAAAGCTCCTGCTATTTGAAGAGCATTAAACTTCTTTAATTCAAAGAATTGACTATCTGTAAGTTTAATATCTAAAGGAACTAATTTCATTCCTAATGGAACTGGAATAATCTTTCCAGAATTTTTAGAACCATTCGCAAAATCTTCAAAACCTTTTATAAGTCTTTCTTTAGCAGTTGGGTCTAAATCCCCAGTATATTCAAGTACAGCTTTTGCAGTAAGTCCACTTTTATAAAGGTTATTCATAAAGTTTTGGCTTTCTAAACCACCTTCAACTGTGCTTTTTAAAATTTCTCTTACTGGAACACCTAAAATTCCGTCAAAACTATATGATGTTTTAAAGTGCATTACTTCATCACTATTAAATACATATTGCTCTTTTGAATACTTATCAGTATATAAGTACCACATTCGCCCCTTTGCACCAAAATAACCTTGGTCATCTATAAGGACTTGGACATTTTCGGATGGCATAATCCATAAATCTTGTATTTCTTCAACTCCACCATACTTATTTCTTTTAAATTTTCTTCTTATCCATACATAAGCATTTCCATAGTGATTTCTATTTTGCTCTACAGTTGCCCAAAATATAGAAGGTGTCATTAATGCATTAGGTCTTGTCCTTAAAAGCTTATGAACCTTATTAGACTTAACCCTTTGTACTCCCTTATCCGTATCTTGACGAAACTTCAAAGGCATTTTTCCTAATGTTTCTGATAACATTTTTAAACAAGTGAAATAAGTAACTTCACTTACCAACTTCTTAGGAGTTGAACTTATCCCAAGCCAATCTAACAACTCTTGACTCTGCATATCTACTGATGTTACAGGAATAATAGCATTTTTTATCCCTTTTGCAATTCTACTAAATACATTCAATTTCTCACCTCCTTACCATCCCATCATTTTTAAGAAATCCTCTGTAACTTCATTAATATTTATTGAGTTACCTTGTAAATATAGTTGTGTATAACAGAAAATACTTGCTACAACTAAATCTATCCTTGTTTTATTCTTATTTTCTTTTGCTAGCAATATATCATCTGTTGTTCTACCTTTTACAGTTGTAGTATTACTCATGCACCAATCTAATAGTTTATTATTTTCATAAAATACTTTTTCTAAATAAATATCATCTCTAAATTGCTTTATAGCTGGTGATAAATTGCTATATGTTTGCTTTAATAATATAACTTCATAATCCCTAGCTAGACTTTCCATCATCTGCATAGCATTGAATGGATCTGATACAATACATTTGATTTTACAATTATACTTAGTTTCTATGTTCCTTATATGTTCTTCAACTATTGTATAATTAACTATTGCACCAGGAGTTATAGTGCAGTATCCTTTTTCTTGATAACTTCTATAATCTATCTTTTCTCTTCTTTCTGGGAGTGTATCTTCTGGTAAAAATCCATGTGAAGTTAGATAATATTTATCATCTTCTTTATACATTATAGATACTGCAGTTAAGTCAGTAGTTAATGATAAATCCACTCCAACTATGACTTCTTTTCCTTCAAAATCTATATTATTAAGTGAGCCTTTCTTCCATTTTTCAAAATCAACATATCCATTTTCTAAAACTCCATTAAGTCTTTCATTTAGAATCTTAATTCTAAACTCTTTCATAGCACTTGGTATTTTTAAACCTTTTTTATATTCTTGCCTTAAGAAGTTTCTTCCATTTTCTAAACTCATTTGTAATGGATTGGCCTTCCACCAATTTAATTCATCATTAAAATCATCACCTTCATCAAGTTCAAAAAGTAATCCAAATGTATTTATTGTTTCATCATCTACACCTAATAAAATGCTCTTATGATATTCTAATAAATCATTAAACGCATTAAATTCTAAGTCATATTGAGTTGATATATAAATACTCAATCTATCCTTAGTTGACATTTGAGATAGTTTTAAGGCTCCTATTATAGTTCCATCTTCTTGGTTAGCAACTTCATCTACTATAAAGCTACTAAGTAATAAACCATTTATGTTATTTGCTTCTCCGCTTAAATGCTTTGTAGTACATTCATTTAATTTACATTCAATTTTATCTCTAGTGATTTTGAAGTGCTTTGCAATCAACGGACTAGCTTTTATAATTTCTACTATTGCATCTCTAACTAAAGCTGATATATCTCTTGTTTTTCCCGCAGTTGCATGTTGTGCAAATTTAGGACTTCTTAACATTATAAGAATTTCCGTTACTGCTGCCATAAATGATTTAGTAGCTTTTCTTCCTATTTCAAGATAAACCTCTTCAATCATTCTTTTTCTAAAGCCATTTTCATCTAGCTCTTTATAATACCAGCAGAAAATATTTTCCCAAATCATCATTTGAAATCCTGCTGCATAATCTAAAATAGGCTTATTGGCATAAAATCCAGTAGCATAATTTATAAGACTTAATAATTTATATATTGTTTCAGCTTCATTAAAATCAAAAAAACAAGGTAAATTAACCTTGCCTTCTAATCTATCTACATATCTTTTACATTCTAACTTAACCCACTTATTAGCTATAAACTTACCTTCAACAACTTGCTTGGCCCATTGATAACCTTTAAGGTCTTTCTTATCCATTTCTACCACCTGCTAAAACTTGTAGTAAAGGATCTTGTCTCTCTTGTTCTGCTTGTAGATTGATATTACCTAATTTTGCTCTGCTCTGTGGACTTAATGATAATTCATTACAACACCTAAAGAAGTCTTTAGTATATTCAGATTTAGCTTTCAATAAATCTTTATCATATATTCGATTTATATCCTTATTTATCATCTTCTCTATTTTTTGAAGCCTATCTATTGATATTGCTGCTTGAGATAATATATAAGTATCTAAATTACCAAGTATCCCACTTTCTTTTAATTGTTCTATAATATAATAAAATATTTTCTTTTGACTAGCATTTAAATGTGTTGGTGGGGAAATGTTATCTGCTCCACCTTTGAGTTTTTCTTCTGTTTCTAATCTTAACTCTTTTTCTTCTTTAGTTAAATTTTTATTCATTACTTTAACGCTTTTACTAGGTCTTACCACTTCCTCGCCTCCTTATTTTTTCATTTAGGGAATTTTGTGAAACTGAATCTCTACACGCACTCTCCAAGTGAATGTTCAATACTTTCTTGATACCCCCTACCCTTTCATGCTATTATGTCTCTTCTGGTGGCAACTCTCACACAAGCATACTAGGTTGTTTATATCTAATCTTCTTGACCAATCTTCTTTAATTGGTACTATGTGGTGTACTGTATTGTATGGTGTTATGACATTGTTATCTAAGCAATCTTTACATAATGCATGATCTCTTACTATTGCTAATTGTCTTACTGTGTTCCATTCCTTACTCTTGTAGAACTTATTATATTTACTATCTCTTTCATAAGTAGTTTGCTTATAGTATTTAATATTCTGTTTTCTTTCTAACTCTACTTTGCTTTTACATCCATCACATAACTTAATACTATAAGGTATTACTTTACCACATCTGCATATCTTCTTTAACATTGCTTTCCTTTATAGAGAATCTATTAATTATTTCTCTTTTCATTTCCTTAATGCTTAAGAATATATTCCCCTTTATAAATAGATTTGCACTTATATCTTTATATTCAAAGCTAACTTTAGTACCTACTAAAATATGTTCTACTATTCCACCTTCACAACTTATTAAATCTGTCTGAAGTCTAACATCAGTTATTCTTATATCCTCTTCTTTAATCTCATAAATATTACTTACTAATTCTAATCCATTGGGTATAAGAATAACTTTCTCTCTAAATTTTTTTGATAATTTCTCCTCTATTTCTCTTATATCTTCACTTTTACACTTAGACTTTAATCTAAATATCATAATATCCTCTCCTTTTATATAAAATAAAAAGAACCCTATTTCTAGAGTTCTTAAACCTATTCTATTTCTTTTATCTTTTTTGATATTTTCTTGTTATTTTCTTTTATTTTTTCTTCTACTATTTTATTTATATATTCTTCTAATGTTATATCTTCGTCCATTAATACCCTAGCTTTTGATACAACGTTATCAATTTCTTTATTTAACATACCCTCACCCCCTTTATTTTACAATTCTACATATAATTATAAATTCCTTCAAAAAAGCACCTGTTAAATAGTTGTTTTACAACTATAACAAGTGCTTTACTATAAAAGGGTATTGAGAATTTATGAGAGAGATTTTAGTGTATTTGGATCACCAACGGTTATCACACTCAGCACCTATCAATTAAGTTAATTCCATAATCTCGAAGGTAATCAACTTAACCCACCTGCAACCGCAAGCCCCAGAATGGATTTAAATTGCCATTCACAATTTCTATAATACTATAATAACACCTTTAATTTTAGATTACTTATAGCAATTATATAGTTTTTCTATAATTTTCTTTTATGTTCTCTAAATTCTCTCTATGCTAGATACTTCTCCATCTTCTTTATTGCTTCTCCTTCAATCTGTTTTATCCTGGAGTATGTCCTATTATATTTAATCTCTAATAATCCATATTTCTTTTGCTCTATCAATGCAGTTTCTACTATATCTCTTTCCTCTTCTTTTAATATAGTTAAAGCATTATCTATTCTTGCTATTTCTCTTTCCTTACTAGCTTTTAATCTTAACAACTTATCCTTTTTATCTAAGTGTTTCTCTGATTGTGTTTCTACACTAGAAGTTATCTTATATGTCTTTCCTGTTCTTTCTTCTAATCCTGCTCCTGTTATTCCTAGCATATCCTCTTCTAACTCTTGTAGCTTTATATCTATATCAACTATATCTGCTTTTAATTCTTTATATTTCTTTATTCTCTTTGCAGTATTCTTCATTTAATCCCTCCTATAGAGTGGACCATATAAGATCCACTCGTAATATATTTTTTATCATCTATATACCTAAATAGCTTTTTATTAGCTGCCATATTCCAAACTGAACTATAAAACCATCATCGTTCTTCTTAATCCTTAATGTTAAAAGTATTACAACAATACAAATGATAACTATAGATTTACTTATCTTTCCCATACCTTCTCCATCCTTTGCAATATTTCTGAATGACGCACTATTTATCAGAAATATTATTTCCACATTCATTACAAATTCCATCTTTATTTTTATAATCATTAAGAGTTATTACACGCTCACAAATATCACATTTATATACTCTTTCACCTTTTAAATTTATTAAAATTCCATCTTGTATCTCTACAGTTTCATCGCCATCTTTAGTATCATAATTTTCAAGACTCTCACAATCTGCATAATATAATGTTTCAACTGAAGCTCCACAATCTGCCAACCTATATAAGTATTCTCCTTCTAATGGTTCATCTACAGATAGAAATATATCTGTACCGACTTCTTCAACTATGCAACCATATCCAGTTAGTTCTAAATGCTCTTTATTAACTTCTTTGATAAATTCTTTTTCATTTACGAAAGCACTCTTTATCCCCCAAACTCTATCACCATCTTCGTTAAACCATATACTATTTATTCTCTTCATTTTCTTTACCTCCATTTATTTTATTTCGTAATATTTACAATTTACTCGTTCACTTTCTCAAATCCCGAACTCTTCTTTAAGCTCCTTTAAAACTTCTACAGTATTAAAATACCTTTGTTCTATCAAGTTAGGATTTTTTAATATTAACTTCCTTATATCATCTTTAAACTTACTTGTAGCTTCTAATTTAGATTCTATATCTTCCTCAAATTTATCTATATTGCAAAAGTACTTACTATCTACTGCTCCAGTTTTAGCAACTTTACCATTCTTAGCATATCTACTCATTTAGTTGCTCCTTAAACACATAACCTCTTTCATTCATCTTCTTTATATGTTTGTCCAAATCTCTATAGATCATATCCGTTGGTATTTCAATCATATTCATGCAGTTAAGTTTTGTTTGTACACTGTCCCAAAATTCCTCAATAGCATTATCAATATCTTTTTTCATTACAGCTTCATGAAATTCTTCATCTTCCTCGTAAGACTTTCTCATTTCATCATGTAAAGTTACATCTAGACTAGACTTTTCCATATCTAAAGGCTTTAATAATGCAACGCTTTCCTTTTCACTTGCTCCTTTTAAAAACATAATTATTAATATGACTGCTATTACCCATACCCCTATACCAATTAGAAACATTTACATCACTCCTCTATATAATTTAGAATCATCTATCATGAAGAAACTTCTCTTTCTACCCTTGTAATAATCCTCTCCAACCTTAATTTCTTCCTTCTTTATTCGCTCTTTCAATTTCCTTTTAGCTTCATCGTATTTTTCTTTTATAACCTCATTGAAAATATTTTTTATTGTGTTATGGCTTAAACTAGTTTTTCTTCTTAAATTGCTTATTATCTCTTCTCCTGTTATTACTCCTAAGTTAATTTCTATATATTCTCTTGCTATGTTTGAAGCGAACTCATTCCCTATCTTTGGCATGCTTATATCCTCCCAAACACCTTTTTAAATTCATCATAGAAGCTTTCTAATTCTGTTATATCTTTAAATGCAAGTTTGTACCCTTCATTCTCCAACGCTACTCCTACACCTGTTTTTGCTTCATACACACCGTTTCTACCTTTTAACTTAACTTCTTTTATGACAACTTCCTCTAATACTTCTAAAGTATCTGATTCTTTTGCTTCTGCCTTTTTGACAACATCGGTAATACGATCTTCTATTGATACTTCCTTCTCTAATTGTCTTGCTACTTCTGCTGCTATCTTCTTTGCATCTTCTTTTTCTATAGCTTTTTTAATATTCTTGTTATCTTCTAAAATATAAGCTGCTGCATCTTCTAACACTTTTTCATCATCTATCTCACCAAATATTCTATTAATCATATTCTTAGTAGCCTTAGGAAATTTAAATACAGTTTCCTCGATAACTTCCTTCCTGTTCTTTCCTTGTGCTATTAATCCCTTCATAAATTCTCTAACTTCCTTTTGTAACTTAGTCATATCAACATTCTCCTTTTCTAATATTTTCATTTTCTCTTTTTCATCTAGTATAAATTCTGTCATTAATATCTGAACTTTTCTTATTTCTTCAAATGTACATCCTTCACTTACTAAAACCGATATAAAGCTTCCATATATCAAATTTATAGCTTGCTCTGCCTTATCTTTTGTTATCTTATCTATAATTTCATTCATTCTCTTACTTTCATTTGCTGACAACTTCTTAACAAAATCTTTATCCTTATCTATTTCTCTATCTCTTTTTCTTCTCTCTTGCCTATTCATACTCCCTCCTATAGTCTTTCACACCGCTCTTTTAACGGACCATAAAAAGTACCATCTAGTTCTATAATGTAGTTATTCTCATGTTCAAATAAGAAGTTCCATACAGAACCTAAAGTAAATTTACTATTAAGTTCTGTACATTCTTCCTTGAATCTAATAAAACTAAATCCTAACTGTTCCATCAGAAAGGACAATCTTCTGTGTATTCTGGTGTCATATCATCATAAAAACCACCTTGATTATTTCCATCATTATTTGTTGGTCCGTCTTGCTTGTTATTGCCTTGTCCATTTCCTATAAACTCAAATGAATCTACTACTATATCAGTTGTATATCTCTTAGTTCCATCTTTAGCATCATAACTACCTGTTCTTATACTTCCTGTTACTGCTAGTTGCCTACCTTTAGTTAAATATTGTGCTATTGTTTCACCAGTTTTCCCAAAGGCTATACAATTTATAAAATCTGTCTCGTCCTTTTTAAAAGGTCTTGTTACTGCTAACCCAAATCTGCATACTGCTGTTCCAGTTCCTGCTGCAAAGTTTAATTCTGGATCCTTTGTTAATCTTCCAATAAGTATTACTTTATTCATTAATTACAATTCCTTTCTTCTATCTCTATATCTAAATTTTCACCTATAAAATCTATCAATATCTTAATCTCACTTAAATCTTCCACACATACAATTTGAGTTTTATCTTCAATCTTTACTTCTGCAAAGTCATAATAATAATCAACAATTATTTTTCTCATTACTTATTTCCCCCTTCTTATTCTCAGTGAAGCTTTTTGTTGCATTCTCTTTACATTATTTGTCCACTTTTTAAAGTCCTTATTTTTCCTAACTGCAAATATCTCTATTTTTAACTCTGCCTTACTTCTTCCACAAGCTATTATGTGATTAGTTCCCCTTTGCACTATTACATACTTAAACCATGGAAAACATAATCTAAGGTATGTTCTAAAATCACAATCTCTATAATTAACATCTTTTTTGTTTTTTCTTCTAATGTATGGCTTTAAATATGCACTTCTATACTTCCTCATTGGTTAGTTCCTCCTTATATGCCTTCCCGCAAAACGGACAATATCTATGGCTTACATTAGCCTTGCTTTTCTTTTCTTTAATTTCACCTTTTTTATTTTTATACTTCATATGCAATTGAATTTCTGAAACTGTTTCTAATACCACCTTATTTCCTTCAAATATAAAAGCTCCTGATAGAAATTCAACCCTTTCTATTTCCTTGCCCTCATAGTCCTTATTCTTTTCTGGTAACTTTTTAAAATCTTCTTGTATTTGCTTTATGCAATCACACATTATTCTCAATCTCCTTTTCTATTCTTTCAAACTCTATTACCCATACCCATGGATTGGCTTTATAAGAATAATTATTATAATCACTATCTTTTATTGTGCTGTTCCATAACCCTATAAATCCACCTCTTAATACATCTGGGGTATATTTATCATTAACATTAGGGAATCTTTGAATTACTCCTTCTTTTAAGGTCTCTTCTGTAGTAATATCTTGTAGCCTTTCTACTCTTACATTAGTTACCTTTAAAAATATTCTTGCTGCTTCTTTAGGCATATGAATACTTGGTTTCCAGTTTCCTTCATAAAACTCTGATGGATTACCTCTCTTATCCTCATCTGCTTTATATCCATAAAATTCAGCTATTCTGCAATTTTCACCTTTGCCTATTCTTTTTGTGTACTTCTTCCATGTTTCTCTTACATAAAGAATATCTCCTACTTTATAAGGTGGTCTTACATATTCATCTATATTTGCATTGCCTATATCTTCTAAACTTCCCCTACCAAAAGCAACTTTACCTTCATCCCCTTTAGGAACTGAACATGTTACAAATCCTATGAAGTCTTTGTTATTAGTTTTCTTAATAATTCTTCTAGTAACTGTCTTTCGTCCTTCAATTATTGCCTTAACCATTTCTGTGTTGAATAATATTGGTTTCTCACTCATTCTCTAAATCCCCCTTGTACAATTTCATCCATTCATCCAAGGTCATTGTTACTAGCCATTCTGACCTATCTTTTCTATGGAATACTGCTCCTAATTCATTCTCTTTCTTGTCTGCCTTAGCTTGGCTTATAGCATCATATATATTAAGTCTTTCTACTCTCTTACATTCAATGTGTATTCCAGGTAATCCAACTACATCTGCATCACCATTAGCACCACAATATTGTTGACCTCTTCTTGTTTGGTATCCATATTCTTTTAGCTTAGAAGATAATTCTCTTTCTCCTCTAGCTCCTTTTTGCTTACTATTAGTCACCTAATCACCTCTCTTAGTTCTTTATCTAACATATATAGTAATAGGTCTATATCCCAATCTTTCTAACCTTCTTATCTCAATTACAAAATCATCATATTTTTGAAAATTATCGTGGTTGCAGCTCTTTCCGTATAAGGGAAAGTTATAACCATTATTCATAGCTTCTTCTAATGTATATCTCTCACACTTATTGATATCTCCTGTATATCCTCCGAAACTTCTTTTCTCCTTATCTTCTGTTTTTTGTCCCCAGAACAATAAACCTCCATATATACTCTTATGTCTATTACACACAATTACATAATTCCTATCCATCTACTCACCTTCTTTATTGAAATTGACTATTATATGAGAATAGGAATATATAACTATGTTGGATTTACTCCTATTCTCCCTTATGTTTGAATTGCTAATTAAAGTTTTATTGCCTGTAATGGTTGCTTTACTCCTGCTGAATATGTCACTTCTACTTCCCTGCTCCATTCCAAAGTAGCTCCACAACCACAACATTCAAGCTCCCCACTATCGTCACTATATTCCCAACTATCACTGATTTCATATCCACATATAGGACATTTAATTTCATCTTCTCCACAATTCTCATCTTCTTCAGGATTAAATTGTTCAAGTTCTCTAATTATATATTTATTCCCTTGTGAGCAACATATCGAATAGAACTTACCTTCTAAATTTATTGCCCTTCCCCACAAGTCAATATCATCAGCTACAGACAACGTTTTATAAACTTTTACTTCATCCCAATCTTGAAATATATCTTTAAAATCATCATCCAAATATAGTTCAATCTTCTTCATTCCTATATCCTCCTAACTATTCTTTAACTCTACTCTTAACCATGTTAATTGTGATCTAATACAATCTATTTCTATCTTTAAGTTATCCATAGCATTTAAACATACATAGTAAGAATCCTTTGCTATATCTCTTTCTAATCTTAATTTAGCAACTGTTTCTTCTCCCTTTGCTAAATCACTTATTAGAGTTGTCTTATATCCTGCTAACTTCAAATTAAGCATTTCTTTTCTTAAAGCAATTCTATACTTATTCTCTGTATCATCTTTCTTTAAGGCTAATTGCTTTAATTGTGTATTTCCTCTACTAAGTGCTGCTATACATTGTTCTAATCTTTCTACTAATCTTTGAGGATTCATATTAATTACCTTCTAACAATTCTGGATTTTCATATATATTGCCTATTACTTCACTTCTGTATCCCGCTACATTTTTATAACCATCAAGTTTTACAAGTTGGTCTATTTCAACTTCATACATCAAAGGTTTCTTTATACATACTCCACTTGATATTAGAACAACTTCACCTATATGGTAGCCTTCAAAATTTTCTTCATTATCCCCATATCCTATTGTCTTATGATATGTTTGTTTAATTACATCTCCCTCGTATATTTCTTTTCCATTCTTATCTTTAAGTCCTGTATATTGCAAAGATTCATAACTTCTTTTGTACCAGTTCCAATTATCAGAAACAGAATTATTTAATACTGGTTTCATTTTCCCATTTACAATTGCTATTTCTTCAAAGTTCTCTATCCAATGATGCATACATTTATTTTCAACATCCCAGAATTTGATTTTTATATCCCTCATTATTTACACCTTCCTCTATAATCAATCTACCACCCATGCATTGCCTTATTACATCTTCCCTAACATATTTACCCTTCTGTAATGTTAAAAGCTTTAAAAGCCTATTTACTGCCTTATCTGATATTTGTAATACTTGATTTATTTCTTCTTTAGTTAAATACTGCTTGTCCAGTACTACTTCTAATTTATTTTGAAATTCTAGTTTAAGTTTTCTATTAAGTTTTGCCCCTTTACTTCCATGTACTCCATAAGTTCCTCTGTGGTGCTCCTGGCATAGATAAGCATAATTTAATTTACATCTTTCTAAGTTTTTATTTTCTGACCTGTAGATTATGTGATGTAGTTCTACTCCATAGCTTGAATAACATTCTCTGCAGAAATGTATTTCTCTAGTCATTTATATACCACTTGCCTTTTATTTCATCCACGTCAAAGGTATCATTATCTATCCATTCTTTTTCAAGTTTTGAATAATATTTATCTTGCTCATTTATTATTTTATATCTATAACTTATACTCTCTATTTCTTTACCTTCTTCATATGCCTTAAATGCTTCTTGGAAGATGTATTCTTTTCTTTGAAGTATGAATGTATCATCATTATCTATAGCAAAACTTCCCCTATCTGTATCTGTAAATACAAATCTTATTAATCTTCCTTTTCTATTTATTTCTTTTAAATTTCTAGCTAAACTTGCATTCTCCCAAACTTCACCCTCTTTTATATTTGCTACAACCTCTTTGAATGTTAGTTCCACTTCTTTTATCTCCTCAAAATAACCTCGAAGATTTACATTATGTTTAAAAAAATCTTCTGCTGAATCATAGCTAAAACTTTCACTTCCATTCTCCCATGTAGTTCTTCCATCTTCAAAAATATAAATCTTACCTTTGTATGCACTAGCTCCTGGTGCAATTGGTGAATTTTTAGTTTTTATGCATTTCAATTTAAAATCCATTTTTATCTCTCCTTATTCCTTCATAAATTTTTTCAATCTATAATTACAATCTTCCTTAAATGTAAGGCTAAATCTTTTCCCTGTAGTTTCTAATATCCTTCCTCCTAGTGCTTCATCTAACTCTAAAAGCATATTAGGAGTACATTCACTTGATATTATTGTTGGAAGGTAATTTAAATATCTATAATTAAGTATTGGATATATATGCTTCATATCTGTTTCACTTAACTCTGCTGCAATTCTTCCCTTTTTAACTTTATCTTTAAATAGATCATCTATTATTAAAACTTTGGCCCTAGTATATCTACTTAATAACTTCTCGTAATCTTCCTGGTACATTGCTAATGCTTTAAGTTCTTTTATAACTTCTAAATAAGGCATATAAACCACAGATATTTTCTTCTCTAATAGTGCCTTGCCTATAGCTAGTACAATATGAGTTTTCCCTGCTCCTGGTTGTCCAAGTAATGCAAAACCATTTTCTCTTGTATTTTTTATTTCATCAAAATTTCTTATATACTCTGCCGCTTTTTCTTTAACTTTCTTAGTTGAATCATTATAAGGCTCATATTCTCTAAGGAGTTTAATATCTTTTAGTTTTACACCGAAGTTTTCCCACAAGCTTTCTACATGCGCCAGTTCATAACATTCACATCTTTTATAACCTTCTTCTCCAGCTATCCAAGTTGTATCTTTGCATTTAAGGCATTTATACGGATTACTCGAACTCATATTTATCCCACTTGCTCGCATTTGACTTAATATCCTGTCTAGTGCTTCCATCTGCCCCCTCCTTGTAACCTTCTGTTTTCCAATTCTCTAATATCCCTTTAAGATAAGAATAAGTTCTCTTGCTTCTTTGATTGCCTATCTCTATAGCCTTAGTTACCCACTCTATAGAATAAATCTCAACATCAGCTAATAATTTATCTAATAAAGTTTTATTTAAAGTTCCATAACCATTACTGGTCCAGATAGACGACAACTGACGACATATATTCTCTATCTCTCTTTCTTTATCTTCTTCTTTATCTTTATCTCTTTCTTTATCTCTTTCTTCTTCTTTATCTATTGCGTTACTTTCCGTTACTATGTCGTTACCTGTAACGTTACTATCTAATAACTTTTGTTTTTCTCTGTATTTAGCAACCCTTTTTCTATTTTGCTCTCTGATTTTTTCAAGTCCTTCTATGTTCTGGTGCTCCTCCCATCCAGTTACATAAAGATTGCTTTCATCAAGATTTATCATTCCTAACCTCATTAGGGAAGTTAAAGCTAGTTGTATAGTAGTTATTTCAAAGTCAAACTCTGCTGCTAACATATCCTGAGTATAAGGAATATTTTCTGTTAGAAAGATATATCCGTTTGCATTACATTTACCAGCTTTAGCAAGTAACATTACCCATATTAGAACTATCTTATCTCCTTCTGGTAAAGTCCTTAGATACTTAATCTTTGCATTATCAAACATATCTGTGTTAAGTTTTATCCATTTTACTTCTGCCATTACTTGCCTCCCTTTTTCTCATAGCCATTACAAACTATGTCATACTCCTCCTTAGTTAAATCCTGTATCTTTTTATTAAATTTACTTAGTATTTGCTTATCTACATTAGCCTTATCATATCCAGCCTTAAATCCTAATGCATATCCTCTTTTAACTTGCGCTTCACTTAATCCTTTTTTATTGCCTTTTCCTCTACCAGATGTATCTCTACCATCTGGATCATCTACGTCTGTTGGTGCTTGGAAAAATTTTAATATAAAATATCTTTCGGCATAAGTTAATCCACTTCCAAAAGCCTTGGATATATCGTCTTGAGCTCCATATAATTGCCATGGTACTATTAATGTTTCTTCTGGATTCTCTGCATTAATCCACTTATAAGACATTTCTCCGCTTATTATATGGTCAGTACATTCTTTTCCTTTAGCGTTAACATAATCATAAGTGCTTGATATTGTGTTTTTAACTTCTGGAACTAATAGAACTCCTAAACTATCCATTTTTTCTCTTATCTTCGCTATAGCTTGGCTACCACTTACATACTTATATCCATATCCTTCTGTGTCTTTACTAAAGTTGATAACATCTTTTCTGATTTCAACTAATTTCTGATATAAATTCATTTCCTACCTCCTAGAATGGTATTATTAATCCTTTCTCTATCTCATATAGTAAACTTCTTAACTGCTTATCTACTCCTTCATAATCCTCATTTTTAAGGTATTCTAGAGTTAATCCAAGCCTAACTATTAATGCAAGTTTATTATCTTCATCCATGACTACTCCACCTTTACTGTTATAGTTTCAGTTTCTTCTATTCTTACACCAGGAATAACTTCTCCTGTTTCTGTATTTACTCCATCCTTAAATGTTTTCTTAAGTTCTGTTTTATCAACTTCTTCTTTAACTCTTATGCAGCATGATCCATTTTCTTTAAGGTAATCTAGTAACCCCTTCTCATCATCATAGAACCATTTACTAGACTTCCTAGCTGTAACTTTTCCATATGGTGTAGATAGTTTAAATTTCTTATCCTTTGCTTTTTCAGCTCTATAAAATTCTTCTAGTAAGTAGCTAAAATATTCTTTGTCCTTTGCATATTGTTCTAGTTCTTTTTCTTTCCATGCATTAACTCTATTTATTTCTTCTTCTGCTATAACCTTCATTTCAGCTTCTTTATTTTCTATTGCTCTAAGCTTTCTAAATGCCCATGTAGCACCTTCTAAATTTTCTATTTTAAAACCTTCTCTTTGTTCTACTAAATCATTTTGTAATAATGTGTTTTCCATTCTTAAATCCTCCCTACTTTCTCTCTCCACATACAAATAGCTTTGATTTATCTATATCAGCAACTAATGCGTTCATTTCATCTTCTTTTAAGCTAGATAGGTCGAAACCTAATCCTTCTAAGTATTCAGCTATCTTTTTTGAACTGCTCATACTCTTTGATACAACATAAACTTTATGATAATTAGCTTTTACTTCTTCGATTTCTTTTTCTCTTTTATCCTTAAGTTTTTGTACTTTTCCTTGAAAATCACAGCTATAAACTATATTTCTTTTGATATCAGATAATCTATTTAAACTTGTATTTATATCCCAATTACTAACATAAGCAACTTGCATATCTTCCTTCATATCTGTAAGCAAATTAGTTAAATTTGTTGAAAATCTATTAAATGTATCTTGAAGCATGTTAATGCTATCCTCATATTTAGATAAAACTTCTTGTTTCTTAACTTCTATCTCTTTATCAAATCTAGCTTCTACACTAGATATAGCCTTTCTCTCAACTCTTTCTATAAACTCTAATAAATCTTTCTTTAACATTCTCATATCCTCCTATAAATCTCTTAATACTTGTCCATTTTCCTCTATATAAATTTGGTCATTGTCTATATCTGTTCCTGGTGGTATAATCTTATTTAGTAGTTTCATAGTCTCATTCTCTATACTTTGGTCGGTTAGGGAATGAGCTTTTTTATACATTTCTTTAACTTGTCTTAATGCCGCTTGATAGCTTAATCCTTCTCGCATAAGCAAATCTACTTCTTTAGCCATATCTAACTTAATATCATTTTCTATTTTGGCTAATCTCTTTTTATAAGCGTCCATCTTAAGAATTTCTTGCATAAGCTTACCCAAGTTCTATTCCTCCTTTCTAACATAATTCCATTACTGTTAAGTAGTAACTGCTTGTACATACTTACCTCCTTATAACAACTTCTTTTTCTTTTTTAATATGATAGAATTTATAATAATCTGCTGCTGTTCCTAGAGATAAAAACTCTTCTGGATTCAATCCTTGCTCTTTAAGAAATCTCTTTTGCTTTTCTTTTAATTCTCTGCAATTTACTAACATATAAACCTCCTATTTCTGAATTGTGTACTACTCGCTCCAACTACTTAATTCTTCTTCTAAATTTGCTACAAACTCTTCTAATGTTGTTGCTCCTTCTATACGCTTTATTTCTTCTATAACTTCGTCAGAATAGCCACATCTTCTAAATTCTTCTTCTAATCTTATTAACTCTTCCTCATAGGATATATTCTTTTGTATTTCATCTAACTTTTTATACTCTTCTTGGTTGCTTTGAAAATCATCTATATATTCCCCATGTGAAGCTGCATATTCCTTTTTAGTTTCATTCCAACAATATTCACACATCATTGCTATATCTGCCATAAAAGGTGTAGGTCTAACTATTTCACCTTTATTATCACAATAATCACATTTCCCTATTTTATAAATTCCCATAATAAACTCTCCTCACTTCGTCATATTTCTGAATTACGTATTAATCAAATATCAATTTCTACTTTTTCACGTGCCGTATAGGCTATATTTTTACTCCTACTCAATATCTTATCTAAGATAATTTGCAATTCTTTTATATCTTCTTCTGTTACGTCGTCCCATATATCTTGATACCAATCTTCATACATATTATCAGCTTCACATTCTAATGCACTATCTAACATATCCTTGGCATCAATATTTGCTTTATATTCTGTAGTTGTGTATACTTCATACTCCTTATAGTCTTCTAAATCTTCTAAATAATCTTCTTTAGACATAATTGAATTATAATCATCCTCTATTAATAATATTTCATTATCTTTTAATTCACTTAACTTTATACACATTAATTCTCTTCTCCTTTATTTCGCAATAATTACAAATTTCACATTAAGTACCTTCTTAACTTCCTATACCCTTTTGTAAATATAGCCTTATCCTCTTTTAGATAAGCTATTAAAGCCATAATTAACAAAGATACTATTAAACACATTCCTATTTCGTAACTTATCTTAAGTAAAGTTAAAAGGTATATCTTAGATACATACACTTCTATCTCAACTCCTCAATCATCTTCATAGCTTTTATAAATTTGTTTATGCACTTATCGCAAAGTTTAACCCTTGTACAGTCGCAACTGCTGTATCTCCGCAGCAATGACAACCTGGTTGGTATTTCTTTAATATTATTGCTTCTCCTTCTGTATAAATTTCTAGCGGTTGTCCTTCTTGAATGTCCATTGATTTTCTAAGCTCCTTTGGTAATACTACCCTTCCTAGTTGGTCTAAGTTTCTTACTACTCCAATACTTTTCATTTTTATATCCTCCTAATAATTAGTTTCAATTCCTAACTCATATAATTTTTCACTAGCTGTTTCCCAACAACTTTTCATAAAATCAATCTGATCTTGTGGTGTTACTTCCTGGTCAACACCATCAACTTTTACCGATATTACTTCTCTTTCTAATAACTCCGAAAACTCTTTTAGTATTTGTTCTATCTTTTCTTTATGCACTTAAATAACCTCCTACATTCTTATTTGTGCATTGCACCCTCTAATCATTAACTCCAATTCTCTACCTGGCTTCCAATCTATAATTACTTTTCTAGCAAAATCAAAATCTTTGATAGCTGTATCTTTATAAGAAGCAACTCCAACTATTCTTTTAAAATCTTTCCAGCATTGACTATATGCTTTCTTACTTAGTTCTTTATATGCTGGTGTATCTTTTCCACCTAGTACAGCCATAATCTTTTTATTCACTAGATCACATAAAGTCTTTTGTGCTCCTGTTTCTATTGTCATTCTTTCTTCTAAAACAGTAATTCTGCTATCTACCTTTTCCACCTTTTCTTTAACTTCCTTAGCATATTTGAATTGAAGTTCTAACATCTGTTCTGTAGTTAATTTCAATGGTTGTCCTTTTAATGAGTTCTCCATTTCTTCAAATTTAGTTACATATTCAGCTGTAAATAAAACTCCCTTCTCTCCTGTCATTTTATTTGCTACCATATCGCAGCCTTTTCTAGTTAATAAGAAACAATCATATGTTTTATTATTTCCTTCAACTTTATAAGTATCTTTTATAAAGAAATCTTGAGAACGGAAATTTCCGTTTTCTAAATGCCCTATATATCCTTTAATACTCTCTAGTAAATCTGAATGTCTTTTATCAACCATAATAGCAACTTCTCTGCTATCTACAACAGGAACTGCTTGTCCTCCAATGTTAATTTGTTTAACAGTTATATTATTCATATTATTTACCCTCCTTTTATTCTGTTAAGTTTTAATTGACGGGCAATTCAGCCCTGCAATCTATTTGTTTTCCAATCTCTTTAGAAGTTCTATTTTTTCTTGTTCATTTAATCTGTTATTAGCTATTTTAGCTAATGCTTCTCCAAGTTTCTTTTCTAACTCAGTAGTATCTTTAGGTAAAATCATAACTATGTCGTACATACTAATCATCCCCCCCGTTATACTAAATTATTTTATGATTTTATCTTTAGATTCGTTACTTTTATCTCTTATTTGTTTTTTTACTTTTAAAATCACCCTCTTCATTTAAATCCTCCTGATAACATATATCTTCTAAACTTAATCCCAATGCTGTTGCTATCTTAGTCATTGTATTTATTCTTGGGTTTTTAGCTTTATTGTTTATAATGTCATATACCGTTGCATATGCAACTCCACTTTCCTTAGATAAAGCTAAAATTGACTTATTACTCTCAAGCATTTTTTCTTTAAGCATGTCCAGTTTCATTTATTCACCTCCTATCGGCTAACCGATTTAAGTTTATTATATATCGATTAACCGATAATTGAAATTCTGAAATTCTTTTATATTTTATCGCCTTACCAATATACCTCTCAAACCCTTTATTTATCTAAGTTTTTCTTTTAATAACTCTATTTCCCATAAATATCCCCTTCTATTTTCAATATTTTTTTAACTTTTTATATTGCAAATTATCGGTAAACTGATATAATAAATTTGTTAATTCAAAGTTGGAGGATATATACATATGGAAATATCGATTATAGGAAAAAACATAAAGAAGTTTAGAGAAAATAAAGGATGGTCACTTACTAAATTAAAAAATGAATCTGGAGTTGGTTATGCTACTTTACATGATATTGAAAATGGGAAAACACAAAATCTAAATTCTAAAAATTTAGAAAAAATAGCTTCGGCTCTTGATAAAACGCCAGATGAGTTACTTGGAATATTAGATTATGAGGTTATAGAAGTTGAAGTAGGTGATCTTGTTAGTTCAATAAATGCTATATTTGAATCTGATGAATTGGAACTAGATGGTGTTCTACTTAGCGACTTTGATAAAAAATTTTTGCTAGACAATTTTATGAATAATATTAATTCATTAAGAAATATTAGAAATTATAATATTACTAAGGAAAGGAATGATAGCAAGTAATGAAAAGAGTAGCTATATATAGTAGAAAATCAAAATTTACTGGTAAAGGTGACTCTATAGAAAATCAAATAGAAATATGTAAAAACTATATAAACACTTCTTATGGTGCTGACGTTGAATTTAATATATATGAGGATGAAGGTTATACCGGAAGTAATTTATTTAGACCACAATTTTCAAAATTGATTAAAGATATAAAATCATCTAAAATAGATATTCTTGTTTGTTATAAATTAGATAGAATATCAAGAAATGTATCAGATTTTTCTTCAACATTAGATATGTTAACTCAATATAAGTGTTCTTTTATAAGCGTTTCTGAACAATTTGACACTAGTACTCCTATGGGAAGAGCAATGATTTATATAGCTAGTGTATTCGCACAACTTGAAAGAGAAACTATTGCTGAAAGAGTAAAAGATAATATGTTGGAGATGGCTAAGAATGGGAAATGGACTGGTGGAAAAACTCCATTAGGATTTAAATCTGAAAAATTAAATTACATTGATGAAAATGGTAACAAAAGGGAATACACTAAGTTAATTCCCGATAAAGAAGAAAGTAAATTTGTAGAATTTTTATATAATAAATACTTAGAATTAGGAAGTCTTCATAAATTAGAAATTTTCACTTTTCAAAATAATTTAAAATCTAAAAATAATACTCTAATTGAAAAATCAAGTTTAAGTCTAATTTTAAAAAATCCTATTTATGTAAAATCTACTGATGAAGTTATTAATTATTTAAAGGAAAACAATTGGACGGTTTATGGTGATGCTGATGGAGTTCACTCGTTATTGACATATAATAAAACTCAACAAATTAAAAAGAATGGTAAAACTACAAAAATAAAAAAACCATTAAATGAAAGAATTGCAGCTATGAGCTCGATAGATGGCTTTATTGATGCGGAATTATGGCTAAAAGTACAACACCAAATAGATGAAAATAAGGATAAATTCCCTAGATTAGGAAAGACAAATAATGCCTTATTGACTGGTAAGCTTCGTTGTGGCAATTGCGGTGAGTACATGTTAGTTCAACATGGAAAAGTATCAAAATCTACAGGACTAAAATTATTTTATTATGTATGTTCATTAAAAAGAAAATCAAAGTGTAAGTTATGTAATAATAGCAATGCTAGCTCTGCCCAAATTGAAGAATCAGTAATTTTTGCACTTAAACAATTAGCAGCCAATAAAAAAACATTTATAGATGAGTTAAAAAGAGATTTCAAATTTTCTAATTCTAACATGCAAAATGAAAAGTTATCATTAGAAAAAACTATAGTTCAAAAAAAGAAACAAATTGATAATTTAGTTAATAAATTGTCTTTCGATGAAGATATTGATACTATTTTAATGGATAAGATAAAATTGTTAAAGATAGATATTTCCGAATTAGAAAAAAAGGTATTAGATTTATCTTCTGAAAAAGAAAATAATATTATTAATAACCTTAATATTGGGTTGATTGAGAGTTTATTAAATAAGTGTGAGAATATAGAAGAATTAACTAGAGATGAGCAAAAAGAATTAATTGCTCTTCTTATAGATACAATATATTGGTATGGTCCTGGTAATGATCCAGACAGCAATAATAAAAAAGGTTCTATTAAGATAAAATTTTCTGGTAATAGCGAAAGTGAACTAACAGAAACTAGGTTGCAGTTTAGTTCACCTAGCATGTCCAGTATCTAGAAGTATTATATTTTCTGCAAATTCTTTTAAGGCATATTGTTGACATACTTTGGCATTAAGCTTATCATAATTTACATCTTCCTTTGGAACTTCCAAAATAACGCATCCAGTCTTGTCTAGTTGTTCGACTATTTCCTTTGATAAACTTTCCTTAGCTAATTTACAAGATCCTGAAAAAGCACCTAATGTATCTTCATCTCTTTCTCCTTGTATATCGGCTACTCCACATCTTTCACTTATACTAAGTCTTGGTCCAAAAGCTGGACATCTTAAGACGCACATTGAACATCCATTTCCATATCTTAAGCAATTTCCCATTGGACCTGTTGTTCCGGTAGTTTCAATAAATACATCTCCTTCTTCATAAGTACCATCACTAAGATATATTCCTTTTATCTTACTTCCTTCCAACTTAACATCAGTAACTCTGCTTTCTATATGAATATTTATACCCATTTCCTCTAAATATTTACTTACTTTACCTTCAATTAAATTTACGTCATATAATGTTGCATGCTTATGACCTGGAAATTCTATATTTTTATGCCTTGCAGTATCATCTACAATATTAATTAAATCTCCAGCCCCAAGCTCTATTAATTCTTCTGAAGCTGTCCATCTTCCGTTATTTCTCATTATCCCCCCAACATTTCCAAGACCTAATAATAAATCTGTCTTTTCATATAAATGCACTTCTGCTCCTGCCTTCTTTGCAGTGATAGCTGCGGCGCATCCAGACCAACCTCCACCGACGATAATTGTCTTTATCATATAAATCTTCTCCCTTCAAATACATTCCTTGGATCAGCTTGAACTTTACAAAAACGTTTTACTCTATGCCCAGAAAATCTAGCTGTACAACTGCCACATACTCCTTCTCCACAGCACATTTTTATATTATTGCAACAAGATAATTGAATATTTTCTCCTTGTATCGTATCTAAATATTCAATTATTTTTACAGTTAATATATCTGCTCCAGCAATGTGAATATAGTTTACATTTTTATCTCTTATATAAGATTTTATAAGAACCTTTACTTCATCAGTTAATTGCCCCTTATCTAGCACTGATTCTTCTATCATATTCAAATCATATTCTGATAAAAATTCTTGAACATAATTATCTTTATATGGCGCCTTATCTAGAATTAAATTTATATTATTATTATTTAAAGACAACTTTCTAATTACTGGCATCACAGGAGCCATTCCAATCCCTCTAGCTATTACTAATACATTATTATTAGTTTGCTTATTTAAATTTTTAAGTCCAAATACTCCATTCCAGTATGGACCTCTAATAGTTATTTCTTCACCTTCTTTTATATCTAATAATTTCTTTGTTTTAATTCCCCTTATTTCAATCATTATAGTTACTATATTTGTTTCTATATTAGATTCTAAAATAGAAATAGGTACATCAAAATAAACATTTTCGTTTGTTCTTATAAATATAAAGCTTCCAGGCTTAACTAAATCAATTGCTAATTTATGTGGAGCTTTGAATTTTATTAAAAGAACATCATCTTCATAAAGAGTCTTTTTTTCAACTAAACAATTATATGTTTTTCTTCCCTCTTTTGCCTTAGATCCATTATTTATAAATTCATGATATATACATACTCCATTCCAATTTAAGCAATCACAAAAGCAGCTTCCTTGTAATTGAGAGCATAATATACATTCATTTGATTCCGCCAGATGACAAGGACAAAACTCTGTTCCAGCATCTATACAATCAACAGCTTCTTTCATTATTTGAATCTCCCCACTAGATTTCTTACATATTAATAGATTATTTTCTATTTTTTATTTTGTTACACTATATTTATATATAATAAAAAAAGTAGAAGATACCTCTTCTACTTTTTAAAGATTATATTTTCAAACTCTTCTTTACTCATATTTATATTGCTTATTAACGGAAATTTATTTTTTTCTTGTTTTTCATCTTTTATTGATATTTTCCCTAGTATATCTCCAGTTTCAACATCCGAAGTCCTATTAAACACCTCTACTTCAACTATATCCTTTTCTTTATATCCATAAGTTATATCTTCTTCTTGTATTATATTACCCAATCCTGCAAGATTTTCTTTTTGTAATATATCTTTATTAGATATTTCTGCAAAAGTATTTGTGCTTATAACATAATTAAAGATTTTTTCTGTTACATTCCATCTATCTACACAATTTAAAACAACAATAATAATATTTCTTCCATTGTGGTTAACAGATGAAACTAAGCATTTCCCTGCTCCGCCTGTATATCCTGTCTTTACCCCATTTGCACCAGGTATTCTATACAATATTTTGTTTATATTTTGATAATCTCTTGTAAAATTATATTTATCTTTATATATAACTTTTTCTCCTACAATTTCTCTAAAAACATCATATTCCATTCCCTTAGCTGTTAAAATTGCTAAATCATATGCCGAAGAATAATGTTTTGCACTATCTAGTCCATGAGGTGATTCAAAATGTGAATCTATAATTCCTAAACTTCTTGCAAAATCATTCATTATATTAGAAAAATTTTCTACTGATCCGCCTATATCTTCTGCTATTGCAATCGCAGCATCATTACCAGATCTAAACATTAATCCAAATAACAATTCTCTCATTGTTATTTCTTCACCAGCTTTATATCCTACAGTTGAACCCCTAATAGATGAAGCATTTTTACTGATGGTTACTATTCTATCTAAATCTCCATAATTTATTGCTATAAGGGATGTCAAAATTTTAGTAGTACTGGCCATTGGAACAATTTCATATCCACTTTGATTCCATAGTACTTGCCTACTTTCTGCATCTATAGCTATGGCATTTCTAGCCGAAACCCTTAATGGAAGTTTACTGTCAACTTTATTTCCGTCAATATCAATATAATCTTCATCAAGCATTTCTACTGTCTCATCATCCATATCTACATCATCATCAATAAATGCTTTTACTGAATAAATATTCCATTGTAATGTCAATAATACTAATAAAATAGTAAAAATAACTTTTTTTAAAACTTTCATAAAATCACCCTCTACACTAACCATCTATGAGTAGTTTGTTCTAAAAGTTATTTTTTAAACATTTTTTTGTTATTTTTTTATTTTTAATTATAGTAATTATTAGAATAACATAGAAAGGAGTGTGAAAATGGCTTTAATATTAACACTTTTAATTATTATATTACTACTGATTTTTCCTATACCAATGAAGATTGAAATTAGTTTTAAGGAAGGTATATTTAAATTAAAATTGTTTAATTTAAATATTTTTTCATCAAATAACGGTGTTGAAAATAAATTATTAAAAAAACTAATTAATAAAACTAATATAGATTTAAAAAAAGAAACTACAATAGAATATAAAAATAAAAAAGCCATTAAATCCTCACCCCTTAAACGTAAAAAAGTTATGAAGAAAATATCGATACGAAAGTTATATACCAATATTTCTTGTAATAAATTTAAACCATTTATAAAAATAAATGGGCACTTAACTTTTGGTATTGATGATGCTGCATTTTGCGCAATTCTTTATGGATTATTATGTAATACTCCAACATTACTTAGATTAATATTAGAAAAAGTATTTAAAGTTAAGGATATAAAACTTAATATTACTCCTAAATTCAATGTCAATACCATATATTTTGGTATAACTAGTATATTTTACTTTAATGTTGCTAATATTATATATATATTATTTTTAATATATAAATCTTTTGAAATTAAGGAGGTGACTCCCGAATAGGGAGATATATTATGTCAAATGAACATCCTGTTGAAAATTTAATGAGAAGTACCATGGAAAATCTAAGAGATATGATAGATGTTAATACAGTTATTGGGGAAGCCGTAGAAACACGTGATGGTAGCTATATAATCCCAATATCAAAAGTAACCTTTGGTTTTGCATCTGGAGGAAGTGAATTTGGAAATCAATGCAGTCCAGCTCCTGATAAAGAAGCTAAGCACCCTTTTGGTGGTGGTTCTGGAGCTGGTGTTACAGTTAAACCTGTTGCATTTTTAGTTCTTAGAGATGATGCCGTAAGGCTTCTTCCTGTTGATCAAAATAATACATATGATAGAATCGTTGATTCTGTCCCTCAAATCCTTGATATGTTTAAAAACTTCTTTAATAATGATAAAAAGAAATCAAATTCTCAAAATTCTAATGTTGAAGATACAGTATGTAATTGTAACCCATGTGATGATAGTGATTCATCTTCTAACAATCTGTTCTAGAAATTTATAAGATATATTTTAGAAAAATTCTAAAATATATCTTATATTTCTTTCATCATATCATTCATAATCTCTACTGTTGCTTCATCATTTTCTGAATACAAGTCTAAAGATGGCAATTCATTTAATTCTTTTAATCCAAATTGTCTTAAAAATTCTTCAGTCGTTCCAAATAAAATAGGTCTTCCAGGAACATCTAATCTTCCAACTTCTTTTATTAAATCTTTTTCTAATAATTTATTAATAGCACTTTCAGATTTTACTCCTCTTATTTCATCTATATCAACTCTAGTTATAGGTTGCTTATACGCAATTATAGCTAAACTTTCTAAAGAAGCTTGTGACAAAGATTGTCTCTTATTCTTTTTTAGTAACTTTTGTATATAATCACTATTTTCAGCCTTACTAACTAGTTGATATTCACCATTTATTGATATTAATTTTATTCCCCTTTTTTCTTCTTCATAATCTAAGATCATTTCATTTAAAATATTTGATATTATTTTAGGTGAAACTTCTATAGAATTACTTAAATCCTTAAGAGTTAAAGGTTCTCCACTTACAAATAATAACGCTTCTATTGCAGATTTTATTTTAGGCTTTGATGAAATTTCTTCAAATTCATATTGCCCAATTTCAGTTTTATTCACTTAATTTTCTCCTTTCAATTAATATGTCATCAAAATTGTCATTTTGATAAGCTTTGATCATTCTAAGCTTTATAAGTTCAAGAAGAGCTAAAAATGTTACTACAGCTTCTAACTTACATTCGCTTTCTCTTATTATATCTCTAAATTTAACAATTTTTTCATTTTCAATATTACGTAATAGCTCGTCCATTTTATCTTCAATCTTATATTTATCTACATAAATTTTTCTTTGAATTACATTTTCTTTATTTTGTTTCATAAGGAAATTTTCTATTAACTTATTATAAATATTGTAAAGATCAAGTAACGTAATATTTTTAAATATATCTTCTTCTTTTTTATCACTTTTGATTTCTTCAATTATTTCTGGCTTTTTTGTATATATATCTCCAGAATTTATGTATTTTTCTCTAAAGAATAAAGCAGCACCTTTAATTTTCTTGTATTCTATAAGCTTTTCCATAAGATTTTTTTCTATGTCTTCTTCATTTTCTTCTGAAACCTTAATATTAGGCAATAGCTTTTTAGATTTTATTTCTATAAGAGTAGCTGCAACTACTATAAATTCTGATGTAATCTCTAAATCCATAATTTTCATATCATCTAAATATTTTAAATATTGACTAGTAATTTTATATATCTCTACATTGTAAATATCCATTTCATTTTTTTTAATTAAATGCAGCAGCAAGTCAAATGGACCTTCAAAGTTTGCTACCTTTACTTTTGGCATTTCCATAAATATCATCCGCCTTTGATAATGCTATATTCCTTCTAATATATAATATCAATTTTAATAGTAAAGAACAACCTTTGTTTAAAATTGCAAAGCAATTTTAAAGTGAAAAGTTAAGAATGAATAATGAAACGTTTATGATGTTTTGCTACACGGAACTTAAATTATATATGAAAAATACTTTTATTTAAAAACCCAACAGGGATTTTCTCCTTAATTCTTTTGCTTTGCAAATGATAGAAAATATAAAATATCGGATATAAGTATTTTCACTTAATATCCGATATTTCATTATGTATATTTTAAAATATAATTATTTTTACTATACTCCTTTTTTAAACATGTTTTTCATATTGAATTTGAAGTTTTCAAATATTCCACCAAGTTTTATATCTCTATCTGAATATAATTCTACTTCTCCAATCTTTTCTTCTCCTAGATAAACTTCACATTTACCTACGACATCTCCTTGCTTATATTCCTTTTTAACTTCATCTATTACTATTCTCTTTTCTAATTCTGTATTTGTTCCCTTTGGTACTATTGCAACTAAATCTTCCTTTGCTCTAGCAACTAAGAACTTATCAGTTTGTTTGCTTAAATAAATATTCTCTACATCTTCATCCTTGGATAAAATCTTTTTACCTTCAAATTTAGAGAATCCATAATTTAAAAGCATTCCTGCATCTCTATTTCTTACCTTATATGTTGGTGCTCCCATAATAACAGATAGCATTCTAACACCATTTCTAGTTGCTGTTGCAGAAATACAGTATTTTGCTTCTTCAGTATATCCTGTTTTTAACCCATCGCAACCTTCAAAAAATCTTACAAGCTTATTATGATTAACTAATTCTATAGGTGATTTTCTTCCTTCAGATATAGTTTCCATATAAATTCCTGAATATTTTAATATTGTTGGATGTTTTAAAAGCTCCAAGGACATTATTGATATATCTCTTGCTGTAGATAAATGACCTTCTGTAGGTAAGCCATTACAATTTTTAAATGTTGTATTAGCCATACCTAATTCTTGAGCTCTTTTATTCATCATTTCTACAAAAGCTTCTTCTGTTCCACCTAAATATTCAGCTAATGCTACAGCAGCATCATTCCCAGATGCAATGGCAACACCTTTTAATAATTCTTCTACTGTTCTTATTTCTCCTGTATCTAGGAGCATTGTGCTTCCACCCATTTTCTTAGCATTTTCGCTACATGTTACCTTATCTTGTAATGTTATCTTTCCGCTATCTACAGCTTCCATAGTTAAAAGCATAGTCATTATTTTTGTTACAGATGCTGGAGCAAATTTTTCATCGATATTTTTCTCATAAAGAATTTTTCCACTTGTTGGCTCTATTAATAATGCTGATCTCGCATCTACATTTATTCCTTCATCACTAAAAACCTCTGTAGTCCATTCTTCATAAGTTTCTATAGACATATCATATGGTTCTATATCTGCCTTTACTGGAACTACAGATATAGATAATAAACTTAAAACAATTGCGACAACTTTATTCATAAATTTTTTATTCATTATATTGCCTCCCTTCAAAGCTTATTATTACCAATAAAAATAAAAATATGATAAAAAGAACTAAATTCTTCTTATCATATTTTTTTATTTATTCTATAACATCATATATTAGAGGAATTTCCTTATCTAGAGAGTTAGATATAATCATGTTCTTAATTATATCATTCTTAGCTTTTTTTATGTTACTTTCATCATTACTATGAATATAAGCTAGTATATCCCCCTCTTTTACTTTTTCACCTCTTTTTTTATTTAAAACTATACCTACAGATAGATCTATTGTACTTTCCTTAGTTTCTCTTCCTGCTCCAAGTTCCATTGCAATTAACCCAAAGGCTTCTGCATTTATTTTTGAAATCACACCCTCTTGAGTGGCTTTTACTTCAACTATATATTTTGCTTTAGGGAATTTATTAGTATCATCTACAAAACTTTCATCTCCACCTTGGGCCTTAACAAATTCCTTAAGTTTTTTTAATCCCTTACCATTATTAATATTTTCTAGTAATAATGCCTTACCTTCTTCGAAGTTTCTTGCTTTATTTCCACAAACAAGCATATAACTACCTAAAGTTAATGTTAATTCTAATAAATCTTTAGGTCCATTTCCTTTTAATAATTCTATAGCTTCTTTAACTTCAAGAGAATTACCTATTGCATATCCTAAAGGTTGATCCATATCTGAAATTATACCTATAGTTTTTCTTCCTACTGAACTTCCTATATCAACCATTTCTCTTGCTAGATCTTTAGCATCTTCAGGAGTCTTCATAAATGCTCCATCTCCAACTTTTACATCTAATACTATAGCATCTGCTCCTGAAGCAATTTTTTTACTCATTATACTTGATGCTATTAATGACATATTGTCTACTGTTGCTGTAACATCTCTAAGGGCATATATTTTCTTATCAGCTGGAGCAATATTTCCTGTTTGTCCAGTTAATGCTATCCCTATTGTATTTGAATTTTTTATAAATGTTTCTTCAGAAAGTTCTACCGAAAATCCATTAAATGCTTCTAATTTATCAATAGTTCCACCAGTATGCCCTAACCCTCTACCAGACATCTTAGCAACTGGAACTCCAAGTGATGCAACTAATGGTGTTAAACAAATGCTGGTCTTATCTCCAACTCCACCAGTAGAATGCTTATCTACCTTTACTCCATTTATTGAAGATAAATCAATTTTATCTCCTGAATCGACCATTGCCATAGTTAAATCTGCAGTTTCTCTTTTATTCATCTTATTAAAAAATATAGCCATAAGTAATGCTGATGCTTGATAATCTGGAACTTCTCCATTTGTAAATCCATTTACAAAAAACTCAATTTCTTCTTTAGATAATTCTAGACCTTTTCTTTTTTTTAATATAATGTCATACATTCTCATAAGAACATGACCTCCTACTTTAGTATATTATTTTAAAATTTTTATCTATTTAATTTGCTATATTGCAATAATAAATTTGCTTTTCTTAATTTCTAGAAGCTACTTTACATTCTTTTTGTATTTTAAAATTCTTAATTTAATACTTTTAATTTATCTAACTTCTTAAATTATATTATTTCATATAAATATTCCATATTATTATGCTCTAGGATGGGAATTTTTATATACAATATTTATTTTATCATTATTAATTATTTCATAATATGTGTCCATATAAGTTAGAACTTGATTTCCTAAAAGTTTTTGCACAGCTCTTACATTAGCTCCATTTTGTAATAAATGTACCGCAAAAGAGTGTCTAAAAGTATTTAAATTAACTTCTTTTTTAATTCCTGCTTTATGGGAATATTCTTTTACTATTCTCCATACACCTTGTCTTGTTAAATGATTTCCATTTAAATTAACAAATAGGGTATCAACTCCTGCAGATGCAATTTGATCTCTTATTTTTAAATATTCCTTCAATGCTTCTGTAGCACTTCTTCCAATTGGAATAAGCCTCTCATAATTTTTATTATCATGACATTTTACAAAGTTTAATTCTAAGTTAACATCCTCAACATTTAATCCAATTATCTCTGAAACCTTCATTCCAGTAGCATACATAAGTTCCAATAAAGCATTATCCCTTATTCCCTTATTGCAATCTTTATCTACAATTTTAATTATTCTGTCTACCTCATCTATAGTTAATATTTCAGGCAACTTTTTAGTTGTAGTTGTATTCTTATAATATATCTTAGGTATTTCACTTACAACTTTTTGATCTTTCAAATAATTATAAAAACTTCTCAGACTTATAACTATTCTATTTATCGATCTTTCAGACTTACCTTGACTAAGTAAGTATTGTATATATCCAAGTACTGATACATTATCCGTTTCATCAATACTCATATTTTTACTCTTTAAATACTTAACATATAAGTTTACATCAGTTACATAGGCATAAACAGTGTTTTCACTTTTATGACTTTTTAATAAAGCTTCCTTATAATTATTTACAATTTCTTTCATAATTCTCCCCTATCCTAATACATTATTAATTCGACAAAAAAATTCTTATTCCTTCTTTATTTTCATTGGATTAGGTTAATTTATAAACTTTCGTTACTACCATTTTTATTAACCCTGGGCTCATATAGCACTCAATTATAACCCCTATGGCAAATAGGATAACAAAGAAACTTAATTTCATTACTAGTCCATTAAACATCAACTTACTACTTCCAATTCCATTAAAAAACTTTTCTTTTAACTTTACTGAAGATAATTCTAAAGAAATAATACTTATACCTATAAAGAAAGGTATATAAAATATGTTTTGCGGAACTGTCGATGCTAGAGCAAGCCAAACACCTTTACCTTCAAAGGTAGTTAATAAAAAACTAAAGGTATAACCTAAAGTAAATCCCTTTATTAAATCTATTATTAAAATTATAGGTGCTCCAAAGACAGTAAATCCTAGTGCTATTATAAGTAAAATAATCACTATATTATTTTTTATTATGCTTATAAGCAATTCATTTGTTTTTACCTCTTCAACATTTATACTTTTAATGAATCCTGTAAAGTAATCAGCTAAATCCTTTGCATCTACTCCATCCATATATTTTATGGTATATGAACCTAGTAGTATACCTACAAAGAAAAAAGTTAATACAAGTAAATAAAATATTTTATTTTCTCTAAAGTTTGAATTCAACTTTTCTATTAAATTCATATTATTCCTCCTCCATAGTTGCTATAGAACATAATATGTTTAAAGTTTCCTCATTATTCATAATTGAATATATGTAAAATATTTTTTTATAAAAAAAATAAAAAAATAGAGATAAACTACAAGTAATAGTTTATCTCCATTTATTTTTATCATATTAAAGTTTATAAGTATGAAAATACACTTATGGTTTTACCATCAATTATTTCACCTTTTTTTATCATTTCTTTAACATTATTTATATTTAATATTTTTACACTTGTAAACTCGTCTTCATCCTCATTTTTTTCACCTAAAGATAAATCCCAAGCCTTATATAAATGTATAATTTCATCACAAAAACCAGGTGCTGTTGCAATAGAACCTAAAAATTCTATTTCTTTTGCAATATATCCAGTTTCTTCTTGCAATTCTCTTTTTGCACACTCCATTGGATTTTCATTTTTATTAAGCTTTCCTGCTGGTATTTCTAATAATATCTTATTTAATGGTAATCTAAATTGTTCTACTAATATTATATTTTCAGAATCTAGAAATGCTATAACTGCACAAGCTCCTGGATGTTTTATAATATCTCTATTGCTATTTTTACCATTAGGTAACTCTACATCAATATTTACAAAATCTATAAAATTTCCTTTATGAATTAATTTTTCATTTAATATCTTTTCAGTTAAATCCATTATATTTCTCCTCATATTCATAAAAATTTTCTTAATAAAATTAATCATAGTAATTCTAGGCTAATTACTGCTGCTTTGACTAGTTAATTATTTAAATAATTCATTATATTTATATGTATAATTTTAATTCTACTTTAAATTAACCATTAACAAATTATTATAATAATTTAATAAAATCTTTAATATCTTCGACTTTCTCTTTAAAAATCATACTTATTCCGAACTCTTATTTATTGGTATATTTTCTTAAAAAACTAATAATTATATCAATTGTATCTTTGCAATAAAACAAACTGCCGCCATGATCTGCATCATCTACACAATAAAAATCTACATTCTTATTATGACTTGAACACTTTTCGTACAACTCAATACTTTGTTCAAATGGAACAACTCTATCTTTATTGCCATGAATTATTAATAGTGGATCATCATTTGAATAATCATTAATATAAAAAATAGGTGAAGCTTGTAATGCTAAATCCAAATTATCTGAAAGACAATCAACCCCAATTATATCAGTTGCCGGTGAATTTCTTTCATGATCAAAAGCTGAACAATATTTATTCATAGTAGCCAAATTACTTACTCCATACAGATTTATAAATCCCCTTACGTCACATAACAGTTCATTTGTATAATCTATTTTATAATTATTCCAAGTTGCCCAACATAAAGAAGCAGTATGTCCTCCGCTTGAATCACCTGATATAAATACATTATTTATATCAATATTTAACTCATTACTATGCTTTTGAATATATCTCATTGCACATTTTGTATCTAATACTTGTCCTGGAAATAATGCAACATTACTTGGACGATACTCAACAATAGCTAATACATATCCACTAGTAACAATATCTTTAAAATCCAAAACATGCTCATTTAAATCTTGTTTCATCCATGCAGACCCTTGAACATGAAGAAATAAAGGATACTTTTCATTTTCTTTAAGCTGTTCTGGATAAATAAATCTTAATTTTAATTCCATACCATCTTTTTCACAGTAAACTATATCCTTTCCAATAAACGCTCTTACATTTTTTTTATCGCCTTTTATTACCTTTGTTCTTCTTGGATAATTTGTTACCTTTGGCATATCATCATATGTATATTTGATAATTGAATCCATAACATTACCTCTCATAATCTGACTCACTTCCTGTGAGCCTTTAATTTACTCATAGTATTAGTATATCATTTATTTACAAAAATTTAATAAATAATTATAATATAAATGTGCATTTTCTTTCCAAGCTCTAGAATTTTATTAAATAAAAAACACCTCCTAAACAGTATGGAATAAACCCAACTGATAGAAAGTGTTCTGTCTACTTAAGTTAATATTAATTTATTAGTATAAAATATACTTTGTTGCTATAAACAACATAGATTTAACTTTTTCAAATTACTTGTTCAACAGCCATTTTACTGACTTTAATAAGTATTAGCTAACTTTATTCTTAAGTCTTAGCTTGTCAGCTATGATTGCTATGAATTCACTATTAGTTGGATTACCTTTTTCATTGTGAATTGTATATCCAAATAGCTTGTTAATAGCATCAACTTGGCCTCTTCCCCAAGCAACTTCGATAGCGTGTCTTATTGCTCTTTCAACTCTTGAAGCTGTTGTGTTATACTTTTTAGCTATTGATGGATATAATTCCTTTGTAACAGCAGACAATAATTCCATATCGTTAACAACCATTGTAATTGCTTCTCTTAAATACATATATCCCTTAATATGAGCAGGCACCCCAATTTCATGGATTATGCTTGTAATTTCAGTTTCTAAATCTACTGGTCCTCTAGATTGATGCTTAACTTCTTGTTCTATTACAGTAGATTGTTTCCTAATTACTTCGTTTGAAGATCCATTAAACATTTCTCTTATTCTCTTAGTGAAAACATCCATATCGAAAGGTTTTACAACATAATAATCAGCACCTAAAGTAATAGCTCTTTGCGTAATTTTATCTTGTCCAACTGCAGAAAGAACTATAATTCTTGGCATTTTTTCTAAATTCATTGAGTTTAATTTTTCAAGCACTCCTAGACCATCTAAATGTGGCATGATTATATCTAAAACTACTAAATCTGGTTGTTTTTCCTCTATAAGAGCTAAGGCTTCCCTTCCATCCTTAGCAACTGCAGTAACTATAATATCTCTTTGATTTAATAAATAATCGTTTAAGATACTGCAAAACTCCTTGTTATCATCAGCTATTAAAACTGAAATTTTTGAATCATTCATACTTTTCTCCCCCATCTTCCCAAAATACTCGAATTAATCCGAGTACATACTAAGTTCTTTTAAAAATTTATCTTTTAAAATTCATCTATAAATATTATATATAGACATAACAGAAAAAAACAATCCTTTTCAAGATTAATTAATATCATTATAACACAATTTATTTGATTTTAATAGTTTTTTTACATTTTTTTCAAAATTTTATTATAATATTTATTTTTTATATAGATAAATTTCATTTTTCTGACAGCAAAAATGATAAGAGTACTAATATACCCTTACCATTTTATATAATTATAACACTAAAAGTATTATAAAACTATTCAAATTTACTAATATTTTATTCAATTATCCCTGCATCTTTTAGCATCCATTCAATATATATTCCATAACCTACATCTGGTTTATTTATTAATACATGAGTTACCGCTCCAACTAATTTATCATTTTGAATAATAGGGCTTCCACTCATTCCTTGAACTATTCCACCTGTTTTTTCTAGAAGTTCTTCATCTGTAACTTTTATTACCATACTCTTAGGTCCAGGTTCCTCTTGAGGTAATAATTTTACTATTTCTATATCATACATTTTAGGACCATTTTCATCTATTGTTGTTATAATCTGTGCTGCTCCTTCTTTTATCTCATTTCTAAATCCTACTTTTAATGGTTTATTAAAACTTTCATTAACCAAGTCAATACTTGCTTCACCAAATATACCCGCTTCTGTATTCTTTTCTATTTTAGCTAAACTTTCTTTTTCATTCACAAATAATCCTTTTAATTCTCCTGGTGAGCCTTTTTCTCCTTTTCTAACACTTATTACTGAAGAATTTAATAAATCTCCATTTCTTACTGTAAAAGGTTTATTAGTATCACCATCTGTTATAGGATGCCCTAAAGCACCAAATATTGAAGTATTTTTATCATAAAATGTTAATGTTCCTATTCCTGCAGTTGAATCTCTAACCCAAAGCCCTAATTTATACTCATTATTTTCTTTTTGTAAATCTATTTCTTTGCTTTCTATATTACCATTTCTAAGATAATCAACATTTATTTTAGAATTATCTAGATTTTTAATTTTTTTTGATAAATCCTTTGAGCTTTGTATTTCCTCTCCGTTAATCTTTATAAGTACATCTCCAAGTTCTATACCTGAATTTTTGGCAGGACTTTCAACCTTACCTTCTAATGATTCTATATCAGAATGTCCCACAACTAAAACACCTTTAGTTGATAACTTTATTCCAACACTTGTTCCACCTGGATACACCTCTAAATCATTCACTTTAGATACTGCAACAGACTTAATAGGAATAAGACCTAAAAGTTTTACTTGAAGCTCATCCTTCTTTATTTTGCTGTTCTTCATAAATATATTATCTGATAGTACTACATCAGAAGTTGAAGAAGCTTCATTTACATATATTTTTTCTGGAATACTACTTAAGCTAAAGAAAGTAATTAAACCCAGAATCAACATTGGAGTTATTATTACGCCTAAATATTTTAACTTTTTCATCCTCATATCATCTCCTCCTTTGCTTCTGTATTTAACTTTCCCTCATCTACATTCTTATATGCTGTATTAAGTTTGTTAAAAACGTTAAAAATTTTAAAGATATAACTACAAAAATATAAAAAAATAAAATCATGGTAAATAACCATGATTTTAGTGTATTCATTTTTTTATTAAGTTATGTATCATATTTATGAATAACTTTTTAATATTTCTTGTTTTTTTAACTCTGCAAAAGCGACCATTTCTGAAGCATTTTCTAAAGTAACATCACTTACTTCATCTCCACTGGTCATTTTTGCAATTTCTTTAACTTTGTCATATTTATCTAAAGTTCTGATTTGTGTAAATGTTTTTTCATTTTCAACTTTTTTTGATACAAAATAATGACAATCAGAAAGTGCTGCTATTTGAGGTAAATGCGTTATACACAACACTTGATGTTTAGTAGAAACTTCATACATTTTTTCTCCAACTCTTTTAGCTATAGTTCCACTTATTCCAGTATCTATTTCATCAAAAATAAGAGTTGGTATTTTATCCTTATCAACAAAAACACATTTAAGTGCTAACATAATTCTTGAAAGCTCACCACCTGAAAGAACTTTTTCTAGTGGTTTTAAAGGTTCTCCTGGATTTGTAGAAATCAGAAATATAACTTCATCAAATCCTCTAGAATTAAATGACTCACATTTTTCTATTGATATTTTAATTTCTGCTTTTTCCATTCCAATATAAGATAGCTCATACTTTACTTTTTCTTCAAGATTCGCAGAATTTTTTTCTCTTATATTATGCATTTCTTCAGAAACTTGTCTCATTTCTTCTTCTAATTTTTCTTTTTTTAAATTTAATTCTTTAATTATTTCTTCAGAATTAATTAGTTCATCATATTGTAATTTTAACTTTTCTAAATAACTCAAAATTTCTTCTACTGATTCCCCGTATTTTTTCTTATATAAACTAATTTCATATATTCTAGAATTTATCTTTTCTAATTCAAATTCATCATAATAAATTTCAGATGATAAATCTCTTACTTCTCTTGAAATTTCCTCTAAAGTGTAAAGGGCTTCTTCCATTCTTTCTCTTTTATCTATTAATTTTTCAAAATGCTTTTCAACTATTGATAATTCATTAACAGCTTTTGATATTCCTTCAATAACTGAAATACCTTCCATTGGATTATCTAAAACAGAATAGGTTTTACTTAGAGCTAAAGAAATTTTTTCAGCATTTGAAAGCAAATTAAATTCCTCATTTAAACTTTCTTCTTCACCAACTTTTAATTTAGCTTTTTCTATATCATCAATTTGAAATTTTATATAATCCACTAACTTTTCTCTATCTGCATTACCATTTAACTCTTTTATCTTTTCTAAAATCAAATTTTGTTCTTTTCTTAAGTCTTCAAACTTTTCTAAATATGGATTTAATTCTTCTCCTATAAAATCATCTAAATAATATATGTGAAACGCTCTATTTAGTAAATTCTGATTTTGATGTTGCCCATGTATATCTAATAGTTTTTCTCTTATTTTCCTTAGATATGAAAGTACTACTGATTTTCCATTTACTTTTATTATGCTTTTACCAGATAAAGTTGTTTCTCTTGAAATTATTAATATTTCTTCATATTCAATATCTAGCTCTTTTAAAACTTCAATGATCTCTTCATTTTCAAGTGAAAATATTGCTTCAACAAAAGTTTTCTCTTCCCCATATCTTATTAAATCCTTTGAAAATTTTCCACCTAAAACATAATCTATAGTATCAATTAATATAGATTTACCAGCACCTGTTTCTCCTGATAATATATTAAAGCCTTTTCCAAATTCAACACTTAATTCCTGAATTAAAGCAAAGTTCTTTATATTTAATTGTAATAACATATTATATCACCTTTAATTTTATAAAATCATTTTTCTAACTTTCTCTACTAATTCTTCAGCTTTATCTAAACTTCTTACTAAGATAAAGATTGTATTATCTCCAGCAATTGTTCCTGCAACTTCTGTATCAAATAATGTATCTATTGCTTCAGCAACTGCCATAGCAGATCCAGTTAGTGTCTTTACAACAACAAATTTATCTACATTTTCTACTGATACAGCAGCATTTGATAAAATGCTCGATAACTTATCATTTATATCCTTTGATTCCTTAGATGATGCAACATATCTGTAATTTCCTGAAGCCCCTTGCATCTTTATTAACTTTAGTATTTTTATATCTCTAGAAACTGTTGCTTGCGTTACATCAAATCCTGCCATTTTTAACTCTTCTGCAAGCTCTTCTTGTGTTTCTATATCTTTTTCACTAATTATCTCTAAGATTTTATTATGTCTTTTTGATTTCAAATTAATCACCTTCACATTCTTTCCAGTTATTTAGAATTTTTGCCCGTAGTACTTTAAAATAATCATAATCATCAAACAAAACTATATTTGCATATTCTTCTGCTTTTTTTATTTTTATTATAGTTTGATTTGTTGTTTTTATAGCTTTTTGTCCATCAAAAGTTATATATACTTCTTCTTCTTCATTTTCTGCTTTAATTTCAATTTCGCTACTACTATTTAAAACAATTGTTTGCATTCCTTTGGGATGAGGACAAATTGGAGTTAAAGTTATTACATCTACATCTGGATAAATAAAGGGACCTCCAGCTGAAAATGAATATGCCGTTGATCCAGTAGGTGTTGCTATAATTAATCCATCACCTTTAAAATTATAATATCTTTTACCATCTATAAATATCTGAAACTTTACCATTCTTGATAATGTTCCTCTTGCTACAACTATATCGTTTAGAGCCAATGATTCATTTTTTATGCCTTCTAGAGGTAAATCGCATGTTAAAAGCATCCTTCTTTGAGAAATATAATCCCCTTCTTTTAGTTTTATAAAAGCTTTATCCATTTCAGAGACTTCTATACTTGATAAAAAGCCCAAATTCCCAATATTAATCCCTAAAATAGGTACATTTAATTTTCCATTTATACCTCTAGCAACACTTAAGATAGTTCCATCTCCACCTAAAACTATTATAAGATCAAGCAGCTCCTTAAATTCATATTTTATTATATCATAACTATTTAACATAATTATTTCTACATTATTAAAATATTTATAAAGCTTTTCTTTTACTTTCATAGCAATTTTATTATTTTTATCTTTAGATGGATTGATTGCAATGGCAACTTTCTTCATAATCACGCCCCCTTATACTGTATTAATATCTCATATAAATTTCATTTAAGACTTCAAGTATTATCCTGAAGCCTTAAACAAAAACTATTTTAAATATATTTTATAGTGAATTATGAGATTCATTTACTATTTTTTCTATATCATCTAATGTAAATGTTGATTCTTTCTTTGTGTCTTTAGTGAAATAAACTAAATATTCAATATTTCCCTCTGGTCCTTTAATTGGAGAATAACTAACTGATAGAATATTTAGGTTTTGACTAATTAAAAATTCTACTATGTCTAAAACTACTTCTTTATGAACATTAATATCTCTAACTACACCTTTTTTTCCTACTTTTTCTTTTCCAGCTTCAAATTGAGGCTTTATTAATGCAACAACTTCTCCACTTTCATTTAATAAACTTAAAGTTGCAGGCATTATTTTCTTTAGTGAAATAAAAGATACATCTATAGAAGCAAAATCTGTTAGTTCTCCTAATGTTTCAGGCGTTACATATCTGATGTTAGTACGTTCCATACAAACAACCCTAGGATCTGTTCTAAGCTTCCAAGCAAATTGCCCATATCCAACATCAATTGAAAACACTTTCTTTGCATCATTTTGTAACATGCAATCAGTAAATCCTCCAGTAGAAGCTCCTATATCCATACAAATCTTATCTTTTAAGTTTACTCCAAATTCCTTTACAGCTTTTTCAAGCTTTAATCCACCTCTACTTACATATGGTATCTCCTGACCTTTAAATATAATATCTGCATCGACACTAACCTTTTCTCCAGCTTTATCAACTCTTTGCCCGTCTACAAATATTTTACCAGCCATTATGTTAGTTTTAGCACGTTCTCTTGATGTGAATATGCCTTTTTCAACTAAAAGTATATCTAATCTTTCTTTTTTCCCAGACATCTTTATCTCCTTTTTTTGTTAAGTTCTATGATAACTTCTGCTATTCCTTCTGGATCTAATTTATTTTCTTTATATAATAAATCTACATTTCCTTGTGGAATAAATTTATCTTTGAATCCTAATGCTTCAAATTTATTTCTAAAGCCTAGCTCATATAACTTCATTAGAACATAGCTACCAAATCCACCATTAGTTATATTATCTTCAATAGTCACTATATCATAGCCTTCTTCTACTAAACTCTCTAGCATATTATTATCCAATGGTTTTACAAATGTAGCATTTATTATTGTAGGATTAATTCCATTAGCTTTTAATATGTCTTTAGCTAGTAATGCATGTTGAAGCATTTTTCCTACTGCAATTATAGCAATCTTTTCTCCACTTATAATTTTTTCCCACTTACCATAACTTATTTTTGTTAATGGATTCATTTCAGTACAACAATCTGCACCCCTAGGGTATCTTATAGCTACTGGTCCATTTTGTGTAAGAGCCCACTTTAACATAACCTTTATTTCATCTAAATGTTTTGGCGCCAATACAGTCATATTGGGAACTTGAGATAAATAGGATAAATCAAACATTCCTTGATGTGTTTCTCCATCCTCTCCAACTAATCCTGCTCTATCTATTGCAAAAATAACTGGCATATTTTGAATACACACGTCATGAATTAATTGATCGAAGGCTCTTTGCAAGAATGTAGAATATACAGCAAAAATAGGTTTTAAGTTTGCACTTGCAAGACCTGCTGCAAGTGTTGTTGCATGTGCTTCAGCAATCCCTACATCAAAAAATCTATTTGGAAACTCTTTTGCAAAACTCTTAAGTCCTGTTCCATCAGGCATAGCAGCAGTTATTGCAACTATTCTATCATCTTCTTTTGCTAAATCTATCATAGCATCACCAAATACCTTTGAGTATGATCTTTCGCTAGGAATATATGCTTCTCCACTTTCTAAATCAAAAGGGCTTACTCCATGGTACTTATTTGGGTTTTTTTCTGCTAATTCATAACCTTTTCCTTTATTTGTAACCACATGTATTATAACAGGCTCATTAATTTGTTTTGCCTTTTCTAATACTTCCGTCATCATTTCTATATCATGTCCATTTATAGGTCCTATATACTTTAATCCCATATCTTCAAAAAGCATAGATGGCACTACAAATTGTTTAATACTATCTTTAAATCTTGATATACAACTTGCAATTTTTTTACCTGCTTTAGAATTACTTAAGGTTTCATTTATATTTGATTTTAGTTTATTATATTTAGGTTCCATCCTTAAGTTATTTAAATGTGTTGATAATCCACCAACATTAGGTGATATAGACATTTGATTATCATTTAAAATAACGATCATTTTTGTCTTATTAAATCCTACATCATTCAATGCCTCTAAAGCCATTCCACCTGTCAATGCTCCATCACCTATAACTGCAATAACTTCATTATCTTCATTTTTAATATCTCTAGCTCTTGCCATTCCTAGTGCAGCAGATATTGATGTGCTACTATGTCCTGTATCAAAAGCATCATATTTACTTTCACATCTCTTTGGGAATCCACTTAATCCATTATACTGTCTAAGATTATTAAATTGATCTTTTCTACCTGTAAGTATTTTATGAACATAGCTTTGATGACCAACATCCCAAACTATTTTATCTTTTTCTAAATTAAAACTTTTAAATAGACTTATAGTCAGCTCTACAACTCCTAAATTAGAAGCTAGATGTCCTCCTGTTTTAGATACACTATCTATTAAAAATTCTCTAATTTCTCCAGCAAGTACTTCTAATTCAACATTTGATAACTCTTTAACTTCTTTTGGAGAAGTTATCTTATCTAACATTTTACCCATAATTAAACCTTTCTTTCTATTAAAATTCTCTATTTAATAAATCTAAAGTTATTGTTTCTAAATTTATCGATTCTACAGAAAGGCCTTTCAACAATTCAATACATTCTTTTGTTAAATTTTCACATTCTCTTTTACAATATTCTAACCCAAATAAAGATATAAAATTGGATTTATTATTATTTTCATCGCTTTTAGTGTTTTTACCAAGCTTTGAAATATCCCCTGTTATATCTAAGATATCATCCTTAATTTGAAATGCTAAACCAAGCTTTAATCCGAAATCATTTAAAATTTCTATATCTTCTTTAGGAGCATCTGCAAGTATAGCTGCTGCTACAATAGATACCCTTATTAGTTCTCCAGTTTTTTTACTATGCATATAAAGAAGTTCTTCTTTAGATATTAACTTTCCTTCATTTATAACATCTACTATTTGCCCGCCTATCATTCCTTCTGGCCCTGCTGCTTCTGCTATTTCCCTTGATGCTAATAGTGCTTTAGAACCATTTTTTATAGAAAATTTCATCATTAAACTCATTGCCTCATTTAATAGCATATCTCCTGCTAATACGGCTATATTTTCACCAAATTTTTTATGATTAGTCGGCATTCCTCTTCTTAAATCATCATTGTCCATACATGGAAGATCATCATGTATAAGAGAATAGGTATGAATCATTTCTATTGCTGAGGCCATTTCTATTATGTCTTTATAATTTTCTTTGTATAATTCATAAGTCAATAAAAATAATATAGGTCTTATTCTTTTGCCTCCTATATTTAAACTATAACTTGCTGAATCATATATAATTTTATTATAACTTCCTTTGTCATTAAAATATACATTTAAATACTCATTTATAAAATCTCTATGTTTTTCTATAATATTACTCATTCTTTAGCTCCACTTCCATATTCTCTTTTATTGTTGTTAGCTTTCCTTCTAAAGAATTTAGTGTCTTGTATAATTTATTAATAAGTTTAACTCCACTCTCGTACTCTTTCATTAACTCTTCAAGCGGAAGTTCATTATTTTCCATATTACTCAAAATAGTTTGTAGGCCTTTAACCATATCATCGTAAGATTCTTTCTTTGCCATAAACTCTTCAACTCCTTAATCCATGGAAATAATTTTTCCTTTAACTTTTCCATCTTTAAATATTATATTAAATTCATCTAAATCCTTTATATCTTCTTTAGATGAAATTATATTCTTTTCATTATCTTCAATAAATGTATATCCTTTTTTTAACACATTTATTGGGTTATGAGCCTCTAAAATATCATTTAACGATTTAATTCTAATCTTTTCTTTTTCCATTCTACTGAAAACTAATTTTTTCATTCTATCTTCTATTCTATCTAGTTCCAAATAAGAATTAGATAAAATTACTTCTGGACTATTTAAAGATAATATTTTTTTATAATTCGATAACTTTTCTTTTTCATAACTAAATTTATTAAATACTATTTCATTTATTCTTTTGTTATAGCTATCTATTTCATTTATTATATCAATTTCTAGTGGCACAGCAATTTCTGCAGCCTGAGACGGAGTTGATGCTCTATAGTCACTTACAAAATCAGATATTGTAAAATCAACTTCATGCCCAACAGCTGAAATTATAGGTAGCTTAGATTTGAATATTTCTTTAGCTAAAGCTTCCTCATTAAAATTCCATAACTCTTCTATTGAACCTCCACCTCTACCAATTATTATAACATCCACACTTTTAGTATCATTGAAATATTTAATTCCATCGATTATTGTTCTGTAAGCGCCTTCACCTTGAACTAGAGCAGGATATAATACAATATCAATTAAACTACTCCTTCGCTTTGATACATTTATTATATCCCTTATAACAGCCCCAGTTTCTGATGTTACAACCCCTATTCTCTTTGGCATTCTAGGTATTGTTTTTTTATACTTCTCATCAAAGTAACCTTCTTCTTGAAGCTTTTTCTTAAGTTTTTCAAATTTTATATGTAGTTCACCAATACCTTCTTTTTGTAACTTTTCTATATATAATTGAAGTGATCCAGTTCCTGGATAAATTGAGCACCTAGCATTAGCTACAACTTCCATTCCTTCAGTTAATTTAAAGTCTAAATCCACGCTATTACTTTTAAACATAACACAATTAATTTTACTTACTGAATCTTTTAAAGAAAAATATATATGTCCACTACTATGATATTTTAAATTTGATATTTCTCCCTTTACTAAAAGATTGTTTAAAATAAAATCATTATCTAATGTCTTTTTGATATAGTTATTAAGTTCACTAACTGTTAAAGTTTTAATTCTCATTGTTCTCTAACGCCTCACATGAATTTTTTATAAGTAGCGTCGTAGTTAAAGCTCCAACTCCTCCTGGAACTGGTGTTATCTTTTGTACAATCGGCTCTACTTTATCAAAATCTACATCTCCAGTAATTTTACCATTTAAAGATGAGGTTCCAACATCAATTATTATAGAATTACTATTTACATATTCATCAGTTAAAAATTTAGGCTTTCCTATTGCTACTACAATAATATCTGCTACTTTACAAACTTCTTTTAAGTTGTTAGTTTTTGAATGGCAAATTGTAACTGTAGCATTTTTATTTAATAATAATTGTGATACTGGTTTTCCTACAATATTACTTCTTCCTATAACTACAACATTTTTACCCTCAAGTTCAATATTTGATCTCTCCAATATTGTTATTATTGAATTTGGGGTACAAGGCAAATATGTTTTTTCATTACAATATAATTTGCCTTGATTAATATATGTTAAACAATCTATATCTTTTGCTGGGGAAATGGCATTTATTATTTTCTTCTCATTAAATCCTTGCGGAAGAGGAAGTTGCAATATTATTCCATCTACTTTTTCATCAGAATTTAATAGTTCTATTTTTCTTAATAGTTCCTCTTCTAATATATCTTCATTAAGTAATAGTTTTTCAAAATTACAACCAAGTGAAGTTGCTACTTTTTCTTGACTATTAATGTAGTAGACAGATCCACCATCATTTCCTACTAAGATTGATACTATCTTTGGAGGTCTAAGCCCTAACTCTTTTCTTTTTAATATGTACTCTTTTATTTCTTCTTTTACATTATTTGAAATTTCTTTACCATTTAAAATTTTCCCCATGAAAAATACCCCCATTACATTTTATAAACTCTTAAATGCTTTATCTAAAACTCCATTTACAAATGAAACACTTTTTTCGTCTGAATATTTTTTTGTTAATTCAATTGCTTCATTTATAGCAACCTTTTCTGGAACGTCTTCTACATAAAGCATTTCTGCAATTGCTAATCTCAATATTGAAAGATTAACCTTTGATACTCTATCTAGCTTCCAATTTGTTAATGCTTCTTCTATTTTTTTATCTATTACAGTTATATTTTCTTCAACCTTAGCTAAAATCCCTTTTATGTATTCTAAATCTATAGTTTTTAAATTCATTTCATAATCTTCTATAAATGTTTCTATTGTTTCCTCTAATGTATTTTTGCTTAAAGTCATCCCAAAAAGTAATTCCATGGCTATTTCTCTAGATCTTTTTCTATTCATCTTATCCTCCTAAGTGTTCTTACTACTAATATTATTAACCTTCTAAAACTTTCTAATCATAAATATACTACAACAAATTTATTTAAAGCACAAGGAAAACACCCTCTGAAAAATCAGAGGGTGAAATTAATTTTCCTTACTTTCTTCTTTTTCAGTTTTTGGTAAGTAAATGCTTTGAACATTTATATTAACATATTCAACATTCAATCCAGTCATTGCTTCAACAGTCTTTTTAACATTTTCTTGAACTGCATTTACTACTTCTGGTATTTTTACACCATACTCTACTGCTAAATTTAAATCTATTATAGCACTATTTTCGCTTAATGTTACTTTTACATTTTTTCCCACATTCTTCTTACCTTTTAGCAATTGTGATATGTTGTTACCACCCATTTGTTGTAAGTCTTCTACGCCTTTAATTTCTTCAGCTGCAATTCCTGCTATTACACTAACAACTTCATCAGAAATTTTTACTATCCCTAGATTATCATCATAGTTTTTATTTTCCATGTACTTACCTCCTAAGCGTTTTGATGACAAAACTCTTTTTTTCTTATGTTTATTATATCAAACCAATAATTATATTACAATGAATTATTTCTTTGATTCTATTATCACATCACTAATCCCAGAAACATTTTCAGCTATTTCTTGAATTGCTGCACTATCAGCTTCTGTTACTTCATCAGCTTTAACAACTATTCTAACTTTATTACCTTCTATTGAGCATAATGCATCTTCAAATCCTTGATTTTTAACATTTACTTCTATTCTACTTTCTTTATCTATAAGCATAGTCTTTTCTCTTAATTCATTATCTGCAAGATCTTTTTGTTCTTGAGATGTATTTACATCATTTTTTAATGAAGTTAATTGTTGGATAGTTGCTGCGTCCTTTTGATCTCTTTCACTTCTTAAGCTATAGAAATAATCTTGAGTTCCTAAGGTTTCTTTATCATCTTTCTTTTCATTATCCTTATCTTCTTCTGTTCCTTGTGATATTACTTGGCTAAAATCTGTTGGATCATTTAACCCCGTCTTATTTAATTTTGCTGCAATAACTCCTACACATACTATAAGAGCCATTAGTGTGAAAATAATACCAAATTGTTTTTTTGTCATTTTAATTTCCCCCCATCTTTTTTTCATTTTAATTATATGCTAATTTTTCATAGGATATACATTAACCTTATCTATAGAAATTCCATATAAACTAGACACAGCTACCTGTATATCATATTTAACTTTACTACTGCTTGCGCCTTCGGCTACTATAACCACTCCACTAATTTCTGGCTTATTAGTCTGTAAAATATATGGTTCATTTTTGCTTCCATCACCTGCCATAACAACTTTACTTCCACCAGTTTGCTGAGTATTCGTTCTCTTTCCACCTTGATTATCTGTTTCTTCTGTTGTTGCTTCTTGGGTAGTATTTTCTGTTGCTGGAACCTTTACTTCTCCACTTTTAAAGTAAATCATAACCTCAACTTCTCCTACGTTCTCTATTTTTGTTAAAAGATTTTTCAACTCTTTTTTTTCTTGAGCTTCATAACTATCCATTATTTCATCTGATTGATTTTGTAAATCAGATGAATTTTGCGTAGTAGTGTTTACACTTGTTGGTTTTGTTTCTTTTTTTCTGCCAGTTGTCAAAAAGCTAATAGCTAATAAAACAAAAGCTAAGACTAATGCAATACAAACTGCATTTAAAAACTTTTTATCATTTATAACGTTAGCTAGCTCTTTTTTCCAATCACCTTTCCCCATTTTCTCACTCCCATCAATTTACTTTATACACTTCTATTTTATCTTGAGAAACATTTAAAGCTTCTGCTAAGTAACTTATTATTTCATCTTCGTTATTTACTTTTCCATCCTGAGAAGATACGCTTTGACTGTCTTCCTGTGCATTTATAATTATCTTTTGTACTTTCGAAACATCTTTATTTTTAACCCCTATTTGAACTTTTTCAATAGAGTAGTTAATGTTACTCATATCAACTTTACAATCTATGTCACTAATAAATTCTTTATCAGAAAACTTTTCTTTTAAAAGTCTATTACAATTTTGCTCTAAATTTTCCTTAAATGCATTTTCATTATTAATCTTATAATTCTTACTTACTTCGACACTTTCATTTTCGCTAAGCTCTATATAATTTTGTATCTGTAAAGAAATACTTTCTTCACCTTTACTAAACAAAGAAATTATTGGAGATAACATAACAGATATAAGAATTAAGCCTAAAACAAATTTTAAGTACTTTTTCATATTGTTATCAGGAGCTATAAATTCAATTGCCGTCATTAATATAAGCATAGTAACTAGGGTTATTACAAATCCTTTTATTTCTTCCATATCCCTCTTTACCCTCCTATAACAAATTTGCCTGCTGATGCCATAATTCCAAGTAATACAAAGAACATGAGGCTTACCGATAATACACATGACATTATAAGTATCAATGAATCACCTGCTGATGCTATTGAACTTGTTATTCTTTTATCGCTTATTGGCTCTATAATTGCTGCTGTCAATTTATATACAAATGAAATTAATACTAACTTTATTATAGGATATAGCATCATAAGTATTATTATGATTAATCCAATAGAGCTTACAGCATTTTTTATTATTAGTGAATATCCTGCTACAGACGCTATAGCATCTGAAAAAGCTTTTCCTACTATAGGTATAAAATTATCTATAGCAAATTTAGCAGTTTTTAATGTAACAGCATCAATAGTTGATGATGTTATCCCCCTTACCGTTAATAATCCTATGAAGATAGTTAGAATTATACCTTGAAGCCATATAGTAATTTGCTTTGTTAATTTACACAAATTACTTATTTTATGTTCCGTAGAAATATTGTTTGCAAATTCTAAAACAAAGGTAATAAGTATTAATGGTATTATTACTGTTGTATATATTCTTGGAATAATTAATGTTGCTCCAACTACTATAGGATCCATAGTTGCTGCTTGTGTAAATCCTCCAATTGTTCCAATCATCATAACTAATACAGGTAAAACAGCACTCATAAAATTTGATAAATCTTGTATTATATTAGTTGCTATATTTATAGAAACTATGAAACTTCTAGATAATATAACTATCAGTAAAGCATAACATGCAAAGAATGCTATATTTGATATTCCTTCATTTGAAAATGCTGTTTGTAAATTTTTAAGTAGTGCACATATTATTGCAATTACTATTATGCTTATTGATAATGCAAGTACTGTTTTAACTTCCTTAAATAAGAAACTTATAACAGCATCGCTAATAGTTTTAAACGATAAATTTCCTTCTCCATTTTTTATATATCCCTTAATATAATCAACTGGATCTAGGTCATTCATTATCTCAATATCTAATTTCATATTATTTATATAGTTATATAGTGAATCTAATTTATTATTGACTTCCTCATTTTCTATCTTAATTTCTTCCTTAGATGTTTGATTATTAATATTTATACTATTAATATCATTTTCATTAGCTAAAGCACTTTTACTAGGAAGAACTACAAAAGCTATAATAATTATACTTATAACTAATATAATTCTCTTTGTGAAAATATTTTTTATCATAAAAACACCTACAATATTTGTAAAATTGATTGAAGGACAGCCATAAGTATTGGTATTGCTAATGTTAATATCAAAATTTTAGCCGAAAATTCAACCTTACTAGCTATACTAGCAGCTCCTGCATCTTTGCATATTTCACTGCAAAATGTGGCTAAATATGCTATAGCTAGTATTTTTAAAACAACTCCTATATATACCATATCAATATTAGCTTTATCTGCTATATTCTTTATAAAGTAAATTACATCATTAAGTTGTGTAATTACAACTAAGAAAATTATAGCTCCTGCAGATAAAGATATTAATGTTGATATATCGCTTCTTTTATCTTTAAAGAGAAGAAACATAAATAATGCAGCAAAAGCAAATGCAACAATCTTAATAATATCCATAATAACACCTATAACATAAACATAGTTCTTACAGTATTAAATAGATCTCCTATAAGGCTTATTACTGTAATTAGAATTATTACTATCCCTACAATATTTGCTATTGTTGCAATTTCATCTTTACCACTAGCTTTTAATACTTTCTCTAAGACTACAAGAAGGACACCCATAGCCCCTATTTTAAATATAATAGTTACGTCTAGCATTTATTACCCTCCTACTAAATTAAAAAAATCGAAATCATAGCGCCTATACATACCCCTATAGCTCTATACATCTTTACATTTTTCTTTGCTAATTCTTCAGCAGATTTGCAGTTTAATTTCATATTTTCTATTGTTAGGTTAAATAATTTATCTTGTCCGTAAACTCCTGATTCCCCAAGTGATCTCAAAAAATCTTTTATTATTCTTTTATCCTCTTCATTTAAATTAAATTCTGATTCATTGTTTTTGTACTCATTTTCAAAGGCTTCATATACACTTGTACTTTCTCCATTCAAAAGCTTATCTGACACAGCTGATAAAATAGAATTTATAGGAGCTTCAACCTTTAATGAAATATATTTTAAAGCTTCAGGAAGAGGTGTATTTGCATATATTACCTCATTATTTAAAAACAAAATTGATTTTAATATCGAATTAAGTTGCTTACTCCTCTTTTTAAAATTTTCACCATAGTAAAATCCTATATAGGTACAAGATAAAAATATAATGATAACTGCTGTTATCTTAAGCACTTAAATTCCCCCTCCAATCCTATTGAATATATTTGCTCAATTGTTCCTACGCCATTTCTATTGCTTAAAATTACTATTCTATCTAAAATAGAATTTTCTAATAAATCTTTAAAAACTTTTCTTTTATATATATCATCTATACTATATCCATGAATAGTAACAATAATATTAACTCCAGAATTAAATGCCATGTGAAGAGCCTCTATATCCCCATCAGTTCCTATTTCATCACAAATCAGTATATCTGGAGATAGGCTCCTAATAGCCATTATCATTCCATCTTTTTTTAAGCAATTATCTAAAATATCACTTCTAATCCCAACATCTAATTGTGGAACTCCATTAAAACAAGCAGCTATCTCACTTCTTTCATCTATAATCGATACTTTTTTCCCTTTCAAATTTACAATAGGCATCCCAGTTGAAATGTTTTTAGCTATATCTCTTAAAATAGTTGTTTTACCACATTTAGGTGGAGATACTATCAAGGTATTAAATACTCTGTCTTCTTTAGTTATGTACTTCATAATTTCATTTGAGCATCCTATTACTTCTCTACATATTCTTATATTTAAAGAAGATATATTTCTTATAGTTCTTACCTCTCCATTTACTAAAACACATTCTCCAGCTATTCCTATTCTATGTCCACCTTTAATTGTAATATATCCTTGCTTTATTTCTTCTTCATAAGCGTATAATGAATAATTTGATATCTTCACTAAAATTTGTTTTATATCATCAACTGTAGTTACATATTTTAATATTATTTCCTTATATGCTAAATTAACTATTATCGGCTTATGAGCTTTTATCCTTATTTCTTGGACAGGTTCTTTTAAAAGTATTTCTCTTAGTTCATTACTAATCTTTAAAGGCAATACCTTTAAAATCTCCTCCTCATTTCTCACTTCATCACTTCCTTTTCTAATGTTATATATCAAACTTGTTTCTCTCTATAAAATAATATTCATACTTATAATAAAATATGTAAAATATTTTTAATTAACTAAAAAAAATTAAAGTTAATTATAGAGATATGTTTTTTATAAATATCTATTAGTTTAATTAATATTTTAAAATTCTCTCTTGTATTCGTATATTTTTTTATATTTACTTAAGTTAATTATTTATATAATTAAAATCAATATTAATATACTTATTAGATGAGATATTAAATACTTATTGTAACTCACAAATCAATATTATTTTGCTATTAAGCTGTAATATAAGTTATTTTAAATTTCATTCTCAATATAAAATCTTATTAAAACAAAAAAACTATCAGCTAACCAACTGATAGTTTTTTTGATAATAATTTCTTATTCTTAATTTAATTAAATTGCTTCTTCCTGACAAAATGGACAAGGTATTGATTTATTGTTATCTATAGCATCTTTTTCAACAAAAAGTGGCTTATTGCAATTTTTACAATTTACTTCGATATATTCATCTTCCATTTCTATAAGATCTTCTATTGAAACTTCTTCAAATAATTCATCTTGTAAACCTGTAAGATCTTCATCTATGTATTGCACATTTTCTTCTAAATAATCTTGTCTATTATTCATATCTTCAATTACATCTGACATTTCATCTAAAACTGATAAAATACTGCTAAAAATATTTTGATATTTATCATCACTTATGTTAGTAACATTAGTTTTAATATTTTCTATTTTATCTTTTATATCCTTCACATCTTCACTTCCTTTTAAATAGAAATACTGTCTATTCAAATTATACCCTAATATTGGATATTTTATATATAAATTTATGTTTATTTAACTTTTATTGTAATTTTTATAGAATAAAAAAGCTAAGTAAAAACTTAGCTTTTGTTATTATACTCTTTCCATGTATTCACCAGTTCTAGTGTCTACTCTGATTACGTCTCCTTCATTAACGAACATAGGAACATTTACAACTGCACCTGTTTCTAATGTAGCAGGCTTCATTGCATTTGTAGCAGTGTTTCCTTTTATTCCTGGGTCTGCTTGAGTTATTAATAATTCAACAAAGTTTGGAGCTTCTACTGAGAAAGCTTCTCCTTTATAGAACTTTATTACAGCAAACATATTTTCTTTTATGAACTTTATAGCATCTTCTACTTTTTCGTAGTTTAATGGAATTTGTTCAAAAGTTTCTTGATCCATGAAGTAGTATAGTTCTCCATCTGAATAAAGGTATTGCATTTCTTTTCTTTCAATTACCGCTTCTTGTAATTTAGCTGTTGGGTTAAAAGTTGTATCAGTAACACCACCAGAAATAACATTTCTTAATTTTGTTCTTACAAATGCTGCACCTTTACCTGGTTTAACGTGTAAGAAGTCTATTACTGTATAAACTTGTCCTTCATGCTCGAAAGTAGTACCTTTTCTTAAATCTCCTGCTGATATCATTAAATATCCCTCCAAAAACTTTATTCCATATATTTAGTATAACTCTTTGTTACCTAAATAGTCATAACTTCAACAATGTTTATGACATAACAAAAATATTTTATCAAAATTCACAAATAAATGCAATTACTTATAATAACTTCTAAAAAATATTGTCATTATTTACTTTTTAACTCCATCTCTAGTAATATATTTTCTTTGTCATAATTTAAATTATAATTATTTATATAGTAATCATCTAATTTATTTAATGCATCTAGAATCTCATTTTTATCACCTTTTAAGACGCATTTTACTATCCAATTACTTTCATCTATCTTATTATAACTTAATATCGTTGAATTATTTACATCATTAAATTCATTCTCTATATCTTTTATATATTTAACATTTTTCACTTCCGTTATACATGGTACAACTTCTTTAGATAAATCTTTTTTATAAAAAATTAATAGACATACTTGGATAATTGTTATAACTATAACTATCAAATGCAGTGTTTTAATTCTTTTCATATACTAACCTCTAATGTGAAATCATTTTGTTCATCTTTAATAATGGATTTTATCTTTATTATACCTTTCTCTTCTATTATAAAAACATTTTCTTTTCCCTTCACCTTAATGGATCCATTATTATTTTGTATATTCATACTTAAAATATTAGGTAAGATATTATTTATCAATTCCTTTATATCTTCTTTTTTAAAACCTTTTTCAGTATTTATATTATCATCTAAATTATTATTATATACTTCTACATTTTCTTTATTATGTAAAACTCTATTTGCTGATGTAGGAATAACTATTATATTTAGCATTAATAGTATTAATATTAGTTTGTTATTTTTCTTATTTTCATTTATACCTATCTTCTCTATAAACTCATTTGGTATAAAGTTCTTATTTTTTAAATATTTTTTCATAAATTTTTTCTCCTATATTTATAATATAGTCATAATTATTATCAGTCACATCTTTTATACTTTTATCAATAATTAGCTTTTTATTTTGAGTTTTATACTCTATTATAAATTTCTTTATATCTTCAGCATCATTAGTTATATAAGAATTTTCAAGAGCTCCATTTTCTATATTTATTAAATGAAATAATCCCTTAATTCTATATATTATTATTGATGATTTGCTTCCCTTTATCTTTTTTATAATATATTCTTTTACTAAAAATTGTACTGGCTCTACCTTAAGATAATTAATATCTTTACATAAATCAAGTAAGTTTTCACATCTTATAGAATAGATATAAAGAATCTTTGAACTTTTTAAAAATTCATAATGAAATAATAAATTTTTCTTATCTGAGAAATCCTCTGATATCTTCTTTTCAATGAATCTATCAACATTTATTCTTTTATTATAAATTTCATATTTCTTTATAAATATTTGTTGTGATAAGATTAATAATTTTCTTTTGCTACCTAGCTTTTCTAACAATGAATTTATATTATAGCACTCATACTCATATCCATTGCAATAATACTTATTTTCAAATATACCTATAGAATTAACCATTTCTTTACTCCTTTATATAAATATATTTAGTTTTATAAGTAGTTGGGGTAAAATAAGTTTTATTATCAACTTTATTTTCATTTAATTCAATATACATAGCTGAATTTTCCTTTTTCTTTTTTAAGTAATAGCTTCCATCTTGGTATATGAATTCTACTTTTGTTAATTCAGGATAATCTTCAGACTTTTTTTTATTCACTTCCTTTAAAAGTTTTTCCTGATCTAGATTATTACCTTCTGCCTTAGTATTTATAATTTCTAAAACCCTTTCTTCATCTACTTCTAGAGTATACAAATCCTTATATGTTAAATAATTTTGAGATTTTAAATAGTTATTGTATATTATTTTTATTGAAAGGTTTACAATAAAAATTACAAATAAGAACACTATTAAGCTTTCAATAAATGCATATCCTCTTTTTTTAAACCCATTTTTTATATGCATATTACTCTTTCCTCACCACTAAGACTATTTATCTTTAAATAATATATTTTCTCTTTCTTCGTTATTATAAAACTAGACACTTCTCTCATTATTATGTTAATACCTTTTCTTTTGCCATCTTTATATGTTTCTAAAACTATTTTTCTATTTACATTATCTAAAAAAATTCTTTTATCTTTAACTTCATTTTTATTGTGATCAATTTTGTATGTTATTTTTATCATAGCATTATTATTTAAGTCACTCTCTTGAATCTCTATTGATTTAACCATTTGTGTTTTTAGCAATCTATCGATATTCAATATTGCATCATCAAAAGAATCTTGTGATAATGCATCTTTTATTAATTTTGTATAGTTTTTATTAGCAGTTAAGGCAATTTTAAAAGATAAACTAAGTAAAATTAATTGGATAAACATAACTAAAATAAGTTCTATTAAAGTAAAACATCGCTTTCTTTTATTACTTTTACTTCTTTTCCATCCAATAAGATTTAATAAATTCTCTTTCACATAAAATCCCTCCCTCTTCATCGCTAACTCTTATTTTTAATAAAATTGCTTTTGAAGCTTTTTCACCAGTAAAAATGGAATTATTTAACTTCTCCACTGTAATACCATTCCCCCTCTCTATCTCTAGTATAGGTGTGGTAATAAGTTTATTTAAAATATCTTTTGAGTAGTTATACGATAATTTGCCTCCATTAAAAGCTCTATTTAGTTCTTCTAATGTAACATTATATTTTATTTCACTTTCTATTGCATAAGCTACTCTATCTGCTTCATTTTTTATATTTCTTATTTTTCTAGACTTAGCAGCAACTATTCCAATTTCTACTGCTAAAGTTGCTGCAATTAATAAAATTCCAAGTGCTACTATACTTTCAACCAAAGTACTTCCTTTTTTCAATCTATTATATCTCCTTCATTTTCATCTATATCATTTCCTCTTATAATATCATTTCCAACAGATACTGTTATTTCAATAAATTTATTATTTTTATATGATAAACTTATAGTTCCTGCTGTCTTTATAAAACCTTCTCTATTAATATTATTAATTCCACCTTGAAAATTTGATGATACATTAATATCATTATCCAGCTTTAATATCTTTGTTAATTTATGATTTAATTCAAGCACTTCAAATACAACTTCTTTCTTGTTCTTATTTATAGCTATATTTCCAACCACTTTATTTTTCCTACAATAGCTCTTTGCAAAACTTAACAATGCTCTAACTTCATACACATTATTTTGAAGTTTTAAACTTTCACTTTTATCCTTAAAATATTTAACACCACTAAAGCCAACTGTTGCCAATAATGCAATTATTGATAACACTATTATCAATTCTATAAGTGTATAACCACCTTTTTTCATTATAATCCACCATCTAATAATGAACTAAATAAAGGAACAATAAATATCATCAAAAAAATTATTACAAAAGCACCCATAATTAAAATTGATGCTGGTTGTAGAATTGCCATATATCTATTTATATCTGATAATAATTTCTTTTCTAAATGAGTAGAAAGGGATTTTAATCTTTCATCCATAGCTCCACCTTCTTCTCCCAGCTTTATTATAGAAATTGTATAATTGGAATAGTTACCTTGTTTCTTTAAGCTCTCAGATATTGTTTCACCTTTCAATATACTTGAATTTAAGAGTATGAATTTTTCTTTTAAATTTGAATTTTTAAAGCTTGTTGCAGAGTACATTAATCCATTTGACAAATTCACACCACTTCTAATTATTATAGATAGAAGTGAAATAAAAACAAATTCGTTAAACTCTCTAATTATTTTTATTTTATTAAATAACACTTTGATATACTCTTTTAAATAAAACCTATAGATTATATATGGTAGCAAAATTCCCCAAGAAAGAAAGTATATCAAAGAATATATTGGATTAGTTTTTATATAATTTACAATATTATAAAGAAACTTACACACACTAGGTATTTCTATGTTTAAGTTAAGATAAAAATCATATAAACTAGGTATGGTTACAAAAGCAATGAATATAAAAACTGTAATAATAGATAAGAATAATAAGATTGGATATGATAAAACATTTTTAATTGTAGATTTGATAAAGCTAATTTTATCATAATACTCTTCTAAACCCTTTAAAACTTCCGATAAATTACCACTTTTTTCTCCCATAGAGACCATTCCAACAAAAAACTCTGGATACAAATCATTAAATTCGTTAAAGCTTTCATTTAACGATTTTCCTTCAACAATAAAGTCTTTAATATTTTTCATACTTTCTCTATAAGATTTTCTTAATGGTAATTCCATAATTAAATCTATCATAATTAAAAGAGAAATTCCTTCTTTATGAAGCATTGCCATATTCCCTGATAATAAGCTTAAACTATTAAAATCGGGCTTATTAAATATCAATTTTATTTTCTTCATAACTAATACCTTCTTCTATTATGAAATTATTGTAATCTGTAACAGATATTTTTCCATCAGTTAATAGTTCATTTAAGTTATCTATCATTTCTTCATTATTTAGACCTCTTATTTCCTGGAAAATATTTGAAATATCTTTTTTGATTTCTTTATCAATAAATATAACTGAGCTCACTACTTTTCTCCCTTTATAACCTGTATAGTTACAATTACTGCATCCAATAGATTTATAATTTATTACTTCTTTTCCTTTAAAATAAAATTTTATGTCTTCTCTTTTGCAGTTATCACAAAGTACTCTTATCAACCTCTGTGAAATTATTCCAATCAAAGAATCCTTAATTAAATATTGTTTTACCCCCATATCTTCAAGTCTAAAATATACTTCTTGGGGAGTCTTTGTATGAATTGTAGAGTATACTTTATGTCCAGTTAGAGATGCAGTAACTGCCATATTAGCAGTTTCTTCATCTCTAATTTCTCCAATCATTAGAACATCAGGATCTTGTCTTAATATACTTCTTAGTCCAGTTGCAAATGTAATGTTTGCTTTCCTATTTAAACTAACTTGATTTATACCCTTAATTATTACTTCCACTGGATCTCCTATCGTTTTTAAATAGCAATTATTTTTGATATAATTCGCATATTAAAATATACTATATAAATGTAGGAATTTTTTAACACAAACAAAAGATACTAGGAATTTTATTCTTAAGACCTAGTTTTTTAAAATATAAAAATAATCAAAAGACCATATTTAAAAGATATAATATAGTCTTTTGATTATTTCATATTGATATCCTTATTATCAATTTTCTTTTCATATCTTTATTAAGTAATTTTTCTGAATGACGCATTAAAAAAATCTAGCTTTAGTAATTAAGTAATTTTTAGGTATCTGTAGAATACTATAACCATTGGATGGTGATTAATTATGAAGAAACTATTATTTGTTTATCTACTGCTTAATAATTTACTTATTTCTTTCCCAATCTCAGCCTTTGCCATTGAACCAATTCATAATGCTACTGAAGGGTTACATTATGAGCATGCTCCTAGTGAAGGTTCTATAGAAGAACTATACAAAGATATTATAGTAACACTACTTGAACCTGTAATTACCAATGAAGTAACAATTCATTATGGTAAACCTCTTCTATATGATTTATTTGATATAGCTTTTCTAAGTATAGAAAGACCATCTTATAGATCATTTACTTTTGTAATAAGGCTTAAAATTAGACCATTTGTTGGCGCACATAATACAATAGGTATTGATGAAATCACTATAAGGGTAAGTCTAGGAGAAACTAAGGTTGAGGAATTTAAACATATAGAAAGCTTTCCTATGCCTCCCAATTTAAAAGAAGATTACAAAGATTTAAAACTTTAATATATCTTAATTAACAGTAAAATATATTAAGTATTTATTATCTAGTCAGTAGATTAACTTAGATTTAATAATTATTTTTTATATTTCTTAGAAATATATTCCAATTACTTATTTATTTTAATTGTGCACTAAAAACACCGTATATTTACTTTTAAATAATACGGTGTTTTAAATAATTTTAAATTTAATTTATTGCATTTTCACTAGAAAATACCTCTATATTTTTATACTTCAAGTAGTATAGCTTTAAATTTACTTATTAAGTCAACTTTCTATCTACTATACTCATTTTCTTGCTATACTTTTCTATACCAAAAAATATTTTCAATAAAACTATTATCATAATATAAGTCGTATAAAACTCT
>NZ_JADNAT010000012.1 GCF_015550425.1 Clostridium sp. 1001275B_160808_H3 | reverse complement strand
TGATAGGTCAGAGGTGTAAGTGTGGTAACATATTTAGCTGACTGATACTAATAGGTCGAGGGCTTGACCAATAAAAACAGGCTTAAAATTAATTCATGTGCAATTTTCAGAGAACACTCTGAAATCTGGTGATGATGGCGTAGAGGAAACACTCCTTTCCATTCCGAACAGGAAAGTTAAGCTCTACAGCGTCGATGGTACTGCATGGGAGACTGTGTGGGAGAGTAGAACGTTGCCAGGTTATATGGCTCGATAGCTCAGTCGGTAGAGCAGAGGACTGAAAATCCTCGTGTCCCTGGTTCGATTCCTGGTCGAGCCACCAGAATAAAAAGCACTAACATTAGTTAGTGCTTTTTTATTATGCTCTGTAATTTTATTATTTAAGTTCTTCTAGGACAGCATCAATATGTCCTTTAACTTTAACTTTTCTAAACTCTTTCACTAAATAACCTTTTTCATCAATTATAAATGTACTTCTTTCTATACCCAAAACTTTTTTACCATACATATTTTTTTCTTTGATAACATCGTATAATTCGCAAACAATCTTATCTTCATCACTTAATAAAATGAAAGGTAAATTAAATTTTTCAATAAATTTATTATGTGAATTTAAGTTATCTTTACTTATTCCAAGAACTATAGCATTTTGATCTGTTATTTTATCTATATTATCCCTAAAATCACATGCCTCTGTAGTGCATCCTGGTGTATTATCTTTAGGATAAAAGTATAGTATAACTTTTTTTCCTCTATAATCACTTAATTTATGTTCCTTTCCATCAGATCCCATAAGAGTAAAATCTGGCGCTAATTTTCCTATTTCCATTATATAATATCCTCCTTTTAAGCTTTATTTAATTATAATACTATTAATAATTATTATCAACAAATAATACGAATCTTAATCGTAATTTAGATTAATTAGATAAATATTTATTGCAACTTATATATTTTATTATAAACTCTGTTATAATTAATAATGATTAAAATTTAAAATTTAAAATAAAGGAGATATTTCAATGGAAGATAAAATTTTAGCTACCATAGCGGGTAGAGAGATTAAGGAATCAGATTTACAAAATATGATAATGAGATACCCAGCTGATAAAAGAGCATATTTTGAAACAGTAGAGGCAAAGAAGCAATTATTAGAGCAAATGCTTTCTTTTGAATTAATCAATATGCTAGGCAAAGAGTTAAATATAGAAGATACAGAAGAATATAAGGAAAATGTAAAACAAGCAGAAAAGGATATATTAACTCAGCTAACACTAAATAAATTATTATTAGAAGTTACTGTTACAGATGAGGATGCATTAAATTATTATAACAATAATAAAGGAGAATTTACTCAACAACCAACAGTTTCTGCTAAGCATATATTAGTAGATTCAAAAGAACTTTGTGATAAAGTTAAGAGTGAAATAGATTCAAATGAATTAACTTTTGAAGAGGCAGCTATGAAATACTCAACTTGTCCTTCAAAAGAAGAAGGTGGAAATCTTGGTGCATTTGGAAGAGGTATGATGGTTCCTGAGTTTGAAGATGTAGCTTTCAAATTGGATATAAATGTTGTAAGTGAACCAGTTCAAACACAATTTGGATACCATTTAATAAAAGTTGAAGATAAAAATGAAGGAAAAGAAATGGCATTTGAAGAAGTTAAGCCTCAAATAGTTAATAAGCTATTACAAGAAATGCAACAAAGAAAGTATCTAGATGTTGTAAAAGAATTAGAAAAGAAATATGGAGTTACTAGAGCTTAAAAATAGTGAAAAAAGGAATTGATATATCAATTCCTTTTTATTTATAATAGTTCATTAAAGCTAAGTATGTATTTATCTGATAATTCTATTAAAGCATCTTTTTGACTTTCAGATACTTTATCATATATTGAATAAACGTGCATACCGGCAAGCTTAGCCCCTTTAACAGCTTGTACTATATCTTCGAATACTAAGCAATTTTCAGGTGATATACCTAGTTTTTTAGCTGATAATAAATAGATATCAGGATTATCCTTTGATTTCTTTACTTCTTCAGTTGTAGTTATCGCATCAAAATATTGATATATATTATTATTTTTTAATGTTGCTTCTAATAATTGAACAGAATTACTAGTTGCTAATGCTATTTTAATGCCTTTTTCTTTTAATAAATCTAAATATGAAATGACGCCTTCTTTTAATTTGATTGTATTGGAATAGTGATAAAAAGCCATATCATGCCATGTTGAAATTATTTTATCTATATCATCATTTATATTAAATTTGTTTTTAAAGTAGGTTGCTGTTTCCGTTAAAGTAAGATGAGTTATCTCTTCTTGAAGATTTTCAGGGACAGGATAACCAAAGTTTCCTAGGTATTCTTCATCTATTTGTGCCCATATTCCCATTGAATCTATTAATGTTCCATCTAAATCAAATATGACTGCCTTAATATTATTCATATATGTAAACCTCCTTTTAAATACTGTTCAACAATATTATAGTAAGCTAAATATATAGCTTAGATGTAGTAATAATTTTATTAAAAGTTTTATTTATATATAAAAAACTTAAAAATTTATAGCAATAATGAAATCTTTTTCATATACTGATTGTAAGTAGAATTTTGAAAAGGGGATAAGATTTATGTGGATATTAATATTGTGTGCCTATATATCAATAATACCAATAGTATTAATTTCTTGTAAATCTATTGGATTTGACGATAAACTTAATGAAGTACATGATTATATAGATTGTAACTAGCTATATAAATAAATCCATTTCATAAATTATAAAAAAATAAAAAATCCTCTCGAATAGAGAGGATTTCTTTGGTCGGGGTGACAGGGATTGAACCTGCGACCTCATGGTCCCAAACCACGCGCGCTCCCATCTGCGCCACACCCCGAAGTACATTATAATTATAGTAAGTATAATCTATTATGTCAACACTTTTAAAATAAAATATTAAATTATTTATGTGAAACCTATTATGATTAAGTTATAGTATTAATATAAAATTATAATGATTTTATATAGCCAAATAGAAGTAGAGTTATATTTATAATATCTTTACTTATGACTATTAAATATGGTATCTTTTAAGTAAATTATAAACTTTGTTTAGGGTATATCGTATATTTACTTTTAATTTGTTTAAGATCGTTAAAAGTAAATATTAATGAGCTTAATGAAACGGTATGAAATTATTTTAAGATTTAAAGTTTATATAAGCATAATTTAATTGGAGGTCAAAGTAATGAGAGGAAGTACTATAGTTATTATTTTAGGTAGCATAGGATTTATATTAATGGGATTTTTATCATTAAAAAGTAAAAAAATGAAGAATTTTCTGAAGGATAGTGGAGTCTATAGTGATATTGAAAAGTTTATGAAGCTTAACGGAATATTTAATATATCTATAGGTTTTGCAGGAATTATTTTAGGCGCATTAGATTATATATTCATAGAACAATCAAAGTATATAGTAATAATATTTATACTTACTATTGCTGTTGCATCTTTTGTTCAAAATAAGATGCTTAAAAAATACAGGAATATATAATTTCATATATTCCTGTATTTTTATTTGAATGAACTTTTTATAGCAATAGTATTATTAGCAATGTCATTAATAATTTTATATAGAAGTTATTAATGACATTGCTAATAAATTTATATAGAAATTATTCATAAAACTATTATAAAAACGATAGTATACAACATATAATTATAGAGAGATTTAGATAAAATTAGTTATATTTACATAACTAAGCATTATCCAGATATGTACAGTATACATTTACATTGTCTAAATATCTCATTTTTTAAAAAATTACCATTGTCCAAGCTTTCCATAAGTGTTATAATGGTAATATATCACGTAGGGAGAGGGGGATGGTCTAAGGACCAAACACTTATGAAAAAGAGGATTTTATCTATTGTTATGGCTGGTGCTTTAACAATAACTTCAGTAACACCAGTTTTTGCTACTCCTAATCAGGAAGTAATAGAAAATCAACAAAAGTATGATGACATAAATAAGAAAATAGAAGATATTCAAGGTAAGATATATGGTTTAAATGAACAAATAGCTCCATTAGAAGAAAAGGTGAACAATAATCAAAAGCAAATGGATTCTATTAAGGATGAAATTGAAAACACTAAGAAAGAAATCGAAACTTCAAAGGTTGATATTTCGGAAAAAGAAGAAGTATTAGGAAAGAGATTAAGAGAGCTATACAAATCAGGTGGACAAGGTAGTTATTTAACACTTTTATTTAGTGCAGATAGTTTTAGCGATCTTATATCTAAATTAGATTCTGCTACTAGACTTGTAAATATTGATAAGAAAATAGTAAAAGATTTAGTAGATAAGAAAGAAAAATTAGATGAGAAGGTTACTTCTTTAGAAGAAAAATCAAATGAAATAGCTAAAATAAATGAGGAAACTAAAAAAGTCTTAGCTGAGTCAGAAGGTAAGAAGAAGGAGCAAGAAGCTCTTGTTGCAGATGCAAAAGCTGAACAAGCTAAATTTGATGAAGAGTTCTTATCTGTTGCAGAAAGAAGTTTAGTTGAACCACAACTAGCAATACTAGAATCATCTAGTTCTATTACTGAGCTTCAAAGTGCTATAAGCCAATTAAGAAGTATCAGAGATAATCAACTTAAAAGCCCTATCGTAACAGAAGAGATTAATAATGCAATAGAAGCTGCTAAGGTTAAAGTAGAAGAGCTACAAGCTCAAGAAAATGCAGCTAGTATACCAAATAGAGGACCTGGATCTGGATCATCAGCTACAGGTAATGCAATAGTAGATTTTGCATATGGATATATTGGTAGACCTTATGTTTTTGGAGCTACAGGACCAGATAGTTTTGACTGTTCAGGATTTACTAGCTTTGTATTTAGAAATGCAGCAGGAATAGATATAACAAGAACTACTTATACTCAAATAAATGTTGGAACTCCAGTTTCATATGGAGAATTACAACCAGGAGATTTAGTATTTACTTATGGTTCAGACCACGTTGGAATATATGTAGGTGGAGGTCAATATATACATGCTCCTCAACCTGGAGATTATGTTAAAGTTTCACCAGTTACATCATTCTACGCTGCGAGAAGAGTACTATAATTAGAATTTTATTAATATTGTATTATAAACTCCGTCAAAATTTGGCGGAGTTTATTTGTTTATATCATGTAAATTGAACTTTAATAAAATATTTATAAAGTAATTGATTTATATGATATAATTTAGAAAGATTACAAAGCAATAATATAGATATAAATAAAGATAATGAATTTGTAATTAATAGTATTAGTTTATAATAATGGTTGATAATAAGAATATAGTTATAGAAATAATTCGAGGTATTTAAAATGAATAAAGATGTGAATTTATTAGAAGATGAATCTATTGATGATTTACAATTAGATAACTTATATCTGATTCAAAAAAAATCAGGCTTTAGATTTGGTGTAGATGCAGTTTTACTGTCAAACTTTGCAAATGTAAAGAAAAAACATAGAGTTATAGATTTATGTACAGGTACTGGAATAGTTCCTTTTTTATTATATGGAAAGTATAAGCCAGAAGAAGTAATAGGAATAGAAATTCAAAATGAAATGGTTGAAATGGCTAAAAGGAGCAGTAAGTATAATGAATTAGAAATTGTTGTTAAATTTGAAAATGCTGATTTAAAGGATATCAAGTTTTTAAATCAATTAGGAAAATTTGATGTTTTAACAGTTAATCCTCCATATAAATTAAATAACTCAGGAATATTAAATCCTAATGATAAGTTAGCAATAGCTAGGCATGAAGTTTTATGTACATTAGAAGATGTGATAATAGCAGCTAGAAAGCTTTTAAAGGATAATGGAAGAATGTATATGGTACATAGACCTGAGAGATTAATAGATATATTTGAGCTTATGAGAAAGCATAAGATTGAACCTAAGAGAGTTCAAATGATCCAGCCAAATAGTAAAAAGGCTCCTAATATAGTATTAGTTGAAGGTCAACGTGATGGTGGAGCATATTTGAAATGGGAAGCACCACTATATGTATATAATGATGATGGTAGTTATTCAGATGAATTAAATAGAATATATGGTAGGGAGGAATAGATTTATGGAAAAAGGTAAGTTGTATTTAGTACCAACTCCAATAGGTAATTTAAAGGATATAACATTGAGGGCATTAGAAGTATTAGAAAATGCAGACATCATAGCTGCAGAAGATACTAGGCAAAGTTTAAAACTATTAAATCATTTTAATATAAAGAAAAGTTTATTTAGCTATCATAAACATAATGAACAAGGAAAAAGTGAAGATATAATAAATAAATTAAATGATGGAATGAATATAGCACTTATTACTGATGCCGGCACTCCGGGGATATCTGATCCAGGAAGTGTTATAGTTGAAAAGTGTATAGAACAAGAAATAGAATTTGAAGTATTACCAGGAGCAACAGCAATAACTACTGCTTTGGTTTACTCAGGTTTAGATACAACAAAGTTTATATTTAGAGGTTTTTTACCTAGAGAAAATAAAGATAGAAAACCTGTAGTTGAAGAAATTAAAAATGTTAGAGATACTATAATATTATATGAAGCTCCACATAGATTATTAGATACCTTAGAATATTTATTAAATAATATAGGTGATAGAAAAATTGCAATATGTAGAGAACTTACGAAGCTTCATGAAGAAATTTATAGAGGTAGAATATCATTAGCATTAAATTATTTTGTAGAAAATAGACCAAGAGGTGAGTTTGTTTTAGTTATTGAAGGTAAATCTGAGGATGAAATAAAAGCTGAAAAAGAGGCTTTATGGATCGATTTAACAATAGAAGAACATTTAATAAAGCTAATAGAAAGTGGAATAGAAAAAAAAGAAGCTATAAAATTAGTTGCAAAAGAAAGAAATATACCTAAAAAAGAAGTTTATAAGTACTCAACAGAACTATAATTAAATCCCCTATGATTTTATGAAGTCATAGGGGATTTAATTATAAATAACTTTTTAAATATAAGTATTAAAAATTATTTTTTTAATTCAGTTAAGCAATTTTTACAGATGTTTTTACCTTTATAGTTTACAACATCTCTAGCATCTCCACAGAAGATACAAGCTGGTTCATATTTCTTTAAGATTATTTGCTCTCCATCTACATAGATTTCTAAAGCATCTTTTTCAGCTATATCTAATGTTCTTCTTAATTCAATAGGAATAACTATTCTTCCTAATTCATCTACTCTTCTTACTACACCAGTTGATTTCATTATATTTCCTCCTTAAAACAAGTTTCGACATCTTGCAAGTTAATATTACTAAAAATGTAATTAAAAGTCAACAGAAAAGAGAAATATTTTAAAAAAATACACATTTAATTTGCCTTTCAAAGTCATAAATACAATATACTACCATAAATTAGAAAAGTCAATACTATTTAATCAAATTTCTAGGGAAATAGTAAAAAAATGTAGAATGGCTTGTCTACTAACTTATAAAGAAGAAAGAAGAGATCTGAGAAAAATAAAATTAAAAAAAAACTAATAAAAAAAGAAAAAAATGTAAAAAATAATAACAGATATGAGGTTTAGATTAAAAATTAAAAAAGCGACAATTATTTTTTATTGACTTTTAAAGAAATAATAGAATAAAATTAAACAGGCAGAAGTAACTTGTAATAAGTTTATATATACTATATAATTAAAATAAGAATAAGTTTTTAGAGGTGGATATAATGGTAAAAAAAATAGATACTAATTATATAACAGAAATTGCAGAAGAAATGTCTAATAGTACCATGGTTGGCTATAATGATTTACCTAAATATGATCTATTTTTATCTCAAGTTATAGATTTTTTAAATGATAAATTTATAGAGGATAAATATACAAATAATATAGTGCAAAATTATATAAAGAGCGAAGTTATTAGCAAACCAGAGGATGGAAAAAAGAGAGGCTATACTAAAATACATCTTATACAATTAGTACTATTAAGCTACATGAGGCCAGTATTGACAACGGAAGAAATTAAAAAGGTTTTCAGTTTGGCATTTAATGAAATAAATGATAGATCAGATGATATAATATCTTGGGAAAATGCATATAAGATATTTTCAGAAACTCAAAGTGAAAGCTTTAAAGATTTCCTAAGTAAGCCGGCTGTAAATGAAGAAAAGTTAGATAGTATAATTGCAGAATTAAAATTAAATGAAAAAGATGAAAATAGTATAAGAACATTTGTTATTGTAATGTCACTTATTGCACAAGCGAGTGCCATAAAAAAATTAGTTCAAAAGATAGTGAATGAATATCATTCAGAATAAATATTATTAAAACTATATTAAATTAATATATAAATTAAAAAATCCTCACTTAAGTGCATATGTAAATAGTGGGGTGATTTTATGGAAGAGGTAGTTAATTTAGTGGCTAATCTAGGTTTTCCTATAGCAATTTCCTTATATTTATTAATAAGAATAGAAGGAAAGCTAGAAAGTCTTACTAATAGCATAAATAATCTATCACAAACTATTAATTCAATTAAATAAAAGCTTTCAAAATAAGGTATTGTTAATAATAAGTAGCAGTACCTTATTGATTTTATATCCTATTAAATATTAGTTTTTAGGATTATAATATATATATATATTTTGCTTAATGAAATAATTAATTAATACTAGCAATATATTAAATAGTTAATATGCTTATTTAAATGAAATAGTAAAAGTAGAAGCATGGATTATTTAAAATATATAGATAGGAAAGAACTTTAATGAAGAAAAAAATAATTATTAAAGAATCTGTTAGAGGAATAATAGAATATGTCTTGAAAACTGGTAGTTTAGATGATAGATATATGGGGAAAAGTAGAGCTTTAGAAGGTACATTGGCACATCAAAAGCTACAGAGCAGTAATGAGGATATATATAGTCAGTATCAGAAAGAAGTAAGAATGGAACATGCCTTCGAAATTGAAGATATAACATTATTAGTAGAAGGAAGAGCTGATGGTATTATTATAGAAGATACTAATATTTACATAGAAGAAATAAAATCCACAATGAAATCACTTATATTTATAGAGGAAGATTATAATGAATTACATTGGGCTCAAGGTAAATTTTATGCATATATATATTCTATTCAAAATAAATTAGAAGAAATAAGCGTAAGATTAAGTTATTTTAATATAGAAACTGAAGAAGTAAAAAGCTTTGATAAGAGATTTAAATTTAATGAATTAGAAGAGTATATTGATTTTATAATAAATGAATATAAGAAATGGATATTATTAAAGTCTAAATTAAATAGTCTAAGAAATGAATCTATAAAAACATTAAAATTTCCCTTTGATAATTATCGAAAAGGTCAAAAGGAGTTAGCAGTTACTTGTTTTAATACAATAAAGGAAAATGCTGTGCTATTTGCTCAGGCACCTACAGGAATAGGTAAAACAATATCTACTATATTTCCTGCCGTGAAATCTTTAGGAGAAGATAGAGGAGAAAGAATAGTATATTTAACTGCTAAAACAATAACTAGGACGGTAGCAGAAGAGGCAGTGAATAAATTAAAGGATAATGGACTTAAATGCAGAAATATTACATTAACATCTAAGGAAAAAATATGCTTTAAAGATAAAACTAATTGCAATCCAGAGAATTGTGAATATGCAGTAGATTACTATGATAAAGTAAATAATATTATATTTGATATGCTGGGAAAAGAAGATGATTTTACGAGAGGAAAAATCGAAGAATATGCGAGAGATAATAAAGTATGCCCCTTTGAGTTATCATTAGATTTGAGTTTATGGTGTGACATAATAATATGTGATTATAATTACGCTTTTGATCCTAGGGCTAAACTGAAACGCTTTTTTGAGGAAGATGTTGATAAAAATATATTACTTGTGGATGAAGGTCATAACCTTGTGGATAGAGCTAGAAATATGTTCAGTGCGGAGATTTATAAGGGTAAGATAATGCAAGCAAGTAAACTTATAAAGGGTAAAGTACCTAACTTATATAAGGTACTAAATTCTATTAATAAGGAATTAATAGAAATACGAAGGGAAGTTCAAGAAAGTGAAAGTAATAGTATTTATAAAAAAGAGCAGTATAAAGATTTATATAAATTGCTGAGAATATTTTTAAAGGAATGTGATGAATACCTTATAAAGTCTGTAAATACAGAAGGCTATGATGAAATAAGAGATTTATATTTTGAAGTAAGAAGTTTCATATCAATTTCAGAACTATATAGCGATGAATACGTAACTTTAGTAGAAGTTACTAAGAATGATGTTAAGGTTAAGTTGTTTTGTGTTAATCCATCTAAGAATTTATCTAAAGTCGTACAGGGAAGTTATTCTACTACAATTTTTTCGGCAACACTAACACCAATTAATTATTATATAGATTTGCTTGGGGGCAATGAAAAGAGCTATAGAATGAAATTACCATCACCATTTAAAAAGGAAAATTTAAAAATCTATGGTCATCCGCTTAATATGAGATTTAAGCAAAGGGAAAATAATATTGATAATCTATGTGAATTGATTTACAAATTTGCAAATGAACAAATTGGTAATTACATGGTGTTTTTACCTTCTTATCAATATTTAAAGCAGATATATCAAAGATACATAGAGTTATATGGTGATAATAATACTATTTGTCAGGATGAAGTCTTAACTGAATCTCAAAAGGAGGATTTCATAAATAAGTTTCAAGATGGTGCAAATATACTAGCTTTTTGTGTTATAGGAGGAATTTTTTCTGAGGGGATAGATTTGCCAGGGAATAGGCTAATAGGAAGTATAATAGTTGGAGTAGGATTTCCTAAAATATCTAACGAAGGAGACATAATAAAAGATTATTATGAGGAAAAGGGATTTGATTATGCATATATATATCCAGGAATAAATAAAGTAATGCAAGCTGCTGGAAGAGTTATAAGGACTGAAACAGATAAGGGGAGAATATTACTCATAGATGATAGATATTTTACTTTAAAGTATAAGAATTTACTTCCAAAAGAGTGGGATATAATTAAATAAAATAATAAAGGGAGAGTATAAATGAGAGTTATTGATTTAAGTCACACTATAAATAAGAATATGACTACATATACAAAAGATGAGAAACCTGAAATATATAATATAGCTACAATTGAAAAAGATGGATTCAATGAGAAACTCTTGAGACTATGTACGCATACAGGAACTCATATAGATGCACCAAGTCATATGATTAACAAAGGAAAAACCATTGAAGAATTTAATATAAGTGAATTTATAGGAATAGCATTTATGATTGATATTTCTAATATTAAGGAAGTAAAGATTAGTGATTTAATTCAATATGAAGAAAAATTGAGAAATTGTGATTTCTTAATATTAAAAACAGGATGGGAGAATTATTGGGGAACCCAAAATTATTTTAATGACTTTCCAAGCCTAACAGAAGAGGCAGCTAAATGGATTTGTGATTTTAGTTTAAGAGGTATAGGAATAGATGCTATTTCAATTGATAAATTTGATAGTATAGATTTTGAAATACACAATGTTGTGTTATCTAGAGGTAAACTCATAATTGAGAATCTAACGAATTTGGATAATATAAATGCTGATGAATTTACTTTAGTAGCTACTCCGTTAAAGATAGAAGATGGAGATGCTTCACCTGTTAGGGCAATCGCATTAACGAATTAATGTTTAAAAAGTACAAATACAATTATAATTTAATTGTAAAATTAGAAATATAGGAAATATCGATAACAGTTATTAAGTATATACCTGTTATCGATATTTTATATTTAATATGAATTAATATAAGTTTCGGTTCTATAAATTAAAGGTTAGTTTATAAAATTGATAGTTATATAGTTAGCTAAAGATTATTTTATATATAAGTTGTAACTAGCAGTAAAGGATTCTCCAACACTAAGTTTTTGAATTCCCTCCTTATCTTTAAACTCTCCATCAAAATTATCAAAATCTGAGTGCCCATACCAAGGCTCTATACAAACAAAAGGCGCTCCTGTTGGTTTAGTCCATATAGCTAAATAAGGAAAACCTGAAAAATCCATAGATAAACTTTTATTATGATTCTTAGATTTTAAACTTATTATATTTGAATCTAAATCACCAAAAACTATAGCATCATCTTTAAATAAATCTAAAGATAAGTTTATAATACTTTCATTATTAAAAAATGGTTTTTTAATACCTGTGAAGTAGCCAGAGTTACCGTTAAGTTCCATTGAATCAGAATTTTCTTTCTTGTTGAACTCAAAGTAATAATCTTCAAATTTTTCTCCGTCCATTAATGGGCACATAAATGCAGGATGTCCACCAATTGAGAAGTAGATATCTTTGTTATCAAGATTTGTAACATTATAACCAACCTTAACTCCATTATCTAAAAGTTCATATGAAAGCTTTAAAGAAAACTTATATGGATATACTTTTAATGTATCTTCAGACCATAAAAGTTCAAATACAATATGATTATTGTCTTTTTCAATCATATTAAATTCTCTAGTCCTTGCTAGACCATGTTGTGGTAATTCATATTTTTTATTATCAACAGTATATTCTCCATTTTTAACTTTTCCAACTATAGGGAATAATATTGGAGAATGATACTTCCAATACTCTGCATTTCCATTCCATAAGTATTCAATTGAATCTTTTTTGCTAATTAAGTTATTAAGTTCTCCACCAAAGGTATCAGCAGAAATTTTTATGTTTTCATTTTCTAATATATAATTCATCATAACACCCTTTCCATTTTAAATAGTTTACATGGAAATTATACTATATTGGAAGTTTTTTAGAAAGAAATAGATAGCTTTGCTTATATATTTTAAATTATTGTAGTATTATATATAAAGTAACAAAAATAAGATAGAATATTATAAATTAATATATTTAATAAATTTGATATATAATATAAAATATTAAATAATAAATAATGTGGTGGTTTAATGAGTAAGGATAAGAATGAGAATAAGAGGTCTGTTATAGATAGCATAATATATTTCATTGTAAAAATTAATAATGATGATATATTTGCTTTAGGGGCTCAACTTGCATATTATTTGATATTAGCTTTTTTCCCATTTTTAATATTTTTATTAACATTAATAGGATTTAGTAGATTAAATTCAGTAGATATTTTAGATGGATTAAGGGCTATATTGCCAAATAATGTTTTTACTTTGGTAGATACTACAGTAATCGAGATAGTAGATACTCAAAATGCAGGCTTATTAGGAGCATCTATTGCTATTACAATGTGGTCTGCATCCTCAGGATTCAGAGCTGTAATAAAGGGCGTTAATAAGGCTTATGATATTAGGGAACATAGATCTTTTATAAAAAGAGCATTTATAGCAATATTTTTTACATTAGCTTTAGCATTAATAATAATGTTAACTTTAGCTATGTTAGTATTTGGAGAAGTAATAGGTAAATATTTAATATCAGTATTTCCATTTCATAATATAATAAAGAATATATGGAATATAAGCAGGTATATAATAGTAATACTTGCGATGATATGGATATTTGCATGTATATATAGATACACTCCAGCTAAAAAGATTCCTTGGAGAGAGGTTTTTCCAGGTGCTATCGTAGTTACTTTGGGATGGATAATAGTTTCGTTAGCATTTTCATATTATATTAATAATATAGCTAATTATTCTAGATTATATGGAAGTTTAGGAGCAGTATTTATATTAATGACTTGGCTCTATATTACATCAATGATATTAATTCTAGGAGCTGAAATAAATTCAGTTTTATCAATAACAAAAATAAAGTAGTTTCAAAAGTTAAGAATCTAAATGGTTTCTTAACTTTTAACTTAGAATAAAATATTTACTTAAAATGAATAATATTTTGTTTATTTTTGTATAGAAAAATACTAAGTGGATATACTCAAAGAAGAAATATTCAGGAGGTGCAAAAATGAATAAAATAGTTTTATTAGGAAAATTAATAAAGGACCCTGAACTTAGAGCATTAGAGGGAAGCGATAAAGTATTTACTAGATTTATAATTGCTGTAGATAGAAATTTTAAGGCGCAAGATGGCACAAGAAAGGCAGATTTAATCCCAGTTACAGTTTGGGGAAGAAAAGCAGAGGTAGTCTGTCAATATATGAGGAAAGGAAGTTATATAAGTTTAAGTGGAAGATTAAGAACTGGAAGCTATGAAGATAAGGACGGAAATAAAAAATATATAGCAGAAGTTGTTGCAGAAGATTTTAAATTCGTAGGAAATAGAAGGCTTGATAAAGAATTAGAACAAACCGAGAATTTAGATAATTTTGCAAATTAAAGCTTAAAATATAAATTAAAATAAATAGTGTAAAAGGGTAAGCAATAAAATAGAGCTTACCCTTTTACATTTAGTATGGTACTTCAAATTAAAATTTATATTGTACCTTTACTTAATACAGTTGACTTATCTTCTTCATTTTGAATTCCATTTATTATTTTAACTGAAGAAGATATATCACCAATTAGTATTCCGCCTACAAGTTTATTGTTAGCAAAGAATAGTTTTGAATATTTATTATTAGCATTATCAACATAACCTATTTTTTCTAAAGTAGGATCATCGAAGTTTATAGTTCCAGCAGAGAATATTTGAGTATTCATTGCTGCAAAGACTGTTGATGAAACAAATTTTTCGAATTTAATATTATCACCAGTAGCATTAGCACCAGCAACTTTTCCCATTTCTATTGCAGCTGGCCAGTTTCCATAATAAACTCCATCTAGTTCAGCTACATCACCACAAGCATAAATATCTTCTACGTTTGTTTGCATATATTGGTCTACAACAATACCTCTATTACATTCAATTCCTACAGGTTGAGCTAAGAAGATATTAGATCTAACTCCAACTGAGTATATAATAGTATCTACATCAATTATCTTTCCACTCTTTAGTTGAATTGATTTAACTCCAGTTTCATCTGCATTTATGAAATCAACAGCTTCTCCTAATAGTACATTGACTGAAGTTTTATTAACTAAGCTTTCAAATAATTTAGAGCCTTCTGTGTCTAATTGACGAGGAAGCATTCTTTCTGCTAACTCAACTACTGTAACATTAATATCACGTTTTTGAATCTCCCAAGCAGCTTCTAATCCTAATAATCCACCACCAATAACAACAACATTTTTTGAATTTGGCAATTCATTTTTTAGGTTTTCTACATCAGATAGTTTTTTGATTGTATGAATTCCCTTAATAGTAGTATAAGTCCAAGAATTTATTTCTACGTCTGAATCATTTAATTTAACTTTAGTTGGAGGAACAAAGTTGTAGCTACCGTTTGCTAAAACTAGTTTATCATAACGAATTCCTTGTTTATTATCTAATTTTATTGTTTTTGTTTCTTTATCTATGCTATCTACATTAGCTCCAAGAATTTCAATTATATTATTTTCTTTATACCAATTCTCTTTTGCAAGATAGAAAGTATCATCAATTTCTTCTGTTATTAAATCAGAAAGTTGAGTTCTAACATATGAATGTTCTGGTTCATTTGATATAAGCTTAATAATAGCACTAGAATTTCTTTCTTTTATAGCTTTCGCAGCATAGAACCCTGCAGCACCATTACCTATGATTACGTAGGTCTCTTCTGTATCAATTGAGTAATTTGTTTCTTCCCTCTTAATTTCAATAAATTGATCGCTTCCAGCTCCGCATACAGGACAAATTTCAGGAACTGTTTCAGATTCGAAGATTTCTCCGCAAATTACGCATTTCCATAGCTTTAGGCCACCTTCTGTAGGGATTTCTTCCACAGTTGTTTTAGTCTTTGTCATAGGTGTAAAAGTCTTCTTACCTACAATAATTTCTCCAAATCCTAATCCGAAATCATAAGCTTCTTTTAATTCATCATCTGATGGTTTGAAATTTATTTTTAGGCTAGGTCCATAAAGTTTCATATTTAATTCTTTAAATCTTGCTTCCATCCTAGGGATAGCTTCGCCACTCCAACCGTATGATCCAAATGCAGCGGCTAATTTTCCACCGTGAACAATTGGATTTAATTTTGAAAGTATATCACGAATTGGCTCAAGTAATTCACCAACTATAGTAGGTGAACCGCATAATAATCCGTCAGATTCTCCTATACTGTTAATTATATCACCCATTTCATGATGTATAACGTTGAATAGTCTAACTTCAATATTTCCAGCAGCTTCTATACCTTTAGCTATTTCTTTAGCTAATGTTTCAGTGTAGCCATATGCTGAAACATAAGGGATTGTAACAATTTTCTTTCCATCTTCAGCTGGACTTGCAGGAGTACTCCACTCTCTATAAGTTTCAACTATTTTCATTGGTTCCTCAACTAGAACTGGACCATGTCCTGGTAAAATCATATCAATTTTTAAGTTTTCAATTTTATTAATAGCTTTTAATACATATGGCTTATATGGTCCAAAAATACAATCGAAGTAGTATTTTAGTGCTTCCATATAATGATCTTTATTTTCAACTTTACTATTTATTATTGCTTCGGATGAATAGTGAGATCCAAATGAATCACAAGTTATTAAAATTTCATCTTCAGGAACATAAGTGTAGATTGAATCTGGCCAATGTAGGAATGGAGCTGAAATAAATTGTAAAGTTTTATTTCCTAAACTTAAAGTATCTCCATCTCCAACTGTTATAGATTCAAAATCTCTATTTGCAATTTTTTTCATGAATTTAATTGCGGGAGCGGAACCTACTACTTTAGCATTTGGTGAAATTTCTAACAACTTAGCAACTGATCCAGCATGATCAGGCTCTGTATGGTCAACGACAATATAGTCAATATTAGAAATATCTATATCTAAATCTCTTAATCTTTCTATATATTCATCAAAAAACTCAGCCTTTACAGTTTCAAATACAGCAGTCTTTTCACTACCTTTAACTACGTATGAGTTATAGCTTGTTCCATAAGGTGTGTACATAATAATATCAAAAATTCTCAAATTTGGGTCAAGAGCTCCAACCCAGTGTATATCCTTTTTAAGCTCTAAAGATTTCATAAATCAACACCTGCCTTAAAATTAATATTATATAATAATAATTATCACAAAAATTATTATATGTCTAATTATTAACAATATCAATAACTATTTAAAATATTTATTATAAATTTACATTTTATATTCTTACATTATATAAAATATTTTTTTTATATTTAAATACTAGCATTAAATATATTTTAACAATAATAAGCTAATATTATTACTAAATCAGCAATATAACTATAAATTAGATAAACCGAATAATGGGAAAAAGACCAAATTCGACAAACGATAAACGATATTTTTAGACAAATATTTTATTTAACTTAATAAAATGTGGATATTTTAAAATTGTTGAGAAAATAATGTAAAAAATTAGAGGAATATTTTGCAAACACGACAAACAATGTTTGACATTCTTTTGATATTATCTATGTTATGTTTTTAATGTAATAGTTAATTGTTCTATTTAGTAGCTTATGAAGGGGGAAATGAAATGTATATTGTTGATAGCTTGTATAATGTTATAAAAAGTGAAGAAAAAGAAAGTAGATATGCTTATAGGATGATAAGTGAGGATTTTTATGGTGGACAAGCTTTTGGTATAGAAGCGGAAAGGCAAGATTTAATAGAAGGAAATGTAATAAATATAGAAAGGGATGAAATTAAGAAGATTTCAAATATAGAAGAAAAAGTTAAAGATCTTCTTAGTTTGATACATGATAATCAAGTATCTCCAATACACCTTGTTGACATATTAGGAGAATATGTTGATGAATATGTATCAGATTTTAATTTGTAATTTTAAAGTAACAGTAAAAATCATATAAAATCTAATATTTATAGTAAAATATAATTAGAGGTGATTTTTATGATAATTGGAATAGGAACGGATATAATTGAAATAAATAGAATAGAAAGAGCTGTAGAAAAGACAAATGGTTTTTTAGAAAGGGTATTTACAAATAAAGAAATAGAAATGTTTAAAGAAAGAAACATGAGGGCAGAAGTAATTGCAGGAAATTTCGCAGCTAAAGAAGCAATAAGCAAATCATTTGGCACAGGCATAAGGGGGTTCTCGTTAAGAGAAATAGAGGTTTTAAGAGATGAGTTAGGGAAACCAGTAGTATTTTTAAGTGATAATATAGATAAATTAATAGGAAAAGAATATAAATTGAATTTATCAATATCACATAATAATACATCAGCAATAGCTTTTGCTATTTTGGAGGAATCATAATGTATATAATGTCAACAAATAAATGTAAAAAAGTAGATAAATATACTATAGATGAGATTGGTATACCAAGCATAGTTCTCATGGAAAATGCAGCAAATGAAGTAGTAAATAAGGTGATTAATTTAAGGGGAAAATTTATTGTTTTTTGTGGAAACGGAAATAATGGTGGGGATGGATTAGCCATTGCAAGAAAATTAATTTTAAATAACAAAGATGTTCATGTAGTTATTATAAGTAGAAATAGCAAATATTCTAAGGATTTTTCTATTAATCTAAATATTTTAAAACAAATTACTACTAATATTACTTATGTATCTACTGATGAAGACATTAAAAGTTTAATACCCATAATTAGTAATTACAACATTACGATAGATTGTATTTTTGGAGTAGGATTAAACAGAAATTTAGATTCTTTTTATGTAAAATTAATTAATATTATAAATGAATGTTCTGATATGAAAGTTAGTATTGATGTTCCTTCAGGGTTAAATGCAGATAGTGGGGAGATAATGGGAGCATCTATAGAAGCTGATATAACTTATACATTTGAAGTGGTAAAAAGGGGATTTATTGAATATAAAGCATTAAGTTATTTAGGGGAACTTAATGTATTAAATATAGGTATCCCAGAGTATGTAAAGAGAGTGAATTCGGAAAATATATTTATTTTAAATAGGGATCAATATTCAAAATTATTGAAAAAGAGAAGTTTATATGGTCATAAAGGAAAGTACGGAAAAATTGCGATTTTAGCAGGTAGTAAGGGATATACAGGAGCAGCATATATAGTTACTGAATCATGCGTTAAATCAGGAGCTGGGTTAACAACTTTAGTATCTTCAAAATATGTACAAGATAAATTAAGTTGTAAGTTGATTGAAGCGATGACTTTAGATATAGAGGAGGTTGATAAGGTAAAAAAAATATTGAATGATTCTGATGTAATTGCAATTGGCCCTGGCATGACTGAAGAAAAAGTATATAAGGATATATTGAGTGATATAGGGAGTTATGGGGATAAGTTTTTCGTAGTTGATGCAGGTGCACTTCAATTAATGTCAAGAGATAAGAATATTATGAATGTTTTAAAGGGGAAAGCGATATTTACTCCACATCCGGGAGAAATGGCAAGGATTATAGGGAAATCTATATCTTTTGTTGAGGATAATAGAATAGAGGTAGCTAAGAGATATGCAAAGGAAAATGAGATTATAGTTGTATTGAAGGGATATAATACTGTAATCACAGATGGTAATGATGTTTACATAAATAATTCAGGTAATAGTAAAATGGCTTCAGGGGGGATGGGGGATTGTCTAACTGGAATTATTTCAGCCTTAATAGGGCAGAGACATTCACTTATAAATTCAGCCTTACTTGGCACATATATACATGGATTAGCAGGAGAATTTGCATCTCATGAAAAATATTGTACAGTAGCATCTGAAGTTATAGAAAATATATCTAAAGTTATGAATTATATAGTTGGTTAAGGATTAAAGTATGAATAAAATCTGATTAAAGCTAATATTAGTAATTATAAATAGTAAAGCTTTAGGAGGATTTATGAAAAAGAAATTATTATTAATACTTATGGTATGTATACCTTTTATATCAATTATTTTAGTAATATTATTTAGAGCTACAGCAGAACCAACTAATGAGGAGATAATAAAATCATTAAAAGAAATAGAATGCTATAGTACAAGAGTAGAATATATAGTGAAAAATGCTAGAGGAGAAGAGAGAGAGGAAACTACACAATATTATTTAAAAGATATTGGTGGAAGAATTGATTTTGGGGAAGATAGATCAAAAATATATAAAGATAATAAAGTTATAGTGAAAGATAGTATTTCAAATAAAGAATATGCTATGGAAGATGATATGGATGAGATACATTCATTAGCCTTTTTAAATAAATTATTATCATATCCCATAGATGAAAATGGAATTAAAGAGGGACAAGAAGAATGGGGAGATACAGCTTATATAGAGTTTACATGTGAAGTGTTTTTAAAAAATGATCATTTAGATAAAATTAAAATTTTTATTGATAAACAAGAAAAAACTCCAATAGGAGCTATTATTTATGATAAGGATGGAAAAGACAGAATAAGAATTGTATATAGAGATTTTGAAAAATTAAAGCAATTAGAAAGCGGATTGCTAGAGTAAATAAAATAAAAATAACCAGTTCAATATTTAAATTTGATATTAGTACACGTTAAGAAGTTAAAGAAAATGGAGTACATAAGTATAAAAAATAGTTTTCACATTAAGAAAAAATAAAAAGCCAGGTAGATAAAAATCAAACAAATATAAAAAAGGGGAAGAAAATAATAATTATAATATTTCTCTTTTAATAAGCTATAAAAATACAAAAAAATATAAAAATAGAAAATTAATCAAAAAAAGTGAAACATAAGTTTTGACAAAGTGACATAATTTGCAATATAATTTATTCATACATAGATTTTTACTACCTGGAGGCAAATTATGTCTAAAAATGTTAAAAACCTACATTTTATAAAAAATGCAGTTAAAATTAAAAAAAATAGTCAATTTATTGAATGTAATTTAATAGAATATAATGAAAATCAATTTAATATGGAATTTTTAAAATTAATGAAAGCTGGCTATGAAGAGATGGCAAAAATTAATTTGGAGCTTTCACAACTTCCTTTCGAGTGCGGATGTGCAGATATTAATGAATATGAGAACTGGCTTTGCGGAGTGTGATATTTCTAATGACGACTATGGTAGTAAAAAGAGGGGATATTTTTTATGCAGATTTAAGTCCTGTTATTGGTTCAGAGCAAGGTGGAATTAGACCAGTTATAATAATTCAAAATGATATAGGTAATAAGTATAGTCCAACAGTTATAGTAGCAGCTATAACATCACAGATTAATAAGGCAAAGTTACCTACTCATGTTGAAATTTCTTCAGAAGAATATGGATTAAATAGAGATTCTGTTGTTTTATTAGAGCAGGTAAGGACTTTGGATAAAAAAAGATTAAAAGAAAAAATAGGGCATATGACAGATGCTGACATGAAAAAAGTTAATAAAGCTTTATTAATTAGTTTAAATCTTGCATAAAGTTTTATTTATTATAAAAGAGTATATTAAATACTTAAGGAACCCACAATGGGTTTCTTTTATTTTTATATAAAAAAGAATAAAGTGATATACTATATGGTAATAGTATATCACTTTTAGCGAAAATATATATCTTATTATAAAAAATAAAATAAATAGTATATACAAAAGAATTATATTATGCTAAAATAATTTTAGAAAATATAGCACAATATAGTTACAGGTAAATTAAAATCTTAGGAGGATATAAAATGATTAAAAATGTTGAAGAATTAAGGTCATTAGCTAAAACTGTACGTGGAGATATAGTTTCAATGTTGACAGAATCATGTTCAGGGCATCCAGGTGGTTCATTATCAGCGGCAGATATACTAACTACATTATTTTTTGGAGAAATGAACATAGATCCGAAAAATCCTAAGGATGCAGAAAGAGATAGATTTGTTTTATCTAAAGGTCATGCAGCTCCTGTTTTATATAGTGTATTGGCGAGAAGCGGATATTTTCCTGTTGAGGAGTTAAATACTTTAAGAAAGATTGGATCAAGATTACAAGGACACCCAAGTATGAAATGCTTACCTGGAGTAGATATGTCTACTGGATCATTAGGTCAAGGTATTTCAGTAGCTGTAGGAATGTCTTTAGCCGGAAAGATAGATAATAAAAATTATAGAGTTTATACACTTTTAGGCGATGGAGAGCTTGAGGAAGGTCAAGTTTGGGAAGCTGCTATGTCAGCAGCTCATTATAAGTTAGATAATTTAACTGCATTTATTGATTTTAATGGATTACAAATAGATGGAGATATAACAAAAGTTATGAATCCTTCACCAATAGATAAAAAGTTCGAAGCTTTTGGTTGGAATGTTTTGGTTATAGATGGTCATGATATAGATGAAATACTTAATGCAATAGAAAAAGCTAAAAATTGCAAAGGAAAGCCAACTGTAGTTGTATGTAAGACAATAAAAGGAAAAGGTGTTTCATTTATGGAGAATCAAGCAGCATGGCATGGAACAGCACCAAGTAAAGAACAATGTGAGCAAGCACTAGCAGAAATTGGAGGTAACAATTAATGAGTAAGAAGATTGCAACAAGAGAAGCTTATGGAAAAGCGTTAGCATCATTAGCAAACGTAAATGAAAATATAGTAGTTTTAGATGCAGATCTTTCGAAATCTACAAAAACTGCAGATTTTAAAGCTGTTTGCGAAGAAAGATTTTTTAATATGGGAATAGCAGAAGGAAATATGATGGGAGTTGCTGCAGGTTTATCTACTTGTGGTAAAGTACCTTATGTGAGCACTTTTGCTATGTTTGCAGCAGGAAGAGCATTTGAGCAAATTAGAAACTCTATTTGTTACCCAAAGTTAAATGTTAAAATATGTGCAACTCATGCTGGATTAACAGTAGGAGAAGACGGGGCATCTCATCAAGCTATAGAAGATTTAGCTTTAATGAGAAGTATTCCTAATATGACTGTAATATGCCCTGCAGATGCTGTAGAAACTGAAGCAGCTATTAAGGCAATTGCAGAATATGATGGGCCATGTTATGTTAGATTGGGAAGAGCAGCAGTGAATGTTATAAATGATGAAAAAACTTATGAATTTAAAATAGGAAAAGGTGTAACATTAACTGAAGGAAATGACGTGACAATAGTTGCAACAGGAATAATGGTAGATGTTGCATTAGAAGCAAAGGAAGAATTAAAAAAAGAAGGAATTAATGCAAGGGTAGTGAATATTCATACATTAAAGCCTATAGATAGAGAAATATTAGTTAAGGCTGCAAAAGAAACAGGTGCTATAGTTACTGTTGAAGAGCATAGCATAATTGGAGGTCTTGGCTCAGCAGTATCAGAAATAATAACAGAAGAAATTCCAGTACCAGTATTAAAGGTTGGAGTAAATGATGTATTTGGAGAAAGTGGATTGCCAAACCAATTATTAGAGAAATATGGATTGACAGCTACTAATGTTGCAGAAAAAGCTAAAAAAGCAATTTCTTTAAAAAAATAATAAGCTTACTATAATAATTTAAAATAGATCACTAAAAATAGCTATATTTACCACTAAAGCTGTAGAATTATCTACAGCTTTTTATTTTAAATTTTAAATTACAATTAATAAAATTAGTAATATAATAGTAAATGAAGTTTATTTAATTATTGTAAGAAAATATTAATATAAGGTTTGGATAGAAAATAATAAAATGAGGAAAAATAATAAAAATTCTCTAAGAAAGGGGGATATATATGAATGATAAAATAAAAGAATATGTATTAATATTGCTAGGGGTATTCTTAGTTGCACTATCTTTAGAATATTTCTTTATACCTAACAATATTGCAGCAGGGGGGCTAACAGGTCTTGCAATAGTAATAAATTATTATATACCAGCTATATCAACTGGGCCTTTAGTATTTATTATGGATTTGTTGTTGTTTGTTGTTGGGTTTATTTTTCTTGGAAAAAATTTTGGAGTAAAGACTATAGTTTCAAGTTTTAGTTTAGCGGGAATGATGACTATAATTGAAAAATTCTTTAATCCTCAAGCTATAACAAATGATTTAATGTTAGCTTCAATATTTGGAACTTTAATTACTGCAATAGGTATGGCTATAGTATTTAATGCTAATGCATCAACTGGAGGTACAGATACAATAGCTAAGATACTAAATAAATTTTTTCACATTGATATAGGTAAGTCTTTATTAGCTGTAGATTTTATAGTAACCTTATTGGGGGCTATTACTTTTGGTATAAATATAGGGTTATATGGACTTCTTTCAGTAATAATTAATGGAATTGCAATTGATAAGGTGATTGAAGGATTCCATGCATGTAAAGAAGTAACGATTATAAGTAGTAAGCATAAAGATATTGCAAAGTTTATAATGAATGACTTAGAAAGAGGATGCACATATTTAAAAGGTGTTGGTGGCTTTACAGAAAAAGATATTTACGTTTTATATGCAGTTTTAGGAAGAAGCGAGTTTATAAAATTGAAGCAATACATAGGAAAAGTAGATGAAAAAGCATTCATAACAGTTGGTGAAGTTCATGAGGTTATGGGAGAAGGTTTTAAAAATATACAATAATAGTTGAGGATGGGACTATTTATTTAGGAGGAGAAGAACAGGACGTATGAAAAAATTAAAAGAATATATTTTATCTACAATAGGAGTAGCAATAGTTGCTTTTGGACTAGAATATTTTTTCTTTCCACTCGATATAGCAGCAGGTGGAGTTTCAGGTTTAGCTTTAGCTATAAACCAATTAATAGATATTAATCCAAGTATATTAGTTCTTATATTTAATTTTATTTTATTTGCTCTTGCATTTTTCTTAATTGGGGGATCTTTTGGAGCAAAGAGTATATATGCGACCATAATGATGTCAGTAATAATGTGGTTTTTTGAAGCGTTTTTTGAGCCAAAAGCAATAACAGATAATTTGTTTTTAGCTTGTGTGTTTGGTTCAGCAGTATTAGCGTTTGGAACAGCAATTACTTTTTATCAAGATGCCTCAACAGGTGGAACTAGTATAATAGCTAAAATTATTAATAAGTTTTTTCATTTACCAATAGGGCAAGGATTATTATTAGCTGATTGTACAGTAACTTTGCTTGCTATATATTCATTTGGTGTAGAAAAGGGGTTATTCGGACTTTTAAGTGCAATATTAATAGGAATATTGGTTGATAAATTTATCGCTGGATTAAATCCTGTTAAGCAAGTATTTATAATTACAAATAAGGAAAAGTTAGTTGTAGATTTTATAAATAATGATATTGATAGAGGATGTACAATATTAGTGGGAAAAGGTGGATATACAAAAGAGAATATGACGGTAGTGTATACTGTATTATCATCAAAGCAATTTATAACTCTAAAGCAATTTATAAAAAATAACAACCCAGAAGCATTCTTAACGGTAAGTGAATCAACGGAAGCACTAGGTAAAGGCTTTGCAGATTATTAAGAATTAATGAAAATTTTGAAGAAAACTGAATAAATATAAGTTTTCTTAGCTATAAAATCATAAAAAAAGTTTTTCCTTAGACTTTGTTATGCTATAATAACGCTATGGGTTTAACAACTTTAAAATAATACGCTGATGCGAGGTGTTGTGAAATGATAGAATTTAAGAATGTATCTAAGCTATATGATAATAATGTTAAGGCTTTAGCAGATGTAAATATAAATATAGAGTCAGGTGAATTTGTATTTTTAGTTGGACCTTCAGGAGCAGGGAAATCAACTTTTATTAAAATGTTAATTAAAGAAACTGATCCAACAGTTGGTGATATAACAGTTGCAGGAAAAAAGCTTTCAACAATAACAAGAAGGCAAGTGCCTTATTATAGAAGAAAGATAGGTATGGTTTTTCAGGATTTTAGATTGATACCTACATTAAATGTATATGAAAATGTTGCTTTTGCAATGAGAGTTGTAGAAGCCTCTCAGAAGGAAATTAGAAAGAGGGTTCCTATGGTACTATCTCTTGTTGGGCTTTCTCATAAGTATAAAATGTTTCCAAATGAATTATCAGGGGGAGAACAGCAAAGAGTTGCATTAGCAAGGGCAATAGTTAATAATCCATCAGTTTTGATATGTGATGAACCAACAGGTAATTTAGATCCAGAAACTGCTAAAGAAATAATGGATTTATTAGAGGATATAAATAGAGCTGGTACAACCATATTAATGGCAACTCATGCTAAAGATATAGTTGATAATATGAAGAAGAGAGTTATTGCTATAGAAAAAGGATGTATAGCAAGAGATACCAAGAGGGGGATGTACGAAAATGAAGATTAATACATTAAAGTACTTTTTTATAGACGCTTTAAAAAGTCTTAAAAGAAATAGAACATTAAGTATAGCAGCAATGATTACTGTACTAATAACATTCTTTATATTTGGTACATTTACTTTATTAGGGTTAAACTTTAATAAGGCAATAGAAGATGTTGCGTCAAAGGTTGAAATTAAGGTTTTCTTAAAAGATGATATAAAGTTATTGGATCAAAGAGAAATAGAAATGAAACTAAATGAACAAGAAGGAGCTAAAGAAGTAATATACGAATCTAGAGAAGAAGCTTTTATAAATTTTAAAGAAAGCTTAAAAGATAATCCAGGATTATTACAAGGATATGATTTACAAAATAATCCACTTCCAAGTTCATTTATAGTAAAACTAGAAGACCCTGAATATGCGAATGGTATTAGTAATGCTGTAAAAGATATGAGTGGTGTAGAAAATATATCAAATCAACAAGATATGATAAATACTATAAGCAAATTTGTTGGTGGGGTTAGGGTAGCTGGTTTAGTATTATTTGCTGTATTTATAGGGGTATCTATATTCCTAATAACTAATACAACAAAAATTACAGTATATTCAAGAAGAAAAGAAGTTGGAATAATGAAGTTTGTAGGAGCTACTGACTGGTTTATAAGATGGCCATTTATAATTGAAGGGATGATAATTGGGACAATTGGTTCATTACTTTCAAGCTTATTATTATATGTATTATATAAATGGGCTTATGGATACATAGTATCAAATATGTTCTTAGTTACATTGGTTTCTCCAGTGTTCGTACTTGGAACATTAACTTGGGTATTCCTTTTAGGTGGGATGATAGTTGGAGCTATAGGAAGTATAGTTGCGTTAAGAAAATTCTTAGATGTATAAAATATTAAATAAAAAGAGAAAATAATTGATATAATTTAAGTGGAGTTTATCTCCACTTAAAACATATTTAAAGGAATCTAGGAGTATAGATAATGTATATATAAGTTAAGAGAATTTTATGAAAGGAAGTATTAGGATATGGAGGATAATAACAGTAGAAGAAGAAGCAATAAATTTAAAAAGCCACTAATTATAGTAGGAATAGTTATAATATTTTTATTTTCAAATGTAATGTTTTTCTATATGGGAAATGTATTTGCATTTAATGGATTAAGTTTAAAAAATGTAAGTGAAGATGTTGCAAAAGATTTAACTGACATCAAAGATGTGAAAAAATATGATTTATTGTTTCAAGTAAGGGATGCACTTCTTGCAAAATATGATGGAGAAATAGACGATAATTCTCTTTTAGAAGCTGCAATTAAAGGGATGACACAGTCACTAAAAGATCCATATACAGTATTTATGAATGCAGATGAATATAAGTCATTTGTAGAGCAAAGTGAAGGTCATTTTGTAGGAATAGGAGCTCAGCTTGGAATTAAAGACGATAAAGTAACAGTTGTCGCACCTATAGAAGGTTCACCTGCAGAAGTTGCAGGATTAAAAAGTGGAGATGTTATATTAAAAGTTGATGGTACAGATATAACAGAACCAAATGTAGAGAAAACAATATCTATGATAAAAGGTGAACAAGGAAATCCAGTAACATTAACAGTTGCTAGAGCAAACTCAAAGGACCTTGACATAACAATAGTTAGAGATGTAATTAAAGTAGTTTCAGTTAGAGGCGAAATAATAGATGAAAATATAGGATATATACAAATATCTTCTTTTGATGAGGATGTAGCAAAGAACTTTAAAGAAAAGATAGTTGAACTAAAAGGTAAAGGTATGAAGGGGATTATTCTGGATTTAAGAGGAAATCCAGGTGGTTTCTTAGGAGAGGCAGTTAACGTAGCTTCACAATTTATACCAAAAGGAGAAGTTGTAACTTATACTATAGATAAATACGGTAATAAACAAGAATCAAAATCTATAGGTGGAGAAGCAGAAGGTGTGCCTTTAGTAATATTAATAGATGGAGGTAGTGCATCAGCATCAGAAGTAGTTACTGGAGCATTAAGAGATTATGGTGCTGGAACTATAATTGGAACAACAAGTTTTGGTAAAGGTGTAGTTCAACAGTTAATAGAATTTAAAGACGGAAATGGTGGATTAAAAGTAACAACTTCGAAATATTATACTCCTAATGGAGAAAATATACACAAGATTGGAATAAAGCCTGATATTGAAGTGACAATTCCAGAAGAAATTTTATCAAAGGAATATGATAGAAGTATAGACCCACAATTTAATAAAGCAGTAGAGGCAATGAAAGATAAGTTAAAATAGGAGGCTCACAGATGGAGTTAGTACTATATACATTAAGAACAGTAGCATATGCCATAATTGAGCCAATGCACATAGTGATGCTAGTAGTTTTAGGAGTAATGTTCTATTTAAAGAACAAAAGAATAACAATAATGCAGAAGATGACTATTGGGGAGAGTATTAACTCCCCTTTAGAACTTACTTTATCACAAATTTCTTTAGGGATAATAGGTGGGGCTATAGTAAGTCTAATTATGAGTAGTTTAGGAATAATATTTAATGAGAATTCTGGGATAGAAATAATGTTTATGATATCAATTTTATTACTATTTATAAAAAAGAGATTTATATGTTTTTCTTATTCTGGAGCAGTCTTAGGAATAATAAGTATTTTATCGGGAATTTTAGCTAATGTAACCAATACTGAATCATATATCAATGTAAACATATTATCACTTATGACATTCGTTGGAATTATGCATGTAGTTGAAGGATTATTAGTTATTTTTGATGGTAGTAGAGGTGCTATACCTGTCTTCTCTAATAGAGACGATAAAATAGTAGGTGGATTTGCATATAATAGATATTGGGCTTTACCAGTGGCTATATTTATAGCTTTTTCAGGAAGTATTTCAAGTGTTACAACATCAGCTGTGGATACTCCAAATTGGTGGCCGATAATAAATAGGGCAGAAACATTATTGATTTTAAGTACTGCTATAATAGGGGCAATACCGTTATATGGAGTTATAGGCTATAATTCTGTATCATTCACTAAAGATAAAATCAAAAAGCCTATTTATTCAGGAATTGGAATATTTATTTACGGAGTCTTATTAACTTTAATAGCACAAGTTTCACAGTTTGGGGTAATTGGACAAATTATTGTCATAGTATTTGCACCATTAGGTCATGAAATAATGATTAAAATTCAAAATAAAATTGAAGAGGCTGGAAAATATCTTTATGTAACAGATAATGATGGAGTTTCTGTATTAGAAGTAGCACCAACTTCACCTGCTTATGAGGCTGGTATAAGAAGAGGGGATAAAATAATAGAAATTAATAATATGAAGACAGTTTCAGAAGTAGAAATATTTAAAATAGTTAGAGATAGCATCCAAAATGTTTCGGTTAAAATTAGAAAAATTTCCGGGGAAATAGTCGATTTAACTATAATACCGAAGAATAAGAGGTTAGGATTGCTTCTTGTGCCGAAAATGGTTAAAGTAGATGATACATTGAGTGTAGATAATAATGATTTTAAAAAAGTATTAGAGCAAATGAAGAGAAAGCGATAAGCTTTCTTTTTATTTAATAAAAAGATTATTATTGATTGTATAAGGCAAATATAAAGGATAAAATATAAACATAATAAATAAAATTTATGGGGGTGAAAAAGATGCCAGAATTTAAGATTGAATCAAAATTTAAGCCAACTGGAGATCAGCCACAAGCTATAGAAAGTATAGTAAATTCAATAAAAAGGGGAGATAGAGGTCAGACTTTATTAGGGGTAACTGGATCAGGTAAAACATATACAATGGCTAATATAATACAAAGAGTTCAAAAGCCAACAATTATTCTAGCTCACAATAAAACATTAGCAGCTCAACTGTGTTCTGAATTTAAAGAATTTTTTCCTAATAATATTGTAGAATACTTTGTGTCATACTATGACTACTATCAACCCGAAGCTTATGTACCACAAACTGATACATTTATAGAAAAGGATGCATCTATAAATGATGAAATAGATAAGCTTCGACATTCAGCTACATCAGCTTTATTAGAAAGAAGAGATGTAATAATAGTTGCGTCTGTGTCCTGTATATATGGTTTAGGTAATCCAGAAGAATACAAAAAGCTAACTATTTCTTTAAGAACAGGAATGGAAAGAGATAGAGATGAGATAATGAGAAAGCTTATAGAGATACAATATGAAAGAAATGATATAGATTTTGCAAGAGGAAGCTTTAGAGTTAGAGGAGATTCCTTAGATATAATTCCTGCATCATCTTCTAACAAAGGAATTAGAGTAGAGTTTTTTGGAGATGAAATTGAAAGAATTAGGGAGTTTGATGTTTTAACTGGAAACATATTAGGAGAAAGAAATCATGTCTCAATTTCTCCGGCATCTCACTTTGCTACTTCTCCAGAAGTTTTAGAAAAAGCTATAAGTAGAATTGAAGATGAATTAGAAGATAGATTAAGAGAACTTAACAGTCAGGAAAAATTATTAGAAGCTCAAAGGTTAAGACAAAGAACTAATTATGATATAGAAATGATCAGAGAAATGGGATATTGTAGTGGAATAGAAAACTATTCAAGAATACTAGATGGTAGGGCTGCGGGAACTCCACCTCAGACACTACTTGATTATTTTCCTGATGATTATTTGATGTTTATAGATGAGAGTCATGTTACTTTACCACAATGTAGAGCTATGTATGCAGGTGATAGATCTAGGAAGGATACATTGGTTGAATATGGATTTAGATTGCCATGTGCATATGATAACAGACCATTAAAATTTACAGAATTTGAAGATAAAATGAATCAAGTGGTTTTTGTAAGTGCAACTCCAAGTCAATATGAAATAGATCATTCAACTAATATAGCAGAGCAAGTCATAAGACCGACAGGATTAATAGATCCAGTTATAGAGATAAGACCAGTGGAAGGTCAAATAGATGATTTATATGCGGAGATTAAGAGGACTACAGAAAAGGGATTTAGAACTCTTATAACAACTCTAACAAAAAGAATGGCAGAGGATTTAACTAAATATTTAAAAGATTTAGGTATAAAAACTACATACATGCATTCAGATATTGAAACAATAGAAAGAATGAAAATTATAAGAGATCTGAGACTTGGAGAATTTGATGTATTAGTTGGGATAAATCTTTTAAGAGAGGGATTAGATATTCCTGAAGTTGCATTAGTAGCAATATTAGATGCTGATAAAGAAGGTTTCTTACGTTCAGAAACTTCATTAATTCAAACGATAGGTAGAGCTGCAAGAAATTCTGAAAGTAAAGTAATAATGTATGCTGATAATATCACTAAATCAATGAATAAAGCCATAAAGGAAACAGAAAGAAGAAGAGAAATCCAAATGAAGTATAATGAGGAACATGGAATTATTCCTCAAACTATAATTAAAGATGTTAGAGAAGTTATTGAAGCTACAAAGATATCAGAAGATAAAGTTGAATATAAGTCTGAGGGTGATAAGAAGGTCTCAGAAAAGGATAAGAAGAAATTAATCAAGAAATATACTGAAGAAATGATGGAAGCAGCTAAGAACTTACAGTTTGAAAGAGCTGCAGAATTGCGTGACATAATTAATGATTTAAAAGGTAAAAAGTAAAAGTATTTATCATGTGAATTGTTAAATTTAGTAATAGAAGGATATAAATATTATACGACAGTGACTTGGAGCTAATCCAAGTCACTGTCGTATAATATTTTTATAGCCTTATTTTTATTGTTACTTGGAAGAATATATTGGATACTAGTTGATTTTTTTAGAATCACTTTTATCAAAAGAGTTATGATCTGTACTTTTTGCTATGCCAAGAACGGTACACATAGTCTTAATATCATGGTGTATTTTATTACAATATATATATTTTATTATTTAATCTAGTTTTTTTGTTACAAATTCTGCTAAGCTAATCCCAGCCTTAAATAAGTCTAATATCATATCTTTATATTCTTAATCAAATCTTCTGCCTTTATTCATAGTGGATATATCCTTTCTTAACTAATTATTATTTTACTTAGTTCTAATAATTGTGACCATTACTTTATACTAACATTAATAGGAAAAATAAGACCATTTTTATCGATAAAAATGGAGAAATTTACATATATGTTTTTACTTATATATAATATAAAAAAAGAGTATTTAACTAATTAGCATAATGTATGTATAATAATTATTGCTTAGCAAATGAGAGTTTTACTTATAAGTAGAAGATAAGATAAATAACAAAATTTTCATGTGAATTATATTAATTAATTTTGAGCAACCTAGGAATAACATAGTAATTATTTTATAGTATACAAATATGTTGCGACAAGAAAAAATTTGAAAGGTAAGGAAGGATAAAGATGACACAAAACAAAAAAAACTTAAATAATAAAAGATATTTTATTGTATTTATTTGCTTTTTAATTCAAGCAATACCATATTGTATATCACAAAACTTGCAAGCTCAAATGCAAGTTCCAGTATCAGAATCAGGAATTATTTCTGAAATAGGATTTACAATGCTATATTTCTCAGGAACAATACCGGTTTTATTTAACCCTTTATTAGCAAAACTATATGATAAGTTTAAAATTAAATATATTTATGTAGCAGGTTTAATTATTGCTGGTTTATCTTTTGCATCTTACGGACTTGCACAAAATGCATTTATGTTTAATGCAAGTGCATTCGTAACTCAAGTTGGTACATTATTATTTACTGGATTATCATTACCTATTATGATGAGTCATTGGTTCCCAGGTGAAGGTAGAGGTACTGCATTAGGAATAGCTTTAGCCGGAGGATCAATCGGTAACGTATTCCTACAACAAATTGTTGTTAAATTCCTTGGAAATTATGGTTGGCAAAAAACTTATATGATCTTAGGTGCACTACTTATGATCGTAGGTATTCCTTTAGCGCTATTATTTATAAGATACCCTAAAGAAAATGAAATTGTAAGAGAAGAAGCTTCTACTACTAATTCAAAAGCTAAGAGAGTAACTTATGAAGGTTTATCAGATGCAGAAAATATGAAAAATAAATATTTCTGGATGTTCTGTGTAGGTGCATTATTTATATGTTTTGCAGCAGTTACTTTAGCAACACAAGCTATACCAGTTTTAACTACTAAAGGATTCTCAGCTTCACAAGTAGCAATGGCTGGATCTGCATATGGAGTTGCTTGCTTAATTGGTAATGTTGGTGGAGGAAAATTATTTGATAAATTAGGTTCATTTAAGCCAATGATGATATCATGTGTAGGGGTATCACTAGGATTATTAGTAATAATTTTCATGCCAGAAGCTAGTGCATTAGGATACTTAGTACCTATATTCTCAGGATTAACAGTATTTACAATAACATCAGGTCCAGCATATATGCCTGCTGATGTATTTGGACATAGAGATGGTACACAAAAATTTGCTAAAGTAGGTATGTTCTATGCTTTAGGTAGTGCTGTATCACCATTATTATTCACAATAGCATCTACTAACTTAGGATTATCAACAGCATCTATAATATTCTTAGCTGTGGGATTAGTAGGATATGCTTTAAATGGATATGCTATTATCAAATCTAAACAAATGTTTAGTAATACAAAATAAATTAAATTTTATTTAATATATGTGTATATAAATTGATTAGTATAATAATATTTTGATTATGTTTTAGTAATAACTGAAAAGTAGTGCTTGTAGAAAAAAGAGGAAAAGAGGCAAATAGTATGGAAAAAATAATATATTACAATGGAACAATTTTAACTGTAAATGATGAAATGCCTACAGTAGAAGCTGTTTTAGTAGAAAATCGACAAGTTAAAAAGGTTGGAACTAAAAATGAAATATTATCATTAAAAGATGATAATACACAATTAGTAGATTTAGAGGGAAAAACTATGTTACCAGGATTTATTGATCCACATGGTCATATTGTTGCAATAGCTCAAACTTTAATGATAACTGATTTAAGTGGAGCAAAATCTAAAGAAGAATTTATTGAAATATTAAAGAAAAAGATGGCTGAAAATCCTCCAAAAGAAGGAGAATGGTTAATTGGATTTGGCTATGATAACACTAAATATGAAAATGAAGAGCATCCAACTAAATTCGATTTAGATAAAATAAGTACTACTACTCCGATATATATAAGCCATGCATCAGGACACATAGCAGTAGTTAACTCAAAGGCTTTAGAGGCTTTTGGATATGTTGGTGAAGATTACGAAGTACCAGAAGGTGGTATAGTTAGAACTGTTGAAGGAAGCAAGGACCCAAATGGTATTTTAGAAGAAAATGCTTGTTTAGATCCAGAAAAGAAAAAATGTATTCCAGCACCATCATTTGAAACTCTTATGAATTGTGTTAAAAAAGCACAAGAAATATATGCTTCATTTGGTATAACTACATGTCAAGATGCAAGTGTTGATGAAGGAATGAATCAATTATTACAAGGCGCTGCTCAAGCAGGTGCATTAATGCTTGATATAGTTGGCTTTGCAGTTCAACATACTACAATGAAGTTATTAAAGAATGAAGGTACTCCTAAGAGAAATTATGTAAATCATTATAAATTATTAGGAGGAAAAACTTGGTTAGATGGTTCACCACAAGGAAAAACTGCTTGGTTAACAAAACCATATTATGAAGTACCAGCAGGAAAAGATGCAGATTATTGTGGATATGGAACTCAAGAAGATGATGTAGTTATAGATTACTTTAAGACTTTAATTGACAACAACATACAAGTGAATGTTCACTGTAATGGTGATGCGGCATCAGATCAATTTATAAGATGCTATAGAAAAGCTTTAGAGTTATCAGGAAATACTACTGACTTAAGACCAGTAATGGTACATTGCCAAACAGTAAGAGAAGATCAATTAGATGAAATGAAAGAACTTGGAATACTTCCAACATTCTTCTTAGATCATATTTACTTCTGGGGAGATTATCACTATGAATCTGTTTTTGGACCTGAAAGAGCTAATAGAATTAGCCCTGCTAAATCAGCTTTAGACAGAGGAATGAATTTTACATTACATCAAGATCCACCAGTAAAAATGCCTAATCAAATGTTAGCAATACACAATGCAGTAAACAGAAAAACTCTAGGTGGTAGAGTCTTAGGAGAAGATTTAAGAATTCCTGTAATGGATGCTATAAAAGCTGTTACAATAAATGGAGCTTATCAATACTTCGAAGAAGACACTAAAGGTTCTATTGAGGAAGGAAAGGTTGCAGACTTTGTAATCTTAGATAGAAACCCATTAGAAGTTAATAAAGAAGAATTAAAAGATATAAAAATATTAGAAACAATAAAAGAAGGTAAAGTAATTTACAAAAATAAATAGATCTGTATATAATAAAAGAAGTTTAATCTATATTAGATGAAACTTCTTTTATTATTTTATAGTATAAGTAAATTGGATGTACTAGCCTTTTATAATTACAATAAGGGATTACATTTATTAATTTATATGGTAAAAAAGTTTGAAGGTATTTGGAGTGATAATTAGTGGAATTACTAGAAAATTGTAATTTATGTCCAAGAAATTGTGGAGCAAATAGGTTAAGTGATAAAAGAGGGTTTTGTGGAGCCGGAGATAAAATAAGAGTAGCAAGAGCTGCCCTTCATTATTGGGAAGAACCATGTATATCTGGAGATGTTGGTTCTGGAACTGTATTTTTTTCTTATTGCACACTAAAATGTGTCTTTTGTCAAAATTATAATATAAGTCAATGCGAATGGGGAAAGGAAATAACTGTAGATAGATTAGCAGGAATATTTATAGAGTTGCAAAACAAAGGTGCTTTAAACATAAATTTAGTTACGCCTACTCATTATGTTCCTCAAATTATTGAAGCTATTAGTATATCTAGAAAAAGTGGTCTAAAGCTTCCTATAATTTATAATAGTAGTGGATATGAAAAAGTTGAAACTATAAAATTATTAAAAGGATATATAGATGTGTACTTACCAGATATGAAATACTTTGATACAAAATATTCAATGAAATATTCTAAGGCTAAGGATTATTTTAAATATGCTAAGGAAGCAATTAATGAAATGGTAAAGCAAGTTGGAGAAGCTAAGTTTGATGAAAGAGGAATAATACAAAAAGGTGTAATAATAAGGCATCTTATGTTGCCAGGATTATTATTTGATTCAAAAAAAATAATAGAACATATTCATAACATGTATGGTAATAAAGTTTATATTAGTATTATGAATCAGTACACACCTCTTGAGCACGTAAAAGCTTACCCAGAGTTAAATAAACCATTAAATGAAAAACATTATGATGCAATGATAGATTATGCATTGAGTATTGGGGTAGAAAATGGATTTATACAAGAAGATGGAACGGACAAGGAAAGTTTTATTCCATTATTTAATTTTGAAGGAGTTTAGAAAAGGGCAAATGCACTTTTCTAATTTTTTTATATTAAATTTTTAAGAGGACTTTATATTTTTATAATTAAGAAGGCATTATTAATGAAAAAAGAAAGAATTAAAAGTGTGAAAAAATTTGATGATGTCTTATTAAGCAACCTTAAAAAAGATTACTTTAAAATATACCAATAGATTATTTGCATTAGTGAGCAGAATTAACAAAGCTTTTATAAATAATTTATTATATAATTGACAATAATTATAATAAAATTTAGAATATAATAAAGAACATTTGTTCGAGGTTAATTTTATAAAAGAAATGAAAAACTAATGTTATAAAATAAGAAGGGGCAAGTTAATATGAAAGATAAAATTATTATAAGAGGTGCAAAGGTACATAATTTAAAAAATGTATCATTGGAAATACCAAGAGATAAATTAATTGTATTTACTGGTCTATCAGGATCAGGGAAGTCTTCTTTAGCATTCGACACTTTATATGCAGAAGGACAAAGAAGATATGTAGAATCATTATCATCATATGCAAGACAATTTTTAGGACAGATGGATAAGCCTGATGTAGAGTATATAGAAGGTTTATCTCCAGCAATATCTATAGATCAAAAAACTACAAGTAAAAATCCACGATCAACGGTTGGAACTATAACTGAAATATATGATTATTTAAGGTTATTATATTCAAGAATAGGAAAACCGTATTGTCCAAAATGTAAAATTCCAATTGAGCAACAATCTGTTGATCAAATTGTGGATAGTGTAATGTCCATTGGGGATAGAACTAAAATTCAAGTTTTAGCTCCTATGATAAGAGGAAAAAAAGGACTTCATGAAAAGGTGCTAGATAACATTAAAAGAAGCGGATTTGTTAGAGCAAGAATTGATGGGTCTATATATGAATTAGCTGAAGAAGAAGTTACATTAGATAAGAATAAAAAGCATAATATAGAAGCTGTTGTTGATAGAGTAATTATTAAAGATGGTATAGAAGGAAGACTAGCTGATTCGATTGAAACTGCATTAAAATTAGCAGATGGTTTAGTAATTATAAATGTAATAGATGGAGAAGATCTATTATTTAGTGAAAATTTTGCCTGCCCAGAATGTGGAATGAGTATAGATGAACTAGCACCTAGATTGTTTTCATTCAACTCACCTTTTGGTAAATGTGATTACTGTGATGGCTTAGGAACTTTGATAGAATTGGATGAAGATTTAATAATTCCTAATAAAGACTTAAGTATATTAGAAGGTGCTATTGCTACCTGGGGAGAAGGTAGATTAAAAGAAGATTCTTGGACTTATGCAATATTAAAAGCATTAAGTGAAGAATATGATCTAGACTTAAGTAGACCAGTCAAGGAACTTAGCAGAAAAGAATTAGATTTATTACTATATGGTACTAACGGTAAGAAAATGAAAGTTATTTACACCAAAGATGGCGTTAAATCACAATATTCATATGCATATGATGGTGAAATAAATTCATTAAAAAGAAGATATAGAGAGACTAACTCTGATATTATAAAGACTGAAATTGAACAATATATGAGTAATAATAAATGCCCTAAGTGCAAAGGTGCAAGGTTAAAAAATGAAGCGCTAGCAGTTAGAGTTGGTGATAAAAATATTTATGAATTCACAACATTATCAATAAAAGAAGAGTTTGAATATATTAATTCTTTAGTTTTATCTGAAAAAGATGAAATAATAAGTGATCAAATAATTAAAGAAATTAAAAATAGACTTAAGTTTTTAATTGATGTAGGACTAGATTATTTAGACTTAGCAAGAAATTCTGGTACATTATCTGGTGGAGAAGCTCAAAGAATAAGACTTGCAACTCAAATAGGATCTGCACTTATGGGTGTGCTATATATTCTAGATGAACCAAGTATAGGACTACATCAAAGAGATAATGATAGATTGATAGGTACTTTAAAGAACTTAAGAGATATAGGAAATACTGTAATAGTAGTTGAACATGATGAGGATACTATAAAAGAAGCTGATTTTATAGTTGATATAGGACCAAGAGCTGGAGAGCATGGGGGAGAGATAATTGCAGCAGGTACTGTGGAAGATATAAAGAAGTGTAAAAACTCTATAACAGGTCAATACTTAATAGGAGAGAAGAAAATCGAAATTCCAAGTGAAAGAAGAACAGGAAATGGAAACTTTATAACTGTTAAAGGTGCTAAAGAAAATAATTTGAAAAATGTAAATGTAAAATTCCCTTTAGGAACACTAACTATGGTAACCGGGGTATCAGGTTCTGGAAAAAGTACGTTAGTTAATGAAATATTATATAAAGGATTAAATAGGTTAGTCAATAGAAGTAAAACTCCTGTAGGAAATCACAAGGAAATAATTGGATATGAAAGTATTGATAAAATAATAGATATAGATCAAAGTCCAATAGGAAGAACTCCAAGGTCAAATCCTGCTACTTACACAGGAGTTTTTGATATAATAAGAGAACTATTTGCATCAACTCCAGAAGCTAAAATGAGGGGATATAAACCAGGAAGATTTAGCTTTAATGTAAAGGGTGGTAGATGTGAAGCTTGTGCTGGAGATGGAATAATAAGAATAGAAATGCAATTTTTATCAGATGTATATGTTCCTTGTGAAGTATGTAAAGGAAAGAGATATAATAGAGAAACTTTAGAAGTTAAATATAAAGGAAAATCAATAGATGATATACTTAATATGACTGTTGAAGAGGCTTTGAAATTCTTCGAAAATCTTCCAAGAATAAAGAATAAGCTAGAAACTTTAAATGATGTTGGGCTTGGATATATAAGGCTTGGGCAACCTTCGACTCAATTATCAGGAGGAGAAGCTCAAAGAATAAAATTAGCATTTGAACTTTCAAAGAGAAGTACTGGTAAAACATTATATATTTTAGATGAACCAACAACAGGGCTTCATATAGATGATGTAAGTAAACTTGTTGAGATACTACAAAGGCTTGTTGAGGCAGGAAATACAGTTGTAGTTATAGAGCATAATTTGGACTTAATAAAGTGCGCAGATCATATAATAGATTTAGGTCCAGAAGGTGGAGATAAAGGTGGAACTATAGTTGCAACAGGGACTCCAGAAGAAGTGAGTGAAGTAAATAATTCATATACTGGGAAATATCTTAAAAAGATGTTAAGATAAGTTAAGTATACTTGTTATTTTTGACTAGAAGTTTTAATATATAATGGTAATAAAATACTGATTTTGAGGTGAAGAGATGGGTTTTTCAAAGCTAATGACATTAGTTTTTGGTGTAGCATTTATGATAATACTTTATTTTATAATTTATTATGCACTAAAAATAATGTACAAGGATGTAAAAGGCAGTGGAAGAAGAAAGCAACCTTCTGCTAAAAAGAATTATGGCATAGAAGTATTGAGCACAGGTGAGAACTCAAACCTAGAAGAAGGATCTATTTTATTGTTAAGAGGAACTATAACTATAGGTAGAAAAGAAGGAAATACAATAAAATTAGATGATCAATATGCTTCTGGAAATCATGCGAAAATCATAGTTAAAAATAATGAGATAGTAATAGAAGATTTAAATAGTACTAATGGCGTTTTTATAAATGATGAAAGAGTTAACGGATATTCAAAGATAAGAGCTAACGATCTTATAAGAATAGGTAGCGCTACATTTAAGGTTATAAGAGCAGAGAAGAACTAGAGGTGAGTTTATGAATAGTGCATTAAAGTTAGAAAAAAGAGTTCTGAAATTAATTTATTTACTATGCTTACTTCTGTTTACTAATTTAGCCTTACTAAAAAAACCATTTGATACTAAAGCATTAATTATAGGTATTATTTTGTGCATAATAATAGGATTTTCACACTATCTAGTGAGACGGTTTTATCCTGATGGGGATAAGTTTATGCTTATATTTTCAAGTATATTAGCTGTAGTTGGAATAGCAGTACTATATAGATTGGAACCTAGTTTTGCTATAAAACAATTAATATGGGCAGTACTTGGAATGATATCATATATAGTCATAGTTGTAGCATTACCAGATTTAAAAAGTTTTGCTAAGTATAAAAAAATATATATGATTATTACTTTAATATTTATGCCCATGGGATTGATATATGGGCTTATATTTAATGTAGAAACATATGGAGCTATGAATTGGGTTTATATAGGACCATTTGGATTCCAGCCATCTGAATTTGGGAAAATAGCACTAGTTTTATACTTAGCGTCTTCGCTTATGACATATGAAAGCAAAAATGTAATTAAAGAAGATTTTAAACAACTAATAGAGCCTGCTGTTGTTGTTATGTATTCATTAGTTTGCATGGTGCTTCAAACTGATTTAGGATCAACTTTAATATTTTTTGGTATATCTGTAACTATGCTATATATAGCAACTTCAAAGAAAAAATATGTTTTTACATGTTTAGGGCTTTCTGCAATAGGAGCAGTAGGAGCTTATGGAGTTTTTGGACACGTACAAAGAAGAGTGAAAATTTGGCTTGATCCATGGAAGTATGCAAGCAATGAAGGATATCAAATAGTTCAAGGTCTATATGCTATAGCATCAGGTGGATTATTTGGAGTAGGGTTAGGTAATGGATATCCTGACTTAATATTCGCAAGCGAGAGTGATTTCATATTTGCTGTCATTTGTGAAGAATTTGGAATGATATTTGCAGTAGGATTAATGATAATATATTTCTTATTGTTTTATAGAGGAATAAGAATAGCATTTTTAACTAATGATAAATTCAGCCAGTTAGCCGCTGTTGGATTTAGTACAATGATAGCTTGCCAAACTTTAGTTATAATAGGTGGAATATTTACTGTTATACCACTTACAGGTATAACTCTGCCACTGATAAGTTATGGCGGTAGTTCTATGTTGACAATGTTCTTTGCATTAGGTATATTGCAAAAAATATCAGAGGAGTATTAAAATATAGAAAAATATATAAAATTGGAATAAAATGTAGTATAGTATAATAAAAGGTAATGATGAGAATCATTACTTTTTTTGTTGTATAATTAGCTATTATAATTTCAAGAAAGAAGTATTTATGGATTTATGGGGGGGAGTATTTTGTCTAAAAAAAATAAAAAAATTACAGATGAAAGGAAAGCTAAAAAGAAGATTAAAGTTAAAAGTAGTAGAAAGTTGATGGCTGGTAATAAAAAAAGATTAACCATAACTCAAAAAATATTACTATTTCTTATTACAATTACTTTAATATCTAGTCTTTCATTGGCTATATATTCATCAGTAATATCCTATAAAAATGAAACAGGTAGGGTTAATGAGGTTTTAGATCAAACAAAGGGATTTGGGAAAAGTTTAACTAGTAAAACAATTGTTGATTTCGAGGATTTAATATATTCTTTAGAAAATGGGATAAAAGATAAGGATAGAGCAAGTAGTTTTATAGATTCATTTATGAAAAATAATTCAGCTGTAACCTCTATAGCTGTTAAAAATGAAAAGAATGAATTTATAACATATTCAGGAGGCTTAAGTAGAGCGTACATAGATGGATTAACCTTTGTTGAAGGTGGGTCAAGGGGAGTATCTTGGTCTAACTCTATAATATCAGGTGATAAAGGTTTTATTACTATTAAAGTTAATATAAATAATAAAGATTATTTTCTTCAGATTTCAACATCAATTTTTCAAGATCAAATTGATGTAATAAATATAGAAGGGATAGAAGTTAATTTAACCGATAGTTTTGGAACAATAATTGCAAGTAATAATAAAGAAAAAATAGGCACAAAAATTAATGATGAGCTTAGTAAAATAATTGATCAAGATAAAGAAGTAAATGAAGTTGCTATAGGTAATAATGAAAAAATATTTACTTATCATAAATTCACAAATGATTTTAAGTTAACAAGTGCATATGATAAGGGTATTTTAATGAAAAGCATTATTATAAATATAGTATCTACGTTAATACTAGCTATAGTATTTTCTGCTATTATAATAGGTATTGCTTCTATTATAATAAAAAAATATTTGAATGCTATAATTGATATAAATAATATGAGTAAGTCAATGGGGAAAAAAGATTTTACTCAAAGATCAAAGATAGATTTAGATGATGAAATTGGTGATGCTATAAAGGAATTAAATAATTCTTTTGATATTCTTACAAAAGTAATGAAGGATAATATTTCTTTATCAGAAGTTTTAACTAAGAACACTACAAAGATAGATGAATCATCTAATGAAATGTATGAAGCTTCTAAGCAAGTTGCTACATCTATTGAAAATATTTCGGTAGTAACACAACAACAGGCCAATAGTATGACTAACATATCCAATAATATCAGTGCTTTAGGAGATTCTATAAAAGAAGTGTCTAAAACTATTGATGTGTTAAATAATTTATATTCAGTATTAAGTACAAATGCGAAAAGTAATAATGAAGGAATGCAAGAGTTATTAGTAGACAATTCAGAACTTCAAAAGTCTATAGGGGATTTATCTAAAGACATATTAGATATATCAGTAAGTATGAGTAAAATAAATGATTTTGTAAATATAATAGATGACATAGCAAACAGTATTAATTTAATATCTATCAATGCATCTATAGAAGCTGTACATGCAGGAGAGTTTGGAAAAGGTTTTGCTGTAGTTGCAAAGGAAATTAACAATTTAGCAGAAAACTCTAAAGGGGCAACTGAGATAATAAAAATTACAACATCAGATATTCATAAAAAGATAAATAGAACGGTTGAAATATTGGAGAAGACGAGAAATGTTTCTATAAAAGAAAGTAATAGTGTGAAAAATACTGTTGATTCATTAAAAGTTATAAGTGATGAGATTATGGTTATGAGGAGTGCTATAGAGTCTATAATAAATTCTAATAGTATCGTAACATCTAAAAAAGAGGAGATATTATATATAGTGGAGAGTAGCGCAGCTTCGATGGAAGAAATTGCAGCTACAACAGAAGAAATTACAGCAATAACAGAAGAGCAATTTGGCTCAACAGAAAAAATATCAAATATGGCTACAAAGCTAAAAGAATTAGCAAAAAAGATGGAAGAAAGTATTGGAGAATTTAAAGTATAATTAAAACTTTTGATGTATAATATAAAAGGAGTATTGCAATATTTACAATACTCCTTTACCTATTACTTAATATGATATATATTTTTGATTTTACAGTTTAAATATATAATTTTATAGTTATAATGATATTAATAGGTTTTACAAAATAAGGAGGGCTTTATGAACGATTTAGCAAAAAGTATAAGAAACATTATGGTGATATTTCTTTTTTGCTTTATAGCATTAATATCATATATAGCCTATTTTCAAGTGTTTAAGGGGCCTGATATAGCAAATGATTCAGGAAATAAAAGACTTTGGGCAAGAAGAAATGAAATTTTAAGAGGAACTATATATGATAAAGATGGAAATCCACTAACTAATAGTATCAGATTAGATAAGTTTAATCAGAGCAGAGAATATGTATATGGAGATTTATATGTTCATGCATTAGGATATATAGATGAAAGATTTGGGATTACTGGTCTAGAGGAAGAATATGATGACGAGTTATCAAAGTACAGTAGTTTTTCAAATGGAATTAGAAATCTACTAAAAGATTATGATTTAAAGAAAGCATTTGAAAATAGAAATGAAGAGAAAGTAGGAAATGGTATAGTAACTACATTAGACTATAATCTTCAAAAAGTAGCTTATGATGCAATGGGAGATTTAAAAGGAGCTGTAGTTGCATTAAATCCAAAAACTGGTGAAGTATTAGCTATGGTGTCAAAACCTACATATGATCCGACTAATTTGGAGCAAGCTATAGAAGATGCGAATACTGGTGTAGATATAGAAAGCAAGTTATTAAATAGAACAATAAATGGACTATATCCTCCAGGATCTGTATTTAAAACAGTAACATTAGCTGCAGCTCTAGAAAATGATCCAAGTATAACTGGAAGAAAATTTAATGATACAGGAAAAATAACTTTTAATGATGGCACAGAACTAAATAATTATATGAAGCAAGCTCATGGTAATTTGGATCTACAGATGGCATATAGAGTTTCAAGTAATGTAGTTTTTGGAACACTAGCAATGGAAATGGGAAATGAAAAGTTGAAGGAAGTAGCAGAAAGATTTGGATTTAATTCTAGAGTGCCAGGTATAGGAATGTCTATTTCTGAAAGTATATTCCCTTCTTTGCAAGATTATGAATTAGGAAACATAGCACAAAGTGGGATAGGTCAGGCAAGTGTATTATCAAGCCCAATGCAAATGGCAATAGTAGCCGCAACAGTTGCAAATGATGGAGTGCTTATGGAGCCTAAGTTAGTAAACAAGATAGTAGATAAGGATGGAAATACAATTAAGGAAATGCCGAGTAAAACTCTAAAAAGTGATGTTATTTCAAAGGAAATAGCAAGTACAATAAAGGATTATATGGGGTATCTAGTTTCTAATAATATATATAGATGGCCAGCTTTTGAAGGAACTAATGCTGGAGGTAAAACAGGTACAGCAGATTATATGTTAGATGATGGCTCAGAAGGAATACCTCATGGATGGTTTATATCAGCAGCTCCATTAGATGATCCTAAAATTGCAGTTGCGGTAATAGTAGAAAAAGGTGAGAATGGTGCAGGTTCAGCAGCTAATATAGCTTCACAAGTTGTAAGGGCAGCTGTTCTTGGGGAATAATAAAGTAAAAGGTCAAGAATTTATTTCTTGCCCTTTTTTTTCTACAAAATTTTAGTTTTTACTTTCATTTTCTCACTATTTAACTTTTACCTCATATATTAAAATAAGGACTTAATTCTTATACTTTCTTTCTAGAAAGCTAAATAACTTCAGAGGTAAAAAGGAGATTTTAGACTATGTTTAGAGTTAAACAATTAGATGTTGAAGGATGTTACTTAATAACACCAACTGTTTCTATGGAAAGCACTTGTGATTTAATTAAAGTTTTTAATGATACTCAATTTAATATATATGGATTAAGCACAGAATTTAAGGAAGAATATTATGCAATAGTAAAGCCTGGAGTTGTAAGAGGAATGCATTTTCAGTTACCTCCAGAAGAACATGATAAACTTATAACTTGTATAATAGGAGAAATACAAGATGTAGTAGTTGATTTAAGAAAAGAATCTAAAACTTATGGAAAGTACACTATGGTTGAGTTAAACGAAGATAATAAGAATCTGATATACGTTCCAAGCGGATGTGCGCATGGATATTATGTAAAAGGTGAAAAGGATACTTTAATTTATTATAAAGTAACAAAACAATTCGTAAAAGAGTTGCGGGGGGGAATACATTGGAGTTCTTTGAATATTCCTTGGGATTTTGACGATGAAGTTGAGGTTGAAAGTGAAGATAAACTTTGGCCTAAATTTGAGGATTTTAATTCACCTTTTTAATAACGAGTAGTTAATAATATGTAATGAATAATTAAGGGATAAACTTATATAGGATATTATTCCTTAATTATTGATTATTGACTATCAGAGTATTAATTGTAAAGAAATTTCCTTTGTTTACTTTCTTATATAGTGATAAAATTTATATTACAAGAAATGCAATTGAAGGGAGGAGTTTGATGTTTGATTTTGATTATCATCTTAAGAATTTACCAGAAAAACCAGGAGTTTATATAATGAAAAATTCTCTTGGTGAAATTATTTATGTTGGTAAGGCAAAAATTTTAAAAAATAGAGTGAGAAGTTATTTTCAAAACTCAAAGAATCACTCAGAAAAAGTTAGAGTTATGGTTAAAAATATTTCTGAGTTTGAATACATAGTAACTGATTCCGAAATGGAAGCCTTGATTTTAGAGTGTAATTTAATTAAAAAACATAGTCCGAGATATAATATAGCATTAAAAGATGATAAGTTTTATCCCTTCATCAAAATAACTACAAATGATGATTATCCAAGGGTATTTGTAACGAGAAAATATGCAAAAGATGGAGCAAAATATTTTGGGCCATATACAAATGGAACTGCCGTTTATGAAACAATTACTTTGATTAATAAAATTTTCCCGATAAGAACCTGTAAATTATTAATAAATGAAGGTGGGGAAAAAGTTAGGCCGTGTTTAAATTACCATATAAAAAAATGTGTTGCACCATGTGCTGGATATGTAACAAAAGAACAATATGGAGAAATGATTAATGATATCATGGATATACTTAATGGTAAGGATAAAACAATAATAAAGGCTTTAAAAAGTGATATGGAAGATGCATCGATGAATCTTGAGTTTGAAAAAGCAGCTAAGTATAGAGATAAAATTCTTGCTATTGAAGCAATAGTAGAAAAACAAAAGATATTTAAAACTATGGAAGGCGATGAAGATTTTATAAATATATATCAAGATGAGAAGGATAGCTGTATCCAAGTGTTCTTTTCTAGGGATGGGAAGGTTACTGGACGTGAACATTTTATTTTTGAAAATACAGCAGATGATAAAATTGGAGAAGTGTTAGAGGATTTTATAACATCCTTTTATGGTGGGACAGCTAAGATCCCTAAAACAATTTATTTACCAGATATAGATGACTCAGAGTTAATAGAGGACTTCTTAACTATAAAAAGAGGTGCTAAGGCTTGGGTTAAAATACCCCAAAAGGGTCAAAAGAAAGATATGCTAGAGATGGTTAGGAATAATGCTAAAATAACTTTAGAGCAATTTAAAGATAAATTCCTTCAAGAAAAAGAAATAAATAGAATATCTTTAGAAGAATTACAATATTTATTAGATCTAGATGAAGCTCCTTTCAGAATAGAGGCATATGATATTTCAAATATACAGGGTGTAGATTCAGTTGGAACAATGGTTGTATTTGAAGAAGGAAAATCTAAGAACAGTGATTATAGAAGATTTAGGATTAAATCTGTAAAGGGAGCTAATGATTATGATAGTATGAGAGAAATATTAGAAAGAAGATTTTCTCATGGATTAGAAGAAATAAAAAAGATTCAAGAGAGAAACTTAAATTTTTCAAGTGGTAAGTTTTCGAGTTTCCCAGATCTTATAATGATGGATGGTGGAAAGGGTCAAGTAAATGTTGCTTTAGAAGTTTTAGAAAAGTTGAATATAAATATTCCAGTTTGTGGGTTGGTTAAAGACGATAAGCACCAAACAAGAGGGATTATATATAATAATAAAGAGCTTATAATAAATAGAAGCTCAAACTTAATGCAAATGATTAGAAGAATACAAGATGAAGTGCATAGATTTGCTATTACTTATCATAGAACATTAAGAGATAAGAGAACGTTACATTCCATACTTGAAGATATCCCTAATGTAGGTGAAAAAAGAAGACGAAACCTACTTATGAAGTTTGGAAGTGTTGAAAATATTAAAAATGCAACTTTAGATGAATTATTAGAAACGCCAAGTATAGATAAAAAAGCAGCTCAGAGTATAATTGATTACTTTACAACTAAGGAAAAATAGTGACAAAATGGTTACAATTTAAGTATTATATATAAATATGCATTTAATGGGTTGTTTATTCAAGAATTTTAATTTATACTATGAAAAGATATTACTACGTGTATTTTATAAGGAGTTAGGTATGAATAAATATAAAGTGTTTGAAGACTTATTTAAAGAATTTTACAAAAGCGAAAATATTATTCTTGATGCAGAAATGAAAAATTACGTTCACTTTAGAGTAGGCGGACCAGCAGATATCCTTTTAATTCCAGAAAAGAAGGAAGAAGTTATAAGAACAATAGAGATTTGTAAAGAAAAAAACATACCTTTCTACGTAGTTGGAAATGGATCTAACTTATTAGTAAAAGACGGTGGAATAGAGGGCGTTGTTATAAAGTTAAATGAAGTGAAAAACATAAAAGTTAATGGAGATATAGTTGAAGCCGAGTGTGGAGCTATGTTAAAAGATGTTTCTAATGCTGCTTTGAAAAGTTCTTTAACTGGATTTGAATTTGCTTGTGGAATTCCTGGAACTGTAGGTGGGGCTGTATTTATGAATGCCGGTGCATATAATGGTGAGATATCAAATGTAATAGAGAGCGCAGAAGTCATTAATAATGAAGGTAAAATATTAACTTTATCAAAAGATGAACTTGAATTAGGATATAGATCTTCTGTAGTAATGAAAAAAAATTATATTGTTTTATCCGCAAGGTTTAAATTACAAAATGGTGATGAGAAGGAAATTAAAGAGGTAGTTGATGATTTAACTTGTAAGAGAGAATCAAAACAACCATTGGAGTATCCTTCTGCTGGAAGTACATTTAAAAGACCTGAAGGATATTTTGCAGGAAAGTTAATACAAGATGCTGGACTAAAAGGGTATAGTATAGGCGGAGCAGCGGTTTCTGAAAAGCATTCCGGATTTGTAATAAATAAGAATGGTGCTACGGCTAAAGATATATTAGATTTAATAGCATATATACAAAGTGAAGTAAAAAGGCAATTTAATGTAGAATTGCATCCGGAAGTTAGAATAATAGGCGAAGATAAAAGATAAATATAATACGATTAAAAGGTTCAAGAGGATTCTTGAGCCTTTTTATTTTAATAAGCATCTATTTAAGTTGGATTATTAAAAAATAAGTAAGAGGTTATTGACAATTTAAATATGGTATAATATACTATATTTAAAGTTAAATAAAAATATATTATATTTTAAGGGGTGCGTGATTTATGAGAAGGTTTTATATTAAAGAGAGGCTATTTTCAATAGGAGCTAAATTTGATATTTTAGATGAATATGACAATATAGTATTTATTGCAGAGGCAGATAAATTTGATATAGGGAAAAATATTAGCATATATGATTCTAATAAAAGAAAAGTTCTATATATGAGGCAACAAATAAGGTTAGGAGCTCATAAGTATATTGCTTATGATGAAAATATGAGAGAAATAGCAACTATAAAAAAAGAATTTATGGTGCCAGAATACAATATTACAGGAACTGTAGGTACAATGAGTATGGAGTCAAATAGCATGTTAGGAAGGCACTATACAATAAAAAAGAATGGCGTAGATATAGGAAAAATTGATAAAGAGCTAACTTTAGGAAGAGACAGATATTCTTTAGAAGTATTAGATGAAAGCTACAATATATTTTTTATAGGGTTATTAGTAATGATAGATATGGTAAGGTTTCATAGTGATAATTAAAAATAAATAGTGCCAATATAAGTCTAATAAAATATTATGATTAATAAAATATTATAAAATTTAATAAAGAGAGGGAAATAATAATGGCTCATGAAGTAGATTATGAAATTTTAGGGAATGAAATGCAGTATGTGGAAATAGAACTAGACCCAAGAGAAACTGTGGTTGCGGAAGCGGGAGCAATGATGATGATGGATAATAGTATTACTATGGAAACAATTTTTGGAGATGGAAGTCAAAAATCTCAAGGAGGCTTCTTGGGGAAACTTGGAGGAGCAGCAAAAAGAGTAATGACTGGTGAAAGTTTATTTATGACATCATTTACAAATTCGGGAGTTTTAAAACAAAAGGTAGCCTTTGCAGCACCTTATCCAGGAAAAATAATGGCAATGGATTTAAGAAAATTTGGTGGTAGATTAATTTGTCAAAAAGACTCATTCCTATGTTGTGCAAAAGGGATTAGCGTAGGAATAGCATTTACTAAGAAACTAGGAACAGGATTCTTTGGTGGAGAAGGGTTTATATTACAAAAGCTAGAAGGGGACGGCTTAGCTTTTATACATGCAGGTGGAACTATTGTAAAGAAAACACTAATGCCAGGAGAAACTATAAAAATAGATACAGGTTGTTTAGTTGCTATGACTCAAAATGTAAATTATGATATACAATTTGTAGGTGGTTTCAAAAATGCTGTATTTGGAGGAGAAGGATTATTTTTTGCAACATTAACTGGTCCTGGAGATGTATGGATTCAAAGTTTGCCATTTAGTAAATTAGCATCAAGAGTATATTCAGCTGCGCCACAAAATATGGGGAAATCAGTTGACCAAGGAAGTGTTCTCGGGTCATTAGGAAATCTCTTTGAAAATTAGTTCTGGAATATTTAACCTTATGTATATATAATTATTTTAAGTTGTTAAATAAATTAAAATTACAACAATAAATAATAAAGGGGGATAGTCCAGAAACTGGACGAAAAAATGAAGTTTAATGTTAGAGATGAAGTTAAAAGATTAGGAAAATACGTAGCAGGAAAGCCAATAGATGAAGTGAAAAGAGAATTTGGAATAGATAGGGTCGTCAAGCTTGCATCTAATGAGAATCCTTTAGGAACTTCGAATAAAGTTAAAAAACTGATGACTGAATTAGTAAATGAGATGAATATGTATCCAGATTCATCTTCCTATGATTTTAAGCAAGCTTTAAGCAGTAAGCTTGGAGTAAATAAGGATATGATATTTTGTGGGGCGGGATCAGATTCTTTAATAAATGTAATATGTGAAGTATTTTTGGATAAAGATGATGAAAGTATAATGGCGGAAATTACTTTTCCTAGATATGAGAGCAATACAATTCTTATGGGTGCAAAACCAATAAAGGTTCCATTAAAAAATAATGGGTTAGATTTAGAAGCTATGGTGGATGCGATAACAGACAAAACAAAGTTATTATGGTTATGTAACCCTAATAATCCAACTGGAGGTATGTTCACTAAACAGGATTTAGATAAAGTATTATATAAAATACCAGAAAATGTAATTATAATAATGGATGAGGCTTACTATGAATATGTTAATTCAGAAGAATATCCTGATTCATTAGAATTATTGAAGGTATATCCTAATATGATAATATTAAGAACTTTATCTAAGGCTTATGGATTAGCTTCGTTAAGATTTGGATATGGAATTGCTAATGAGGAAATAGTAGATTATATTAATAGGGTTATAAATGCATTTGATGTTAATTTATTTGCTCAAAGGGCAGCAGTTGTAGCTATAGAAGATGAAGAGTTTATAAATACTGTTAAAATCTTTAATAAAGAGCAAAGAAATTATTTAACAAAGAAATTTAATGAAATGGGATTAGAATGTATAGAATCGCAGGCTAATTTCATAATGGTTAATGTAAATGGTGATGATAAACCAATACATGAATATCTATTAAGACATGGATATATAATAAGGCCAGGATACTTACTAGATATGCCTGGATGGATAAGAGTGAGCATAGGGACTAAAGACCAAAATGTAGAGTTTTGCAAGTTACTATATGATGCTATAAAAGAAAGAGATAAAGAATAGTTTCAGTAGAGAAGAGTGATAGCTTTTCTCTATTTCTATTTTAAAATAAAAGTAATTTAAATTTTCATATAGTTAGTTTTCTATATATAATAGATACATAGTTAGGTATAAGTATAATATTTATTATAACTTATATAAATAAACTTGATATGTTATAATTTAACTATATAATCTTTGAATTATAAAAGGAGGCATTATCATGAGATTTATAATAGTTACAGGACTATCAGGAGCAGGGAAAACAGAAGCAACAAGAAGCCTTGAAGATATGGGATACTTTTGTGTAGATAATCTTCCTCCAAAGTTAATACCAAAGTTTGCGGAAGCCTGTGTTCAAAGCCAAGGAAAAATAAATAAAGTTGCATTAGTAATAGATATAAGAGGCGGAATTTTCTTTGATGATTTATTTGAAAGCTTAAATTATCTAAAAAAACAAGATTTTAAATATGAAATACTATTCTTAGATGCAACAGATGAAGTATTAGTAAAAAGATTTAAAGAAACGAGAAGAAGTCATCCATTAGCACCTGGAAGCAGAGTTATTACAGGGATTAATGAGGAAAGAAATAGACTAAGAGAAGTAAAAGACAGAGCAGATATAATTATAGATACATCAAAATATGCAATTAGAGATTTAAGGGAAGAAATGAATAAAAATTATGGAGATGTAAAGCAGCCAGAAAAGCAACTTTCTGTAACTGTATTAAGTTTTGGTTTTAAATATGGAATACCAGTTGATTCTGATTTAGTATTTGATGTTAGGTTTATACCAAATCCATTTTACATTCCAGATCTTAAACCATATTCAGGTAATGATGAACCAGTAAAAAAATATGTTCTTGAGCAAGAAGAAACTAAAGGTTTTATAGAGAGAGCAGATGATATGTTGGACTTCTTAATACCTAATTATAAAAAGGAAGGAAAGAGGCAGCTTATAATATCTGTTGGTTGTACAGGGGGAAGACATAGATCTGTAGCTATAGCTAATGCTTTATATAAGAAACTATTAGAAAGAAATTACAATGCTTCTGTTGAACATAGAGATATAAGAGAAGACGTGCATCAAGGAGCTAAAAAGCTATGAGTATAAAGGATTGGTTGAAACCAGGAGTTAGAATTAAAAGATGGCTTTTCTTTGGAATATTTGGGATTCTTTTAATTGCATTTGGATTCACGGAATTAGCAGTACGAAGAGTATATGATTTTTATTATAAAATATTTTATATATTTTTAAATATAACAGGAGTATTTGTTATATATATATCTGTTATAGAAAGTATGAAGTCAATAATAGCGCTTACAAATAAAGGATACATTCACTTATCATTAGATAGTAGAAAGATGGAGAATCTTATATATGAAAAGAGATTACTAGTAAAAGGACCTAAAATTGTAGTTGTTGGTGGTGGCACAGGGTTATCAACTATGCTAAGGGGACTAAAATACTATACATCAAATATAACTGCTATAGTAACAGTTGCTGATGATGGAGGAGGTTCAGGTGATTTAAGAGAAGATTTAGGTATGTTACCGCCTGGAGATATAAGAAACTGTATATTAGCGCTTGCAGATACAGAGCCACTAATGGAGGAATTGCTTCAATATAGGTTCCCAGATGGAAGATTAAAAAATCAAAGTTTTGGTAACTTATTTTTAGCTGCTATGGATGGAGTAAGTGACAATTTTGAAGATGCTGTCCAAAAAATGAGTTCTGTATTAGCTGTAACTGGAAAGGTATTGCCAGTCACATTGGAAGATATGAAATTAATTGCAGAGCTTGAAAATGGTAATAAAGTAGTGGGAGAATCGCAAATTCCTGATGAAGTATTAAGACAAAATTCAAGAATAAAAAAGCTAATGATAGAGCCAAAGGATGCAAAGCCATTGGAAGATGCTATAAAAGCAATAGATGAGGCTGATGCAATAGTATTGGGACCGGGAAGTCTATATACAAGCATAATACCAAATTTATTAGTAAAGGATATTTCAGAAAGTATAAGGAAAAGTGATGCAATAAAGATATATATATCTAATATAATGACTCAGCCGGGAGAAACTCATGGATTTAAAGCTTCAGATCATATAAAGATATTAAAAAAGTATGGTGGAAGAGGAATTGTAGATTATGTGATTGCTAATAGAGGAGATATTCCAGATGATATAAAGAAAAGATATTCATTAGATAATTCTCAATTAGTAGAGTTAGATTCGAAAGAAATAAAGAGTCTAGGAGTAGATGTAGTTGAGGCTTCTTTAGCCAAAATAGAAAAAGGTTATGTAAAGCATGATTCAGAGTATTTAGCTGAAGTTTTAGTAGATACAATAATGGAGAAGAAGTTGCTATATGATAGAAAGAAAATAATAGAATATATGTATGTATCTCAAAGAATTAAAGAGAGAGATAAAATGAATAAAATTAATAAAGGTACTGTACCAAAATAAATTTTGATATTAGCTGATACAAAGGGAAGTTCTAATTCGAGCTTTCCTTTTTGCGTATATAATAAGTAATAAAATAAATTGCTATTTAAGTTTAAAAGATATTTTAAGTAAGTAAAATCAATGGTTTAAAAGAGGGTCGCGAAACGCGACCCTCTTTATAAAAATAAGAGATTAAATTTTATATTAAATAGATTTAAGAGACTACTCATTTTTAAAAGCAATATATTGTAATATTAATGCATAATATGGAAAAATATATAATAATTTGCTAGAATATAGTGTATAGCTGGGAAAAAATATATTGGGAGGTTAAAGTTACAATTAAATTTATTCCAAGCAAATTTATGGGGATAGAGGATGTATTTTATGGATGTATTGATGATATTTATAGAAATGATGTTGGTGGTTCTCTTATATAATGCGGTATTTAATAAAAGTAAAAAGGGTAACTTGCTAAAATATTTTATTATAGTAGTAGTTTGTAGTATCTTATTTTATAATTTAAAAAGTATAAATGGAGTACTAGTTTATATAATATTACTATTAGCAGAAATCATTGCAATAGCGGTGGTTGATAGGAAAGATAAAAGCTTAGTGATAACAGAAATGGTTATATGTGTTGTTATAACATTTATATTACAAACTACATTAGTAACTGTATTATATTTATTTACTAAAAAAACAAAGGAATTAGTTTTTGTGCAGTTAGTTCTTTTTGCTATTAATATATTATTAATTATTATATTTTCTAGGAGATATACAAAAAAGAAAAATTTAGATTTGGAAGAATATATTGAAGATAACCTTTTAATATCAAACATATTTTTAAATATATTTATGTTTTTTATGATATATAAAATTATTTATGATAGTGGAGAATTTTCAAGTTTAATTGTTATAGAAATAAATCTACTTATCTTCATAAATATATTTTTAAATATAAGTTTTTATAGGTCATTACATAAAACTATACTAAAGAATAAAAGTATAGAGGTTAAGAATGCTTACAATCCATTATTGGACGACATAATACAAAATATAAGAGCAAATGAACATGAATATAAGAATCACATAAATATACTATATTCAATGATACAAGTGTCAAAAGATATTCCAGAGTTAAAGAACAGAGCTAAAAAGTATATAGGTGGGTTGGATAATACGAATATATTAATTTCTGTAATAGATATTGAAAGCACGATACTAAAAGCTATTTTATATAGCAAATTAGTTGAATGCGAACAACATGGAATAAAGTTAAACTATTTTATTGATTTTAATATAGAAGAAAGTTGCTTAGATGACTCGGAGATAACAATAATATTAAGTAATTTATTAAATAATGCTATTGAAGCTACTAAAAACTCACTAAAAAAAGAAATTACAATACGGATTAATAAAAGTGAAAAAAATAAAATAGAAGTTATAAATAGTATTTGTGGCTTAAACATATCAAATGAAGAGATAGATAATTTTTTTAAAAAAGGATTTTCTAGTAAAGGAAAGGGCAGAGGATATGGCTTATATAATGTGAAAAAAATAGTAAAAAAATATAAGGGTGATATAAACGGTAGAATAGTTGGAGAAAATTTAGTTATAGAAATATCAATTTAAATTAATATTTAAAGCTATAATTTACATCTAAATTTTTATTATTATTTATGATATAATTACATGATAAGAATAGATAATAAGGAGAAATAGGCCATATGTCATTTTCATCAAAGGTAAAAGGAGAAATTTGCAGACATTCTGAATTAACCAAAGAAGAAGCATTAGCTGAGATTTCAGCAATAATGAAAGTAAGTGGAACAATATCCTTTAGTGGCTTAGGGTTAGCGTTTAGGATTACCACTGAAAATCCAGCATCTGCAAGACATATATTTAGTTTATTAAAAGAACATTTTAATATACATTCAAAACTTATGGTTAAGAAAAGTAATTCATTAAAAAAAAATAATATATATATGGTGCTTATAGAAGAATCTATGGGGGTTAGAGATCTTTTAAGAGATACTGGAATACTAACAGAGGTAGAAGGAGTATTAACTTTAGACTACAGAATAGATGAAAATATGGTTAAGACAGAAGATTTAAAAAGAGCATATGTAAGAGGAGCGTTTATAGGTGGGGGAAGTATAAGTAACCCTGAAAAAACTTATCACTTAGAATTCGTTACTCATAGTGAAGATTATGCTAAGGATTTATCGGTTTTAATAAATACTTTTGGACTAAATTCAAAAGTAATACAAAGAAAAAATAGTTATATTATTTATCTAAAAGAAGGGGAGCAGATTTCAAATCTTTTAGGAATAATAGGAGCACATACATCATTATTAGAGTTAGAAAATATAAGAATAATGAAGGAAATGAGAAATAATGTTAATAGGCTTGTAAACTGTGAAACAGCAAATTTAAGCAAGACAGTAAACGCTGCAGTAAGACAGGTGGAAAGCATAAAGCTAATTCAAAGAGAAATAGGGCTTCAGAGATTGCCTAAAAACTTAAGGGAAATAGCAGAACTTAGATTAAGCTATCCAGATGAGTCCCTTAAGGAACTTGGTGAAATGTTAGATCCTCCTGTAGGAAAATCAGGCGTCAATCATAGATTAAGAAAAATAGAAAAAATTGCTGAAGAAGTTAGGTCAGGAACATATTAAATAATTAATAATTGACAATTAAAAATGGATAATTGATGAGATAATCCAGCTTAGCTAGATTATAACAATATATAATAGATGATTGATGATGCATGATTAAAGATATAATATATTGTATTTAGACTATATTAATTAAGGAAATTTCATTAGGACTTCTTCCTAAATTATGAATTATGCATTATCAATTATCAATTGAAAGGACGGTGTTTTAGTTGAGTAAAAAATTTACCCATCTACATCTCCATACTGAATATAGTTTGCTTGATGGTTCAGGAAAAATAAAAAAAATAATAAGTAGAGCTAAAGAGTTAGGAATGGAAAGTATAGCTATTACTGATCATGGTGTTATGTATGGTTGCGTGTCTTTCTATAAAGAAGCTATAGAACAAGGGATTAAACCTATACTTGGATGTGAGATATACGTAGCTGCAAAGTCTATGGATATTAAAATGAATGATAAGGAAAATAGTACCCATCACCTAGTATTATTGGTTAAAAATGAAGAAGGATATAAGAATCTTATGGAAATAGTATCTCAGGCATCTATAAGAGGATTTTATTATAAACCAAGAGTTGACCATGAGTTTTTAAGAAGTCATAGTAATGGACTTATTGCTTTAAGTGCTTGCTTAGGGGGAGAGGTTCAGTCATGGCATCTTAAGGATAATTATGAAAAAGCTAAAGAAGTGGCTCTTTTGTATAAAGATATTTTTAAAGATGGATTTTATCTAGAGATACAAAATCATGGAATGGATGAACAAAGAAAAGTTACAGAAGCAAACATTAAGTTATCGAAGGAAACAGGAATTCCTTTAATTGCTACTAATGATGTTCATTACATAAATCAAAGAGATTCTGAGTCACATGATGTACTTATGTGTATTCAGACAGGAAAGACTATTGATGATCCAAATAGAAGGAGATATCCGTCAGATCAATTTTACTTAAAATCTCCAGAACAAATGTGGGATATATTTTCTCATATACCAGAAGCTTTAGAGAATACAACAAAAATTGCAGAGGAATGCAATTTTGATTATGAGTTCCATGTATCAAAATTACCTAAATTTCCAGTCCCAGATGGTATAGAGCCATATGAATACTTAAAAAGTGTATGTTATTCTGGGCTAATAGAAAGATATGAGGTATTTAAGGAGTTTTTAAATAAACCACTAAATGTGGAAGAACTTGTGGATTATTATAAAACAAATGAAGAAGCTTGTGGATATATTGAAAGATTAGAATATGAGTTATCAGTAATAAAGCAAATGGGATATGTAGATTACTTTTTAATAACTTGGGATTTTATAAGATTTTCTAATGAAAATGGAATTCCAACTGGACCTGGGCGTGGATCAGCAGCAGGTTCAATAGTTGCTTATACTTTAGGTATAACAAAGATAGATCCAATAAAATATAGTTTGCTTTTCGAAAGATTTTTAAATCCTGAAAGAGTGAGCATGCCTGATATAGATTCAGATTTTTGTTATGAAAGAAGACAAGAGGTTATTGATTATGTTGTTGATAAGTATGGAGTAAATAACGTTTCGCAAATAATAACCTTTGGAACAATGGCGCCTAGAGCATGTATAAGGGATGTAGGAAGGGCTATGAATTATTCCTATGCAGAAGTAGATAGAATAGCAAAAATGATTCCTACTATGTTAGGCATTACTATTGATAAGGCATTAGAAATAAATCCTGAACTTAAAGCTGCATATAATAATGAGGAAAGAGTAAAGGCTTTAATAGATGTAAGTAAGGATTTAGAAGGATTACCTAGACACTCATCAACTCATGCTGCTGGTGTAGTTATAGCATCCAAACCATTAGTTGAATACGTACCGCTTCAAAAAAATGAAGACTCTATAGTAGCTCAGTTTGATATGACTACTTTAGAAGAACTTGGATTGCTAAAGATGGATTTCCTTGGGCTAAGAACATTAACAGTTATGAATGATGCTGTTAAAATGATTAAAGAAAATCAAGGAATTGATATAAATCTAGATAAGATTAATTTTGAAGATAAATCTGTATATAAAATGATTGGAGAAGGGAAAACAGCAGGTGTATTCCAATTAGAATCTCCAGGGATGACTTCCTTTATGAAGGAATTAAAACCAGATTGCTTAGAGGATATAATAGCAGGAATATCATTATATAGACCAGGTCCTATGGGAGAAATTCCAAGGTATGTAGAATGTAAACAAAACCCAGATAAAGTTGAATATGAGGTTCCAGAGCTAGAAGATATTTTAAATGTTACTTATGGAGTAATGGTTTATCAAGAGCAGGTAATGGAGATAGTTAGAAAGCTAGCTGGATACTCCATGGGAAGAAGTGACCTTGTAAGAAGAGCGATGTCTAAAAAGAAGCATAAGGTCATGGAGGAAGAAAGAAAAAACTTTATATATGGAGTTGTGGATGAAAATGGGAATATAGAAGTTCCTGGATGTAAAAGAAATGGTATATCAGAAGAATCTGCAAACAAAATATTTGATCAAATGATGGATTTTGCTTCTTATGCATTTAATAAGTCTCATGCAGCTGCATATGCTGTTATAGGATATCAAACTGCATATTTGATGAAATACTATCCTGTTGAAACTATAGCAGCAATGCTTAATTCAGTAATGGGAACAAGTGAAAAAGTAGCACATTACATAAGTTTTGCAGAAAGCTTAGGGATACAAGTATTACCGCCTGATATAAATGAAAGTTATTCTAAGTTTACAGTTAAAGGTGATAAAATTAGGTTTGGTTTGGCTGCAATAAAAAATGTAGGATATAATGTTGTGGAAACTATTGTTGAATCTAGAAATACTAAAGAGAAGTTTGAGTCTTTGATGGATTTTATAAATAAAATAGATTTATCATCTATAAATAAAAGGGCAATAGAAAGTCTTATAAAGGCTGGAGCTCTTGATTGTTTTGGTATATTTAGATCAAAGCTTTTAGCTGTATATGAAAAGCTAATGGATGGTGTATCTAGTGAAAGAAAAAGAAATATAGATGGACAAATTAGTCTATTTGGAATGGAAGAAGAAATTGAAGTGCCTGAAATAAATTATCCAAATATAAAAGAGTTTGCAAAGAAAAATCTTTTGGCTATGGAAAAGGAAATGACAGGATTATATTTATCAGGACATCCTTTAGATGAATATGCGGATAGCTTAAAAGTTCAAACTACTACTAATATAGATAAGGTATATAAATCTTATGAGATAATAAAAGAAACTTTTAATCAGACTGATTTACCAGAGGATATAATACATGATGAAGAAAGAGTTATACTTGGAGGTATAATTGCTGAATCAAATCAAAAAATAACAAGAAGTAATACTATGATGGCATTTTTAAAGCTTGAAGATTTAACAGGTATCATAGAAGTTATAGTATTCCCTAAAACTCTAGACAAGGTTAGGGATTCTATTAAAGAAGATAATCTAGTAGTAATAAAGGGAAGAATAAGCATAAAAGAAGATGAATTACCAAAACTTATATGCGAAACAGTAGAACCTTTAGAGAAAATTAATACTACAAAGGTATATATTAGATCAAATAATTTAGATGATGGAAGAAATTTAATGAAAGAATTAAGGTCAATGCCTTTAGAATATAAAGGTGATACTACCGTATATATCTTTACTGCTAATGATAGAAAAAATTATAGAATGCCAAAAGATATGTGGATAGATTTGGAGTCTGATGCAGTTAATTATTTTAAAGAAGTAGCTGGAGAAGAAAATGTCAAAGTAATAGAGTAATAATAAAGAGAAAAGAGTAAAATCTTTTCTCTTTATTATTAAATATATTTTTATATATAAACTTTAATAATTTATATATAAAAACAAAAAATTTATAATTAATAATTTAATAAAAAATTATAAATTAAGCTATAAATTATATTTAATTAGGTTATAATATAAGTAAGAAGGTATAAAAAAGTCGATAAAAATCATAATATTGTATTTATTTTAGTTGCATAAACTTTGTGTAGCAAGTAAAATAAATAAGGTGATAAAAATTAGTAAAAAAATTTAAATTAATACGGTGCAATAAATAAAAATTATTATAGTAAATAAAAAATGGATAATTCCACAGAAAGTGGGACAACCTTTGTCCCGGTGGTGTTAAGGAGGAAACAGCATGAAAAAAATAGCTATTTTAACTAGTGGTGGAGATGCTCCAGGAATGAACGCAGCAATAAGAGCCGTTGTAAGAACTGCTTTACATCATGGTATTGAAGTAATGGGCGTTCAAAGAGGATATAGTGGTTTAATTAATGGAGAATTATTTACTATGGATAGATCATCAGTATCAGATATTATCCATAGAGGAGGAACTATCCTAAGAACTGCTAGATGCCTTGAATTTAAAAAAGAAGAAGTAAGAGTTAAAGCTACTAAAATATTAAAAGCCTATGGAGTAGATGCTTTAGTAGTAATTGGTGGAGATGGATCATTTACAGGAGCTAAGCTTTTATCTAAGTTAGGTGTAAAAACTGTAGGATTACCAGGAACAATAGATAATGATTTAACTTATACTGATTTCACAATAGGATTTGATACTGCTTTAAATACAGTAATAAATGCTATAGATAAGATTAGAGATACATCAACTTCTCATGAAAGAGTGTCAATAGTGGAAGTAATGGGAAGAGATTGTGGTGATTTAGCTTTATATGCTGGTATAGCAGGTGGAGCAGAATATATAATAACTCCAGAAAAGGGATTCTCAAAAGAAGAACTTTGCAAAGTAATATTAGAAGGTAAACAAAAAGGTAAGATTCATAACTTAGTTTTACTAGCAGAAGGAGTAGGTGGAGCTCAAGAGTTAGCTAAATATGTTGAAGGTGTTACAGGTATTGAAACAAGAGCAACAGTTTTAGGTCATATTCAAAGAGGTGGAAGCCCAACAGCAACTGATAGAGTTTTAGCATCAAGAATGGGTTCTAGAGCAGTAGAAGTTCTTTTAGAAGGTAAAACATCAAGAGTTATAGGAATAAAAAACAATGAGATAATTGATCAAGATATAGATGAAGCCTTAGCACTAGATAGAAAGTTTGACGAAAAGTTATTTGAAATAGCAGATGAAATTTCATCTTAGAATTAATCTTTGATTTATTACTCAACATATAAATATATTAATAATATTTTACTAAGATAAAATAAACTATATACGTAAATTAAAGGAGTGTTATTACATGAGAAAAACTAAGATGATTTGTACTATTGGTCCAGCTAGTGAAAATCCAGAAGTATTATCAAAAATAATTGAAGCAGGAATGAATGCATCAAGACACAACTTCTCACATGGAGATCATGCAGAACATGCAGAAAGAATAAACTTAGTTAAGGATTTAGCTAAAAAACACAATAAAGAAATAGCAATAATGTTAGATACTAAAGGACCAGAAATAAGAACTGGAAAATTTGAACCAAAGAAAGTAGAATTAAAATCAGGTGATGATTTTGCAATATACGCAGGTGGAGATGTAGTTGGAGATACAACTCAATGTACAGTTACATACGAAGGATTAGCAAATGACGTTAAACCAGGTAATGTTATATTAATAGATGATGGTTTAGTTGGATTAGAAGTTCAATCTATTGAAGGAAATAAGATTAACTGTAAGGTTATGAATACAGGTTTTGTAGGAACTCATAAGGGAGTTAATGTTCCAGGAGTTTCAATCAAATTACCAGCATTAACTGAAAAAGATATAGCTGATTTAAAATTTGGTTGTGAAATTGGAGTTAACTTAGTTGCTGCATCATTCATAAGAAAAGCATCAGATGTAGAAGCTATAAGAAAGATATTAGTTGAAAATGGTGGAGAACATATTCAAATATTCTCAAAGATAGAAAACCAAGAAGGTGTAGACAATATAGATGCTATATTAGAAGCTTCTGACGGAATAATGGTTGCTAGAGGTGATCTAGGAGTAGAGATTCCTATGGAAAAATTACCAGCAGTTCAAAAGATGATAATAGAAAAATGTAATAATGCAGGTAAGCCAGTTATAACTGCTACACAAATGTTAGATTCTATGATAAGAAATCCAAGACCAACAAGAGCAGAAGTATCTGACGTTGCTAATGCTATATATGATGGAACAGATGCTATAATGTTATCAGGAGAATCAGCAAATGGAGATTGGCCAGTAGAAGCTGTTCAAACTATGGCTAAAATAGCAGTAGAAGCAGAAAGACAATTAAACTATGAGATAGCTACTTCAAGAGCTAAAAAGCACATACCAGCTATAGCAGGTGTTATATCAAGAGCTGCTGCAAATGCTGCATATGAATTAAAAGCTTCAGCTATAATAACATCAACTCAAAGTGGAGCAACTGCAGGAAGATTATCTCAATGTAGACCAGATTGTCCAATAGTTGCTGTAACTCCAGATGAAAAAGTAGCTAAGAAATTAGCATTATGTTTCGGAGTTTATCCAGTTGTTTCAGGACAAATGGAATCAACAGATCATATGATGGAAGAATCAGTTAAAGTTGCACAAACTAATGGATTTGTTAAGACAGGTGATACAGTTGTAATTGCTGCTGGAGTTCCTGTAGATAAGATAGGAGCTACTAACTTATTAAAAATAAGCGTAGTAGAATAGTAAAATAGAAGCCTTTTGGCTTCTATTTTTTTGCTTATAAATAAAAGATTTGAGATATATGAGAATGAATATCAATTAATACAATAAAAGTATTAAAATAGTTATAAATTAGATAAAATTTTGTGTAAATATTGTAGTAAATTAGATAATTAACAAAATGTTAATAATTATATTGATAATATTTAAGTTATAATGTATATTATGATATGAATAATGTAATACTATTAAATGGAATTAAATGGCAACTAATTCTGACTTAGGCATCTTGTGATGCCATTTTTTTTGATTAAAATAATTATATCATTTACTTAATATTATACATATAGTTTAGTATGAATTGCTTTGTTATTAAATTATATGTTTTTTGTGTTTTACATATTTTTATGCTATTATAAGATGAAACTTTAGGGATAGTTAAAATTTTATGTATAAGATTTTAAGAGGTGATTATTTTGATTGAAAAAAATAATGAATATATATTAGATATAGTGGGTGTAGGATATGAGGGTGAAGGAATAGCTAAAGTAGATGGATATCCTATATTTATAGAAGGTGCTATTTTAGGAGAAAAGGTCAAGACATTAATAGTTAAGGTTAAGAAAAATTATGCATATGGGAAATTACTAGAGGTTATTGAAAAATCTGAGCAAAGAGTTGAACCAAAGTGTAAAGTGTATAAAAGATGTGGTGGATGTACAGTTCAACATATGAGTTATAAAAAACAGTTAGACTATAAATTTGAAAGAGTAAAAGATTGTATGACAAAGATAGGTGGATTAGACAGCTCATTAGTAGAATATCCTATAGGCATGGAAGATCCAGAAAGATACAGAAATAAGGTTCAATTACCTGTAGGTATTGTAAATGGAGAACTAAGTGTTGGATTCTATGCACCAAGAAGTCATAATATAATTAACTTAGAAACTTGTTTAATCCAAGATAAGGTTGCTGATAAAGTTGCTAAACTTACGAGAGAATGGATGATAAAATATAATATATCAGCTGCTAGTATTGATGGAGTTTTTAATAAAAATGGATTAATAAGACATATAATGATACGTAAGGGATTTACTACTAAAGAAATTATGGTAGTTTTAGTATCAACTAAAAAGAATATTCCTCATATAAATGAATTTATAAATGAAGTTAAAAATAATATAGATGGTATAAAAAGTATAATTTTAAATGTAAATAGTGAAAATACAAATGTTATTTTAGGTCAAGAATGTATAACTTTATGGGGAGAAGATACTATAACTGATTATATAGAAAACTTTAAGTTCAATATTTCACCACTTTCATTCTTCCAAGTGAATCCTGTACAAACAGAAAAATTATATTCAAAGGCCTTAGAATATGCTGGATTGACAGGAGAAGAAACTGTTTTTGATGCTTATTGTGGAACAGGAACAATTACACTTTTCCTTTCACAGAAAGCAAAAAAAGTTTATGGAGTTGAAATTATTGAACCAGCTATTATTAATGCAAGAGAAAACTCTAGAATTAATAATATAGATAATGCAGAATTCTTTGTAGGAAAATCAGAAGAAATAATACCTGAATTAATAGAAAAGGGCATAGTGCCAGAAGTGATAGTTGTTGACCCTCCGAGAAAAGGGTGTGATATAAAGCTTTTAGATTCTATAGAGAAAGCAAAACCAAGAAGAATAGTTTATGTTTCTTGTGATCCAAGTACATTAGCTAGAGATTTAAAGATATTAGAAGAAAAAGGATATAGAACAGAGGTCGTTCAACCAGTTGATATGTTTCCTCATACTTCACATGTTGAATGTGTTGCGCTTATAGAGAAGAAATAGGTTAATATCAAATATTTTAAAAGGTTTTAACTAAATATTGAATTGTATTTTATGCTCCCCCAAACTAATGATTTGGGGGATTTTTATTATATCATTAAATATTTATCTAAAATGTCACTATTGACATATGGTTAAAGTTTATATAGTATATATAATATGCAATTTATATGTCACTGTTGACATATTATTTATACCTAAATAATTGAGATAACTAAAGTTAATATTATATATAACTAAAGATTTTATTATAATCTGCTATAGAAAAATATAGCGATATAAGTATTTTGATTTATATAATATAAGTATTTAATTATTTATGTACATAGGAGATGATATCATGAATAAATTGTCTTATGGACTTCTAAGCTTATTATCAACTGAGCCAATGAGCGGATATGATTTAACACAAAAACTAAATAAGTTTTGGCGTTCTACTCATAGTGCTATATATCCAATACTTTCAAAATTGGAGGAAGAAGGATATATACAGTTTACTCTAAAAAAGCAAAGTGGAAAGCCAGATAAAAAGATATATAATCTTACGCTTAAAGGTAATGAACTGTTACATGATTGGTTCATATCTGAAACTAATGAAGAAGTCACAAGAGATGAAATGACTTTAAAATTATATTGTATAAAGTTTATGAATGAAGAGGCAGTAGAAAAGCTTCTTAATGAGCTTGAGACAAAAGTTAATAAAAGAATCGAACAAAGTAAAGAATCCATAGAAAAAATCAAGCTCAAATCCAAAGAGAATCCTGAAGAGGGAAAATCATCATTATTTGGAGCTTATATTTTAACTCAAAGAAATTTAAATGTAGCTAAATTAAATCTTCAGTGGTGTGAATGGGTAAGGAATTTATATGAAAGCAAGGACCTCGATTTTTTAGAGGAAGACTTTAATTTAGATAGGATGATGAACTAATGAAAGAAAGAGATTCAAAAGAAAAATCTATTAATAAAGATATATATGGAAAAGAGTATAATAAAACATTACTTATAATAGCAATAATGATTGGATCATTTGTTACAATACTAAATCAGACATTATTGTCTACTGCATTACCTCAGATAATGAAATATTTTAAGATAAATGCAAGTACTGCACAGTGGTTGACAACTGCATTTATGCTTGTTAATGCTATAATGATACCTTTGACAGCATTGCTGCTAGAAAAAATATCAACTAGGAAGTTATTTATGTTTTCTATGGCTATGTTTGGTATAGGGACCGTTATATGTGCTATATCCCCCAACTTTACAATACTTCTTATTGGAAGAATAGTTCAAGCTGCTGGAGCAGGAATAATATCACCTTTGGCAAATACTGCTCTTCTTATGGTTTTTCCTCCTGAAAAAAGGGGTTCAGCAATGGGGATGTATGGTCTTGTTATATGTTTTGCCCCAGCTATAGGACCGACTTTATCTGGAATAATAATTGATATGTGGAATTGGCATTATTTATTTTATATTTTAATACCTTTAGTAGCATTAGATATAATTTTTACAGCTTTTTTTATGAAGGATGTTATACCATTAAAAAATCCTAAGATAGATTTTATTTCTATCCTTCTATCAACATTTGGATTTGGATTGGTACTTTATGGCTTTAGCAATGCAGGGAATAAAGGTTGGGGTGATATTACTGTTCTTACAACTATAATTGTAGGAATAATTATAAGTGCTTCATTTATATGGCGTCAGTTAGCTATGGAGCATCCGATGCTTGAAATGCGTGTTTTTAAATCAACTACATTTACCTTAACAACTGTAATAGGAAGTATTTTAAATATTGCATCAGTGGGAGCAAGTATTGTATTGCCGATTTTTCTGCAAAATATACTTGGAAAATCAGCTTTTACAAGTGGACTAACACTTTTACCAGGGGCACTCCTAATGGCGGTAACCATGCTTATATCTGGGCGTTTATTTGATAAGTATGGTGTAAAGAAATTAGCTATACCAGGCATTGTTTTACTTATTATTGCTTCTTTCCCATTTGCAAGGTTACATAGAGATACACATGTTATAATTATTGCTATGCTATATACAATTAGATGTATTGGAATCGCACTTGTTATAATGCCTATGCAAACAGCTGGAGTGAATGATTTATCAAATAAACTATTAGCACATGCTTCTGCTGTGGTTAATATGGCAAAACAAGTGGCAGGATCTCTTGGAACTGCAGTACTCATAACTATAATGTCTAATGTTACTACTTCTAATGCACCAGATAATGCCCTTGCGACAACAAATGTAGCATTATATAAATCAGAGATGCTTGATGCCTCACTGAAGGGTGCTAATACTACATTTATTTTTGTTATAGCTATTACAGTAATTTCTTTAATTATGTCATTATTTATAAAGAATAAAAAGAAGAGTAGAACACTTACTAAAAAGGGTAATATAGATCAGGAATTAACAGTAGAATTCTAAGTTAAAAAACAGTTTAATTAATTTAATGTATAAAAGTATACTTAAAAAGCATCTCTAACGAGATGCTTTTTATAAATCATAATTTTTGAACATTTACAGCCATGGGACCTTTTTCATTTTCTTTAATATCAAAGGTTACATTCTCGCCTTCATGTAAAGACTTTTCAGAACCTTTTTCTTTGATTTGAGAATGATGCACAAACACATCATCACCTTGATTGCATGATATAAAGCCATAACCTCTTTCGTAATCAAACCATTTAACTACTCCTGTTATTTCTGCCATGATTTTTTCCTCCTTACTTGAGCTATCATTAAATAGTATTTGTCAAAATTTATATTTTAACACTTTGATAAATAAGGAATTTAAATATAGTATAGCTCGATTTGTAAGTATTGTCGTTGCATTTAAGTAAGGTTATGATAAACTTTTTTAATTATCTAGTAAATAGTTGATTTTATATAGATATTTTATTGACACAACTTTATTTTGAATATATAATTAAGCCAATCTAAAATATGAGGTGATTATATAAAATGTTAATTTAGTCTTATTCAATAAGTTAAAATCAATACAAATAAAATGGTGAGCATCTTCTGAATAAAAGGTGTGAGTTTTAGTGTTGTATAAAACTGCTAATTTAGTTTGGATGGGATTAAAAAGCATTATATTACCTTATATAAAGTACAGATTATACTTATAAGCTTGTATAACAATACTGTATTTAATATGATATTATGTGGTAATGGTATGCCCCTCCAAATTGATAGTTTGGAAGGGCTTTTTGTTTTAATTTAAACATGAAGAGGTGATAAATATGACGATTACAAGTATACAAAATGATTGGAAGAAAAATTCAATACTTTTTCTAACAAGCCAAACTATATCTTTATTTGGTTCAATGCTTGTTCAATACGCTATTACTTGGTATATTACTTTAACAACACAATCAGGAGCTATGATGACAATATCTATTATATGCGGATTTTTACCTTCCTTTTTTATTTCTCCATTTGCAGGAGTATGGGCTGATAGATACAATCGAAAAATGTTAATAGTTATATCAGATTCTTTGATAGCAATATCTACATTAATTTTAGCTATAATATTTCTTCTAGGTTATGATTCTCCTTGGATGTTATTTTTAGTTTTAGCTATAAGATCATTAGGAACAGGAGTTCAAACACCGGCAGTTGGCTCCTTTATACCACAAATTGTACCAGAAAATAAGCTTAGTAAAATAAATGGAATAAATAGTAGTATACAATCATTAACAATGCTAATATGTCCTATGCTTAGTGGAGCATTATTGAGTATAGCTACAATTGAAACAATATTCTTTATAGATGTTATAACTGCAATGATAGCTGTTTTTACATTGTTAATTTTCCTTAAGGTGAAAGCTCATTCTAAAGCTTTGGAAGCGCAGCATAATAGCTATTTTGATGATATGAAAGAAGGTGTTAAATACATTAAGAACCACAGCTATGTAAAAAAGTTCTTCTTATTTTGTACTATTTTCTTTATTTTAGCAGCACCAATTTCTTTTTTAACGCCATTACAAGTAACTCGTAGTTTTGGAAATGATATTTGGAGACTAACAGCTATAGAAATTACATTCTCAGTAGGAATGATGGTTGGTGGTATAATTATGGCATCTTGGGGAGGATTCAAGAATAGAGTATATACTATGATTTTATCCACTGGTATTATAGGACTTGGTACATTTCTTTTAGGTGTTATTCCAATATTTTGGCTATATTTAGCTATTATGGCTATTGTGGGAGTGGCTATGCCTATTTTTAATACGCCATCAACAGTTTTATTACAAGAAAAGGTAGAACCAGATTTTCAAGGAAGAGTTTTTGGAGTACTTGGAATGATTTCAAGTATTATGATGCCAGCTGGTATGATGATATTTGGGCCTCTAGCAGATGTTATAAAAATAGAATGGTTACTTATAATCACAGGAATATTCTTGTTTGTTCAAAGTGTTTTTATGTTTAAAGATAATGTGTTAATAGAAGCCGGAGAAAGATTAAATTAAACAATTTAATTAGATAACAATAATATATTTATAAGAAAGTTAAGTTGTTTAAAAGTAAAAAATGCTCTATAGAATAGACTGTAGAAAAGTCTGTTCTGTAGAGTATTATTTTTTATCAAAATAATAGTAGGCTTAATAGTAGGCTTTGGCGAGAGCACCTGTTAAAGTGTAGTGGGATTTTATGCCTCATTAAAAAAATTATTATTTTGCATAAAAATCAGAGGAAACTGTAGAATTATAACTAGTCCTCTGGAGATAGAGATTTTGTATCGTGTCATTTATAGTAATTTTTATAATATTTAGAAAAATTGCGAAGTATATATTGACAGCTAAAACAAAAAGGTATAGACTATATATAATTTAATAAATGCCTCACTTTTATATGTGAGGTAGAGGCGCAAAATTTAACAGTCTTTAGTGGAGCTTGAGAATGCTATGAAACTATGGAGAAGGAAATTTTGCCGAAGCTTGTAATATTTCTCGATATTGCTTGCTGGGTCTGCAGTTAAGAACTGCAGGACTGTCTTAATAAACGTCCCGGTTTATTAAGTTGTGCTATCTCAAATGGGAAAGATGAGGATTAGGTTATCTGTAAGATTAAACCTGAGCTTTGCTCAGTTATTTTTTTATAGAATCTTATCTGAATATTTAAGATAGCACCAACCCAAGAATTTAGGGTTGGTTTTTTTATTATAAAAAAAAGGAGAGGATTTACTATGAAGAAAAAACTATCATTATTAATTTCACTATCATTAGTAGCAATGCTAATACTAACAGGTTGTGGCTCAGGAAAGTCAGAAAAAAATGAAAATGTATTTAGGGTAGGTATGGAAGCGGGATATCCACCATTTAACTGGACACAAATGGATGATTCAAATGGAGCAGTGAAAATAGAAGGAAGTTCAGAGTATGCAGGTGGATATGATGTTGAAATTGCAAAGAAAATAGCAGAAGGATTAGGTAAAGAGTTAGTAATTGTTAAAACTGAATGGGACGGGCTAGTACCTGCATTAACTTCAGGGAAAATAGATGCAATAATAGCAGGTATGTCTCCTACAGCAGAACGTAGAGAAACTATTGATTTTTCAAATAATTATTATCAATCACAATTAGTTCTAGTTGTTAAGAATGATGGGCAGTATGAAAATGCTAAAACTTTAGCAGATTTTAATGGAGCAAAGGTTACAGCTCAATTAAATACATTCCATTATTCAGTAATAGATCAAATTGAAGGTGTAAAAAAACAAGAAGCTATGGATAATTTTCCAGCTATGAGAGTGGCTCTTGAATCAGGTGTTATTGATGCATATGTATCTGAAAAGCCAGAGGCTGTAAGTGCTCAATCAGCAAATGGAAACTTTAAAATGATTGAACTTCAAGATGGTTTTGTCACTAATCCAGAGGATACACAAACAGCAGTAGGTATCAAAAAGAATAGTGATTTAACAGAAAAAGTAAATGAAATTTTATCAGGAATATCAGAAGAAGAGCAAGTAAATATAATGGGGGATGCTGTTAAAAATCAACCAGCAGCTCAATAAATTTTATAGAATGGGTTATTATATTTTATAACCCATCCTAAACTTATAACTTGCTTTTATTTTAGGAGGATTGAAATGAGTATTGAATGGATAATAAAAATACTTCAAGATAATTTACCAATGTTCTTACGAGGGGCAGGTATGACACTTTTAATTTCTATAATAGGAACCTTAATAGGAACTTTAATAGGTCTACTTGTTGGTGTTATAAGAACAATTCTTATTCCAGAGAGAGGTATAAAAAAAGTATTTCTTAAAATCATAAATATAATTCTTTCTATTTATATAGAATTCTTTAGAGGAACGCCTATGATTGTACAAGCTATGGTAATTTATTATGGGTCTGCACAATTTTTAGGAATAGATATAAATAAAATAGTAGCAGCATTATTTATAGTATCTATTAATACAGGTGCATATATGTCAGAAATAGTAAGAGGTGGTATAGTATCAATAGATAAGGGACAATTTGAAGCAGCTCAAGCTATTGGAATGACTCATTCTCAAACGATGATTAATGTAGTATTACCACAAGTAATTCGTAATATTTTACCAGCAACAGGAAATGAATTTGTAATTAATATAAAAGATACATCAGTTCTTAATGTAATTTCTGTTTCTGAGTTATTTTTCCAAACTAAATCAATTGCGGGAAATAATTTTAGATATTTTGAATCTTTCTTTGTTGCATGTTTTATTTATTTCATAATGACTTATACAGTAACTAGAATATTAAGAGCAATAGAAAGAAAGTTAGATGGACCAGATAATTACATTATGGCAGGAAATCAAATGCAAGTAGAAAGACCTGAAGATATGTTACGTAAATCAAAAGGTAATGTAGTGGGATAATGGAGGAGACGTTATGGATAAAGTAATTGATATAAAACATTTGAATAAATCTTTTGGATCTCATGAAGTATTAAAGGATATTAATTTTTCAGTAGATAAGGGCGAAGTTGTTTGCTTAATAGGGTCTTCTGGATCAGGAAAGTCAACATTGTTGCGTTGCATAAACCTTTTAGAAAAACCAACTGCGGGTGAAATAATATATAATGGAGAAAATATTTTAGACGATAATCATAATATATATAAATATAGAACTAAATTAGGAATGGTTTTTCAGCAGTTTAACTTATTTAACAATCATAATGTATTGAGTAACTGTGTAGTTGGACAAATGAAGGTATTAAATAGATCAAGGGAAGAAGCTGAAAAAGTTGCTATGAAATATTTAGAGGTTGTTGGTATGCAGAATTATGTAAATGCTAAACCGAAGCAATTATCTGGAGGACAAAAGCAACGTGTTGCAATTGCAAGAGCATTATCAATGGAACCAGATGTTATTCTTTTCGATGAGCCAACATCAGCTCTTGATCCAGAAATGGTAGGAGAAGTTCTTAAGGTTATGAAAGAACTTGCTGAAACAGGTCTTACAATGTTAGTCGTAACACATGAAATGGGATTTGCTAAAGAAGTAGCTGATCGTGTAGTATTTATGAATAATGGTATTATAGAAGAAGAAGGAACTCCAGAACAAATATTTAATAATCCAACAAAAGAACGTACACGTGAATTTTTAAAACGTACTTTAGGAAATATATAAAAAGTACTACTATCAAGTTTTGATAGTAGTATTTTTTTTATTATAAAAGATTACTAGTAAAGCGGAAATAATAAAAGTTTACTATAAATTATTAAATAATTTAATAAACAAATTCAAGATATAAGTAACATATAATAATAATGAAAGATTTATGAATGTAACAATATTTTAAGGATATCATAGTATAAATACTGTGATAAATAGATCTGGAGGATTACATGAATTCATTTTATAGAGGCAAAATGCGAAGTGATAGTGAGGTTAAAAGTTTTCCACCACAACATCAAGATGTTCAACCAGGAATAGAATCAATAATGAATCCAAGACCTATATTTGATGATCCTAATTATATAGGTAGTGGAAAATTAAAGGATAAGGTTGCGATAATAACTGGTGGGGATAGCGGAATTGGAAGAGCTACTGCAGTTGCATTTGCAAAAGAAGGAGCAAAAGTAGCAATAGTATATTTGTATGAAGAGGAAGATGCAGATGAAACTAAAAGATATATAGAAAAATATGGTAGTGAATGCTTAAATTTAGAAGGGGATATTAGTGAAGAAGACTTTTGCAAGGAAGTTGTGGAAAGAACAATTGAAAGATTTAGTAAGATAGATATATTAGTAAATAATGCTGGAGTTCAATTTCCTCAAAAGAGTATAGAGGATATAACAGCTGAGCAGTTAGAGTTAACTTTCAGAGTCAATATTTTTTCTATGTTTTATTTAACTAAAGCAGCATTACCTTATTTAAAAAAGGGAAGCTCTATTATAAATACTACATCAGTTACAGCATATCAAGGACATAAAGAACTTATAGATTATTCATCCACTAAAGGAGCAATAACAACATTTACTCGTTCATTATCTCAATCTCTAGTAGACAAAGGTATAAGAGTTAATGGGGTAGCGCCGGGACCAATTTGGACTCCATTAATAGTATCTAGTTTTTCAGCAGAAGAAGTATCTACTTTTGGATTGGACACCCCTATGAAAAGAGCTGGCCAGCCTTATGAATTAGCACCAGCTTATGTATATTTGGCATCTGATGATTCAAGTTATGTAACTGGACAAGTTATTCATGTAAATGGAGGGACAATGGTAGAAAGTTAAATAGTCACTTTTATAATAAAGTTGATGTGGTATATAAGTGATGCTATAATTTATGGTATATCATGTTAAAAGGCTTCGAATTATATCGAAGCTTTTTTAATACAAATAAAGATGCATTTAGGGGGAAATAAAAAAGTGTCGAGTTCTTTACAAACTAAAAAATCACTGGCAAAGTCTTTAAAAAAATTAATGAAAGTAAATCCATTACATAAGATATCAGTAAAGGATATAGTTAAAGATTGCAATGTAAATAGACAAACCTTCTATTATCATTTTCATGATATATATGAACTTGTAGAGTGGATATATAAAACTGAAGCTATTGAAAGTATAGAAGAGTATAAAAGTTATAGTACATGGATCGATGGGTTTTATAAAATATTTTTATATATAGAAGATAATAAGGAATTTTGCTATAACACATTAAATTCATTAAGTAGAACTCACTTAGATATGTATCTTTTTTCAGTAATAAATGATTTACTTATGGGGGTTATTAATGAAGTATCTAGTGATATGAGCGTAAAATCAAAAGATAAGAAATTCATGGCAGATTTTTATACACATGCATTTGCAGGGTTGGTAATACAGTGGATGAAAGATGGGATGATGGAAGAGCCTAAAATATTAATAGAAAAATTGAAAGAATTACTTGAGGGTAGCTTTATGAGGGCATTAAAAAGATATGAAGAAATGGGTTAATAACTTTTATATAGTTGTATTTTGCTTTTTAATATTTGGATTTACTTATTATTCTATAATAAGTTTTACAAATAAAAACAATTTAAAAATAGAAAATGGCTATTTAAATTTATCAGATGTTAATTTAGATGAAGGACCATTTTGCATAGAAGGAGAGTGGGAATTTTATTTTAATAAGCTTCTTTATACTGAAGATTTCATTGATAATATTGAAAGTTTTCCAAAACAATACATACGACTTCCTAGCAATTGGGCAAAATATAAGGATGCAAATAATGAGAGTTTACCTTCTGAGGGAAAAGCTACATATAGAATTAAAATAAAGGTTAATGAAGAACAAGAGGACATTGGAATTAAGCTTAATAATATTTGGGGTAAAAGCAAAATTATAATAAAATCAAAAAATAATTTTTTAGAAGAGAATGAATTTAGCAATAGTATTGTAAGAATGAAGTTATTTAATGTAGATGACACAGAATTTGAAGTACTCATACAATTAGAAAATTCTAATTCTTTAAAAAGTGGTATACTTAAATCTATTTATATAGGTAGTGAAAAGAGTATTACTAATTTTAGAGATAAATATTTAATAATAGACATTAGCTGTGTAATTAGTTTCCTAATGTTAGCGTTTTATTTTTTTAATAGAGCATGTCAAAAGAATGAATTAATTTTAAATTTATCATTAGGAGTATATAGTATTAGTGCTGCATTATTTTTATCTATGAGTGATGAGATATTAATAACTAAAATATTTAGCAATTTGTCTATGGAAAGTATATCAAACCTAACTATGATTTTAGGAACTATATCTGCAAGTTCCTTAATTGTATATATAAATGAATATTATAAAATAGGATTATCAAAGAAGATAATAAAGAAATTCATTTTTGTTTATATTATAGCTTTAATAATTATTTTTTCTTTAAATATATTTAAAAAATTAGACTTTGGTAAGATGCATGCCTCAGTAGGGATAATTATTATATTATTTGCTACTGGTATCATAATTAAAAGTATAATAAATAAGATTGAAGGTACAAGATTTAATATATTAGCTCTTATAAGTATGCTTTTAATGATATTAGTAGGTATATACAATACCTTTAACTCAAAACAAATAAATTTTTTATTTCCGTTTTACGTGATTATATTTACTATAAGTCAAGCAATGTTATTATCAAATAATTACTTTAACTCAGTAAAAGAAATAGAGAAGCTATCAAATGAATTAAAAATATTAGATAAAAGAAAAGACGATTTTTTAGAAAGAATTTCTTATGAATTAATGCTTCCTTTAAAAGGTATATTAAATATATCTAATGCTCTTATAGATGGAGTTGCAGGAACATTGACAAATGAGCAAGAAGAAAACATAGAAATGATATCTGCTACATCAAATAGATTAAGCATATTAATAGAGGATATTTTAGATTATTATAAGTTTACTAATGGATATATAAAAAATAAAAGAGAAATTGTTAATGTTAAAAGTATTCTTTTTTTAGTTATAAATATTATAGAGTATTCTTTTAAGGATAAACCTATAATTATAAAAAATTCAATGTGTCCTGAAACTATAACAGTGAGTGGAGATGAAAATAGGCTTAAACAGGTATTTTATAATTTAATAGATATATTATTAATATTTACAGATAGAGGATGCTTAACTATAGAGTTGAAGAGTATAGACAATAAAGCAATAATATCTATAAAGAATAAAGAGCTATATATTGAGGATGGAGAAGCTATAATTAATAGTATGAAAAATATAAATTGGAGCAATAGGATATATACTGATAAAAAAAGATCTGATATAGGACTATGGGTATCCAGTACAATAATAGCTCTTCATGGGGGAGAAATAAAATTTAGTTCTACAAGGAAATTAGGAACAGAATTTTTAATCGTTTTACCAGTTATTAATAATATCGATAAAAATAAAGAGGATTCGAATATTTATTTAGAAGAGAGTGCAAGATCGCAAAAGGAAAATATAAATGTTAATAAAGGTAATAGCCATTCAATCTTACTTTTAGAAGCTAATGAAATAAATAATAAAGTTATTAATAATTCTTTGAAAAAAGAGGGGTATATTGTAAATAATATAGAATCATCTGAGAAATTGCTTGATTTAATGGACAAGGGAATTAAGAATGATTTGCTAATAATTAATGCATTCCTACCAAATACATCAGGATATAATTTATTAAGAAAAATAAGAAGTAAATATGATTCCATAAGTTTACCTATACTTATGATAGTAGATAAAGCATATCCAGAAAATATATCATTAGCTCTTTATTTAGAGGCAACAGATGTACTTGTTGAACCATATGATATAAGCGAACTTAGAGCAAGAGTTCATACATTAATACAGTTAAAAGACTCTGTATCTGCCTTAGTAGATTCAGAAATGGCATTTTTAAAAGCTCAAATAAAGCCTCATTTTATATTTAATGCATTAAGTGTTATATCATCATTAATAACAAGAAATCCAATTAAAGCTAAAGAGTTACTTTTAGATTTTAGTGATTATTTAAGAAATAGCTTCGATTTTAGCACAGGTGATAACTTAGTTGCTTTATCAAAAGAAATAGAACTTACAAAGGCCTATGTAGCAATAGAAAAGGAAAGATTTAAAAGTAGGTTAAAGATAAATTTTGATATAGAAGAAGATATAAAAATAAAAATCCCTTCATTAATAATACAACCAATTGTTGAAAATGCTATAAGGCATGGAGTCTTAAACAAACTAGAGGGTGGAAATATAAATATAATAATATATAAGGAATCAAAGACTTTGATTATCAATATAAAAGATGATGGAATAGGGATGCAGGAAGAAAAGGTAAGGAAAATCATGGACGGGCAAGATGATAAGGCTGGAGTTGGAATAAAAAATATTAACAGTAGATTAATTAGAACATATGGAGAGGGACTAGAAATAAAAAGTATCATAGGGCATGGAACAGAAGTAATAATGAAAATTCCAATAGGTTGATAAAAGGTTTAGTAGAGGTGGAATATGATAAGAGCAATAATAATCGATGATGAAGAAAATACTATAGAAGAAGTTAAAGAAATTATTGAGAATTTTAAAAGTATAAAAGTAATATTTACTGAGAATAATCCATTTGAAGCATTAGAAACAATTAAAAATAATGATATACAAGTAGCTTTTGTAGATATAGACATGCCTGGTATGAATGGAATAACATTAGCAGAAAAAATAAGTAGTATAAGACCTAATATGGAAATAGTTTTTATAACAGCATACAATCAATATGCATTAGAAGCCTTTGAAGTCAGTGCGATAGACTATATATTAAAACCAGTAAGAAAAGAGCGTTTAGAAAAATCAATAAATAAGATTCTTAAGATAGTAAATGAGCATCAAGTAGAAGAAGATAGTATGATAAAAATAAGAACATTTAATAAGTTTGAAGTAACAATTAATAATATTCCCATAAAGTGGAGGACTTTAAAAGATAAGGAATTATTCGCATACTTAGTTGAGAGCATAAATAGACCTATACATAAAGAAAGAATAATAGAAGATTTGTGGCAAGATATAGATATAAAAAATGCTTTAATATATTTGCAAAGTTCAATTTATAGAATAAGGAAAATATTAAGTAATGCAGGTTACATAGATTGTATAAAATATGCAAATAACTGTTATACAATGAATAAGATTAAATTAGACTGTGATATTTGGTTATATAAAGATTATACAGATATTAATTATGAAATATGTGCTTTTAATATAAACATATATGAGAGTATATGCGATTTATATAAAGGAGATTATTTAGAAGAAGAGGGATATATATGGTCTATAAATGCATCTGAAAATATTAAGAAAAAATATTTAGAATTGCTTAGAAGACTAGGAGAATATTATATTAATATTGAAAATTATGATAAAGCCATTGAGTATTTGGAGAAAATAATAGATATTGATCCTAACTTTGAAGTAGGTGTTAAGCTTTTATTTAAAGCATATTATGACAAAAATGATATATATAATTTAAATAAACAGTTTTTAAAAGCATATAAAATATCTAAAGAGAAATATGGATTAAATTTAAATGAAAGTTTAGTAACTTATTATAATAAACTTAAGTAAAAGCTCTAATACAGGGCTTTTACTTTTTTTTGAAAGTATATAATAATTATTATTAATAAATATAAATTGTTCAGAATTTGTTTAGAATATTATTGTAATATGTGGATATACAAAAAAATAATAAAAAGGAGAATAAAGGATGAGGAGAAGCTTAAAAAATAAGAAAACTCTTGCATTAACTTTAGTAACATTATTTATATTAAATTTGATTGATGTTGGAAATATTGTTAAGGCAGAAGATAACAATGTAAATATTTCTTTGAAACCTCAGTACAATGCTGATATAGTTCTTACAGTTGAAGATTCAAATGTAGATCCATCGAATTTTGAAAAAGATTTAAGAAGTAAGCTCCAGGAACTTGGGGTAAAGGATTCTAGAATCAAAATAACTGGATTAAGGGCTGAGGAAGTAAGTGCTGAAGATACCTTTGCCTGGAAGATATATGATCATAAAGGTAACTGGGGAGAAATGAATTATCCAAATGGAGATGGGAAAGCGAATCCAAAAGATAATCAGCATATTATAGTAAAAGATTCAGGAAAAAATATAACTTTCTATGGATATGGACAACCTGGCTACAAGGATTTCATGTTTATGGAGAATAATTCTATGTCTAAAAAGACTTTTGATTTTGAAATTAATGAAAGTGGAATAAATTATCATAGCATGGAAGGTGGAGGATTCTTATTTAATTCTAAAATAGAAAATGGACTCCTAAGTGGTTATTGTATTTTATTTACCGAATACGGCATTAATTTATATAAGGTTATTAATATAAATGCTGAAAACTTCCATAATGAAGATTATGAATTAATGAGTCAATATCCAGGAGTAACATTAGTTAAAAACTATTCAAAGGATTCATCATCAAATCATACTATAAAAATAGAAGTTACAGAAGATACAATTAGTATGTGGGATAATGAAAACAAAACTATAGATTCAGAAAAATTAGATTCTAAGTTTGGTAATAGTTTTGGACCTATAGCTAGTTATGCGTCACATAATTGCAATATTTTATCATATTTTTCATTTAATAATCTAAGTATGCAAACTACTAATACAGTTAGATTTAAGGACTTAATAAGGCAACCTAAGTGGGATCTAAACTCAAAGAGATTTGTTGTAAATTTAAATGATACATCTGATGAGGATTTCCATAATGAGAGTACATATTCAGAAATTCAATCAAGAATAATTAGTGAAAATATTCACTACATAGGTTGGGGGACAGACCAAAATAAATCAGAAGCAAATGATTTAGTAAGTAAAAATAATGAAAATGGACTTTATGTTGATAATTTAGATTATAATCAATCAATAAATAAAATAGCTAGTTATATTTATGATAATTTAAAACAACAAAGTTCAGGAGAAACAAAAGTATTAATAGGACAACCTATGGATATAGATGTAACTCCAGAAAGCTTAAAACAAAATACTGCAGATGAGCAATATCCTTATGGCGGTTGGAAGCTAAACCATGATGAAACATATTATGAAAATGATACGGGTAAAGCAACATTTGATGGGCAATATATGGACAATTTAGATATGATATTCGAGAAAACTGGTAAATATGATATAACTTTCAAGGATAGTATAGTTAGCCCAAATGAAGTATATGCTCATAGAAGACCTATTGCAAATTTTGATGCTAATGTAGTAAAGTCAGATGAAGTTTATAATATAGAAATTAATGAAAGCTCTTATGATGAGGATGCTAAGAGTCAAGAAGATAAAGGAATTAAGGAAAAGATATGGAAATGGAGAGAAGCTGCAGCAAGTACATGGAATAGTGGATTAATTCCACAAGACTTAGAAGTTGATAAACAATACTTAGTAGAGCTACAAGTAAAGGATTATGATGATGTTTTAAGTATACCTTTAGTTAAATATATTTCAACTAAAGATGATGATACTGAAAAACCATTAGCTAATTTTATATTAACACCATCAATGTTCTATAAACCATTAATGAAGAACATAACGATGATAGATAATAGTTATGATCCACAAGGTAAAGAAATAACTGATAGGTTATGCACAGTAGAAAAAGATGGCAAAGTAGTATATTCAGGAGCAACTCCTATGATTGACTTTTCTGATAAGGAAGAAGGAGAGTACACAGTTTCCTTAAAAGTAAAGACTACAATTTGGTCAGAAGGTTTTTCAAGAACATTTACTGTAAAAGATGTACAAGATCAGGTAAATGAAGCAAATGGAGACGTATCTATAATATATGCTCAAGGTGATAATGAAGACAATGTAACTCAAAATTTAACATTGTCAACTACTGGAATGAATAACACCTTAGTTAGATGGAAATCAAATGATGTTTCGATAACTCAAACAGGAAAAGTTTCAAGACCAGGATTTTTAACTGGAGATAAGGTAGTAACTTTAACTGCAACGTTATATAACAATGGAGTGACTTCAACCAAAAAATTTGATGTTAAGGTTAAAGCATTACCTAATAATATTCCTACAGTTCAGGATTCAGAAAAGATTGGATATATAAATCAAAGTATACAGTTTGAAGATAATGATTTTATATCTAATTATAACGATATTGAAAAGAGTAATGAAGTATCAATAAAGGTTATTTCGCTACCTTCAAATGGAAAACTTGTTAATGATGGAGTTGATGTTAAAGAAAGTGATGTTATTTTAATTTCTGACATTTCAAAGATTACATTTGTACCATCAAAAGATTTCGTAGGTACTTCAACATTAGTTTATCAAGGATTTGATGGGGATGATTATTCTCAAGATGCTAAAATGACCATAAATATTAAAGATAATATTCCGCCAGTTGTAACAACACTATCTATAGAATCCAGTAATAGCAATAAAAATTATGCTAAGGAAGGAGATACTATTAAGATTAAATTTACAACAAATAAGATACTATCTGAAGCTCCTAAAGTAAATATTTTAGGTAATGAAATTATAGCAACTAGTACTTCTGAAAAATCATATGAGATAGTTTATAGTGTTAAAGGAGAAGATTTACAAGGGGTAGTAACTTTTGATATAAGTAAATTAAAAGATAATTATGGAAATGAATCTGAAAATATAAGTAATACTACAGACAATAGCTATGTTATAGTAGATACAATTGCACCAGTTATAGATGGTGCAGTTGAAGGAAGAAGTTATAAACCAGGTGTTATAATAACTTCAAATGAAGGAACATTGACTTTAAACGATTCACCTTTTGTTTCAGGAAACAAGATAGATAAAGATGGGATATATACGGTAAATGCAGTTGATACTGCTGGAAACTATAGTAAATTAAGCTTTGAAGTAGATGGAGTTCCACCAATAATATCAAATGTAAAAGATAATACAAATTATAATGTTTCTGTAAAGCCTACACTTAATGAAGGTGCGGCATTATTAAATGGTAAAGAATTTGTATCAGGAACAGAAGTTTCTAAAGAAGGAACATATAATTTAGTAGTTACAGATAGAGCAGGAAATGTTTCAATAGTTACATTTGCTATTGATAAAACACCACCTATGATTCAAGGGGTAATTGAAGGTGGACAGTACAATAAAGATGTAAATCCTACTTTTGATGAAGGAACAGCGACATTAGATGGTAAACCATATAATAGTGGAACTTCTGTAACTACTGAAGGTACTCACACTATATTAGTTACAGATAAAGCTGGAAATAAATCGGAGGTAACATTTATTATAGATAAAACTGTACCTATAATTACAGGGGCAGAAGATGGAAAGTACTATAATAATGATAGAAGAGTTGAATTTAATGAGGGAGTAGCACTATTAGATGGAAAGGAATTTACTAGTGGTACTATTATAAAAGATGAGGGTGAGCACTTAATAACTGTAGTAGATGCTTCTGGAAATCAAAAAAGCATTAAATTCGTAATAGATAAGACTACTCCGGAAATATATGGGGTAGAAAATGAAGTTAGCTACAAAGATAAAGTAGTTATAACATTTAATGAAGGAGAAGCTTTATTAAATGCGAACAAATTCAATAATGGCTCAGAAGTTACTGAAGAAGGAACTTATACTATAGTTGTTACTGATAAGGCAGGAAATTCTATTACAAAGACATTTGTAATAGATAAAACAAAGCCAGTTGTTACAAAGATTAAAGATGGTGAGACATATAAAGAAGATATGATTCCAGAATTCAATGAAGGAACAGCAACACTAAATGGAAAACCTTACACGCCAGGAAATAAGATAGATAAAGATGGAGAGTATATTTTAGTAGTAACTGATAATGCAGGGAATGAAACAGTAGTTAAATTTACAATTGATAAATCAATGCCGTTAACTTTAAATATTAATGGTAAAGTTTACTCTGCTAAGGGTGCTGAAGAAAATGCTAAATTAATTCTTGTTGATGTAGATGGCAGAATAGTTGATACTACAACTTCTTCTAAGGATGGAGGTTATAGTTTTAAAAATGAAAAAGTAGGACTTTATAAGGTAGTAGCTAATAAAGATGGAGCAGAACAAAGTGTGGATGTAAATTTACAACCATCTAAACCAACAGATAAAGAAAAAGTAGTAGATATATACTTATCAAAATATAAAGTAATAATAACTGCCGATCCAAATTCAATAGTTGGAGATGGAGAAGATAAAACAACATTAAAAGTTACAGTTTTAGATGAAAATAATAATCCAGTACCTGAAAAGAGTGTAACATTAGAAGTTTCAAATGGATCACTACTAAATGGAGATACAGTTATAACAGATAAAAATGGTAATGCTTTATTTACGTTACAATCTTCTAAAGTAACTGGTGATGATATGATTACAGTAACAGTTTCAGCTAAAGTAAATGGGCTAGATGTTCCTGTACAAAACAATGCAGTACTTCATTTTGCACCAGGAAGTATAAAGGGAGTAATTGTTGATAATAACACAGGTTTACCTATTTCAGACGCAGTAGTAGAGGTATCAAAAGACTTTGATAATAATGGAATACCAGAATTCTATGCAAAGGTAACTACAAAAGAAGATGGTAAATATAAAATTGCAATACCAAAAGGAAATGTAGCATATGATGTTAAGATAACAAAACCTATAAAGATAGGTAATCAAACAAAAATGGTAACGTTCCATCAAAAAACTAATGCTGGATCTGTTACATCAGAAGGAAAAGAAAATTATAATGCATCTAACACTGTTACAGGACTTCTTTTATTACAAAATCCTAACGGTGATATTAGTTCAATTGATGATTATTCAAACTATAAGATAATGATAGTAGATGAAAATGGAAACTCAGTTAGCGGAATCATTGAGGAAGGGGATCTAAATGACAAAGTTAATAGAGGAATATTTAATTTTAGTGGATTAGAAAAAAATAAAGTATATTATGCAAATGTTTATTATAATTTATCAAATGGATTAAAGATAAAAGTTGGTTCTTCAAAAATAAGAGTTAACAATGATGGAGAATTAAATATAGCAACTTGCTTAATAGATCCATATGGAGATATCATAGATAAAGAAACAGGAAAATTAATAGCTGGAGCTCAGGTTAAATTATATTATGCAAATACAGAAAGAAATAAAGCGAATGGAAGAAAGCCGGATACATTAGTAGAATTGCCAACTGTTAATGATTTTCCTCCAGCTAATAATTTAAACCCTCAAATTAGTGATGCTAATGGTAAATATGCTTGGATGGTATTCCCTTATACTGATTACTATATAGTAGCTACAGCAGATGGTTATGAAAAATATGTAAGTGATAATATTTCGGTAGAAGAAGAAATAGTCAGACATGATATACAAATGGAACCAATAAAAGTTTCAGAAAATAACAATATAGATACAATTACTAATGATTCTAGAGGAAATGATAATTCAGAAAATAGTAAATACGATACATTAGTAAATACAGGATCACAATTTGATAGTAAAGCACTAATAGTTTTAGGTGCTATAATGATAGTATGTGGTATATGTATATACAGAAGAAAAGAAATGATTAAGTAATATTTATTAAAGTTGACATGAATAAAAGTTTACTTTAGGTATAAAATGATAATCAAAAATAGGACGATCTATTCTTAATGGATAGGTCGTTTATTATTATATTTAGCTTATTCTGTAAAATAATATTAATATTTAATATTGAGTGATAATAGAGGGATATAGCTAAAGTTATTTATAATGTGTTATAAAAATAACTATTATAGACAAGTTGTATTAAAAGGTTTACAATTTGTTTGGGGAATATTATATAAAATATAAGTATTATTTACTAAAAGTAAAATAAATAGTATTTATAATTCAATATACAAAAATGTGTATATTGAATTAAGAAAATAGATGTTTTCTTAATTTATATGAAGAATTTAGAACATAATAAATCAGGGGAGATGAATATATGAACACTATAGTTTGTATCAAACAGGTACCAGGAACATCAAAAGTTGAAGTTGATGAAAAAACAGGAGTCTTAAAAAGGGATGGAATAGATACAAAGATGAATCCATACGATCTTTATGCATTAGAAACTGCCTTTAATATTAAAGAGAAAAAAGGTGGGAGTATAAGTGTAATAAGTATGGGGCCACCTCAAGCTATGGAGGTAATAAGAGAAGCTTTTTCAATGGGAGCTGATAATGGGGTATTAATATCAGATAGAAAATTTGCAGGTGCAGATGTTCTAGCAACATCATATACAATATCGCAAGGGATAAGAAAAACAGGAGATTTCGATTTGATTATTTGTGGTAAGCAAACAACAGATGGAGATACAGCTCAAGTTGGACCAGAGATAGCTGAGTATTTGGGGATCCCTCATGTGGCTAATGTTAGAAAGATATTAGAAGTAGAAAATGATTATATAACAGTAGAAATGGACATGCCTAATACAGTGGAAATTGTTGAGGTTAAATATCCTTGCTTATTAACAGTAGAAAAGGATATATTTGAACCAAGGTTACCGTCATATAGAAAAAAGATAGAATCAAAGGATAGAGAAATTAAAGTAATATCATTAAGTGATTTTGAAGATAAAGATGAAAATAAATATGGTTTGAATGGTTCTCCAACTCAAGTTGAAAGAATATTTCCTCCTGAATCTAATTCTAGTCATGAGAAATGGAATGGGAATTCAGATGAAATAAGCAAAAATATATTTAATAAGCTAAAAGAATTAAAGTTTATTTAGGAGGAATATATATGTCTAAGTTAGTTGTAAATCAAGATAAAGTAGTAAATATAGATGAGATTATTAAAATTTGTCCATTTGGAGCTTTAGAAAATATTAATGGTAAATTAGATATTAATTCTAATTGTAAGATGTGTAAGTTGTGTGTGAAGAAGGGACCCAAAGGTGCTGTAGAATATATAGAAGAAGAAAAAGTATTGATAGACAAGAGTAAGTGGAATGGAATAGCAGTATATGTAGATCATGTTGATGGAGATATACATCCTGTTACATTTGAACTTATAGGAAAGGCTAGAGAGTTAGCTAGTAAAGTAAAACAAGAAGTATATTGCATATTTATAGGTCATAACATAATTAAAAAAGCAGAAGAATTATTACATTATGGAATAGATAAAGTATATGTATATGATAATGATAGTTTAAATAATTTTAGAATAGAACCATATACAGCGATGTTCGAAAGTTTCATAGATGAAGTTAAACCATCTGTTATATTAGTTGGAGCAACTACTGTTGGAAGGTCACTAGCACCAAGAGTAGCAGCAAGATATAGAACAGGTTTAACAGCAGATTGTACAGTTTTAGATATAAAGGAAAACACAGATTTAATACAAATAAGACCAGCTTTTGGCGGAAATATAATGGCTCAAATAATCACTCCAAATTCAAGACCACAGTTAGCAACAGTTAGATATAAGGTTATGTCTGCACCAGAGAGAAATAAAGAATCTACAGGAAAGTTAATACTTTGTGAAGTTAATAAAAACAAGTTGTATTCAAATATTAATGTAAAAAGTGTAGAAGTTAAAAAGAAGGAGCATAGCATATCAGATGCTGATGTTTTAATTGTAGCTGGAAGAGGAGTAAAGTCAGAAAAAGACATGAATATGATAAGAGAGTTAGCAGATTTACTTGGTGGAGAAGTTGCTGTTACAAGACCATTAATTGAATCAGGATGGGAAGATGCTAGTAAGCAAGTTGGATTAAGTGGAAGAACTGTTAGAGCTAAATTAATAATAACATGTGGAGTCTCTGGAGCAGTTCAATTTACTGCAGGTATGAATAATTCTGACTATATATTTGCTATAAACAATGATGAAAAAGCACCAATATTTAAGGTCGCACATTATGGAATAGTAGGAGATATATATGAAATAGTCCCTAAATTAATTAAAATGATTAAGGGAATTGGAGGGGAAGAATATGCAATATAATAAAGTTTTAGAAAAAAATATAGAGGAAATAAAAGCATTAATAAATGATAATGATAGAATCTTTTATGGGGAAAATATAAATGAAGATTATAGCCATGATGAATTAGGTTTTGTTAGAAAGTTTCCAGAAATAGTAGTTAAGGTTTCCACTACTGAAGAAGTATCAAATATCATGAAGTATGCTTATGAAAATAATATACCAGTTACAGCAAGGGGATCTGGAACTGGGTTAGTTGGAGCGTGTGTACCTCTTAATGGAGGAATAATCATAGATTTAAGCGGGATGAATAACATATTAGAGTTAGATGAAGAAAATTTAACGCTAACAGTAGAGCCTGGGGTTTTACTAATGGAAATAGGAAAGTTCGTTCAAGAGCATGATTTATTTTATCCACCAGATCCAGGTGAAAAGACAGCTACAATAGGAGGCAATATAAGTACTAATGCAGGTGGAATGAGAGCGGTAAAATATGGAGTAACAAGGGATTATGTTAGAGGTCTAGAGGTTGTTACTCCAAAAGGAGAAATTATAAACTTAGGAGGAAAAGTTGTTAAAAATAGTTCAGGCTATAGTATTAAGGATTTAATAATAGGATCAGAAGGAACATTAGGAATAATAACTAAAGCAACTCTGAAATTATTACCTTTACCTAAAAAATCTATAAGCTTATTAGTTCCATTTAAAGAATTAGAAACTGCAATAGAAACTGTACCTAAAATAATTAAATCAAAAGCAGTACCAACAGCTATTGAGTTTATGCAAGGTGAAGTAATACTTGCAGCAGAAGAATATCTAGGTAAGAAATTTCCAGATCATAGTTCAGATGCTTATTTATTATTAACTTTTGATGGTAATTCAAAAGAGGAAATAGAGAAGAATTATGAAAAAGTTGCAGATATATGTTTAAGTGAAGGAGCTATAGATGTATTTATATCAGATACAGAAGAAAGACAAGAGGCTATTTGGTCTGCAAGAGGAGCTTTTTTAGAAGCTATAAAGTCATCTACAACTGAAATGGATGAAGTAGATGTAGTAGTTCCAAGAAATAAGGTTGCTGGGTTTGTAAAGTTTACTCATAAGCTTCAGGATGAGTATGAAATAAGAATAAAGAGTTTTGGACATGCTGGAGATGGAAACCTACACATTTATATACTAAGAGATGATTTAAGTGAAGATGAATGGCAAATAAAACTTAATAAAGTAATGAAAAGAATGTATGATAAGGCTAAAGAATTATCGGGACAAGTTTCTGGAGAGCATGGTATAGGATATGCAAAAAAAGAATATTTGAGTGATTCTTTAAGTGATGAAAATATCTCAATCATGAGGGGAATAAAATCAGTATTTGATCCTAAGAATATATTGAATCCAGGGAAAGTATGCTATTAAGATATAAATGAAGTAGTCTTAAAAATATATTTAATGTAAAAATTAATTTAGTCATTTCAAGTAAGAGTATTATATTGGGCAAGTTAATTTATTATTTTTATAAAGGGGGTCGCGAAACGCGACCCCTTTTATAAACCGGTAATTTTACTAGCTTAAAAGAGTTTTAAAAATTAAATAGAAATTTTTATTTATTATTTAACTAGAAGAATATATAGTTAAATTCATTAGGTTAGAATAAATACTTATATAAAATATATGCTTTTATAAGAATCTTATAGTAGTTAGTTAAATATAATATAAAGATAGGTACGATATGGAGGGTTAGATATGAAGGGAAGTGAAGAGTTTTATACTTTCAATAACTATTTAAAGAACGATGGGGGATTAATTACAGCTTCAATGGAAGACTACATAGAGATGATATATAGATTATCAGAGAATAAAGGATTCACAAGGGTAGGTGATTTATCAAAAGCTTTAAATGTAAAGCCAGCCTCAATAACAAAGATGGTAAAAAAATTAGATGAATTAAATTTAGCCAGCTATGAGAAGTATGGTTATGTAAAATTAACTGAAAATGGCAGTGGTTATGGTGAATATTTATTAAATAGACATAATACAATAGAAAAGTTTTTAAAAATATTAGGGGTGTCAAAATACTTATTACAAGAAACAGAAAAAATAGAGCATGTTTTAAGTAAAGAGACTTTTGATAGAATGATAAATTTCATAGAAGTAGTAGAAAAATATCCAGATATAAAAGAGAAAATAGATGGTAATTTTATAAAAAGTAAAAATTGATTGTTAACTATCAATTTTATTAATCACCTTATTTTTAATTTGTTTAATTACTAAAATTAATGGAATAATAACATATGAGGTGATATTTTTATGAAATCCGTTTGGAGTAAAAGTTATGATATTAAGAAAAGAAATCATTTAAAGGGAGATATAGAAGTAGAGGCAGTTGTTATTGGAGCTGGTATAACAGGATTATTAACAGCATATATGCTAAAGGAAAGGGGGGTAGATGTTATTGTTATAGATAGGGGGAAAATATTGAATGGAAATACTAAGAACACCACAGCTAAGATAACAATACAACATAATATAATATATGATAAGCTTATTAAGGAATTTGGTGAAGATAATGCTAAAAAATATGCTAAGGCCAATCAATTAGCTATAGAAACATATCAAGAAATAATAGATAGTAATAATATAGATTGTGATTTTGAGAGAGAAGATGCATATGTTTATAGTTTAGATAAACCTGAAAAAATAGAAAACGAATATGAAGCTGCAATAAAAATTGGTATAGATGCAGAATTAGTAGATGAAATTGAATTACCCTTTAAAATAGCAAAGGCTGTAAAATTCAAGAATCAAGCACAATTTAACCCTGTAAAATTTTTAAACTATATAGCTAAAGAATTAGTTATATATGAAGACACTAAAGCTTTAGACATAAAAGAGGACACTATTATAACTAATCATGGAAATATAAAAGCTAAAAGTATTGTAGTAGCAACTCATTTCCCAATTATTAATACACCAGGATATTATTTTATGAGAATGCATCAAGAAAGAGAACATCTAATCGCACTTAAAGATGCTCAGATTATTCATGGAATGTATGTGGATGAAAATGAGGGAGGATATACATTTAGACGATATGAGGATCTACTAATTTTGGGGGGAATCTCTAAGAGAACTGGAGATAATGAATTAGGTGGATCTTATGATAAGCTTAGAGATTTAGCTAATAAATTGTATCCTAATTCAATAGAAAAATATAACTGGTCAGCTCAAGACTGCATGACTTCTGATGGAATTCCTTATATAGGGATTTACTCTAAGGAAATGCCAAATGTTTATGTAGCTACTGGATTTAATAAATGGGGAATGACATCATCTATGGTTTCAGCAATAATTATTAGTGATATGATAGTTGGTGTGGATCATGACTTTTACGATATATTTTCTCCAAGTAGATTTGATATGAGTGCATCAATAAAAAATCTAGTGAAGGATGGATTTGAAACAACATATAATTTTATAGCGCAGAAAATACATATACCAATGCAAACAATAGAACATGTAAATAATGGTGAAGGTGAGATAGTTATCTATAATGGAGAAAAAGTTGGAGTATATAAAGATGAATCAGGAGAAGTTTATACAGTTTCAACAAAGTGCCCGCACTTAGGCTGCGAGTTAAAATGGAATGCGGATGATTTGTCTTGGGATTGTCCTTGCCATGGATCAAGATTTGATTATAAAGGGAATTTATTAGATTCACCTTCCATAAAGGAATTGAAGTATGAAGAATAAAAATTCATATAGTAATAAGAAAGGATTTTTTGAGGGGTGGTATTTTAAGCAGCAATTTGGTGATAATAGCATAGCTTTTATTCCAGGTATAAATATTGATAAAAGTGGGCTAAAGTATGCATTTATTCAAGTGATAACTAATGACAACTCTTATAATATAAAGTACGATTATAAAGATTTTTCAATAAGCTATGATAAATTAACTATTAAAATAAGAGATAATATATTTTCTAAAAAAGGATTGATATTAAATATAGTTAGTAGTGGGATAAAAATAAAAGGTAAGTTAAGCTATGATAATATTACTACAATTAAAAATGATATAATGGGTCCATTTGCTTTCTTTCCATTAATGGAATGTAGTCATGGAGTAATAAGTTTACATCATATAGTTAATGGAAAATTGAATATAAATAACGAAGAAATAATAATAAAAGACGGAATAGGGTATATTGAGAAGGACTCAGGAAAATCATTTCCTAAATCATATTTATGGATTCAATGTAATAGTTTTAAAAATACAAAGTCAAACATCATGGTTTCTATTGCAGATATTCCATTTTTAGGATTTGAATTTAAAGGATGTATTGCATCAATTTTATATAAGGAAAAAGAATACAGATTAGCAACTTATAATGGAGTTAAAATATTACATTATAATGAAAATGGTTTGATTATAAAAAGGGGAAAATATAAATTGGAAGTAGAAATAAATGAGAATTACCCTCAAAAACTACTAGCTCCTGATGGTGGAGAAATGATAAGAACAATTTATGAAAATATATCTTGTAAAGCAAGGTTTAAATTTTATAAGAAAGATAATTTACTTTTTAACTTAGAGAGTCAAAAAGCTAGTTTTGAGTATGTTAAGTAAAAAGGGACTTAGTAATACTAAGTCCCAAATAAATTACATTGATTTATGGAATGTTCTATTTATAACATCTAATTGTTGTTCTCTTGTTAACTTAATGAAGTTTACAGCGTAGCCTGAAACTCTTATAGTTAATTGAGGATATAATTCTGGATGATCCATAGCATCTAATAGAGTTGCTCTATCAAATACATTTACGTTTAAGTGATGAGCATTTTGACCAAAATATCCATCCATTAATGAGCTTAAGTTTCTAATTCTATCTTCAGGATTCTTTCCTAAAGCATCTGGAATTATTGAGAAAGTATTTGATATACCATCTTGTGAATGCTCGTATGGTAATTTAGCAACTGAGTTTAATGATGATAATGAACCGCTGTTATCTCTTCCGTGCATTGGGTTAGCTCCTGGAGCAAATGGTTCTCCAGCTTTTCTTCCATCAGGAGTAGTACCAGTCTTCTTACCATAAACAACATTTGAAGTTATTGTTAATACTGATTGAGTATGGTAAGCATTTCTGTAAGTCTTGTTTTGTCTTATTTTATTCATCATATTTTCAACAAGATATACAGCTATATCATCAACTCTATCATCATCATTTCCGTATTTAGGGAAATCACCTTCGATTTCGAAATCTACAGCGATACCTTCATCATTTCTTATTGGCTTAACTTTAGCATATTTAATAGCTGAAAGTGAGTCAGCACAAACTGATAATCCAGCAATACCACAAGCCATTGTTCTAAATACGTCTCTATCATGTAAAGCCATTTGTAACTTTTCATAAGAATACTTATCATGCATGTAGTGAATAACATTTAAAGTATTAACATAAAGGTTAGCTAACCAATCCGTCATTATTTCAAATTTATCCATTACTTCTTCGTAATTTAAATACTCACTAGTTATTGGAGCTAGTTTTGGACCAACTTGCATTCCATACTTTTCATCTCTTCCGCCGTTTATAGCATAAAGTAAAGTTTTTGCTAAGTTAACTCTAGCACCGAAGAATTGCATTTGCTTACCAACTTTCATTGCAGATACACAGCAAGCAATTGCATAATCATCTCCCCAATAAGGAGCCATTAAATCATCGTTTTCATATTGAACTGAACTTGTATCAATAGAAACCTTTGAACAGAAATCTTTAAATCCTTGAGGTAATCTTGTTGACCAAAGTACTGTTAAATTAGGTTCTGGTGATGGTCCTAAAGTATATAGTGTATTAAGAATTCTGAAAGAGTTCTTAGTAACTAATGTTCTTCCATCTAATCCCATACCACCAATTGACTCAGTAACCCAAGTTGGATCTCCTGAGAATAAATCATTATATTCTGGAGTTCTTAAGAATTTAACAAGTCTTAATTTCATAACGAAATGGTCAACTAATTCTTGAGCTTCTTCTTCAGTAATTAATCCTGATTTTAAATCTCTTTCAATATATATATCTAAGAAAGTTGAAGTTCTTCCAAGTGACATAGCAGCACCATTTTGGTCCTTTATTGCACCTAAGAATCCAAAGTATAACCATTGAATAGCTTCTTTAGCATTTTTAGCTGGTCCAGATATATCAAGACCATAAGTTTCAGCTAATCCTTTTAATTCTTTTAAAGCAACTATTTGATCAGAAAGCTCTTCTCTTAATCTAATAATATCTTCATCTATACATCTAACTTCTAAGCTCTTTTTTTGAGCAATTTTATCTTCTATTAATCTGTCTACTCCATATAGAGCAACTCTTCTATAGTCACCAATTATTCTTCCTCTACCATAAGCATCAGGAAGACCTGTGATAACACCAGATTTTCTTGCTAATCTCATTTCGTCAGTATAAGCATCGAAAACACCTTGATTGTGAGTTTTTCTATATTTGCTAAATATTTCTGAAATTCTTGGGCTTACTTCGTAGCCATAAGATTTTGCAGCATTTTCAGCCATTCTAATACCACCAAAAGGCATTACAGCTCTTTTTAATGGAGCATCAGTTTGAACACCAACTATTTTTTCAAAAGCTTTATCTATATATCCAGCCTTATATTCGTTAATACCAGAAATAGTTTCAGTATCAACATCTAAAACCCCACCATTTTCTCTTTCTTTTGTAAATAATTCACTAACCTCATCCCATAACTTTTTTGTAGCATCTGTAGCACCAACTAAAAAGCTATCATCCCCATTGTATGGAGTATAGTTTAATTGTATAAAGTTTCTTACATCAACAGATTTAGTCCATTGACCTTCTTTAAAATTGATCCATTCTTGCTTCATATAATGCACCCCTTTTTCTAACATTTATAAACATTAACTTTTATTGGAAGGAATTCTCAATAAATAATATTTATCACGTAAATTCTAACATTAAAATGCTCTTATTGCAATAAATTAATACCTAAACAAGACGATGGGAATAAAAAAAATTAATTAATAAAATATATTGAATAATAGATATTGTCGATATATAATATTAAGGATATAAATTTAATTTTTGGAGGATCTTATGGCTGGAGATAGAAAGATTTGCAGATGTAGAAATGTAAGTTATTTAGATATAAGAAAAGCAATGAAAAGTGGTGCGAGAACTTTAGATGAAATAATGGATCAAACTGGAGCTGCAACTTGTTGTGGCGGTTGTACAAGCCAAATTCAATCAATTTTAGGTTCTGTATGTGGTTGTAATAATGTATCATTAGAAGACGTAGTAAATGCGGTTAATAATGGTGCAGACACAGTTGAAAAAGTTGGGGAAGTAACTAAAGCAGGAACTACTTGTGGAAGATGTAAGGGGTTAATCGAAAATATTATTGAATTAAAAAGATAAAGTATATTTTGCTATTAATTACACGAAAATAAACCTTAGGGAATAAAATCCTTAAGGTTTTTCTTTTTAAATAGTATAAAATATAGATAATTATGAAGTAAGTGGTTATAAATATATTTATATAAATGAAAATGAATGAAAGTGAATGAAAATGAATGAAAGTGGTTGAAATTGATTTTGAAAAGTTGTATTATTTAGTTGGGAGTGATGTTGGTGTTAACTGAAGAAAGACATAAGATTATATTAGAAGAGATTAGAAAAAAATCTGTAGTATATGTAAATGAACTTGTAAAGATGCTAGACACTTCGGAATCTACAATAAGGAGAGATTTAAATTTTCTAGATGAAGTCGGAAAATTGAAAAAGGTTCATGGTGGGGCAACTACATTAGAAAGAGAGTTTCATACTAAAGATGATTTAGTATCTATAAGGGAAACGCTAAATATTGATGATAAAGCTATTATTGCAAAATATGCAGCAACTCTTATTAAAAAAGACGATTTTGTATATATAGATTCAGGTACAACAACAAATTTAATGATTGATTTTTTACAAGAGAAAGAAGCAATATATGTTACTAATGGAATAAATCAAGCAAATAAATTAATAAGTAATGGATTTAGAGCTTATATACTTGGCGGGGAGATAAAAGATTCAACAGAAGCTATAGTTGGAGTGGAAGCTATAAATAGCTTGAAAAGATATAATTTTACTAAAGGTTTCTTTGGAACAAATGGGATATCTGACTATAGAGGATATACTACTCCTGATATAAAAGAAGCATTAGTTAAAGAAGAAGCTCTAAAAAGAACAAGGAATCCATATATTTTAGCAGATAAGACTAAATTTAATGAAATTAGTTGTATAACTTTTGGAGAAATAGAGGAAGCAGTGATAATAACAACAATATTAGAGAATACTAGTTATTGTGATAAAGCAGAAATAGTGGAGGTTTTAAAGTTATGATATATACTATAACTTTTAATCCAGCATTAGATTACATAGTAAGAGTCCAAGACTTTAAACTAGGTAAAGTGAATAGAACTTCTTATGAAGAAGTTTATGCTGGAGGCAAGGGAATAAACGTTTCTATAGTACTAAAGAATTTAGGTGTAGAAAATGTAGCACTTGGATATATTGCGGGTTTTACTGGAGATGAAATAGAGCGTAGAATAAAAGATTTTGGATGCAATACAGATTTTATAAAGCTTAATAATGGAATGTCTAGAATAAATGTTAAATTAAAATCTAATGAAGAGTCAGAAATAAATGGCCAAGGTCCTAATATTTCAGATAAAGATCTAGAGGAACTATATGAAAAGCTAGAATTATTAAAATCAGGTGATATTTTAGTTTTAGCAGGTAGTATTCCTGCAACTCTTCCTAAAAATATATATGAAGTAATAATGGAAAGGTTATCTAATAAAGGTATAAAGTTTATTGTTGATGCAACGGGTGAACTTTTATTAAATGTATTAAAATACAAGCCGTTTTTAATTAAGCCTAACCATCATGAATTAGCAGAATTATTTAATACTACTATAGAGAATGAAGAAGATATAGTGATTTATGCCAAAAAGCTTAGAGAAATGGGAGCCAAAAATGTTTTAATTTCTAGAGCGGGTGATGGAGCTATATTTGTAACAGAAAATGATGAAATAATTAAATCAGATGTACCTAAAGGAAAATTAATTAATTCAGTTGGAGCGGGAGATTCAATGGTAGGAGGCTTTATAGCTGGATATCTAAAAAATAATAGATTAGAAGAAGCTTTTAAAATGGGGGTTGCCACTGGAAGTGCAAGTGCATTTTCAGAAGGGTTAGCAACAAAAGAAAAAGTTTATGAATTGTTGAATCAAATATTATAATTTGGAGGATTGAAATGAAAATTACAGATTTATTAAATAAAAAATCTATAGCAATAAATCCTAAAGTTACTTCTAAGGAAGGAGCTATTGATAAATTAGTTGACTTAATGAGTTTATCAGAAAATTTAAATAATAAAGGTGAATATAAGAAATCTGTTTTAGCCAGAGAAGAACTTAGTACAACTGGTATAGGAGATGGAATTGCTATACCTCATGCTAAAACAAGTGCAGTCAAGGATGCTGGATTAGCAGCAATGGTAGTTAATGATGGAGTTGATTATGATTCTTTAGATGGTCAACCAGCAAAGTTGTTTTTTATGATTGCAGCACCTGATGGAGAAAATAATCTTCATTTAGAGGTTTTAGCGAGATTATCAACTATGCTAATGGATGAAAACTTCAGAAATGGATTATTAAATGCAAAATCTGCAGAGCAGTTTATAAAATTAATAGACGATTTTGAAAACGAAAAGTTAAATAAAGATAAAGTGGAAAGTAAAGATGGATATAAAGTTTTAGCTGTAACAGCATGTCCAACAGGAATAGCTCATACTTATATGGCAGCAGAAAGCTTAGAAGGAAAAGCTAAAGAAATGGGTGTTTCAATTAAGGTAGAAACTGATGGTTCGGGTGGAGCTAAAAATGTATTAACAGCAAAAGAAATAGATGAAGCAGAATGTATTATAATTGCAGCTGATAAAAAAGTAGAAATGGCAAGGTTTGAAGGGAAAAAAGTAATTCAAACTAAAGTTGCAAACGGAATACACAAAGCAGAAGAGTTGATAAATAGAGCTACTGCAGGAGATGCACCAATTTATCACCATAATGGAGCAAAAACTTCAGAAGAAGAATCATCAGGAGAAAAGGATAGTATAGGGCATCAAATTTACAAACACCTTATGAATGGGGTATCTCATATGTTACCATTCGTAATAGGCGGAGGTATTTTAATAGCTTTAGCATTCTTATTTGATGACTATAGCATTGACCCAGCAAATTTTGGTATGAATACTCCATTCGCAGCCTTCTTAAAAACAGTTGGTGGAACAGCGTTTGATTTCATGTTACCTATATTAGCTGGATATATAGCTATGAGTATAGGTGATAGACCAGCTCTAGCAGTAGGATTTGTTGGGGGTATGCTTGCTAATAAAGGTGGTTCGGGTTTCTTAGGGGCCTTAATAGCAGGTTTTATAGCAGGGTATTTAATAGTTGGATTGAAGAAGTTGTTTGAAAAGTTACCAAATAGCTTAGAAGGTTTAAAACCGGTTTTATTGTATCCTTTCTTTGGAATTTTATTGATCGGTGCAATAATAATGTTTATAATCAATCCACCAGTGGCAGCTGTGAACAATGGAATTACTAATGTTTTGAATAATATGGGTGAGAGTAGTAAGATATTACTTGGTGCAGTTTTAGGTGGAATGATGGCATTTGATATGGGTGGCCCTTTAAATAAAGCTGCATATGTATTTGGGACAGCATCATTAGCTAGTGGACAATTTGAAATTATGGCAGCAGTAATGATTGGTGGTATGGTACCTCCTCTTGCCATTGCTTTATGTACTACATTCTTTAAAAAGAAGTTTACAGCTAAAGAAAGACAATCTGCAGTAACAAACTATATTATGGGATTATCATTTATAACAGAGGGAGCTATACCTTTTGCAGCAGCGGATCCATTAAGAGTGATACCATCTTGTGTGCTTGGTTCTGCAACAGCAGGAGCTTTGTCAATGTTCTTTGGTTGTGCTTTAAGAGCACCTCATGGAGGTATATTTGTTCTTCCAGTTATAACTAATCCATTAGGTTACTTTTGTGCTTTAGTTATTGGATCATTAGTAGGTATGATTGTATTAGCGGTATTAAAGAAAAATAAAAATTAATTATAAAAATTAATTATAAAAAATAGTTGTAAGTTTAATCTTATAACTATTTTTTTTTGATAAGTATATAAAATGTATTATTATGGTAATAATAATGAATGATATTAGTGTAAGTAAAAATGAATTAAAGGTAGAAAAATAAATTAAGGAAATGAAAAAATGAAGGAATATTTAGAAAAAAGCAAAAATAAAATATTTATTGAGGTTATTTATTGAGTATCCAATTTGCTAATTAATCTCAGATGTAATATAATGGAAAAGTGGTTAAATAACTAAATCTATAGGTAGGAGAGTGGATAAAATGAAGAGTTTAAAGGGAACTAAAACAGCAGAAAATTTAATGAAATCTTTTGCTGGAGAATCACAAGCAAGAACTAGATATACTTATTATTCAAGTGTAGCAAGAAAGCAAGGATATGTACAAATTGCAAACATATTTATGGAGACTGCAGAGCAAGAAAAAGAACATGCAAAAAGATTTTATAAATTTTTAAAAGATGATTTTGCTGGAGAGGCTATAGAAATCAATGCTGGTTATCCAGTAGATTTATATGATGATACAGCCAAAAATTTAAGAGCAGCAGCTAAAGGAGAACATGAGGAATGGTCTCATGATTATCCAGAATTTGCAAGAGTAGCAAGAGAAGAAGGATTCCCAGCTGTAGCAGTAGCATATGAAAGAATAATAGAAGTAGAAAATATGCATGAAAGAAGATATAATAAGTTATTAAAAAATATAGAAGAAGGAAAAGTATTTAATAAGGATGAATCAGTTTTATGGAAATGTACTAACTGTGGATATATCTTTGAAGGTGAAGAAGCTCCACAAGTATGTCCAGCATGCTTACATCCACAAGGATACTTTGAATTATTTGCAGAAAACTATTAAAAATATTATATGAAAGGCTTAGGAGCTAATATTCCTAAGCTTTTTATATATTAAAATGTAAAAGTTCAAAGTTTTAAAATGTGATTATAGATTTTATTTAATATTTAAACCTTTAAAAAGTATGTCCATTCTATATATCTCTTAAACTTAAATATATAAGTTCTAATTGAGGCAAGGGAATAATTGAATTATATATGATCAAATTTATAAAAGAAAAAAATAATTGTGGAATATATATTTGTGTATTATGTATAATTAATATAATCAAAGAACAATATTTTAAAATTGGAAGGTTAAAATGATGATTAACTCTTTAAAAAAAAGATTTACAATTATATATAGTATCCTTGTAATAATAATTATATTGGTAGGATTATTTGCAGTTATTAATATGTATAATATTAATAAATCTACAAATGGATTAATTACTAATAATTATAAAAGTATTAATACAAGTAACAAGATGATTGATTGTATTAATAGTCAGGATAAGGCTATATTAATATACTTGCAAGGAAATAAAGATGAAGCATTAAATTTATTTCATGCAACTGATGATGAATTTTATAAATGGTTTTATGTTGAGAAAAGTAATATAACGGAGCCTGGAGAATTAGAATTAGTGGATAGAATAAACTCTCAATATATAGAGTTTAGTAAGTTGTTTTCTGGGCTACAAGATTATAATAATGGCCAAAATCATGATGAATTAGTTCAAATTTACTATCAAAAAATATCACCACAAATAGATTTGCTAAATAAAAGTTTGAAAGAATTATTTGAATTAAATGAAGATATTATGCTTAAAAAAGAAGGTGCTCTTAGAAGTAGTTCAGAATCATCCATATACTTCATTATATTTATATCACTTGGAGGAGCTATAATTGGAGGATCAATAGCTATGTTCTTTACCAATAGATATTTCAATCCAATACATTTATTAATAAATACAATAAAATCTGTAAAGGCAGGAGACTTAAATAAGCAGTCACCTGTAATCTATGATGACGAAATAGGATTATTAGCAAAAGAATTTAATAATATGACAAATAGATTATATGATTTTGAAAAGAGCACAGAGGGAAATTTAGTCGCTGAAAAAAATAGATCTTTAAGCATAATTAAAAGTATATCAGATCCGATAATATTGTTGGACGATAGATTTAGAATTAAATTTATAAATGATGAAGGAAAAAGCTTCTTTAATATTGATGAAGAACACTGCATTGATAAAAGTTTCTTTGAAGTTATAAATTTATCTAAGGTTTACAAATATATAAAGGAATCTATTAATAAAGGTAGTGAAAATAGAGAGGAATTAATTGAAATAAAAAGAAATAATAAAAAATATTTTTTTAATATAACTTCAACTATAATAAAAGGATCAGAAGAGAAGATTGATGGGGTAGTAGTATTATTTAAGAATATAACTGGACTGAAGGAATTAGAAATTATAAAAGCAGATTTTATCGGGACAATATCTCATGAATTAAAAACGCCATTGACATCAATAATGATGGGAGTTGGACTTATAAATGATAGTAATATAGGATCATTAAATAGCAAGCAAAGAGAAATTTTAGAAACTATAAAAGAAGATGTACAGAAATTAAATGATTTAGTATCAAATTTATTAAAGATATCACATATCCAATCAAACAAGACTTCTTTTAATATAAGAAATAATGATATTAAAGAATTAATAAAGAATTGCTTGTATAATTTTATTCCTTTAGCAAAAGAGAAGGGAATAGAATTGAAATTAAATTTAGAAGAAAGATTGCCTGATGTTATGATGGATGAAGAGAAAATAAAGTGGGTATTGAATAACTTGCTATCTAATGCTGTTAGATATACAGAAAAAGGTTCTATAAAAATAGATGGATATATTAAAGAAAATAATATATGTGTATCTGTAACAGATACTGGAAGAGGAATTCCAAGTAATTATTTAGAAAAAGTATTTGAGAGGTTTGTTAGAGTAGAAGGATTTGAAATACCAGAAGAGAGTACAGGGCTTGGATTATCTATAGCAAAAGAGATTGTAGAGATACATGGGGGGAAAATATGGTGCGAAAGTAAGGTTGGATATGGAAGTAAATTTATATTTACTATTCCACTATCCTAAAGAAGTAGTTTAGGAGTGATTATATGAAAAGAGTTTTGGTAATTGATGATACAAAGAATATAAGAATATTATTAAGTACTTGTTTAGAATTAAGGGGTTACGAGGTAATCACAGCAGATAGTGGAGCAGAGGCGTTAAATATAATAAATAATACAAATGAAGTAATAGATTTAATATTTTTAGACATTAGGATGCCAGGAATAAGTGGAACTGAAGTGTTAAAAAATATTAAAGAGATTAGAATAAATTGCCCTGTTGTTATAATGACAGCTTTTGCAACAGTAAAGAACGCAATAGAATGTACTAAGTTAGGTGCAGTAGTATATCTTCAAAAGCCATTTTCACCTGACAGAATAAACATTGTGTTAGATGAAATAGAGGGGAAAAGTATACAAAACAAAAATGAAAGTAATTTAGATTTAATTATAGCAGAAGTAAGAAGCCTTTTAGCTCAAAATGATATGGATAAATACAATAAAATACATGAATTATTGAAGGAAATAATAGGGATGGATCCATATAATAAAGAAGTATATTTAATGATAAGTAAGTTTAATGGACTAATTGGAAATAAAGTAGAAGAGCAAAGATTTAAAGATATATATGAATTGTTTAATTAGGAAATTTAAGTACGACTAGGGAAGAAGGTATGTACATATTTTAAATAATGGGTTTTAAATATATTAGATATTATATATAATTTAATAAAGGATAATTTTATTAAATAAGGAATTATATTGTAAGGAGGGATTGATAAGATGTTTTTGAAGGAGTTAAATAAAGAAGAATCTATAGCTTTTATAAACTTAGTTTCTATTTTTGCTGATGTAGATAATAAATTTGCTAAAGAAGAAAAAGTTCTGTTAAAAGAGTATAAGGAAGAATTAGGATTAAGTGATTCGGAAGTGCATCATATGGGATATGATGAAGTTTTAGAAATAATAAGAAAATCTAATGATAGGGCAAAAGCAATTGTATATTTTGAATTAGTTGGACTAGCATTGGTTGATGGGGAGTATGAAGATGAAGAGGTAGATTTCTTAGAAAATCTAGCTTCAGTATTAAGTATTTCTAGATCAAAGAAGATTGCGATTGCAAATTACTTTTATAACTTTAAAGAAGTATACAATTTTACTACTGTAGATGCAGATAATAATATAGAATTACTTAAGGAACAAGCAGAAAGCATTTTAAAATAAAAATGCAAGTAGATTTGTATTAAAGAATTTCTAATGGATAAAATAACACTATAACCAAATGGAGGTGTTATTATGAATGAAGAAAATGATGGAATGATTGGAAGACTACCTATAAATATAAATAAAGAAGTACCAACACCAAATAATGATGCAGAGTCAATAAAGGCCTTAATTAAGAAGTCTGGAGAAGTAGTAGGATATGAACTTTCAAATGGCGAAAGAGTATCAAAAGAAGAAGGCGTTAAAATGGCTAAGAATGGTCAAATATCTGGAGTTGCAGTTGGAGTTTCAAAGAAAGGTGAAGAATATTTAAGAAGTCTTCCAGACCAAAATGAAAATAATAATTTAAGTTCGCTACCAACTGTAGAGTAATTTAAAGTAAGATATAAAAATTTTTTATATCTTACTTTATTCTTATACAGTTAATAGATAAGAGTTTTTAATATTAAAAATGAATATTAGGTTACTTATTCACAAAGAGTTTACTTTTTTGCCAACATAGTTTTATTGAAAACAATATATTAATTATGTAGAATTAAATTGATTAAGGAAAGTAATTAATTATAGGGGAGAAAATAAATAAAATTATGGTTATTTTTTTATTAATAGCATCAGTATTTGCATCATATAAATTAGCGGAAGAAAAAGGCCAAAATAAATTAATTTGGGCTATAATAACAGCATTAGTTGGACCATTTGTATTAGCTATTCAGTATTTGATGTCATACTATAAAAATAGTTATTCTACAAAATAGATAATTTAAATTATAAAAGCAATAGGTTAAATAAGAATGACAGTAGGAAGAAGTGTTTTATACAAATCTACCTACTGTCATTTTATTATAAAGCTATTTTCATTAAATAAAATTATAAAAATAGTATAATCTTTTACATTAGTATAAAAGATAGAAATATATAATATACGGTATTAAAAAGATTAAAGGAATATTTATTGTGTAAATAAACATTAACAAGTGGAAAAGTGTTAAAACTGTGGAAAGTTATCCACAAAATGTGGACAACTTGGAAAAACTGTTGAAAACTTTTTAAAAAGGTATTGACACAATATATATGGAAAGAATATACGTTTGTAACAATATGATGATTTTTGATGAAGAACACTAATATATGTAGGAGAATGTAACAGTTAATAATTTTATAATTTGGGTAACAAAATATAGTTATGCACAGTTTGTACAAAATGTGGATAAAAACTGTGGATAATGTTACAATAATACTATAAATATAGGAAAAATAAGAGCTTTAATAATTTTACCTGTGGACAACTTATGATTTTAGAAGTGCTGTGGATAAAATATATGAAAAAAAATGTTGAAATTACATTTGTGATTTTGTTTAAGGAGAAAAATATGAAATATAATAAGAATATATATGAAGCAATATTTAAAAGTAGGCCTAATAGGTTTAATGCAAATGTCATATTAAATGGAGAGGAAATAGTAGTTCATGTTCCAAATACAGGAAGATGCAGAGAAATCTTAAAAGAAGGAACAAAAGTATTTTTAAGAGAAGAATTAAATCCTAGTAGGAAAACAAAATATGATTTAATTGCAGCAATGAAAGGGGATATATTAATTAGTATAGATTCTCAGATACCTAATAAGGTTGTTGATGAGGCTTTAAATAATAAAAAGATTGATACTTTACATAAATATACTAAAATTAATAGAGAAAAAACTTTTGGTAAAAGTAGATTTGACTTTAAGTTATCCACAAAATATGATAGTGAAGTATATTATTTAGAAGTGAAAGGAGTAACCTTAGAGGATAACGGACATTGTAGATTTCCAGATGCTCCTACAGAGAGAGGTGCAAGGCATATATTAGAGCTAATAGAAGCAAAAAAACAAGGATTTGGAGCAGGAATTTTATTTTTAATTCAATTAGATAATGTTAATACTTTTTCGCCTAACGATATAACTGATTTGGAATTTGGAAATGCATTAAGATTAGCAAAAGAAAATAATGTTGATATAATGGCATATAACTGTAAGGTTGAAAAAGATGGAATTGAAATATATAAAAAAGTTGATATAATATTATAATTACTATATAAGATATAAGATATAAGATATAAGTTTAAAGAAAGATTATATATTTGAGTTGTTATTTAGAAAAATAGTTATTTAGTTAAATAAGAGGTGTATTATGAAGTACAAATTTTGTCCTTTATGCGGTAGAGGATTAGAAGAAAAGTATAGTTGGGATGAAGGCGGTGTACCGTATTGTTCTCATGACGATGTGATGTTTTTTGATACTCCAAAGCCATGTATAATGGTGGCAATAATTAAGAATGATGAAATATTATTATTGAAGCAAAGTTATATATACAAAAATTCTAAGGTATTGTTAACGGGATATGTAGATAATAATGAAACAGCAGAAGAAGCAGTTTATAGGGAAGTAAAAGAAGAGGCTGGAATTGATATAAATAATATTACATATATGGGTTCTGATTATGTAAAAGATAAGGAAATTTTAATGATAACATTCATGGCAGATTTTGTTTCAGGTGAAATTAATAAATCCGATGAAGTAGAAGGTATGGGTTGGAGTAAGCTAGCAGATGCATTAGAGGAAATGAAAGAGGATATAATTGGTACAAGGGTTGTAAAAAAGGTCTTGGAGATAAGAGAAGCTAAAAGTATATAAATGATTATATAAATAGTAGAGCCTTTGGAATAGCTGTAGAAGGAAATTAAAGCAAATCGAGGCGTTTAAAAAACAGTAAATAGATTTATGTATAAATCTATTTACTGTTTTTTAATTACATAATGCTTAATAATCAGATTCATATATTTTAACAGATAAAGTTCTATCATTATAATTTATTTCAGCCTTATTTATCATAATTCCAACTAAAGAAAGCTCTCCATATAATTCACATTCTCCATCTAAGCTATAATACAGAAAAGTTTCTTTTTTATATTTTGAATAAATATAAACATTTTTCAAAATTATTATTTATGTTAAAAATTAAAATAAATATATTGATAAAAATGAATTAATCTAATAAAATTATTTAGTTATATGTATCTTAATATATATTTGAGGTAGTATAATATAATTATAGCTTAAAAAAATTAGAGTTAAATATAAAATAGGAGGAGTTTGGTATGGATGGGAAGAAAATTAAACAAGTACCAGAGATAAAAGGATTATTAAGAAGTCATGTTATAGAAGTACCTTCTTGTATAAGAGATTGTAGTGGAATAAAAATATTTGGAAAAAGAATAAAGTCATTATTATTTACTACAGATGTTGCCATAATAAGAAATACCAATGCTGATGCTATAATAGCAGTATATCCCTTTACTCCTCAACCACTTATAACACAAGCCTTAGTTATGGCAGCAGATGTACCTGTATTTTGTGGTGTAGGTGGCGGAATAACTCAAGGGAAAAGAGTAGTTAATTTGGCTTTAGATGCAGAATTTAAAGGTGCAATGGGAGTAGTTGTAAATGCTCCTACAGCAAATGAAATTATAGAAAAAATACGAGAAACTATAGATATTCCTGTAATTGTAACTGTAGTTTCTGAATGTGAAAATGTTGCTGAAAGGATTGGATCTGGGGCAACAATATTAAATGTTTCTGGAGGTAAGAATACACCTAACATTGTGAGGAAAATAAGAGAGCAATTTCCTACATTCCCGATAATTGCAACTGGTGGACCGACAGAAGAAACTATAATGAGAACTATAGAGGCTGGGGCAAATGCAATAACATATACTCCACCACCATCTGGCGATGTGATGGGAAGCCTAATGGATAAATATAGAGATCAAAATTAAAATTAATAATTTATAAATTCATAAAGTTGTAGAATAATATAACAAAAGATGTATAATAATATATATGGCTAATTATCAGGGTAGAGGTGCTGTTATTAATAGTATTTATAATGAGCTTTGCAAAGTGATGATTTATAAAGAAAGGATTAATAGCCGAAGAAATAGATTATTGCAAGAATCTATTTTTGGTTGTACATATAACATGTGTGCAACTGTCACGAAAGTGGAGAGCTACAGGCAATAATTATAAATTATTAATTTTATTATTATATGCTAAATATTTTATAGCTTTAATTTCACTTAAGGAAATCTGCCACTATGGATAACCATAGTGGTTTTATTTTATAATTAATGAAAGTATATTTGGAGGAGATTATATGAGATTATTTGGGGCAAGCAAAATAGAAGAAAATGATTTAGTAATTGGGGGCGTAAAGGCAAGGGATTTAGTAAAAGATTATGGAACACCGTTGTATGTAATGGATGAACAACTTTTAATAGATAATTGTAGGGATTATATAAAATATTTTAAGGTTAATTCTGAGAATAATAGAGTAGCTTTTGCAGGAAAATCATTTTTGACATTAGAAATGTGCAGGCTTATAGATCAAGAAGGGCTTTATTTAGACGTTGTTTCTGGGGGTGAACTATATACAGCATATAGGGCTAACTTTCCTATGGAGAAGATATATTTTCATGGGAACAATAAGACTTTAGAAGAAATAGAGCTTGGAATTAAATTGGGAGTAGGAAGGTTTATAGTAGATAATCTATGGGAAATGGCAAAGATAAATGAAATATCCGAAAGGTATAATAAGATTCAAAAGATTTATTTAAGACTTACACCAGGAATAGAAGCTCATACTCATGACTATATTAAAACTGGACAGATAGATTCAAAGTTTGGATTTGCACCAGTAGGTAATATAATAATGGATGCTGTAAAGAAAGCTTTAGAATTACAAAATATAGAATTAGTAGGGCTTCATTGTCATATAGGATCACAAATTTTTGAGACTGAGCCATTTGGTGATGCATCAGAAGTGATGATAAATTTTATAAATACTATAAGACAAGAAACAGGTTATATGATTGAAGAATTAGATTTAGGTGGAGGATTTGGAATTTATTATTCAGAAGGCGATAAGCCAAAAGAAACAAAAGAATATTGTGATACTATATTAAATAGAGTTAATGAAGTGTGCAGTAAATTATCACTTAAAAAACCTATTTTGACAATAGAACCAGGAAGATCAATTGTAGCTAATGCAGGAACAACTTTATATAATATAGGATCAATTAAGGAAATACCAGGAGTAAGGAAATATTTAGCTGTAGATGGTGGCATGACAGATAATATAAGACCTGCTTTATATGAAGCAAAATATGAGGCTATAGTAGCTAATAAAGCAAGTGAAAGTATGGAGGATAAAGTTACGGTAGCTGGTAAGTGTTGTGAATCTGGAGATATTTTATTACAAGATATAAACCTTCAAGAAGCAGAAAGTGGAGATATACTTGCAGTTCTATCAACTGGAGCATATGGATTTTCTATGGCTAGTGGATATAATAAAAATTTAAGACCAGCAGTTGTATTTGTAAGAAATGGTGAAGCAAAAGTTGTATGTAAAAGACAAAATTATGAAGAATTATTAATTAATGAAGTATAATATTAGTATAAATAATAGGGTAAATGAAAATCATTTACCCTATTTTTAATAATATATATTCTATTTAAATTTTCAACAAATATGATATACTAGAATATAAGCTAAAAAAGCGAGGTGAGTAATAACAGGAGCATTATGGAGAAAAAGGAATATATAGTTGATAGAATTGAGAGCGATTATGTTGTGTTAGAGATAGAATATGATAATTTAATTAATGTCAAAAAAAGTGATATAATAGGAAGTGTAAAAGAAGGGGATATTTTAATTAAAAAAGATAACTTCTATTTTATAGATGAAAAAGCTACTAAATTAAGACGTGAAAGTATTAATACTATGATGAAAGGATTATGGGAAGAATGAGTGAGAGTAATAATATAAATGAAGGAATTGATATAGAAGAAGGTAAGAAAGATAGTGATTCTAAAAAAAATTTTATTAGTGAATGGGGAATTCCAATAGTTTCAGCTATAATATTAGCTTTTCTTATAAATAAATTTCTATTATTTAAAGTTTTAATTCCATCAGAATCAATGGTACCTACATTGAATGTTGGAGATAGACTTTTTGTTACACGAGTATATAATTTAGAAAAGCTTAAACGAGGGGATATTATAGTATTCAACTCAGAAGAGCTTCAAGAGTCATTAATAAAAAGGTTAATAGGATTACCAGGAGATAAAATAAAAATAGAAAATGGTAAGGTATTTGTAAATGGAGAAGAGTTACAAGAAGATTATATAGGTGCTGAAGACAATTTTAATGGAGAGTATGAAGTACCCGAAGGAAAATACTTCTTCTTAGGAGATAACAGACTTTGGTCAAAAGACTCTAGGTACTGGATTAATCCATATATTGATGGAGAAGATATAAGTGGCAAAGCTCAAATAAAAGTGTATCCTTTTGATCAAATTGGTAAAATAAAATAGATATACAAGGAAAGGAAGAGCAATGGAAAATAAGAATACAGAAGAAAATAATAACAATAATAAAAAGCAGCATACATTATTCTATGCAGTAATGGCATTTCTGTTTTTATACGCATTCACTTCGACTAAAAATCTTATGACAACTCGAGAAATAAGTTATAATGAATTTTTAAATATGGTAGAAAATAAGCAAGTAGAAAGTGTTGTAATTTCATCTACAGAAATAAAAATACTGCCTAAAAGTGATGAAAATACTAAAGAAACAGGAAAATTATTATATACTGGCAATGTTGATGATCCTAATTTAATAAATATTTTAAATGAATCTGGAGTAGAGTTTAAAGGTGAGCCTGTACAAAATAATTTTATAGTAGACTTTATTCTAAATTGGATAGTAATGCCGATAATACTTTTCTTTATATTTAGATTTATAGCTGGAAGAATTGGTAGAAAAATGGGATCATCTCCTATGATGGGGATGGGAATGGGAAAAAGTAATGCAAAAATCTATAAAGAAAATGATATAAAAATAACTTTTGATGATGTGGCAGGGCAAGATGAAGCTAAAGAATCATTAAAAGAGATAATAGATTATTTAAATAATGCTAGTAAGTACACAGAAATAGGTGCTAAACTTCCTAAAGGAGCTCTTTTAGTTGGTCCTCCAGGAACGGGAAAGACATTATTAGCAAAAGCAGTAGCGGGCGAAGCAAATGTTCCATTTTTATCAATATCAGGATCAAACTTTGTAGAGATGTTTGCGGGAATGGGAGCAGCGAAAGTAAGGGATCTTTTCCAAGAAGCAGAAAAGAATGCTCCGTGTATCATATTTATAGATGAGGTAGATTCTATAGGTAAAAGTAGAGATTCTCAAATTCAAACAAATGATGAAAGAGAACAAACACTAAATCAATTATTAACGCAAATGGATGGATTTGATTCAACTAAAGCAATAGTTGTTTTAGCAGCTACAAATAGACCAGAAATATTAGATAAGGCGTTATTAAGACCAGGAAGATTTGATAGAAGAGTAATAGTAGATAGACCGGATTTAAAAGGAAGAATAGATATACTAAAAGTTCACTCTAAAGGAGTAAAACTTGGAGATGATGTAGACTTACAAGAAATTGCAAAAAGCACTCCTGGAGCAGTAGGAGCAGATCTTGCTAATATAGTAAATGAAGCAGCTTTAAGAGCTGTAAAGCATGGTAGAGAATTTGTAATGCAAGAAGATTTAAGAGAAGCTGTAGAAGTTATAATAGCAGGTAAAGAAAAGAAAGATAGAATTCTATCTCCTATGGAAAAGAGAGTAGTGGCATTCCATGAAGTAGGTCATGCGCTTGTTGCTGCATTATTAGAAAAAACAGATCCAGTTCATAAGATAACTATTGTTCCTAGAACGATGGGAGCATTAGGATACACAATGCAATTACCAGAAGAAGAAAAATACTTAGTATCAAGAGATGAATTAACAAGTCAAATAATGGTTATGCTAGGTGGTAGATCTGCTGAAGAAGAAGTATTTAATTTAGTTTCAACAGGAGCTTCAAATGATATAGAGAGAGCTACACAAACTGCTAGAAGTATGGTTACTATTTATGGAATGACAGATAAATTTGATATGATGGCCTTAGAATCTGTTCAAAATAGATATCTAGATGGAAGAGCAGTAAGAGAATGTAGTGATGAAACTTCAACTTTAGTAGATGAAGAAATACTAAGAATAATAAAAACTTGTCATGAAAATACTAGAAAGTTATTAAAGGAAAATAGAGATTTACTTGATAAAATTTCAGAGTATCTATTAGAAAAAGAAACTATATTTGGTGACGAATTTATGGAATTTGTTTATGATAAGTATCCAGAATTAAGAGATAAGAAAAAGAAAAAAGTTGAAGATTCAAATGAAGTTATAGACGTAGAAGAGATTACAGAAGTTTAAAATAACGTAAAATGGATAAATTAATGAAAGGGTGTACAGGATTTGTTGTTACACTCTTTCTTAATAATATAAATTTAAAATCAAAGGGGGATCAGCTCTTGGATAAAATAGAATTATTAAAAGAAGAGGATAACTTAAAAAATACATTAAATATTCTTAGTGAAGAAACTTTAAAATATATAGAGAAGAGAAAAAGTATTTCAGAATATATACTTGATTATAGAAAAAAATATATCGAAGAATATAGAGATGATGAAGATAAGTTAATGGAGTATTTTGATCACGAAAGATATATTAAAGAAGAATCATACAAAATGATAGATAAAAAACTAGGAGAATTTGTTAAACTTAAAGAGTCACCATACTTTGGAAAAGTTGGGTTTATAGATGATGGATATTCTGAAGAGTTATATATAGGTAGATATGGATTAACTCCAGAAGGAAGTTATGATCCTGTAATAGTGGATTGGAGAGCACCAGTTGCATCTTTATTTTATAAAGGAATGATTGGAGAAACTAGCTATAAAAGCCCACAAGGAGAAATTCCAGTAGATATATTATCAAGAAGACAATTAATTGTAAAAAGGGCTAAATTAGAGGGGTATTTTGATTCTGATATAAATATACAAGATGAGATATTACAAATGGTTCTGTCATCAAATTCAGGAGAAAAACTTAAAGATATTGTAAATACGATACAAAAAGAACAAGATGAAATAATAAGAGCTGATAGAAACAAAGCTGTGGTTGTAAATGGAGTTGCAGGTTCAGGAAAAACTACTATAGCTCTTCATAGAATTGCATATCTTTTATATAATTTTAGGGAGCAATTAACAGATAAAGTTCTTATTTTGGGACCAAATGACATATTCATGGATTATATTTCAGAGGTATTACCTAATTTAGGCGAAACAGCAGTTATTAACGAAACATTTTTATCTTTCGCATATAAAGAAATAGGATTAAATGAACCTGTAAGAGATATAACATCTTATTTAGAACAAGTATTAAAAGGTAATGAAGAAATAATTGAAGATATAAGATATAAGTCATCAAATAGATTCATAGAAGCTCTTAATAAAAAAATAGAAGATATTGAAGAAAATTATTTTGAAATAGATACAGTAAGATTTTTAGATGAAGAAATAGTTTCTATAGATGAAATAGAAGAGCTTTTTGAGAAGCATTATAAATATATGCCTATATTTAGACGAAGTCAAAAAATAAAGAGAATATTATTTTCAAAGATAAAAGATAAGAGAGACGAAAAAGTAAGAGAAATCAATTTAAAGGCACAAGAAGAAAAATCAAAGCTATCTGCTGAAGAGTTAGTAATTGAAGAAAATAATATTGAATTCAGAAGAAGAATTGCGATAAGAGATATAGTAAGAGAAGTTATGAAATCTAAGGCTGAAATAGAAAATTGGATAGAAAATGAAAGCATTATAGATATATATAAAGGATTTTTAAATATCGAAACTCTTTCATATTTAGATTTAGCTGGTATCTTATATTTAATGATAAAATTAGATGGGAAAAAATCTTATACTGAAATAAAACATATAGTTATTGATGAAGCTCAGGATTATAATATGCTACAGTTCCTAGTTTTAAAAGAGTTAACAGGATGTAGGAGTTATACTATCGTTGGAGATTCAAATCAAAGACTTATGAAAGCGGAAGAAGTACCTGCTATGCTTAAATTAAAAGAAGTCTTTGGTGGATTTTTTAGTTTGTTTGAATTAAAGAAGAGCTATAGATCAACTTATCAAATAATGGAATATGCAAGTAAGCTTTTAGATGAAAATGCAGTTGTTCCATTTGTAAGAAAAGGTGAGTTTGATGTATTAGAAACAACAGTTTCAAAAGATGATGAAGAAGATTTAATAGATGTAGTATTAAATTTATTAGAGGATTATCAAGAAGAAAAATATGAAAATATAGCAATAATAACAAAAGGAAAAGAAGAATTAAACCTTATATCTCCAGAACTTAAAAAGTATACAAGTATATTGGCATTCAATGGTGGAGATGTAGTGTATAAGGGTGGAAAGGTATTAATACCATCTTATTATGCTAAGGGGTTAGAATTTGATGCTGTAATAATTGTTGATTTTGATGAAAATACCGACAATTTAATTAAATATATAATGTGTACTAGGGCATTGCATAGATTATCAGTTGTTAAGGTAAGATAAGTCTTATAAAAGTGTTAGATATTTAAATTAGAAAAGTATATATAAAGATAGTTCGAAAAATATAGTAAGTTTCTGCTTACTATATTTTTTTATTCAAAATTATTTTATTTGTGAAATATCACAATATATTTAATTTTTTATTAGTCATAATTTAAGAAAAATATGTATTAAGGATAATAATATTGAAATAAATAAAAAAGATATTATAATAAAACCATAAACCTTTGTAAACGATATTCAATAAGGGGGTTGAGGTATGGAGTGCTTTTATGAACAGTTTCAAACTAAAGATTATGGAAGTTTAGAAAAGATATTAAATATTTTATCTAAGGTTTCGTTAATTTTTGCAATATTGTTTGCAGCAATGTTGAATTTGGTGTTTGCAGTAGTTTTTGGGCTAATATACTTAGGAGTCTTCATTTTGTCTAGGAAGCTTATAGTTGAATATGAATATGAGCTTACAGGAGATGAATTAGTAATATTCAAGATAATGAATAAGAGTAAAAGAACAGAAATAGGAAGTTTTAATATTAGAGAAATATCAAGTGTTAAAAGTTCAGAAAGAATGGACAAGAGTAACAGTAAAATTGTTAAAGCTTATTTAGAAGAGTCTGGATTAAAAAACATGGTTTATATGGCAAAAACATCTAAAGGTGTTGTAGGATTTCAATTGGCTATGGATGAAAACTTAACAAATTTAATTAAAAGAGTTAATCCATTAGCGTTTTATTAATATATAAATTTGGAGGAGAAGATTATGGCAGGTTTAAGTTTGAAAAATATTCAAAAAGTATATGAAAATGGATTTAAGGCAGTTCAAGATTTCAATTTAGATATTGAGGACAGAGAATTTATAGTTTTCGTTGGACCATCAGGATGTGGTAAGTCAACTACACTAAGAATGATTGCTGGATTAGAAGAAATATCTGGAGGAGAATTATACATAGATGATAAGTTAGTTAATGATGTAGCTCCAAAAGACAGAGATATAGCGATGGTTTTCCAAAACTATGCATTATATCCTCATATGACAGTATATGAAAATATGGCGTTTGGATTAAAGCTTAGAAAGTTACCAAAGCAAGAAATAGATACTAAAGTTAGAGAAGCAGCAAAGATACTAGATATAGAACATCTTTTAGATAGAAAGCCAAAGGCTTTATCAGGTGGACAAAGACAAAGAGTTGCTATGGGAAGAGCTATAGTTAGAAGTCCTAAAGTATTCTTAATGGACGAGCCTTTATCAAACCTTGATGCTAAATTAAGAGTTCAAATGAGAATAGAAATTTCAAAGTTATATAATAAATTAAATACTACATTTATATATGTAACACATGACCAAACAGAAGCAATGACTTTAGGAACAAGAATAGTTGTTATGAAGGATGGAGTTATCCAACAAGTTGCTTCACCAACTGAAATATATAACCATCCAGCAAATCTTTTCGTTGCAGGATTTATAGGAAGTCCTCAAATGAATATGACATACGGACAAAACCTTGTTAAGGATGGCAAAAACTATGTTAAAGTATTTGATAAATTAATCGAGATTCCAACTGAAAAGGCTAAGATAGTAAAAGAAAAGAATGCTGAAAACTTAGAAGTTATAGTTGGTGTAAGACCAGAGAATATATATCATTCAAAGGAAGAGCTAGCAGCTGAAGGAGTTGTTACTTTCAAAGGAGAAGTTGATTTAAAAGAAAACTTAGGTGCAGAAACATATATTCACGTTAAAAAGGATGGAGCAAACTTTATAATTAAATCTAGAACAGGTGTTGATTATAAGATTGGAGATTCAATAGAATTTGGATTTGATTCCAATAAAATTCATTTATTTGATAAAGAAGAGCAAAATACAATATTCTAGTATAAATTAGTAAATTTAAAATATAATATAGTAATTAAAGATAACAGGCTTAAGGATAATAAAATCCTTAAGCCTGTTAAATAATTTATAAAGATAAATGGGAGGAGTCTAGTGAAGATAATAAAATTAATAGTCTCAATAATTATCATTATAATTATATTAACTACTATATATAGTTTATCTATTATGAACATAAAAAATACTAGTATTTTTTCTTGGAGTACTAAAGTAATAAAAAATAATGATTTAGGCAATATGTATAAGGTTATTAATGATCTAAATATATCTACAGTTTATCAAAACTTATCAGGATTAACAGTTGATGAAATTAGTGGATTTATAGAAAATATTAAATCTAATACTCAAGCAGAGGTATACTTTTTAACTGGAGATGCAAATTGGTATAAAGATGTAAATAAGTTTATTAAAAGAATAGAATTTATAAATGATTATAATGAAAAAGTTGATAATGATTTAAAGATTAAAGCAATAGTGCTAGATGTAGAACCTTGGACATTAGATGAAGGATGGGATGAAGATGAATATATAAAGATGCTTCATAAGTCATATTCATATTGTAAGAAGTCTGATTTAGAATTAATCAATGTTATACCATACTGGTTAGAAAAAGATATTATAGAACAAATAATAATTAATTCGGATGAAATAGCTGTAATGAATTATAATATAGAAAAGCCGGTGAAAAATATAAAAGATGAAGTTAACTTAAGTAAAATGTATAATAAGAAGATTAATATAATAGCAGAAACACAAGCACCGAATGATAAATATGGTGTTACAGATAATACTACTTATTATTACAAAGGATATGATGCATTAAAGAGTGATTGGAGAAAAATAAAAAAAGAGTATAAATATAAAGGAATATCATTTTCATACCATGATTATAGTAATGTTTTAAAGTTTATATATAAATAATAAAGTAAAAGAGATTGATATACGATTAAGAGTGAAAAATTTAAAAGGGGCTAGGGAAACGCGAGCCCCTTTTAAGTTGTTGATTTTACTGACTTAGACGAGTTTTTCGTTGTTTTTTTTATTAACTTTTTTATCCTTTCGCTAATTCACTTTTGCATAAATAAGCTTACATGAATTATAATATTAATTATCTATTATCAACTATTAATTAAAAAGAAGTTGTTGCACTAAATAATTAGTGAATAGTCTCTTTTTAATCTATGAATTTATTTATTATTAGTATAATTTTTTTCAGCTTGCTCCCAGTTAACTACATTCCACCAATTATCTATGTATTCAGCACGTCTATTTTGATATTTAAGATAATATGCATGTTCCCAAACATCTATTCCTATAATAGGAGTTAAACATGAAGATATAGGACTATCTTGGTTTGCAGTAGATAGAATTGACAACTTACCATCTTTATCAGATACTAACCATGCCCAGCCAGATCCAAATCTACCTAACGCAGCTTCTTTAAATTTAGTTTTAAAATTATCATAAGATTCAAAGTCTCTATTAATTGCATTTAATAAGTCTCCTTTAGGATTTTGATTTTTAGTAGGAGACATTATAGACCAAAAGAATTCATGATTATATACTCCACCTGCGTTATTTTTAACAGCTTCTCTAATATCATCTGGTACTGATTCTAAATCCTCTAGCAATCCTTCTAATCCTTTAGAGTACAATTCAGGATATTTAGAAATGGCTTTATTAAGATTATCAACATAAGCTTTTTCATGTTTATCATGATGAAGCATCATAGTTTCTTTATCAATATAAGGCTCTAATGCGTCATAAGCATATGGTAATGGTTTAAGTTCAAATTGAGCATCACCTAAATTATTACTTTTTACTAAAGATGCAGGAATTAATGTTATAAAGGAAATAATGGATAGAGTTACTAAAAGTAATAAACTATATTTATTTTTTGTTTTCATAATTATTCACCTCATGTTCTAGTATTGCCTAAAGTGATAATTTTATAAATGAAATGAGTAAGTGATATAATAAATATATTAAAGGTTAGCATTTAAATTGAAGTAGGAGGAATTATGGAAGCGTTAATAATGAACAATCCAATAAGTATTGTATATTTTAGTGGATCAACTTGTGGGGCTTGTGATGCAATAAAAGAAAAAATTTTATATATTATTAAGGATTATAATGAAATTAAATTTCTTGAGATTAATGCAATAGAAAATAAGGTGTTAGCATCTCAATATGATATATTTTCTTTGCCTATTTTATTGCTATTTATTAATGGGAAAGAAACACTAAGGTTTGGAAGATACTTTGATATATTAGAATTTAAGAATTCAATAAATAGATATTATAATTTAATTTATAAATAAAGATAGAGAAGGCTAAATACCTTCCCTATCTTTATTTTGCTAAATTTCTAATTTTCATCTTCATCAATTAAATCATCAAGGCTAAGCAATTCCTCTTCTGAATTTTCATTAAGTGAGCTATTATTCTTATAAGTAATTTGATTAATAGCTTGATATATTTTTTCTAAAAGATAATTTTGTATTCTTCTAGCCTTATATGTTTTATTAAAAATAATAAAACTCCATATTCCTATGATAGAAAAAGTTATCATAAATAAAGCACCAATGCTATAAAAAACTATTTGAAAAATTTGAACAGCTAAATCCATATAAATATTACCTCCAAATTTTATATAAAAATATTATAGCATACAAATTAATATAGTTTAGAACAAATTCGAATAAATGTATAAAATTTCATATTAATGTTTACTATTAACCTTAGATGTCTATAATTTAGAAAGATACTAATCATAAGGAGAAGCATATATGAAGAAAGTAATATTATTAGTGGCAACAACTGCATTATTAATAGGGTTTTTGTTAGGATTTATAGAAGTGGTGAATCAAGAGACAGCTCAAAACAAAGAAATATTTACATATTCAGTATCTACTGTGCCAACAGATTTTAAATCTGTAGGAAGTTTAGATAAGAGAATACAAGATATAGTATGTGCAACTAGTAGGGGATTAGTTGAATTAGATGATTCTAAAAATATAGTTCCTTCCTTATCAGAAAGTGTTGAGGTAAGGGATAATGGATTAGAATATGATTTTAAGATAAGGTCAGATATTTATTGGAGTGATGGAACTAAGATAACACCTAAAGATATAGTGACTTTTTTTAGGGAGATATTAACAGAAGAAGAAGAGGAGAATATAGGTGCTTTATTAAATGTATATGGAGCAAAAGCGTTTAGGGATGGAACAGGATCTTTTACAGAAAATGTAGGGATAACTTCAGGAGATAGTAATGTTATTTTTAGATTAAACTCAAAAGATGATAAATTTATTGAAGAATTAACAACACCTCAATATAGGCTTAGAAAGAACGTTTTATTATGGGAAAATATAAGACAAAATTATGGTGAGTTAATTTATTCAGGATACTATAGTATTTCAGATATGACTATTGATGAATTGACCCTTAATAGAAATAGCGGTACAAATACAGATATGGTTGCAACAATTAAGATAGTTGCAGATGAAGGTGAAGAATTAGCTATGGCAGCTTTTGAAATTGGGGGAAGAGATATAGTTATAAATCCACCTAAGAGCCAATTAAGTAGATTAAGTAGTGAGGATAGATTAATAACATTAGAATCAAATAAAGCTATGTATTTAACATTTAATCCTAATAGTGACTCTATACCAATAGAGGGGAAAAAAGATATATATGGATTATTAAATAAATCTATAGGACAGTATCAATTGGAAAATAGTATGTTCATAGAATTAGCTGAAGGAAGTTATTTCAGAGAAGATAAAGGGGACTTAGCTAAGCTTCAAGCTAGAAAAGTTATGAGTAATAATACTGTTGAATGGAATAAACCAGATGAAATTTCATTAGTTGCCGAAGAAGGCACTCAAAATAAGGAAATTTGTGAATATATATCAAACTGGTTTTCAAACAATACAGATATGTATTTAAGTTATAAATTAATTACGAAAGATGAAATGAATTCTATTAAAGATGTTAACTATTATGATATAGCATTAATTCATGGTGATTCAAATTTTTCAGGAGATAGTTCTATATACAACGCATTAGTAAATTTTCTTCCAGATAAGTATAAAAATCAATTGTTATTAGCAAAAACAGAAGGCGAGAGAGTAGAATTATTTTCAAAATTAGAAGATGATTTATTTAACACATATCAAGTTTTACCATTAGCTTTTTATAATGATAATATAGCTATAAATAGTAAAATAAAAAATATGCTATTAGATGGTAATGGAAATATAGATTACAGTAAAATAGAAAAATCATAAAGACTGGGCTTTGCCCAGTCTTTATGATTTAGTTTGATTATTTAATTCTCGCTTTGATCATTAGAAGGATCTAATAACTCTTTATTTTCAACTTCTACAAACTCTTCATCTTCAACTTCTGATATATCTTTTTTTGATAGATTGTCTTCATCATTTTCATCTTCTATAATAGGATTATTGGAATCATTTCTATAAGAAGATTCATGGTCGAGTATGTTTACTTCACGCATAAAGTCATCTTTAAATAGGAAAATTATTAATTGATATATATACATGTTTTTAAAGCTGTCAAAAGATGATCCTGATGGTGAAAATGAATCTCTTTTTTTAGAGTAAGAAATACTTTTGTTAAAAATTGGAGCTATACCTAAGCTTGTAGGTGTTGAAGTTGTAGGCATTCTAAAAAAGTTTTCTTCTAACATATCAGCTGAATTTAAGGTTAATCCTTTATATCTCTCTGCATCATCTAGAGTAGGAGCTTCAGGCCAAGCGGTAATTAAACCAGAATTTATAAAATATTTTCTGTATAATGATGAAATCATATTTCTATACTCATTATATTTATTGAATTCCTTTGAATACATAACAATAGCTAAGAAATAGAAGACAATATCAAAACATGAATATTTCAAATCCTTTTTACCAGAAAGCTTAAGAAAAACTTCCTTTTCATCATCATATAAAGACACTAATTTATTAATAATTTCTTTGGCTTTTTCATTAAATGTAATCATTTGAGTATGTTTAAATGACAACATTAAGTTTATTGAGAATAGGCATGTAAAATCTAGAGAGTCAATATAATAGTCCTTTTCATCAAATTTATTAATAAGAAAATCTGTTAAATCTATTATTAAAACTTGAGCATCAGAATTTTTTGAATGACTATAAAAAATATTTATTGCAGTAAGGATTTTACATATTTCTTCAAATGAACATTCATATATTTTCTCTTTAAACTCATTAAGCATTTCTAGTATTTCGAGTGAAAACTTATTATAGTCTTCTGAAATTTCATCTTCTGGATATAATATTGAATATAAGTTATAAGCAACCATCATAAAGGCTTGATCAGAAAATTTAAATTTATTATTTTTATCTGTAAGGTTAAATCCTTTATGGTTATTCTCAGAAAGATTTTTTTTCTCGGTGAAAATTCCTTCATTGTTTCTTAAGTTCACTGAATAAAAATCAAGTTGTTCCCTAGATAACTTTTTATATATTTTAGAGTAAGAGTATAATTTTTCATCGGCATCTTTAAATCTTGAGTAATAAGTAGTTAAATCAAGTATGCTTGTAGTCATTAATGCATTAGTTATTGGAGAAATATCCTTTTTAAAGGAAGATTCATCAAATCCATTGTAATTTTTACTATGAATATAGTTTGGAGAAGATTTCCTATATATACATAGTAGTGGAGAAAAGTTACCAGATGTGGTAATATCAATGGAGGATGATGTTTTTTTATAATTTTTAACTGAATCAACTAATCCACATTTTGACTCAAGAACTAACGTCCTTATGGCCTCCTTAGACAAGTGAAAAAGTTGGCCGTTAATTTCTTTTTGAGATAGTTTATTCATTCTAAAAAATGGTCCTATATATCGCAATTTCTTCACCTCTTCATTAATCCTTATATTAATAATATGAGGATAATGCTAAAATAGTGCATAAATTTTAATAATATTAAGAATTGGAGGTAAAATCATGAGAATAGATGGAAGAAAAAATGAACAAGTAAGAACGACTAAGATAACTAGAGGATATACAAAGTATGCAGAGGGATCTGTATTAATAGAAGTTGGTGATACAAAAGTTATTTGTACAGCATCTATAGAAGATAAGGTTCCACCATTTTTAAAAGGTCAAGGTGAAGGATGGATAACAGCTGAATATAATATGCTTCCAAGATCAACTGGTACAAGAAAAGTTAGAGATATAGCTAGATTAAAGGTTGATGGAAGAACTATGGAGATACAAAGGTTAATAGGAAGAGCTTTAAGATCAGTAATGGATTTAAAAGCACTTGGTGAAAAAACAATATGGATAGATTGCGATGTTATACAAGCAGATGGCGGAACAAGAACTACATCTATTACAGGGGCGTTTGTAGCTTTAGTAGATGCTGTAAATAAACTACATAAGGAAAAGCCTTTTGAAGTTTATCCAATAAGAAAGTTTGTAAGTGCAACTAGTGTTGGTATATTAAACGACGAAAAGATTTTAGATTTATGTTATGAAGAGGATTCTAACGCTAAGGTAGATATGAATGTTATTGCTACGGATGAAGGTGAATTTATAGAAATTCAAGGAACTGGAGAAGAATCACCATTTAGTAGAGCTGACTTAAATGACTTATTAGACTTAGCTCAAAAAGGTATAAAACAAATGGTACAAATACAAAAGGATGCTTTAAAGATGGATGCGCTTTGGATAGGTACTGGAGGAAAATAATGATATGAAAAAGCTAATAATAGCAAGTAATAATCAAGGGAAGATAATTGAGATAAAGAAGGTTCTAGAAGGTATGCCTATTAATGTTTTTTCATTAAAAGATATCGGGTTAGATATAGATGTTGAAGAAGATGGAATAACATTTGAAGAAAATGCAAAAAAGAAAAGTGAAGAGATATATAAAGAGTTGATAAAAAGAGGGGAAAGTAATTTTATAGTAATGTCAGATGATTCCGGTTTAGAAGTTGAATATTTAAATGGTGAACCAGGAGTATATTCAGCAAGATATGCTGGAGAGCACGGAAATGATAAGAAAAATAATGAAAAATTACTTAGTAATTTAAAGGGCGTTAGTTATGATAATAGAAATGCTAGATTTATTTGTCAATTAGCATTAATAAATGATAAAAATATATATAAATCAGTAACAGGAACTGTAAATGGCTATATATTAGAAGAAGAAAGAGGCTGTGATGGATTTGGATATGATCCACTATTCCTATATGAACCTTTTAATAAGACTTTTGCAGAGCTTACAATGGAAGAAAAAAATAATATATCTCATAGAGGAATTGCGCTTAAGAAAATAAGTGCAGTTATAAAGGAGTTTCTATAGGAGGAAATTATGAAGATTGCTGTATTAAGTGATTCTCATTATGAAGCTTCATCTATAAATGCTATAAAAAAATATTTATCAGACGTAGATATCATATTACATTGTGGAGATGGAGCTCCAGATACAAAAATGTTATTAAATGATTTTAATGGTGAAGTATATGCAGTTAAAGGGAATTGTGATATTTCCACTGAGTATCCTATTGAAAGAATAGTAGACATAATGGGATTAAAGATATATATGACTCATGGGCATATGTATAATGTAAAGAATGAATACAATACTATATTCTATAAGGGTAAAGAAGTCGGAGCGGATATAGTGCTTTTTGGGCATTCTCATAAAGCTTTAATAAATGAACATGATGGATTAACTATGATGAACCCTGGGAGCATAACATTACCTTATGGAAGAGCGAAGAAGACATTAGGATTTATAGAAATATTAGAAAATAAAAAGACTAATATATATTTAAAAGAAATAGAATAATATTTTTTTGCAATCCGTTATTAATTTACAATATTATTAAATATCTAGTTAAATCTCCAAAATTCTCTTATATAGATTATTTTTTAAAAAATGTATTGACGGATTGCTAATCCTATTGTAGAATAAACATTGTCGCTGAGAGATATTAAAGATATCGGGGTGTGGCGCAGATGGGAGCGCGCGTGGTTTGGGACCATGAGGTCGCAGGTTCAATCCCTGTCACCCCGACCACTTTTAAAATAAATATGCGGGTGTAGCTCAATGGTAGAGCCCTTGCCTTCCAAGCAAGTTACGTGAGTTCGATTCTCATCACCCGCTCCATAAAAGTGGTTAAAAAATATGTTGACAAGTGACAAAGAATGATATAAAATAATTTATGTTCTTTACAAGAATAAGCGTGTTTAGCTCAGCTGGATAGAGCAACGCCCTTCTAAGGCGTGGGCCAGGAGTTCGAATCTCTTAACACGCACCATCAACACCGGGGTGTGGCGCAGATGGGAGCGCGCGTGGTTTGGGACCATGAGGTCGCAGGTTCAATCCCTGTCACCCCGACCACTTAAAATTTAATATGCGGGTGTAGCTCAATGGTAGAGCCCTTGCCTTCCAAGCAAGTTACGTGAGTTCGATTCTCATCACCCGCTCCATTAAACATAATATAATAATGGTAATATGCGTGTTTAGCTCAGCTGGATAGAGCAACGCCCTTCTAAGGCGTGGGCCAGGAGTTCGAATCTCTTAACACGCACCAGATATGCGTTATTAGCTCAGTTGGTAGAGCACCTGACTCTTAATCAGGGTGTCCCGGGTTCGATCCCCTGATAACGCACCATTGTGGTGAACGTAGTTCAGTTGGTAGAGCGCCAGTTTGTGGCACTGGTTGTCGTGGGTTCGAGTCCCATCGTTCACCCCATACGCTGGGATATCGCCAAGCGGTAAGGCACCGCACTTTGACTGCGGTATTCGTAGGTTCAAATCCTGCTATCCCAGCCAACTTGGTTTACTAGCTCAATCGGTAGAGCACTTGACTTTTAATCAAGGTGTACCGGGTTCGATTCCCGGGTAAGCCACCAATATATATGCAGATGTGGCGGAATTGGCAGACGCACTAGACTTAGGATCTAGCGCCATTGGCGTGGGGGTTCGACTCCCTTCATCTGCACCATATATATTGAATCAATAATAAAAATAAGCGGAAGTGGCTCAATGGTAGAGCGTCACCTTGCCAAGGTGAATGTTGCGGGTTCGAGTCCCGTCTTTCGCTCCATA
>NZ_JADNAT010000011.1 GCF_015550425.1 Clostridium sp. 1001275B_160808_H3 | reverse complement strand
GTTCCTGTTATTCCAGTTACTCCTGTTATTCCAGTTACTCCTGTTACTCCAGTTACTCCTGTTGTTCCTGTTGCCCCGGTTTCTCCTGTCACACCTGTTGTCCCAGTAACTCCAGTTGAGCCAGTTACTCCAGTTACCCCCGTTGCTCCAGTAACTCCAGTTACTCCTGTTGTTCCCGTTGCTCCAGTTATTCCTGTTGCTCCGGTTTCTCCTGTTATTCCAGTCACTCCCGTTGATCCTGTTTCTCCAGTTATTCCTGTTGCTCCTGTTACTCCGGTCGTTCCTGTTATTCCAGTTGCTCCTGTTGTTCCCGTTATTCCAGTCACTCCCGTTGATCCTGTTTCTCCAGTTATTCCTGTTGCTCCCGTTGTTCCTGTTATTCCTGTTGCTCCTGTCGTTCCTGTTATTCCAGTTACTCCTGTTATTCCAGTTACTCCTGTTACTCCAGTTACTCCTGTTGTTCCTGTTGCCCCAGTTACTCCTGTTGCTCCAGTTACTCCTGTTGTTCCTGTTGCCCCGGTTTCTCCTGTTACTCCAGTTGTTCCAGTTACCCCGGTTACTCCGGTTATTCCAGTTACTCCTGTTGCCCCAGTTACTCCTGTTGCTCCTGTCGTTCCTGTTATTCCAGTTACTCCTGTTACTCCAGTTGATCCTGTTGCTCCGGTTTCTCCTGTTGCTCCGGTTTCTCCTGTTTCTCCTGTTATTCCTGTTACTCCAGTTGAGCCAGTTACCCCGGTTACTCCAGTTACTCCCGTTGCTCCTGTTACTCCAGTTGATCCAGTTACTCCAGTTGTTCCTGTTAGCCCTGTTGTTCCTGTTATTCCAGTTACTCCTGTTGCCCCGGTTACTCCAGTTGTTCCTGTTATTCCAGTTACCCCAGTTACTCCAGTTACTCCAGTTACTCCAGTTATTCCTGTTTCTCCTGTTATTCCAGTTGCTCCAGTTACTCCAGTTGATCCTGTTGTTCCCGTTATTCCTGTTGTTCCAGTTACTCCAGTTACCCCAGTTACCCCGGTTACTCCAGTTACTCCAGTTGTTCCTGTTATTCCTGTTACTCCAGTTGTTCCAGTTACTCCAGTTACCCCAGTTGCTCCAGTTGCTCCGGTTATTCCTGTTGCCCCGGTTACTCCTGTCACACCTGTTGCTCCGGTTACTCCTGTTACTCCAGTTGAGCCAGTTACTCCGGTTGCTCCGGTTGCTCCGGTTGCTCCTGTTGTTCCTGTTTCTCCAGTCGCTCCGGTTGATCCCGTTACTCCTGTTATTCCAGTTGATCCTGTTGCTCCAGTTATTCCAGTTACCCCAGTTACCCCAGTTGCTCCTGTTGTTCCTGTTATTCCAGTTGCTCCAGTTGCTCCTGTTATTCCAGTCACTCCCGTTGCTCCTGTTTCTCCTGTTGTCCCAGTAACTCCAGTTGATCCAGTTATTCCTGTTGTTCCAGTTACTCCAGTTGTTCCCGTTATTCCTGTTACTCCTGTTGTTCCCGTTATTCCTGTAGCTCCGGTTGATCCAGTTACCCCGGTTGCTCCAGTTGCTCCAGTTGATCCAGTTGTTCCTGTGACTCCTATTGATAAATTATCATCTTCAATTACTACAATAGTTGCCTTTAAAGGTACTATTGTAGCATAATAAACTACACCATTACTTGCATTTACTAAAGATAATGTAACTGGTGCAGTTATAACTTCAATTATTCCTATTCCTACTACTTCTCCAGTTTTAATTGGTGAATTTCCTTCAAAAAAATCTCCTTGAGATGATGCTATAGCAAATACTGCACCATTTGTCGATGTGGTCGATTGTGTAGCTACCCACCAATCTATTACATATCTTCCTGGTTCATTAAACGTAATTACTCCAGTTAGGCTATTATAATTAACATTTCCTGAAGAATAAACTAATGTTTCAAATATTACATTTGCACCAGAAACTATACTTCCACCAGATGAACGTTCTATTTGTAAAGCTATATTACTCATACTTACCTCCTTCATCATGTTTGTTAATATAATTACACAGATATCTCTGAAATTATAATATTAGCCTGTCTAGGCGTATTTCCATATATAACGCTATTTCCAGTAGTGTTAACTAAACTTAATATAGCTGGCACTGACCCAATAGTGACAAGTGCACTTCCATTTAGTTGTCCAGTTACTATTGGCGAGGATCCACTAACTTCCATTCCACCATTTAATCTTATAGCAAAATTAGTAAATGTACTTTCTCCTGCACCATCTACTGATACCCACCAAGTAACATAATAATTACCAGTTTTCAAAATTGTAAACTCTCCTGTTAATGAATTATAAATAATATCTAAGCTTTGATTATTTAAAACCATATTAAATATTACATTACTATTATTGTTAACAAACCCCACAGGATCTCCTATTAATTGAGCTTGAATTCCCCTTAACTGACCAATTCCTCCTGTTGCACCCGTTGCTCCTGTTGCTCCCGTTGCTCCTGTTGCTCCCGTTGCTCCGATCGGTATTGTATGGTTTTGACACAATTTTAAATAAGGACCATTTCCAGATCTGCTTGAAGCAAATTCGACATATTCTTTTGAATTTTCTATCCGTATAGTTATACCATAGTTAGGAAAAATATCATTAATCCAATCCCTTATCAATTCTTTAATGCTTATACTTATATACATATTAACATCTGCAGAAGATATTATCTTACTTATTCCTGTATATATAGCTCTAGGTGCCGTAGAATCAGTAACACTATTTACATTATAATCTTCTAAATTTCTATATATATCTATTTTTACTCTGTCACAATTTGTAAAGTTTGCTGATGTAACATATAGCATTAGATTACTTTCAGAAAAATACATAATTTGATTAAATTCATTAAGATTGAACTTCATCAATGTCATAAACTCTCCTATAAATCTTCTGTAACTACTACAGTTGTAGCCTACTGCTAAATATGGTAAATCAGAAAAATTTTTATTTACTAGTCTATTAAATACAAAAGTATCTTCGCAAGTATATATATTTCTATAAACCAATTGTAGCACCCCCTAATTAGCTTCTTATTACATAATATTCAAAAAAGTAAATTATGTTTATCTCAAATGCATTTTTATCATATAATTACTGAAGTTTGTATTTAATTCTTCTATTAATTATAAATTTATAATTTGATCTTACTTTCGAACAAAAAAATGTACAGAAGAACTACCCTCTGTACAAATTTTTTGATATATTTAATTAGAAATATAAATTAATCTATAGAAATACCTGCAATTGTAGTACCATTACCAGTGGTACCAGGAATTGTTGCTGCGAAAAATAATAGCAAACCTTCTCCTAATATTACTGGTACTGATAAATTTTGAGTTATTCCAGTAATTAGTTCATACATATATTCTCTTACATTAATACTATGCAGAAACTTAGACTGTTGCTTCTACAATTACTATATTAGCTTGTATTGATGTTCCTGCATAATTAACAGTTTGACCTGTTCTATTTACTAAAGTTAGTGTAGAAGGAGTATTCAAAACTGTTACAAACGCCATTCCATGAATTTGTCCTGTTGTATTAGGAGATGAACTAGAACCTACTACATCATTATTTAATTGTAAATCAAAATCTATAAAATTAGCTGATCCTGCACCATCAGTATTTATCCACCAAGTAACATAATAATTACCTGCGGCATTAATTGTAAATTCACCAGTTGACCTATTATAACTAATATTTTGACTTTGATTATTAATTATATTATCAAATGTTACATTGTTTTCATTTAAAATTGATCCAGACCTACTTCCTATCAAATCCGCATTTATGCCTCTTAATTGGACTGTTGCTCCTGTTGCTCCGGTTGCTCCAGTTACTCCTTGTACTCCTGTTGCTCCGGTTGGTCCTACTGGTCCTTGTGGTCCCATCTCTCCTGTTGCTCCTGTTGCTCCTGTTGCTCCTGCTGGCCCTACTGGTCCTTGTGGTCCCATTGCTCCGGTTGCTCCAGTTACTCCTTGTGCTCCTGCTGGTCCTACTGGTCCTTGTGGTCCCATTGCTCCTGTTGCTCCTGCTGGCCCTACTGGTCCTTGTGGTCCCATTGCTCCGGTTGCTCCAGTTACTCCTTGTGCTCCTGCTGGTCCTACTGGTCCTTGTGGTCCCATTGCTCCTGTTGCTCCGGTTGCTCCTTGTGCTCCCACTGGTCCTACTGGTCCTTGTGGTCCCATTACTCCTGTTGCTCCTGTTGCTCCGGTTGCTCCCACTGGTCCTACTGGTCCTTGTGGTCCCCTCTCTCCTGTTGCTCCAGTTGCTCCTTGTGCTCCCACTGGTCCTACTGGTCCTTGTGGTCCCATCTCTCCTGTTGCTCCTGTTGCTCCTTGTGCTCCTGCTGGTCCTACTGGTCCTTGTGGTCCCATCTCTCCTGTTGCTCCAGTTGCTCCTTGTGCTCCTGCTGGTCCTACTGGTCCTTGTGGTCCCATCTCTCCTGTTGCTCCTGTTGCTCCTTGTGCTCCTTGTGCTCCTGCTGGCCCTACTGGTCCTTGTTGTCCCATTGCTCCTGTTGCTCCAGTTGCTCCTTGTGCTCCCACTGGTCCTACTGGCCCTACTGGCCCTTGTGGTCCCATTGCTCCGGTTGCTCCTTGTGCTCCTACTGGTCCCTGTGGTCCATATGGTCCTTGAATTCCTTGTGGTCCTCTTGGCCCTACTGGTCCCCTCGGACCTCTTTCACCATCTACGCCATTTATTCCTGGTAGCCCCATTGGTCCTACTGGTCCCATTGGCCCTCTTGGTCCTGCTGGACCAATTGGTCCTCTTGGCCCCACTGGTCCCCTTGGTCCAACACAACAGCAATTATTACATCTACAATTCGGTTGACATTGATTATTATTAGAATATCTATATCTACGTTCAAGTTCTTCTAAATACTCATCCATATTCATATTCTATTTTTCCTCCTTAGTTTTATATAAATTTACTTCGTATAATACATAATATTCTAACAATTATAGTATGTTCTTCGTTTATAAATAAAACAAAAATTAATTTAAATATATATTTTTTTCAAACAAAATTAGCATTGCACAATCTTATTTTTTATAATTCATTTTTTAATATAAACTTAATAAAATATTATAAAAAAGTGGATTCTTAACGAATCCACTTTGTATATAAATTAAAAATAATTTTAATTTAAAAATATATTTTTTATAGCACCTGTTGGACATTTTTTAGTACATAATTGACAATTTACACACTTATCATAATCAACCTTAGCTAAATTATTAGTTACATGAACAGCATCCTTAGGACAATTTCTTTCACATAACCTACAGCCTATACATGCAGCCGAACAATTTTCTTTAACATGTCTTCCTATTTCTATATTGTTACATTCAACTCTTACTTTACTTGAAACAGGGACTGATTCAATAAGTCCTTTAGGACATATATTTATACACGCTCCACAGTTTGTACATTTGTCCATGTTGACTTTAGCAATTCCATTTACGATTTCTAATGCTCCAAACTCACAAACGCTAACACAACTTCCAAGACCTAAACATCCATATGAACATGATTTAGCACCACCATCAATCATTAATGATGCTGTAAGACAATCATTTACACCTTCTAAGTCATATTTTGACTTAGCTGAATCACAATTTCCATTACACTTTACAAATGCAGTCATCTTTTCTGTTGCATCTACTGCTATACCTAATATTCCACCTATATCTCCTGCAGTTTTTACTCCGCCTACAGAACATAAATTTGGTTTTGCACCAGCTGTTACAACAGCTTCTGCATAAGCATCACATCCAGCAAAACCACATCCCCCACAGTTTGCTCCTGGTAAACATTCTCTTAACATAGGTATCTTAGGATCAACTTTAACTTCAAAAGCCTTTGAAGCAAAGCCTAAAAGCACTCCAAAAATTAATCCTAGAATTCCTAAGCTTAACGCTGCAAATAAAATATTCATTTTAAATCTCCTCCTAGTGAATTAATCCTTGGAATCCTAAAAAGGCAATTGACATTAATGCCGCTGTAAATAATGTTATTGGCAACCCTCTTAGAACAACTGGTATATTTTCATTATTATCTATTTTCTCTCTTATGAAAGCTAATAGTACTATTGATAGCATATATCCTGATGCAGCGCCTAATCCATTTACTATAGCTTCTATAAAGTTGTATCCTTCTTGTATATTTAATGTAGCCATCCCTAAAACTGCGCAGTTTGTTGTTATAAGTGGTAAATATATCCCTAATGCCTTATGAAGAGCTGGAGATAATTTTTTCATTGCCATTTCAACAAATTGAACTAATGCCGCAATTACTAGTACATTAGCTATTGTTTTTAAATATTCTAATTCTAATGGAACTAATATTCCATTATATACTAGCCATGACATTATTGAAGCCAATGTCATAACAAATGTTACTGCAAGTCCCATTCCTACTGCAGCATCTTTTTTCTTTGAAACTCCAAGGAATGAACATATCCCTAGGAATTTTGAAAGTACAAAGTTATTTACAAGCATTGCTGCTATGAAAATCATAAATAATTCCATTTGTTACACCCCTCTTAGTTTTTCTTATTTTCTTTTATTTCTATTCCACTATTACTGCTACCACAGCTTCCTGTTCCACATCCTGAACAACTTCCACAACTATGTTCTAGCGTTTTAACTGCTTCACCAGTTTTTGCTGCTTTTCTTATATTATAAGCATTTAAGACTACCATAAGCCCACCTAAAGTAAAGAAGGCACCTGGCGCTAATATCATTATGGACGCAGGTTTAATACTTTCAGGTATTATTTGAATACCTAAAATTTGTCCTGCTCCTAAGATTTCTCTAAATGTTCCTATTAAGAATAATGCAATAGTAAATCCAAGTCCCATTCCAATAGCATCAAATATAGATGGTAAAATTGGATTTTTTGAAGCATAAGCTTCTGCTCTACCTAATATTATACAGTTAACAACTATTAACGGTATGAAGATTCCTAAAGATGAATATAAGCTAGGAATATACCCTTGCATTAACATATCTACTACTGTAACAAATGATGCTATAACTACTATATACGCTGGTATTCTAATCTTATCTGGAACTAATTTTCTTATTGCTGAAATCATCATATTAGAAAATATTAAAACTACAGTTGAAGCTAGTCCCATACCTAATGCATTTTTAGCACTTGTTGTAACTGCTAAAGTAGGACACATAGCTAAAACTTGAACAAAAATCGGGTTTTCAGTAATTATCCCATTTTTTAATCTTTCAATTAACTTATTCATTATTTTCCTCCTAATTTATTATTAATTTGCACTAGCCCCTGTATCTGCATCAGTATCTTCTTGTGGTGCTACTTCTTCTCCCTTTATGTTTTCTAAATAGAAAGTTATAGCTTCATTTACTGCACTAACAGATGCTTTACTTGAAGTTGTAGCTCCTGATATAGCCTCTACTTCATTATCCTTATTAGGAGTTACTTTAACTACTTCTAAATATCCTACTGCAGGCTTATCCTTAAATCTAGAAGTAAATTTATCTTCTGCAATTTTAGCTCCAAGACCTGGTGTTTCACTATGCGCTAATACCTTTATTCCTGAAACCTTATCTTCTTTTGATATTCCTACTACAAAATCGACTGCCCCATGGAATCCTTTGCTAGTAACTTTTAATACATATCCTACTACATCATTTCCATTAACAGCTTCATATATTTCCTTTACATTACCTTCAGAATCAAGTGCAATATCCATATCTTGAATACCTTCTGCTTCAGGCATTATATAACTTAAATCCTCTTTACTTACTTTTGAATTTTCTATAATTGCTTCTTTAGTTAAATCATTTGCAAATCCAAGTACAAGACCTGCAATCATAGTTATAATTAGAAGGATTCCTCCTAGCTTAAAATTCTCTTTCATAATTCTATTAAGCCTCCTTCTTAACTTTTATTTTTTTAGTTGTAAAATACTCTATAAGAGGAGTAAATAAATTAGTAATTATAATTGCATAATAAGGTCCTTCTGGATTAAATCCCTTAACAGCTATAATTGCTGCACAAACCCCTGCTATTATTCCGAATATGTATTGTCCTATCTTTGTCATTGGTGTTGTTCCATAATCTGTAGTCATAAATATAGCTGCTACAAAAAATGCTCCAGGAAGTAATAAGTCTTTTCCAAAAATATTATACATAATCATTGATGAAGCTATAAATGCGATTGGTCCTCTTAAGCTTATTCTTCCTCTTAATACTAAGTATAGTCCCCCTATACATAATGCTAAGATAGAAACCTCTCCTATACTTCCATTTGCTTGTCCTATAATTTTATCAATTAATGGAACTACTACCTCTGCTGAACTAGATGCTGCTGATGTTGCATCTGTAGCTGGCTTTGCCATAACTCCAGCCCATGAAGCAATTAAGAATGCCTTTGTAGCGGCTGCTGGATTCATAAAGTTTTGGCCAAGTCCACCAAAAAACTGTTTAACAACAATTGTTGCAAATATTGATCCTATGATAGGGATCCATAACGGAACATAAGTCGGCATAATAAGTGCTAGAATAATACCTAAAACTATTGGGCTTAAATCAGTAAAAAAAGATTTTTTCTTTACAAACTTATTCCAAAGCCCTTCTGCTATAATACTAGTTACAACAGTTGCAACTATTACTTTAACAGCATCGATCTTATAAAAATATACTCCTGCAAATATTGCTGGAATTAATGCTATAATAAAATCAAGCATTATCTTATTAATCCCAAGACCTTTTTTCACATGAGGTGCTGGTGATATTTTAAGATTTTTAATTTCCACTCTCTTCACTCCTATTCAGATTTATTACTATTTAAATGTTTTTGAAGTTTTAATTGTTTGTGCTATTTCTATATTAGAAGGACAAACAAAACTACATAAACCACAATCAATGCATTTTTCTCCGCCAAACTTTACAAATTCTTCTTTTGCACCCATTTTATAAAGTTCAACTAATTTTATTGGGTTTAATCCTTCTGGACAGACTCTTAAGCATTTTCCACATCTTATACAACTGTAACTTGCTTCAGATGGTGAATCTTTTTCTGTTAAGAATAAAATCCCTGTAGTTGTATCACCTATTACTGAATCTAAATTATATATAGGTGTTCCATTTATACTACCACCATTAATAACTTTCTTAAGTTCATTTGCATTACCATTTAATGCATCAAACACTTCTTTATATGTTGTTCCTTTTTTTAGCGCAACAACTTTTCTACCATTTATAGCGCTTCCATAAACAGTAGTTAGTATTTCTGTGCTTTTTCCATTTAAAGCTTGTCCTAATTGTATAATTTCAATAATATCATATATAGCTATATCTTTTTCTTCGCTATATACTTTAGAAATTAATTTACTTTCATATAGATCTGTTGTAGATGATACTTTTATAATCTCTCCATATTCTTTTAGAGATTCTTGTAGATTTTTATCCCTTCCATCTACTACAAATTTGAACTTTGAAACTGATTTAATTTTTTCTAATCCTTTTTTTAAATCTTCTTTTCTCTCTTTTACTATTGTTCCATACCCATTTAAATTAGGTTGTAAACTAAAAGCTTTTATTATTACTTTTTTACCTTTATTATTTTCATAAGGTAACACTAAGCTTTCTTCGATTTCTTTAGCATCTAACTCTTTAGAATTATCAATTGATAATTCTAGTATGCTAGAATCATTTAATGTAAATAATTTATTAGAAACATTTACATTACTAAAAAGATTACTTAACACTATAAAAAACCTCCTACTTTTATTTAAAGTATTTAACGTTAAAATATACTATATAATCCGTATATTTTAACGGTTATATTCTCATCTTACCATAAATACTATCTTCCCACAACTTTTGTAATTTATTTAACAAAGTTTTTAATATAAACTTTAAAATTTTTATATTAAATATCATAAATACCTTAACTTTGCCTAAAATTACTAAGATTTTTTTTTATTTATCTACATTTTAGTTATTTTTTTAACAACCACTTTCAAATGAAAAAGTAAGCTACTATAGCTTACTTTTTAAATAGTCATTATATTCATGTAAATTTCTTAATTTATCTAATTCTTTATCTTTCATCATATACTCAAAAAATAGATCATTAAGCTCTATACTTTTAGTTAAATCATTAAAAGCTTTATGTAACTCTCCTATATTGACATAAAAACAGCTTCTATTATAATACAAGAAACCTGAATCGGAATTATTTTTTATTCCATCAGTTATAATTTCTATTGCTTTATTAAAATCATTTTTCTCTCTATATAAGACCGCTAAATTTAAATAACTATATGGATAATATGAATTTTTCTCTATAGATTTTTTGTAATATTTTTTTGCTTCTTCTTCTCTTCCTAAATTTTTAAGTAATACTCCCATATTAAATAAGACTCTAAAATTATTTGGATCAATTTTTAAGGATTTATTCATATATTTTGAAGCTTTAGAATATTCTCCTAGTTCTTCATAAATACATCCTAAATTTGCATTTGCCCATAAATCATCAGGTACTAATTCTAAGGTTTTATTATAATATTTTATAGCACTTTTTTTATCACTTAATTCGTCGTATGCATTAGCTAAATAAAAATATGCTCTATCGTAATTATTATCTAAATTAATAGCAATTTTATAATATTCTATAGCATCTTCTAAAAATCCATCTTCATCATAAAGAACCCCTAGTCCATAATATGCTCTTGCATCTTTTTCTTCTATTAAAATAGCTTCTCTATATTTTTCCTCTGATAAATCTTTATAACCTAATTTATCATATAAAAGTGCTATATCCAATATAAGTTCTATATCTTTTCTTCCCTGTTCGAATTTATATGCTTTTTTATAAAACTTTAATGCCTTTACATATTCTTTTTCTGTTATAAAATTTCTAGCTATATTAATATAATTGTCAAAAAGATATCTATTATCTTTCATCTTTTACCTCATTTATATTTATTTAATAAAGTTTTTTATTCCTTTATTTATTACATTAAAGAAAAATATCTCAATAAGGATTATAAATACTATAATGATTACTATACTCATTTCAAAAAATATTGATGCAGATGCTAAAAATATATATAATGAACCTTCTAAGACTACAACCTCTCCAATCCACCTTGAAAAAGTTTTTATATCTTTTATATTTGAAACATTAAACTCATTATTTAGAATTGAAAAACTTTCAACTATAAATCCTAATAGAAATAATTTTTTCTTTAATAACACGGTTATTCCAAGTATAAATTCTATAATTCCCCATCCTAATATTAAATATTTAAAGATCACATTTAAACTCCCCTTTTATTTACCACAGCACTTTTTATATTTTTTATTGCTTCCACATGGGCATGGATCATTTCTTCCTATCTTTTCTTCGTTTACAATAGTTTTTTTCTTATTATCTATTTCTCTTTGAGTAAGCCCTTTTAATGTCCATCTTTTAACACCTAATGATAATTTCTTTAACTCTTCCTTAAGAATTTCATTTTCTTCTTCACTTTCTATTTCATAAGCCTCTAAGAATGTATCTATTGCTTCATCTAATGGTGCTTCATTTTTTATAGCTATTGAAAAACTATCTATTTCTTCTCTTAATATATTTTTATCTATAACAAATAACTCATTCAATACTTTCTCAAGTTTATCTGCTTGTTTATTTTCTTCTATATAATCAGGCTTTGCAGCTTTTAATAAAGTTTTCCTATCAAACTTTGCAAAATTTATATCTATATTTTTATTTCTTTCTTCCATTATAAAAAGAGGATCCTCAACATCTATGTGATAAACAAAATCTTCCTCTATTTGATAATCAAATCCTACTTCTTCTCCAATTAAAAGCAACTTTTTGAACTTCTCATATTCTAAATCAAAACTATATTCTTCATTTAAAATTCTGCTTAACTCTTCAATTGTTAGAACTCCATAAAAATATATTAGGCCAGCAGAAAGTTTTATAATATCAGAATTATTATTTGCAATAGATTTTAAATTATCATTTAACTTATCTTTTATTATATCACATAATACTTTAGGTGTTATAACATATAGCTTACCATGATCTATTCCAGTAAACATTATTCCTCTATTTCTAAAATAATTTGCGTTAATAAGTTCTGATCCAAAGTATTCCTTTTTACCATCTAATTTTATTATTTCATCTAAATATAAAAATGCATCTAAATCTAAAAGTTCTAATACATAATCAATATTATTTATTATTCCATCTTTTACTTTATTAACTGCATCTGCTTTTTTTAATGATGTAATCCCTCTTACAGAATAATTACTAGCAACTTTAACTAGCTCATCTTTGGTCATCCTATCTAAATGATACTCTAAAGTATCATTTTCTTCTACATCCTTCCATAACTTTTCAACTTTCCTTATATCCTTTTTTATTATATCTTCTTGTATTTTACTTATATCCTTATCCATCTGTGTCACCTCTTATATTCAATTAAAAACAAATACCATTATATATGTTTTTCGTATTTGTGTACATAATAAGATTTTAATATAATAAAACAGATGGCACCATCTCAGAAATCTATTTAATATAAAATTTATTCCATTTCAAGTAAGTTTTACTGCTAAAGAAGTTGATCTATTATATTTATAAAGGGGCTCGCTAAACGCGAGCCCCTTTTAAGCCATTGATTTTACTTACTTAAAGACGTTTTTAAACTTAAATTAAAATTTTTGTCTATTATTTATATATGAGCAACAAGGGAATCTCGAATTAGAACTTCCCCTGTTATCTGCTAATATCAAAATTTATTTTGATACAACCACGTCTTTTCTTACTAATATATTAATTTATTTTTTCTATCTTAAATTTGCTATTACTTATGACTATCTTACAGCTTCCACCATTCGATAATTCTCCAAATAATAACTCATCTACTAACAGTGGTTTTATCTCTGAATTTATAACTCTTAGAATTTCTCTTGCGCCAAATTCTTTAGATAATCCCTTTTCACTTACAAAATCTATACATTCTTCACTAAATTCTAAGTTTACACTTTTATTTGTAAGTTTATCCTTAAATTTACTTAATTCTTTTTGTGCTATATCCTTAGCCATTTCTTTATTTATTTGATTAAATACTACAACCTTATCTAATCTATTTCTAAACTCAGGAGTAAATGCTCTTTTAACTTCATCACTTATAGCTTCCATTTTTATTGTGTCCCTAGCAAATCCAACAAGATTTTTACCAATATCTCTAGCACCGGCATTAGATGTCATTATTATTATTACATTTCTAAAATCTGCTTTTCGTCCCTTATTATCTGTAAGTGTGGCATAATCCATAACTTGAAGCAATACACTTAATATGTCTGAATGTGCCTTTTCTATTTCATCTAAAAGTAAAACACAATTAGGTTTCTTCCTTATAGTATCTGTTAAGAGTCCTCCTTCTTCATATCCTACATATCCAGGAGGAGACCCTATAAGTTTTGATGCAGCATGTTTTTCTCCATACTCACTCATATCAAACCTTACTAAATCAACACCCAATGTTTTAGCTAAAACTCTTGCAATTTCAGTCTTACCTACTCCTGTTGGCCCAACGAACAACATAGATGCAACTGGTTTATTATCATCATTTAATCCTGCTCTAGACATTTTTATGCATCTAGTAACTTCTTCTATTGCCTGATCTTGACCAAAAATATTTTTCTTAAGTTCACTTTCTAGAATTTTAAGTGATTCTATTTCGGTATTTTCAATTGTTTGCTTAGGAATATGACAAATTTTAGATATTATTTCTTCAATTACTCTTTCATCTACTATTCCATCTTTATAAATTTCTCTATTAATGTCTACATATGCTCCAGCCTCGTCTATTATATCAATTGCCTTATCTGGTAAAAATCTATCGTTAATATACTTAGCACTTAAATCAACCGCTGCCTTTAGAGATTCATTTGTAAACTTTACTTTATGGTATTCTTCAAAATTTTCTCTAATACCTTCTAATATTTTAACAGTTTCTTTTATACTAGTTTCTTTCACTTCAATTACTTGAAATCTTCTTATAAGTGCTTTATCTTTTTCAAAGTATTTCTTGTAATCATCAAATGTAGTTGCTCCAATAAATCTTATTTTACCTTCTAATAAATAACCTTTAATTAAGCTTCCACCATCTAATGAACTTCCATTTAGTGCTCCTGCTCCAACTATATTATGAATTTCATCAATATAAACTATAGGATTTTCATAAGTTTTTATTTCATCTAATATTTGTTTTATTCTTTCTTCAAAATCTCCCCTATACTTTGTTCCTGCAAGTATAGTTCCTATATCTAAGGAAAATATTTGTGCATTCTTAAGTTTATCTGGAACATTTCCTTCCTTTATTAATTTTGCAAGTCCTAATGTTATAGCAGTTTTCCCAACTCCAGGCTCTCCTATATGAACAGGGTTATTCTTAGTTCTTCTACAAAGTATTTGTATTGTCCTATCTATTATATCTTTTCTACCTATTAGAGGATCGCCTTCTTCTTGTGAAACAGCATCTATTAAATTTGTACAATAACTGTTTATTATACTTTTATTTTGCTTTTCATGAGCTTTATCTGCTCTTATTATTCTTATTGCATCTTTAGATACATTTTCTTCTTCTGATTTATTATGTGAAAGTTCAAATAATAATTCTTGCTTATTTATCCCCTGCTTTTCTAGAAAGAATACTGCATAACTATCTTTGAGTGCATAAATTGCTGCAATTATATGCTCTAGTGCAACAACATTTTTCTCACTAAAAGCAGCCTGCTGAGTAGCAACAATTAATATATTTCTAATACCAAAGCTTTCTTCTGGCTCTCCATCTTCTATCTTGTCAACATACTCATCTATATAGCTTATCAAATCACTTTTTAGTTCTTCTACATCTCCATTTAACTTTTTTATTATCTCAACAAAATAATCTTCTTCTAGTGCACTTAATAATAGATGCTCTGGTGTTACATATTCATTTTTATTTTCTTTTGCATTACTATATGATCTAAGCAAAATATCTCTAACTACTTTACTAATATCCATTTTACTCCTCCTCTACTGTAAGCTTAAATGGAAATCCCTCTTCCTTAGCAAGGGTCATTGCCTTAGTTGCTTTTGATATAGCTATATCATATGGATATATTCCTGCTACCCCCTTACCATTTTTATGGACTTCCATCATTATTTTGTTAGCTTCTTCCATATTCTTATTAAAAATATCATTTAAAATTGCAACTACAAATTCCATAGTTGTAAAATCATCATTATGCATAATAACTATAAATTTTTTAGGCTTTTTTATCTTTAAATCTACCTTTTCTACTATATTAGCATTAGTTTCCAAATTGATTCCTCCATAAATATAGTTGTATAAAAATTAATACACTTTTTTCTTAAGATATCATATTTCAGACTATATACTATTATACAATAAATTAAGTTCTATTTTAATAGCAGTGATTATTTAAGCACTCAAACTTATTTATCATATATATTATTTATATTATTAAAGATTGAAAAATATAAATAATTATAAACTAGTAATTAATACATATTTAAACCATCATTTTGACTTTTTTTATTTTGTATGTACCTAATATATTTAAAAGCATATATTATAAAGAGGTGATAAATGTTGGAAGATCAAATTTTAAATTTAGGAAGTATAACATCTCACATAAAAGATAATACTGATTTTACATTACAAGAGACAAATGAAATGCTTAAGCAATTACCTAAAATATTAAACCAAATGAAAAATATTATCTTAAACACTAGTCACAACTTAGCCTTACTTCAAACTGAAGTTCAAGTTATGAAATCTGAGCAAGATAAATTTAAAAATGATATTACTCATGTATTAAATATAATATCTGAGAAATTTAATGTAATTGATAAACTTCAAGACGATTTATCTGTATTAGATCAAGTCCTAGGAAAGAGGATGACTGAACTTGAAGATGAACTAGTGTTAACTCAACAAATGTCTACTAAAAGTTTAAATGAAGTTCTAAAATTTAAAGAGCACTGGAAAATCTAGTAGGACTGTAACTTCATATACAGTCCTACTAGATTTTTTATAAAAAAAGCGCAATCTCAAAAATCTATTTAATATAAAATTTATCCAATTTGGAGCAAGCTTTATTGACTTAAAAAGTTAATCTCTTGTTTTTATAAAGGGGCTAACGAAACGCGAGCCCCTTTTAAAGCATTTATTTTACTTACTTTAAAGATGGTTTTAAACTTAAGTGGAAACTTTTGTCTATTATTTATATATGCGACAAAAAGGAAGTTCGAATTAGAACTTCCCTTTTTATCAGCTAATATAAAATTTATTTTGATATTGCTTCTTAATATATTTATTTAACTTCCATAGTTCCTGCTACTTTTGATTTTTCATCCATATGGAATGTATTTTTTGCTTCTTCATTTTTAAAGTAAACATTTCCATCTATTGTTGCATCTTCTAACGTTACTCCATTAGCTTCAATATATACATCTCCTTTAACTACTCCACCTTCTATTTTTGCATTTTCATCTTTAATTGTTAATTTAGGTGTAGTTAAAGTATATGATGCTTCTTTTACTTTATTTTCTCCATTTTTATATAAAGCTAATACACGTGATGATGGTACCATCTTACTTGAATCATCTTTATCAGCCTTTTTAAAACCTGTATCTAATACTACTTCTTTTGTAGTATTTACATCGTTTTCTAGTATTACAATCCAACTTTCTCCAATGGCTCTAAATAAATTTGCTTCATCAGTAACACGTGATGGAGATGTTACCATATCTGCCTTATTTTCACCAGTACCATTATTAGTATTTGTACCGTTATTATTAGTTGCACCACCATTATTTTCAGTTACAGATGGTGTATTTTCGTTAGTATTACCACTCTTATCATTTTTACTACATCCTACAGATAACAATGCTACCATAGTTAAAGGAATTATTAATGATTTAAACTTCATAGCAATGACCTCCTTAAGTTTTCTCAATAATAATTTTCCCTTATTTAAATAAATTATTTATATTATTAAATTCAATAATTATTAATTTAACCCTGTTAATAAATATAAGAATAATAAAATACTTATTATTGCGCAAATATTTGTAACTGCTTGCGATTTTCTTTTTTTAACACTTGCATCATTTCTATCTTCTTTTGCATAAGTAAATAAATGTGTAACTTTATATAAAATTTCTCTCATAATACCAACTCCTAAAATTTGTGCAAAAAGGATAGTAATAAAACTATCCCTTTTACTTTTTATTTTATATTTTTTATTTATAGGGCGCTTGATTGATCACAAGCAATTTCTGCTTGTTCCATTTCTAAGTTCTTCTTATCAGCATAAGCAACGAATGGTAAGTAAATTAATACTGAAACTGCAATGTTAATTAATGCTACAACTGCTCCTTGCCATTGTCCAGTTGCTAAGAAAGCAGATATTACTGGTGGACAAGTCCATGGAACTACTGCTGATGCTGGAGCTACGAATCCTACTTTACTTAATACATAAGCTATGATAGCTGAAGCAATCGGTGCTGCTATAAATGGTATAATATATATTGGATTTAATACTATTGGTAAGCCAAAGATAACTGGCTCATTTATGTTAAAGAATGCTGGACCTGTTGCAACGTTTCTAATTGATTTATTTATAGCACTCTTTGATTTAATTATCATAGCTATCATTAATGCTGCTGTTAATCCTGAACCTCCAAGATTTACATATGAATCTAAGAATTGGCTATTTATAATATTAATTCCTTCTGTATTACCAGCTGCTATAGCTGCCATATTTTCAGCTGTTAAAGCAAGGAATATAGAATTTATAACTGGTGCTAATATATTTGATCCATGTAATCCAAAGAACCATAAAAGTTGTTGTATTAATATTAATACTAATAATACTGGTAAAGAATTTGCAAGTCCCATTAATGGCTTTGAAATTAAGTTATATACATGTAGATAAACTTCTGCATATCCAAATGCTTCACAAATAGCAAATACTATTCCTACTAAAGTTAAAGTTATCATAGTTGGTAATAATGCTGAGAATGATCTTGATACTGCTGGTGGTACTCCATCTGGTAATTTGATAACTAATTTTTTATTTTGAGATAACTTAGCAAAGATTGTACCTGTAATTAAAGTAACAATTAATATAGTAATTAATCCTGATGGTCCAAGCCATTTTGTAAATATACCTGGTTCCCATCCAAGTGTTCCTGCATCAAATCCACCCCAAGTAACTGGAGCTTTATAAGCAAACATATTTGTAAATACTAAACTTGATGCTAGTGTAACTAATCCTGTTGCAAATCCATCAACATCATATGATTTACCTAATGCATATCCTATAGATATTGCAGCAAATAGTCCCATTAAGAACATTGATCCACCATACACATTTAGTGCAATTACATCTAGCCAATGTAGAGGTTGTCCTTCTACAAACAAATCTTTAACTGATTGAATCGGAAAATTGTGAATTAAAAGTCCGAAAGAACCAATAATCATAAGTGGCATTATTGTAGCAAAACCATCACGTATAGCTACTAAGTGTCTTTGAGCACCTATTTTAGATGCTATTGGAACCATATAACGTTCCATCCAGTTCATGAATCTTTCCATTTAAATTCCCCCTTAAAATTTTTGTTTATATTTACTGATTTTCTCTTAGAATATTCTTTATGCATAATTTCATTATAAAGAGTTAATCAGTTAATAACATTATTTAAAATCCTTTACATTGAATTTTATTTGATATTGTTTTCTTGACTATATATAAAGCAATTTGTGTGCCAAGTTTTTAAAATCCTTATTTTTCTTGAAAACCTTGATATATCTAGCTTTCAAGCTCTATTTTTTTACACACTTATTTTTCCCAGTCTGTGTAATTCCATTACACAAATTTATAAATAATTTATTTGTGTAATAATATGTTAATATTATTAATTATTTTTTTATTTTAATTTTAAATAGATATAAAAAAAATTCTGGTTTCGCCAGAATTTTTTTAATCACTAGATAATTTTACATTTACTATTTAATTTAAATGAGAATTTACTCCAAGGTTTTATATAGTCTAATAGAAATATTTCATCCTCAACTATCTTAGCAACTACATTAGTTTTTCCTGTGTTTTTCATATCTTTTAAAGCTACTTGTAACTCTCCTGCATATCTAGTGTATAAATCCGTATCAATTAAAATGTCCCCTCTTTTTATATCTACCAAATTGTATGGTGGGAAGCTTTCTCCCTTGTATTTTACTCTACTTTGAGTGCTTCTTGCCATATATTCTGAAGAATCTCCTCTATTAAAATGGAATTCTTCTAAAACTATTTTCTTATCTAAATCCCTTATCCCCTCTACTAATTCAACATTAAATTCTAGCATTTCTTTATCCAACTCACTTAATGCTTTAAGCTCATCCTCAGATGCAAAAGCATTTGCTATGATTATATCATCAATTAATCCAGTTGCAAATAAATGCTTAGCTTGTATATCTATTGGTAAACCTCTATGCATTTCCAAAGTACATAGTCCTTCTGATACCGGCCAAGGTCCATGTTCTGCTGAAGGAGAATTCACAAAGGCAGCAGTTCTTATCCCTAACTCTTTAAATTGTTTACTTGAAGTTATAAAGTTTTCATAAGATAAACCTGTATAAATATGTGGATAGAAATTGTGACAACCATAAAGATTATTTAAATTTGCTTTATAAGAAAGTATGTTGTCAACATATTTTGTTCCATTACTAATATTTAATTCTATTTTTAACCCATACTCATTAAAAGTCATAACAGATTCTTCATATCCACTAAACCCCATGTCAAGCCTTATACCTGATAGTCCCATTTCTTTAAATACTTTTAAATCAAATATAGATGCCTTTAATTTATTAAATACATTCGGATCTATATCAGCAATAACTTCCATATCATTTTCATTAGCTACACTTAATATATCTTTAAATTCATTTAAAACAACATCAATATTCTTATCACTTGCAGATATTAAACATGTAAATATTCTCTTAAAACCATATTTCGCAGCAAGTCTTATATAATCTTTTATTTCGTTAACTGAGGCATTGCTAGGGTATATTGAAATTCCTAAATTATTCATTTCTACATTCCACCTTATTTAACTTTTCATGAAGATCTATAATTTCTTCTGCTAAATCTTTTACAACTATTGATGTCATTAAGTGATCTTGTGCATGTACTAATAATAATGATACTTCACATCTATCTCCTGCTGCTTCTCCTTGAATTAAACTAGTTTGTGTTGCATGGGCATCACCTAGAGTTTCCTTTGATTTTTCTAGTAATTCTCTTGCTTCATCTATTTGTCCATTTTTCGCTAATTGCATTGCTTCCATTGCATAGCTTCTAGCTTCACCACTAAAGATTATTAGATCCATTATAATTTTTTCCATTGGTTACACCCCTTTTACGATTATTGCTACTTACTGCTCATTGATAGCGCTTGTTTTAAAACTTTTTCCCCATTCATTGTTCCATAATCTACTGTATTGATTACCTCTACTGGAACTCCTATTGGCTCGAATTTAGCTTTCATTTTGCTTAATAAAAATCTAACTTGTGGTCCTAATAATAATACATCTATTTCATTTTCATGTTTCTTTAATTCTGCCTCACCAACAGCATTTATTGTGCAATCGATTCCTTGAGCTTTAGCTGCTGCTTGCATCTTACTAACTAATAGAGATGTTGACATCCCTGCTGAACAAACAAGTAATATTCTTTTCATTTAAATTACCTCCTCATATATATAAATCCTTACACTATATCTATTAGCAATTTTAATGCCAAATTTAATCTAATAAAAATTTCACTTATTATCCATCTTGAAACCGCATATTTACTCACTTCCAAAATTACAAGCAAAATTCTTCAGTGTGTAACAATTGATTACACACATAACAATAACAATATATATTCATCTTTGTTTTTACACAGATGTCTTATTATTAACTACCATTTTAACTATATGAGCCAATTCATTTTCTCCAATATTTACACTGTAGTTCTCTTCAAGAAGTTTTAAACATTGTTTTATAAGTATAAACTCTCTATTGTTTGAATGCCTAAATTCATTTAACATTACGAAAGGTGTTTCTTTTCCGCCTTTATTTAGCTTATCTATTAAGAAACAAATATGAATTAATATACCTATCTTCACTTCATGTATTAGTTTAATATTTAAATGTTCTTCTATATTAATCAAAGTTTTCCTTATATCTCTTATAAGCTTGTATGAATCAATATTATTTATCTGTTTCTCCATACTCTCTACTATCTTATAGTACTCTTCTTCTTGTGATATAAGCTTTTCTAAATCATCTATCCCTTCTCCAGATAAAATATCTGCTGCTGATATAAATGGTATATTAGGGACAAAGGTATTCAAAACACCAACAATAGCAAGTATATTATATTTTTGACTTAGTGACTCTATATTGCTATAAAAATCATCTTTATCTAATATATTAAGAGCATGAATTTTAATATTAATTTTGCTATTTATATTATTTTCTATTATTTCTTTTAATCTTTGTGCTGAACCATCCCCAGTAAAGCATGAAGTAATTATTATACTTTCCTTTTGATCTATTTTTGATGCAGCCCCTTGAATTCCATATCTCTTAATTTCAAGGCAAGATTCATATATCTCTTTTAAACCTCTTCCATTTAATGCTTTTCTTCCTGCTTCTATAACTAGCAAGGTTGTAACCATATCAATAGTTTTTACTTTAATATCAGTTTCATCTTTTATCATATCTCCAAAGTTAGTTAAAGAGCCCATATCTACTAAAAGAAAAACTCCCTTTCCAGTGTGAATTTCTTTTACTTTTTCCATAGCAATCTTATACATATCCTCAGCCTTCATACTTAAAGGCATATCTAAAGCTTGCACGTATTCTTCACCTATTAAAGAATTTGCAACCTCTACCATAGATGAAGCAGTAGAATGTCCATGCATTATGACTAGCACAGCTACTCTTTCATCTTTTGCTTTATCTTGTTCATATGGATTAGTTGCTAAAAACATTGTTATATATCCTATTTCATCTAATGGTACTTCTATATTAAATTTTTTATCTATAATGCTAGCAACTTCCATTGATACAATAAACTCCCTAGCATATTCCCCTCTAATAAAGTTTAATTTAGGATGAAATATTTTTATACCTTGTCTTATTCTCTCTAAACTTCCTTGAATATGCAGAGCTAACCCAAAGTAAACTTTTTCATCATAGTCTCTATTTAACTTTTTAGACGCAAATAAAAGAATTTCTTCTACCAAATCTACTATCTCAACATCAACAACTTTTGATATTTCATCTTTTCTAAATTTTTCTGGTAAGTCTCTTATATATTTTCTAAAATATTTTTCTATATCTATATTTAAAATTTCATCAATTTCTTTTTCTTCTATTCCATCATTTTTTAACTCTTCTATTTTTTGTTCAATTCTGTCATAAAACATAGCTCTTTCTTTAAATTCTTCTAAGTTTTGGCTATCTTCTATTAATGCAATTTTATCTCTATATGAAAATTTAAGAACATCTCCCATATTGTTTAATATCTCATCAACTTCATCTCTATACTCTTGTAACTTCATAAGGCCCATTTTTACTCTCTGATGTAAATCTTCCTGATCAACTAATATATAGTCCTTATTTTTAGCTTTATATTTTAAAAATGCTCTTGCACAAGAAAGTTGAAGATCACTTTTTAATTGACCTATATTATTAGGACAATCATATAATAAAAATGATATTAATGCATTTTTATTAAAATAAATACTCTTTGAAACTCTTTGAGATTCATTTTCTATAAACTCTCTAAGCAAATAATATCTTTCTTTTATATTCTTCTCCTTTAATGATGGCAAGGTTATCACCATTGGTATTCTTCTGCTAAAAGTTTTAAGTAAGAATGATTGAGGATCTTCTGTGGTTGCTGCAATAATTTGTGCTTCCACATTAACAAGTTTTTCAGTATCTCCTAGCACTCTGAAATGTCCTTTATCTATATATGTAAATAACATTTCCTGACCTTGTGGAGATAACCTATGAATTTCATCTAAAAATAATATTCCACCATGAGCCTTTTTTAGCAGGCCATCTCTATCAGAATCAGCACCTGTATAAGCACCCTTCTTTACTCCAAATATTTGAGCCATAACTAGTTGTGGGTTATCTGCATAATCTGCACAATTGAATCTAACAAAAGGTGCTTCTTCTCCTATAACCTTTGACTCTATTGCAAAGTTATACATAGCTTCTGCAAACATAGATTTACCGACACCAGTTTCACCTAAAATTAAAGTGTGCAATCCTCTCGGAGGATATAATATTGCAGCTTTTGCTTGTTGAATTGGCATTTGTAAACTTAATTTAGCCCCAACTAATGTATCAAGAGTATTTCGCTTTATCTCTTTATAAGCTTTCTTAATTTCTTTTGACTTTTTATCTTCATTTTTAGTAACGCAGCTGTACTTAACTGGATGGCCTTCTATTTTGTTAAGAACTCCATCTTTATAAAGCTGATTTAAATATCTACTTACATTAGCCCTGTCTAACTTCATAAAAATACTAAGTTCACTTGCTGTTACTCCTTGATTATTTTTTACTTCTAACTCTTTTAAAGCATTATAAATCTCATCTATTTTGCTCATATTTACCTCCCATCACCTTTATGTAAACTTTTATATCTTATTAATTCTAACATATAATTATTTTTTTTACAGTAGCAAAATTTTTTGAAGATAAAAATAAAGCTTATCCTTATTTTTTATAAGAATAAGCTTATTTTTACTATTTTTAGTTTTGTTTATAATGTTTTTTTATTTTTATGATGATTGTATATGTAAAATGGAACCCCAAGTAACATAAGTATAAATCCCCACATTACTATTTCAGCTCCTGAACCATATATAGTCCACATTGTATATATAAATGCTAATAAAGGAACAAAAGATTTCTTCAAGAAAATTTTTAACGTTATATCTTTTTCACCTTTAAACATAAGCATAATTTCTGCACATGCAGTTAAAAGATATACTGGCAAAAATGCTAATGTAGCAAGTATAGTTATAAAAGTAAATGCTGAAACCATACTTTTTTGATAATTCATTATAAGTAATATATTTACAAGTACTGAGCCTATTATTAAAGCATTTGAAGGTGTTGAATATTTAGGATGTAGTTTCCCCAATCCCTTAGGAAATACGCCATCTTCTCCTGCAGCATAGGCAACTCTTGCAGTTGATAATAACCAACCAATAGTTGTACCTAAAATACATATAACTACTGATATCGCTAGAGGTTTTCCTATTGCAGAACCTAAAATCTTAGTTAATATATCAGTAAGAGGTGCAGAACTTGTAGATAGCTCTCCATTAGGCATTGCTCCCATACTAGCTACACTTATTAAAATATATATTATTGCTGAAATTATCATTCCATAAATTGTACTTTTTCTTACATTCTTTTCTGGGTTACTAATTTCACCTGCAGTTACAGTTGCACTTTCTAATCCAACAAAAGCCCACAAAGTAGAAGTGGCAGCAAGAGGAACTGATTCAAGACCTTTCCCATCCGGCATCAATGGTAAGAAATTAGCACTATCAAAATTTAAAAAGGCTACTACTACAAATAATCCAAAAAATACAATTTTAAATACTGTTACAAATGACTGTATCTTTCCAGCTTTCTTAACACCCACTATATTTATAATTGTAAATATCCATAATATTGAGCTAGTATATATTATTGAAGCTAATGGATTGTTAAGAGCCGGAATTATTGCTGCACTATAACTAGCTAATGCTACTATTATAGCTGCATTACCAATCCATGAACCATTCCAATATAACCAAGCACTTAAAAAGCCTGCAAATTCTCCAAAAGCTTCTTTTGTATATTGATAAGCTCCACCTGTAGATGGATATTTAGATCCTAAATTAGCAAAGGATATAGCTATCAATATTGATCCAATTGTCGTTATTATCCAAGCAATCATTGTTGCTAGTGGGCCAGATACATCTGCTAATGTTGCTGGTAACATAAATACACCTGAGCCTATCATATTTCCACACACAAGCATAGTAGCCATAAATAAAGTAATTTCCTTTTTCATATGCTTCTTTTCCATACTTTTCTCCTAAAAAAATAAGCCCAAAGATTTCTCTTTGGGCTCGTATTTATTGCAAACTTTAAACAAACACAAAGATAGCTCTCCACAAATTATTGTGACAGCTTTGCATATATTTTATACAAAACCAGTTTAAAATCCTTAAGCAAAATTATAAACTTCGGCAATAATTCCTTTCATATTAAATCATCGTGCTTACCTCATTAATATTACTATTAATTATTGCAACCTCTATCTACAAATATTTAATTTACATCTTAATTTTATCAAAATTTCAACATATGTCAAGGACATTCGACACAAACTAAATGTTTGCTTTAAATTTTCTAAGTCTTAATGCATTTAATAATACTGATACAGAACTTAAGCTCATGGCACCAGCTGCTATCATAGGATTTAATAATGGACCTCCGAAAATATGAAGTACTCCCATTGCTACTGGTATTCCTAACACGTTATATGCAAATGCCCAGAATAAATTTTGTTTTATATTATTTATAGTCGCTTTACTCAACTGAATTGCTTTTATAACGTCTACTAAATCACTCTTCATTAATACAATATCTGCAGATTCTATAGCTACATCTGTTCCTGATCCTATTGCTATTCCTACATCAGCTTGAACTAATGCTGGAGCATCATTTATTCCATCTCCAACCATTGCTACTTTTTTATTTTCGCTTTGTAATTTTTTAACTTCACTCGCCTTATCTTCAGGTAACACTTCTGCTAAGACAATGTCTATTCCTACTTCTTTTGCAATGGCTCTTGCTGTTTTTTCATTATCACCAGTTATCATTGCTACTTTTATCCCCATATTATGGATAGCTTCTATAGCTTTTTTACTATTTTCTTTAACTGTATCTGCAACTGCTACAATTCCTTTTATTTGATTATCTATAGCTAAAAACATAGGAGTTTTTCCTTCTTCTGCTAACTTATTAGATTTATCATGTAAGTCACCTAATTCTATTCCTCTTTCTGTCATTAGCTTCTTATTACCTAAGGCAATAATACTGCCTTCTATTTTTACTTCTATCCCATGACCTGGTATAGCTTTAAATTCTTCAATCTTCTTCAACATAATATTTTTTTCTTCTGCAGCTCTTACTATAGCTTCTCCTAATGGATGCTCTGAACCTTTTTCTGCACTGGCTGCTAATGCTAAAATATCTATTTCACTTATATCTTTGCTAATTATATTTGTTACCTTTGGCTTTCCTTCTGTTATAGTTCCAGTTTTATCAAAAACAATAGTTTCTATTTTATATGCAGTTTCTAGAGCTTCTCCACCTTTTATAAGAACTCCATTTTCAGCACCTTTCCCTGTTCCTACCATAATTGCCGTAGGTGTTGCTAATCCTAAAGCGCAAGGACATGCTATAACTAAAACTGCTATAAATATAGTTAGAGAAAATACAGCTGACTCACCAGATATATACCAAGCTAAGGCTGCTATAATAGCTAATCCTATTACTGTTGGTACAAAATAAGCTGCTATTACATCAGCAAGTTTTGCTATTGGTGCTTTTGTTCCTTGAGCATCTTCGACTAATTTAATTATTTGAGCAAGTGCTGTATCATCTCCAACTTTAGTAGCTCTATATTTTATAAATCCTGTTTTATTAATACTTGCACCAATTACCTTACTTCCTACACTCTTTTCAACTGGAATACTTTCTCCTGTAAGCATAGATTCATCTATTGATGTATTTCCTTCTATAACTTCTCCATCAACAGGCAACTTTTCACCTGGCTTTACAATTACAATATCTGAAACTTTTACCTCTTCAATAGGAATAGTAAGTTCTTTGCCATCTCTAATAATATTTGCAGTCTTAGGAGCTAATCCCATGAGTTTCTTAATAGCATCTGAAGTTTTTCCCTTTGATACAGCTTCTAAATACTTGCCTAAAGTTATTAATGCAAGTATTACTGCTGCTGATTCAAAATATAAATGCATTGCATATTCATGATCACCAATATTTATTTTATATATAGCAAATAAACCATAAATAACTGCCGCTGATGTCCCTATAGCTATTAATGAATCCATATTAGGACTTAATTTAAATAAATTCTTAAATCCTATTAAATAAAACTTATATCCTACTATCATAACTGGTAAGGTTAATACAAGTTGAATTATTGCAAAATTTAATGGATTCATCATAGGATCTATAATATTAGGTAAATGCATTCCTACCATATGACCCATGGATATTATTAATAAAGGTATCGTAAATACTATTGATAAAATAAATCTATACCAAAGCTTTTTATGCGCTGGAATTTTATTTACTTCACTTTCTTTCTTTTCTTCTACTATTAATTTATATCCTGCTTTTTCTACGATATTTTTTAAATCATTAATAGATATTTTATTTTCATCAAAAGTTATATTTAATTTTTCTGTAGCAAAATTTACTGACGAGTTTATAACTCCATCTGCCTTTTTAGTCACCCTTTCAACTCTATTTGCACAAGCTGAACAAGTCATTCCTTCAACCTTAAAACTATAATTCTTAGTATTTTTTTCAACTCCATAGCCTGCTTTTTCTATAGCTTTTTCAATGTCCGAGCTATTTACTTTCTCATTGTCATATTTAACACTCAAAGTTTCGGTAGCAAAATTTACACTTGCATTATCTACTCCTTCAAGCTTATTTATTACTCTTTCAACTCTGCTTGCACATGCAGTACATGTCATACCTGATATCTTAACTTTTTCTTCTTTCATATTAATCCCTCCTATAACCACCCCCCAGGGGTGTGGTATAATGTTATTATACTATTTTTATTTGTAATGTCAATAATAATTCTCATTAAAAATGCAAATTTATGTTATTTTGTAAATAATATAATATTGATGCGTCTTATAAAAAGAATACTAATATTTATTGTTATCACCATTTATTATTAAAATAAAAAGACATATATATACCTTTTAGTATACATATGTCTATCATTTAACTTCCAGCACTTTCATATACGCTAATACCTTTTAACCATATTTTATATGATAATGTTATAGCTACCAAACTAACAATAAACGGTAAAATAATTCCAGTTAATTCATTTCCTTTTCCAATAAAATATGCACCTGGATAATATCCTGTAAAAGCAAAGGGGATAATAAATGTTAATATAAATTTTATCGCACTTGGATAAATGCTTATAGGATATTTTGCAAAGGTACTTATTGAATATGCCATAGACATATATGATTGTGAAAATTTAACCCAAAATGCTATAGATGATGTTGCAAGTTTTATTGAAGTATATATTAAAGTTGCACACATGGTTACAAAAATAAATTCTAGTATTTTCATTGGATTATAAGAAATATTTAAATTTATTGATGCTGTTACTAGTAAAATAAACCCTATTATAACTTCTCCTAAACCATCTAGCTGAACACTTTCTGATATAACTTGAAATAATGGATTTATAGGTCTCAATAAATATTTATCGAATTCGCCTTTAACTATGGTTTTCCAACTGAATATCCATAAATAATCGGTAAATATATGATCTATTCCCCTAGGTATTTGTGCAAATCCATAAATAAATAAAATTTCATAAAAACCCCATCCATCTAATGTTGGAATAACGCTAAAAATTAATTTAATAAATACAACACCAGCTAGTTGAATCAAAATAAACCCAATCAACCCTAATACAAAATCAATCCTATATTCCATTAGGGTCTTTATATATTGCTTAAGAAATTTCGAATATAATTTTATATATTTAACCATTTTATCCTCCTAATATAGTTAATTCTTTTATTAATGCCTTCCACATCTGCCTACCAATAATCATAAGTATTATTACCCACAAAAATTGAATAGATATTGCCTTAATAATTTCAATATTAGTTAGTTTTCCTAGATATATCATACTAGGTGTATATATCATAGAGCTAAAAGGAAGAAAATTAAAAATTCCTTGCATCCAGCTTGGGAAAAATACTATTGGTATTAATGCTCCAGATAGCAATTGTGATATAGCATTCATAATTTGTGTTAATCCCCACATATTTGTTATTTTAAAAGATAATAATCCAAACATATAACTATAACAAAAATTAATAAGAAATCCTGCAAAAATACTGATTAAATATAAAATTGTATTTACCATAGAAATTTTTCCACTATAGCTAAACTGTAATATAGTAACTACTACAAAACCTATAAAAAATACTACTATAAAGTTATACATTAAATTTCCTAGTGATTCAAAAAACATTCTTTTTCTGAAGTTTATTGGTCTAATTAAATTTATAGCTATTGACCCATCCTTAACTTCTCCACTTATTAGATAAACTATATCCGCATTTACAATTATAGCTGTTATAAATGAAATAAGTACATAAACTATCATCTCATTTAAGCTAAATCCTTTTATAATCATACTGTCAGAGCTTCTATATATAGCCTTCCACAAATAAAAAGTTACAAATAATAACATTAGTTCTCCTATAAAGAATATTATAGCATTTGCTCTATATGACAGATTTTTTTGAAATGTATTCTTTGTAAAGGTTAAATATGATTTTATGTCAAAAAAAGACTTCAATATTTACACCTCTTTTCTATATATCTTCTTTATAATGTCTTCAATACTTGTCTCAAAAATTGAAAAATCTAAAACATTAAATTTAGATATTATTTTAGATATTATTTCCGCTTGGTTTGTAAAGTTTCTATTAAATCTAACAATAATTTTATTGTCTAAAGCCTTCATTTCTAAATTTTCTTTACTAATATTCATTTCATTATTAATATCAAAGTTTTCATATCCCTTTAAACTCTTAACTTGAGCCTCTATAGTTGTTATGTATCCATAGTTATCTTTAATATCTTTTAAGCTCCCATCATATATCTTTGTTCCATTATCTATTATAATGATTCTATTACATAATTCTTCTATATCATTTAAATCATGAGTTGTAAGAATGACTGTAGTCCCATATTTCTTGTTAATTTCTTTTATTGCACTTCTAACTTTTTCTTTTACAACTACATCTAATCCTATTGTTGGCTCATCTAGATATATAATTCTAGGATTATGTAATAATGCTGCTGCTAAATCAGCCCTCATCCTTTGACCAAGAGATAATGTTCTTACTGGACTAAGGATAAACTCATTTATTTCTAAAACTTCATTTAAAAATTCCATCCTTTCTTTAAAATCGTTATCATTTACATCATAAATATCTTTTAATAAAGAAAAGGTTTCAGAAAGAGGCAAATCCCACCACAATTGTGTCCTTTGTCCAAAAACAACTCCTATATCCTTAGCGTTTTTTTCTCTATTTTCATATGGAATTAACCCATTTATAGAAATAGTTCCAGATGATGGAGTTAAAATTCCTGTCATCATTTTTATAGTCGTAGACTTACCTGCACCATTTGCCCCTATATATCCAACAATTTCCCCATCTTCTATTTCAAAACTAATATTATCAACAGCTTTCTTGACTATATATTCCCTAGAAAAAAATGATTTTATAGCACCTTTAAATCCTGGATACTTTTTATTACTTTTAAATTCCTTACTTAAATTTTCAACTTTTATCATATACTCACCTACCTTTATTAATAAAGAAAATATTTCCAGATCATTCTACTATGACTATACTATTCAGTCAACAAATATATTCATTTAGTTTACATATATTTAATATTTTGTATTTTGATACAATTTATATATTATTAATTTGTGTTATAACTTAATATCTTTCATTTAAATGTTTTATAATTACATCTATATAAACTTAAATGTAATTTATATTTAACTCCCCCAAGTTTAATTGATAGTATTTTAGTAAATTTAAAACTCTATTATAATAAAAAATTTATACTATAAAACAAAAAAGCCACCCAAAATAGGTGGCTAAAAATTTTTACTTAACTGAATCTAAAACATCTTGTACAGCTTTTACATAAGTTCCAACCTTAATTGAAACTCCTGATACTGCATCTGTATTTCCATCATCATTAGTTAATTTTATTTTTGAAAGATCGAAATTATTCTCAACCATGAACTTTTCTAATAATCCCATTTGTTCATGCCAGTGTTTAGCTTCGCCTTCCTTCATTACATATTTACCTTCTTCAGAAGCTTTTTTCTTCATTGAACCGTCTTCTTGTTTAACATCTATATTAACTCCAACTGGTTTTCCATGGTTAAATACAACTTTTGTAACTACCATATCTTTTTTCTCTCCAGTTGAATCATATGGAGTTTCAGCTATTTTAGCTCCAGTGAATCCAGTTTCTAATTCCTTACCTTCTTTAACTGCATCTATAACTTCTTTAACTGCATTTACATAAGCTCCAACCTTAATTGATACTCCTGATACTGCGTCTGTATTTCCAGCATCATTAGTTAATTTTACTTTAGATACATCAACTTTGTTTTCGTTCAAGAAAGCTTCTAATAACTCCATTTGTTCTCCCCAGTTTTTAGCTTCGCCTTCTTTCATTACATAATTACCTTTTTTAGCTTCTTCTTTTTTCATTGTTCCATCTTCTTGACGAACATCTAGTGAAACCTTTACCGGTTCCCCCTCTTTAAATTCAACTTCAGTTACTATAACGTCACCTTTTGCTCCAGTTGCGTCATATAATGTTTCATATTTTTTTGTTCCTGTGAATTTCTCACTTTTTTCTGTTGAGCTTGAGCTATTATTATTTGAAGTTGAAGCCTCTTTACTTCCACATCCAACTAATAATGCAGTTGATAATAAACATACAGCAATTAATTTTTTTGATATCATAAAATTTATCCCCCTAAAATGATATTTACAAGATAATTCTATACTGACTTTGTTTTTTTTTCAACAATACTGTTAAATTATTATCCTTTATTTATATGATAAATTCATTTATTTATATAACATAAATTAACGTTTTATTACATATCGTCATATTTTTTTACATATATATTTAATATCGGTTTATTTTATTAATAAAATAGCATATTTTATTAATCAGCAACACATTATTTATAATATCTACTTATTATTGAACTTCCTTTTGAAAACGTAAACCAAATATCATTTTTCGTCATTTTTTTAACATTTTATTTTCATTATTTAATTTATCATTGTAAAAATCTGCCACATTATTCCTTAAAGCATATATAGTAGCTTGGACTCTATCTTCTACTTCAATTTTTTTAAATATGCTTGTAATATAATTTTTCACTGTCTTTTCTGATAAAAATAACTTCTCTGCAATTTCCTTATTTTTTAACCCTTTCGAAATCTCATATAGTATATTTAATTCTCTATTTGTTAGTAATTTCAAAGATTCTATTTCTTTATTTTTCCACATAACATCATTTTTAATATCTAAAAACATAGCTTTTATTAGAGACTTGTCTATATACTTTTCATCTAAATACACATTTCTTATAGCATTTACAATTTCACTTCCTGCTGATTCTTTTAATATATATGCATCTGCACCAATATCTATTGACTCCATTATAGTCTTTCTATCATTTTCTACAGTTAGCATAACTATTTTAATATTAGGATATAATATCTTTAATATTTTTAAAGTTTCTATTCCATTTTTTCCAGGCATATTTATGTCTAACAATATAACATCTGGATCATACTCTTTTATGTTATTAAGTAGCTCTTCACCATTTCTAAACTCTCCACATATTATTAAATCTTCTTCAAAACTTATTATTCTATTTAATCCTTCTCTTATCAAATCATGATCATCTACTACTATAACCCTAATTTTATCATTAATCATTTTTTATTACCTTTCTGTTTATTGGAAGTTTTATTTTATATATAGTTCCTTCACCTTTTGAAGATTTTACTTCTATTTTCCCTCTTAATTGTTCTACCCTTTCAAATATACCAATCAATCCATAACGATTTCCTTTTTGTTTAGTATTTATTAAAGTTTCTTGCACATCAAAACCTATACCATCATCTTGAAGATAAATATATATATAATCTTTAATATAATTAATTCTTAAGTAAACATATTTTGCTTTGGAATGTTTTTTAATATTATTTAATATTTCCTGTATAATCCTATATATAGCAATCTGCATTATTTTTTCTACTTCATAGTTTGACTCATCAACATTAATATCTATTTTTATGTTAGCTTCTGCTGATATAATATTTATCATATCTTTTATAGCTTCCATTAACCCAAGTTCTTCTAAGTGTAGAGGCCTTAAATCATAAATTATACCTCTTACTTCTTTTAATGCCATTCTTATATTGGATTTCAAATCATCTAATTCATTTATTCCTTTTTCAAGGTCTTTTTTAACTACTACTTTACAAAAATCCACGCGCATCAATACATTTGCAATGTATTGAGCTGGTCCATCATGTATTTCTCTTGCTATTCTTTGCCTTTCTAACTCCTGATTTTCCAATATCTTTATTCCAGTTATCATTTGAGACTTTTCATCTTGGTCTTTTATTATATCTAAAACATTACCTTCTAGATATCCTAATGCTATATTAATTTGATTAACCGCTCCTTGTGCCTCTTCTATACTTAAGCTATAATTTTTCAAGGTTCTTTCTAAAATATCTCTTTTTAAAATTAGCTCTTTTTCTTCATTTTGTTTTGTTATATATCTTACTCTAATATCTAACGCTTCTTCATATATATCTTTAAACAAATCAGAATCAACCTGAGATAATTTTTTTGATTCCTCTACTAATTTATTTCTCATTGCTTTATCAATTTTTTCTAAATAATCTACTTCATCAATAACTTTAGAAAGTCCACTCTTAACAGCCTTAAGTTCTTTCTTTTTAATTTCTAATTCATCTCTCATAGTATCTGCTATATGAAAGATTTTAGATTTCCCTATATTAATCTCTTCTATTACGCCATCAATAATTTCTTTTACATTCTCAGAAGAATATTTCTCAGTTACCATTATACCCTCACCGACTTTTCCTTAGATAAAATTATAAATATACTTTTAAAATACCATATTTTTATTAATTAGTAAAATATTTATACAAAAAACTACCCTAGATAAATTCTAGGGTAGTTTTTATATAGCCCATTTTTTATTTTTAGTAAATGATACATTCATCCACTTTTTCAAATCAAAATGGTTTGTATTTTTATCTATTATTTCTCTTACTTTATCCATATCATCTATAGACTTTATTTTCGAATCTTTAGATACTATAAAATCAATTTCTATTCTAAGTTCTCTTCCTACTTTTGCTACTCTTGCTATAGACTCTTCTAAGTTATATTCCTCTTCAATTTCTTTTACTAATAAACTTATGTCATAGTTTATTTGATCATCAGCTGTAGAGTTTGTTATTTCTCTGAAAGCTTCTATTATAGAAGTTATAGGCATTTTCAAGAATATTATTGAACTTAAAATAACCATTCCTGGATCAACATAACTTGCTAAATTTTCTAATCCAATATACTTTAAAATAATTGTAATTAAAAATCCTACCAACACTCCTATACTTAACATAGAATCCATAAGCCATTGGCTACTTTCAACTTTAACTATCTCGGAATTAAGATTCTTTGATGATTTTCTCATGTATAAATAAACTACAGTACATCCAACGGATGAAATTAATGCATATCCTAACGCAAAACCTGCCTCAACATCATTTCCACCATTTAAAACTTGCTTTATCGAAGAAAACATAGTTATTACACACATTATTAAAAGTACTAATGATTTAATAATAACTAGAATTGGCTCTAATGTTGCCTTTCCAAAAGGATAATTTTTAAAATCACTTTTATTAATAAAATTAGTAGTAATAATTGCAAATACTGCTAGTCCTAGACTTACAAATGAGTATAATCCATCAAAAGCTATCATTTCCGAGTGTATAGCTCATCCCCATGCAATACCTAAGACAGCGAAGAACAATCCACCAATTGCTGAAAACTTAAGAATTTTGTTTTCCGCCTTCATAATATCACTCCTTCAATCTGAAATCTTATAATATTATTTTATCCTTTTATATTGCATATCTAAATCCATTAAAATGTTATTTATGTTTTATTAATATGAGTATTCTAAATTTCTTACTTTCTAATAAAAAGCATAAAAGTACATAATATACATTGCATATATCCCTAAAACTTAATTTAATTTATCCTAAACTTATTGATTTCAATATTTTTTTCATTAGAATTATTATTTAACTCTTCACCGACTTCTGCAACTCCTTGAGCCATAATACTTAATTCTCTTGAAAAAGTTTTTATTTCTTCTGAAGAATGTGATATTTCATCTAATAATATCCTTGATTTCTCTATTGAATCTATAATAGTATTTTTCTCTGATGATACTTTATCCATTTTATTATTTACATCTGTCATTTTAGGAACTATTTCAATGATTTTATCTACTATATCTTTAAAAGATAATATAGAGCTATCTATTACACCATATTGCTTTTCTAACTTAAAATTCATAACATTTGAAGTTTCTTTTACCTCATTACCTTCTTTTATTACATCTGTTAGTAGCTTATCAATATCAAGAGATGAACTTTTAACCTCTTCTGCAAGTTTTCTTATTTCATTTGCTACAACTGCAAATCCCTTTCCAGCTTCACCAACCCTTGCTGCTTCAATGGATGCATTTAATGCTAATAAATTAGTTTGATCTGCTATTGAATCTATAAAAATAGCTATATTCTTTATTTTTTCTAATGAATAATATAACTTTTTTAATTCATCATTCATATATGATGAAGAATTTTGTATATCAATCTTTGAATTCTGTAGCATTATTAAATCTTCTTTATTCCCACTTAATTGATTATTTACATTAGTTAGTAAATAATTAGTTTCATTAATTAATTCTTTAACTTCTTGAATTGATATTCCAAATCCATTGAGTAAGCTGCTTATTTCTTTGGTATCTTCGTTTTGAATATAAATATTTGAATCAACTTCTTGAATTGTAGCTGTAACTTCTTCTGAAGCTGCTGCCATTTCCTTACTTGAGTTAGATAACTTTTCTATATTAATAATTTCTTTATTTGATAAAATTATTATTTGGTTTATCATTTTAGAAATTTTTTCTTTCAATATATTTATATACTCAGCTATTAACTTAATTTCATCATTACTATTGACTTCTACTACTTTAGTTAAATCTCCCTCAGAAATTGTCACAAGTCCATCTATGACTTTTTTTACATTTCTATTAATACTCCTTGATAAAGCATATGATACTATACTGTAAACAATAATTAATATTATTGCTAATATACCAAGTTGAATAAGTATTACTTTTTTTACATTTATAATTTGTGTAATATCGTCACTTACCTCTAATATAGCATCAACACTCCCACTAATCCCCTTAATTGGATAATATGATTTTATTAGAGTGTTTTTTTTCTCTTTTACTTCAATTGATATAACCTCTCCATCAAAAACTTTATGTAATTCATCATTTAATATTATTTTCTTACCAAAATTAAGCATATTATTTTCTGTATCTACCATAATTTCAGCATTTTCGTTGTTAACTTTAGTTAAAATAGCTGCATATGTAATATTTTCATTGCTTTTTGCATTGGATAAATCGTTTTTTAACTTTTTATAGTCATAACTTCCTGTTATTTTATCTTGCATTACAGCACTAATATCCCCTGTAGATATACTTCCTTTAATATTTTTCCCCCTAGCTAATATATCTTTTTCAATTGAATTCAGCAATCTACTAAACATTAGTATATTAATAGTTAACAGTATTATCATCGCTATTACTGTTACAGTTACTGTAATACTAAAAATCTTTTTACCTATAGTACTTGTCCTTTTCTTAATTTTTTTTGACTTTCCTTTCTTATAATGCTTATTACTTTTTCTTAACCTTCTCTTTTTCATTGTTTGCCCCCTAATTATTATTTTACATTAGCTATGTTATAATTTTAATCATTTAGTAACTTTTTGTAAATATATATACTTTTTATAATAATTTCAAAATTTATACTATCCCCATTTTATTTAAAATTAATTTTTATAAGCCAATAAAATACAAACTTAATTATAAAATAATAATCACTAAAGGCTCTATTAATCTTATAATTATTTATTGAAATTTATATGAAAAATTTATCATTACTATTTAATATTATTTAATATTAACTTATTAACATATAATTTACTTTCGATCATTTTAGTTAAATCTTTATTTATATTATTAAATAATATAAAATCCATAATTTTTAGTAATTTTTTCCACAAATTCTTGAAATTATTATTTCTTCGCGGTAAACTATATATATCATGAAAATGATAAAGTAACTATATAGAAAGTTGGTATTTATGAGCAATAATAATCTTAATACTGAAACACCTAAGGAAGTGGTACAAACTGATAAAAAAAGTATAGTTTCTATTTTAAAATCATGGAAATTCATACTTCTAGTATTTTTGATTCTAGTTTCCATTCTTGGTTATTGGATTATCTCAAGTACTAAATTAATAAATAACTATGCAGATAAAGTTTATCCTGGTGCTTATATACTAAATAAAGATTTAGCAGGGTTAAATAATAACGATTTACACACTACACTTATTTCTTTAGTTGAAGATATAAGTAACAAAAAAGTAAATGTTGAAGCGAAGGAACAAAGTTTTGAGATTTCTTATAAAGATCTAGAAGCAACTATTAACTATGAAGAACTTGAAAATGAAATTTTAAGTTTTGGAAAAAATGAAGGTTTCTTTGAAAAAATAAAATTATTAAGAAAACCAGAAAATAGAGAATATGAATTTGAGGTTCTTTTTAATGATGAAAAATTAACTTCATTTGTATCTAGTATATCTACAGCTGTAGATGTTAGTCCTATAAATGCTTCTATAGATATTTCTGGAGGAGCAATAAATATATCAAATGATTCAACTGGACTTAAATTAAATTCTGCTGACTTAATAGATAAAATTAAATCTCAAATAAAAGACATGAAAGCTCCAAATGTAGTAGAAGTAACTGGAAACGTTGATGTTGTTGAAGCTAATATTAAAGCTAGTGCTTTAAGTAATGTAAACAATAAAATTTCAGCTTTTTCAACAAGTTATTCAGCTGGCCCTAGTGGTACAAACCTTCAACTTGCTGCAAGGAATATTGATAATATTATAGTAATGCCTGGTGAAACTTTTTCTACAGAAAAAGCAATAGGTCCAACTACTATAGAAAATGGCTTCGTAGCTGCTAATACTTATGTTAATGGACAAGTAGTTCCTGGTATAGGCGGCGGTGTATGTCAAGTTGCTTCAACTCTTTACAATACTATGTTAAGAGCAGGAATAATACCTTCTGAAAGACTTAACCATATGATGAAAGTTTCATATGTTCCTATAGGCCTTGACGCTACATTAGCTGATAATCTAATTGATTTAAAATTTGTTAACAATTTTGAATATCCAGTAGTAGTAAATACTTATGCTGGAAATGGTAATTTAACTATTGAATTTTGGTCAAATGAATCAGTAAAGGGCGGTATAACATATGAACCAGTATCAGTACCTTTAGGACCACTAAGTGCTGACACTTATCTATATGGATATAATTCAAATGGTGAATTAGTTATTAATGAATATCTAGACAGGAGCACATATCAACCACTTCCAAACTAAAAAAAGCTGAGTTTCTCAGCTTTTTTTAATTTAAACAATACTTTATTAATGATAAAACTTCTTTAAATTTGAAGTTTTTTTAATTATCAATACTAGTTCCTGCTAAATATCCAGTTGAAAATGCCATTTGAAGATTATATCCTCCTGTTTCCGCATCTATATCTATAACTTCACCAGCAAAGAATAAATTTTTAATTTTTTTAGATTCCATAGTAGATGAATTTATTTCTTTTACACTAACGCCTCCACTAGTAACCATAGCAGCTTTTATTGTGATAGTATCCTCAACAGTTAAAGGCATTTCTTTTATATATTCTATAAGCTTTAATTCATCCTCTTTTTTCATTTCATGAATATTTACTTCATTTAAATTTAAAATATTAAGTACTTCTTTTATAAAGTTTTGAGGTAAATATACTTTTAAATTATTTAGTAAACTTTTATTTGGATTAGATCTAATTATTTTTGATAACTCATCCTTAGATATTTCAGGTAAAAAATCTAGTTTTATTTCAACTTCTTTTTCCTTTAAAATTTTATTTATGTACGATGAGAATTTTAAAACACCTGGTCCAGATATTCCAAAATGAGTGAATATCATATCTCCTTGTCGTTGTATTTTTTTCTTTTTTATAGTAGTACTTATAACTACTTCTTTCATTGATACACCTTGAAGATTTTTAACAAACCCTTCTTTTGTTACAAGTGGAATTAACGCTGGATATAATGGATTTATTGTATGTCCATACTTTTCTAATATATCATACATACTACCATCAGATCCTGTAGTTGGATGACTTTTCCCACCAGTAGTTACAATAACACTATCTGCATATATTCTTTTTCCCTCTTCTGTGATTACACCTTTAATAATTTCATCTTCAACAATAAAATCATTTACTTTAGTGTTATATAAAACTTTAACATCGCTTTTCATAAGATCTCTCTTAAATATTTCTATAACTTCATCAGCTTTATCACTTTTTGTAAATACCTTTTGATCGTATTCAACCTTATATTCTAAATTATTATTAGAAAAGTATTCTAATAAAGTAGTATTAGGAAAAGTATAAAGTGCACTATATAAAAACTTCTTATTTGTAACTATTTTATCGAAAAATTCTTCTATATCTCTATTATTTGTTATATTACATCTTCCACCACCAGTAAGCTTTAACTTCTTACCTATTTCACTATTTCTTTCAATTAGAATAACTTCATTATTTTTTGAAGCTGATAATGATGCCATTATCCCTGCAGGTCCAGCTCCAACAACTATAACTTTTGCCATAATTTATCTCCTTAAAATTTTCATTTATCTTTGAAATATATTATATACTAAAAACAAAATAAAATCACTTAGAGTTATCTAAATGATTTTATTTATATCTTTTATCCCCTTAATTTCTTTTTCGAAACATTAAATGAAACTTTCCATAGGCAAATATCCAAAAGCAAAAAAATCACTCCATAAATTAGTATTCCTATATTAAAAAGACTTGCTACATAATGTATACCTATAGCTAAAAGTATTAACATAATCGAAAGAAAAACTGCTATTAAACTTTCTCCAGTATTATTAGCTCCCTCAAACTTTGTTGAAAATGGGTACTCCTTTTTCATAATTAAAAAATTTAATATTGTGATTAAAATTAGAGCTAAAAAAGCTACTATAAGATGTTTTATTACACTAGACGAAAAAACAATTATAAATATTATAGATATAATAATATATGGAGGTATTATAAGCTTAAATAAAGCTCCCTTGATGACACCTTTATAAATAGAAGATATCTTTTTTATTGGTGCTACCTCATATATCCATGCTCCATTATATTTTTCTGAATACCTAAGCATCATTAGTATATTAGGAATTATAAAAGCAAAAGAATATATTGATAGATAAAACTTAGAATTAATTAAGCTATTTCTAATGTTGCTTATACTTTCTCCTTGGAAGCCTATTGCCATAAAAAGAAATGGAAAAATCACTCCAAGTGCAACATTAGGATAAACCTTAAGCTTAAATTCTCTTTCTGAATTAATTATTCCTATCGAAAAATTGTAAAATGCTCTTTCAACTCTATCTTTACATATTATTTTGCCAAGTCTTATTAACCCCTTACTTTTTTCATTGACTTTTTCGTTATTATTATTTAACTTTTGTAAATGTTTTTCAAATGTTGGTGTTAACTTTAAATAAATTAATATAGATATTATAGGAATTAATATTGCTAGTACACTCATAACTATCTTATATATGGTTATTCCTTCTCCACCGATTATTGATAATGGTGCAGCAAACCACATTGGTGGTAATAATAAGTGCCAAAACTGTTTATTATAAGTAATATTATTTAAATCTATAACTCCAAATAACCTTGGAACAATTTGATATATTAAGACCATAACTATACTTAATCCAATTTGAACAAAATTTATCATATCCTTTAATTTTTCACCATCAAAAAACTTAAGTACTAAAAGATACGTCAATGCAGTTACAATAATCATGAAAATATCTATTAATATTATTTCAATAAGAAAGATTAGAAAGTATCCTATTCCCTGCTTAAAAGATATTATAAGTGAAACTCCAACCAATGATAGAGTTAAATAAATTATATAAATAGTAACATGAGTAATTTTTGCAGCATTTATAGTTTTACTACTTACCCCTCTTGTTGCTAAAATATTTTTATCCCTCACATCTAAAATTACATAAGAAAAATCTGATATAAATATTGTTAATATCATAAACATTATGGCTGAAAAATACACTGTCATTTGATACATTAAATTCATTTTAAATATAAGCATTAATCCTAAGAATAATCCTATAAAAGCATATATTATTAAAGCTTTATAAAACTCATTTGACTCACCATTTTTCTTTTTTGCTTCATTATTAAATACAGTTGCTTTCCTTCTACCATCCATAGTAAGTTTAGCCTTAAGTATTATTCTAAAAATCTCATAATCTACTCCAGCTTTTTCATATAGCCCTCTAAGCCTATCTAATAATCTTATAACTTTAAACTCTTTCATACTTCTATACCTCTTTAACTACAGATATGAAGTTTTCGGCTAATTCTTTATATTGGTGGAATCCTGTTACTTCATTAAATATGCTTTCAAGTGAACTTTCCTTATAATTACTCTTTAATTCTTCAAAATTTCCATCTGCAACTATTTCACCATTATTTATCAATATTATTCTATCACTTATTTTTTCAACTACTTCCATTATATGAGATGAGTAAAAAATTGTTTTTCCTTCTTTTGCAAGATATGAAAGTATCTCTTTAATAATCATTACACTATTAGCATCTAACCCACTTAAAGGCTCGTCTAAAAATAATATTTCTGGATTATGAAGCAAGCTTGATATTAGTATTAACTTTTGCTTCATACCTTTTGAATATGATGAAATTCTCTTTTCATAAACATCTGCTATTCCTAATATGTCCATAAGCTTTCTTGCCTTATCATCAGCTTTATCATAATCCATTTCATATAATTGCGCTATAAAAGTAAGATACTCTTTTCCTGTTAAACTATCATATATTTCAGGTACTTCAGGAACATATCCTAATTTTCTTTTATAACTCTCATCTCCATTAGATATATCTTCACCAAATATTCTTATTTCTCCAGTATATCCAGTAACTAGTCCCATAATTAATTTAACTGTAGTACTTTTACCTGCTCCATTTGGTCCTATATATCCTATAATTGTCCCCTTGTTTATTTTGAGGTCTATTCCCTTTAATACTTGTTTTTCTCCAAAACTCTTTTTTAAATCTATTAATTCTAGTATTTGATTATTTTCCATAAATATCATCTCCCATAAATATTTTACAACACATCTTAATAGTTGTAAAATATTTACTTAATTTGATATTTCTACTTATTATTGATAAACAAATTATAATTCAAAACAAAATTCCTTTTCATATTTAGTAAATCTTCCATATCGTTTAAAAATTGTAAAAGCTGTGCTCTATTTTCAAACTCTTCTCTTGTCTTTGGCAATGCCATTTTTTTAAAATCATTTTTTAATATTTCTAGCTCTTCTAATAGCTCCTTACAATCATTTGTATCTTTAATTTGATCAGCAACACTTTTTGTAAACTTAGATATCATATGAGTCTGTTCAAAAGACATATAAAACTTTTCAAAATGAGATCTTAGCTTTTTTATTATATTAAACTGATTTTTTCTCATATTCATATAATCAGTATAATAAGAATCACTTTTTAGAAAGCTATTGTTTACTATTTTATAAGCCCTTTCACAGCTTTCATTTATCCTTATTTCTAAATCTTTCATTAGAAATTCCTCATCAATATCTACAGTATGAGTTACAAGTGACTTAGACATTTTAGACAAAATCAATCTATAATTTCTCTCTATATATTCCTTATCTTCATTAAATTTATACTGGAGAGATGGCATAAATAAATTTGCTATAGAGGCTACTCCAACACCAACTATCATAATTAAAGTTTCATTAACCACCCAATAAAAATTAATTGGATTTGCAATAAGTAAATGAGTTGATAATACAACAGCTGGTACCATTCCTTCAGATATATTTAATCTTGATGTTACTGGTATAAAAATCAAAAGAAATATTGCAAAAGTAATAGGATTTTGTCCTATAAAACCATATATTAAAACTGATAATAAAATTGCTATTACACAAGCAACTACTCTATTTTTACCAACTATTAATGCTTTTTTTCTTGTATCTTGAATACTTAAAATTGCTATTACAGCTGCAACAGCTGAAAATTGTAAATTTAATAAATTAGCAAGTATTAATGATACAGTTGCTGAAATGGACATTTTTACTGCTAAATTATAAACATACTTCACCTTATCACTCCAAACATCTATTATTTAAAATTTCTTTTTGCATATCCACATCTTTTACATAAATCTTCTACTGCACGTCTTCTTGAAAATCCATCATATATATTTCTTGCTCTTTCAGATGTTATTATATCTCCTAAACTTTGTTCAAAAATATTACCTAAAGGTATTTTTCCTTCGCTATCTAGACAACATGGCACAACCGTTCCATCAAGTAATATTCCAATTTGATCTCTAAGACCATGACAAAATACATCTTCACTTATTAATGATAAGTTTGCATCTGGCCAACTAAATTTTTCTGCCATATTTAAATATACTTTATCCTTTAGCTTCAATCTCTTTTTTTCTTTTAAAGCTTCTAATAAGTTAAATTCAAGGTTTAATTTATCTTCTATTAACTTTATTATTTGTGAATTTAAATTATTATTTGCTTTTAATTCATCTGTATCTATATTCCAAAGTCTAAGAGCACAAATTGTTTCACCTTTTTCAGTAGATTCATTAATAAAATCTAAAACATTATTTATATATTCATTAAATTCTATATCATTATCATTAGCTTCGAAACTATGTAATGATATATTTATTTGCCTTACTGCTTTTGAGTCTATTATTATATCTTTAACTTTATTTATTAATGTTCCATTTGTTGTTATATTTACTTTTAAATCTTCTTCTTTTGCTATTTTTAGGAATGTTTCTAAATTCTTATTTAAAAATGGTTCACCCATTAAATGTAAGTAAATATGATTAGTATATCCCTTAATCTTATTTATTATTTCATCAAAGCTTTCTACGCTCATAAACCCTAATTGTCTACTTGTTTTAGGGCAAAAATTACAACTTAAATTACAGATATTAGTTGTTTCTATATATATTTTTTTAAATCTCGTCATTTGTTATCTCCTTTTTATTTATATTTATAAAATTAATTTATCACATTATTGTCTTCTTTCCAAATATATTTAAAATTTATGACGAACTTAATTTGTAACATAATTTCATGATTAACTATATATTTATAATAAGTATATAAATATGAAGGATGTGAAACTATTTTGGATCCATATAAAATTTTAGGGGTTACTCCAGAATCTTCCAAGGAAGAAATTAAACAAGCTTATAAAAACATATTAGATGAATACGGTACTAATAACCCAGATTTTCAAACTCGTCCACTTGCTGAAGAAGTTCTTTCCGAAGCTAATATGGCTTATGATGTATTAATTAATGGTGCAGTATATAAAGAAATCAGAACACTTATTGATAATAATAATATTCCAATTGCTGAAAGTAAATTAAATCTTTTAGATTTAAAAGACTCTGCTGAATGGAATTACTTAAAAGGCTTTGTTTATTTTAAGAAAGGCTGGTTTGACATGGGAGTTCAGCATATAGTAACTGCTACAGAGCTTGATCCTGAAAATGAAGAATATGCTAAAACCCTAAACACCTTAAGAATGCGCTCTAATGAAATAATTAATTACTACAAGCAAAACAGTTCTCAAGGAACTACTCAAAATAATATGAATGCTTGTGGTGGCGGAAACATGGGCGGTGGTAGTGGCGGAATGTGCTAATTTATTGCTACCTACTATAAAACTAAATAAGGAGCAGTGCCTTACTAAGGTTACTACTCCTTATTTTTTTATTTACTTGCTTTAATTATTTCTAGTATTAAATTAGATAATTTCTCAAAATCATCTATTACCATATACTCATCTAATGTATGCAGTTTTCTTTCTCCACTTGAAAGATTAATAGCTATAATTCTATTTTCATTAAATTTTCAGTATATTCTACAAGATAAGATAATATTATTAATTAAATAATTATTTAGGAGAATACAATGAGTAAATCCAACCAAAACAAAAAGAATGACTCCAAAGATAAAAAAAACAGCAAAAAAGAGTCATCAAAAAAGAACTCAAAAAAGAAAAAATAATTCATAATAAAGCTATTCTCACATTACAAAATTATAGCTTAAAGCTAAAAAGTCACCATAATTTAAATATGGCGACTTTTTATTATTCTAATTGAGTTATTAATCTTCTCATTACATCTTTAAGTTTACCTTCACCAGTATCTTCATGTGTTGCTGCTATTATAAGCTTTATATCATTATCAGATGGATCCCATTTATAAGCTTTTATATCTATAATAGCTTCATCTGGTAAGATATCTTCCATATCTGTAGCTAACTCTTCTGATAAACTCATGTATTCATCAAAAAGCTCATCTTCATTTAACTCATCTATATTATAATCATCTTCAATAATTCCATTTAGTGTATTTATATCTATGCTTAAGTTAAAAGCCAATGTGTCTTCTCTTTTTGTCCCTTTACTCATATCTTTAATTACTTTAAACTCTGAATTATTTTCAATTTCATTTTTTACTTCCTCTGTATCAACCACTTTTCTTCCAAATGCGATGTACATAGCTTCACCTCCATAATAATAAATCTTTACATATAACAAAAAAGTTATACCTTTTTACTATTTTTCATAGATTCTTTAATAAGTTCTTTAAGCTTTCCTAATTCTTTCATATATTTTTTATGCTCTAATTGAGGAAAAGCTTGAATAAATCTTTTATGTTTCTTTAATTTTAACTCTTTCTTAATTTCCTCTAAAATATTCATATTTTTTAAAGTTATATTTAAGTTAATTACTTCTTTAACTGTTAATACACCATCGATTAATAATAACACTATACATAAAATCGATACTATTATTATAGTAATTGAACTTAAACTACTTACTATACCTAATATAAAAGGATGAAGTATCTTTATCAATACAACTGATAAAATTGCAAATAAACTTGAATTTAGTAAACAAACCCTACCTTTAATATTAAATTTTCTATCTGAATAATTCCATAACCTTGTATGAAATACAGATTCTAATAAAATATCTGCAATAAACTCTATTATAGAAGCAATCACACCGCCAAAAATAAACACTAAAATTGTAGAATCAATACTCATCCATTTCATTATATAAATAACAAAAATTGCACCAAACCCATAAACAGGGCACACTGGTCCTTTTAAAAAACCTCGATTTATAAGCTTCTTAGCTAGTATTGAACAATAAATAACTTCACAACCCCATCCAAGAAAACTATATATACTAAAATATAAAATAATGTTGAAAAACCACATAAAAATCCCCCCAGGATGTTATATTATTATAATAATTATAGTTAATTATAACTCCTAAGCTTAAGTTTTTATTAAAATATGGTTGTAATCTATTTTTTAATCTTTATAGTTTCCATAACTTCATTGAATAATTTATTATAAAAATCATCAAATCCATCATCATCAAACTCAACCTCTTCAGAATCATTTATATAAAACTTGTCCATTGTAGAAATAATCAAATCAAACTTTTTTAAATCATTTTCTTCTAATAGAACATTATATAAATATGCTAGATGATTTTGCATATATATTTGCATTTCCCTAATATCTGAATCTTCTAGTTTACCATCATCATATAACTTTTTAACTGGGCCATTCCTAAAAATGAAATAAGTTGATGCTTTTGTTATTCTAACTAAATAATCTTTTGGAATTCTATCTTTCATTTATATTCACCTCATGATTTATTGCTATATATATTTAACTATATATGCTTCTAAAATACAATCCCAATAATATATAATGTCATATAAATTGAAGAAGCTAGTTCTTTGTATTATAATATATTTAATATATTATAATAGAGGTGTTTAAATGGGATTCTTAAAAGGTACATATGGAGTAGATATACTAACTTTAGTTTTATTATTTTTAAGTTCATTACTTAATTTTTCTCATTATACAAGGATAATTGGTTATGCCGTACTTTTAATTGCTATCTTTAGAGTATTTTCTAAAGATATATATAAAAGAAGAAGAGAACTTAATTCTTTTGTTACATTTATTAATAAACCGCTATCAAAGCTTGGATTTACAATTCCAAGCAATATGCCACCACTTGATTTAAATAATCTTACTTTCCTTTTTAAAATAATAGAAAATAAGATAAATGAAAAGAAAAACTTTAAAATAACAAAATGTCCAAGTTGTGGTCAAAAATTAAGATTACCTCGAAAAAAAGGCAAAATAGTAGTAACCTGTAAAAGATGTTCTCATAAATTTGATTTTAGAACTTAATTTTTAACTTTAATATAACAGGGGTTGTCGCATATAGCCATTTAATTATGCGACAGCTCCTGTTTTAATTTGTAAATTTTATTGCTTAAGGAATATCTACTCCTCTTCCTGCTACATAAATTTCAAACCATTGATCTCTTGTAAGATTTATTTTAGTTGCTCTAACAGCTGATTTAATTCTATCTATATTACCTGACCCAACTATAGGCATAATTTTACTTGGATGCATTAGGATCCATGCATATACAACTTCATCAATATCATTTGCAGAAACTTCTTCTTTTATTTTATTTAAAACCTTTCTAACTCTAATTGCTGCTTCATCCTCACCATTAAATATTCTCCCTCCAGCAAGAGGTGACCATGCCATTGGCTTTACTCTTTTTTCAAGCATTAAATCAAGTGTTCCATTTTCAAAATGCTCTAAATTTAAAGGAGATATTTCAATTTGATTTGTTACTAATTTTTCATCTAAATATGAATTTAACATATTAAATTGTGATGGTAAAAAGTTAGATAATCCAAAATTTCTTACTTTCCCTTCACTTTTTAATTTTGAAAATGCCTCTGCTACTTCTTCTGGATTTAATAACGCATCTACTCTATGAATTAATAAAAGATCTAAATAATCTGTTTTAAAGTTTTTTAAAGATCTTTCGGCTGATTTTATTATATGTTCTTTACTTGTATCATAACAATGTGATTTATTTTCTGGTCTATTAATTGATGGGAATTTAATACCACACTTAGTTACTATTTGTAGTTTTTCTCTTAATTCTTTTTTTAAATTTAATGCATCACCAAACTTTTCCTCACAACAAAAGTTTCCATATATATCTGCATGATCTATTGTCGTTATGCCTAATTCATAAACTTCTTCTACTAATTTTAATAATTCTTTATTGCTTAAATTCCAATCCATAAGTCTCCAATGTCCATGAACTATTCTAGACATTTCTAAAGTATTGCTTAATTTAATCTTTTCCATCTTCTTCACCTTTCTACTTTAATTTATTATAGATATATTCAATTATGCTAGTTATCAAAATCAAAATATAGATCTCTCTTTAGTATTTTACAAATTAACCAATATATAATTCCATAGTAAATTATATCATATCTTTGCAAAAGTTATTAATAATTATAACATTAAAAATGGGTAAACTTCCCTTAATATATTACTCCAATATTGAACAAAATAATTTTAATTAGTAATTTAAGGAGGTTTAATCGTGGGAAATAAAAAATTAGATAGTGGTAAGTTAACCTTATCCGCACTTATATTAATGATTTTCACATCAGTTTACGGATTTAATAATATTCCTAGAGCGTTTTATTTAATGGGATATTCAGCAATACCTTGGTATCTATTTTCAGCAATTTTTTTCTTTTTACCATATGCTTTTATGATGGCTGAATATGGGGCAGCCTTCAGAAACGAAAGTGGTGGAATATATACTTGGATGGATAAATCAATTGGTCCTAAATATGCCTTTGTTGGTACATTTATGTGGTATAGTTCTTATTTAATTTGGATGGTTAATGTATCATCTTCAATTTGGGTTCCTTTATCAAATTTAATTTTTGGATCAGATAATACTTCTACTTGGTCTTTATTTGGATTAAATGCACCAAGAACACTTGCTATACTAGGATCAATTTTTGTTATATTAATAACATTTATTTCATCAAAAGGGCTTAAAGGAATTGCTAAAGTAGCTTCTGTTGGTGGAATATTTGTAACTAGTGCTAACTTAGTTTTAATAATTGGTGGATTAATAGTCCTTATTGGAAATAAGTTTAAGTTTGCGGAACCCATTGATATTAATGCATTTATAACATCACCTAATCCATCATATCAATCACCTTTAGGAATTTTAGGTTTTTTAGTTTTTGCCTTATTTGCTTATGGTGGTCTTGAGGTTGTTGGAGGATTAGCTGATTCAACTGAAAATCCTAAAGTTACGTTTCCAAGAGGAATTAAAATTTCTGCAATAGTAATTGCCATAGGATATTCTTTAGCAATATTATTTACAGGATTTTTTATAAATTGGAATAGTATTTTAAAAGGTTCTGAAGTTAATATGGCAAATGTATCTTACATAGTTATAAAAAATTTAGGTGTGGAAATTGGAAAAGTTTTAGGATTATCTCAAAATGCAATAAATATACTTGGTTCTTGGTTTGCTAGATATATTGGCCTTGCAATGTTTTTAGCACTACTTGGTGCATTTTTTACATTAGCATATTCGCCTTTAAAACAATTGATAGAAGGAACACCTGCTGGAATTTGGCCAAAATCATGGAGTGAAAAAGATGAAAATAATATGCATAAGAATGCAATGTGGATTCAATGTATTATTGTAGTAGCAATAATACTTATAACATCCTTTGGTGGTAAAAGTGCAAGTGTATTTTTAAACTATTTAGTTTTAATGGGAAATGTAGCAATGACAATTCCATATATGTTTTTATCATTTGCTTTTATATCTTTCAAAAAGAAAAAGGAAATTGAAAAACCATTTGAAATTTATAAAAAGGACTCCTTTGCAACAGTAGCCGCAATTATAGTTACTTTAACAGTTGGATTTGCTAATGTCTTCACTGTACTACAACCTGCTTTAGAAACTAAAGATTATATATCTACTATTTTTCAAATTGCAGGACCTATAATTTTTGCTATTATAGCTTTAATTTTATATTCTTCATATGAAAAGAAAATTAATAAAAATAAATAAAAAAGATTTGTTTACTGCATATTTTATATTAAAGAGTTATTATAATCAATAAATTCAACAAAATACAAGGGAGTAACGAAACGTTACTCCCTTGTATTTAATATTTTAAAAATAGATTTCACATAAAATTATCTATTCTCTAATCCAATCATTTTCAGCAACTTAAATAGCTTTTCTTTTATTTTCTTGTGCAGATTTAACTTTTTCAAGCTCTCTAACAAATATATCTGCATTTGTATTGTCTATATAAAGTACACACATTATATAATCATTTAATTCATTTATGGTTGTTGTTATTCTTGTGTAATTCATTAATTTATCTACTTCAAATTTTTTATTTAAATTCAAATATTTTTTCTTTCCATTAATTTTAATATCTTTGCAGTTATCTGTGAATTCAAGCATAACATCTTCTTTTGTTTTTATACCTAAAATCATTCCATTTTTAGTATACCTAAAGCAATATCCATCTTGTTCAAAAAGTCCCATTTCATCAATACCGTTTATAATTTCCTCGTAATTATCCCATTCTCTTTCAATATCATCTTTATCATAATAATAATAACGTATATATGAATCTATACAAAAAGCATTATATTCTCTATCTTCTATATCTAAGCATTCATTTTTATCCCTATGATAATTTTCTTTTAGCTTTTTATTTATTTTAAATATATTTTCTTTAATTGCTTCACAGTTTTCTTTTACTTTATCAATTGCTTCTATGAAGTTATCAGCATCTATAGGTTTATTTAACTGTATATCCATTAATATTATTTTAGAATTATATCTTATTAAATCTATGTTAAATTTCACTTCGTTATTTTCATTTTCTATGTAATTTAAATTTTCCATAATATCATTTTTATTTTCTATTGAATTTTTATTTTTTAACACATTTATAACTATTTCTGTAAATTCAACTCTTTTATTAAGCTTCTTTAAAACCATAGATACATTTTCTATTTTTCTTTCACCAACTAAAGTTACCATTTGTGATAAATCTGATATTATTCCATTATTGCATTTATCTAATTTTAATATTAATCCATTAACACTGTTATCAACTTTAATATTATATTCATTTCTCAAATCAATATCTATCTCTTCTTGTAACTTTCCTTCTCTATCAGTTATATATCTACTTACAGAATCTTTATCAAATAATATTTTTTTTGCTTTATTTAAATATTTTAAGCAATTATCATATCCTTCAATTAGCCTTTTCTTTGTTTGTTTATCACAAGTTTTATATAAGTTTTTATAATTTTTTATTAGTAAATTAATTGCAGATAAAGCTTCAATAATTGATGTTTCCATTTCACTTTTTACTGTGGATAATTTATATTTATGCTCGTAACACAACTCTTCATAATCTTCATTTTTACTTAAATGATTTCTTAGCAATGAATTTTCTAGTTCTAATCTTGCTAAATTTATATTATAAATATCCTTTCTCAAATAGTGATAACTTTCAAGTAAATCATCTTCTTTACTATAATCTTTTATTGCCTTAACTATATCTCTTAATATATATATAGCTTCATCTAATTTTTCTTCATAATTTGAAGATTTTTTAAATACATCTAATATACTCATAACTTACTCCTTCCTAAATAATATTGTCTTCTGCTAAATACTTCATATTTATTTATGTTTTCCTATTTAAAAATATTAATTCACTTATGAAATTTATTAATACTTTTTCCTTGACTTTAACTCACTCAAATTGTATTATGTAGTTAATTCAAATACAGATGTATTTCAATCAAGTACATTATGTTAAAAGGGGGCTTTATTATGAAAAATATATCATTAATTTTAAAAATATTTATAGCACTAGTTCTTGGTATATCTTTTGGTATAATATTTAAAAATCTTAATATTGATTTTCCAATTAGACTTTTAGCAACATTTAGTGAATTATTTGGAAGTTTTTTATCTTTTATTATTCCTTTGATTATGATTGGATTCATAGTTACTGGAATAGCATCTCTTGGCCATAAATCAGGAAAAGCCTTGTTAATTACAACTGCAGTAGCATATATTTCTACTCTATGCGCTGGTTTTTTAGCATTTTCTATAGGATCATATTTATTACCTAAATTTTTAGAATCAAATTCTTTAGTTATAGAATCAAGTAATGAAATTAATGCTTTTTTTAGTATTGATATTCCACCTATAATGACTGTTATGTCAGCACTAGTGTTTTCTTTTATAATGGGAGTAAGCTTATCAAAGATTAAAAATAGTAGCATATTAAATATATTTAATGAATTTAATTTAATAGTAACTAGGATTATTTCTAATATACTTATACCTATAGTTCCTATTTATGTTGGTGCAATATTTGCTAGACTTAGCTTTAGTGGTGAAATTTTTAGTACATTAAAAAGCTTTGCTATAGTTTATATAATTTTATTTGCTATTCAAATAATCTATATCTTAATTCAATATTCATTTGCTAGTAGTATAAAGAAAGAAAATCCATTAAAACTTATTAAAAATATGTTGCCTGCTTATTTAACAGCAGTTGGAACTCAATCCTCTTCTGCTACAATTCCTGTTACAGTAGAATGTGTAAATAACAATGATGTTAGTGAAAAAGTAACTGATTTTGTTATTCCTCTATCTGCTACTATACATTTAGCAGGAGATACAATAACTCTTGTATTAACATCTATGGCAGTAATGTACATGACTGGCAGAGTGCCTACATTTTCGTTAATGCTACCGTTTATATTTATGCTTGGTGTAACTATGGTTGCTGCACCTGGTGTTCCTGGGGGTGGAGTTATGGCAGCTTTAGGCATTTTAGAATCAATGCTTGGATTCGGAATCTTTGAAAAACCAATTATGATTGCTCTTCATGCTGCTCAAGATAGTTTTGGAACTGCAACTAATGTTACTGGTGATGGAGCAATAGCTATATTAGTTGACAAACTTTTACAAGATGTAGAATCTGCAAAGGAAGATTTAAAGGATTTGACTGTTATAGAATAAGAAAAAGAGTCTGTCACACAATTAAATAGCTTTCTGCGACAGACTCTTTTTCTTATTTTTCAGTTTTTACATTAATAGTATTTCCATCAGATGTAATTGTTATTTGACCTTGCTTATCTGTTCTATAGGCTTTTATCCCATGAAGATCTATAGTTTGTAATGTTTCTCTGTGTGGATGACCATATTTATTATCTACACCACAACTAATTACTCCGTACTCTGGTGAAACTGCTTCAACAAATTCCTTAGTTGATGATGTGCTAGAACCATGGTGTCCAAACTTTAATACATCAGCATCTAAATTACTAGGGTATTTAGCTACAACTTCTTGTTCTGCATGAGCTTCTGCATCACCTGTAAACATGTAACTAGTGTTTCCAAAAGTTAATTTCATTATAGGTGAATAATCATTAAATTCCTCATATGATTCATAAATTGGAGAATACACATCTATCTTTGCACCTTCTCCTAAATCAAAGCTTGTACCTTCTTTTATCACTTTAACTTTTAATCCCTCATTACTAACTGCACTTAACATATTTTCAAAAGTTTTTGTTGTATGTGTAACCTTTGGCATATAAAAACTTTTAACATCATATTTTTCAAAAACCTTTACCATTCCTCCAATATGATCTTCATGAGGATGAGTTGCAATAACAATTTCAAAATCATCTATATTCTTTTCTTCTAATTGCTTTATTAATTTATCTGCATCACTTCTTGGACCAGCATCTATTAATATATCAAAATCATTTACTCTAATATAAGCTGCATCTCCTTGTCCAACATCTAGATATGATATTTCTAATTTTCCAGTTGGAGATCCTATATTGGAATTTTTTAAATCTTTGCCAAAATATAATGATATTACTGCAATTATTCCAAATACAATAATAGTTATAAATTGTGCTTTTTTATTTCCCTTATGCTTTTTCATAGTTTTTTCAAAAGATTTCTTCAAGTTATTTTCTTTAGTCAAATTCTTCTTCCTCCCTACAAACATACATTCTCGCCATTAATTATTATATGTTTTTATTAGGAAAAAGTCAAAAGGCGTTACATTTTGTCCTGCAACGCCCCATAGTCATAGTCAAATTATAAATAAAACTTCTGACTATGATAATATTATTTGTATTTTCATAAATTTTATTCATTAACTATTTAAAGAATTAATTTTAGGATCAACTTTTACTTTTTTACTTAAATTATATCTTATTAAAGTCTTAGTAATTGTAGAAACTAAAATCACTCCAAGAGCTAATACTCCTGCAGAAGCTAAAGTTTTTATTCCTGTTTCTAATGATTTCATTACATTCCCTGTAATAACTTCAACCATTGTATAATACATTCCTCCACCAGGAACTAAAGGTATTAAAGCTGCTATTACAAATGTAGTTACTGGTGTCTTTAATATTCTTGCAAAGATCTCTGAATATACACTAAGCCCTACAGACGCAAGAAATAAGGCAGTTGTGTCAGAACTCCCAACCTTCAGCGAAAACTTATATATAAACCAACCTAATGCACCACATAAAGCTGAAAAAAACAAATTTTTACCTTTAATATTAAAAACTATTCCAAATGCAAATGATGCAATAAATGCTGATAGAACTTCAATAATCATTTTTATATCCCTCCAAATGCTCCAATCCAAAAACTTAAAACCACACCAGTTCCAATAGCAACTGCAATAGCTGTTAAAAATGCTTCTGCCCCTCTTGCAAGACCAGATACTAAATCACCTGCAACTGTGTCTCTTATTGCATTGGTAATTGCAAGTCCTGGAACCAAAAGCATTATAGAACCAATTATAACTTTGTCCATATCTATAGCTATTCCGATTTTTATAGATATAATTGCTAGAAATGCTAAAATTCCAGCACATATACTTGTAATAAAAAATGAATTTAATCCTATATTTTCACCTTTTATTGAAAAATACTTAACTACTATTCCTATTAAAAATGCTGCAATTGCATCTCTTAAAGATCCTCCAAATAAAAAAACAAATCCAAATGCGCCTATGGCTGAAAATAATATAGTTATTTTATTTGAATATCTCTTTTCTTCTTCTATATCTTTTAATTTATCTTTTAATTCTTTTACAGTAAATTTATTATTTAATATATTTCTTGCTAAATCATTTACTTTATGAATTCTTTGCAAATCTACTGATCTACTTGAAATTCTAACTACAAGTGATTTTATTTCCCCTTTATGTGAGGCTGATGCTATAATCACTGTTGGAGTTGCGTAACTATCTGCTACTTCAATTCCAAATGAGTTGCAAATTCTATTCATAGTTTCTTCTACTCTATAAGCCTCTGCTCCACTTTCTAACATTATTTTACCTGCATATGCTGCAACTTGAAGTATATCGTTTATTTCCATTTAAATTCCCTTCTCCTATATTTAACTTCATATATTATACAATTCTCCTAATAGCATGTCCATATAGATTTCATCCTTTTTAAAACTTTATTTTTTAATTTTAATCTTAAATAAGTATAAAAAAAATTAACTTGTAAAGTTATTGTTCTCAAAATAAAGAAAAAGGAAAAATCATAAAGATTTTCCCTTTAAAATTACATATTATTTATTATATTTGATATACTTTCAACTGAAGCATTTCTAATAGTGAAAATCATATCTTCACCTATTCTAAGCTTACATTCATTTTCATTTATTTTTACCTTATTCAAATTTAATCCAGTATTTCCAAACTCCTTATATTTAGTTGGTGCTATATCAATAGTAAACTTACTATCCTTAGCTCCTGTAATTTTTATTAAGCTTCCTTCACATTCATTATCTTGTATATTTAATGTTATTATGTTATTTCCTTTTAAAACTACTTTATTTTCTGGAATTGATACTACAGATACTTTACCAGTCATAGTCATCCATCCACCACTCAATTTTATCTTAGAAAGTAATTCTGTATTATATTCTTTTGTAATATTACTTAATAATTGCCCTAATTCATATACATTTAAATCGTATTTCATATTTTTATCCCTCACAGTTATCACTATATTTGCTTCAAATAATAATCTCATTAATTAAACTATTAGTCTATATAATAGTTTATATCTTACTTGAAAGCCTTTTTCTTCATTATAACTTATATAATATTTTTTATTATACTATAACTTAATAAAAATGACTATAAGTATCTTCTAATAATCATTATCTAATTCTATATACTCTTTATCTATATATCCTAAAAATCTACTTACTTCATTTTTTCTATTATAATCATCATGTAGATGAGTTAATAAATATAAATGTCTTTTAGCTCTAGTTAATGCAACATAAAATGTTCTTTTTTCTTCTTCTAGATTATTTGACTTTATTGACATATATGAAGGAAATGTATTTTCTTGAAGTCCTACTATAAATACGCTATCAAATTCTAAACCTTTAGATTGATGCACTGTTATTATTGGAATTCTTTTTTTATTAGTTCTATTTATAATTAGATTTTCAAGTTCCCCATTTGAAAGCCCTGTTAATTTAATTATATCTAATAAAAAATCTCTGTTACTTTTTGTATTATCATCTAAATCTCTTACAAGTGAATAAAAATCTCTAAGTCTCTCTATTTTTTCTCTTCCTTCTTTTACTGCTTCAATTCCTCTTCCTGAATATAATGTTTTTATATTAAATTTATTTATTATATCAACAATTATATCTTGAGGCCTTTTTAGTTCAGCTTCTTTAAATAAGTCATTAAGTTTATCATTAATATATGAAAATGATTTTAAATGCTTAGACATATAAGTTATTCTTTGCATTGAAGTAGGAATTAAGTTTTCATTTATTGCTCTTACTAATAACTCACTAGTAGCTAATATATCATCCATTGCATCATGACTTGGTTTATTTTTTGTTTCAAATCTATTACTAAGTGTCTCTAATTTATAATTAGGTAAGTTAGTATAAAATCTCCTATATATATCTAATGTATCATAAAACGATTTAAATCTAGGGCCATCTAGGTTATTTCTATATAATTCACTTGTTAAAATATTTATATCATATTGCACATTATGTCCTACTATAACAGCATCTTTTGAAAAATCTACAAACTCTTTTAATACTTTTTTCTTATCTTCACCATTTTCACTTAAGAATTCATCACTAAATCCATGTACATTAAATGATGATTTTACAGACTTGTTATTTTTCAAAAACTTTTCAAAGGTATCTATAACTTCACCATGTTTATTTATCTTTATAGCTGCTATTTGTATTATTTCATCTTCTGTTACATCCGTTCCTGTACTTTCAACATCAAAGACTATTATATTATCTTGTGCAAATTCATTTATTAATAATGAATACTTTTCTCCATAATTTCTTGCATTTAAATCTATAAAGTCACATAAAGAAATTCCAACTTCTTTATATTCTTTTGATTCTATAACTTCAAATGTTTTATCTCCAATTCCTGTTGGGAGTCTTTTCACTATTCTTTTTAAGCTTACATTATCATATTTATTTGCAATAAGTTTAAGAAAAGCAACAATATCTTTTATTTCTTGTCTTCTAAAAAACTTAAATTGATCTACTAAAATAAATTCAAAATCAGAAGCCTCATATCCAATTATACTTCCAAGCTCTCTGCTTAACTTAATATTATAATTATTATCTCTACTTAAAATACAAAGTTTTGATATGTCTTCACCATTTTCCTTTAATGATTTAACTTCTTCAAATATAAATCTAGCTTCATCTCTTAAATTGTCACACATCTTTAACTTTATTTTTTCGCCATTTTCTTTTGTTTCTGAAGATATCTCATTTTTATATAATGATTTATATTCAGATTCAAAAGCATTTTTTAAAAAGCTTAAAGATCCATTAGTTATAAACTTAGTTGATCTATAATTCTTAGAAAACACTATTTCGATAGGATTATATTCTTTCTTATAAAATTCTAATATTTTTTGTGGTTCTGAACCTCTCCAGCCATAAATAGTTTGAAACATATCTCCACATAATAAAATATTATTTTCTTTAAATATCTTTTCAATTATAAAATACTCTAATGTACTTGTATCTTGAACTTCATCTATATTTATATACTTATATGTCTTTCTTAAGCTTAAGACTAACTTATCGTCCTTTAATATTTCTTTTGCCTTTGAAGTTAGATCTGCAAAGTCTAATCCATGGTTATTATAAAGTAATGAATTATATAGATTAACTAAAAAATGACCCTTTTTAACTAAGAAGTCCTTCATTTCACTATTTAATATACCTTTATCACTACATATTAAATTTATCTTAGCTTCATTATACTTGAGTATATTTTCTATAGTTTTACTGTAGTCATCTAAAATATTATTACTATATAAATCCAGCCTTGCTCTTTCTATCTTAATTAACTCTATAAACTGCTGTAATTTAAAAACAGGATAATTGTAATAATTGCACTCTTTTATTATTTCTCTACAATCTTCTTCATCAAAGACAATAAAATCAGTAAATATATCGCTTCTTTTCTTCGCATCCATCTTAATTAAATCATAACAAAAGCTATGAAAAGTTCTTATAGTAATATCTTTAGCCTCTTCCCCTACAACTTTTTCAATTCTATCTCGCATTTCTGCACAAGCCTTATTCGTAAAAGTTATGCATAATATTTCTGAAGCTTTTGCTTTATTACTTTTTATAATATTAGAAATCCTACTTGATAAAGTATTAGTTTTACCAGTACCTGCTGAAGCAAGAAGTAAAATATTTTTTTCTAGTTCATTTACAACCAAAGCTTGTTCTTGATTTAACACACTTACTCCTCCTAGCTTTATTACTTTTTACATCATTGTATCATAAGTTAGAAATTGTTCCACTAGTCAACTCAATAAATTAGAGTTTGTATATTAAATCTTATTTTCTTGTTCCATCTTTATTAAACACTTTCCATAAATGGATTTCATCAAATATTATCATAATAACTGCACCTAAAAGCATCAGAATTAACTGTAAGCTTTCATTATACAATAACCCTCTAAAACTATATGATATTACTCCTATTATTAAACTAATCACTCCAAAAATAATCATAGTTAATCCACTATATCTTTGTGCTTCATCCCAAGTATCCTTATTTTTCATTGACATTGGAGTTCTATATCCAAGCATCCCATTAATACTTTCTGGTGGAAACTTAAATAATATAATTCCACAAAAAATAGATATTCCCCCTATTATTAATAAAAGCACTATAAATCAATCCCCTTTATAATTTTTCTTTTAATATATGTAATTTCTTTTCCAAATTATGACAGTAAAATAATTATATAAATATTATACTCCTAATATAATTGAGTTAAAATACCATTTTAGGAAATTATTATCTTTTTACTACCTAAGAAATAAATACTTAAACAATATCAGATATTTTACTACTCAAAACTAAAAATTTAATCTTATAAAATACTTACTATTTATAAATGTTGTTAATTTTTTATTTTTAATAATTCAATATAAATGAATTATCTCCTTAACTCTTTCAGATTCACTTTTTATTATTTCATTATTCCGTTTGGTTTAAAAATACTGTTATGTTATAATAATCTAAAATTTATTTTTGGAGTTGATTAAATTGAAGGTTAAATATATAATTATTTTTCTTATATTTTCACTTTTATATTTTTTAATAAATTATTATGTAGGTAGAAAAATACTTAATGGATTTAATTACATTTTCAAAATTTCTCCATTGGTTTTTTGGATCATTTTTTGGGCTTTGGCCTTATCATACATAGTTTCAATGTTTCTTAATAAATTTATATCTCCTAATTTAACTAACTTTCTTTATTTAATTGGCTCATATTGGATGGGATTATTAATGTACACTTTATTAACTTTTCCTATTATAGGAATTATAAATATTATTGTAAGTAAATCACCTTTATCAAATAATTTAAGTAATAAATATTACATTTATCAAACTATATTAATCACTGTAATTTTTATTATAATAACTATAATTGGAAGCTTTAATGCTAAAAACTCTTATGTAAAATCTTTTGATATAGATATAAATAAAGAATCTTTAAAAGAGCCTATAAATGTAGTTATGGTGTCTGATATACATTTAGGAAATATAATTAAAAACAAAAGACTTTCTAAAATGGTAAAAGAAATTAACACTTTAAATCCTGATATAGTAATAATTGCTGGAGATATTATAGATAGTGATATAAAACCATTTTTAGATTATAATATGGGAAGCGAATTTTCAAAAATAAAGTCTACATATGGTACTTATGCCTCACTTGGTAATCATGATATAATGACTAAAGCTGAAAACCAAATAGTAAGTGTTCTTGAAGAAAATTCTGTCAAAGTTTTAAGAGATGAATCGATTTTAATAAATGATAGCTTCTATATAATAGGTAGAGATGATATTACAATAAATAGATTTTCTGAAAATGATAGAACTTCATTATTAGATTTAACACATAATCTTGATAAATCTAAAACTATGATAGTAATAGATCATAATCCTAAATATATAAATGAAAGCTTAGATGCTAATATTGATTTACAACTTTCTGGGCATACCCATAAAGGTCAAATTACTCCTGGAAATGTAGTTACAGATAAAATATTCGAAATAGATTATGGTTATTTGAAAAAAGATAACTTAAATGTAGTAGTTTCTTCTGGGTATGGAACTTGGGGTCCTCCTATCCGAATTGGAAGTAGAAGTGAAATAATTCAAATAAACTTACATTAATATATTTGATAATAAAAACTAATTCAAACAAAATTACTATAAATTTATACCCTATAAATTTATAAAATAGAGATTTAATATTAAACTTATAATTAAGGGATATTTAAAGTGTTTTAAATATCCCTTAAAAATTAAATTTATTTTATTTCATAGCTTAAAGCAATAAATCTTTCTATGTCTTCTTCAATAAGCTTCAAAGAATTTCTCCAGAAATTAACATCATGAACATCTATATTCATTATTTTTGTTACATCTGCAACTTTTTCTTTTCCTGTCACAGCTAATAATTCTTCATATTCTTTGCAGAAGCTTTCACCTCTCTTTAGATATTCAGCATACAAACCTTTTGCAAATAAGTTTCCAAAAGCATATGGGAAGTTGTAAAAGTTAGCTGTTGCATAATAGTAATGAGGCTTCCAAGTCCACATATATTTGTGCAAGAAGTTATTATCAAGTCCATCTCCATAAGCTTCTTTTTGAGCATTTAACATAGCATTATTAATTTCTTCTACTGAAAGAGAACTTTCTTTTCTCTTTTCAAAAACTTCACTTTCAAATAAAAATCTTGAATATATATCAACTATTACTTGATTACAATCTGATATTTCTGCTTCTAAAATAGCAAAAGCTTCTTCTTTAGTTGCTGTTTTAACAGCTCCTCTTTTTACTAATATTTCACAGAAGTTAGATGCTGTTTCTGCTAATGTCATTGGATATTCTGAGTTTAATACAGTTTCATTTCTTAAGCAATGACTATGGAATCCGTGTCCAAGTTCATGTGCCATAGTTACAACATCACTAAAACTATTACCATAATTCAATAATATCCTACTTTCATTTATAGCTTTTATACTTTCACAAAAAGCACCGCCAACTTTACCTTCCTTAGGCATAACATCTATCCAGTTATTATTAAATGCATTCACAACAAAATCAGCTAGATTATCACTAAAGCTTCTAAAATTCTTTTCAACAAATGCTTTTCCTTCTTCATAAGAAAATTTCATTTCTTTATTTATAACAGGTGCATATAAATCATAAAATGGTAATCCACTTTTATGACCTAGAATTTCTGCTTTTCTTCTTAAATATTTTCTAAAAGTAGGTAAGCTTTCCTTTATAGCAGTAAGCATTGCATTTAAAATATCCTCATCCATTCTAGATTCTTCTAATGTCATATGAAGAGGTGATTTATATCCCTTAAGCTCAGAAGTAGTTAAAACTTCTCCTTTAATTCCATTTAAAGCTGCTGCAACTCCTTCTTCTACTTTTGAATATGATTTGATTTCTGCTTCATATGCTTTCTTTCTTAATTCTGCATCTGGACTATAAGCCATATTTAGTACAACTGTTAATGGTAATGATTTATCTTCATTATCAATATTAATATCAACCTTATGTGTTGATATTAAATAATCCTTATAATTTGACCATGCATCTGAACCGGTATTTCTCATTTTAGCAATTATGGCTTCTTCTTTTTCACTTAGCATATATTTGTTTTTTTCTTTAATTTCATTTATAAAAAATTTATGTTTACTTAATAAATTTGATGAATTTACTAAAGTATCTATATCTTTTATATTTGCTATCCATTTATAAATTTTTGTTAGCGGCTCTGCTAAAAGACTATATTTAGAATTTATAACATCTAAATACTTTCTTCCTTCTGCATTTTTTGAATCTGTACTTAAAGTTAAATTTGCATAAGCACCTATTCTATTTATAAGTAAATTTATGCTCTCTAACTTATTTATTAATTCCTCTAATTTTACTACATCATTTGATTTTTCATCAGTAGATTTAGCAAAGCTTTTAAGATCTTCTATTCCCTCATCAACTTTCTTTAAATCTGTAATAAACTCTTTAGAATTAAATGATGGATATATTTCTTTTAAACTCCATTCTAACGACATTTTTATGCCCCCTTTTTAATATTATTTTTAAATGCTTATTTTAAATTATATTATTAAACTAAATTGAATTCAATTAATTGTAATTATATTGAATAATTTTTATTTCTAAATTCTGATGGTGACATACCTACAATTTTTTTAAAGGTATTAGTGAAATGACTTTGATCATGAAATCCTAATAATATACTTATTTCTAATATGCTCTTTTCAGTACTTAAAAGTAAAGTTTTAGCTCTTTCAACTTTTATTTCTCTTAAATATTTCATTATAGATATTCCTTTATGCTTTTTAAAACATGTTGATGCATATCCTACTGATATATTTAAGTTATTACATATTGTTTCTAATGAAGTATGATTTTCTATATTTAAATGAAGAGCTTGCAAAAGCTTATTAACAGTAAAGCTATCAGTAACTTCTGTATCATTTATTAGTAAATCTATATATTCATTTATCATATTTATCTCAATAACTTGCAATGAACTTATATTACTTGCTTCCTTAATTTGCCTATAAAATTTATTATAAATAGGATGTAGATATTTCTTAGAAATTCCACTCTTTATAATTTCCCTAGTATATACAGCATTCCAAATTATTAAATCATCCCTTTTATGCTCTTTGTCAACATCATCACTAACTTCTGATTTATGCTTTTCTTTAACTATCCTTATAATTTCTTCTTTATTTCTAGATTCTATTAAAAAAGATATCTTGTTACTAAAAATATTAAAATCTGATTCAAAGCTTTCATATCCATCATTCATAATTTCTCTCCCAATTACATTTCATAATAATTATATACATATTATATTATAAATATACAAATATAATCAATATCCTTTGATATAATTTCATTAAAGTACACAATAAGAAGGAGTAATATATATGAATAAGTTTGCTGTTTATCATATAACAGATGTACCATATGCTTATGCTAAAAATACCAATACCTTAACTATAAGAATCCGTACTGCTAAAAATGATTTAAATAGTTGTTATATTTATTATAAAGATAGATTTGGAAATTATCCTTTTATTAAAAAAGAAATGTCTTTAATATCTGAAGGAGAATTTTATTCATACTATGAAGCTGATTTATCAGTTAGTAAAAATAGATATAAATATATTTTTGAGCTTATAGACAAAGATAATAATATTTATATCTTAGATGAAAGAGGTTTTAGAAAATCAATTTATGAATGTGTTGATGCAAATTCATTTCAATTTCCTTATATCTCACCTGATGATGTATATGATGAAGTTAAAACTCTACAAGAATCTATTGTATATCAAATTTTCCCTGATAGGTTTTGTAAAGGATTTAATATAGATAATCCTAATACTACAACTTCATGGGGAGATGAAAATATAAATTCTAAATCTGTATTAGGCGGAAATTTACAAGGGATAATAGATAAATTAGATTATATTGAACATTTAGGAATAAATCTCCTATACCTTACTCCAGTATTTAAATCTAGCTCTAATCATAAATATAATACTTGCAATTACTATGAAATCGACGAAGCATTTGGTGATACTGTAATAGCCAAATCTTTAATAGATAAATGCCATGAAAAGGGTATTAAAGTTATTTTTGATGCTGTATTTAATCATTCAGGAGATGACTTTTTTGCTTTTCAAGATGTTATAAAAAATGGTGAAAATTCAAAATATAAGGATTGGTATATTATAAATAGCTTTCCTATTGATCAAAAAAAAATTAATTACTATACTTTTGCAAATAATATACGAGAAATGCCAAAATTAAATACTTCAAATGAAGAGGTTCAAGATTATTTTATTAATGTTGGTAAGTACTGGATAAATTAAATTGGAATAGATGGTTGGAGATTTGATGTAAGTGATGAAGTTAGTCATAATTTTTGGAAAAACTTTAGAAAAGGAATTAAATCACTAAACAAAGATTTAATAATAATCGGTGAAATATTCCATAATGGATTTAATTTTTTAAGAGGTGATGAATTTGATTGTATTATGAATTACACTTTTAAAAATGCATGTGTAGATTTTTTTGCTAAAGGAATAATAGATCCAGAAGATTTTTTGAATATCTTATCTGAAAATAGAATGTTATATATGAATAGTATATCACGTCAAATGTGGAACTTATTAGGTAGTCATGACACTAAGAGATTCATTAATGAATGTCAATTTGATATTTCATCTATGAAACTTGCCTTAGTTTTTCAATTTTCCTATATAGGTGTACCTTATATTTACTATGGTGATGAAATTGGATTAACTGGAGAAGATGATCCACTTAATAGAAAATGTATGATTTGGGACACTTCTAAACAAAATAATGATTTACTAGACTTATATAAATTATTAATAAATCTTAGAAAAAAATATAAATCTTTAATTTATGGTACATTTACTCCTATTTATTATAAAGATAATCTTTTAATTTTTAAAAGAGAGTTACCTAATGAATCAATTTTAATATGTTTAAATAAAAATACTAAAGATATAGATGCTAAATTAAATTTTGATATAAATGGTTTTGATTTAATAAATAAATCTTTAATTAATATAAACAAACATAATTCTATAAACTTTAAGTCCATGGAATATAAGATAATTAAACTTCAATAAAAAAAATAGGTAGATTTTACTTGTTAAAATCTACCTATTGTCTATTTATAAATTTTAAGGGATAATTTTTATTTTACTGCTGATTCTAAAGCTTTATTAACAGCTTCTATTACACCTTTTGATGAATTAGTTGCTCCTGATATAGCTTCAACACCTTCAGTACTTTGCTTTTCAATTATTTCTGGAACTAAATTATCTTTAACACCATCAACTAAAGTCTTAGTTTCGTTATGTTCAACTAAATTTACTTCAGATATCTTTCCTTTTTCAACTTTAACTTCTACCTTTATTGCTCCAGAAGCGCCTTGACCTTCACCTGTATATGTTCCATCAGTGTATTTTCCACCACCACAGCCAACTAACAAAGTTGCTGATAATGCTATTGTGCTTAATATTGCAGTTATTTTCTTCATTTTTATTCCTCCTACAATTAAATCCTATTTAATAAATGCTGCTGCATTTTTTCCTGCTGTTCTACCAAAAGTAACTATATCAGCTAATGCATTTCCACCTAATCTATTTCCACCATGAACTCCACCAGTTACTTCTCCTGCTGCAAATAAACCAGGAATTACATTTCCATCTTTATTTAAAACTTCAGCATTTGTATTTATCTTTAATCCACCCATTGTATGGTGCACAGCTGGAGTTACAGGTATAGCATATACTTTTCCTTCATTTAATTGTCTTGGAAGGTCTTCCCTATTAAATTCTGAATCTTTTTTAGCTGCAACCGCTTCATTGTACTTATTAATTGTTTCAGCCATTGTATTCTTATCTATTGATAATTTTTCTGCTAGTTCTTCTACTGAATCCGCTTCTGTAACTAATCCCATATTGAAGTATTCCTCAGTTGCTTTTAAGCTCTTTCTTAATCCTTCATCAAAGAAAAGATAAGCTACTCCATCTTTTTGATCTAATATAGCCTTTGAAACTACATCTCTTGTAAATAATTCATTTGTAAATCTTTTACCATCCTTATTAATAAGAATTGCTCCATTACCTCTTACAGCTTCTGTTACCATTACAGCCTTTTCTGGAACAACTGTTGGATGAGTTTGAATTTCCTTCATATCTACTAAATCAGCACCAACATTTTCTCCAAGAACTATACCATCACCAGTAGCTCCGTTATGGTTAGTTGTTGCAAATCCTTTTAAATCTTCTTTATAACTAACTACCATTTCTTGATTAGCTGAGAATCCACCTGCTGCAATAACTACAGCTTTTGTATTTATAGTATATTCTTTTCCTTCTTTATCAGTAACCTTTACTCCTGAAACATTACCATCTTTATCTAAAACTATTTCTTTTGCTTCATTCCATAATCTTAAATCAACTTTTTCTTTTTCAGCTGATGCCTTTAATGTATCAACTAAATGAGCTCCTACAGCTGCTCCCCCTGTTGGTCTATGAGTTCTATAATTTGTAGCTCCTGCCATTCTACCAACATCTGATAAATCAGCACCTAAATCAGTTAACCATGCAACTGACTCTTTAGCTTCATTTGATAACTTTTCAACTAATTCAGGATTGTTTTTTTCATATCCACCTTTCATAGTATCATCATACATAGTTTGTATTGAATCTTCTATGCCTTTTGCTTTTTGTTGTTCAGTTTCAGCTGCATTTAATCCACCTGTAGCTCTATTTGTATTTCCACCTACCATTGGCATCTTTTCTAAAACAACAACATTTTGTACTCCATCTTGTTTAGCTTGTACAGCAGCAGATAATCCTGCACCACCAGCTCCTATTACAACTATATCAGCAGTTTCTTTTTTTCCACCACAACCAACTAAAGCTGTTGGAACTAAAATTAAAGCTGACATTACTAATGCTAAAACCTTCTTTTTCATTTAACATTCTCCCCTTAATCTTTGAGTTATTTTCATCATTAGTATATTTGTTAATTAATAAACAATCAATATTGTGGTCATATTGTTTATTTTGGTCTTTTTGGTCTTATTTTTTAAGTATATAATAATTTGTTGGTCTACCTATTTTTCCATACTCCTGATTTATTTCAACTTTACCTTCTTCAACCATCTTTTCTAAATATCTTCTTGCCGTTACTCTAGCTAGTCCACTTCCTTTTGCAATTTCTTCTGCAGTCAAATCTTGTCCATTCTTTTGGATCATATAATTGATTATTTTATTGTATGTTTTTAAACTCAAACCTTTGCACAATTCTTTTTCTTGTATTTCTTCATCTAGAAAATTAGCATTAATATTTAATATATATTGGTCTATATAATCTTGATTTATATTATCTATATTATTTAATTCAACAAATCTATTCCTATAATTAGATAAAGCTTCCTTAAATCTCTCAAATTTAAATGGTTTTATTAAATAATCAATCGCACCATACTTAAATGCCTCATCTACTGAAGATTTACATTTATCAGCGGTAATTAAAATAGTATCTATATTTATTTCTTTGCTTCTTATCCATTTTAATAAATCTATACCTTTTCCATCTGGCAAAAAAATATCTAATAAAACTAAATCAGCCTTTTCTTTAGTAATTTTAATTTTTGCTTCTTCTATGCTACTTGCATCTCCTACAACTATAAAACCTTCAAGCTTTTCTAGAAACCTTGTATTTATTTCCTTTACCATTGGGTCATCTTCAACAATAAAAACTTTAATTTTATTCATTGCTATATTTCTACCTCCCATGTTGTAATCTTATCTGAAGTTAATTTTAAACTGCCATTTAATGATTCTATAATATTCTTTATATTATATAGGCCAAGGCCTCTAAAATTTCCTTTTGTACTAAATCCCCTTTTAAATATTTCTTCTTTTGTATCATCAGCGATTTTATTTCCATTATTTTTAACTATTATTTTTATTTTTTCTTCTTGAAAGATTCCAATATATATATATCCATTTTCTCTTGATTTAAGTTCTTCAATTGAGTTTTCTAAGAGATTTCCTATAATAGTCAATATCTCTTGTACTTTTATATTATTAGGAATAAACTTTAAGTATGATTTTTCATCAACTTCAAATTTTATTTTCATTTCATCCGCCTTATTATATTTAGAAAATAACAATCCTTGTATTGATGGCTCTTTTATTTTACTTAAATTATCTGTTATTATTCCTCTAGTTTCTGTTGTATGGAAAATGTACTCCAAAGCCTTATCAGTTTCATCTAATTGTATTAGTCCTGCTATTGTATGTAATTTATTCATAAATTCATGATTTTGAGCTCTTAAATTCCAAGTTAGCTCCTTTACTCCTGTTAACTCTTCTGCCATATTATGAACCTTTGTAAAATCTTGAAAGCTCGCAATTGCTCCTACAACCTTGCCATACTCACCAATAATGCTGTAGAAATTTCCCATTATTATTATATTATTTTCTAATCGTATTTCCTTATTGAATATTCTACTTCTTCTATACATAACTTCAAATAATAAATTTATTATTTTACTATCTATTTCATCATTTGAATTTATATTAAGTATTTCTGAAGCTTTATTATTTATTACTGTAATACATCCAGAATTATTTATTGCTATTAATCCTTCTTCTATATTATTGATAATAGATTCTTTTTCTCTTAATTGAATAGCTATTTCTTCTGGCTCTAATCCATAAATATCTTCTTTTATGTTAATAGCTAACTTCTTTGCTAAAAAAATTATAACAACAAAAACTCCTATAAATACAGGTATTAATCCTTTTATATATTCCTTCACCTCCCCTCGTAAATCTCTTTTTAGCATTCCTACAGCTACAGCCCCAACTTGTACACCATCTTTATGTACTGGTACAAAGCCTCTTATAGATCTGCCTAAATGCCCCTCTCCTTCAGATACATAGGTTTCTCCTTCTCTTAAAACTAACTTTTCATCTCCACCTAAAAATCTTCTTCCAATATTATCGGGAATTGGATGCGAATATCTAATTCCTTCATTATTCATAACTGTTATAAATAATAATCCTGTTTTAAGTCTTACTCTTTCAGCAAAGTTTTGGACTTTTAAATGTGTTGGATCTCCATTATCAGCTAATTCTTTTTGAATCATAGGATTGGCTGCCACCACAAAAGCAGTATCAATAAGACTCTTTCCTATTGCTTCAGTTACTTTATTATTTATAACTACTAAAGAAAAAATACTTATAATTAATATTACTGCAATAAAAATACTAATTGTAAGTCTTGTAATTTTCTTTTCTAAAGTCATTTTTATACTCCTATACTATAATCATTATTTTTTTCACACAATAATTATACATTAATATATATAATGTAACAAATAAAAAGGATGAGATAACTCTCACCCTTTACATTGGTTTTATTATATCTAAAACATAATTTTTAAATTCTTCAAAACTTCCACTTATTATTGAAGCTCCTTTATTTATTTTTCCACTATTAAAATTATATTCTGCTGAACCATAATTAAAGCTTGCACTAGAAACTATTATACTTGCTTCTGTAACTCTATAATTTACTTTTGCTAACATTACGTCCTTGCAGAATTCCACAAAATTATTAGCCTTTTCTATATTTCCATTACATACTACAGTTAAAACAAACTTAAATAATTCATATCCTCCAATAAGTGGTATCATAGAACCATTTGCCATGTAAAATACTTTACCCATGTTATAGAAATACTTCATATTACCATAACTCATTGTTCTAAATTCATAATTTATTTCTAAATCTTTATTATTTAATGCTTGAAATTTTTCTACTATATCATTCCATGCTCTTGCTTCAGCAGTTTTATTATTATTTATAACACTTTTAAATTGTGAAAAAGCATTTTCTAAATCTTTATCCCTATTTACTACTGATCCATTAACAGCAACGCTATACTCATTATTTTCATATATTAATTCCACTCTATTATTCATCTTAAACTCCCCTTACTAATAAATATAAATTTATTATCTAATAATAATTATTATATCATAATAGTTTATAATTTCAAGGACTATATTGTTTTATTTAACAATCTCGTATGGCCAATCTTTTATGCCACCAAAATCATATACGTTAGTGTATCCCTTTTCTAATAATATATTCGATGCTTTTTTACTTCTATTTCCACTTCTGCAATACACAAGAATCTTTTTATTCTTATCATTTAATATATTTTCTGCTTCTTCTTCTAATTTATCTATAGGTATTAAAATGCTATTTTCTATATGTCCACTATTATATTCTTCTTCAGATCGCACATCTAAAATAATAACTTCATTTTTTCCCATTTCGTTTTTTGCTTCTTCTGCATCTATTTGGGTTACTTTAATATCTTCAGTTACACTTTCAGAAGCTTCATTTTCTTCTCTGATATCTTTTTTATTTGTACAGCCTGTAAAGAATGTGAAATTAAAAATAAATATTAATGATATTATCGATATAGCTTTTTTCAATTAAATCACCTCATACAAATTATAAAATAAAATAATAAATAAGTTTGTGATAAAGTCACAAACTTATTTATTATATATACTTATACCAGGAAATATTACTTTAAAATAATCATCTTTAATTGAATTTATTAATTTAACCTTACCAACGCCATAGAAGGCTTTTTTCATTCTTAAGAATCCTCTTCCGTTATTTAAAAATCTTTTATTATTATCTAAAGTTATTAATTTTTCATAAAGCCACATATTTCTTTTGCTGTGACTTATTCCTTTATCTAAGTTGTTTTTTTCTATTAAAGCCCCTGGACTATTTATAGATATAGATTTATATCCAATATTTATTTCAATAACTCTATTTACTGATGAATATTTTCTATATAGTACTGCATTTTTTATTCCTTCTATTATTGCAGATGATGGGTACTCCTTTGGCATTAAATCATAAATTATCTTTTCTGCCTTATCAACCATTTCTAATATATTACCTTGAATTATTATAACTTCATCTTTATTTTTATTTATTCTATTTATAATTTTTATCATATTTTGGGGTATCCATAAGCTATTATAATTTGAAAATATTAATAATCCTCCTAGAGTACAACTCATATTTTCACTTTCTTTTTCCTTATATGCTATTCTAGAGCTTTCTAAAAGAAACTCCTTATTTTCTTCATTTAGCTCTATTCCTTTATTTTTAAAATACTGTTTAAGTAAATCTTCATCCAAAAATGAAATATCACTTCTCATAACTATAGATGTTTCCATAAAGAAATCTAAATTCTCTTCAAAAGCTTCTATTAACTCTTGCTTTCTCATTGTATCTGTAGTTGAACCCCTTCTTATATAGAAAGCTCCATTTTCTCTTACTTGATATGGCTTTTGCTCTCCTGAATATATAGTTATTACACATACTTTTTTTCCCTGAATATTACATGTATCAACTGATATTGGGATAGGTGGCTCACATCTTGATGATACTATTTGCTGTACTTGCTCTTCTTTTACAATTTCTGATTCATTTATACCTATAATTTCTTTACTTTTATCTTCTACACCTATTATTATATATCCTCTTCCCCCTCTAGAATTAGCAATAGCACAAACATCCTTTGCAAGCTCTTTTTTATTTCCTTCTGATTGTAATGATAGCTTTAATTTAAAATCTAGCTTTACTCCTTCTTCCTTTTTTATTAAAGAAAGTAACCTCCTGCTATCCACCCAAATATCCCCCTAAATAAAAGTCATTATATTTTATATTACTATAAAAATATAAGATCAGACACATAATCTTTTGCCTGACCTTATATTTTATAAAAGTTTACTCTATAAGCTTCTTAATATAGTTATTTAATATTTTTTGATCAATTAATCCCTTATTATCTTTAACTATATTCCCATTTCTATCTATAAATATAGTTCTTGGTATTGCTTGAACAGCATAAGCATTTGCCGCACTAAATTTTGTATCAAAAACTATTTTCATATCTAAATTGTTTTCTTTTAAATAATTTAATGCCTTTTCTTTAGTTTCTCTTTTCCCATCTGTAAGATTTACCATAAGTATTTCAACATCATCACCATACTTTTTCATTGCTTCTTCAAAATATGGCATTTCTGCTTTACATGGGCCACACCAACTTGCCCATATGTTTACTATAACTGGTTTTTTCCCTTTAAAATCAGATAACTTTATTGAATTTCCAGCTTCATCATAAACTTCAAAATCTTTAGCTGCCTTATAATCTGTTGAGCTATTTTCATTTGTTGTATCTATAGGCATATATTCACCAGCTAAATATCCATATCCAAACTTTACTATTACAATTAATAAAATTAAAGATATAATTATTGTTATTAATTTTTTCTTATCATTCAAGCTTTTTACCTCCCTAATTAAATGTAAGTATTGATAATAATAAATTTAAGTATCCTGTCATCATTAAAAAACCTATTATAATTAACAATATCCCTGAAATAGTATTAATAACCTTGTAATTTTTCTTAATGAACGTAAAAGCACCCTTTAATGTATCAATTAATAATGCTGATATTATAAATGGAATTCCAAGGCCTAAACTATAAGTAAGTAACATGAATATCCCTTGCATTGAATCTTTACTATTTGCTGCTAGCATTAAAGCAGATCCTAGAAAAGTTCCAACGCACGGTGTCCAACCTATTGCAAAAATAACTCCAAATAATATTGAAGAAATTAAATTAAGATTATTTAAATCACTTTTATTTTTTAATTTAAAACTTCTATCTAAAATTGATATTTTTAAAACTCCAATGTAATTTAATCCAAATAGAATTAATAATGCTCCTGCTACAACATTAAAAGTTTTCATATACCTTTGTATAAATACTCCAAAGGTTCCAGCAGCTCCACCTAGAATTGTAAAAACAATTGAAAATCCAATTACAAATCCAATAGAGTTTATCAAAGCCTTATTACCCTTTCTATCATCACTACCTCCCATAAAATATGAGACATATATAGGAAGCATAGGTAATATACATGGTGAAACAAACGTAATTATTCCCTCCAAAAATAGAATAAGATAATTCACAACATCACTCCTCTCCTTTTTTTGATAGTATATCATAATATCTGGAATAATTGAATAAGTTACTTTTATGACACCATAGAAAGTAACATTTTATTATCTAGTTTTTAAAACTACATGTTGACCATATTTAATTTTATGATATATTATTGATATAACAATAAATGAAGGGAATGTTTTTATGAATAAGATTGCATTGATAACTGATAGTACATGTGGTTTACCTAAAGAATTTATTGATGAATATGATGTTAAAGTTGTTTCTTTAAAAATTTTATATAAAGATAAAGAATTTATTGATGGAATAAGCATTACTCCTGAAGAAGTTTATTCTAAATTACCACAAGAACTTCCTACGACTTCTATGCCTGCTGTAGATGATGTAATATCTTTATATGCTGAATTATTAAAAAAAGGATATACTCATGCAATAGTTTTACCTATATCATCTGGTTTATCAGGTACAATAAACAGTTTTAGGTTAGCTAGTGAGCAATTTGAAGATAAAATAAGTACATTTATATTTGATACTAAAATACTCTCTATGGCAGTTGGATTATTAGTTATTGAAGTTGGTAAGATGATTAATAAAAAAATGAATTTTGAAGATATATGCAATTCAATACCTAAACTTAGAGAAAATTTATGGATGTACTTTACTGTAGATACTCTAGAATATCTAATAAAAGGAGGTAGAATCGGTAAAGTTACTGGTGGAATAGGAGAAATGCTAAATTTAAAACCTATAATAACTATGAACGATGATGGCGCGTACACAAATTATGCAAAAGTTCGAGGGTCTAAACAAGCATTTAAAAAGCTTCAAGATTTAGCTACAAATATTTTAAATAAAGGTAAAGGTAAAGTTATAATAATGACTGGTACTATGCATAATGAAGCCGATAAACTTAAAGAAATCTTATCTTCTCATGAAAATACTACATTTATATATAAAGGTACCATAACTCCAGCTGTTGGAATTCACTCTGGTCCTAGACTACTAGCTGTTGCTGTTATGTCTGAAATATGAAAATAGATATTGTAAACTAATTAGTTTACAATATCTATTTTTCTAAAAACTCTAATGTTGTATTTATCATTTCCTTTTGTTGCTCTTCCCAAGATATTATAGACTCATTATCCCCCTTTTGATTTCCATATACCCCAAACTGTGCATGATTTCCACCATTGATTTCTTTAAAAACTGCTTCTGCTGGCAAGTTTTCTTTACTATCTTCTATATCATCTATAGTAGTTAATCCATCATTTTCAGCATATATACTAAGAACTTCTATATCATTATCTGATAAATCACTACTACTTGATGGATATGATCCTAACAATATTACTCCCTTAACTATACCTTGATTATTTTCTGCAAACATAGCGGCACTTACTCCCCCCATAGAGTGTCCACCAACATACCAATCATCTATATCTGCATTTCTTTTTATAAATTCACTTGCTTTATTATTGTCTAAAATTGATAAATTATAATTGACATCTGCAATTGACACTAAATATCCTGCCTTTGATAACTCATTAGCATAATAAGAATAACTTAAAGGTTCTACTAAAGCACCAGGATATATAACTATTCCTACATTTTTATTATTTTGTTTTGGATAAAATACATAAAAGCTCTCTTCTTTAGAGTACTCGTCTACACTTATGGTATTAAATAATTCATTTAATGGTTTATATGTATTGCTTGTCCAAATTATAAACCCTAAAAATATTAATATAGTAATACTTAAAATAATACTTGCTAAACATTTGACTTTTTTATTTAATTTCATTTAACACCTATTTATATTAAGATAAGACTAAAAGCCTTATCTTAATTATTTTTCTAAATTTAATTTTACTGCTTCTAAATCTTCTTCATTTATTTCAAGTAACTTTATAATTGTTTCTTCATCTAATCCTAGATTTTTAAGATTTAAAAATCTAGTAGTTATTGTTTGTAATTCAACTTCTCTCTTAACCCCCATTTAAAATCACCTCTTTTATCTAAGAATAAATATAAAGTAAATTATTCTGCATCATGTTCAAAATCTTTTCCTGTTTTCATTGCTATTCTTTCAGCAACTAAATTTTTTAATAACACATTAATAGTCCATTCTTTAGATGTTTCTGTAACTGTTGCCTTTAAAACATTATTAACTCTAAATTTCTTTAAGTTTTCAATGAAAATTCCCATTTTAGCACCTGGAATATTATTAAATATTATTGCTTTATTCTTTATTCCATCTTCTGCATCACTTAATATATTACCCTCTATTACATCTTTCACGATTGAATTTCCATTTTTATAGCTTAAAACTATTCTATCTCTAATTCCAATCATTCCAGCAAGATTGCTTACTGTTTTTATTTCCTTTTGATTAAAGTTGCATAAAATTACACAACTTCTTCCTTCTTTAACTTCTGTATCTTTTGTATCTAATTTTTCAAATGACATAATCTTCTCCTTCTTAAATTATAAATTTATATATCTATATCATATAAAAATACTAAGAATTAAGCAACCTTGAATTTTTTACAAATATACTTACTATTAATTTTGAATAACAGGACTTCTATAAAGCATTTTTATTGTCATTATTAAATCAATAATTATTATAAAAATAACAATGCCATTTGTCATTCTAAATACCTTTTCTAAACTTAAATATATATTATTTACTATAGGTTGAAGTAAATTAATTCCTATATAACACAATATCATCCAATATATAGAAAATCTTAATGTTATCAAACCTTTATAATTATATTTTAATTTAGAGTAATCCCAATATTGCTTATTAAATATTTCTTTTAATAAATATCCACTTATAAATTCCACAGTTGTTGGAACTATTAGAAAAATTATAAAGCTTATAATATTATTAAAATTAAAATACTTATCACATAAAACTAAAATAGTAAAAGCAATACCATACATTGGTTTATATGGTCCTTTCATGAAACCTTCCTTTTTAAAATTTCCTGTTATTATGTAGCTATATACTCCTTCAATTACCCATCCTACTAGCGAATATAGTATAAAGTTAAATAAAATAAAATTTATTATAGTCATAAAAAATATCGACCTCCATTTAATTTTACTTTTAGTTTAACCAAAACTTATTCATAAATACCTTAATCCTTTAATTTGATTACTCTATTCCCCATCCCCTTAAAATCTTTATTTATTTACACTAAATTCTCATTTTTGCATTTTTTATTTCATTGTAACTTTTATATTTTGTAAGAATAAAATGAAATTGTAGATTATTTGTAAAGGAGAGGACTAAAATAGAATCTAATTATAAAAAAGTTAAGATAATATTATTAATAATATTAATAGCTAATATAGTTGTCGCTGTATCAAAGATATTAGTTGGATTAATTATTAATAGTTCTAGTGTAATGGCTGATGGATTTCATTCCATTTCAGATGGTGCATCGAATATTGTAGGCATGATTGGTATTGTTATGGCTTCAAAACCTAAAGATACCGATCATCCATATGGACATAAAAAATTCGAAACAATTGCAAGTATGTTTATAGGAACAATGCTTCTATTTATATCTTTTAATGTTATTAAATCTTCTATTAGTAAATTATTTAATCCTTCAACATTGGAAGTTAGTCTAGAAAGTTTAATTATTATGTTAATAACTTTATTTATTAATATATTTGTTGCCTTTTATGAAAATAAACAAGGCCAAAAGCTTAATAGTCAATTATTAATAGCTGATTCCCTTCATACTAAAAGTGATATCTTTGTTTCCATAGGAGTACTTATAGCTCTATGTTCTGTAAAACTCGGACTTCCTCCAGTAATAGATACAATTGCGTCTTTCGTTGTTGCTTTATTTATTCTTCATGCAGCTTACGAAATATTTAGAGATAATCTTTCTTCTTTAACGGATAAGGTAATGTTAGATGAGGAAGTTGTTGTTGATATTTTAGATGAATTTGATGATATAAAAAATGTTCACAATATTAGATCTAGAGGATATAAAGATTATGTATTCTTAGATATGCACATAAAAGTAGACTCAAATTTAAGCGTTGATGAAGCACATAGCCTTGTTCATAAGGTTGAGGATACTTTATCTGATAGACTAGGAAAAAAAATTGATGTTATTATTCATGTTGAACCTGATTGATTATAAATAAAATGACTAGCTATATATTATATAACTAGTCATTTCATTGTTAAAAATATTGGTTATCTGGTGGTTTCACCTTCATATATTCTTCTATATTAAAGTAGTAGTTTCCATCATACTCTATTTTACCTAATGCCTTAATCCATTGACCTTCTTTTAAAGTATCTTTACAAATTGAATTTAATCCTATTATTACTGAATCTGCTACACAACAGTTCATTTCTTCTCTAGCCAAAATAAATTTTTCTTCACCATTATGCTTGTGGACAAATCCAGTGAAAATTATATATTTACCTAAATAATCTTGTCCATTTTCACTTATTTCCTCAATTATATGGTGATTTTCATAAGATACTTCTATTGCTTCATTAGCAGAACTATTTTTAAATTTATAGTCATTTATGCTAAATTGTTCTTGAGAAATAAAATCATTTAATAATATAAAAACTCCAATTACTAAAGTAAATATTATAGGTATATAACTAATTGAATTATCTTTTCTAGTATTAAAACTTATAACTTTAAATATTTGAACTATAATTAAAATAGGCAATATAGCTAAAGCTATATATAAATTTTTAGCAGTTTTTGGACTTAAAAATTTATATATATATCCTGATAACATTAAATAACCAATAAATGTTGTTAAAAGAACTAGTATTAATAACCATATAAATTCATCTACATTAAATTTTTTCATGCTACCTCCTATATGATTATTGTTAAACTTACCGAAAATGCTAGTACAACTAAAATAATTAAAGTAATAAGCTTAATTGTAAATCCCTTTTTAAAATATGAGCCCAATATTATAGCATTTTTTAAATCTATCATTGGTCCAAGTATTAAAAATCCTGAAATAGCTGGTAGTCCAAAATGTTCTAAAAATCCCTTTGCTATAAATGCATCTGCTTCAGAACATAAGGAAAGTAGGAATGAAAGTAGCATCATTATAATTATGGCTAAATATTTTCCACTTGCCATATTGTTAAGCATTGTATCATTAACTATAGTTATAAATATACTTGATAAAAATGATCCAAATATGTAGTACTTTAATATATTTGAAAACTCCTTATTAGCATGTTCTAAACATAATCTTATTTTTGATTTATTATAAAAATAATCTGTTACTACACAACCACAATCACATAAATTTTCATAATCATTAGTACTTTTTATAATTTCTTTTCTTTTATTTGTTAATAAATCTATTAAAATTCCTATTATTATTGCGCATAATATTCCACCAAATACTCTTATTAAAATAACTTTAATATCATTAAATGCATAAAATGTTGATGCAATAACTACAGGATTTACAATAGGTACACAAAGCATGAATACTATGGAAACACCTATTGGTACTCCTTTTTTTATTAAGCTCTTTGCAATAGGCACTATAGCACATTCACATATTGGAAGGAAAACTCCAGCAAATGCAGCAAATATTATTGAAATAAATTTATTTTTAGGAAGTATTTTTTTTACTAATTCTTCTGAAATGTACATTTGTATTACTGCTGAAATAATTGAACCAATTAATATAAAAGGTAATGCTTCTAAAATCATACTTATAAATGTATTAGCCCATTTTTCTAATCCCATACTCAATCTTTATTTTCCCTCCTTATTAAAAAGAGTTCTAATTCCCCTAGTCAATATACCTTCCCTAAAATAACTACTTTTGTTTAAATCTTCTTTTAAATTATTTATGCTTAAAGAACAAATAATCGGTGCAGTAAGATTAATACCCTCAATTATATTCATTAATCTTTCTCTTTTTTCTTTATTTATAGAATTTAAATTATTTAAAACAATTATTTTGCTTGATTGAATAAATGGTATTATTAGTTCTCCCATATTTTTTAAATAAACTTCTAAATTACTACTATCTCCTATAAAGTAATTTCCATAAAAAGTTACTTGTTCTTTAACTTTTCTATTTTTTAAAAGTTTAGCAATTATACTTAAATCATAAGTTCCATTAAATTCAATTATTATTCTATTGTATTTTTTATGTTTAATTTCATCTATCAATAAATCTTCCATATTATCACAGTTATTTAAATAAACTATTTTTACATTTTTAAATTTTTTTTCTATATTAGTAGTTCCCCTTTCTAGAAGAACCACTAATGTTTCATCATTATTACACATTTCTGTAGTTAAATAAGAATTTATAAAAGATGTTTTACCTGAACCTAAAAATCCACTTACAATTTCTAGCTTACATTTCATATTTTATCCTCATTTAAAAAGTTGCTTTAACTCTTCTTTATTTAATTTAATACCAATAAAAGAAATAACACTATTTGTATTGTCTTTTATTTCTCTAATCTCAAATTCATCTTTTACAAAATCAAATTGTCCATTACTTCCATCTAAAAGCTTAACAATTCCTTTAGCCCTTAGTACATCCCCATAACTTTTTGATGAAGATATGAACTTAAACTTTGATATTAATTCTGATTTAGATATCTTAGAATTAGGATATATTGCAAAAGTTTCAAAAACTTCATCAGCTTTTTTATGTTCTTCTAACTTTTTAGTTAATTTAGCCTTATATGAGTTGTTTCCTTTTAAATTTAAGTTTTCAGAATTATTTTGATTTAATATATCTTTTCCTTTTATCTTGTTCCAATCTTCCCTAATAATAACTGCTCGTCTATTTAGTTTTTTTATTTTAGAAACTACATCTTGAACTTCTTCATAATTTAACTTTTGAACTCTACTTAAAACTATTTTTTTAGTATTTAGTATTTGATCTTCATAAAAATCTTTAAAATTATTAATATACATATCAAATTTTTCAGGATCAATAACAGTAATTATATTGTCAACTTCTGATTTTTCTTTTAATTTTCCTTCCTTAAAAACTTTTATTATATCTGTTAATTTTGCAACCCCTGAAGGTTCAATAATTATTCTATCTGGATGATATTTTTCTATTACTTCTAATATCGCTTCCTTAAAATCACCAGTAACTTGACAGCAAATACAACCTGAATTTATTTCCTTTACTTCTATATTAGATTGTCTAAGTATAGCTGCATCAATACTTACCTCTCCAAACTCATTTTCTATAATTGCTATATTTTTTTCATATGCACCTTCAGTAATAAGCTTTTTCATAAGAAAAGTTTTTCCTGCTCCTAAAAATCCTGAATATATATCTATTTTTATCTTCATTTAACACCTCTATTAAAACTTGCTCTTATAACGTTCTAAACATTTTATGCCTTAAATTTAAGTTATATTACTTTTTTAGTAAGGAAATACTTATTAAATATAAAACTTTTTATTTTCTGATATAAATAAAAAGAGGCTATAAATTAATTTTTAATTTATAGCCTCTTTTATACTATTGATTTTGTGTGCTTTTTAAAGTAATATTTTCAAATGAATTTGTTAATATAAATTTTCCATCTCCAACTTTTATAAATTTAACTACTATCTTATCACCAACAGAGCTTAATGCTACTTCTCTTGATGTTTCTGTTGAAACTGAAAATATATTATCACTTCCTTTAATTTTTATATCATAAATACTAGTTCCATCCTTAACAACTAATCCAATTCTTTCGATTTCACCTTCTAAGCTTTCCTCACTATTACTACCCTCAAGCGAAATATTAGTGTTAGTTAATCCCTCTAAATATTTATTAAGAGTTGATTGTAATGAATCTCCAACGCCTACTATATTATAATTTTTAACATTCACCATAGCATACTGTTTAACTAATCCATTTGAATCTTTTAAAGTCATAAAATAAGTTGGTTCATTTTGTATATTTATTAAATATGGTAAGGTGGCTGTATATCCATATTGTTGAACTTTACCTTGTGCAGATTTCATACTTGCAGTTTCTGTTGCTCCTGATGTTTTATATAAGCTTGTTTCACCTGTTCTTGTATTAGTTAAAGTAAAGCCTACTAATCCTTCATCATTTCCTACCGATGTTACTCCCGTAAAATAATAACATTCATCATTATTAAATATTAAGTTCATTCCATCTGTAGACTTTAACTTATCTTTATCGCTAAAGTTAAATACTCCATGAACAAGTTCTCCCCATTTATCTATATAATTTTTTATATATCTATCTGGTTGAATTCTATCTATCCATTTTGGTGCATCTTCTATTCCATAAACATTAGATTCTCCCGTCTCAGCATTTAATACAAGAACACCTATCGCTTTTGCCTCTGCTATCCCAATAGCATTATCATACCTAGTAACAACCCAATATGGATTTCCTTCATCATCTAATTCAAAAGTAAAATCAGTATGACCAGCCTTCATATCTCTAAGATAAGCTGCTCTGTGTAAATCACTAAAAAGATAAGCTGATTCTAAATATTTAATTTTAATATCTTTTCCATTTACCTCTGTTACTAATTGTACATCACTTTCGTTTGTTGCACTTACCTTTATATAACCTGTAGTTCCTTCTCTATTAGTAAACCATTTAAATAATGAGGAATGTTCTAATGGGGCAACATAATAAAGTTGTCCATTCACACTTTGCAATGTTAAATCTCCAATAGTTACTTGGCTACCTAAGCTAGGTATTTCCCCTAATTTCTTATCAGCTAATTTATATGCAACTTCTTTATCTATAGTTGGTAACTGTTTTAAATCTATGTGTTCAATTTCACTACTAAATTCAACACCTTCCACATCACCAAGTAATCCTCTATGGGCCTTATAGCTCACTATAGGGCTAAATACTACTAATGATATAATATAAATTGCAGCAACTATTACTGCAGCTAGTCCATATTTCTTATTTAATGTAAAAAAAGCATAAGTTGCTGTTACTACAACAAATACTCCTGCAATATAAAATGAACTCAATGTAAAATCTAGTATTAAACTACTATTAAAAGCTAAAAATATTCCAACTATAATATAAGCTGTTAATAGCCATCCTAAATATTTAAAAAATGATCCTTTTTTTGGTGTAATGTTTCTTATATTCTCCATTTTCCATCCTCCAGTATTTATTCTACCGTATTATATAGTATATATTACATTATAATATAATAGTTGTAAATATATTTCTAAAGAAAATTTCTATCTTATTTAAAACTATAAAATTATTTCATATATTATTTTTCATGTTTTATTTGCAAAGATATTAATTATTTAATACTAAAACATTATTTATTATTGTATAGTTAGTTCAATAATCCATATAATTTTTTTTTAAAACTTATTATTTTTTCACAGGAATTATTCTATATAATTTAAAATATAATATAATAACAAAACAAGTTTTAGAGGTGTGCTATGAATAGAGCTGAATTAAAATCTAAAGCAAAGGAACAATTAAAAGGCCGCTGGGGATTAGCAATAATCACTGCACTTGTTGCAAGTTTAATTGTTGACACTACTAGCATGACAAAAGGTCTGGACTATGTAATTGAAGTTTCAGACAATTTAACTTTAACATTAAACTTAATTTCGTTTATTTTTGGTGGCGTTATTTCTGTCGGATTGAGTAAATTTCTTTTAAACCTTACAACTAATAAAGAAAATCCTAAATTTGCAGATTTATTTTCACAATTTAGAATATTTTTCAAGGCACTTGGACTATATATTTTAATGGGATTTGCCATATTTCTAGCTACATTATTTCTTATTATTCCTGGTATTATAGTAGCTATAATGTATTCACAAGCCTTTTTTATTTTAGCTGAAGATCCTGATAAGGGAATTGTAGAATGTTTAAGAGAAAGTTCAAAGCTTATGTACGGTTATAAATGGAATTTCTTTGTATTAGAGCTTTCATTTATTGGCTGGTGGTTATTAGCAGTATTGACTTTAGGTATAGGTGCTTTATGGGTTAATCCTTATCAAAAAGTTACAGAAACAAACTTCTATTTAAAACTAAAATATAATATGCAAAAATAAAGTATAAAAATAGGAGTTAATTAATTAACTCCTATTTTTATACTTTATTTACTTATTATTTACCCCATTGATTATTTGTAGCTGTCTTTTTTGCTCCATGACATCCACATTCATCAGTATGTTTCTTTTCTTCTACTTTTTTGTTTTTACAACCACATCCATTAGCCATATTAAACACCTCCTATAACTTACATCCTTATTATTTGTTTTTAGGATTAATTTAATGTTATAAAAAATGTTGAATATATGGATTAATAATTGATATAAGGTAACCTTTATTTAGATTACCTTATAATAACATATTTATAATTAGTAATTTGAATTAGATTTAGTTCCTTCACAAATTGCTATTGAAGCTGAAGCTCCTATTCTTGTAGCTCCATTTTCTATCATAGCCATTGCATCTTCTAAACTTCTAACACCACCTGAAGCCTTAACTCCAAGTTCTGGTCCTACTGTTTCTCTCATAAGCTTTATGTCACTTGCTGTAGCTCCTCCAGTACTAAATCCTGTAGATGTCTTAACAAAATCAGCTCCTGCTTCCTTTGATAATTTGCAAGCTGTTACTTTTTCTTCATCAGTTAAAAGACAAGTTTCTATAATAACTTTTGTTAAAGCTTTTCCCTTTGCAGCATTAACTACAGCTTCTATATCTTTCTTAACATATTCTAAGTTTCCTTCTTTAAGCTTTCCTATATTTATAACCATATCAACTTCTGTTGCACCTTTTTTAATAACGTCTTCTGTCTCAAAAGCTTTTACTTCTGTTGTAGTAGCTCCTAAAGGAAATCCAATAACTGTGCAAACCTTCACATCACTACCCTTTAACATATTTGCAGCCTTTTCTACCATTGCTGGATTAATACAAACTGATGCAAAATTATACTCTAATGCTTCAGTGCAAAGTTTTTCAACTTCCATTTCTGTAGCATCTGCCTTTAAGATAGTGTGATCTATCATTCTTGCTAAATCTTTTTTATTCATAAGATCTCCTCCTGTATGTTAAATTATTTTTTCTCTCAAAAATTCATTATAAATGAAAATCTCTAGTAATTAAAGAGAGTTTTTAACAAATCTTATTTTTTATAAAATTTAATTAAAATAAACGTAGTTGTTCCACCTTATTCTCTTTAAATGATGAAACCGTAACTCCTATTAATCTAACTCCTTCATTTATTTCTTCATTATCTAGTATTTCCTGACAAGTCTTAAATATATCCGCAAAATTATTAGTATAATAATTTAATGTTTTGCTTCTTGTATGATTTTGAAAGTCACTTGTTTTATATTTTACTGTGATAGTTTTTCCTTCTAAATTACCTCTTATAAGATATCTACTTATTTCATTAGAAAAATCTTTTAAATAAAGAATTAATTCTTCTTTATCATGAGTATCACTCTTTAATGTTCTTTCTTTTCCATAAGATTTCCTATCTCTTTCAACTTCCACTTCTCTATTATCAATTCCACGTATTCTATCATAGATTTCTAAACCATACTTGCCTAGATATTCTATATAAAAACTTTTTGGCATTTCATATAAATCTTTAATAGTAAATATTCCTATATTATTTAATTTTTCAACTGATTTTTTCCCAACTCCATGTATCTTAGATACTGGAAATGGTAATAAAATATCTGGAACCATTTCTTTTGTAATTATTTTTATTCCATTAGGCTTGTTCCAATCCGAAGCCAATTTTGCTAAAAATTTATTATATGATATACCTACGGAAATAGTTAATCCAATTTCTTTAAGAACTCTATTTTTTATATATCTTGCTGCTTCCATCCCATTTTTAAAACTGCTATGAGTTATGTCTAAATAGGCCTCATCTATTGAAATAGGCTGTATAATTGAAGTAACATCTCTTAAAATATCAAAAACTTGATTTGAAACTTCTTTATATCTAAAAATCCTAGTTCTTAAATATACTCCATGTGGACATAATTTTTGTGCCATAAAAATTGGCATTGCAGAATGTATTCCATATTTTCTGGCTTCATATGAACATGTTGATACTACTCCTCTTTCACTAATGCCTCCAACTATAACTGGCTTTCCCCTTAAACTCTTATTATCTAGTTGTTCAACTGATGCAAAAAAAGCATCCATATCGACATGCAAAATTAACCTTTCCATAATTTCTCCTTTTAAGCTAAGGCTTCTGCAAACATTCCTTTATTTTTTGATTTTATAAAACAATATACTCCTTGAGCTAATAACTCATCTATATAATTTCTTTTTTCATAGATAGTTGTAAATGAAAGTATTGATATTGCAATAATAGTTCTAAATCCTTTATCCATATAATATTCGTATTCACTTTCTTCCTCACAAAGCATATCTACTACATCTTCGATTAAATCAATACTTTTTCTCATATCATTATTAGATAATACACCTAGCAAAGGTAAAAATTGCTGTGCCAGTTTTATGTCTCTCTTTTCTAATTGCAACATAAACTCTATTGTTTTATACATATGACCTGAAGATCCATTTAACATAATTGCATTTGTTAATCCTTGAATGCTATTCTTGGATTTAATGTTTAAATCCGTCATATGAGTATAAATAGTTTCAATGAACTCATCAATAGTATTAACATCAATATCATTTAACGCCCATAGAGCACAAACTAAATAATCATCTTCGCCTGTAATATTATAATATTTTTCTTTTAAAAGCAGATATACAGCTTTCATTTTATTTGCTATCTTATGCTTATCTTTATTATATCCATATTTAGCTATAACAAATGAAGTTAACACTAAATAATCACATTCATTAAATCCTTGAAATTTTAAAACATCCATTACTTCATATATATCATCAATTAAATTATTTTCATGTCCTTCTTCTAACGCAATTAATAAAGATAAAATATAAAGCATGTCACCTCTAAAAGGTGAAACCCTTGATGATGTTGCTTTTATATATTTTCTTATTTCCTTTACTCTCTCAAATGGAATTTCTTTTTCATAATGGGCAAAAACTAATGATGCAAAGTGATTAATTAAATCTCCATCATTTCTAAGATCTTCCTTTGCATTTCTATAGTTCTCAATTGTCAGATTTATTCTGTCTTTGAGAAGTTTCTCCATATCTAATACTCCCTCACTTTACTTTAAGCATATTAAATTCCCCAATACTATTATACTATAAAAACTGTGTCAGTTTCATAACAAAATTATAACAATTTATAAAACATACATTAAAGAAGCCAAGGTAAGAATTCATCTTATCTTGGCTCTTAGCATTTGTCATTTGTTTATTTTATAATTAACAACAACAGAATAGTAATGCAAGAGCTGTTAATCCAAACCAGCAGTCACATCCGCAACCACCAAATCCAAATCCTCCGCATCCAAATCCGCCACCACAGCCAAATCCTCCACAGCCTCCACAACAATTGTTGAAGCATTGATTTTGAATTACACTACCCTTTCTATCAAATATGATAGTTAGTTTTATAGTATTTTCACAATCCTTTAAAAACATTTGTGGAAATTTACAGAAGAATTTTGATAGCCATGGGCTAAAAGATCTTACTATAATTACAAATTCTTGAGGTTCAAAAGATTCTCTAAAACAACAATTTATATTAACCTTTTCTAATCCTAAATTAAAATCGTTGTTAGATAATCTACTATTACAGTCTGTACTACTTATATCATTAATACTAAAATCATGAATATTAAAATCGTTGAAATTAAAATCATTGATACTTGAATCCTCGCCTTCTAAACCTTCTAAATTAAAATTATTACTAAAACCATTTAGTTCATTTCTAAAACTGTTAATAGAATTATTATTACAGCACGGATTTCTTCTTATTACTCTAATCGGAGTAGAAATTGCTAGTAAGTCATTACATGGAAGAGCTGGAGCTGATAAAATTCTACCACAATTAACAATGATTATATTTATCTTTACTCCATCACCACAGATGTTTCTTGGTAAATTTCTCCTAAGCTCTCTTCCTATGCATTCATCTGCACAAATTATTAGATTATACTCATTGCCTATACAGTCATTATTTTTTACTCTTGTTAAACATATTTTCATTTGTATTTTCCCCTTTTATCTTAAAGTTAGATAATACATAATATGTTTAACTTATACTATTGTTTACCCAATATAAATTTATTATTTTACTAATTTAGTTATATATTAAATAAACTTATTAATATAATTATATATAGCAATAATTTTGAAAGGAATAAATATGGCTGGTAAGAAATTTTCAATACTAAAATCATCAAATAACGACGTTATTGAGGAAACTACTATTACAGAAAAAAAGGATAACTATCCAATAATAGATACTGAAGTAATAGAATTTATCTCAAAAGAATTTCCTAATACATCTAAAGAAATAAGCAACTCTCTTACAAATTTAAAAAATACATTAGAAAAAACAATAGATTATATAGAAGATATATCTAGCTCAATAATAAAAAATGAACGTAACTTTAGCTTAAGTGGAAAATATAGAGACACATCCATAAGACTTCATGATATAAGTATTAGTATAGAAAAATATATACAGTGGATGAAGGGCTTAAATAACAAGGCAACGCTTGACTCTACACCTGATAATAAAGATGAAAATGAGGATTCTCTCCCCTTAGATGATGACATTAACGATAATTTTCTAGAAATTTGTAATGATTTTACTGATAAAAATCCTTTATATTTTAAACTAGATAGCTCTAAAGTAAAAGTAGATGACTGGAACGACCTTGTTATAAAAACTGCAGACATACTTATAAAAAATTATAAGAATTCAAAGGATCTATTATATTCAAACATAACTTTTCCAAATCTTAACACAAAAAAATCACCTCAAAATGATTTTAGAGACACAATAATTGAAATGCTATTAGAATATAAAATAGATTTATCTAGATATTTTATTTCAATAAACTAAATAATTTGTATAATAATTATCTTTTTGGCAACACTAATAATGGATGCATTAATTAGTGTCCTCTTAGTATTATGAAAAAAGATGAATGAATTTTTTTAATTCATTCATCTTTCTTTTTATAAGTAAGCTCTATTTTATGCTTATCAATTACTTTTTATAAAATAATATCTAATCTTAGTTTAATATTATATAAAAACTTATAAACTTCTCACATAAAACCCTTTATTATAAATTTCTTTATCATATTTTATTTCAATATCATTACATAACCTTTCATCTCTTTTAGCTATAGTAAATTTCACTTCATTTATAATTACTTCGAAATCTTCGTCTGACATAAAATCTGCATACAAATCATAAGCTGGCTTTCCACATCCAACTGCTACTACCTTTACTCTTATATGATTATAGCTGCTTTTTTCTATTTCACTTAATAATGCTTCCTTTGTACTTTCATTAAATATTATATTCATGTTTATCCTCCTTCATATTGTTCGTTAAAATAATACTATTATTTTTATTATATATATGTTTCAATTAATAATCTACATAAGAAACTTTACTATCTATGCTCTTTTGATATCACCATACAACTTCTTTTCGTATACTATAATAAAAAATAATTTAAAGGAGCTATTATGAAAAATGACTTTAGAGACTTACATGAAAATTGCTCATTAGGATTACCTTATCCTAAAATAGAGATTTCTGAGAAAAATTCCAATTATGCTAACTTAATAAAAAGAAGCTATGCTGGAAATATCTCTGAATTAACTGCAGTAACTCAATATACTTATCAAGGACTAATTGCTAATAATATAATAGGAAATATATTAAAAAAGATAGCAGAAGTTGAAATGCATCATTTAGAAATTTTAGGAGAACTCATTGTGGCTCTAGGTGAAAATCCAGACTTTTCTATAAATAAAAAAGATAAAAAATTAAACTGGAATTCTAAATTTATATGTACTTCTGATTCAATAAAAGATATGCTTTTAGAGGATATAAAAAATGAAGAAGAAGCTATAAAGCTATATAGAAAAACTGCTAACTCAATTAATGATGAAAACATAATTGCAATCCTTAATAGAATAATACTAGATGAAGAGCTCCATATAAAAATTTTAACTAATTTATATGAAATAGAAATGAGTAAATAATTAATTTAATTTTTTATTTAATTAATAATAGAATTATGTTATAATGACCTTGTTATTATAATTATTTGATTATGACAATATTTCTTAATATAAAGGAGTTTTAATTATGGGTTTCAAAGATAAAATGAGTAAATACTTTACAGATGCATATATGGAAAAATACGGTGATAGAATGACTAGTACTGCTGGTACCGTTTTATCTGTAAAAATTGAAGAAAAAAACATACTAGGTATAATAAGAAAGTTAACAGCTCATATTTTAATAAAACCAGATATGGGCAAAGGTGTAGTTAAAACTCAATATAAGGCTAGAAAATGGTTTAAAAAGCCAACTTTTATTGATGTTAAACAAGGTCATAAAGTAATCGTTATGGGAATTGAAGGTGAAAAAGGTAAGGCTGATTCAGAAGTTATTACTATTTCAAATATAGCTAATTTGACTACTAAAAAAGACTTACATCCATTTGATCACAATCAAATTAAAAAAGCAAGACAACAAGCAACAAGAATGAGAGCAAGATAATAAAAACAGCCTAAAAATTTTAGGCTGTTTTTATTTTTTTTATTTTTCTTCTATTAGTCTTAAAAATTCCCTAGTTCTATCTTTTTTAGGTTTTGTAAATATGTCTTCTGGAGCTCCCTCTTCTACTACAACCCCATTTTCCATAAATACTATTCTATCTCCAACATCCTTTGCAAATCTCATTTCATGAGTTACTATTATCATAGTCATATTTTCTTTTGCCAGATCTTTAATTACTCCTAAAACCTCTGAAACTAGTTCTGGATCTAAAGCGGAAGTTGGTTCATCAAATAATATTACCTCTGGATTTATAGCTATTGCTCTTGCTATACTTACTCTTTGTTTTTGTCCTCCAGATAAAGTTTTTGGATAAACATCTTTTTTTTCTAATAATCCAACTTTTTTTAATGCTTTAGCTGCTATATTATTTGCCTCTTCTTTATCCATTCTTTTAACTACAATTAATGCTTCTGTTACATTTTCAATAACAGTTTTATTATTAAATAAATTATAATTTTGAAAAACCATCGCTGATTTAGATCTTAAATTATGAATATCCCTTTTAGAAACTTTATCAGTTTCTACCTTTAAATCTGCAATTTGAATTTCTCCTGAAGTAGGTATTTCTAAATAGTTTAAACATCTTAAAAAGGTTGATTTTCCAGACCCTGATGGTCCAATTATTACTACTACTTCACCTTTTTTGAGTTCTAAATTTATTCCTTTTAGAATTTCATCATTTCCAAATTTCTTTTTTAAATTACTTATCTTAATCATCTTTGTCACCTCTTAGTAAACAGATAGCTTCTTTTCTATCGATTTTTGTATAACATTATAAACACTAATTGTTACCCAATAAACTATTGCAACAGCTATATAACTTTCAAAAAATCTATAGCTTGCTGCTGCACTCATTTGTGCCCTAGCTAGAGCTTCTGTTACTCCTAATGTAAATGCTAAAGAAGATCCTTTGATATTATCTACAAATACATTTCCAAGGGAAGGTACTGCAACTCTAAACATTTGCGGCATAACTATACGCTTCATTCCTTGCATCTTAGTCATCCCTACTGATAAAGCCGCTTCCATTTGTCCATTATCTATAGCATCAAATGCACCTCTTAAAGATTCTGCAATATAAGCTGATGCATTTAAAGCCAATCCTATTACAGCTGCTGTATAAGCCGTAATACCTTTTAATGATGGTATTATTTGAGGCAATCCAAAGTAAAGTAAAAATAATTGAACTAGAAGTGGAGTTCCTCTTAAAAATGATATATAAACTTCTACTAATTGCTTTAATATCTTTATATTATTAATTCTAATTAGAGCTACTATAACTCCAATTACTAAAGCAATTATCATAGATATTATTGACAAACTTAACGTAGTTTTTAAACCACTTAATATACTTATTAATAATGATTTAATATAGTTAACATTTGAACCAGTTACATCTGTTTTTAGCCATTTATTAGATATTTCAGTAAAGGTTCCATCTTCTTTCATATCATTTAAAGCTTTATTTACTTCTGCTACTAGTGTTTCATTTTCTGAATTCTTTATAAATGGGAATGCATTTTCAACAGGTTCTATTGGCTCACCTGCTAACTCTAAATCTAAATTTTTTTCATTTATTGTTACTATTGCAGAAATCTTATCTATAACTACTCCATCAATTCTACCAAGTAATAAATCTGTAAAGGCAGCATCTGTATTTTGATATGTTACAACAGAAACTTCATTGTTTACATCTTTATCTCTTATTATTTGCTCGTAGTTACTACCAAGATCAACTCCTACTTTTTTTCCTTTTAAATCTTCAAAACTATTAATTGATTTTGGATTTCCTTCTTGTACAATTATTTGCGCTCCACTATAAACATATGGATCACTAAATAAATATTTCTCTTGTCTCTCTTCTGTAACAGTAATTTGATTTGAAATAGTATTAGCCTTATTAGTATCTAATAGTCCAAACAGACCACTAAAAGATGCCGTTGTAAAATCTATATTATACCCTAATCTGTTACCTATTTCTCTCCATACATCAACATCAAATCCTTCTATCTTATCACCATTTAAAAATGTAAAAGGATAATAAGTTCCAGACATTGCAACAACTAATTTTTTCTCACTATTTAATGTTTCTTTATTATTAGTGCATCCTACCATAACTAATATTGATAGTAATACACTTATAACTAAAGATACTTTTCTCTTCACCCTTATCTTCACTTCCTTATCTTCTGTTCAAAAAGCTATATTAGTTAAATACTACAAGTTCTGTCTCTTCAATAGCTTTATTTACTAATTCGTCAATATTTAAAACTTCTTCTGATTTTCTTATTAAATCTACTCTTGGTTTTGTTTTAGGATGCTTTGGAACAAATATAGTACAACAATCTTCATATGGTAATATTGATGTTTCATATGTTCCAATTTCTCTTGCTATATCCATTATATCTGTTTTATCCATAGCTATTAATGGTCTAAATACTGGTCTATCAGCGCAATCATTACTTACCATTAATCCTTCCATAGTTTGGCTTGCTACTTGCCCAATACTTTCCCCTGATGATACTGATTGAATACCGTATTTCTCTGATAAACTACATGCAACTCTCATCATAAATCTTCTCATTATTATTGTTAATTCATCTTCTCTACAACCATTTATTATTGCCATTTGTATTTCTGTAAATGGTACTATATGCAGGTTTACTCTTTCTGTATATGTAGCTAATATTTTAGCTAAATCTTTTACCTTATCTTTAGCTCTTTCTGATGTATATGGATGGCTATGATAATATACACAATGTAATTCTACACCTCTTTTAGCCATTAAATATCCAGCAACTGGAGAATCTATACCACCTGATAACATAAGCATAGTACTACCATTAATACCATATGGTAAGCCACCTACACCTTTTATTTTATCTTTAGTTGTATATATATATGCATTTTCTCTGATTTCTACATTTACTAGACACTCTGGATTTTTAACTTTAACTTCTAATCCATTCATATGATAAACTACATAAGCCCCAACTTCTTTAGATGTTTCTAATGAATTTTTTGGGAATGCCTTATTTGCTCTATTAGTTTCAATTTTAAAGTTTTTAGGATTAGCTTCTTTAACCTTTCTTAATGCCTCTTCTTTAATAGCTTCCATATCTCTTGGAACTTCTGTTACTATACAAACCTCAGCAACACCAAAAACTTTTCTTACTCTTTCAGTAGCTTCTTCTATATTATCCGCCTTAATAAAATATCTACCTTGATCAGATATTAATGTATATTCAATTCCTTTTAACTTTTTCTTTATATTATCCCTTAATTTTTTTTCAAATTTATTTCTATTTAAGCCCTTTAAAAAAATCTCTGATGCATATTTTACTAATATTAATTTATTCATTTTCTTACTCTCCTTAAAAATGTTAATGAACTTTTTAAAACTTCTATAACTTTGTCTACTTCATCTTTAGTATTAAACCTTGAAAATGAAAATCTTATGGCACTTTCTATTTCTTTATTATTTAATCCTAAAGCCTTTATTACATAGCTTCCAGATGCTGCGCTAGTTTTTGATGTACAAGCAGATCCAGTTGCTACAAAAATATCTTTATCTTCCATTAAATGAAGTAACACTTCAGCTCTTACTCCAATAAAAGAAACATTTAATATATATGGTGTAAAACCTTCACTTAAAGGACTATTTATTCGTATATTATCTATTTCTTCTAGCCTTTTTATCATATATTCCTTTAATTCACTTACATATTTAAAGTTTTCTTTTGTATTACTAAAAGTGATTTCTGCTGCCTTATGTAAACCAACTATAGCTGGTACATTTTGAGTGCCTCCTCTAAAGCCACCTTCTTGACTTCCACCATTTATTAATGAATTTAATACTATTCCTTTTTTAATGTAACAAAATCCAATTCCCTTTGGACCATGGATTTTATGAGCAGCCACTGATAGCATGTCTATATTCATTTTCTTTACATCTATGTCTAACTTTCCATAAGATTGAACTGCATCAACGTGAAACCTTGCCCTAGAACTTCTTTCTTTAATAATCTCTCCTATGCTCTTTATATCTTGTATTGCTCCCATTTCATTATTAACATGCATTATAGAAACTAATACTGTGTCCTTGCATATGGCATTCTTTAAATCTTCTAGAGATATCTTTCCATCTTTATCTACATCTAAATATGTAACTTTAACTCCATTCTTTTCAAGTTCTTTATATGTCATTAAAACTGAATGATGCTCAAAAATAGTTGTAATAACATGATGCCCAGGCTTTACTAACCCTTTTATTATTAGATTATTTGCTTCACTTCCACCTGATGTAAAATAAATTTCATCTTTTGATGCGTTTATACTCTTCCCTAAAAATTCTCTTGCTTCAACAAGCTTCTTTTCAGATTTCATACCTATCTTATGGAGAGATGATGGGTTTCCGAAATATTCCTCCATTGCATTTACTACTTCATCTATAACCTCTTTATATGGTTTTGTTGTTGAACTGTTGTCAAAATAAATTTCCAAACTTTATCCCTCCTTATAATAATATTATTATCTTTTATTATTTCTTAAATTCACAATATGAAACTTAAGCATCCCCTTATTTTTTACGCAAAGAAATATAAACTTTATTATAAATACATTATAAACTAAAGTTTCCTATCTTTTCTTCATGTTTAAAATTACTATATCAAATTTCCCAAAATAAATAAAGGTTTAATTTTTATCACTAACTTATAAAAACAAGTAAAAAGACTATCTCGTAAAATATTACTATATCTTAGAGATAATCTTTTATTTTACTTATTATTACTTTTCATCTTTTTATACTCTATAATAAGTATTACTGTTGTTGTTAAAAGTACCATGGAAATTGATAAAAATATTTCTAACAAGACTTATGCTCCTAATAAACTACTATATAATACATTGTATATATAATATTTATAAATATTACATATTGAACTCATAAATTTAAATCATTAAAAAAAGGCTTTGTAATTGTATAAAATAAACACATTACAACAGCCCTTTGCAAGATATCAAAACTTCAATAAAGAAGCTTTAAACTTAATTAAAATTATTCCATAGCTACAAACTCTACCTTTTCAACATCATTTAATTTTGACAAATCTTCAAGTAAAGTTTTTAAGTCCCCACTAAGTGATGATATATCAATTGTTAAACTCAAGTTTGCACTTTTATTCATAGGTATTCCTTGATTTATTGTTATTATATTTCCTCCTTCTTCAGAAATATAATTTAAAATACCAGAAAGTACACCTTTATTATCTTTTATCATCATGTTGATTGTTACCTTTTGTCCCTGCTCAGTTTCGGCAAGTTCAAAAACAGCCTCTTTATATTTATAATAAACACTTCTACTAATATTAATCGTTTTAGCTGCCTCAGTAACATCTTTAACTTTTCCTTCTTTTAACAATCTCTTTGCATCCACTACCTTTTCATAAACCTCTGGCAAAACTCTTTTATCTACTACTAGAAAATTCCCCTTCATTAGTATCACCTTCAAATATAGTAGCCCCATTATTATCTATATAAAGCTCCTTAATATCCCAATTAATATTCTCATTTTTCAAGAAATCTTTTATATCTGAAAACATCTTAGTATCATTACTTTTTATTATAGACATAATTGTTGGCCCTGCACCACTTAAAAAGCATCCCAATGCACCTAGTGATATACATTTATTATAAACTAAATTATAATCTTTTATCAATGGAATTCTATATTTTTCATGAATTGCATCTTTGCAACAATATTTTAATAATTCATATTTTCCACTTACAAAACTAGAAATCATTAATGATACTCTGCTAATATTATATATAGCATCACTAATTTTAACTTCTACAGGTAAAACCTTTCTAGCCATTGCAGTTGATAATTCAAATTTCGGAATTAATGCTATAAAACTAATTCCTTCCTTTATATCTATTTTATTGTAAATAACATCTTTTTCTTCCATAACAGATACAACCATACCACCAAAAAATGCTGGAGCTATGTTATCAGGATGTCCCTCAATATCAACTCCTATTTTAAAAAGTTCTTCTATACTTAATTTATTTTTCATAATATAATTAGCGCCTAATAATCCTGCAACAATACAGCTAGAGCTTGACCCTAGTCCCCTTGAAATAGGTATATCCTCTTTAATTAATTTTATATTTAATCCTTTAGGTTTAAAATCATATTTCTCGAAACATGTATTCATAGCCTTATATACTATATTTTCTTCATTGCAAAACTCATTTTTGAATCCATCAAAATTAATTCCTTCTTCACATTCAGAAAACTCATACTCATTATATAAGTTAAAAGCTATTCCCAAAGAATCAAATCCTGGTCCTATATTTGCAGATGTTGCTGGTACTCTAACCCTTATCATATATTTTCTCCTACAAATTCCTCAAGAACTTGTCTCATATTTTCAGTGCTACAAATATTATTATGAAGAACCTCTTTCTTATCCAAATCTCTTAAATTAGTAGGAAGATTTATTCCACAATATTCATTTAGCCTTTTTATTACTTCAAAATCGTTATCCTTATTAGTATCTATTTCTAAAGCATTTGTTATGCTTCTTGGAAATTTATATGGACTTGCTGTTGAAGCAATCAAATATGGTGTTGTATCTCCCGTAGATTTAATATACTTATTTAAAACTACATAAGCTACAGCTGTATGAGTATCAATTAAATAGCCCTCTTTTTCATATAAATTCTTTATTGCTTTATATACTTCTTTTATACTCGCATGATTTCCATAAAAGTCTTTTAAAAACGCCTTACTTTCCTTACTAATACTATATACACCCTTATTCTTTAATTCTTCCATTAACGTTTTTATTTCATTCGCGTCTCGTCCACTAGCTTCGAATAAGAGTCTTTCTAAGTTTGATGAAACTAATATATCCATAGATGGAGATTCTGTTAATATAAGCTCTCTTCTTCTATCATATATTCCTTCATTAAAGAAATCAGCTAAGATTTTATTTTCATTAGATGCACATATGAACTTTGCAATAGGAAGCCCCATTTCCTTTGCATAATATGCAGCTAATATATTCCCGAAATTTCCCGTTGGAACTGCAACATTTATCTTATCCCCTAATTTTATTTTTTGCTTATTTACTAATTGAAAGTATCCATAATAGTAATACACTATTTGTGGAATTAACCTTCCAATATTAATTGAGTTTGCAGAAGAAATCCTAATACCCTCGCTTAACATCTTTTCTTTAAATTCTTCATCCCCAAATATTTCCTTTACGCCTCTTTGAGCTTCATCAAAATTCCCTTTAATTCCAACAACTTTTACATTTCTACCTTTTTGAGTTAGCATTTGCATTTTTTGTACTGAACTTACCCCATCTTTCGGATAATACACAAGTACTTTAAAACCTTCTACATCACTAAATCCTTCTAATGCTGCTTTTCCCGTATCACCTGAAGTAGCTGCCAAAATAATAATTTCATCATTTATATTTTCTTTTTCTTTTGCTAATTTCATTATTTGAGGAAGAAACAACAACGCTGCATCCTTAAATGCAGATGTTGGTCCGTGATATAATTCTAAAAATCCATTTTCCTCTACTACTTTAAATCGATCTTCATATGATTTATTTACTGCAAATTTAATTTCTTCATAAGTAAAGTCTGTAAAAAATTCTTTAATGACTTCAAAAGAAATTTCTTCATATTTAAGATTTTTTTTATTTTTTATTTTTTCATATAAATTAGGAAATTCTTCTGGAACATATAATCCACCATCACTAGAAATTCCATTTATAATTGCCTTTGAAGAAGATATATTAACTTCTCCTCCTCTAGTACTAATAAACCTCATAAAATCACCCCAAGCTTCGGTTTACCATCCTTTACCAATATATTACCATGTTCTTTATTGGAATACAAGTGTTTCTAATTTGTAAACATATATTTTTTTGCAATAAAATATAGGAGTTATAAATTACCCCTATATTTTAATTCATATTTATATATGCTTTAATCAATATACTATATAATCAATACAGTATATTACTAAATAGCCAATTTAATTATTTTATCAAAATAACAAATTGAAATCATATATATTTACTATTTTTTTGATCTTATAAATAAATACACACTATTTATTAAGAAAATTATTCCTGAGTAGAATAAAACTATAGCCCATTGTCCAAGCTTTAATGGAACGGTATTAAATATACTTGCTAAAAATGGTACATATAGTATTGCACATACCATAAGCATTGAGACAGTTACAGCTCCAACTAAATACGGATTACTAAATACCTTAATTTCAAAAATAGAATGTCTTTCTGATCTACATTCAAAAACATGTAGCAATTGTGACATAACAAGTGTTATTAATGCAAGTGTTCTACATGTAGCTAAGTCCATTCCATACAATCTTCCTGTCATAAATGAAAGTAAAGTACAAATACCAATTAGACATCCTCTCACAACAATTTTTGACCATAAGCCTCTTGCAAAAATACCTTCATTCTTTTCTCTAGGCTGTTGCATCATTATATCTTTATCAGCAGGATCCACACCAAGAGCGATTGCTGGTAAACCATCTGTTGCTAAATTAACAAATAAAATTTGTATTGGAGTAAGTGGATTCGGTAAATAAAATATTGATGCTAAGAACATGGTTAATACTTCACCTAGATTACAAGATAATAAATATCTTATAAACTTTCTTATATTATCATATATTATTCTTCCTTCTTCCACAGCAGATACTATAGTTGCAAAATTATCATCCATTAATACCATTGAAGCAGCTTCTTTAGTTACATCAGTTCCAGATATCCCCATAGCAATACCTATATCTGCTTCCTTTATTGCTGGAGCATCATTAACACCATCCCCAGTCATTGCAACTATATTGTTTTGCTTTTTAAAGGCTTTTACTATTCTAAGCTTATGATGTGGAGATACCCTTGCAAATACTCTTACATTTTTAACTTTTTTCATAAGTTCTTCATCACTAGTCTTTTCTATTTCTTCACCAGTCATAGCTTGATCATCTGTGTTGCAAATATTTATTGACTTTGCTATTGCAAGTGCAGTATTTTTGTGATCTCCTGTTATCATTACAGGTTGTATACCTGCAAGTTTACATTTAAGAACTGCATCCCTAACTTCAACTCTTGGTGGATCAATGCTTCCTGCAACGCCTAAGAATATCAAATCTTTTTCTAAACCTTCATTTTTTACTAATCCAGTTTCTTTATATGCAGCAGCTATACATCTTAAAGCTCTATTTGACATAGCTTCTATATATGATGCAACTTGCTTTTTCTTTTGAGCTGTTAAAGGCTTAATAGTTCCATTTTCTAATATGTGGGTACACCTTTCAATAACTCTTTCTGGAGCTCCCTTCATATAACAAACTTCCTTTGTTCCTTCCCTAACTATAACGCTCATCATCTTTCTTGAAGAATCAAATGGAATATCGTAAATTCTTTTTGCATTAGAAACAAAAGCTTTAAGCAAATTCACATCTTTAAAGAAAGCTTTTATTAATGCCGTTTCAGTTGGGTCCCCATGTAAAGCCTTTTCTATGTTTTTAACATTAAAATCATAATTACAATCATTACAGTAAACTAAGGCTTTCATCATAGTCGAATGGTTAGTTAACTCTTCTTTATCTAAATCATGAATTTTACCATTCATATATATCTCTTTTACTGTCATCTTATTTTGAGTTAATGTTCCAGTTTTATCTGAGCATATAACAGAAGTACAACCTAGTGTTTCTACTGCTGGCAATTTTCTTACCAAAGCATTTTTCTTTAACATTCTAGATACGCCTAATGCTAGTGCAACTGTTACAATAGCTGCTAGTCCTTCTGGAATTGCCGCAACAGCTAATGAAACTCCAAGTAAGAACATTTCTGTTATTTCATTACCTCTAAGTATTCCAAGTACTGTTACAACTGCACAAATAGTTAAGCATAGTACTACTAATATTTTACCTAGTGAATCTAATCTCTCTCTTAATGGAGATTTTTCTTCTTCAATATTATCTAAAAGATTTGCTATTTTCCCCATTTCTGTATTCATTCCAATACCATCAACAAGTAAAATTCCTCTTCCTTTTAATACTGTTGTTCCCATAAATCCTTGGTTTTTTCCTCTTTTTGAATCTTTAGATACTCCAACTGATTCTCCAGTTAAAAGAGATTCATCAATCATCATCCCCGATGCTTCAATAAATGTACCATCAGCTGGAATTCTATCTCCAGCTTCTAAGATTACTAAATCTCCTATAGTAACTTCTATTGAATTTAATACTTTCAATACCCCATCTCTAATAACTTTACAAGTTGGTGCTGCTAATTCCTTTAATGCTTCTAAGGACTTTTCTGTTCTATATTCTTGAACAAATCCCATTATTGCATTTACAACAACTATAATAAGTATCGTTATAGCATCTGCAGTATCTCCCATTAATCCAGATATTACAGTAGCAGCTATTAATACCCAAACAATAAAATCATTAAATTGAGATAAAAATATTACTACAGGTGATGTTTTTTTCTTGTGTGACAATTCATTTAACCCATAAGTGCTTTGTCTTTTCTCAGCTTCCTTTGTAGATAGACCCCTAGACATTTCTCGTTCTTGTATCACCGGTTGTCCTCCTTATAATAGTTTCTATATATTATATTTAGTAAAATCAAAGATATGATTTTTTTTAATTATTACTATGTTAATCTAATAATTTTTCATTTTTATAATTATTAATTATCGAGTTTAATTGTACAAATTTCTACACATACTTTAAATAGATAGCTTTACAAATTTAAAATATAAATATAGAATAGGTATATATGTAATTAACTAAGGAGGGTAAAAATTTGAAAGATGTAATTTATGTAACTGGACATAAGAATCCAGATTCAGATTCAATATGTGCAGCTTTTTCATATGCTGAATATAAAAATAAGACAGGCAATCTGCCTGCAATACCAGTAAGATTAGGAAATGTTAGTCAAGAAACTCAATATATTCTTGATTATTTCGGAGTTGAAGCTCCTCAATTATTAAAAACTGTAAAATTAAAAATAGAAGATTTAGAGTTTGATAGAATAACTCCAGTATCTCCTGAAATTTCATTAAAAACTGCATGGAAGATAATGAAGGATAAAAATATAAAAACTCTTCCAGTCGCTGACGAAAATGATCATTTACTTGGAGTTCTAGCTGTATCTAACTTAACTTCATGTTATATGGATATATGGGATAATAAAATTTTAGCTAAGAGTAATACTACTTTTGAAAATATTGTTGATACATTATCTGCAAAAGAAGTATTTGTAAATTATGAAAGAAAAACTTTCCCTGGAAAGATTGTTGTTTCAGCAATGAAACCAGAAAGTATGAAAGATCATATAGAAGCTGGAGATATAGCAATAGTTGGAGATAGAGAAGAAGTTCAAGATGCTTTACTTGATCTTGATATATCTTTACTAATAATAACAGGCTCTCATGCACCAACTGATGCAATAGTAGAAAAAGCTAAACAACATAACGTAAGTATTATAAGTACACCTCATGATTCATTTACAGCTTCAAGACTTATAGTTCAAAGTATTCCTGTTGGATATGTTATGATTAAAGAAAAATTAGTAACATTCTCAACTGATGACTTAGTAGAAGACGTAAAAAAAGTTATGATAGATACAAGATACAGAAGTTATCCTGTTATTTCAGAAAATGGTAAAGTACTTGGTACTGTATCAAGATATCATTTAATTTCTAACTTTAAAAAGAAAATCATTCAAGTTGACCATAATGAAAGAAGTCAATCTGTTGATGGACTTGAAGATGCAGAAATTTTAGAAATAATAGATCACCACAGAGTAGCTGATATTCAAACAAGCGGTCCACTATACTTTAGAAGTGAACCAATTGGAAGTACTTCTACTATAGTTGGTAAATGCTTCTTTGAAAATGGAATAAGACCTTCCAAGCAAGCTGCTGGACTTTTATGTGGCGCAATAATTTCAGATACACTATTATTTAGAAGTCCAACTTGTACTCCACAAGACAAGAGCATTTGCTTAAAATTAGCAGAAATAGCTGGAATAAATGTAGAAGAATTTGCTAAAGAAATGTTCAAGGCTGGAACTTCATTAAAAGGAAAAACAGTAGAACAAATCTTTAACCAAGATTTCAAGCCTTTTGGAATTGAAGATACAAGAGTTGGTATAGCTCAAGTAAATACAATGGATATTGAAGGATTTATGCCACTTAAGGATGAAATGTTAGCTTATATGAACACTAAAGCAAAAGAAGCTAACCTAGATATGGTAATGTTATTACTTACAGACATACTAAACGAAGGATCTCAAATACTAGTTGCTGGAGATAGACCAGAAATAGTAGAAAAAGCATTCAACGTTACACTAAAAGACAATACTGCATTCTTAGATGGAGTACTTTCAAGAAAGAAACAAGTAGTTCCACCAATAACTGCTGCAGTATCATCACTATAATTTAGCTAGCTAAATTACTAATGAAAGAATGAAAAAAGAAAAAGTTATGGATGAAATTCCACTGGAACTTCTAAATAGAATTAAAAAGGCTGAGAAAATCTCAGCCTTTATTTTATTCAATAATTCAGCTTATCTGAATTATAACCATAATTATTTCACTCTTTAATTATTTCACTCTTTAATTATTTCATTCTTTAATTATTCCCTTAATTCTTTCACTATTTCACTCTTTAATTCTTCCCATTTCTACCTAGCTCTCATGTTATTAATCATTCCCCACATTTCGTCTGCAGTTTTTACTCCTCTTGAGCTAAGTTCGAAGGCTCTTTGTGTTACTATCATCTCTGAAAATTCAGTTGCAATATCAACATTTGATCCTTCTAATGAACCTTGATATATATCAAAATTTGTTGTTCTTTGGACTTCTACTCCTGGTGATGGAGTAAATAAATTATCTCCTATTGATAAGAAAGCTCTATCTCCTACAGCTGTATATACTGGAATTTCAGCAACTTGTATAAAGTTTCCTTTATCTTTTATATACACTTGGCCTTTTTTATCTACTAAAAAGTTATCTTTATTAAACACAACATTATCTTCTGAGTATCCATCTAAGTAATTTAACTCTAATTTATTTCCTCTATTATCTACAAGCCTACCTCTAGAATCAATAGCTAAAGCTCCATCTCTTGTATATGATTCTTGACCATTATCAGAAATAATTTTAAAATATCCTAATCCATCTATTGATAAATCAGTACTTCTTAAAGTTTCTTGAAGCATCCCCTGTGAGTTGTCTCTAAACCATTCTGAAGTTCTTGTACCAGTCCCAATTACAGACTCCTTATCATTAAGTGGAATTCCTTTTCTATCTAAGGACTCTGTAAGTAAATCCTTAAAACCAACATCTATTTTCTTATAGCCCATAGTAGTTGAATTTGCTATATTATTTGAAATTGCATCTAACTTATCCTGATTTGCATTCATTCCTGTTCTACCAGTCCATAATGTTCTTAACATACATTCTCCCCCTACTATTTAACTGCTCCTATTTCATTTGCAGCCTTTCCTAAAGTTTCATCAATAGTTTGTACTATTTTTTGATTAGTTTCAAAATTTCTCATTGTAGTTATCATATTAACCATTTCATTAGAAATATTTACATTAGATCCTTCTAATGCACCTTGTGTAACCCATACTTGTGCATTATATATAGGATTTTCTCCTCTAAAATAGTTGTCCCCTACCTTTAGTAAATCTCCATAATCACTAAAGTCTGCAGTTGCTAAATTATGAGTTGATCTATTTCCTACATAAATATTATTATTTTGATCTAAAACAAATTTATCTCCACCAACAAATATAGGCTCAAGTTCACCTGTATTTTTATTAGTTCCAAGAACTCTATCACCATTAGTATTTATTAGATATCCATCATTTCCAACTTTAAAATTACCATCTCTTGTATATAATATTTCGTTACCATTATTGGTTTGTCTTTCTATAGTAAAGAACCCCCTACCTTCTATAGCAAAATCTGTTTGTTTATCAGTGCTTTTTATAAGTCCTTGAGTAAATGCAGTATCAACACTATCTATTTCTGATCCTAGACTTATAGTTCCTAATTTTTGTGTTACATTTTTACCATTAATTACTTTATCCCTATTTTGCATCATAACTTCATCAAAGCTTTTGATTGATAAATTATCTCCCTTAAAGCCTGTTGTATTAGCATTAGTCATATTGCTAGTAATATTGTTTTGCCTATTTTCTAGTGATATTAATCCTGACACAGCTGTATATAGACTTCTAATCATTGCTCTCATCCCCTTTAAATAGTACTTTACATTCATCATCATAGTGCATTCCAAGATCTCTAGCCTTTTCTTCTATCTTATCACTAGAAATCTCTTTATTATAGCTATATCCAAACATAAAAATCGAAGTTAATACCATTCCTATTCCTATTCCCATAAGTACTTTTCTATCTGTTAAGAAATCAAATATTACAGTTAATTTTTTAATAAACTTTTTATTAATAATACTTCCCCCTTACCTATGGATAGCTCTTCGCATATTTTTTCATCAGTTAATCCAGCTTCTAGAAGTAATTTTACTTTCTCTAACTTATCATTTTTTAAATTGTTATACGAAATATTTGACTTATTTGAAAAATTTATTTCAGATATTACATTCTCATTAAATTCGCTATTAATATGCTCTTTTTTTAAATCATTATCTAATTCTTCTACTTCAAAACTTGTTATATTTATTTTATTATCGTCTGTTATCTTAGAACTCTTAATATCAGTGATTGAAATTTTTAATTCCTCAATTTCTTTCTGCAAGTCTAAAACAGTTTCTGCTAAGTCTTTTCTTATAGCTATTATCTCTAAACCATAGTCTTTATCATTATTTGATTCTTCTCTCTCTAATATTTTATCAAATGATTTATTCTCTTTTTTTATTGCCTTAATATTTAAAATTATAAGCATAATTCCTATTAAAATTGTTAATATAGGAAGCATAATCTTTTCCCCTCTATTATGTTCAAAATAAATTACTTTCTATATATAATTTATTTTTTGCATTACTACTCTTAAATTTCTTATTGCTCTGCTATGTAACTGACAAACTCTAGATTCTGAAACTTCTAAGATTTGTCCAATTTCTTTTAGTGTCAACTTCTCATAATAATATAAATTTAAAATAAGCTTGTCTTTATCTTTTAACCTTTCAATTGCTTCTGCGAGAATCTCTAATTTTTCTTTATACTCTAAAGATTCCTCAGGAGAAATAGAATTTTTGTCTTCTAAGGTTTCCATTATAGTTACATCATCATCGTCTGAATAAATTATAGATTCTAAAGACATTATAGACATGTAGTTAATATAATTTTCAACTTGAGAAACTTCTTCCACCGATATATTTAATTCTAGAGCAATTTCTTGTAAACTTGGATCTCTCATATATCTATTTTGAAGCTTTTCAACACATTCATTATATTTTGCTAATTTATCCATAGCTCCTTTTGAAATAGGTCTGCATTTTCTTATTTCATCAATCATAGCTCCTTTGATCCTTAAAGTTGCATAAGATGAAAACTTCATCCCTTTCGTTGAATCATATCTATTAATTGCATCTAAAAGCCCAACAATTCCGTAGCTCACTAAATCCTCATATTCTATATACTTAGTTTTACCGAGCATAACTCTAGAAGCCAAATATTTAACTAATGGTATATACTTTTCGACTATTTGTTCTTTATGAATTACAGGGCTTTGACATTCCATATTAATGACCTCCTCTAAATAAGTTCTCTTTGCTTTCTCATTATTGTAAATACAGTTTTAATAATTTTTTCTCTAGTTCCACTATCTATATCATCAAAATTTATACCACATATATATTTTTTATCTTGTGCTTTATCGACCCTTATAACTTTTCCTCTCACAGATATTTTTTCGTTATCGTATGTTAAATTTGCAATTATAATATCTGAAACTTTAATTTCTTCTTTTATCTTAATTCGCATACCTCCACCACTTAAATCAAGAAGCAATGCATGCTCATACTTTTCTTCCCCACTAATATTTGCTTTTAACTCTTCTTCCTTTATATAATTGATAATTTGTACAACATTGACTCTTACGTAGTCTCTTCTTTGAATTCTTGTTACATCATAAGGTTTACTTACTCTATAAAATGGTATATCTTTTTCTATAACTCGACCTAAAACCTTGTTCTTATATCCAAATACATTTCCTTTATCATCATAAAAAATCTGCTCTATTTCATTTCCATCTTTTAATGTTAAATAAATACCATCACTTACCGGAATAGTTATTAGTATTTCATCATCCTTTATATCTTGAATCGAAGATTTATACATACCTTCTTCCCATAAAACATCAATTTTGCAATTTATACCAAGTTCTAATTTTGCCATGACTGACCCCCTAAGAAAAAATATTAAATAATTTTTTAAACAACCCTTGAGCTCCTGCTCCCATAGTTTCTTTTTTTTCACCTATAATTTTTTCGGCTATAGTTTTTATACATTTAGCTGCATCGCAATTTGGATATCCTATTACAAATGGAAGCTGTTCTCTTACAGACATTATAAGTTTTCTGTCCTCATATACAACTCCTAAAAAGCCTACATCTATCTTTAAAAATCTATTAACTGCCATTTTGAATTTCGAAAAAGTTTGATCTCCTTCTTTTTTTTCTAATATCTTATTAACTACTATACTTGCCCTATCCTTTATTTTGAAATGATCTACTGCTTTTAATAAACTATATCCATCTGTTAATGATGTTGGTTCTGGAGTCGTTACTAATATTACTTCATCAGAACATGCAATAAAAGCCAAAACGCTTCTACTTATTCCTGCACCTGTATCTATAAAGATATAATCAAATCCCTCTAACATTTCTATCTTTTTTAAAAACAAATCTCTTTGATTTTGCTCTAAATCCTCTATATTATTGAGACCACTTCCACCTGGTAATAACTTAACTCCTTCTGGACCATTAACTATAATATCTTCCATTGTTAATTTACCATTTATTAAATCTAAAACACTATTTCTAGGATATATTCCCATTAATACATCATCATTTCCCATTCCTATATCAGCATCAAATATTAATACTCTTTTTCCCTTCTGTACTAATGTAATTGCTAAATTAACTACAAAATTGCTCTTACCGACTCCTCCCTTACCTGATGTTACTGTAATAATTCTAGGCTTTCCTTTTTGCTCCTCTAGGGCTTCACCTCTTGCTAGTCTCCTTAAGCTTTCAGCTTGATCTAACATATAGTTTCCTCCCCTAGAATAAGTCTTGAAATTTCACTTTTTAAAGGGATTCTAATATCATCTGGAACATTTTGACCAGTAGTAATATATGCTATAGGCTTTTGTGCTTTCTTTATAATATTGTACATACATCCATATGAGCTAGTTTCATCAAGTTTAGTTATTATCATTTTTTCATAGCCAATTTCACTATATCCATTGATTATTGTTTGTATATCTCTATTTTTCGTTGTTCCACTTATAACCAATGCTATATGATCAGCATTTACTTTTTGAATAAAAGCTCTAAGTTCTGAAATCTGCATAGTATTTTTGCTACTTCTACCAGTCGTATCAATTAATATTACATCACAATCTTCTAGCTGATTAACTGCAAATTCCATTTCCTTTAAAGTTATAACTACTTTAAAAGGGATATTCATAATTTCCGCATAAGTTTTTAATTGCTCTACAGCACCAATTCTATATGTATCTATTGTAATTAAACCAACCTTCTTTTTTTCAATTAATGCTAATCTTCCTGCAAGCTTAGCTATAGTTGTGGTTTTTCCTACTCCTGTTGGCCCTACTAAAACTACTTTACCATTTAAGCTTGCAGTACAAACTTCAATTTCATTCTCTAGCAAACTTTTAAAGTATATTTTAAATTCATCTAAATTATCATACTTATTCATTAATATTTCTTTTATTAGTTCATCATCAATATCAATATCTTTTAAATATTCTAATACTAAGTCTTTTTCCTCTTCTTTGTTAGTATTTCTAATAACTTTATTTAACAAATCTTTGATTTCTTTTACTTCTTCTTTTATATTATCTGCATTTGTTAAAGCTGCTTCTTTATTAATCTGTTGACCTTTATCAAACTTTGTATCTTTACTATCATTTATTATCTTGTTAATACTGTCTAGTGAATCTTTAAAATCTATATCATTTTCATTTCCCATATTTAATTTACTCTTTTTATCTATCTTGTTATTTTCCAAAGCTGCTGTTACTTCAATAAGCTTAGGTCTAAAATATCCCTTAACACCTGATTCTCTTACCTTTCGTTGACTAATTATAATAGCGTTTTTACCTAGCTCATACCTTATTCTAGTTAGAGCTTCATTCATATTTTTAACTAAGTATTTTTTAATTACCATTACAATGATACAACTCCTTCAGTTCTTATTTCTACGTCATTTGGTATCTCATTTAATGATATGACCATCACATGTGGAAATACCATTTCTATAAGCTTTCTAAATACAGGTCTTATATTAGGTGATACCAATATAACTGGTTGATTATTGTAAAAATATACTCTATCAAGAGTATCTCTTACACTCTCAAGTATTCTAGTAGTTGTATCTGGATCAACTGCTGGGAATGATCCTTGCATAGATTTTTGAGTATTAGCAGATATTATTTCTTCTATTTGTGGAGATAAAGTAACAACTGTTATACTTCTATCTTCATCTATTACTTGATTACAAATTGTTCTTGCTAATGCAAATCTAACATACTCAGTTAAAAGTTCTAGATCCTTTGTAAGTCTTGAATTATCTGCTAAAGATTCCATTATTGTAACCATATCTTTTATTGGAACTTTTTCTCTTAATAAATTTTGTAATACTTTTTGAAGCTCTCCTATTGTCATTAAGTCTGGTATAAGTTCCTCTACAACTGTACTATATTTTTCTCTAGTATTATCTACTATTAATTGAACCTCTTGTCTTCCAAGTAATTCATAAGAATGAGATTTTATAGTTTCAGTTAAATGGGTTACCATTACTGTAGTTGGATCTACAACCGTTAAACCTTTTATTTCTGCTTCTTCTCTTTGATCTTTATTTATCCATACTGCTGGCAAATTAAATGTAGGTTCAATAGTTCTTATTCCAGATATTTGAGAATTCTCTCCAGATGGATCCATACAAAGTAACATATTTGCCATAAGCTCTGCTGAGGCAATAACAGTTCCTCTTATCTTTATTACATACTCATTTGTTTTTAATTGAAGATTATCTCTTATTCTTATAGGTTGTACAACAACTCCCATTTCAATTGCACATTGTCTTCTAACTGAAGCAATTCTTTGAAGTAAATCTCCACCTGTTGATTCATCAGCTAAAGGAATTAATCCATAACCTATTTCTACTTCCATAGGTTCTACAGAAATTAAACTCATTACATTTTCAGGCTCTTTTCTTTCCATTTCTGTATACTCTTCTTCTACCTTTGCAAGCTCAGCTTCTTGATTTTTCTGATCTTCCTTTATTAAAAGATATGTAGCAACACTTCCTGTAACAGCTGCTAATAAAAATGGAATCTTTGGCATACCTGGTATTAAAGATAAAAAGAACATTACTGCAGAAACTATTCCAAGTGCAACAGGGAATGCAGTAAGTTGTTTGCTAAATGTTTTACCAAAGTTATCAGAAGAACCTGATCTAGTTACTAATATACCTGATGCTGTGGATATTAATAATGCTGGTATTTGGCTAACTAACCCATCTCCAATAGTGAGTCTTGTGTATAATTCTCCAGCTTGTGTAAAGCTCATACCGCTCATTACTCCAATAACAATTCCTGCTACTATATTAATTAAAGTTATTATTATCCCTGCTATAGCATCTCCTTTTACGAACTTAGACGCCCCATCCATAGATCCATAAAAATCTGCTTCTGATTGTAAGTCTTGTCTTCTTTTTCTTGCCGTTACTTCATCAATTATTCCAGCATTTAAATCAGCATCTATACTCATTTGTTTACCTGGCATAGCATCTAAAGTAAATCTTGCCGATACTTCTGAAACTCTTCCTGCACCGTTAGTTATTACTACGAATTGTATAATTACTATAATTAAGAAAATTATTATTCCAACGATATAGTTTCCGCCTATAACAAATTCTCCAAAGGCTTCGATTATACTTCCTGCACTACCTTCACTTAATATAAGCCTTGTAGATGATATGTTAAGGCCTAATCTAAAAAGTGTTGTTACAAGTAGTAGTGTTGGAAAGACTGATAATTGTAATACATTTGTCGTAAACATAGTGATCATTATTACTACAGCTGAAAGTGTAATATTAAATGCTAATAAAATATCTAATATTATCGGTGGAAGAGGTATTATTATCATAAGTACAATACCCAATACACCAAAGGCTACTAATATATCTGTGTTTTTCTTCAAATTAATTTTATTATTTACAAGCAACCTTATCCCATCCTTTATTATCTAGTACGTCTTTTTTTCTTATCTAATTTAAATACCATAGCTAAAACTTCTGCTACAGCTTGATACATATCTTGTGGAATTTCTTTATCAATTTCTACAGATTCAAATATCATTCTTGCTAAAGGCTTGTTTTCTATTATTGGTACTTTAGACTCAATAGCTTTTTCTTTTATCTTTATAGCTATCGCATCTGCTCCCTTAGCTACAACCTTAGGTGCTTCCATCTTACCTTCCTCATATTTTATTGCAACAGCTAAATGAGTAGGATTTGTAATTACAACAGTAGCATCACCAACTGATTGCATCATTCTTCTTTGAGACATTTCTCTTTGCCTTTGTTTTATTTTAGATTTAATTTGAGGATCTCCCTCCATTTGTTTGTATTCTTCTTTAATTTCTTGTTTAGTCATTCTAATATCCTTCTTGAAAAGCATATATTGAACAACATAATCTATAATTGCAATTACAACTAATAATATACATATTTTCACAAATATACCTACTATTAAAGATTTAACTTCTCCCCCCAAAGTAGGTAAATATAAATTTCCAATTTGCATTATCTTATCAAAGTTATCTCTTACATATGAATAGGAAATGTATATCACTATTGAAATAAGAATTAAGTTTTTTATTAGTTCAACTAAAGCTTTTTTAGAAAACATATTCTTAAATCCATTAATCGGATTTAGCTTTCCAAATGAAGGCTTTATAGCATCCTTAACTACTAAAAATCCAGATTGAATTAAGCTTGCAGCAACTCCAGCAATCATTATAGGTAAAATAACAGGCATTATTACCATTGCTGCTTTGCTTATAATAAGAGTATTAATACCTTTTATGCTATTTTCAGTAACTTCCATTGACCCCATATCTCCTAGAAAATAAACTACATTATCCTTCAAGGAAGATACTATAAATCCACTTAATGTAACAATAACTAATATAGTAGCTATCATTGTGATTGCAAGACCAATATCTTTACTTCTAGCTATTTGCCCTTTTTTTCTAGAATCACTTTTCTTCTTTGGCGTAGCTTCTTCTGTTTTTTCATCTGCACCAATTAAAAAAATTAATGGAACAGTTGTCATTATTTTTCTGAATATATCTGGTAAATAACTTATACTACTAACAAATAACTTTATTATAATTGGCAGTGATACCGATATTGCAATTATCCCAACCAGCATTTTAACTGGCATACCAAGTATCATCACATTTATTTGTGGGACAGCTCTTGAAATAAGTCCCATACAAAGATCTGTTAATATAATTATCAATACTATTGGTATTGCAATTTTCAATCCTATTACAAAATACTTTGCTATAACTTCTATAAGTACCATCATTGTATCTGGATACATTAAACTTTTACCCATCGGTAGTATTATAAAACTCTCTATAAGCAATTTAATAAGCATATGATGTCCATCTACTACAAAGAAAATCATTAATGCTACATAATGAAGCAAATTACCACTTATAGTCGTACTCGTTTTACTATTTGGATCTATTGTATTAACCATACTCAACCCTATATGTACATCTATTAAACTCCCTGCCATAAGTACTACTTCAAAAGCAATATTAGAGATTAATCCAAGAACTAATCCTGTTGTGACTTCTGAAATCATATAAATAACTAAATAATAATTGCTAGTTATTGAATTTATATTTGAATAATCTATTCCTCCAAGTAATGCAAAGGAAAATATGAAAGAAAACATAGCTTTTAATGTTTTCGGTGTTCCATTTGGAAAAAATATATTAGTTATAGCAAAAAATGCCGTCACTCTTAAAAATATTAAAAACAGGGCTAAAAAGTAGGCTGTATCTATCATACTTTACCTACCCCCTAAGTAGATATCTTAATAATAAGCTCAAATATTCTTTCTGTAAAAGATACTAGTGTATGTAACATAAAGCTTGATAACATTAGTCCTACAGCTGCAATTCCTATAAGTTTTGGAACAAAGGTTAATGTTTGTTCTTGTATTTGAGTGGTTGCTTGAAATATGCTTATTATTAATCCAATTAAAATTGATACTATTAAAATAGGTCCTGCTACCTTTAATGATGTATATAATGCATCTCTAACAATTCCTATTATTAAATTTTCACTCATACATATCACCTACCCTCCAAAGCTCATTATCAATGACTTAACCATTAAATACCAACCATCTACCATTACAAATAATAATAATTTAAACGGTAGTGCTACCATAACAGGTGGTACCATAAACATTCCCATTGACATAAGTACACTTGCTACAACCATATCTATTATTAAGAAAGGTATAAAAAGTAAAAATCCTATTTGGAAAGCTGTTTTTAGTTCACTTATTGCAAAAGCTGGTATAACAACAGTTAATGGAATATTATCTCTTGTTATTTCTTCTTTATCTAATTTTGATGCTTCAACAAATAACTCTAAATCTTTTTGTCTTGTTTGCTTTAACATAAATTCCCTTAAAGGCTTGCTTCCAGCCTCCATAGCTTCATTTTGTGTTATAGTATTTTCCATAAAAGGCTTAAATGCATTGTTATTAATCTCACTATACACTGGTTGCATTATAAATATAGTTAAAAATAATGCTAATCCTATAAGTATTTGATTTGGTATAGATTGTTGCGCTCCTAATGCATTTTTTAAAAATGAAAATACAACTATTATTCTTGTAAAAGATGTCATCATTATTATTATTGAAGGTAATAATGTTAAAATAGTTAGTATTATTAACAATTTTATATTGTCAACATAATTTTGAGGAGAAGTAGATTCACCACCTACCGAAATATTAACGTTTGGTACATTTATAGGCTCAGCACTTACGCATTTATCAAAGGTGAATATTAACGTCAATGCTATTAGCATCATAAATAAATATTTTTTCTTTTTACTCATACTTATCTTCCTTTTAGTTATATTTATTCTTAAGTTTATTTACTTTAGATTTTAAACCTTTAATAGCTACTTCATATTGCTGATTAATCTTTTCTTTTTCTCTTCTTTTCTCCTCTTCTAAAAGCAATATATCTTCCTCAGATATTTCATCTATCTTTTCAGTATTATTATTAGACGAACTCATTATATAACCTTTTTTACCAATCCTTACCACTACTATTGATGTATCTTTAGATATTTGAACTCTTTCTAATATTTTTACATATTTTCCTTCATTAAACCTGTTAAGTCTATTTCCACTTATTTTAAATACTAAATACATAAGTCCCAGTACTACAATAAGTGCAGATATTAGTCTAACTATCATAAACACTAAATCCATCTTTTAACTCTACTTCCTTCTATTGTACTATAATATCGCTTATATATACATCTTTTAATATACCTGACTTTAATTTTTGATTCATTCTAGCTACAATATCACCTTTAATAACTGCTTCATTTGCTGGCTCAAAGTCTTTTGCCTTACAGGATTTTATATAGAAATTAGCTACATCTCTAAGTACTACTTTTTTATCTTCTATTTCTTTAGTTAAATCTTTATTATTTTTGTCATAACTTATTGAAAGGTTAAGCTTAATATATCTATTTGATCCTCCATCACTTAAATTAACAAATATTTCTCCAACTTCAAAAAAAGCTTCTTCCATAACAACTGGCTGTGAGGCATTATTTTTATTCATAAAGTAATATACTCCCCCAAATGTCCCCCCACCCAAAATTGCTAGAATAGCAATTATTATAATTAATTTGCTACCCTTTTTTTTCTCTTGCTTGCTTTCAGCCATTTTATTCTTCCTCCTTTTCAGTTGTCACAATTAAAATATCAACTCTTCTATTTTTAGCCATATTTTCATAAGTATCATTAGCTGCTACTGGATGGTACTCACCATATCCTGCCGCACTAAATCTTGAAGGATCTTGTCCCATTACTTCTATAAAATATTTAACTACATTAACTGCTCTATCAGCAGATAATTCCCAGTTCGATGGAAACCTACTTGTATTTATAGGTCTATTGTCTGTATGACCTTCAACTAATATTAAATTATCTATAGATGCTAGAAGAGAATTGATTTTATTAAGTACTTCTTTACTTTCTTCTCTTAAATCAGAACTTGAAGTTTCAAATAATACGTTATCTCTTAGCTGTATTATTACTCCTCTTTTATTATCGATTATATCTACTACAGATTCTAATCTATTTTCATTAACAAATTCTTTAACATTCTTATACATTTTTTCTTGTTCTGTTAAGGACTCTCCACCCTCTATATTATCATCCGTTTCTCCGCCAATTAAAGGTACTTCACCATTATACATGTTATATTCCATTATACTGTCACCACTTTGCCCACTCATCATTGATACAAAGGCATTAGAAATACTTTTTGTTTTTTCAGCATCAACAGTAGCCATTGAATATAACAAAACGAAAAAAGTAAGCAATAAAGTTACAGTATCAGCATAAGTTGCCATCCATTCATCGCCTCTTAAGCCATCACCTTTATTCTTTTTCTTTCTAGCCATTAAATAACAACTCCTTCACCATTTTCAATGCTGTTATTTAAATATTCTAATTTTTCTTTAGGAGGTAAGTATGTTATTAGCTTTTCTTCCACAATTCTTGGATTTACACCTGATTGTATTGCAAGTATTCCTTCTAAAATCATTTCTCTTTCTCCAGCTTCCTTTGCACTCTTTTGTCTTAAGTTAGAAGCAATAGGATTGCAGAAAATATTAGCCAAAAGTGAACCATAGAATGTAGTTATTAAGGCTTTTCCCATACCAGATGCAATATTAGCGACATCTGTTAAATTTGCAAGCATTTGAATTAATCCAATTAAAGTCCCTAGCATACCAAATGCAGGTGCATAAGCTCCCCAAGCAGCGTAAATACCTGCTCCTCTTTCATGTCTATTTTCCATTTCACCAATTTCTAACTCTAATATTTCTCTTATTGTTTCTGGCTCAATACCATCTACAACCATTTGTAATCCTTTTTTCATAAAAGGGTCTTCCATTTCTGAAATATCATCCTCTAATGATAACAAGCCTTCTCTTCTAGCCTTTTTAGAAAGATTACCAAATCTTACAATTATATCTTTTCCTGATGATTTATTTTCCTTAAAAGCTTGTATGAAAAGCTTTCCCATATTTTTCACTTCTTCTAATGAATATGTTATTAAAAGAGCTGATAAAGATCCTCCTACAGTTATTATTACAGATGCTAAGTCCCAGAAAATTTTAAGACTACTTCCAATAAGCATTCCATAAATCATTAATACTATGCTTAATATTAAACCCACTGAGGTTAATATGTCTGACTTTTTCATATAATATTGCCTCCCATTATAATCTATAAGTAACAATCTTATTTTTGTATCTAATTACTTTTTCTACTATCTCTTCTACACTTTCAAGCACAATATACTTTTTACCATTAGTTAATGTAATTAAAGTTTCAGGAACCTCTTCTATTTTCTCTATATGATCTGCATTTAAAATAAAATCTTTATTATTCATAGCTGTTACATTAATCATTTAATTCCCCTCTTCACTATAGTAAATTCACTTTAGTAGATGTAAAATACTTTTTCGTAATTTACTTATATAGTTAGACTGCTTTGCTCAGTTTATTGGATCAACTGAGCATGAGCAATCTATTTTGTTTTATTATCTCTTTAAGTTAATTATATCTTGAAGAATTTCATCTCCAGTAGTTATCATTTTTCCTGATGCTTGGAAAGCTCTACTTGAAACTATCATATCTGTAAATTGTTCTGATAAATCTACATTTGACATTTCAAGCATTCCTTGAAGATTATCTCCATACCCTTTTGAGTTATCATCATTTAAAGTTCCAACACCACTCTTTATAACAGCATCTCCTGAGTTAACTGATGAACTATAAAGATTTCCTCCAAGCTTAGTTAAACCTTCTGGGTTCTTAAAACTTGCCATGGCTATTTGTCCAAGTGCCGCTACTCTACCATCTTCAAGTACTCCATTAATTACACCATTTTTATCTATGGTATAAGTTTTAACTCTAAGTTCTGTATCTGTACCTGGTACTTTTACCTTGTCTGGAATCTTAAGAGTTTTTAATTCTCCATCATATGATTTAAGATTTTTTGTTGCATCTATAAAGTTAATACTTCCATCAGTATTCATACTTTCTATTGGAGTTCCTCCATTTGTTTCTTCTGAAACAACGCCTCCAATTTCCATTGGTTTTCCTGTTGAAGTTATTCCTTGAGCTATTCCTTTTCCTTCTAAAGCTCTAGTTAAAGCATCTTGTATATTTTTAGCTGTAATAGCATTTGTAGTTACAAAATCACCATTTATAGTAATTGTCTTTCCTTTTTCATCAATTGTAGCTGATGTCTTAGTACCAGGTGTTATTTGTCCAACTTGGAATTTGTATCCATTCAACGCTGCTCCAGCATCAAATGTTAATTCAACACCACCAACAGTAATTTTGCCTGGTGCCTTATCAACCTCTCCACCTTCAATATTATCTGAAGTTAATCCAGTGTAAGGTTTTGATGTTCCAGATACCTTTACTTTCTCACTTGTACCTAACTCTGCATTTAACTCTGCATTTATCTTATCCTCTAAATCTCTTGCTGCAACTTTTTTAGTAAAATCACCTTTAATAACTAATTTATGATTATTTCCACCTGAAGCTGCTACATATTCTACTGATAATCCTGGTTCATTAATATCTGTAATTTGAAACTCTAAATTATTTAATAGTGTTCCTGCTGGAAGTTCTACATTTAACCCAGCAATATTTAACGCTTTTGGAGATGACGCTGTTACACCATCTTGGAACTTAATTTTATTTGTTACATTTGCTGAATTAACAACTCCTGAAACTGTTAATTGAGTCTTAACTCCATTAGCTTTTAATGAACTATTTAGCTTAGATTGTAATTCTGTATCAGTAAATTTAGGTGGTGTAGTATTAAAATCACCATTAATAATTATGTTTCCATTTTCAACTACTACTGTAAGTGGGGTACCTACTGAACTTTCTCCTATAGAAATAGTATAATCATTAAGTTCACCATCAGTTACTCCAGTAAAAGTAAATCCACCAACAGCTTTAGCTGCACTTCCATCTTTTGCATCTACTATTTCAGCTGGAGAATTTACTTTACCTGAATCATCTGTCCCACCACTTATATTACCCAAAGTTGCAGGAGTTCCTGTAACTTTTGCTTCTTGTGTGATTCCTGCACCTTTAAACTTACTATTTAACTCATCTTGCAAATCTGCAGAATTAAATGATTTATTTAAAAAATCTGCATTAATAACAATTTTCTTTCTTCCTTTTTCTATATTAACTTCTAGTGGATCTTTTGATATTTCTCCAATTTCAAAACTATATCCATTTAAATCACTACCTTCGTTAAGTTGGATAGTAAACCCAGATATAGTAATAGCTTTAGGTGCTAATGCATCTGTACCACCTACGACTGCTGATGATCCTAAACCTTCAAAGCTAATAGGCTTTCCACTAACAAACATTTGTTGGGATATTCCAGCAGAAGAAAGTCCTTTATTTACTGCTGATTCTACTTGAGCTGGTGTTAATGCTCCTGCTCTAGAAAAATCTCCATTTACTACTATTAGTTTTTCAGCCTTATTAACATCTGCAGATGTAACTGTTCCTGGTCCAACAGATCCTAGAACTATTTTATATCCATTTAATTGTGATCCAGGTCCAAATCTAAAGTCTAATCCCGCTGTGCTTACTCCATTAGGAGCTTGTCCTGTTGCATCTTGTGAGCTATCATCATTTGTTAATGAATAACCCATAACTCTAAATCCATCACCAGTTAATAAATTCCCTTGCTCATCTAGGATAAATGATCCATCTCTACTATACATTATTTCGCTTCCAGAATTGCTTAATGACTGAGCAGTTATATTATGCGCCCCAGCCCTATGATTTACTTCTAAAGTTCCATCATAAATTGATGGTCCTTTACTTACCATAAAGAATCCATCACCATCTATTGCAACATCTAATTGTCTTCCTGTAGGTTGCATCATACCTTGTGTCATAACAGAATCTATACTTGCAAGTTGAACTCCAAGCCCAACTTGGCTAGCATTTACTCCACCTTGATTGTTAGATGGTGCCATAGCATCTGAGACATTTTGACTTAGCATATCACTAAATCTTGCTCTTGATGATTTAAATGATGTAGTTCCAACATTTGATATATTATTTCCTATAACATCTAACTTAGTTTGATTAACTTTCATACCGCTTATACCAGAATACATTGATCTTAACATAAATTGACCTCCAACCCTTTATTTTTTCTTGCATCTGTCATTCAGCAAGAATCAAGCCTCCTAAAATAGGTCCAGCTTATAAAATTACAACACTATCAACATTTGTAAATACATTTTCCTTAGCTCTTTCTTTTTCAATTGCTGTTATTACAGTTTTATTTTCTATACTAGCTATTAAAGCTACATCTTTGTATATCATTACAGAATTTTTAGAGCCTTTATCTTGTGCCATTTTGAATCCTTTTGCAATTTGCTCCATATCTTTATCCGTAAAATTAATTTCTTTTAATCTGTCTGCTGCATGTTTTGATAGTGTATATTCTTCACTACCTTTATTTATAGCTTCATTTAAAATGTCATTAAACTTACTTTTATAGTGATTATTTTTTCCATTTACACTTTCGTTTGGTAACTGAAAATTACCTACAGGATAAGCTTTTCCATTTATAACTCTAAAGCTCAAAAAATCACCTACTTTAATAATTTAATTATTTACTTCTTACTCTTCCTCTAGCTTTATTTCTTCTCTACTATTTGAAGCTTTAATTATCTTGTCATAAGTAAATTCTTTTATTTCATCCGAATCATGTAACTTAATTCTTACCTTAACTACACCTTGGTCCTTTAGTACACCTAAAACTTCTCCAGTAATATTATTTTCTTTTGAATCCTTCTCACTTAATTCAACATGTTTTCCTATAAATGAAGAAGCAACTAAAAATGACATATTACCATTAATATTATTAATTGATGGTAACGAATAATCAGGAACATCTAAAACAGTAAGCACATCTGTTATATCAAAGTCCTTATAAGAATTAGTTCCATTTTCATTAACTTCCACAGAAATCGTTGTTTTACCTGATGTAGAAGTTACAGATTTCACAATTCCAGTATAAGGATTCCCTGCATTATCAACACTCTTTAAAGTTACCCCTTTACCAACCATTGAATTATTTGCATAACTAGACATTGTGCTATTTAAATTTGTCATTTGCTCCATTGAAGCAAATTGTGCCATTTGAGTAACATATTGAGTAGAATCGTTATTTCCCATTGGATCCATATTAGACAACTCTGCAGATAATATTGTTAAAAATGCATTTTTATCCATATCTTGTCCAGGTTTAACTATTTGTGTTCCTCTATCAGTTGCTCTAGTACCTGTATAGCTATTAATAACATTAGACACTTAGTTTTCCCCCTATGCTAATAAATTTACATTACTTTCATTAAGTAATTCTTCTTTAATTTCTTCGTCATCAATAAATATAGGATTATTATTATTATCATCTCTGCTTTGCTGATTTCTAAAATTATCTGATGAATTTTCTTTTCCATTAAAGAAAGTAGTATCTTCATTATATATTCCTATATTTACTTCTTGAATTTTAATATTTTGATCTACTAAACTTTTCTTTATCTCATGTAAATTAGAATTTAATAAATTATAAGTTTCCTTAGAAGTTGCTTTTATCTCGGCTCTCATTATTCCTTCTTCTGAAAGGATTTTAATAGTCATTTCTCCTAGCTCTTTAGGATAAATTTTAACTTTTAATTCTTGAACAGCATTTTTCATCATAAACTTAACATTTTTTATTACATCTAAATCTAATGTTTGCTTATTTACAACTATTGGTTCTTTTATTACTTCTACATTATTTTTATTAAATTTATCATAATAGCTTAATACTTTTGAAAATGATCCTTTACTATCATTATCTATTATCTTAGAAAGTATTTTATCTTCATCATTATTTTCATCTAAGGCATTTTGTTTTAATGAATTATTATAATTTAGATTTTTATCTTTATTTGAATTCTTATCCAATGAGTTAGCCTTATTATCTACAACATTATCATTTACAATTACTCTTGTATTACTAGTACTTTCTTCTATAATATTATCTTCATTATTTACTTTTTGTAATATCAAAGCACTTAATATTTTAAGCTTGTCTTTCTCTTTAATACTAGAAGATATTTTTTCTATAGATTCTTTTGGTAATAATTCTAATAAAGAAATAATTTTATTTGATAACTCACCCTTATAATCCTCTATAGTATTACTCTCAAAAGTATTTAAGTTTATGTCTTCTAAAATACTATTAGTTGACCCTTTTAAATCTCTTAGTAAATCCTTAATATCAATATTATCTGAATTATTATTGCTTTTGCTTAGTAATTCTAGAGCTTGTAAAGGATCTGCTATTTTTGTATCCTCTTTTGAATTAAATAATGTTAAGAATAAATTTTCTATATTATCTAAGCTAGAATTATTTAAACTATTAACCTCACTATCGGTAGTAATTAAATTTTCATTACTTAAATTTTTATTTAAAAGTCTAGATAATAATATTAATATTTCACTTAAAGCATCTATATCAGATTCGCTTTTTATAAAATCCTTACTTTCTATAAAATTCCCACTATCTATTAATTCTTCTATTTTATTAGCTACCTCTGATAATATATTTTCCACATTATCTTCATTCTCAGAAATCTCATTTTTACCAATATAAGTTTTATTATTTTCTTGTACTGATGTATTATTTGCTAAACTCTTTGAATTATCATTTTCAACTTCTTTATTAAGATAATCTTTAAAATCTGAATTTACCTTTTCTTCTTTTTTAGATTCTTCTTTCTTTGAGATAGTTTTTATATCCTTTAACTTATTATCTAAATCAATCAGAATTTTTGTATTTATCACTCTTTACTCACCTCCTTTCAATGCTTTCTCATGTATGCATATAAAGCAAGTTCGTCATTAAATATTTGATCTTTTCTTTCTTCTTCTTTATAAAATTCTAAGGATTTTCTTTCTTTTAATATATCAACAGTTTTTCTTTCTATCTGCTTTTTCAATAAATCTTCTCTTCTTATATCAAGTTCTTTTAATTTTATAGTTAAATCTTTTTCTGTTTCTGTAATTCCTTTATCTAAAGCAAATAAATAGTTTCTTTTAATTTTTTGATATACAAGGCTTTCGCCTTTATTTATTCCACTGTATTTATCATAATTAAATTTAAGATTATTTAACTTTTCTTCTGTTTTTTGTTTTTCTCTTTCAGTCTTAGTAAATAATCTTTTGCTTTCTTCTTCCTTTTCTGTTCTTATTTCAAGAAGTTTTTCTAATCTAAATTTAAAATTTCCCGACATTTTGAGCCTTCCTTTTAATTTCTAAACATAGAAATAAGTTTTTCTAAAGAAGTGTTAAAATCAGATTTTTCTTCAATTCCTTGTTTTAAATAGCCATTTAATCTATCATTATATTGAATTGATAAGTCTATCTTTTTATTACTTCCCTTTACGTAAGCACCTAAATTTATTAAATCCTCAGCATCTTTATATGTTGCAAGTAAATCTCTTCCCATTGATGCAGCTTCCTTATGAATATCAGTAGCAATACTAGGCATAAGTCTACTAATACTATTCAAAATATCTATAGCAGGATAATGATTCTTATGTGCTAAAGCTCTTGATAAAACTATATGTCCATCTAATATACCTCTTACAGCATCTGCAATTGGCTCATTAAAATCATCACCATCAACTAAAACTGTATAAAAAGCTGTTATAGATCCTTTATCAGATGTACCTGGTCTTTCCATAAGTTTAGGCAATTTAGCAAATACAGATGGTGTATATCCTTTTTGTGCCGGTGGTTCTCCTATGGCCAAACCAACTTCTCTTTGTGCCATGGCAAATCTAGTTACCGAATCCATCATCAATATAACTTTTTTCCCTTTATCTCTAAAATATTCTGCTATAGCTGTTGCTGTTAATGCACCTTTAATTCTTATTAAAGCTGGTTTATCTGATGTTGCACATACAACAATAGATTTTTTCATACCTTCCGGACCTAAATCCTTTTCTATAAACTCTAAAACTTCTCTTCCTCTTTCTCCAATTAAAGAAATTACATTAATATCGGCTTCAGCCTCCCTTGCTATCATTCCAAGTGTAGTACTTTTTCCTACGCCAGAACCAGCAAATATACCAATTCTCTGTCCTTCACCTACAGTTAAAAATCCATCTATAGCTCTTACTCCAGTTGGGAGAATTTCTGTTATTCGCCTTCTTGTTAATGGATCTGGAGGTTGATTTTCAAGAGGATATCCTTCCCCTTGAAAAATCTCATCCCCTTGAAGTGGATTACCTAATCCATCAAGTATTTTGCCTAGTAAATCATCTGAACACCTTACCTCTAAAGGTCTTCTTTCTGGAACTACTCTACATCCCGGAGATATTCCTATAAGTTCTCCTAGAGGCATTAAAAGTACTGCATCTTCTCTAAACCCAACTACTTCACATTTAATTGGTTGATTTTCTAGATTATATATAGTACAAAGTTCTCCAACAAAAGCTTTAACCCCTTGAACTTCGATTGTTAATCCTATTACTTGTTTAACTGTTCCTTCTAAATAGCAAGTATTTACTTCTTTAATTTTTCTATTTAATAAATCAAAATCTACATTTATCATATTTTCACCTACTTACTATTTAAATAAAGCTTCTTCAAGTTTTTCTAATCCAATATCTAACCCAATAATAGCTTTCCCTGTATTTTTCTCGACTATGGCATTTCCATTTTCCATTAAAGGATCTTCAATAATAAATATTTCACCTTTTATTGCATATACTTTTTTAAAGTAATCAACTTTATCTTCAATTGCTTTTACATGAACTGTATTACATTTTATTATTATATTTTCTTCACCCTTAGCTTCATTTAAAACTTCTTCTAATAAAGGCAATATACTTTCAGGTTGTTGGAACTCTTTTCTAACTATTATAGATGCCATTTCAAAAGCTATATTTATAATATCTTTTTCTTTCAGTTTTAAATATTCTCTATATTCATTATTTGCAGATTCTAATATTTTTTCTGACTTTTTTATATTTTCTCTTACCTTTTCTTCAGTTTCTAACTTAGCTTTTTGTAATCCTTCTTTATATCCATCTTCAAAACCATTTTCTTTGCCTTGTGCATACCCTTCTTCATAAGAAGTTTTTTCAATTTCAACAGCAGTTTTTCTACTTTTCATAAGTAGTGCTTCTGCTTCTCTTTTAGCCTTTTTTATAATACTGGCTCCTAAGCTCTCATAGCTTTTTCTAATTTCTGCTTCAATAGATTTCATATCTTTTTCTTTATTCTCTTCTACAACTTCTACTTTACTTACATAATTAGTTTCTATCTTTTTTTTAGAAACTTCTAAAGCAGAGTCACTTTTTATAAGATTATAGGATAATTGCATCTTCTCCACCTCTTGAAATTATTATTTCTTGAGCATCATCTAATCTTCTTATTATTGAAACAATTTTTTGTTGTGCTTTTTCAACATCCATAAGTCTAACTGGACCTAAGAATTCCATATCCTCCTTAAGTGAAGCTGCTGCTCTCTTAGATTGATTTCTATAAACACAATTTGCAACCTCATCTGAACATCCTTTAAGCGCAAGTGCAAGTTCTTTTCCATCAACTTCTCTAAGAATCCTTTGAATAGATACATCATCAAGAGTAATAATATCTTCAAATACAAACATTGAGCTTTTAACAATATCTGCAAGTTCTGCATCTTCTCTTTCTAAGCTTTCAGTAATATTCTTTTCTGTAGTTCTATCAACTTGATTTAAAATATCTACCAAAGTTTCAACTCCACCAAGTGAAGTCATTTCACTTCTAACAACAGTACTTAATTTACTTTCAAGTACTTTTTCAATTTCTTTAATTACCATTGGAGAAGTATTGCTCATAGTTGCTATTCTATAAGCTACTTCACTTTGAGTATCTTCAGGTAATTCAGCTAAAACTTGTGCAGCCTTATCTGGTTGAAGATAACATAATATCAAAGCTATTGTTTGTGGATGTTCATAGCTAATTACATTCAATAGTTGATGAGCATCTGCCTTTCTTGCAATTGAAAATGGCCTATATTGCTGAGTTGCTTCTGTAACCTTACCTAAAATTTCATTTGCTCTTTGAGTTCCCAAAGCCTTTGATAATAAAGTTCTTGCATACTCTATTCCACCTTCTATAATATAATCTCTGGCCTTATTCATTTCTAAAAATTCATCTAGAATAATCTGTCTTTGTTCAGCCGTAACAGACGATATATTAGCAATTTCATACGTTATCTTTTGTATTTCCGGTTCTGGAAGCTTCTTCAAAATTGCTGATGAGGCTTCAGGCCCAAGTGTTATAAACAATATAGCTGCCTTTTGTACTCCGTTTAATTTTGCTAAATCTCTTGCCATATTATCACCTCTCATTCTCAGCTAACCAGGATTTTACTATATCTGCTACTTGATCTGGTTTTTCAGTTGCATATTGCTTTATTTCATTTTCTATATGTGCCTTTGGATTTATAGTTTCAAAATTAATTGAAGACATAGTTTCAGTATTCTCATTAGTTAATCTGTCATCTATAACAACATCTAATAAGTTTTCTTTATCTTCTTTATTATTTTTAGATTTCCTTCTTACTAAAATTAAAATTACTATTATAATAATAAGTCCCAATAATCCTAAAACTGAATAAATTATCATTTTATTTCTATTTTCTTTTGCTAATAATTCATTTATATCATCAAATTCCTTTTGTGCTTCTTCCTTTGTCACTGGATCGAAAGTCATACCAACTACTGATACACTATCTCCTCTTTCCGTATTAAGTCCAATTGCATTAGCAACAGATTTTTCTATAGCTGTTTGTACATTTCCTGCTATATTCCCATCAATGAAAACAGAAGCAGTTAATCTTTTAACTTCTCCTGGAGCACTTATAGTTTTAGTTTCTGTTTTTCCACTTTCATAGTTAGTGCTTACCTCTTCTCTTGAAGAATTATTTCCTGTGCTACCATCATCTATAGTATTTCCCATGTTATTATCTACAGGACCACCGCTATTTTCTCCTGTGCCTGTTCCATTATTTTCTTTTATAGTTTGCTGGCTAACAATAACCTTATTAGGATCTATAGTTGTTTCTGTTTTTTGCTTAGAATCAAAATCTAAATCGACATTTACAGAACTTTTAACTTTATTTTTCCCTACTACAGGTTCTAAAAGATCAATAATTGATTTTTGTATGTCTTCTTCATATTTTTTTTCTAAATCAAATTGTTTTTCTATAGTTTCAGAGCTTACTTCTGTTCCATCTGAATTATTTAAACCTTTAGTTAAAAGATTCATATTATCATCTATTACTTCAATATTCTCCTTAGGGACATTTTCAGTACTTCCTGAAACTAACGCAACAATCGATTCCACTTGTTCTTTACCTAACTTATTACCCGGAACAAGTTTTAAATAAACAGCTGCCTTTCCTGGTTCCTTATCTTCTACAAAAACAGAATCCTTTGAAGGTGTTATATGTACTCTTACTGTATCAATTTGAGGAAAACTTTTTATAGTTTTTTCTAATTCTCCTTGTTGCATTCTTAATTTTTTTAATTTAAATTCTTCATCAGTCATTCCAAATGAGTTTCCAGTATCCATTAATTCATAACCTTTACTTCCATCTGAAAGTTCAGGAGCTAATTCAAGCCTTAGCTCATCTACTGATTCCTTTGGAACCATTATTGTTTCACCTTCAATTTTCATATCAACTTTTTTCTCTTTTAATTTATTTGTTACAAGTTGTGCATCACTTGCATCTAAATTAGAAAACAAAACCTTATATTTATTAGCCGAATTGTAAAAAAATAAAGACCCTATAGCAATAATAAATGTAACCAGCGCTGCTATTATTGCAATTCTTATTCCTTTACTAAATGACTTAAACTTCCCCCACAGCTTACTGAAGCTTTCCTTAAGCTTATCCATTAATAGCACTCCTTACCATAATTACAATTGCATTCTTGTTAATTCTTGTACTGCTTCAACAACTTTATTTCTTACTTGAATTGCTAATTGAAGTGACATTTTAGCTTCCTCCATGCTTAGCATCATTTCATGAACTTCAACATCTTTTCCTGAAATAAAATCATTTGTCATATTATCTGCATTAATTTGTTTCTCATTTAAATTATCCAAACTATCCTTTAAAGCACTTTGAAAATTCTTTTCTGAAGGGCTTGTCTTAATATTATTGGTATTAATATTGCTTTCAAAAATCTTTTCACTTGGAATAAAGTTATTAACTATCATAATTTATTTCTACCTTCCCAACTCTAATGTTTTAGTAAACATGCTTTTTGAAGCATTCAAAGTGTCTATATTCGCCTCATAAGATCTAGAAGCTGATATTATATCAGCCATTTCATTAAGTAAATTAACATTTGGCATAGTAACATACCCATCTTCATTTGCATCTGGATGAGTAGGATCATAAACACTTTTTAGAGGCGACTCATCATCAACTATTCCAACAGCTTTTACTCCATTAAGTTTTTTTGCCTCATCTAAATTTTCTTGAAACACCGCAATTTTTCTTACGTAAGGTTTACCATCTTCTCCTCTAGTTGTAGTTGCATTAGTTATATTAGATGTTATCGTATCCATCCTCAACCTCTCCGCCGAAAGACCACTTGCACTTATTCTCATAGTATTAAATATTCCCATCCCTATCTACTTCCTCCTGATATAACACTCTTAGTCATATTTAATTTTGAATTTGCTTGAGTTATTAATGCATTATACATTAATGTGTTTGCTGCTTGATTTACTTTTTCTAAATCCATATCAACATTATTTCCATCAGTTCTCATACTAGTACTTTTATCTTGTTTAACACTAATTAAAGAATTGTTTAATTCTCCATTTAAATGCCCTTTTTTAGTTTTCTTTAAAGAAAACTCTTCAGTTGCTTTTGTTAGATTATCTTCAAAAGAAACATATGATTTCTTAAAATCCTTAGTATTTATATTTGCCATATTATTTGCAATTACTTTTTCTCTTAATGCAGATGCATCCAATCCTAATTTTATAAATTGCATTGAACTATCATTATTTATATTCATAATCCCTCTCCCTACAACAACATTCTTCAATTCTCAAGTTTAATTTACAAACAGCTACTTTTATTTCTTTTTCTTAATTAGGTTATTTATGAAAAATTCACCATATTTCTATTATAGTTTAATATGAATTATTTTTCTATAATAATTTCATTAAAAATACCCATTATATTTTTATGAATTTTTTAATTTCAGCAATTCAAATCTTATTTTTCGATTATTTTCTACATAATATCTTAATATTTTTCTTATCATTTAAAAATTCATTATATTTAACTATAGAAAGCTAAAAAAAATAGAAAATTATTTTAATATTTATGTCGATATTATTTTAAAATATTTGTTGAATTATATTTAATAAGAAATTAAAATTATTTTATTTTTTCACCTCTTTCTTATATTTGAGAAAACATTGTGCAAATTTAAGTTTAATTCTGCTGTTTTGTAAAATATTTAATATACAAATTCTAATTAATAATTAATCATAAATTAGGAAACCTTTTTATGAATATTTACATAAAAAACCTTTTAGATAAATAAAAATAACAACTTTAAAGGGGCTCGCGTTTTAAACTGATACCTATAGACTAGACACTTAAATAAAAGGGTTTATGGCTATAGGTATTTTTTATATAATTAAATAAAT
>NZ_JADNAT010000010.1:121574-145733 GCF_015550425.1 Clostridium sp. 1001275B_160808_H3 | reverse complement strand
TTTATACAAAAAACTTGCGAAACCTTGATATATAAAGATTTTAAAAGAGAAGTAGTGTAAAAAAACTTTACACTAACATATAAGAATGGAGAGTGAAGTTATGAAAAGAGTAGAAGAAAGATTTTTAGAATATGTAAAAATAAATACAAAATCAGATGAAACAACTAGAGTAACTCCAAGTACGAAAGGACAATTAACTTTAGCAGAAAAACTATGTAATGAGTTAAAAGAAATAGGACTAAAAGATGCAAAGATAAGTGAAAATGGGTATGTTTATGCTACACTAGAAAAAAACTGTAATAAGGATTTACCAATTATAGGCTTTATAGCTCATATGGATACAGCTCCAGATTATAGTGGAGAAAATGTAAATCCTAGAATTGTAGAAAACTATGATGGCGAAGATATTAAGCTAAATGATTCAGTAATATTATCTCCAAAATTTTCACCTGAATTAAAACAATATGTAGGAAAAACATTAATTACTACAGATGGAACTACACTTTTAGGTGCCGATGATAAAGCAGGTCTTGCAGAAATTATGACTGCAATGGAATACTTAGTAAATCACCCAGAAATTGAACATGGAACTATAAAAGTAGGATTTACACCTGATGAGGAAATTGGAGAAGGTGCAGATCATTTTGATGTTGAAGAATTTGGTGCAGATTTTGCATATACAATGGATGGTGGAAGAATAGGAGAACTTGAATATGAAAACTTTAATGCTGCAGGAGTAAAAGTTCAAATAAAAGGAGTTAATGTTCATCCAGGTTATGCTAAAAATAAGATGTTGAATTCAATAATGGTTGCTAATGAGTTTATAAATAGTCTTCCTTTAGATGAAGTTCCAGAAAAAACTGATAAATATGAAGGTTTTTCACATCTTGCAGATATAGAAGGAACTGTTGAAAATACATCATTAAATTATATTGTAAGAGATTTCTTTACAGATTCTTTTGAAGCAAGAAAAGAAAAGTTTAAATCTATAGAAAAAGAATTAAATGATAAATATGGAGAAGGAACTGTAGTTGTAAATATAAAGGATCAATATAAGAATATGAAAGAAAAAATTGAGCCTGTTATGCATATAGTAGAAAATGCAAAAGAAGCAATGATAGAAGCTAATGTTGTACCAAATGTTAGACCAATAAGAGGCGGTACTGATGGTGCAAGACTTTCATTTATGGGATTACCAACTCCAAATATATTTGCAGGCGGAGAAAACTTCCATGGAAAGTATGAGTATGTTCCAATAGAATCAATGGAAAAGGCAGTTGAGGTTATAATTAATATAATAAAAAGATACAGTAAATAATTAAGATTTATAAGTAAAATATTTTAATATAATTTATGAAAATACCCTAATAAAATTTTTATTAGGGTATAGTCGCATAAATATAATTATTACAAGATTTATTCAATTTCAAGTAAGATTTATTGTCTTAAAAAAGTTAATTTTTTTGTTTTTATAAAGGGGCTCGCGTTTCGCGAGCCCCTTTTAAACCATTGGATTTACTTACTTAAAGACGTTTTTAAACTTAAATAGAAATTTTTAACTATTATTTATATATATGCAAAATGGGAAGTTTGAATTAAAATTTTCTTTTTTATCGGTTAATAACAAAATTTTTTTGATACAGGTCATTAGATTGTATAAAAAATATAAGAATTCATGGAAATAAGTAATTTTATATGAAGAAAATAGATTTTAATTAAATAAATACCAATTGGGGGGGAGTAAGAATAAAAACTATCGATTTCTTTATAATACTAAAATTAGTTTTATGTGTATTGGTTGTATGGACAAGTATAGAATCAGATAAATTAAGTTTAACAGTTGTTTTTTATATTTTACTTAATATAATAATTGGCTTTATAAGAGGGCTTTTATATTATAAATATAAATTTTTATGGAATATTTTAATTATATTAGAAGTAATGAAAAAAATTATAAAATTAGAAGTAAAGGATAATGGTAACGGATGTAAGTTTATAAATAAAGGAATAGGGCTTACTAATATTGAGGATAAGATAAATAATGTTGAAGGAAAAATAATTTTTAATAGTGAAGAAGGCTTTGGAGTTATAATTTTAATTCCTTATTAATTTGGAGAGAGGTTAAAATGAGTATAAAATTAGTTATTGCAGATGATGATGCGTTAATTAAGGAAAGATATATAAGAGACGGTATAAAAAATGGTGCAAAAGGATATTTATTAAAAAATACAAAACCTGATAGAATAATTCAAACTACGGAAATGGTTAATGATGGAAATTGCGTTATTCAAGATGAGATTTTAATAAAGCTTAGTAATAACCTAAATAAAAAAGAATTTCAAAAAAGTAATATGGATAAAAGTATTTTTACAGAAAGAGAGCTAGAGGTTATTAAAGCATTATCAGAAGGATTAAATAACAAAGAAATTTCAAGGTTATTATATATATCAGAAGGAACTGTTAAGAATCATATAACATCTATATTTCAGAAGAGTGGATTGGCCCATAGAACTCAAATTGCTATTTATTATATAAGATGTTTTTCTTAATAGGGCATAAAAAATTAAATATATTATACTTATAAATTTATCGTTTTATTCAAATTAGTATAGTAATTCTTTAATATACTAATAGATTTAATTATGTAAGTTATTTATTGAGATACATGATTTAATTATAATAAATTAATAAATATAAATATATATATGACTTTTGTCATATATATAAGATGACCTTTGCTAGATTTCCTAGGAGGGGTTTTTTATATAATATTATTAAGGAATATAAAGGAGATGGTTATATGGGAGTTATAGAAATAAAGGATTTAGTCAAAAAATACGATGATAATATAGCAGTTGATAATATTAATTTAAGTATAGAAGAAGGAGAAATATATGGGATTTTAGGTCCAAATGGAGCTGGTAAAAGCACTACAATAAGTATAGTTTGTTCTCTTTTACGACCTTCATCTGGTGAAGTCAAAATTTTAGGAGAAGATATTAAGAGAAATTCTTTAAAAATAAAAAAGTTTTTAGGATTAGTTCCACAAAGTATTGCAGTTTATAGTGATTTTACTGCTTATGAAAATGTCAAGTTTTTTGGAGAATTATATGGATTAAGAGGAAATAAGCTTAAAGAGAGTATAGAAAAATCTTTAGAATTTACAGGGCTTTTGGAAGTGAAAAATAAAAAAGCTAAAGAATTTTCAGGAGGAATGTTAAGGCGATTAAATATTGCATGTGCAATAATTCATAACCCTAAAATATTAATTATGGACGAGCCTACAGTTGGGATAGATCCACAATCTAGGAACCACATAATGCAATCAGTTAAGGAGTTAAATAAACAAGGAGTAACCATAGTTTATACAACTCACTATATGGAGGAAGCAGAAGCGCTATGTTCTAAAATTGCTATTATTGATAAAGGAAAAATAATAGTAGAAGGTAGTAAAGAAGAATTAAAGGATATGGTAAGTGACAAAAGGACTTTAAATATAGGACTTGATGATATTTATAAAATGAATATAGAAGCTTTACGAAATATTGAGGGAGTTTTAGATATAAATATTGATGAAAATAATCTTATTATTACTTCATCTAAAGATGTAAATAACCTTGATAAAATTATAAAAGTAGTATCAGAACAAAATGTAAAAATAACTGATTTAGGCTTTAAGGAAATAACTTTAGAAACTGTATTTTTATCTTTAACCGGGAAAAAACTGAGAGATTAGGAGGGAGAAGTATGATTTCTATAATTAAAGCAGTAATTATTAATTGCATAAGAGATAAAAAGAATCATTTATTTATGATATTTTTCCCTTTATTTTTAATATTGTTAATTGGAAGTACGGTATCCTCATATTTTAACAGCACAGATAATCAAGTAGTTTTAGAAGATGTAGCTGTATATTATTTAGATGATAGTTCAGAGAAGATAAAAGAAGTTTTCAATACTTTTAAAAATATAGAATTTGAAGATAAAAATAATATAAAGCTAACTTTAAAAGAAATTGATGATATTGAGGTTGGTAAAAAAGAAGTAAAGGTTAATAGAGCTATATTGTTGCATCTAAAACAAGATACTATAGAGTTTTATTCAAATAGTCAATCAATGGTAAATCCATCTTTTGTTTATGGTTTACTAAATAGTATTGCTGACAGGTACAATACAATAACAGAGGTTTATAGTATAAATCCAGGTAAAGCAAATGAAATTGTAAAGAGTGAATATGTTAATAATTTTGTAGAAGAAGAAAATATTGCTTATAATGAAAGGCCAGATTCAATGGATTATTATGGAGTTGCAGAAATAGGGCTTATGATATTTTATTTTGTAACATTACCACTATATAATATTAAAAATGATAGAAAAAATAGTATAAAAGATAGAATAAATTTATCAGGAATATCAACAAGCAAATATTATTTCGCTTCATTTCTAGGGTTCTTGATTTATTCTTTTGGAACATTGATGATAACCTATATATTAAGTAATATTATTTTTGATATAAATTATGGTAGAAATCTATTAATTGTACCACTAGCAATGATACCATTTTTAATTATAGTAATAGGAATTGGGATTATAGTTCCTATGATTTTTAAAGAGGAAGAAGTTTCAGGTACAATAATACAAAATGTAATAATACCAGTATTAACATTTTTAGGTGGAGGATACATTGCACTTGATGATAATTTAGGAGGGCTTTTAAATATTGTAACAAGTATTTCACCATTAAGATGGTTTAATATAAGTATATTTAGATATATCTACTCTGGAGACAGTACTACTTTAATTAGATGGTTATTGATTGGAGCAGTTAGTTTGATAATTATAATTTCAATAATTTGTATAGTTGGGAAGAGGAGTGATAGGATAAATGAAAAATATATTAGTATTAATTAAAAATAATTTAAAGATATCAATATTAAAAAAGCCAGTAGGATTTATCATATCACTAATAGCACCTGTGATAATACTTTTCATTATGCTAAAAATAATTAACTTTAATTCTGGATATATAAAAATTGGAATAATAGATAATGATAAATCTATAACTAGTGATTTAATATTAAGTTCAATTAAAAGCTATGATGGTTTTGATGTAAAAGAAATAAAAAAAGAAGATATAAAAAATTTATTTGCAGAAAATGCTATTAATACTGTAATAGAGATAGATAGTGGTTTCGAAGATGATTTAATAAAGGGAAATACAAATTTAATTAAAGTTACTTCAATAGAAAATAATGATATTAGTAAAGTAATAAAAGAATTAATAAATGAGAAGATGGCTAATATAAATAATATTTTAATAGCTTCAGAAGGGAATAAAGATATATATTATAAATCTTTAAATAATTATAGTGATAGACCATATATAGAAATACAAAAAGAAAGTTTAAATGATTTACAAGGGGATTATACTTTTAGTCAAATATTTGTTGGATTTATTATAATGTTTATGCTTATAAGAGGGATGGCATCTTCTTATAGAGTATTTGATGAAAAAGAGGAAAATATATACACAAGAATATTTATGGCACCTATAAAAACCTATGAGTATTATGTAGCAGATGTTATAAGTGGATATATATCAATATTGATTCAAGTAATATTTGGGGTTTTGGGAATAAGATTTTTAAATATAGAAGTTGGAGTTGGTAATTTCGAATTATTTATAATATTAGCTTTATTAGGATTAGTTTCAATTAGTTTAGGGGTATGTTGCAGGGCTTTCTCTAAAAATAGAACAGAAGCATCGAATATATTTAATTTTGCTAATATGATAATGGTGATGATTGGAGGAGCTTTTGTTCCAATTGATATAATGCCACCTATAATAGAAAAAATATCATACTTTACTCCAGTTAGATGGGCTATGGAATCAATAGTATCTATACAACAAGGAGCTACTATAGCAGATATTTATAAATATCTAGCAATAATATTATTATTTGCATTGACTTTCTTTACTATTGGAATTTATAGGACTTCTAAGGAAGAAAAGGTTATTATGATAAATTAGTAGTAGATAAATTAATAGTAGATAAATTAATAGTATTAGTTACTTCGTAATAATAAAAGAAATAAATAAAAAGAAAAATTACTACAAGTTTTTAATTCTTGTAGTAATTTTATTTTAAATTTATTCTACTATGTCAGATATATTTTCTTCGGTATCTTTTGGATCAATATTTTCAGAATTAGATGTTGTATTAGGTTTTTTATTAACAAAATTATTTAGCAGGTTTGCTAAATCTACTCCTGTTATATCTTTTAAAACCTCAAAGCCATTAGCAGTAACATCAGTTACAATTTTAGCAACTTTTGATGCACCTTGAGATCCACCATTATCTATAACAGTTAATTTATCTATTTGCTCTAATGGACTTGCAACTTCTTTCATTACGTCTGGTAATCTATTTACTACCATTTCAACTATTGCAGCTTCTCCATATTTAGCCATAGCCTCTGCCAATCTATCTTTTGCTTCAGCTTCAGCAATACCTTTAGCTTTAATGGCATCAGCTTCAGCCAATCCTTTAGCTCTTATAGCTTCTGCATCGGCTTGAGCCTGAATCTTCTTGGCATCAGCTTCGGCTATTGCTCTTACTCTTATTGCCTCAGCTTCAGCTTCGGCTTGTCTAATTGCTTGGATTTTATGTGCTTCTGCAGCAACTTCAACTTCATACTTTTTAGCATCAGCAGGTTTCTTTACTTCGGCTATTAATTTCTTTTCAACAACTAGAGCTTCTTTTTCAGCAAGTTCAGCTTGCTGTTCAGCTAGGATTGAATTATTTTCAACTTCTTGTAATTTATAAGCTACGTCAGCATTTGCTTTAGCTTTATCTTGTTCAGCTCTAAATGCTTCAAGTTTAATTTTTTTATCTCTTTCACTTTGTGCAATTTCAGTTTCAGCTTCTAACTTCGCTTTTTGTCCTTCTCTTGTTGCACTAGCAGTTTTAATTTCTGTATCTCTTTTTCTTTCAGCTTCAGCTATATCAGCTTCTGATTTAGCTGCTGCTATTTGAGGCTTAGCTCTATTTTCTAAGTAGCCACCTTGAGTACTTATTTTTAAAATTGTATAAGATATTAGAACTAAACCCATTGAACCTAATTCATTTCTTATATCATCTTCAATTCGTTGTTCAAATGAAGCTCTATCTTCATTTATTTGTTCGACAGTTAATGTAGAAATAATACCTCTTAATTTACCTTCTAATATTTGTTCAACTATAGTTTTTATTACATTTACTGTGTTTTTTTCTCCACCACTACAAAATTGTTCTACTGCTTTTAATACGTTTTCGCTATCGTTTTTAACCTTTACAACTGCGGTACCAACTATATTAACAAATATACCTTGTTTTGCAGGTGCTTCATTTACATCTGTTGTCATTGATATGTTTTCTAATGAAATAGTAGAAGATGTTTCTAGTACGGGAATCATTAATCCCCCTCTTCCAAGTAAAACTCTTTTTCGAAGACCTGTAATTACCATTGCTTTATCAGCAGGAACTCTTCTCCAAAAAGATAGAAAGACTATTAAAACTATAACTACAATAATTATTATTGGAAGAGCATTTAATAGTTTTTCAAGAAAAATGTTCATTATTATTTCCCCCTTTTATTAAATTAAATTTATCTTACATTCATATTTTACCATAAAAATTTTAAAAATATGAAATATTTAGAAAAATAAGGTTAAAAAATTCCTATTATCAATATGTTTTGTGATATAATATGTATAAAATATTGGGAATTATAAAGTGAAATTAATTTAATAAAATACATGAATTGAAATGAAGATTATATATTTTTCATGATAAATATTATTAGTAGTTTTATTTATTACATTATCGTATTTTAAATTTTATAAATTACATTTTAAAGAAAATTTAAATGTAGAAATTATTAAAATAAAAAGATAAATTTTATAAACAGCGTCTGTTGTTATGATAAAAAAGAAAAGTTAGTTTTATATAGTGTAGATATTAGTAGTAGCTTTAGGGAGAAATCATTATGAAAAAAGAAATATTATATATTATTTTAGCTATTATTATTTCAATAAATATATGGATATTATTTTTGCTGTTAAATAACTCTTATTTATTAGGTAAGTTAAATGTATATCTAATATGGATATCATCAATTTTATTGGGGGTAATAGCATTTACTATATCAAGAAAATATAAAATAAATAAAAAAATTGATATGATTATAATAACTATAACTATTTTTTCGTTTGTAATTTTAATATATATAGGTGTGATTCTAAGGATGATATCATCTATATATTAGTAAAAGTATTTTATAAAAGGAGTGATATAAATGGTAGAAATTATAGCTTTAATTCCTATAGTATTATTTTTCATAATATTATATTTTACTATACGTTTAGCAGTGAGACATGCTATTAAAGATAGTAGTGAAGAGTTTAAGAATAATATAAAAAACTTAGTTAAAGCGGGAATTAATGAAAATGAATGGATGAAAAATAATTAAAATTACTAGAAGTATTTATTAGGAGTTTTCTAAACATAGAAAACAAAAATTCTCTTAAGAACTCTATAAAAAGTAACAAAAAATTATATATCGAATATAAATAAAAGAAAATCATATTTTAGGAGAGTATTATGGTAAATGTTTTAGTGTTAGTAGCGTTATTCTTGGGATTCGTATTAATTAAAGTTGGAAGAAAGAGTATGAGAAAATTAATTACTTATTTGGGATTAACAATAGTAATTGCTTTAGCTATTTATATAATGCAGGAATTTTTTAGTGATCTTATATATGGAGTTACTAGTGCATTTGAAGAGTTTTAAGAATTAATGATAGGTTGTAAGGGGGGATTTCTTTGAATAATAAAAATATTATAAAGGAAATTAGAGGATCAATTTTAACTATATTAGGAACTATTATAATAGTAGTATTAGTAAATACGGAAGTATTAGCAAGTGCTAAAGTTCAGTAAGAATCAATGGAAAATACATTATATAATGATGAAAAACTTATAGTTGATAAGATTAGCTACAATTTTACTACGCCTGAAAGAGGAGATATTATAATATTCTTTGATAATGAAGAAAAAGGCAATGTATTTGAAGAAAGTTATAAATATTTAAAAGAGATGGCTTCAATAAGATATGATACTGATACTAGAACAAGACTAGTTAAAAGAGTAATAGGGATTCCAGGAGATGAAGTAGATATAAAGGATGGGCATGTATATATAAATGGTAATATACTAGATGAAACTTATGTTAAAGGTAATACATATATTAGAGATATAGATTTTCCAATTAAGGTAGAAGATGATACTTTATTTGTTCTTGGTGATAATAGAGAAAAAAGCAAGGATAGTAGAAATTTTGGACTTATAAATATTAATCAAGTTGAAGGAAAAGCAATATTTAGATTATCACCAGTTAGTAGATTTGGAGTTATAGAATAAAATATGATATATATTTAACCTTAAAATATTTTTAAATTTAATAATTAATGTTAAGAAGTGGATAGTATTACTATATTATTCACTTCTTAATTATTACGAATATATTATAGTTTCTAAAATATGTTTGAGTTATAAAAACATTTAGTTATAATTAAGATTACTATATATGATAAGTTAATCTTAATAACATTACTAAATTTATAAATTAGTAAAATATAAATCAAACTTAAAAAAAATAGTAAACTATTTTAAAATATACATTTAAAAACAATATTAAAGGGTGTGATATAAGGTGGATAAACAGATTATAATTGTTTTAGTATTAAACTTTATAATTTCACTAATTGGAACATTAGCGTATTCAGTTAGGTTAGTAGGGGTTAGAACAGGGAAAATAGCTGTTACATTTGCAGTATTTAATGTATTAATGCTTGTTTCAAGAACTGCATTAACATTTCAAACTCCATTATTAACAAAGTTTGTAGAAAGTGACCCAAGTAGTGGAGCTTTACTTAATATATTTAATTTGATAATTATAATTTCTGGAATTGCATCTATAGTAGGTGCCTTCTTAATACCAACATTTCAACAAATGTTTAGTAAGGCAGTAAATCATTTTTCGATAGAAAGGTCTATTCCTAAACTTATAATACATAGTTTTTCAAAAAATGGCGTGAAATATATGAGGGAAAGTATAGCAATTCCAGTAAAAGAAAGTTTAACAAGTATAAATTATAAAAGGCTTCCAAAAAGGATTTTATTTTATAATTTTATTTCTGTAGCTATAATAACAGCAGGCGCTTTTGCACCAATATATGCAGCTAGCATAGCTCCAGATCTTAGAATGACTTGCTTATCCTTGTCACCAGTAATTAATGGAACAGCAACAATACTTACGTCAATTTTTATTGATCCTCATTTATCTATTATGACTGATGATGTAGTAGAGGGTACATGTAGTGAAGAGGATTTTAGAGCTTGTGTTATAGCAATGGTAGGAAGTAAAGTGGTAGGTACTTTTGTAGCATTGATGATATTTGTACCAGCTTCATATTTAATTGCTTTAATAGCTAATTTTATATAATAAATATATTAAAGAAAAAATGAAGCTTACATTTAAAGCAATAAAGCAAAATAAGAAAGATAAGTGCTAATCTTTCTTATTTTGCTTTATCATTAAATAATATTTTACTAAATTTGTTTTTCGAATATTAATTCAAAATGAGTGGCAGATCCATAAGCACCAGTTGGTGGAGTGAGAATTTGTACTAATCTCCAGCCTTCTTTTGCATGCTGATTTATTATCATGTGATAGTCTTCTTTTGGTCTTGATTCTATAAAACCTTTTAACTCTAGTCTTATGAATTTATATTCATACATATAAATTAACCTCCAATACACAATCTTTAATTTATTCTAGTTATTTCATATCCCTTCTCTTCTAGAAATTTTAAAATGCTATCATCACCGATAAAATGAGCAGCTCCAACCGCAACAGTATGTTTTTTACCATCTTTAACCAATTCATCTATTTTATTTGCCATATTAATATTTCTATTTTTAAGCATTATATTATAGTATTCTGGATTATCAGTTTTCATTTTATTATTTAATTCTTCAATATATCCAATATCTCCATTTTTATATGCATTAAAAAGATTTTTAGCTGTATCTACTTCTTCGCTAATATTAGAATTAGAATAATTATTTAGATATTCTTTTAGATATTCCCAAGTAAAAATTTCAGACATTGTCTCAAGTTGAGAATCAACTCCTTCAAGTTCATTAATTCTTATGTTATCTCCATTTGTTTTACGCAATTTAACTTGGTTCATCATAATTAAATCTAAACCATTTCCTATTATACCTGCTTTAGCATAACATAGATTTGTTAATACGCTATTTAATGTAAAGGCGTTTAAAGTCTGTATTTTCTTTATATTGAAATTAGGACTTAATGTATTTAAGATTGAATATAATTTATTTATTTCATCTTCAGATAAATATTTCTCTATAGTTTCCCCATCTTTTAAATATCCAGAAGATTGAACTTTATCTATATTTTCTTTAAGTGATAAGTCGAGTTCTACAGATAAAACATCAGTCTCATCAATTATTCTCTTTATGTCATTATTTAAGAAATTAATATTATTGCTTCCAAGATGTATAGTGCCAACTAAATTTATACTATTAGTTCCGTCAGTTGCTTCCCATATATAACCTTTAGAGATTTCTTTTTCTATAGTTTTATTATTACATGATACTAATGTAGTTATGAAAAAAGAAATAATAAAAAAACAAAGTAAATTTTTGAGTTTAATAATACCTTTCATATTTAGAATCTCCTTAATAATTATTTGCATTTAATATATATATTACCATAAATAGTAAAATGTATAAATGTTTTAAGAATATTATTTGTTGTTAATAAAACAAATAATAAATAAAGAAATTGCTAGAAAACTTGGATATTAGGAAGATAATATTAATACAAGAATATATATAGGAAAGAAGACGATTAGAAATAAAGTAGGTGATTGTATTCCTTTATTTAACAAAAATAATCTAGAAATAAAATTGAGATTAGTAGAAAGTTCTATTTTCAATAAAATAGTTTAAAATAATTATATAAATAAAGGATTATAATGTAATGTTTGGGGGCTTGGTATATAATGTTAATAAATAAAGGAGGAGATATAATGAAGAATTCAGAATACTACATAAAAAATTTAGAAATGATACCCCACGTAGAAGGAGGATACTTTAAAGAATCATTTTTATCAGAAGAAAAGGTGCGAGAAAATAAGAATTTATGGAGTAGCATATATTTTCTTTTGAGAACAGGTGAGGTATCAAATTTTCATAGGTTAAAATCTGATGAATTATGGTATTATCATGATGGGGAAGCACTTACTATTTATATGATAAGTCAAAATGGAGAACTTATAACAAAACAGCTTGGAGTAAATATAGAAAATGGAGAAGTACCACAAGTTTTAGTACCAAAAGGATATATATTTGGTTCAGCTATGAATAACGAAGGGTTTTCTTTAGTTGGATGTATGGTTGCACCAGCATTTGAATATGAAGATTTTGAATTATTTGAAAGGGAATATCTTTTAAATCTATATCCAGAGCATAAGGATGTAATATTAAAACTTACTAGAGAGAAATAATTAGTTTAAATAAATTTACATATATTATGAAAATGATAGAAATTCTTATAATATGATAAAAGTAGGAATTTTACAAATTAATAAGATACTTTATTCAGTGCTAAGAAATTAGAAATGAGATACATAAAGTTATAATATGCAAATATTTTATTACTTTCATATAATATATGTATTAAATGAAAGTATATGGTATAATATTTTCCGAAGTTTACTAAATTTGGAGAAGTGAGAAGTATGAGTAATAAAAGGCTCTTTTATTTTATTGTACCTATAATTATAGTATCAGGAATAGGAATAACGATAAATAGATTTTTAGACAAATTTTATTTAGAGAATAATGAAAAATGTATATATAATGATAATTCAAAGATAGTATTAATAAATGATAATTATTCTTATTTAGATAAAAAAGGAATAAATGAAAATTCTAACACAGATATATATTTTAAATTTACAGGGATGGATACTATTTGGCAAGTGATTTCTAATCATGATGCAGAAATCCATATTAAATATAATTCTAATATTGAATCAGGAAAGTTTAAAGTAGTTTTAATTGATTCTGATAATAATATTACAAATATTTTAGAGCAATCCCAATTAGGAGATAGTACATATAGTGTAAAGAAGGGAATTAATAGAATAAAAATAGTTGGAAGTCGAACAACCGGAAATTTAAAAATGGACATAAGTATAAGGAAAGATGAAAATGGAGTAGATGTAGTTGCGATAAACAGCTAGGGAAATAATTAGAATAAGTTATAATAAAGGCAAAGTGTTAGATTGTACTAGCAATTTGCCTTTAATTTTATAAACTAAACAAATGCCTTATAAATAGAATTAATTCCTTTTTCAAAATCGTCATTTTCTATGCCTATAAGAATATTTATTTCGCTAGAACCTTGATCAATCATTCTTATATTAATATTAGAATTACTTAAAGATGAAAAGATTTTAGCAGCAATTCCTTTATTTGAAGACATACCATTACCAACGGTTGCAATAAGGGCCATATTAGGATGGACTACAATTGAATCAGGATTGCATGTCCTTCTAATTTCATCAACTAAAATATCTATTTTATTATTAAGCTGAGAATCAGATATAACCACACAAACAGTATCTATACCAGAAGGCATATTTTCAAAGGAAACACAATTTTGTTCTAATATTGATAGAACTTTTCTGCAAAATCCAAGTTCCGAATTCATCATTGCCTTTTCAATTGAAATTACAGTAAAGTCTTTTTTACCAGCAATTCCTTTTATGGGATTATTATAATCAGGTTCCATATCTTTAACAATCAGTGTTCCTGAATCAGATGGAAGATTAGTATTTTTTATATTAATAGGTATTCCAGCATTTCTTACAGGAAAAACAGATTCTTCATGTAATACAGATGCACCCATATAAGAAAGCTCTCTTAATTCTCTATAAGTAATTTTCTTGATTTGCATTGGGTTTTCAACTATTTTAGGATCAGCCATCAAGAAACCAGATACATCTGTCCAATTTTCATATAAATCAGCATTTATGCTTGCAGCAACTAATGCTCCTGTAATATCAGAACCACCTCTAGAAAATGTCACTATATTACCTATTGGATCACATCCATAAAAACCCGGAATAACAGCTTTTTCATAATTAGAAAGCGTATCTTCCAATGCTTTATATGTAGCCTCGGTATCTAAGCTTCCATACTTATTAAATATAATTACATCTTTGGCATCTATAAAGTTAAAATCTAAATAATTTGCAAGAATAATACCATTTAGATATTCGCCCCTACTTGCAGCATATTCCTTAGATGCTCCATTTTCTATATCTTTTTTTATTTCACTTAAATAGCTATCTATATCTAATGAAAGATCAAGCTCATAAACTATAGATTTATATCTATTAGAGATTAAATTAAATACATCATCTAGTGGAATACTAGATTCAATGTGTGCTTGACAAAGATATAAAAGGTCTGTGATTTTAAAATCTTTAGAGTTTCTCTTTCCTGGTGCAGAAGGTATAACAAACTTTCTTTTATTATCAGATAAAAGAATATCCTTTACCTTTTTAAATTGGTTAGCATCAGCCAGAGAACTTCCCCCAAACTTAGAAACTATAATACTCATATTTTGCCCCCTTGTAAAAAAGTATTTACTATATATTAACAGTATTTTAAAAAAATCTCAAATTAAAAATTATCAATTATTAGAGTATGTTTATTTTTTTTAGGAATAATAAAAATATAAATTTATAAGTAGGTGAAAATATGAAAAAGAAATCAATAATCATATATAGTATGCTGGTGCTATTTAATATAGTAGTATATAGTCCACAAGCAATGAGGATGGAAGATAATACATATATAAATAATGCTAAGCGTGATTTACTAGTTTTAATGTTAGCTTATCCAGAAGAAATAAAGGATATTGAGGTATCTGAAGATAACTATATATACTTGGTTTTGAATAATGATAAAAAGGTTTTATATGACGATAAAAAGGAAAAATGTAAAGATATGAAAACAGCCAATGCAGATTTGCAAGATACTTTAGAAGATATATATCCATTAGAGAGCATAAGTACAGTTATAGATGGAATGGATCCAGGTAGAGGAAGGGCATATTCTTTTCTTAATAGTATTTATGGGAGCAATCAAAATCAAATAGAAAAGAATTTATCTTCTTTCTCAACATCATGTGGTAATGTAATGTTTAATAAAAATGCTAAAGCAGGAGAGTCTTTAAAAAAGGCTTTAAATGAAGCAAGAGAACTATCCAAAACAGATAATAAAGTTAATAATTATATTTTCCCGATAAGTGGAGGTTACAATTATAGGGTTATCCAAGATACTGGAAGGCTTAGCCCACATGCTTATGGAATAGCCATAGATTTAAGTAGAAATGATGCAGATTATTGGAAATGGGTAGATAAAACTAAAGGAAGCAAGAGAATAGAAGGCTATCCTAAGGAGTTAGTAAAAGTCTTTGAAGAAAATGGATTCGTTTGGGGAGGAAAATGGGAGCATTTTGATATCTTACATTTTGAGTACAGACCAGAAATAATATTAAAAAGTAAATATTTTTCTGAGACATCAAAGATAAATAATGATAAATGGTATGAAGGTGCGCCTATAAATGATGAAACACAAAATAAAATAAATTTAATTGATGAGAAATTATAAAATTAAAGCTATACTATTTAACGTAAATGTTTAACTTAGTATAGCTTTTAAATTTTATTTTTTATAAAATGCGAATAATAGCATTATTAATGGCACCTAGGGGTTATTATTAAAAGACTATTTATATTTAAAATGCAAAAGCAAAGGGTGATTAAAAAAATATCAATTATGTACATAAAACAAAGGTAATTTTGATATAAACGAAAATTTGAAAGGATTGTTTAATAAAATGAGATGTTGTAAAAATGCAATGAAAAATGTTTTATTGTATAATTAGAAAATGAGTTGCTAAAAGAAGATAAAATATAAAGGTTTCAAAAACTTTTAAAGGGGAGTAGATGGGTTAAATGAAAGTTATTAAAAGAGATGGAAGTATAGTTGAATTTGATAAGGGGAAAATAAGAGCTGCAATTTCTAAAGCAATGAAAAATGGAAGTGGTATTTATTTAGCAGATATAGCAAAGCTTATAGCAAATGATGCTGAAAAATATTTTTCAAAACAAGGGGATACTCCAACTATACATAAAATAGAATCTTATGTTTACGATAGACTTGTTCACTACGGACAAATTGTAACAGCTAAGTCCTATGAAGGATATAGAGCAGTACAAGAGTTTAAGAGAAATACAAATACAACGGATGAAAGTATACTAAGTCTTTTAAATAAAACTAATGAGGATGTTATAAAGGAAAATTCAAATAAAAATTCAGTCATAGCAGCAACACAAAGAGATTTAATTGCAGGAGAAGTTTCAAAAGATATATCTAGAAGAAGGCTTATTCCAACCCATATAGTTCAAGCGCATGATGAAGGAGTAATACATTGGCATGATATGGATTATACTCTTTCAAATATATTTAATTGTTGTTTAATTAATTTGGAAGACATGCTAAATAATGGAACAGTGATAAATGATAAGCTTGTAGAAACGCCTAAATCTTTTAGTACAGCTTGTACTGTTACTACTCAAATAATGGCTCAAGTTGCAAGTAATCAATATGGTGGACAAAGTATAACAATAAAACATCTTGCAAAATTTTTAAGGATAACTGAAGAAAAAACTTATAAGATGTATTTAGAAAAATATAATAATGAAGAACTTGCAAGAGAGTTAGCTAAAGATATGAAGCTTAAGGAATTAAGAGATGGAGTTCAAACTATAAGATATCAATTATCAACATTGCAAACTACAAATGGTCAAGCTCCTTTCAGTACAATTTACCTAGAGATTGAGGAAGGTAATGAGTATGAGGAAGAAATGGCCTTAATTTGTGAGGAAATGATAAAGCAAAGATTAGAAGGTATGAAAAATTATAAGGGACAAGAAATAGGAGAGGCTTTCCCAAAACTTGTTTATTTATTAGATGATCATAATTGCCTTGAAGGTGGGAAATATGATTATATAACTAAATTGGCTGCAAAGTGTACAGCAAAAAGATTAGTTCCAGATTATCAATCAGCAAAGATGATGAGAATGAATTATGAAGGAAATACTTTTCCACCAATGGGATGTAGATCACATCTTTCACCTTGGAAGGATGAAGAAGGTAACTATAAATGGTATGGAAGATTCAATCAAGGGGTAATTAGTTTAAACTTACCTCAAATAGGCATAATTGCAGATGGGGATATGGAATTATTCTGGGATATGTTAAATCAAAGATTAGAACTTTGTAAGGAAGCTCTTTTAACAAGACATAATATGCTTCTTGAAACACTTTCAGATGTTTCGCCTATACATTGGCAACATGGTGCAATAGCAAGGTTAGAAAAAGAAGAAAAAATAGATAAGTTGTTAAAAGATGGATATTCAACATTGTCATTAGGTTATGTAGGAATACATGAAATGGTTCAATCAATGCTTGGAGTAAGTCATACAAGTGAAGAGGGAGAAAAATTTGCTTTAGATGTAATGAATCATATGAATGAAGCGTGCCAGAAGTGGAAAGATGAAACTGGATTAGGTTTTAGTTTATATGGTACTCCAGCAGAAAATTTAATATATAGATTTTGTAAGCTAGATAGAAATAGATTTGGGGTTATTCCAAATGTAACAGATAAGTTATACTATACTAACTCTTATCATGTTCATGTTTGTGAAGAAATAGATGCATTTAGTAAATTAAAATTTGAATCTCAATTCCATAACATAAGTTTAGGTGGTTGTATTTCTTATATAGAAGTTCCTGATATGAGCAAAAATTTAGATGCAATTGAGCAAATCATAAACTTTATATATCATAATATACAATATGCAGAAATAAATACTAAACCAGATATATGCTATAAATGTGGATATACTGGTGAAATTAAATTAGATGATAATTTAGAATGGTTCTGTCCATCTTGTGGAAATAAGGAAGAAGCGGAAATGCAAGTAATGAGAAGGACTTGTGGTTATATAGGAACTAATTATTGGAATAAAGGTAGAACTGCTGAAATTGGAGATAGAGTATTACATTTATAAGGAAGGTTTTCTAAATGAATTATTCTAAAATAAGAAAATTTGATGTTAGTAATGGACCAGGTATAAGAACTACATTATTTGTAAGTGGATGTACTAATAATTGTGAGGGTTGTTTTAATAAAGATTTACAAGATTTCAATTATGGTGATAAGTGGACAAAAGAAACGGAAGAAGAATTTATAGAATATGTTAAAAATCCAAATGTAAAGGGCGTTAATATTTTGGGTGGAGAGCCTATGGACCAAATACAAGATAAAGATTTATTAAATTTATTAAAAAGAATAAAAGAAGAAACTAAAAAAAGTATTTGGTTATGGTCTGGTTACTTATATGAGGATATAATAAAAAATGAAAATAGATTATCTATATTATCTTCAGTAGATGTACTTATAGATGGCAGATTTGAAATAGATAAAAGAAATATATCCTTAAAGTATAGAGGATCAAGCAATCAAAGGGTAATAGATGTTTTAAAAAGTCTTGAAAAAAATGAAGTAATAGAGATACAACTATAAATATTAATATTAAAAGCACTTCGTAAATGAATTATTTACAAAGTGCTTTTCTTGTTTTTTATAAAGTATTTTGACAATTATTATAAAGTTTTGACAATTTTAAGGAATATTTTGACTGAGTAGATATTATAATAGATAATTAAATTGTACATAAATTTAATTATAAGAGGGGTGGATATATGATTAAAAATTTAAAAGTTAGAGTAAAAATATTTATCCTAACAACTACTTTAACTTTAATGATGCTTTTTATAGGAGGAATAGGAGTATTCCAACTCAATAAAGCTGACGAAAGAATGCAAAAGATGTATAATGAGAATTTTTCATCTGTATTAAAATTGAATAATAGCATAAATGAAGAACGTAGCATTGAAACAAGTATTTATAAAATTATTTTAAATGTTGGTAATAAGAATCTTCAAGAAGAGGAAAAAGAAAAAGCAATTAAGAGCCAAGAAAGCTTTGATAAAAATTTTAGTAATTATAAAAATATATATATTGATGAGCATACAAGTAAGGAAATAATCGGAATTGAGACTAAATTGAAATCTTATAGAGAGAAGCAAAATGAAATCATTAATTTAGCTATTTCAGGTAATGGAGGTGAGGCTAAAAAACAACTTGAATTAGTTGAACTTGATTTTGGTGAAGGATTTAGATATGAATTAAACAAGCTTGCTAATTATAGCAATACTATAGCAGAAAGTATAAAAATTGAAAATGAGCAGGCTATAAAAAAATTAATTTCATTATTGATTACAAGTATAATACTGGTATTAATTACTGGAATTATTGCAGCAGCACTTATAACAAGAAATATTGTTAAGCCTTTGAAGATAGCTGTAAATGAAATGGAGATAATTTCAAAGGGAGATTTCTCAAGGGAAATAGATAAAAAAGCTTTAAATAGAAAAGATGAACTTGGAATTATATTAAAGTATATAACCATAATTCAAAATTCACTTAGTACTTTATTAGAAAATGTTAAAATAGAATCAAAAAATACAGAATATTCTATTAAGAATATTAATTCAAATATATATGATTTAAATATTAGCTTAGAAAATATGGCAGCTACTTCAGAAGAAGTAACGGCAATTATGGAAGAAACAGCTGCTTCCACTCAAGAAATGAATCATTCAATTGAATCTATAGAAATATCTGCTGAATCAATAGCAAATAAAGCAAAAGATGGATCAAAGATTGCAGGAGAAATAAGCAAGAGAGCAGTAGATAATAAAAATTCTGTTAATTTAGGGCTTAACAATACAAATGAAATTTTAGAAAGTACTAAAGCAACATTGAAAGGTGCGATAGAACAAACTAAAGTAATTAATAAGATATATGAATTGTCAGAAATAATTATAGAGATAACAGAGCAAACTAATCTTCTAGCTTTAAATGCTTCAATAGAAGCTGCAAGAGCAGGAGAATCAGGAAGAGGATTTGCAGTGGTGGCTGAGGAAATAAGAAAGCTTGCAGAAGCTTCAAAAGACTCTGTTATAAAGATAAAGGAGACAGGAAATGATATATCTACAGCAGTTAGCAGTCTTATAGATAGTTCAAATAGTTTAATTAGTTTTATGGATAAGGATTTACAAAATGAATTTTCTAATATGATACGAGTAACAGAAACATATAAAGATGATGGGATATTAATAGATAATATAGTAAATGAGTTTGATAAAATTTCTAATGATTTATTAATTTCTATTAAAGAGATTTCTGATATTATGAATGGTGTATCTAAAGCAACAGCAGAAGGAAGTAGTGGAATTACTAACATTGCTAATAAAATTGTAGATGCAAGTAATAAGTCAGATAAAACTATAATTAATTCTAATAATGCAATGGATAGTTCAAAAAAATTAAAGGAATCTATAGATGTATTTAAAATAAGAGAGTAGGATAAACAAGCAAGGTGTTATTAAATAAATCTATATTTAATAATACCTTGCTTAAGTACTAACTAGATGTAACATCATATTTGTAACTAAACAATATTTCTTTTTTTGAATTTGGTTCAATTATGCTTTGAAAACATGGATTTCCATTTTTATCAGTTTGATATCTATCAGTAGCAAAATTCATTTCCCAAGGTGCAAATATAGGTTCACATATCTTTATAGGAATAGATTCATCTTTGGTATTAGTAATTATATATTGAACTTCTTTAAGAATATAATCTTTGTATTTCTGATAAGTAATTATTTTTCTTTGAGAAGTAACATCGAATGCTTTTCCCATTATATATGAAACTTCTCTATCTTTAGCTATATCTTTAATGGTGCTACCACCTACAAATTCTAAATTACCATCAAAACGAGTATAAGAATTTATATTACCAGATGGAAATGGGAAACCTAAATTGTTTTCAGCTGTATTTTGAAACTTAATTATTATATTAGCATTTATAGATTCGTATCCAAAATCATAGAGTTTACTATATATAATTCCATTTTTATAAAAGTTTTTTATTCTTTTTATTGTATTATTAAGGAAATTATATTTACCTGGTACTGTATAAATATAGTAATCAGCGATTTCTATATCAGTAATAGGAGTACTGCTTTCTAATTTGGTAGATTGAATAGGAGTGTTAGAGATATATAAATTCTTATAGGCTAAATTCACATCACCGGCTATAACTTTTAAAGTAGCATTATTGTAATCTATACCAGATTTGTTTATAAGATTGAACCAAGAGTGAATTTCTAATGTTTTTTCATATAAAATTATTGTATAACTACTAGACCATCTAATATTATCAGTTAAATAATATGCTTTTATTTCTTTTGAATCAATACTGTTTCCTTTAATCAAAATTGAATTAGGTATTAAGTTTTCACAAGTATCACATGGAGATGGATTAGGATTTTTATTATTGCAACAAAGATAATTAAATATCATTATGAAATCATCAATGCCTGTAATTATAACAGATGTTTCATCTATATACTTACTTATATCAAAGTATTCAATAGTAATATAAGGATTAGGATCAGATTTGTATTTGGGAATTTCTCTAGTTTCATTTATTAAAGCTGTATTATTATATACTGTTAGGGAAAGATTTTTAGTTTGTGAACTTGTAGATTTTCCGTACATTAAAACCTCTTAGAATAATTGTTATAGTATTATGATATAAAAATATATATCACAAGGTGCATATATTTTATATGGAAGATACAAAAGAGTATTATAGAGATTTATATATTCTGTTATATTGTTTAAATACTTATTCTAATATATGAAAAAATAGCCAATAAGATTTAAAATCCTATTGGCACTGTATTAATTAATCATTTAAGATTTCTTTAACATAATTTGGAATCATAAAAGCTCCCTTATGTAAGTTTGTATTATAGTATTTTGTAACTAAGCCTAATGAGTTCCAGTGATTTGCATCAAAATCATTTAACGGATGTAGTTCTTTAGAAGCAAAGCAAAACATCCAATGCCCCGAAGCATATGTAGGCATATGATATTGATATGCTTCACATATATCGAAGATACTTTTTAGCTTGCTAAATGATCTTTTCATCTCTCTTGCATTATGTGGGTAATAAGGACTTTCACATTGATTTATAAGAATTCCCTTTTCTGTTAATGCAGAGAAACAATCTTTATAAAATTCAGTAGTAAATAAGCCTTCTCCAGGTCCTATTGGATCAGTAGAATCTACTATAATTAAATCATATAAATTTTGTTTACCTTTAACGAATTTAATTCCATCTTCAAAAAATAAGTTTACTCTTTTATCATCTAGCTTATTTGATGTAAAAGGTAAAAATTCTTTTGATGCTCTAACAACTGCCTCATCTATTTCAACCATATCTATATTTTCAACAGTTTTATATCTAGTTAATTCTCTAACGGTACCGCCATCTCCAGCTCCTATTACTAAAATATTTTTAATATTTTTATTAGTAGCCATAGCCACATGAGTTATCATTTCATGATAAATAAATTCATCTTTTTCAGTAACCATTGTCCAGTTATCAATTACAAGTACTCTTCCAAATTCATAAGTATCCAATATATCAATTTTTTGAAATGGACTTTGTTCAGAATACAAGTGATTTTTAACTTTCATAGAAAAATTTACGTTTTGAGTTTGATTTTCAGTGTACCATAATTCCATATCCATATCTTAAACCTCCATTTTATGCTTTACTTGAATATTATCATATGCTCCGTTAGAAAAGGTTTTAACCTTGTCAACTAAACCTCTTGCAACTTCAGTAGACTCACTTCTTTCAGATTTTAATGCATCCTCAAGATATTTAAATGCAAGCCAAGGATTAACAGTATCACCGCAAGTGAATAGATCTACTGATGCATAACCATATTCAGGCCATGTATGAATTGTAAGATGAGATTCCTGGATTATAACAGCACCGCTTACTCCCCAGGGATTAAATTTGTGGAAACAGCTTGTGACTATTGTTGCATTAGATACGATAGCAGCTTCTTTCATATGCTCTTCAATGATAGCATGATCTTTTAAAATCTCCTTGTCACAGTTATAGTACTCCACTAAAATATGTCTTCCTAATTGTTCAATTTTCATAAAAATCCCTCCATAAATTTAAAATTTTAGTTCCATCCAATAGATAAATATTTAATTAGCAAAAATGCTTCACTCATGAAACCTCCTAAAAACACATAAAAGTTTAGTAATAGTAAACTTAGAGTTAAACTATACTAACTATATCATTTTAGCAATAGGGGGAAATGTTGTCAATTAATATTTTTGTGTTAATTAAATGCGAATTAAAGTTAAAATATGAAGGTTAACTGTTAAGAATCAAGGTGGAAATTCAATGATTATAGATGATTATGTACTTCGTTGGGTAGATATGCCTAGGATGGTTTCTATGCCAAGAATATCTTATGGAGATAGTATAGAATATGAAACTGATAAAAAGGAATTTACATTAAAAGCTACAGTGCCATATGGAGTAGGGTTTACAATAAATGATGAAGATATTAATAAATTATATCCTGGGGATATGGACGAGTACGGAAATGTATATGTAGAAGGAATAAAATTAAAGGCAGGTATGAATGAATTTAAACTTAATATTGAGCCTACACAAGGAACCATTGACTTACCTTGGTATACCTGATAATGGTAGGCTGGACAAGCAACTAAGACAATAACAATGAAAATTAATTTTTGAAATGAAGGTTAAAGAAGATGCAACTATTACAGCTGGAATTAAAGGAGTTAAAAAAGTATTTGAATTTAACTTATTGATTAAGAATGGCGAAGAAATAGTTACAGTTCATAGCTTTAAAGATGGAGTTGCAACTGTAACTTTAAAGTTAACAGATGAAGATTTAAAAGGCTTAA
>NZ_JADNAT010000010.1:0-121475 GCF_015550425.1 Clostridium sp. 1001275B_160808_H3 | reverse complement strand
TAGTTACAGTTCATAGCTTTAAAGATGGAGTTGCAACTGTAACTTTAAAGTTAACAGATGAAGATTTAAAAGGCTTAAATAAGGCTAACTTAGCTGTATTTTATTATAATGAAGAAACTAAGACATTTGAACAATTAGAAACAACTATAAATGGAAATGAAGTAACTTTTAAAACACCACATTTTAGTAAGTTTATAATTGCAGAAAAAGCTAATAATGAAAGCGGAATAACTTTACCAGCTACTGGTGGGAATAATCCTATGAATGGAATAATACTCGGATTTTTATTGGTATTAGTAGGAGGACTCTTTATATTTAATAAAAAGAAAGAATATTTAAATTAATAATAATATAAATAAGAATAGCTTTAAAAGAGGATTATATTTTTTATAAAAATATAATCTTCTTTTGTTAATTTTCTTTAATATGTTTGACAGAAGTTTTATTCAGCATAATAAATTAAATTTACTTAACATAATATAAAAAGTTTAATAAAAGTACTTAAATAATAAATAAATAATAAAAAATAATAAAATATGTAATATATATTGAATCAAAAACTAAACATTAGGTCGATTTATAGATAAAAATAATTATTTTATATAATTATTTTCGACTTGAAGAAGAAGTACTAAATGATAAAATTAAATTAGTAAAAGGTGGAAGGAGGAGTTTTTTGGGGGAAAGGTACAAAGAGATTCTATTTAAATTTACATTTTAAGTTTGGCATAATTTATTAAAGGTATAAGGATAAATACTTATATCAAGAGCTTATTAAAATATTTTAAGGGGGATGAATATGAAAAAGCTTTTAAAAAGCAGAATGTTAAGCTCATTTATGGCACTTACAATGATATTAGGACTAATAACTGTACCAGTAAAAGAAGTTAAAGCAGAAAAAGCAAGTAGTATAGTGATAAGTGAAGTATATGGCGGTGGAGGAAATTTTGGATCTAAATATAAAAACGATTTCATAGAACTATATAATCCAACTGATAATGATATTGATTTGACAGGTTGGAAAATAGAATATGCAAGTGCCACAGGAGAGTTTGGAAAAAATAATTGTAACTTAAGTGGGACAATTAAGGCAAATGGATATTGTTTAACTCAACAAGTAGCTGGAACAAGTGTTGATGGTGGAAAAGAACCCTTACCTGATCCAGATATTCTAGGAAACTTAAATATGGGAGCTTCAAATTTAAAGGTTAGAGTAGTCAATGCTGAAGGAGCAGTTATAGATTTCGTTGGTATTGGAACAGCGACAACTTTTGAAGGAGATAAGGCTGCACCTGCAATTAGCGCTAGTTTGAGTGCTCATCGTAAAGATAATGACGGATCAAATAATGGAATAACTAATGGTTGGGATACTAATAATAATGGAAATGATTTTTACGCAAAAGAACCAACTCCTAGAAATTCAAAATATTCATCTGTAGACATTGCATTAATTGGATTGAAAATTGATGAAAATATATATCTTGAAGTTGGAGAAAATAAAAGTTTAACACTTGCTTATACCCCAGAAAATACTACTGAAAAAGGTGTTGAATATATAAGTTTAAACCCTGAAATAGCAACAGTAGATAAAGATGGGAAAGTTGTTGCTGTTAAAGAAGGAAAAGCAATTATAGAAGTTAAATCAACAATAAAACCTGATATAAAATCAGTATGTAGAGTAGAAGTAAATAAAACTACAGATAAGATCGGGCCAACAGTTAGTGATTTAAAGCCAGCAAATGGACAAAATATAGGAAATTTAAGACGTCCTGAAATTAGTGCAACTTTTCAAGATGAATCAGGAATAGCTATGGATTCAATTAAGTTATCACTTGATGGAAAAGATGTAAGCGGTAACATATCTAAAGATGATAAAACTATAAAATATTCTGTAGGAGAAGATTTAGCAGATGGTGCTCATACTGTTTTAGTTGAAGTCAAAGATTCTTTAGGAAATTTAACAGCTCAAGAATGGAAGTTTACAATTGGAGAAGTTAAGAAAAACTTATATTTTGGACAGCTACATTCTCATACTAATATATCAGATGGTACTGGAACTGTAGATGAGGCATATCAATATGCAGAAAATACTGCAAAAGTAGATTTCTTAGCTGTAACAGATCACTCAAATTGGTTTGATAATGATAAATTAGCGAGCATAGCTGATGGATCAATGAGTGAAGCTTGGAAAAAGGGTTTAAATGCTGCAGATAGGTATAATAAAAATGGAGATTTCGTAGCTATTTATGGATATGAAATGACTTGGTCAGGTTCTACTGGTGGATATGGTCATATTAATACTTTTAATACGCCAGGATTTGAGACAAGAACAAATAGCAAAATGGATTTGAAAAATTACTATAATGCTTTAAAAACCCAAAAACAATCCATGTCACAATTAAATCACCCAGGAAAAACTTTTGGAGATTTTAGTGACTTTGCCTATTATGATGCTGAAATAGATAAGCAAGTTACATTAATTGAAGTTGGAAATGGTGAAGGAGCTATTAGAGGATCAGGATATTTCCCTTCATATGAATATTATACAAGAGCACTTGATAAAGGATGGCATGTTGCCCCTACGAATAATCAAGATAACCATAAAGGTAAATGGGGAAATGCAAACACTGCAAGAACTGTTGTAGAAGCATCTGATCTTTCAAGAGAGTCTGTTTATGATGCAATAAAAGAAAGAAGAGTTTATGCAACAGAAGATGAAAATTTAAAAATTTCTTATGAAGTTAATGGAAATACAATGGGATCAATAATACCACAAACAGATTCACTAGAATTTAATGTTAATGTCGAAGATATGGATTCTAGAGATAATATTAAAAAGATTTCAATAATTGGCGATGGTGGTAAAGTTGTTAAGTCAATTGATAATGTAAATTCTACAACTAAGAACTGGTCATTTACATTAGATAAATCAACAAGTTCATATTACTATGTAAGAGTAGATGAAGCAGATAGTGATATAGCTGTTACATCTGCAGTTTGGGTTGGAGAAAGAGAAAATTTTGGGGTTTCTACAGTAGATTCTGACACAGAAGTAATTATTGCTGGTGAGGAATTCAATATAGGAACTACTATATATAATAATGAAGCAACAGCTATAAATAATATTAAAGTAGAATACTATTTAAACAATGGAAGCGAAGCCATAGATACTCAAACTATTGAAAAAGTAGATGCAGGATCATCAATAGTAGCAAAGCTAAAACATAAATTTGAGAAGGCTGGAGATTATTCTTTCCAGGTAAAAGTAACAGCTACTATTAATGGAGAAGTTAAAGAATTTAAAGGATCTATTGAAGTTGAAGTTTTAGGAGCAAATGAAGTTTCTAAAGTTGTTATAGATGGAGCACATCAAAATCAATATGTATCAGGAGACTATTCAGGTAAAATTACAACATTAACTGCTTTAATGGCACAAAATAAAGTTAAGTCAGTTATAAATAATAAACTTATAACAGATGAAGTATTAAATGGAGCATCATTGCTTATAATGTCAGATCCGCAAAGTACAGTTAAGGATGCATATGGATTAACTCCTCAAAAATATACTGACGATGAATTAGCTGCAATAGCTAGATTTGTTAAAAATGGTGGAAATATTGCAATAACTTCTAAAGCTGACTATGGAGATGCTAAGGATGAGTATGGAAATGCAAGACAAGGTAATTCTGTACTTGAAGCAATAGGAGCAAAAATAAGATTTAATGATGATCAAGCAACGGATGATAGTGAAAATGGTGGTCAAAACTATAGGTTATATTTTGATGATTATAATTTAGAAAGTAGTTGGATGAATGGCATAGATACAACTAAAAAATATAGTTTTTATAGCGGTTCAACACTTATAATGCCATCAGATAAATCAAACATAGATGTTTTAGTAAGAGGTCATGCAAATACTTACGGAAATGATGCTGATAACCAAAAGGATAATACTCCAGTAGGAAAAGGTGAAGTTGTGGGATTAGCAGTTGAAACTTTAAGTAATGGAGCAAAAGTTGTAGTGTCAGGGGCTACCTTCTTCTCAAACTTTGAGATGGATGGATTAGATTATTCTAATTATCAAATAACAGAAAAAGTTATAAAAGAACTTGCTTCAGCACCTGAACTTCCAATAAGTAAAATTGCTGATGTAAGAATAGATGCTAATAAAGATAATCTTCCAGATAGATTTGGTGAATCTGTAGTAGTTGAAGGATATGTAACAGCAGCATCTAACGTAGCAGCACCTGGAAATTCATTCTTTGATGTTATTTATATTCAAGATGAAACAGCAGGGTTAACTATATTTGGAGTTTCGACTACATCAGTAAAATTAGGTCAAAAGGTAAGAATTAAAGGAAAAGTTTCATCATATTTAAATGATGCACAAGTAGCTCTTAAAAATGAAAGTTTAGGGCTTAAAATTATTGATGAAAATATTAATTTAGTACAGCTAATTAAACTGTCAACAAAGGATAGCATGCTAGAAGAAAAAGAAGGCCTTTTAGTTAAGGTTGAAGGAAAAGTAACTAGGATTGAAGGACAAAGTATATTTGTAAATGATGGTTCTGGAGAATCAAGAGTTTATGTAGAAGGTTACGTTAGAAGTAGCAAAAATCCTGGAGTAGATGATGAATGGAAGGCTAGAATTAACGTAGGAGATAAAGTTTCTGCAATTGGACTTGCATCTGAGGATCCGGAAGGTCATAGACTAAGAGTTAGAGATTCAGCAGAAATTGAAAAGTTACAAGACAATGATGATGTGAAGGTAATAGGAATAAGTTTAGATAAAACATCAGCAGAATTAAAGATAAATGAAAGCTTAGAATTAAAGGCAAGCATTTCACCAGCAAACGCAACAAATAAAGAAGTTACATGGACAACAAGTGATGAAAAAGTCGCAAAGGTAGATGAAAATGGAAAAGTAACAGCTATAGGAGAAGGAAAAGCAACAATAACAGTTACAACAAAAGATGGAGGCTTTAAAGCTACATGCGAAGTTACTGTTAAGAGCGATAAGGATGATAATGGAACAACTAATCCTGTAGAAAATATAGTTGAAAAAGTAGAAAATCCTAATGGAAAGAATCAAGTAGTTATAAAAATTCCATCAAATGAAATTAGAGTTGAAATAAAAGATATAGAAGCTATAAAAACTGGAAATGGATCTTTTGAAATTAAAAATGGAGAAAATACTATACTACTACCATTTACCTTAATTGATAAAGAACTATTAAAAGAAGGTTCAAGTATAATTTTTGAAATGAAGGTTAAAGAAGATGCAACTATTACAGCTGGAATTAGAGGAGTTAAAAAAGTATTTGAATTCAACTTATTGATTAAGAATGGCGAAGAAGTAGTTACAGTTCATAGCTTTAAAGATGGAGTTGCAACTGTAACTTTAAAGTTAACAGATGAAGATTTAAAAGGCTTAAATAAGGCTAATTTAGCTGTATTTTATTATAATGAAGAAACTAAGACATTTGAACAATTAGAAACAACTATAAATGGAAATGAAATAACTTTTAAAACACCACATTTTAGTAAGTTTATAATTGCAGAAAAAGCTAATAATGAAAGTGGAGTAATTTTACCAGCTACTGGTGGGAATAATCCTATTTATTTAATAATTGTAGGTATAATTATAGTTGGAGCTGGAGCATTTATGTTATTAAGCAAAAAGAAAAAGATGGAAAATAAATAAATTCTATTAAAAAATTTAGGCTGCTAAATTATCTTTAGCAGCCTTTAGAATGCTCTTAGAAAAGCTAAAATTATAAGCATTGCACCTGATAGCCAAGAAAGGTTTATATTTGTAGTTTCAACAAACTTCTTTCCCATAAAAGCACCAAGTAAAATGGCTATTATACCAATTAAAAGAGCGACTATAAAAACGTCTATATAATTAATAGATATAAGGCTACTACCAAATCCAACAGCTAAACTATCTAGTGATAGGGCTAATGCAAGGTAAAATGCTTCTTTTGATGTAAGTATCTTAGATTTATCGAAATCAGCCTTTGTTTCATCTGCATATACTTGTAGAACAATATTAAAATCAAATAATTTAAAAGTTAATGGTGATAAATTATTTGATTTATTCTTAATATAAGATTTTAATAAACTTTCAAAGAGTCTATATACTCCTAAAAGAAAAAGTATAAGAAAACTCATAATTCTTGCAACATTAGCAGATATATAATTTTGAAGGAATCCACCAACAATAAGAGAAAGTCCAAGCATACTAGCTGATATTATGTCCACTATGAAAGCAGAGGTCAGTGGAATTTTGATTTTACTAGTTCCATATGCAATACTTGCTATGAATGAATCTATTGATACAGATAAAACTAATATTATTGTTTCAATCATAAATTTGTCCTCAGAAATTATTTTTACTTCATAATATGAAAAAAATATTTATATAGTTACAAAAAGTGATTTAATATAAATCTAAATTAATAAAAAAATAGTAGTAAAAAATCTTTTTTAAATATAAAATATTATTTGATAATTAAATTAAAGGAGAACAAAATGGATAATAAAGAATTGAACTTAGAAGATAATGAAAAGAAGATAATGAGTTTCTTAGATGAAGATGGTAATAAAATAGACTTTGAAGCTGTAGCAAGAATTTATTTAGAAGAAAAAGAATATTTGTTATTAGCTCCAATGGATGAAAAGAGCGAAGATGTGTATGTTTTTAGAGTAGATAATGTAGATGGAAAAGAAGAATTAAACTTAGTTGAAGATGATAAGGAATTTTTAGCGGTTAAAAAAGAATATAAAAAATTATTATATTAATTGGAGGAGTTTATGAATTATAGTAAGATTATAGAGATATTAGATGAAAATTATTTAACTGAAATTGAAGAATTAAAAAAAGAAGATGGTTTATTCTTGGTAAAATTCTTTTTAGATTTTGATGAAGATGTTTTAAAAGCAGCAAGAAGTTATTCAAATGAAGAAAGTGATTACGAAGAAGAAAGTAATGAATGGTATAAAGAATACTTTATTCCTTACCTTTATGACTATGGTAATGATGAAGTTGTTGATATAATTGAGGAAATAGTTGAAGAGCTAGAAATTTCAGGCGAAGTTATGGCTTTTCAGATTGATCCAGGAAATTGTGAAAATATTAAATTTATGGCATTGTTTACAGAAGAAGAAAGTGATTTATCTATTGAGGATGTTGCAAAAGAGTTTATTTGCTAATTGATAGATACATATGAAAAAAATTCTATTGCATATGAAGCAATTTATGATATAATAAAATCATAAAATAAATCCTGAGATGTGCGCTAAGCTTATAATATTCAACCTACATTATTGATACGGGATTTGCAATAGCTAAAACAATGTCAGGCTTCAGTAATTCACTTTATGTGGCAGGAGAAGGCAGCGGATTAGTGAGCTTAACCCACCTGCGAGCCGCAGGTATGAATATTTAAGTGAACGGCATGTTGGGAGTATATTTGTTAATAATACCTCATGTAATGAGGTGTTTTTTTTATTCAGAAAATATAGAAACTTTTAAGTTAATAGCTTATAAAGTTTCTATATTTTTTGTTTTATAAGGAATTATATTTAACTAATTTATAAATAAAGTAATCATCAAATTCACACATAATAAATAATTAGTAGACTATTTAAGCAACCTTTTTGAAAGGGTTGCTACCAAAGTGTCTTTTTACATATCTTTTATAGATATTCTTTTGTGATTTACTTATTAGCTTGTCCAAATCTTGTGAAAGATAAATTATTAATCTGTTGCTTGGAGAAAGATACCCTAATAAAAAGTTAAGTATAGCTTTCTTTAGTAGTATTTGTCTTCTACATTTCTTTATCATTTTTAGTAGCACCTCCATCTATTTACAAAATACATCGTGTTATAACAATATTATACCAAAAAGTATAAAGATGTAAAATAAATTCATAAAACAAATAACAACAAATTAGTTTAAAATTTTACTGTATCCTTTATCAAAAATTGTAAAAATATCAAATATAATGGAAGGCATATAAAAATATTACATGGATATAAAAAATAACGAGAAAAGAGTTTGTCGAAATTATATAAGTTGATATTGATTTAAATAGAGGGTAAAATATAAGAAAGAATTAAAATTAAAATTAGAATAAAGAGGAGAACTAAAGATGGATTATCAAAGTATGAAAATGGATGATGTAATAAAAAGAATTAATGAACTTTATAAGAAGAGTAAAGAAGAGGGATTAAACGATTTAGAAAAAGAAGAACAACAAATTTTAAGAAGAAGATATATAGATAGTGTAAAAAATAATTTTAGAGCTCAACTAGAAACAGTGGAACCAAAAAAAAGAAATTAAAGGGTGATAAATTTGTCAGTTACAGTTGAAAAAATAATAAAAGATTTTGACATGGAAGTATTGGTTGAAGGGGAAAAAGATGTAGAAATATTTGTAAATGATATAAATAGACCAGGATTACAATTATCAGGATTTTATAATTACTTTGCTCCTGAAAGAATACAAGTAATAGGAAAAGCAGAATGGAGTTTTTTAGAGGCAATGGGCCTTGAACTTCGTAAGAAAAGAATAGATAAGTATTTCAGTTTTAATTTAAAATGTCTAGTGATTACAAGAGATTTAGAACCTCAAGAGGAGTTATTAAAAGCAGCTAAGAAAAATAAAATTTGGCTTATTAGAACTAAATTAGTAACAACAAAACTTATTAGTAAGCTAACTATTTATCTTACAGGACAATTAGCACCAGAAACTAGACTTCATGGAGTATTGGTGGATGTGTATGGAATAGGAATATTGATAACAGGAGAAAGTGGAATTGGCAAAAGTGAAACTGCTTTAGAACTTATAAAAAGAGGTCATAGATTAGTAACTGATGATGCGGTAGATATAAAAGAAATTGATGGAGAGTTAATTGGTAGGTCACCAAGAATTACTATAGGTATGCTTGAAGTAAGAGGAATTGGTATAATAGATGTCGCATCGTTATATGGGTTAAGTTCTATATTACCTGAAAAGGATATACAATTACTTATGCATTTTGAGCATTGGAAAGATGATGGGGATTACGATAGATTAGGATTAAATGATGATCGTCAAGATATATTGGGAGTTAAAGTTAAAAAACTTAGAGTTCCTGTAAGGCCAGGAAGAAATATCGCTGTTATAATAGAGGCTGCGGCTGTAAATTATAGACATTCACTAATGTCTGAGGTTACTCCGGTAGATATAATTGAAAGTAGAATGGATAAGATAATAGAATAATACTTATATTAATAGTATAGGTTTAAAAATACTTATAATAAATAAAATCAGGAGGGCTAATATGGATAAAAAGGAAGATAAAAAAAATCCTTGGTTAAAATATACGGGAGATAAGAAAGATGAATTATTTGATTTTTGTAAAGGATATATAGATTATATGTCTTTATGCAAAACAGAAAGAGAATGTGTTTTAACAAGTATAGATATGGCTGCTGCTCTAGGATATAGAGATTTAGAAGAAGTTATAGAAAATGGGGAGACTTTAAAAGTTGGTGATAAGATATTTATAAATAATAAAGATAAAGCATTAGCACTATTTCTTATAGGTGAAGAGCCAATTGAAAAAGGTATGAGAATAATAGGATCTCACGTAGATTCTCCAAGATTGGATTTAAAGCAAAATCCCCTATATGAAGATTCTAACCTTGCAATGATGGAAACTCATTATTATGGTGGAGTAAAAAAATATCAATGGGTTACATTGCCTTTAGCATTACACGGAGTTGTTGTTAAGAAAGATGGTACCAAAATTGATGTAGTAATTGGTGAAGATAATAATGATCCTGTTGTAGGAATATCTGATCTCTTAATACATTTATCTGCAGATCAACTTCAAAAGAAAGCTAATGTAGTTATTGAAGGTGAAGATTTAAATTTATTAGTTGGAAATATGCCTTTAGAAGGATGCGAAAAGGATGCTGTTAAAGCAAATATTCTTAATATCCTAAAAGAAAAGTATGATTTTGAAGAAGAAGATTTCTTATCAGCTGAAATAGAAGTAGTTCCAGCAGGAAGAGCTAGAGAATATGGATTAGATAGAAGTATGATAATGGCATATGGTCAAGATGATAGGGTTTGTGCTTATACTTCATTAATGGCTCTTTTAGATTTGGATAAAAGCAAATATACTTCAGTAGTATTATTAGTTGATAAAGAAGAAGTAGGAAGCAATGGAGCAACTGGGATGCATTCAAAATTCTTTGAAAATGTTGTAGCTGAAGTTATGGATAGACTTGGAGAATATTCAAGCTTAAAATTAAAAAGAGCATTAGCAAACTCAAAGATGTTATCAGCAGATGTAACAGCTGCTTATGATCCTAATTATCCTTCTGTAATGGAAAAGAAAAATTCTGCATATTTCGGTAAGGGCCTTGTATTTAGTAAATATACAGGCGCAAGAGGAAAATCAGGATGTAATGATGCAAATCCAGAATTTATGGCATGGCTTAGAAATGTTATGGATAAAAATGATGTTTTATTCCAAACAGCTGAACTTGGTAAAGTAGATCAAGGAGGCGGTGGAACGATCGCATATATTTTAGCAGAATATAATATGGAAGTTATCGATTGTGGTGTAGCGCTTCAAAATATGCATGCTCCTTGGGAAGTAGCAAGTAAGTTAGATATCTATGAAACTATGAGAGGATATAAGGCTTTCTTAGAGGAAGAATTAGAATAAATAGTTTAATCAAGAATAGAGTTAAGACTGTATCAATACTAGTATTTTACATATATTGATACAGTTTTATATTTTATTCACATAATTAGATTTTAGTGAATAAAATATATCATAGGCAAGAGGTGATTTACTATGAATTTTGATTGGTCAAGATTTAAGAACTATGGTTTATGGGTTTCTATTCTTGCATTAATTCCAATGATTTTAAGTGCTTTTGGTGTACACATAGTTCCAGAAGAATATCGAACTATAACTCATGCAATATTATCTATATTAGTTGCATTAGGTATAGTTAGTAATCCTACAACTCAATCCAAATGGTTTAATGACGATAAAAGAATAGATAAATAAATTTAAATATAATTATTTATAGAGATATTATTTTTAATAATATCTCTATTTAATTATTAGAAGTATTTGAAAGCCATAATAAATTAATATAAAATTAAGTTATTATATTATTGAAAAGTGAGAGTATATATGAAAATTGGGGAATTTAGTAAGATAAACAAAATAAGTATAGAAACTGTAAGACACTATATGGATTTGGGCCTAATTATACCATATAAGAATGGGTCTCAATATGAATTTAATCAAAAGTGTCAAAAAGAACTTGAAAATATTTTAAATCTAAAATCTTTAGGATTTACATTAAATGAAATAAAATCTATTTTTGTTTATGAGACCTTAGGAAAGCTTAGTATCACTGAAAAAAATAATATTTTACATGATTTATTTACATTAAAGAAAAAGGAAATAAGTAAAAAAATAAATGAACTAGTAGAGATAGAAACTAAATTGACAAAGAAAATAAAAGATATAAATTCAGTAGAGGTAAAAAGAAATTTTAGTTTAGGAATAGATATTAAAAATTTAAATTTATTATCATGTGTTAGTTGCAGAGAAGATTTATACTTAGAAGAAGGCAATATAAAAAACAACCAAATATTAGATGGAAAGTTAAAGTGCACTTGTGGTATTAGCTATAGTGTAAAATCTGGAATATTAATTGTTGATGAGTATGCTGAAAAAAAGAGTAGTGAAGTAAATAACAACATTATTGAAGAGTATATAAAAGAAACCGATGAAAATTATATTTTGAATGTAAGAAAAGGATTAGATTGGGTTCATAATGAGCTTTGTAAGCTTGATTTTAGTGATAAAGTAATCTTAGAAATAGGAAGTGGATTAGGGTTTCTATTAAGAAATTTATATGATGATTTAGATGAGAGTAGCGTATATATTGCTATAGATAATAATATTGAAAAGCATAATTATTTGAAATCATTAATTGAAAGAAGTAATACTAAAAAAAATATAATGTTTATTTGTACAGATTTTAAGTATGTGCCAATAAAGGAAAAGTCCATTGATTTATTTTTAGATTATGGAGGGAGCAGTAATTACTGGTTTGAAAAAAATGATTTTTCTATTAAAGATATATTAAAGTATTTAAAAGAAGATTCATATGTTGGGTTATCGTACATTTTATTTAAAAAATTTGTGTTAAGTAACTCCATAAAAGAAGAAAATAGAAAAAATTTTAATATTAATTATATTAAAGAAGAGCTAAAAAAACATAACTTTAAAATGATATCAGAACAGAAATCAGATTATTTAAACAAACCTAGTATATATGAAGATTATTTTTCAGAAAGTGAAGAAGTTTATTCATATTTGTATTTTGGAAAACGGTAGGGTTAACCCTATCTTTTCTTTTGAGTTTAATAAAAATAAGAATATTAGATACTTGATATGGTGTAAAGGAGAGAGTATAGAATTTTCTAGAGGTGATAAGAATGAAATTTATAAAAAATAAAGGCGATAGAAATGCTCTCTTATTTTATCTAGGAAGCTTAGTATCAATATTTGGGACAACGATATATACTTTTGCAATAAGTTTATATACGTTAAAGATGACTGGATCAAGTGTTAGTTTTTCTACAACATTGATTTTAAGTATAATACCTATAATTATACTAAATCCAATTGTGGGAGTTATGGCTGACAAATTTAATAAGAAAAAATTAGTAGTTACAGCTAATCTATTAAATGGAATATTTCTAGTTATAATATATTTAATAAGCAATTGGAAGGGGTTAAGCATTGGAATTATTTATTTAAGTACTTTTGTTATTAATAGTATAAATATTATATTTGATGTTAGTATAGATTCTTCAATACCTAATATTGTTTCGAAAGAAAAAATAGTTAATATCAATGCAGGAAATCGAATAATAGATTCAATATCCTCTGTACTTGGTCCAGTATTTGGGGGAATAGCTTTTGCTATATTTGATATAGAGTTTTTTATATTAATAAATTCTATTTCATTTTTACTTTCAGCTATTTTAGATACTTTGATTGATTTTAAATATAATACTAATAGTGAATTAGAAGAGAAGCAGGATAAAAGAATTACCATAGGAAATTTGAATTATTTTAAGGAAATAGCAGAAGGTTTTAAATATTTAATAAGCAAAAGATACATTGTTGAGATTCTAGCCCTATTTATAATAGTTAACTTCTTTATTTCTTTCTCGGTTACTATTCCAATACCAATTATTTTAAATAATATATTAGAAATTCCAGCTAAAAGTTTTGGATTAATTCAGGGAGCAATCCCGATAGGTATGATAATAGGCGCATTTATGGTAAAAAAGATCATAGCAAAATATAAGTTGAATAGTATCTTTTCAGTAACAGGAATAATTATGTCTGTGAATATAATATTACTTTCTATCCCACTTTTTATTAATAACATAAATAATATAAATGTATATGTTATTTACTATTTGCTTATAATGATCTTTATGGGAATATGTGTATCTTTAGTTGATATTCCTTTTTCATATACTATGCAAACTAATATAGAAGAAGAATTTAGAGCGAGGTCTTTAAGTTTAACAATAAGTATAGTAAAAGTAGTTGTTCCTATATCATATTTAATATCAGGAGTTTTACTTCAAAATATAGAAGCTTATATAGTAATTTTATTTGGAGGAATTACAGTATTAATAGTAAGTATAATATTCTATAAATATATATCAAAGAAATAAAGAGATGTATAAGACACCTCTTTATTTAGAATGAAAAGTATAAAATTATGATAGTATTTTACATTAGATTATTTTCATTTATATTATTAAGGAGCTGCTACAGACAGCTCTTTAATTATGAGAGAGAACCCAACTTAACATAGAGATTATAGAATCATCTTGAGGAATATTAACATCACCTACACTTCCATGACCTTCATCATTAGGAATTCCATGACAATCTGATCCGCTTGAAATAAATAAATTTCTGTCTTTAGCTAGCCTTAAAAATTTATTTGTATCTTTTTCGGTATTTTTATAATAAATAGCTTCAAGTCCATCAAATCCCAAATCTAATAAATCTTCAACAGGTGTTTTTTTAACCAATACAGGATGTGCTAAAAAAACTAAGGCACCATACTTTTTTAATAGTTTAATACCATCTTTAGTAGAAAGTTTAGTAGATGGAATATAAGCTGGACAATTATTACCTATAAAGTTATCAAATATATAATCATGGTCATAAGGATAACCAGCATCAATTATAGCTTTTGCTATATGAGGTCTTGCAATAGTATCTTTTCCATTAGATAAAACTTTATTTATATCAATTTCAATATTATGATATTTTTTTAGATTATCAACTATCTTATATGCTCTAGAAATTCTTCTTTCTTTAAATTCATTTAATATATTATTAAGTTCCAGATGATCATAATTATCTTTATTAAAGAAGCCTAAAACATGGATTGATTCACCATTATATTCTGTAGAGAGTTCTATTCCAGGAATAAATTTAACATTGAGAGTTTCAGCCTCATTTAAAGCTTCTTTTATACCAGTTAATGTATCGTGATCTGTTAAAGAAATATAGTCTAAGTTCTTTTCTTTTGCCATTTTTACAATATCGCTAGGAGTGAATCTACCATCAGAACAAATAGAATGAATATGCAAATCGCATTTAAACATATATCTTCTCCTTTCAAATTAATAATATATAACTTAGAATTTTAAAGTTATATACTATTATGATATAATTTATTCATTAAAATAATTTTAACATAATAATATTGCTTTTAACACAAAACATGGAGGAGATTTATGCTTTTAATGATAGATAATTATGATTCGTTTGTGTTTAATTTAGTTAGATATATAGAAGAGTTAGGAGAAGATGTTTTAATATATAGAAATGATAAGATAACAATTGAAGAAATAGAAAAGCTAGATATAGATGGAATAATAATTTCTCCAGGCCCTAAGACACCTACTGAAGCAGGGATATCACTAGATATCTTACATAATTTTAAAGGCATTAAGCCTATACTTGGAATATGTCTTGGGCATCAGTGTATAGGTCATTATTTTTCTAGTAGTGTAATAAAAGGAAAAGAGCCTGTGCACGGTAAAATAAGTTATATTAATCATTCAAATAAAGGTGTATTTAAAGATATAAAAAATCCATTAAGAGTCACAAGATATCATTCTCTTATAATAGATGAGAAAAATCTTAGTAGTGATTTAGAAGTTACTAGTTATACTGAAGATAATGTAGTTATGGGGGTTAGACATAAGGAATATCCTATTTTTGGAGTTCAATTCCATCCTGAAGCTGAAATGACAGAAGATGGACATAAAATAATAAAGAATTTTATAGAGATATCAAAGAACTTTAGGGAGGATATGAATGGTTAAAGTAAGAGAAGTTAAAATTAAATTTAATCCTCTTGAGGTTTATAATATTTTTAAGGATGGAGTAAATACGATATTATTAGATTCATCTAAAGAAGATAAAATTTTATCTAAATTTTCATTTATAGGTATAAATCCTTTTATGATTTTTGAGTCCAAAGGACAAGAATTATTTATTAACAAAGTAAAAGTACAAGGTGAACCATTTTGGGTTCTAGAAAGTCTTATAAATAAATATAAATACGATAATAACGAATATGAAAATATACCTCTTATTTCAGGCGCAATTGGATATATATCATATGATACAGGAAGAATATTGGAGAGGATTCCAGATACAAGTAATGAAGATTTTAATATAAGTGATATGAAGTTTATTTTTTATAAGAATATAATAATTTTTGATTTAGAAAATAATAAGCAATACATAACATCAATAAGTGATACTAATTATAATGAAGAGTTAGATTATTTAGAGAAAAAGATAGGTTTAGCAACTGTAATAAAAGAGAAAAATTTTGAATCTATAAATAATAATTTTAAATCTAACTTTGAAAAAGAAGACTATAAAAAAGCAATTACTAAATTAAAAAACTATATTGTAAATGGTGATGTTTATATTGCTAATATGACTCAAAGGTTTTATACGGAAAATGAGGAAGATCCATTTGAAATATATAAAAAATTAAGAACTATAAATAAGGCTCCTTTCTCTGCATATATGAATTTTGAAGATTTTCAAGTAATAAGTTCATCACCTGAAAGATTTATAGAAATAAATAAAGGCAAAGTAGTTACAAGGCCAATAAAAGGGACAAGACCTAGAGGGAAGAATGAAGAAGAGGATATAAAGAATAGTCTAGAACTTATTAATAGCGAAAAAGATAGAGCAGAGTTATTAATGGTAGTAGATCTTGAAAGAAATGATTTAAGCAAGGTATGTAAACCTCACTCTGTAAAAGTAACTGAACTTTTTAAGCTTGAAAAATATGCGACTGTATTCCATTTAGTTTCAACTGTAGAGGGAAGATTAAAGGATAATGTATCTGCAGTGAAGTGTATTAAAGAATGTTTTCCAGGGGGATCTATAACAGGAACACCCAAAATTAGAGCTATGGAAATAATAGAAGAATTAGAGGGGTTAAAAAGAAATCTTTACACAGGTTCTATAGGTTATTTTGATTTTAGAGGAAATGCAGATTTTAATATTGCTATAAGAACAATTATTAAGAAAGATAATAAGGCGTACTTTGGAGTTGGTGGCGGTATAACTTATGATTCTATAGAAGAAGATGAATATAATGAAACACTAGATAAAGCAAAAGCTTTAATGAGGGTATTATAATGAGAAATGTAATAGTTGGAAAAGATAAGATAACTATAGATAGTGGATATTTTTTTGCAAGAGGTGTATTTGAAACTATACTAGTGAAAGAAAAGCCAATATTTTTAGAGAAACATATAAATAGACTTAATAATGGTATTAATACTCTGCAAATTGGAGAATTAGTAGAAGTAGAAGATATTAATAATTTAATAAAAGATTTTAATATAGAGAATTGTGCTTTAAAAATAGTTGTGACAGAAAAAAATATAGTATTAGAAACAAGAGAACTAGTATATAAAAGTGGAGATTATTTAAGAGGATTTTCATTAAAGATAGCAGGGACAATAAAAAATTCAACTTCTAAATTAACATATATAAAATCTATGAACTATTTAGAAAATATTTTAGAAAGAGAAGAAGCTATAAAAGAAGGATATAATGAAGTTATATTTTTAAATGAAAAAGGATATGTATGTGAGGGCAGCTTATCTAATATATTTATTGTGAAGAATGGTACAATCTTTACTCCAAAAGTTAGTAGTGGATTACTTCCAGGGATAGTTAGAGATTATGTTATTAGAAATCACAATGTAATAGAGAAAGAAATAAATTTAGATGAAATAATGAATGCAGATGAAATATTTATAACAAATAGTTTATTAGGTATAATGGGAGTAAGTAAATTTGAAAATAGAATTTTGACAGAAAATAAAATCACAATTAAGATTAGAGAAAAGTATGAAGCACAAATTGAAAACTAGGAGGGGCGTTTAATGATAGATAGAGAAAAAATATTAGAAGGAGTAAAGCTAATATTAGAAGGTATTGGAGAAGATCCAAATAGAGAAGGGCTTTTAGAAACTCCAGATAGAATGGCTAGAATGTATGAAGAAATATTTTCAGGTATAGGACAAGAAGCAAAAGAGGAACTATCAAAAACATTTACTGTTGAGGGCAATGATTTAGTTCTTGAAAAAGATATTACATTTTATTCAATGTGTGAACATCACCTTGTACCTTTTTATGGTAAGGCTCATATTGCTTATATACCAAATGGAAAGGTTGCAGGACTTTCAAAACTTGCAAGATGCGTAGAAGTTTATGCAAAGAAACCACAGTTGCAAGAAAGATTAACAACAGAAGTTGCTGATGCAATAATGAAATATTTAGATGCAGAAGGCGTTATGGTAGTAATTGAAGGTGAACATATGTGTATGACTATGAGAGGTGTAAAAAAGCCAGGAACAAAAACTATTACAACAACGTACAGAGGATGTTTTAAAGACGATTATGAGCTAAGAAAAGAAGTAATGAGCTTATTAAAATAGGAGGTGGGATTTTGCAAAATGTTAACAAGATTCTAAATAGCCCTAAGTATAAAAGCTTATTAAATGAATTAAATGAATTAGAAATAAATAGAGAATTTTGCAATCATACCATTGAGCATTTCTTAGATGTTGCAAGAATTGCGTATATAACTGTACTAGAAAAGGGTTTGAAATATAATAAAGAAGTAATATATGCTATAGCTTTATTACATGATATAGGAAGAGTTTTGCAATATAATGAAGGAATAGATCATCATAAAGGAAGTGCTATAATAGCATCAGAATTATTAGAAGATACAAATTTTAGTAAGGAAGATAAAAATTTAATTATTAAATGTATAAAAGAGCATAGGCAAGAAAGTGATGATGAGCTTTCAAAAATTATATATAAAAGTGATAAGCTTTCAAGAAATTGTTTTAATTGTAAGGCTTATAATGATTGTTATTGGGATGAAGATAAAAAAAATAAAATTATAAGATTATAAAAATACAAGCTAAAGGGGAGAGAAATATGAAGATAGCAAATAAAGTAATAAATTTAGATGAAAGAACTTATGTAATGGGTATACTAAATGTAACACCAGATTCTTTTTCTGATGGTGGAAAATACAATGAAACTCAGGAAGCTGTAAAAAGAGCAAAGCAAATGGTAGAAGAAGGTGCCGATATAATAGATATAGGTGGAGAATCAACAAGACCAGGAGCAGAGTATGTATCTGAAGAAGAAGAAATAAAGAGAGTAGTGCCAATAATTAAAGCTATAAAAAATGAGTTAGATGTTTTAATATCAATAGATACTTATAAAAGTAAAACTGCAGAAGAAGCTATAAAAGCAGGAGCAGATATAATAAATGACGTATGGGGATTTAAAAAAGATAAAAATATGGCTAAAGTAGTAGCAGAATATAATGTACCATGCATACTAATGCATAACAGAGAAGATAAACCTTATACTAATTTAATGAACAATGTATTAGAAGATTTAATAGAAAGTATAAATATAGCTTTAGATGCTGGTGTAAAAAGAGAAAATATTATATTAGACCCAGGCATAGGGTTTGCTAAAACTTATGAGGAAAATTTGATTGTGATGAATAACTTGGAACGAATTGTAAATATAGGGTTCCCTGTTTTACTTGCAACTTCAAGAAAGTCAATGATTGGATTAGCATTAAATTTACCAGTAGATGAGAGAGTAGAAGGAACTATAGCAACTACTGTAATGGGAATAATGAAAGGATGCAAAATCGTTAGAGTGCATGACGTGCTTGAAAATAAAAGAGCTTGCATAATGACAGATAAAATATTAAAAATGAAATAGAGGGAAAACTATGGATAAGTTATATTTAAAAGATGTTGAGATATTTGCAAACCATGGTGTATTTAATGAGGAAAAATCTCTTGGACAAAAATTTATATTATCTTTAGAATTAGATATAGATTTGAGCTTAGCATCTAAAACAGGAGATTTAACAAAGTCAGTTCATTATGGAGAGCTTTGTCATAATATCGAAAATGAATTTCAAAAAGAGAGCTATGATTTAATAGAAACTGCAGCAGAAAAAATAGCAGAATACGTATTATACAATTATGATTTAGTAAAAAATATAAAAGTATATTTAAAAAAACCATGGGCACCAATAGGAAGACATTTAGATACAGCTGCAATTGAAATAAATAGAGGATGGCATAAAGCATATATTGCATTAGGTAGCAATATTGGAGAAAAAGAAGAAAATATAAATATTGCTATAGAAAAAATAAAAAGTAATAAGGAAATAAAATTAGTAAAAAAATCTACTATAATAGAAACAGAGCCATGGGGATATGAAGAGCAAGATAGTTTTAAAAATGCGGTTATAGAAGTAGATACTATATTGAATCCAAATGAGCTTATGACTTTGCTACTAGATATAGAAAAAGATATGAAGAGAGAAAGAATAATTAGATGGGGTCCAAGAGTAATAGATTTAGATATTATCTTTTATGATGATTTAATAACAAGCAATGATTTCGTAACAATACCTCATCCTAGAATGGAAGAAAGAGAATTTGTATTAGCTCCATTAAATGAAATTGCTCCTAATATGATACATCCATTAAATAAAAAAAGAGTGTTTAGAATGTTAGAAGAAATAAAAAAATAAAATAACAAAAAATAATAATAAAAATAGTTTTATAGAATAACATAAGTTAGATTAAAATAGGACAGTAGATAAGTTAGTGTAAAAATAAGAATTTATCTACTGTCTTTTAAATTATCCTTCAAATCCACTTGAAACTTTCTTTATATATTCACAAAACTTATATAAATTATAATAATCAGAGACACCTTCCATGGAAATATTATCCTTATCATATACCCCATCCCAAGGATGAATTGATATTAATTTGTCAGTATATGCATTTATTATATATTTTGCATCTGAGAACTCTATAATTAACTTATACTCAGGAGTAAGATCTTTTTCTATTTCAGCTCCATAGTTTTCATTACTTAATGACTCGATAAATTCAGGTAAAATGCTATGTTCACCTTCATTAACACTATAATACTTATATACATTTAAATCGAAAATTTTAATTGTATAGGATTCGTTATTATTTAGCTTTTCTTGAATTTGATTTGTATAGTAATTATTACTTGGTTTAGACTTTGGTCTTATGTATTGTGAGCTATTAAAATTACAACCAGTAAATAAAAATATAATTAATACAGAAATAGAAGCAAAAAAATATTTCTTCACGATTTACCTCCTCAAATAATAAGTTATATATAAACTTATTCTTATAAAAAAGACTTTAGAACATTTTTACACAAAAGAGAATATAATGAACTAATAACAATTTTCCTTGGAGGCAGGGTGAAATACGGAATAGATATAAATAATACTAGAATTTTAAACGCCATTTCACAAGGATTAAAGGAAAGAGGTAATTTCATTGTAAATTTATCTCAAATTCAAAATAGAAATATAGGGAAAAACTTATTAGAAAAGGTTCTTATAGCCAATATAACAAATATAGATTTTTATGTTGGAATAGAATTTAAAAAAGATATTTCGATGTGTGAAATATTTTATGATAGAAATTCAAAAATTTGCTGTGAAATGGTAGAAAATCTTTTGAAGAATAACCTTAAAAATACGATTTGTGAAAAAGGTGAACATCTTTACTTGCTTAAAAATACAAATGCACCCGGATTATATATAAAGATACCTCTAGAAAATGAAGAGATAATAGAAAAATTATATATAGAAGGAATAGTTAATATATTAGCTAATATTAATTTGTAATGTGTGATAGTAAAAATAATAGTATAAATATGATATGAAAGTTCTTTAAAAACATAATTTCATATCATATTTTTATGAAATTATACAAAGAGATTTTAGTAATAAAAATATTATTTGGGTAGTAGAAATAAGTATCAGTAATAATGGGGAGAGTATTATGCACATAATAGCAACTATAGGACCAAAATCTACAGATAAATGGATTATTAAAGAACTTATAGAAAATGGAGTAGATATATTAAGGTTAAATTGTTCTCATTTTAATAAAGACGAATTTGAATATGTAATAAAATTTTCTAGGGAGATAAAAAGAGATGTACATATACTAGTTGATTTATGTGGGAAAAAGATAAGAGTATCTAAAGATTTAAAATATATATACAAGATTTATAATGGACAAGAAGTGTATTTTTGTGGAGAAGATTTATATAGGAGTATAGATACTTCAAAACTTAATGAAATGAAGCTTATTCCTTTAACAATAGGAACGGAGGAAATAATAAAAAGTGACATTAAATCTATCTCTATGAAGGATAACACTATGAATTTCGAAATTATAGAAGTAGATAAAGGCGTAATAAAAACTAAAGTTATTAGAGGAGGAATTATAAGGGGAGGGAAGGGATGTAATTTATCTAATGTATATGATGATAAAACTTTTTTAAGTGAAGGAGATAAAGAGAATATATTATGGGCGTTAGATAATGATATAGATATAATTTGCCAATCTTTTGTTGAAAGAAAAGAAGATATTAATATAATAAATAAATTAATAAAAGAAAAATATCCAGATAATAAATGTAGACTATGGGCTAAAGTGGAAACACCTACTGGAATAAGTAATATTAAAGAAATTTTAGATGTAGTGGATTCCATTGTTATAGGAAGAGGAGATTTAGTACCTGAGTCAGGTATATTAAATGCTGTAAATCTTCAAGAGCAAGCTATTAATATTATAAAGGAAAGTAATAAAAAAGTTTTTATAGCAACACACTTATTAAATAGCATGAAGAATGGCAATCCTGCAACTTTGCCAGAAATAGAAAGCATTTATAAATTTATCAAATATGGTATTGATGGGTTTTTATTAGCTGGAGAAACTTCTATAGGGAAAGCTCCGATTCAAACTGTTAAGTTCTTAAAAAATGCAATAGAATATTATAGCATAGGTGATATAAATGAGTAAGAAGATAGAAAAAATTATTTATTCAATATTATGGATGCTTTTAGGAGTTGCAATGATTTTATTATTTTTATATGTATATGAATGTGTTTGGTGAGATATATTCTAAAAGATAATATCAATATTTACTATACTTTTAGTTTTAATTATGTAAATTATTAATTAAAACATAGATTTAAATTAAAAATCTTTGAAGTAATTTTCAAAGATTTTTAATTTTTTTTGCCTTCAGTTTTCAAGTTGATATATAGTTTGCTCTGGCATAGAGTAAAGTTAAGAAATAAGTAAAATTATATATTTGATCTTTTTATTACAAAAGATTCATCTAAAAGATTCATAAGTTTAAAATTCTTACGATAAATATAAAGAAACGTATTTAATATATATTTGATTTAAAATGATATAAAGGTGGGAAGAAAATGTACAATATATTACATGTAGAGCAAAGTAGTTTTTTTTCTAAATTAGTAGAGAAAATTGTTAAAGAAAAAGGACATAAGTATATTAATGTAAATGGTTTTAATGAGGCAAGAGAAGTATTAAATTCGCAAAATGTTAGTCTTATAATATCATCATTATATGCTAATGGTGGAGATATTGAAGAGTTTGTAGGAGTAGTAAATAAAAGGTTTGATATTCCTATTTTTATAGTTACTAGTGAAGATATGGATGATAAAAGAAAAGATTTGGTTAATCTTGGTATAAGTGAATATATACTAAAAAAAGATTTAGAAGAAGAAATTAGAAATTATTTAGATAATATTTTTAGAGCTGACGAGTATATGAGGGATCTTCAAGAAGCTAATATTGCAATAGTTGAGGATAACGAATTTTTTATAGAGTTTGAAAGAGAAATATTAAGGAGTAGAAAAATATATAACGTAGATTATTATAAAGACGGGAAATCATTAATAGATAGTAAGAAGAAGTATGATATTTATTTAATAGATATTATTCTGCAAAATGAATTTGGCAAGGATTTAATTAGAAAAATAAGAAGAAGTAATATAGATGCATCAATTATAGCAGTAACTGCATTAGATAATAATAAAGCATTGTCTAAAATTTTAGATTGTGGTGCTGATGATTTTATAACTAAGCCAATAGATGAAGAATTATTCATAGCCAAGCTAAAATCTAATGTAAGGATATATAGTCTTCAAAAAAAGCTAAATAAATTTATTGAAAATTAATTTTCTTAAGGGAAAAGAAATATTTTCTTATAGTTTTTGTAACAGTACTGACATAAAAACATAGTAATATATGTATATAGTTGTTAGCGCAGCTTAGCAATTAATAATTTATCCCCTTAATAAAAAAAATGATATCCGTGATTGGATATCATTTTTTTTAGTATATTATTCTCTGCAAAAGCTTTCACAATTAGTTTGGCTATATAATTTAGCATCATTTCCTGAAACATTTATAGAGTTTAATGAACACAACTGATTTTCGTTATATTTACAGCTATTAACTTTACATACTAAACAACTACAAGGATCTCCTTCATCATAAACATTATTAGTTAAATTTCCATAAGTATATCTATCTAAGAATGATCCACAACATGTATCAGATTCAACATCTGAATTCTTCCCAACAACGTTTATACGATTAGCAAAACAAATGTTTTCTTTGTTATGAGAACAATTATTTGCACTACAATAAATTTTTTGCATTGAAATCTCTCCTTCTTAATGATTATTAATTAAAATATCTATCTAATAAGCCTTTGAATGCACATCCATGTCTAGCTTCATCTTTACACATTTCATGAACTGTATCATGAATAGCATCAAGGTTTTGTTGCTTAGCTAAATCAGCAAGTTTCTTTTTACCATCACAAGCACCATATTCAGCTTCAACTCTAGCTTGTAAATTTGCTTTTGTATCTGGAACAACAACTTCACCTAAAAGCTCTGCAAATTTAGAAGCATGTTCAGCTTCTTCATAAGCAATTCTTTTATATGCCTCGGCAACTTCTGGATATCCTTCACGATCTGCTTGACGTGACATAGCTAAGTACATTCCAACTTCAGTACATTCACCTGTAAAGTTAGCTCTAAGTGCTTCTAAAATTTCTGGATCAAGGTCACTTCCAGTACCAATCTTATGTTGATCTGCCCATTTCATTTCATCAGTGATTTCTTGAAATTTTTCAGGACCTACTTTACAGACAGGACAAAATTCTGGTGGTGCATCTCCTTCATGGATATAGCCACAAACAGTACAAACAAACTTTTTCATTTAGAATCCTCCTTAAAATAAATTTAGATAATAATCTAAAATATAGTAATAGTATTTACTAAATGCCTTAAAAAATACATAATTAATAAAAAGTAATATTTTAATCATAAAATTCAGGAGATGAGAATATTTACTTAAAGTAAATTAACATAATTTAAAATAAGAGTAGATTAAACTTTGGGGGGAAGGAAGAGTAAGTAAAGCTCATTTTAGCAATAATATAAAATAGTAAGACTATAATATTATAATTAATAAATGAAAAAGTCATACTAAGTATAAAATAATAAACTTAGTATAACTTTTTACTAATTTAAAATAGCTCATAAATATCAGATAATTCTCTTATAATTTTTTCGTCATCTATGAAGTATTTAAAATCACTATTTTTTAATGATTGTTTTTTAGGTTGGGTTGGTAAATTAACTATTAATTCAGTGCCGTTAGTATATTCATCATTAACAATAATAAATCCTCCATGCATTTCAACTAGCCCTTTTGTTATTGATAATCCAATGCCGCTTCCTTCAGTATTTCTGGAGAGGGTATCATCTACTTTAAAAAACTTATCAAAGATAAGATTTTTTAGATTACTTGGTATTCCTATGCCGTCATCTCTTACAATTATTTTAGTAAAATTGTTATTGGAGTTAATTTTCACTAAAATATTGCCATTAGGATTAGTAAATTTTATTGCATTTGATAGAAGATTTAGCAATATTTTTTCTAATGCATAAGTATCTAAATTCATATATAATTTTTCAACATTGGTATCAAAAGTGACATTAAGTTTTTTGTATCTTGTATAGGGTATTATAGATAAGGTTAAATCTTCAATAAAAGATACTATATCTAGAGTTACAAGATTTAATTTAGCTGATCCAGAATCAATTTTAGTTATATCTATTAAATTGTTTATTAATTTCAACATTCTTAAACAATTTTGTCTTACACTTTTTTCATATTTAAAAAAGTATTCCTTTATTGAATCAGGATCTCTATCTTTTAAAGAACTTATAAGCTGCACAGAAGAATAAATTATATTAATAGGAGTTCTAAGTTCGTGACTAAGATTAGAAAAGAAGTCGTTCTTAATTGAGTGATAACATTTTAGATTTTCATAATCATCAAATAATTGAATGTAAATATCAGAATTTTTATCTATATTGTAGCTTTCGAGAGTTTCTGTTGAAGCTTTAAGATAATTAAGGGCTTCTTTATAGTTTTCAAGAGCTTCAAAATCTTTATAAATTAATTTATATGAATTTATTGTATTCATATTTTTATATTTTTCAGAATAAAGCAATGATTTCTTGTGATGGAATAATGCATTATCATAGTCATTTAATCTATAAAATAAATTTCCATATGCTATTTCTAGCCAATAATCAAATTCCATGAACTTAAACTTTGTAATATTACTTTTATATATATAGTATGCATTGTCTAAGTAGTAAAATAAGTCATTTAATGATGGATCAATGATAGAGTCATCAGTTTGAGATATTTTATATTGGACTAGTAATAAATTATATTTTATAAGATAAGAATCAATATGATAAATATCTAACTTATAAATGCTTTTTTCAATAATATTAAATAGTTTATTTATATCATCTAGATTTTCATTGGATTTCATATATATTTGTAATAACTTAATATAGATGTCCATTTTAATATTAACAGGTAATGAAAGATCATAATTGTTTAAAATATTTTTATATAAATTTGTACTATCCTTAAATTTATATAATTGCATATTGACTGAGGCTATATGATAGTTTGCCAAAATTTCTATTTCATTTTGATTATTAATTTTTGAAATATATAAAGCTTTATTTAAAAGTTTAATTGATATATTATTTAAACTTAGATATTTATAATATATAATTCCAAGCATTAAATATGCTTGAGAGGAATATTTGTATTCATGTTCTGATAAAATTTTAAAGGAACTATCGATATTATTATATAAGTAAAGATCAAATTTATATATTTTTAAGTTTATAATAGAAGTATTTATATAAAGAAAAAGTAAAAGTTCAAATTGGTTAGTATCTTCTAAAAATGATTTACTTAAATTAAAATATTTTTTTTGTAATTCCATATTATTTATTTTTAAATTAGTAAGAGATAAAGAAATATACAAGGCTCCCATAATGAATGAATCCTTTATAAATTCTTTACTTTGAATCAATTCATTAAATATGTTTATAGCGCAAAAATATTCTTCTAATTTTTCATTACAAAGTCCAATTATAAGTTTTATCATAGATTGTTCGCTTTTATTAATTTTATTATTAATTAATCTATTTTCCATATCCTCAGATAAATCTTCAAGATAATTTCTTTTTATAAATAGATTTGGAGTAAAAAGTAAATTATTTATTGTATCTATATAAAAATTATTAGAGTTAGTTATTATTCCTTTATTAACAATTTCCATTTATATTACCTCCGCGAAATGACGAATTCATATAATATTTTACCATATATACAATTTTTTGTATAATATTTATGAAAAAAATGATGAAAAAGTTATGATTTTGGAATAAAACGATACTATTTAGTATGTATATATGCTTAACATAAATATAATAGAGATTATGATAAAGAGTATAAGCTTAATTCCTATTCTTTCTATTATTAAGTATAAAAGATATGCATATTTAAAATGCGTAATAAAAATAAATGTTGCAATATAGTTATATATTCATATTATAAAGAAAGTGTTAATTATAATATGGAGGATGCTGCTATGAAAAGAATAATATATAGTGTTTTATCTAATATGTTATCTCGTAGTGAAAATATGAAGAATACAAAAGCTGAATTATCTTCATCAAATAAATTTCCATATAAAATAGAAGTTATAGCAGAAAACTTATTTGTTCCTTGGGCAATAGACATAAGCAATAATGGAAAAATATATTTTACAGAAAGATTAGGTACAGTTAGGATAATTGAAAATGGTAAACTTAAGGAAGAGCCATTAATTAGATTTACTTCACCTTTCATTAGTAAAGGAGAAGATGGATTGATGGGAATTGCATTAGATCCAAATCATTTAGAAAATAATTATATTTATGTAATGCATTCATATTTAGAAGGAAATAAAATATATAATCGTGTTGTTAGATTAATTGAAAGAAATAACAATGCATTTATTGATAAAATTATTCTAGATAAAATTCCAGGTGGAGAATTTCATAATGGAGGACGTATAAAGATAGGGAAGGATAAGAAATTATATATATCAACAGGAGATGCAGAAAATCCTAATTTAGCACAAGATGTTAGAAGCTTAGCAGGAAAGATATTAAGGATAGAGTTAGATGGAAGTATTCCTAGGGATAATCCAATTAAAAACTCACCAATTTATAGTTTAGGACATAGAAATCCACAAGGATTAGCATGGAATTCAAGTAATATGCTATATGAATCAGAGCATGGACAAACAGCACATGATGAGATAAATATTATAAAACCTGGAGCTAACTATGGATGGCCATTAGTACAGGGAGATGAAACTTCTAATGAAATAAAAGTACAGTCACCATTTATTCAAAGTGGAGATATAACTTGGGCGCCATCAGGAATGACTTTTATAAATAAAGGCCCGTGGATAGGTAAATTACTAGTAGCAAATTTACATGGAGAACAGTTACTTGTAATATCATTAGATTCAAAGGGAACATTAGTAACTAACATAGATTCATTATTTAGAAATAAGTATGGACGATTACGAGAAGCTATTCAAAGTGAGGAGGGATCTATTTATATTACAACAAGTAATAGGGATGGAAGAGGAAATATCAATTTTGGAGACGATAAAATTATAAGATTAGTTCCTAGGTAAGTTAAAATAATAAAGAGATTTCGAATAATATATTATATATTTTAAATTAAGGGGCATTTGTATATAGCCCCTTTAGTATTAGAAAATAAATTCATAACAAGCAATAAATAAAAGTATAAATAATAAATATTTACTTAGGCAATATCAGTATTATATAATTCAATTAATTAAGGGAATATATTACATATTTGCAATGTATAGTGAGAATTTTGCTAAGAGAGGTTAATATGAGTAATTTATTAGAAGATTTTAAAATTGGGCTTGTACTTTCTGGAGGAGGGGCTAAGGGATCTTATGAAGCAGGAGTTTTTAAAACATTATGGGAATTAGATTTAATAGATAATGTGAAAGTTATATCTGGAACTTCTGTAGGATCTGTGAATGCGTTGCTATTTGCAATGAATGATAGAAAAATTATAAAAGATAGCTGGAGTAGTATAACTTATTCTAGATTTATAAAGTTACAAGAAAAAACTAGAAATAAAAAAATATCTGAATTTATTAAGAATATAGCTCATGGAAATTATGAGAGCAGTATGATAGAGCAGATAAAAAATAATGATATAGGACTTTTATCACAAATAGGTATAGAAAATTTTATAAGGGAATATGTAAATATAGATACGATAAATGTGCATAATAGAGATATTTATGCATGCGCATATAATATAGATAAAGAAAGAGCGGAGTACTTTAAATTAAATGACTATAGTAATGAAGAAATACTGAATATAGTTTTAGCATCTTGTGCTATACCAATAATTTTTAGCCCTATTAAAATTAAAGATGATAGATATGCAGATGGAGGTATTAAGTCGCCAGAATACTCTAAAAATAATGTTGATAATATTCCAATAACTCCATTAAAAAACTATGATTGTGATTTAATTATTGTTGTAGGTTTATCTAATAAGGATAACGTAAGTAAGGAAGGATTCGACAAAAATAAAATTATAGAAGTATATCCATCTAAAAAAATAGAATTAGTTAATGGCTCAGGAAGCTTGATGATAAATAAAAGCAAGATGCTTGATAATATTGAATTAGGATATAGAGATTCTATGATTAAATTAGCTCCTTTAATTGTTAAGATTATTAAAGAAAAGTATAGTAGAGAAAAAAATAATACAAAGGAATAGCATTTTTTAATACTATCCCTTTAATTGTTATTACATTGATATTGATAATTATAAAAGTGATAGAAGTTAAAATATAAGAAGGTCTTCATAAAAAATTATTTTTGATTATAGCTTAATAGCAAGGGATTCTGATAAGAGTCCCTTTTTTGCATCATAATATAATCATAAAAATAAGTTATATAGTAGTTAAAATTTATTTAGATAAAAATAAGGTAATTAAATTAAATAAGGTGATTTATTGCATATTTATATAGTATGGAGTAGTTACTAAAAAATATATTAAGTAACTACAAGGGAGGGGGATAAGGTGTATTGTGTAATACAAGAAATAGGGCTTAAGAAAGAAAATACTTATGGAGAATACAAAGAACTTGAGGCATATTATACATCATCAGCTACATATGGAGTTGATGTTGGATATTATGAATATAGATATACAGGGGGGAGATTTAAAAGACCTATAAAAAAAGCTTATAAGATAAGTATCCATAAGAGTTATAGAGAAGCTGGTAAGGTTAAAAAGAAGCAATGGAGTATATGTACTATTGAATATTATGATATTGCCACTGATTCTGATATGTGGATAGGTGATTATTGCGATTTAAATAAGAAAATTGAGGCAATAGGGGTAACAGAAGAAGAGCTTTGTAAAATGGTATATAATAAGCTGAATTCATTAGTTGAAAGAATAGAACGGGAATATAAGAAAACGAAAGAATACGAAATTCATAAGAAACATGAAAAAATAATCAATAAATATATAAAAGATAAAACAAATTTTGAAGAAAAATATGGAAGGTATTCTTATGATAAGTGCTATGATGTTTTTGGTGTACTTAGAAATAATGAAATGCTAGATAATATTAAGAAGCAATATGAAGAATCTAAAGAACAGCAGCGTAGTTACTATGAAAATTTTAAAAGTAACTACAATAGTTATAATTCAAGTAGTAGTTATCAGAAAAATAAACATAGTAACTACAGTGAAGAGGATAGAGACAAGTATAAAAAAATATATAAAACTTTAGCAAAAGTATATCATCCAGATATAGCGAAAGATGATGGAGAAATGATGAAAGTAGTTAATAAGCTTAAAGTGGAATGGGGGATATAGTAGTTACTTAATATATTTATGTAGTAACTACACTAGAGTACCTTGATGTGAATAGTTTTAAAAATATTGTATGATGAAATAAATATAAAGGCAAAAATTAAAGATATACGTAACAATAAAATAGTATATAGTAGATTTTATGGATTAGAATGTATATAAGAACCATGACAAGGATATTAGTTTTAATAGTTAAATATTATCGAGTGGTTTTTACTTTAAATTAAAAGTGATAAAAATATAAAAATGGCTTTATCAAAAGGTATTCAAACCTAGTGATAAAGCCATTTCTTACAATTATTGGTGCCGGCAGAGGGAATCGAACCCTCACGGTTTCCCGCATGATTTTGAGTCATGTGCGTCTGCCAGTTCCGCCATGCCGACTGACTACAAAAGCTATTATATCAGAAGTGGATTAAAATAGCAAGTAGTAAAATTTAATGGAATGAAAGGGAAATTTTTTATAATATTATGTTGTTTGAGATTTGGACATCTGTTATTATATAGGTAGGATAAATTTGCCCATGGTGGGATGGGCTTTGTCCCGATTACTTGTAGTCTACATATTTTAAAAGGTGTTCATAAGCCAATAGGACTATAGCAATCTATAATTAGGGAGGAGATATAATATGATGTATTCAAGAGAAGTGGAAGAAATGTGCGTTGTTGCTAAGGGACCAAATCATGGACCTGCACCAATTCCTGTTGAAGGAAGATGGGTACAAGCTAAAGAGGTAAAAGACATTTCAGGATTAACTCACGGAGTGGGCTGGTGTGCACCTCAACAAGGAGCTTGTAAATTAACTTTAAATGTTAAAGATGGAATAATCGAAGAAGCATTAGTTGAAACAATTGGATGTTCAGGTATGACTCATTCAGCTGCTATGGCTTCAGAAATATTACCAGGAAAGACTATATTAGAGGCATTAAATACAGATTTAGTTTGTGATGCAATTAATACAGCAATGAGAGAATTATTCCTTCAAATAGTTTATGGAAGAAGCCAAACTGCTTTTTCAGAAGGTGGACTACCTATAGGAGCTGGACTTGAAGATTTAGGAAAGGGACTTAGATCACAAGTTGGTACTATGTATGGAACAGTTGCAAAGGGAACAAGATACCTAGAAATGGCAGAAGGTTATGTAACTAAGATTGCTTTAGATACAAACAATGAGATTATTGGATACAGATTCGTTCACTTAGGAAAGATGATGGAAATGGTTGCTAAGGGAATGGATGCTAATGAAGCTATGGAAAAAGCTACAGGACAATACGGTAGATTTGACGAAGCAGTTAAAGTTATCGATCCAAGACACGAATAGTTTGAAGGGGGAAAAGTATTATGCCATTATTTGAAAGTTATGAAAGAAGAATTAATCAAATCATTCCTGTATTAGAAAAGTACGGAATGACTAAAATAGAAGATGCAAAAACAGTTTGTGATGAAAAAGGTATAGATGTTTACGATATCGTAAAATCAACTCAACCAATTGCTTTTGAAAATGCTATGTGGGCTTATACTTTAGGTGCTGCTATAGCTATTAAAAAAGGATGTGTAAAAGCTGCAGATGCTGCTGAAGCCATCGGAGAAGGATTACAAGCTTTCTGTATCCCAGGCTCAGTTGCAGATGATAGAAAAGTTGGTTTAGGACATGGTAACTTAGGAGCTATGCTTTTAAGAGAAGAAACTAAATGTTTTGCTTTCTTAGCAGGACACGAAAGTTTTGCAGCAGCAGAAGGTGCTATAAAAATAGCTGAAAAAGCTAATAAAGTAAGAAAAGAACCATTAAGAGTTATATTAAATGGTTTAGGAAAAGATGCTGCATATATTATATCAAGAATAAATGGATTTACTTATGTTGAAACAAACTTTGATTTCTTCACAGGTAAATTAGAAATAGTTAGAGAAGTTCCATATTCAAATGGACCAAGAGCTAAAGTTAAATGTTATGGAGCAAATGATGTTAGAGAAGGTGTTGCTATAATGCATCATGAAGGAGTTGACGTATCAATCACTGGTAACTCAACTAACCCTACAAGATTCCAACATCCAGTTGCTGGAACATACAAAAAGGAATGTGTTGATCAAGGAAAGAAATACTTCTCAGTAGCATCTGGTGGTGGTACAGGAAGAACTCTTCACCCAGATAACATGGCAGCAGGTCCAGCTTCATATGGTATGACAGATACAATGGGAAGAATGCACTCAGATGCACAATTTGCAGGCTCTTCTTCAGTTCCAGCTCACGTTGAAATGATGGGATTAATTGGAATGGGAAATAATCCAATGGTTGGAGCTACTGTTGCAGTTGCTGTTGCTATAGAAGAAGCAATGAAATAATAAAATAATACACTGGAAATAATAAAATTAAGATTGTGGTAATTATGAAGAGAAACCTTTATTATTACCACAATCTTTTTTTTATTTGCATTCGAAGGCCTGTATTATAATTATTATCTATAAGTAAAAGAAAAATTCATTTTTTATAAAATAAAAGGAAATAATATTTATTAACAGAGAGAAGAAGTTATCTTTGATAATAAAATACAATTATAAATTAACGAATTATAATGCTAAAAAAAATGATAAAAATATACATATGTAAATATTATCACAGAAAATAATTATAAATAAATAAAAAATATTCGTTTAATACTTGGATTTTATTTTGAAATGGTGTATTATAGTTCATGGATTTATAAAATAATACGAAAGAGGGATAAAATGAAAAAAGAATCAAAAGCTAATCAAATTATCGATAGATATTTTGGGATAACAGAAAGTGGATCTAATATAAAAAGAGAAATGTTGGCAGGAATAACTACGTTTATGACAATGGCGTATATATTAATTGTTAATCCTTCTATTCTTTCACAAGCTGGAATGGATAGTGGAGCTGTATTCACAGCAACAGCATTAGCAGCTGTTATATCAACTTTAATCATGGGATTATATGCTAAGCTTCCATTTGCTCAGGCACCAGGTATGGGATTAAATGCTTTCTTTGCATTTACAATTGTAATAGGAATGGGATATTCATTCCAATTTGCTTTAACAGCTGCATTCTTAGAAGGTATAATATTCATTTTACTTACTGTGTTTAATGTTCGTGAAGCTATAGTAGACTCTATACCGGCAAATATTAAAAAAGCAATTTCAGTAGGTATAGGCATATTTATTGCGCTTATAGGTTTAGAAGGAGCAGGTGTTATTGTTAAAGGTGAAGGGACATTAGTTTCACTTGGAGATATAACAAAGGGGCCAGCTTTATTAGCAGTTATTGGTATAGTTATAACTGGGATATTAATGGCTAAAAACGTAAAGGGTGCTTTATTTTTAGGTATGATAATAACAGCAATTATAGGAATTCCAATGGGAATTACAAACATACCTGATGCAATTATAAGTGCACCACCTTCAATTAGTTCTGTATTTATGAAATTTGAATGGAATAACATATTTTCTTTAGACATGTTAATAGTTTTATTTACATTATTATTTATGGATATGTTTGATACAATTGGAACATTAGTTGGAGTTGCTACAAAAGCAAAAATGTTAGATAGTAATGGTAAAGTTCCAAATATTAAAAAAGCACTTCTTTCAGATGCAGTTGGAACAACATTAGGAGCTTGTCTAGGAACTAGTACTGTAAGCACATTTGTTGAAAGTGCATCAGGAGTTGCTGAAGGCGGAAGAACTGGATTAACAGCAGTTTCAACGGCAATTATGTTTATATTAGCATTATTCTTTGCACCATTATTTGGAGTAATTACGCCAGCAGTAACATGTTGTGCATTAGTTTTAGTAGGGTTATTTATGCTAGAGCCAATAAAAGAAATAGATTTAGAAGATTGGACAGAAGCTTTACCAGCATTTTTAACTATCATAATGATGCCATTAGCTTATAGTATTTCAGATGGGATGGTATTTGGTGTTTTATCTTACATAATACTTAAAGTATTTACTGGAAAATATAAGGATATTACTATACCAACTATAGTAGTAGGAATAATATTTGTTCTAAAATTTTTAATATAAATTTACATTATAATTATATAGAATTTAAGAAAAAGCTTAGGAATATTTAAATTTATTCCTAAGCTTTTATTAGTTACAATTTAAATAATAAAAATTGTAAAATAAATAAAAAAATGGTATATTAGATAATGCTTAAATTGAATAGATAGTATGGGAGATAATTATGGAGAATAATGATGCTAAAAAAGAAAGAACTGAGGATTTAAAAGTTAGGATAATTGCAGGGGTAATTATTATGCTTATTATATCAGGATATTATTTATATGCAATTAACTATACAACTAGAGGTATGATAAATAATTTTCTAAATAAAAGAGAAGGGAAGATATTAAATAATGAATTTAGTGAAAAAATTAAATCAGCTAACCTTTCAACAGATTATACAGTAGAACAAGCAATGAATGATATTGAAACTCTAGAATTAAACACAATAAATTTACCAATTGTTATAAATATAGATGATATAGATTCAAGTACTATGGATGTAGATGGCAATAGTTTGGAAAGAGCGAAGTTAATTTTAAAAGAGCTTAAAGGAAAAAAGATAAATGTAATATTAGAGCCCTATCCATGGATTGCAAATGGGAGTAAATATGAAACTGATTACAATCCTTCGGATAAAGAAAGCTTCTTTTTAAATTGGAAGCAAAATGTATTAAAGCCTATAATAGATGAAATAGCTATTCCTTATAGAGTTGATGCAATAAATATTGCTACAGGGTTTACAAATCTAGAAGGAATGGAAAATGAATTTTGCGATATGATTGATTTTACAAGAGAGTATTATAAAGGATTAATTACTTATAGGACAAGCTTTTGGACAACAGCTAATTGGGATGATGAAGTTACAAAAAATCAAGTGGATGAGTTAAATAAAAAATATAATGAGAAATTAAATAATAAGATATTTTCAAAGGTGGACTTTATATCTATTGCTTCATATTTTGAGCTAACTGATAACGATATAAACACTGTTGATAATATTGAAAAAGCACTGATTTCATCTCAAAGATACAATAGAAAACAAGAAATTAAGGAACAGGTTGAAAATTTTTATGATAAGTGGAATAAACCAATTTTCTTTGGAGAACTAGGATTTCCTAAAACTACTAAAGCAACAGTTGAGCCATGGAATCCATATCTTTCAAAAGAAATAAATATGCAAGAACAAGCAAATGGTTTTGAAGCATACAGAAGAATTTATGAGGCAGAACCATGGTTTTTAGGTTTTTCACTTTTTGCAGTAGGTAACAAAGAAGGCGATAAGATGTATTATCCAAGTGAAGAGACAGTAAATGTTATAAATAGATGGTTTGAATTGGAATAAAATATAAAATATTTAATAAGACTTTTACATTTTGTAATATGATAAGAATTTTTAGGGAATTGTAATAATATATTATAAATGGATAATAAAATGTTTAATATTATCAATAAAATATTAAAAAAATGCTAATATAATAAAAAAATCTAGATGAATAAAATATTTTTTATTGTAGGAATATATTGCTGTTGGTAAAATGATTATGGATTAATATTTTTATTAATACCCGAAAGTTTAAGGAGGCGCGTTATGGGAGAAGACGCTAAAAAGATTAGGTGGTACAACTTAGCATTAATGGCATTTGTATCAGTTTGGGGATTTGGAAATGTGGTAAATAACTTTGCAAATCAAGGCTTAACTGTAGTTGTATCATGGATATTAATAATTGGTTTATATTTTGTTCCTTATGCTTTAATGGTTGGTGAATTAGGTTCAACTTTTAAAGATGGAAAAGGAGGAGTAAGCACATGGATTAGACAAACTATGGGACCAACTTTAGCATATTTTGCTGGGTGGACTTATTGGGTAGTACATGTACCTTACTTAGCTCAAAAGCCTCAGGCTGTTTTAATAGCACTTGGATGGGCTGTAAAACAAGATGGAACTTTTATAAGCAATATGAATACGCTTGTAGCACAAAGTTTAACACTTGTAGTATTTTTAGCATTTTTATGGGTAGCATCTAGAGGTATTACATCTCTAAAGAAAATTGGTACTATTGCAGGTACTTCAGTTTTTGTAATGTCTATGCTATACATATTATTAATGGTAGCAGCACCTGCTATAAGAGGAGTAGAAATAGCTACAACAAATATAACATGGGAATCAATTATACCTAATTTTGACTTTACATACTTTACAACATTATCAATGCTAGTTTTTGCAGTTGGAGGCGCTGAAAAAATATCTCCATATGTAAATAATATGAGTAAACCTAGTAAGGAATTTCCAAGAGGGATGATAGTACTAGCTGCTATGGTTGCTGTTTCAGCTTTACTTGGATCAATGGCTATGGCAATGATGTTTGATTCCAACAATATCCCAAAGGATTTATTGATGAATGGTCAATACTATGCATTTAAGATGTTAGGTGAATATTATGGATTAGGAAATTTATTTTTAATAGTTTATGCAATAGCAAATATGCTTGCACAAATATCAGCATTAGTATTTTCAATAGATGCACCACTTAAGGTTTTAATTGGAGATGCTGATGAAAACTATATACCAAGAAAATTAACTAAGACTAATAAATACGGTGCTCCTATAAATGGATATGCTATGACTGCTATATTAGTTGGTATATTAATTATGGTTCCAGCATTAGGTATTGGTGATATGAATGCATTATTCGATTGGTTATTAAAACTTAATTCAGTAGTAATGCCATTAAGATATTTATGGGTATTCTTAGCGTTTATAATGCTTAAAAAGCTTTCAGATAAGTTTAATTCAGATTATAAATTTGTAAGAAATAATAAAGTAGCTTTAGGATTTGGAATTTGGTGCTTTATATTTACAGCATTTGCCTGTGTAATGGGTATATTCCCAAAAGGAGTTGAAACATATTCAGGTGAATGGTGGTTCCAAATTTCTCTTACTGTAATAACAATACTTGTATTATTAGGTTTAGGAGCTATTTTACCTAAAATTGCAAAGAAAGATAAAAATACATCAAAATAATAATAAGAGTTATAATAAACCTTTTAAAGAAATAAGAAATATCTCTTATTGAAAAAGTTTTTTTCTTATGGTATAATACCTTTATTGTAGCGAAAACTAACAATATAAAATAAAGAGGTAGGTTTATTATGAGTAGTGGATTAAAAACAGGATTGTACTTAGTAGGCGGAGTTTTAATAATTGGATTGGTTTCAGCTTTAGCTATCCAACTTTTGGTATGGATATTACCTTTTATAATAGTTTTATATATAGTATTTAAGATAAAAGGATACTTTGATAGTAAAAGGAGGAAGAAATCAACCAATAATAGTTATAGCTACGAGACTAAATCAAACTTAAATAATGATTATTCAAATCGTGTTGATGATTCTGTTGGAGAAGTAATTGATGTAGAATATGAAGATTTAAATAAATAATTTATTATGGAACTCAGCAATTGCTGAGTTCTTCTATTTATGAGAAAGGGGTTTAAACCATGAATTTTAGGAAACTTAAGATATTTTATGAAACTGCTAAACACTTAAATATGACAAAAGTAGCAAAGGAAATGTATATAAGTCAACCTTCAATTAGTCAAAGCATAAATGAATTGGAAGCAGAGCTTGGTGTAAAGCTGTTTGATAGAATAGGTAAAAAATTATTTTTAACTCATGAAGGAGAGGTTTTTTTAAATTATACAAGAAGAATTTTAAATTTATATGATGAAGGGTTTAAAAGTTTAAGAGAATTTACAGATAATAAAAAAGGTAAGATTATTATTGGAGCAAGTACAACGATTGGAACATATATACTTCCTTATATAATTAAGGATTTTTCTAGTAAGTTTAGGGATATTGAAATATCTTTAATTATTGAAAATACAAAAAATATTGAAAATTTAATTTTAGAAAATAAAATAGATCTTGCATTTGTTGAAGGTGAAATCCATTCAGAAGAAATAATAAGAGAAGTTGAATGGAAGGATGAATTAGTATTTATTTGTGGAGATGAAAATGAATTAAAAAATTTACAAATAGTATCAGGAAAAATGTTAGAAGATCAAAAATTAATTATGAGAGAAGTAGGAAGTGGAACAAGAGAACACACAGAATTATTTTTTAAAAAGAATAAAATAAAATTTAATACTTTTTTAGAGTTAGGTAATACGGAAGCTATAAAAAGAACTGTTGAGGCAAATCTTGGAGTAGGATGTGTTTCATATAGAGTGATAGAGGAGCAAGTTAATGCAGGAAAATTATTTTATTTTAGACTTGAAGAAGGGAAAATTGAGAGAGATTTATATTTAATAATGCATAAAGATAAATTTATATCTAATAATATTAATATGTTTATAGAATATATAAGAGATAAAAGATAAAGGATATATAAGTAAATAGTTATTATAATAATAAAGTAATAATATTTTACCTTTAAGTAAATAACATCTATAATAAGGTCGTAACAAAGATATATAAAATTTATAGATTTTGAGGTGAGTACATAGTGAAAAAAGTAAAAAGCATATTACCTGGACTTATAATTTGCTTAATTATAGGTGTTATTTCAGAAGTATTAGGGAAAAAATTTTCTACAGTAGGAGCTGCAAGTTTTGCTATATTTATAGGTATAATAGTAGGAAATACAATATTTAAAGGAAATAAATATGATAATGGTACTAAATTTGCAGAAAAAGATCTTTTAAATTATTCTATAGTTCTTATGGGTGCGAATTTAAATCTAGGTGAGATATTAGGTCTTGGCTTTAATGGACTTATTTTTGTTATTTTACAAATGACATTAACAATTATAATAACATATTGGATAGGAAGAAAACTTAAATTTAATAGAAAATATTGTTTGCTTATGTCATCAGGAAATGCAGTTTGTGGTTCATCTGCAATAGGTGCAACAGCACCAGTTATAGATGCTGATGATTCTGATAAAGTAATATCTATAACAATAGTAAATGTTATAGGAACTATTTTAATGATTTTACTACCATTTATAACTGCGGCATTATATAATAATGAAACACTTCAAACATCAGCTATGATGGGGGGAATATTACAATCAGTAGGGCAAGTAATAGGTTCAGCGAAATTTGTTTCAGATGATGTTGTAAAATTAGCAACGGTATTTAAAATTATAAGAATAATATTATTAGTTGCAATTGTATTAGTTTTTGAAAAAATAGATTTATCTAAAGAATCTTCTGGTAATGAAGAATCAGAAATTAAAGTTAGTAAGGAAGAAAAAAAGGATAGTAGTAATGTAGCTAAAAAGAGAAAAATTAATATTCCATGGTTCATAAATGGTTTCTTTATAATTTGTATATTATATACTATAGGTGTTGTACCACAGTTTATATCTTCTATGTTTAAATGGATTAGTAGTAATTTTGAAATTATAGCATTAGCAGGAATAGGAATGAGAGTTAAAATAAATGATTTAATAAAAGAAGGGCCAAAAGCAATGTTATATGGAGGAGCAGTAGGAGTCAGTCAAATAATATTTGCTATAATATTAATAGCCATTTTCTTCTAGAAATAAATATTAAATAAAATAATAATCTGATACTAAAATTATAAATATTTTAGTATCAGATTTTTTATTTATTATAAATAACCTTAAATTATTTAAGTTATCATTTATTATTAAACATAGTAAATATTCTATGTAAATAGACACAATAATAAACTTAATTGTAAAAAATAAACTTATAATGTATAATTAGCTTATTAAAAATTAAATATTGGGGGGCTAAACATGAGTAAAATAAAGATGATAACACCATTAGTTGAAATGGATGGAGATGAAATGACGAGGATTCTATGGGGCATTATAAAAGATGAATTGTTAAATCCATTTATTGATTTAAAAACAGAGTACTATGATTTAGGATTAGAGTATAGAAATAAGACTAATGATAGTATTACTGTAGATGCAGCAGAAGCAATAAAAAAGTATGGTGTAGGAGTAAAATGTGCTACAATTACGCCTAATGCAGCAAGGGTCAAAGAATATAATTTAAAGGAAATGTGGAAAAGCCCTAATGGAACTATAAGAGCTATTTTAGATGGTACAGTTTTTAGAGCACCCATAATAATTGATTCTATAAAACCTTATGTGAGAACATGGAAAGAACCTATTACTATAGCAAGACATGCTTATGGAGACGTATATAGGGATATAGAAATGAAGATTGAAGAGAAGGGAAAAGTAGAATTAGTTTTTACTAATGAATCTGGAGAAGAGGTAAGAGAGCTTATCCATAACTTTGAGGGTGATGGGGTAGTTTTAGGAATGCATAATTTAAATAAATCTATAGAAAGTTTTGCTAGAAGTTGTTTTAACTTTGCAGTTGATACAAAGCAAGATTTATGGTTTGCATCAAAGGATACTATTTCCAAGAAATACGATCATACCTTTAAAGATATATTTCAAGATATATTTGATAAAGAATATAAAGAGAAGTTTAATGAGCTTAATATAGAGTATTTCTATACATTAATTGATGATGCAATAGCAAGAGTTATAAAATCAAAGGGAGGATACATATGGGCATGCAAAAACTATGATGGTGATGTTATGAGTGATATGGTGGCAACTGCTTTTGGGTCTCTTGCAATGATGACTTCAGTACTAGTTTCACCAGAAGGATATTATGAATATGAAGCAGCTCATGGAACTGTGCAAAGACATTATTACAATCATCTAGCAGGAAAAGAAACATCTACTAATTCTATAGCAACAATATTTGCTTGGTCAGGTGCATTAAGAAAAAGAGGAGAACTAGATAATTTAAATGAATTAGTAGAATTTGCAAATAAATTAGAAGAAGTATCTATAAAGACAATTAATGAAGGATATATGACAAAAGATTTGGCTCTTTTATCAGATTTAGAAGATATTACAGTAACTAATTCTTATGATTTTATAAAGCAAATAAGAATTAGATTAGAAGAGTTTTATAAAAATAAATAAAGAATAGTAGTATAAGCTGTCTAAATTTTTAGACAGCTACTGTTTTTTAGAAAATTAAGTGATATAATTTTATTATGGCAATTAATGGTTTTAAAATTGAATATTAGGAGAAGATTTATGAAGAAAAAAATAATTATAATTTCATCTATTGTTTTAGGAATAGTATTAATATGTTTAATAAGTATGTTTTTATTAACTAAAGCAACTCCCATAGAAGATGGAAGTTTAGAATGGATTAAGAATATTAAAATATCTCATAGAGGTCTACATAATAATAATGAAATACCTGAAAATTCTTTAAAAGCATTTAAAAATTCTATTGATGAAAATGTCGCTATAGAATTAGATGTTCAGTTAACTAAAGACAACAAAGTTGTTGTGTTTCATGATTATAATTTAGAGAGAATGACGGGATCAAATAAAAATTTAAATGAATTAGACTATATAGATATTTTAGATTTAAAACTCTTAAATACCAATGAATATATACCTACTTTAAATGAAGTTTTAGAACTTATAGATGGAAAAGTTCCATTACTTATTGAAATAAAAAATGAGGATAAAGTTGGAATCCTTGAAAGTGAAGTTTATAGTATAATAAAGGATTATAATGGAGATGTAGCTGTTCAAGCCTTTAATCCATTTGTTTTATCCTGGTTTAAAAAGAATGCTCCAGAAATACCTAGGGGACAATTAGCAGGATCTTTTGATGATTCTGATTTGCCTGGATACAAAAAGTTTGCATTGAGAAATTTACTTTTAAATTTCGAAAGTAAACCAGCTTTTATAGCATATGAAGTTGATTATTTGCCAAAAGCTGTAGTTAAATTTCAACGTAAAAGAAATGTTCCTATATTAGGATGGACTGTAAAAGCAACAACTGATTTAGAAAAAATAAAAGAAAATTGTGATAATATAATATACGAAGAATAATAAAAAAATAAGTCATTATTTAGAATAAAAATACCTAAATATCTTGAAAATATATATGAGGTAGGAGGTGTTTTTATATGGCACATAAAAACAATAAAAATTCTAAAAAAAATAAAAAAGCAGGGCAAAAAACTAAAACAGAACTAAAAAAAATGAAGATGGAAACTGCTGATGAAGTTGGATATTCTAAGGAATCTAGAAAGCTTGGTAAAAATAAACCAAGATCTGAAGAGAAGAATTAATAACTATAAAAAATAAAAGGATGTAATCCTTTTATTTTTTATAGCAATTTACTCAAAAAGATGTAATAATATTATTATGATTATAAGTTATATAGGGGGATTATAAATGAGTAATTATAATGTAGGTATAAAAATAGATTACCCAATAGAAAGAGTATTTAAAGTTTTTATTGATTTAAATAAAAAAGAAATGCCAAAGTTTAATGATAAAAATCCAACAGAAGTAAGTTATAAAAAGGTAATAAAACAAGTAGGAAAACAAAAAATTGAAATGGAAACTCGTATAACTGGATATGAAAAAAATAAGCTATATGAGGTAACAAATTCAATAAGCAATGATAAATATATTTCAAAATATGAATTTAAAGAAATAGATTCAAATTCTACAGAGATATTATTAAGTGAAACACAAGAAATGATGGGATTTACATCATCATTAACGTTATTATTTCAAAAATTTAATGCAAAGAAAAAATTAAAAGCTAAGATGCAAGGAATAAAGGCAGTATTAGAACAAGAATTAGAAAGAAGAGATGGAGGAAATAATAGTTCTAAAAGCGAAATAGAATAAAAATTAACCATCTAATAAATAATTGGTTATAAAAATAGCGTTCTTTATATAGAAATTGAATATGTTATAATAAGCAAAGAGCACCTGATAAGAATAAATGTATCTTATTAGGTGCTCTTTGTTTAAAAATATTTAAATTAACTAGTAAATTATAGTTTTAAGACGAATTTTTTTATTTATTTAATGCTTTTACTAGCTTATAATCTTTGTAAAAAGGCTTTTTGTCAACATACCATTTATATGACATTTCTAATCCTTCTTTTAAATATATAACTGGTAAATGAAATCCATTTTCCCTAAGGTCCATTATATTTAAATTAAAGTTAGTGCTTCTAAAAGGGAAGTAACTTCTAACTTCTGAATTAGATAAAGGAACTTTTTTGATTTTGGCATCTTTATTTAAAATAGATGCACAAGATTTAATCACTTCATCCCAAGAATATAAATCAGGGCTAGTTAAATTATATGCTCTATTATCGTTATCATTATATATTGCACATTCAAATGCTTTAACTAAATCTTGGATGTGGATAAATTGAACCTTAACATCATCTTCCGGAACTAATATAACCTCATCATTTTTTATTTTATCAAAGAAAAAACATTCTCTATATAAGTTATTTCCTTCACCATAAATATAAGTAGGTCTAAATATTGTTGCATGTAATCCATTATTTTTTATTAATTCATTTATATAATATTCAGCTTGTAATTTATTATATCCATAACTACCCCAAGTAGAATTTTCTCCTTTATTAGCATCTTCTTTAATATTTTCAGCACTTGGGATATATACTGCTGCAGATGAGCAGAAAATATATCTTTTTAAAGAAGAGGGATTAATATATGAAAATAGAATTTCAACATCATCCTTTGAGTAAGCAGATATATCAAATATTACATCATATTTTTTATTATTTAAAGCATTTTTTAAAGCTTCCTTATTTCTTCTATCACAGATAATATGATTTTTGTATCCTGAATAATTTATTTTTCTTAGACCTCTAGTTAAAATATCAATATCGTAGCCACGACTAATTAAATAGGTTGCAAGAGATTCTGAAACAAATTCACTTCCACCTAATAATAAAATTTTAATCATTTTTTCCTCCTTTAATAACATAACAAAACCCCTCTCATTAACATAGTATATACATAATTTTCATAGTATAAACAAATTTAAGTAATTAATATATAAGAAGTAAAATACTTCAATATGTACTAATATATGATTGAAGATTTTGAAATATTAAGAGTGATTAAAATGCCCAGTTTCCTGAAGTAAATATTTTAACTTTAGTGTTATCAGAAGTATATCCTGTTATGTCTAAATCATCTGTTCCAATCATAAAATCAACATGAATTATTGAATCATTTGCACCTTTAGCAGCAAGTTCATCATTGCTTAAATTTTCTCCATTAATTATACAAGTTGGATAAGCTTTACCAAAAGCTAGATGGCAAGCTGCATTTTCATCAAATAATGTGTTATAAAAAATTAGGTTAGAATTTGAAATAGGTGAATCAAAAGGAACTAATGCTACTTCTCCTAAATAACTAGCTCCTTCATCACTAGCTAATAATTCTTTTAATGATTCATACCCTTCTTCAGCGGTAAAATCAATAACTTTTCCATCTTTAAATGTTAGGGAGAAATTATTGATTAGGTTTCCTCCATAGCTTAAAGGTTTTGATGAAGTAACAGTTCCGTTAATTCCATGTTTTTTAGGAAGAGTAAAAACTTCTTCAGTTGGCATATTAGCATTAAATTCTATTCCAGAATTACATTTTTCTGAGCCACCAAGCCAAATATGATCTTCAGGTAGTTCTATAGTTAAATCAGTACCTTTAGAATTTTTATAATGGAGTTTCTGAAGCTTAGTGGAATTTAAAAATTCTAATTTTTTATCTATATTGTTGTTATGTTCTTCCCAAGCTTTAATTGGATCATCGTTATTTAATCTAACTACATCAAATATTACATCCCATAGTTTTGATACAGCTTCTTCAGAAGTAGAGTCCTTAAAGATTTTTAATGCCCATGCTTCAGTTGGAACAGATACAACAGTCCAACGTATCTTGTTTGACATTGAATAATCATAGTATTCTTTTAAAGCCAATTGACGATGCTTTTGGAATGTTGATATTTTTTCCATAGGAATATCTTTATAAGCATCAGGGTCTGAAGCTGAAATTGAAATTACAGCACATCCTTCTCTAGCATATGAGTTATATGATTCAGCTACCCAATTTGGTACTTCTTTTAATGTATTCATTGATGCATATTCAAGTTTAAGTCTTTGTAATTTTTGATCTCCATAATGAACAACAACTTCTTTGGCACCTTCTTTGTAAGCAACTTCTGCAATAGCTCTTGCAAAATCTATGCATTCTACTGGTGAACTAACAAGCAAAACTTGATCTTTTTGCAAATTAACACCTTTTTTCACAGCAAGTGTTGCATACTTTAATAACATATTTTTCATATCCATGAAATCACCTCAAATTATAATTTATATTATTTATTTTTACATAATATTGTAAAATAGTCTAGTTAAAAATATAGAAGTATAAATCCACTTGTGTATAGTAGGAATTATTAATATAATAGAAATGCTTAGTAATTAAGGAATACAACATAAAACTGAAGATATTATGAGGTGATAAAATTGTTTAATTTATTAGATACATTAGTTGATAAAAATAGAAAATATGGTAAGGATGGCAAACTTGCATCATATATTCCAGCGCTGCTAGAAGCAAATCCTGATGATTTAGGAATATGTATAGTTGATTTAAATGGAAAAGAATATTATTCAGGAGAATGTGATAAGAAATTTACTATTCAAAGCATATCAAAAGTTGTTACATTAATTTTAGCTCTTAAAGATAACGGAAGATATAATGTCTTTAAAAAAGTTAATGTAGAGCCAACTGGAATGGGATTTAATTCAATAGTAAACCTTGAGGTTAGAGATACAGGAAGACCTTATAATCCAATGATAAATGCTGGAGCTATAGTTACAACATCATTAATAGATGGAAAAGATGTCGATGAAAAGTTTCAAAAAATTTTAGATTTTATAAGACTTGTTACAAATAATGAAAGTATATCAGTAAATGAAAGAGTATATTTATCAGAAAAGGAGACAGGAAATAGGAATAGAGCTTTGGCATATTTTATGAAGAGTAGTGGTATTTTAGATGGTGACGTAGAAGAAATACTAGATTTGTACTTTAAGCAATGTTCAATAGAAGTATCTGCAAGGGATTTAGCTAGGTTTGGGTCAGTACTTGCTAATGATGGAGTTACTCCTTGGAATAATGAAAGAGTAATGTCAAGAGAGGTATGTAGAATAGTAAAAACTATTATGGTTACTTGTGGAATGTATGATGCATCTGGTGAGTTTGCAGTTCATGTTGGAATCCCAGCAAAATCAGGGGTTGGCGGAGGAATCCTTGCTACCGTTCCAAGAAAATATGGAATAGGTATCTATGGACCATCATTAGATGAAAAAGGAAATAGCATATCAGGATTACATGTGATTAAAGAGTTATCAGAAGAATTGGATTTAAGTATTTTTTAATATTTTAAATGAATTAATAAGTATTGATTTGGGAAATTTTATAATGTAAGGAATTTTAAAATATGATGTAAAAGGAATATACATATTATAAAGTTATTTTAAAAAGTAGATTTCTATTTGAAATAGATATATTAATTAAAATGTAATGATTTGTTATTATAAAAATAGTATAATTTATAATAAACATAAGTTTAAGGAGTAAACGCCTTAATTTGGAGGAAGATATGGAAAGATTATTGATATTAGATTCTAACTCACTTCTTAACAGAGCATTTTATGCTATTCCAGAGTTAACAACTAGTGATGGAATTCATACAAATGCAGTTTATGGGTTTACAAATATGTTATTTAAAATGAAGGAAGAGTTAAAACCAGATTATATAGTTGCAGCTTTTGATAAAAAGGGCCCAACTTTTAGACATAAAGAATATGAAGACTACAAGGCAGGTAGAAAGAAAATGCCACCTGAACTTGCAGAGCAATTTCCTATAGTAAAAGATCTTTTAGGTTTATTAGCCATAAGTAAATATGAAATCGATGGATTTGAAGCTGATGATATAATAGGTTCTTTAGCAAAATATGCAGAAAAAAATAATATTGAAGTCTTTGTAGTTACAGGAGATAGGGATGCACTACAGTTAGCATCAGATAATATAAATGTTGTTATAACAAAAAAAGGTGTCACAGAAACAGCAGTGTACGATCATAAAACATTTGTTGAGGAATTTGGAGTAACACCAACTCAGTTTATAGATGTAAAAGGTCTTATGGGAGATAAGTCAGATAATATACCAGGAGTTCCTGGAGTAGGAGAAAAAACAGCTTATAAATTAATTCAAACTTATGGTTCTGTAGAAGAAGTATTAAATAATATAGATAATATTAGTGGGAAAAAGTTAAAAGAAAATTTAGAAAATTATAGAGAACAAGCTATATTCAGTAAAAAGCTAGCAACAATAATAACTGAAGTACCTATTGAATTTGATTTAGATGAGATAAAAAGTCAAGAATCATATGATAAGGAAGGCTTAAGAAAGTTGTTCTTTAAGCTTCAAATGAAGTCGATGTTTGATAAACTTCCTGAGTCAGATAAAGATTTAGAAGTAACTGAAGAAACTATAAATTTAATTACTATCGATAATCCAGAAGATTTTCTTAGTTTATCAAAATCATTAGATAAGATATGCTATATAACATATGATGTAATAAATAGTACAAAATATTCAGAAATAGAGCTGAATAAAATGTATCTATCTAATGAAGACAAAGTGTACTTAATAAATTTTAAGGATATCTATAATACTAATAAAAATGAAGCTAATTTAGCTTTAAAAACAATCATGGAAAATGAAGAATTAAATAAAATAATTCATGATGGTAAATCGCTAGTTACAGTATTGAATAAGCTAAATATATCCATAAATAGATTTGAATTTGATACTGCTATAGCAGCTTATTTAATAGATTCAGCTAGATCATCATATGATTTATTAACATTAATAAATGAATACCTATGTGAAGATGTTACAGGTGAAGCCGAAATCTTAGAAGGAAAGATAAACTTTAAACTAAGAGATATATATGAATTGTTAAAGGGGAAAATACAGGAAGAGAAGATGGAAGAACTTTATTATGAAGTTGAGCATCCATTAATATTTGTTCTTTCTTCTATGGAATCTTTAGGATTTAATATAAATAAAAATATGCTAGATGATTTGGCAATAAAGTTTAAAGAAGAGATTACTAGAACAGAAAAGGAAATTTTTGACTTAGCAGAAGAGGAATTTAATATAAACTCACCAAAGCAATTAGGAAAAATACTTTTTGAAAAATTAGATTTACCTGTAATTAAGAAAACAAAAACAGGTTATTCAACTAATGCTGAGGTATTAGAAAAGCTTCAAGACAAACATGATATAATACCAAAGATAACTTACTATAGACAAATAACAAAGCTTAATTCTACTTATGTGGAAGGATTAAAAAATGTTATAGATAGTGATGGACATATACATTCAAGTTTTAATCAAACAGTAACTACTACAGGTAGATTATCAAGTACAGAGCCTAACCTTCAAAATATCCCTATAAAATATGAAATGGGGAGAGAAATAAGGAAAGTATTTATACCTGATGAAGAAGGTGATATTCTATTATCTTGTGACTATTCACAAATAGAATTAAGAGTTCTTGCTCATATGTCAAATGATGAAAATATGATAGATGCATTTAAGCATCATAGTGATATACATACAAAAACTGCATCTGAAGTATTTAAAGTGCCAGTAGAAGAAGTTACATCATTAATGAGAAGTAGAGCTAAAGCCGTAAATTTTGGAATAGTTTATGGAATAAGTGATTTTAGTCTTTCACAGGATTTACACATAACTAAAAAAGAAGCTTCTGAATATATGGAGATTTATTTTGATAGATATCCTAATATTAAGGGATATTTAGATAGTGTAATACAAGAAGCAAAAGAAAATGGATATGTTTTAACTATTTTAAATAGAAGAAGGTTTATACCAGAAATTAAATCATCTAATAGAATAGTAAAAGCTTTAGGTGAAAGATTGGCAATGAATGCTCCTATTCAAGGAAGTGCAGCTGATATAATTAAGCTAGCGATGGTTAATGTTTATAATAAATTAAAGGAAAAAGAACTGAAAAGTAAAATGATTTTACAAGTACATGATGAGCTTATATTAAATGTTAAAGAAAATGAACTTGAAGATGTAAAACAAATAGTTAAAGATGAAATGGAAAAAGTTTTAGATATGAAGGTACCTCTTGAGGTAGATATTAATATAGGTAAAACATGGTATGAGGCTAAATAAGGGGGCATAACTGAAAATGATTAAAATAGGGTTAACAGGAGGAATTGGTTCTGGTAAAAGCACTGTATCAAAAATGCTTACTGAAAAAGGATTTAAAATAATAGATGCAGATACAATATCTAGAGATGTCCTTATTAAATACCCTGAAATTCTAGATAAAATAAAAATAGAATTTGGATCAGGTTTTTTCGATTGGAGAGGGGAATTTAGAAGAAGGGAATTTGGAAATCATATATTTAGATTTCCAAAACAGAGAAAAAAATACGAAGAAATAATTATTCCATATATAAAAGATGAAATTTTTTCAGAGATAGATAAATATGAAAAAAGCGGAGAATCAATGGTGATACTAGATGCTCCAACTTTAATAGAAAATAATCTTCATGATTATATGGACTATATTATTGTAGTATGGGTAGATAATAATACTCAGATAATGAGATTAAAAAATAGAGATAGATTATCTAGAGATGAAGCTGTAAATAGGTTAAATGCACAAATATCTCTAGATAAGAAAAAAGATTATGCACACATTATTATTGATAATAATGGTGACTTATTAAAAACTAAAAATCAAGTTGATAAGGTAGTGGATTTTTTAAAGGTAATTAAATAAGTAAGGAGAAGGTAATGAAGTTTAAACGTATATTAACTATTCTAATTACAGTATTTATTGCTTATATTGGAATAACATTAGTGATGAAGAACTATGTGTTTCCTTACAAATATGCTGATTATGTAAATAAGTATAGTGAGGAATATGAAGTAGATCCGTATCTTGTATTAGCAGTTATTAAGACAGAAAGTAATTTTAATAAGGAAGCTGTTTCAAAAAGAGATGCCAAGGGATTAATGCAAATTATGGATGCAACAGGAGAATGGGCGGCTAAAGAAATTGGGATAAATTATTTTATGCCATCTATGCTTTTTGATCCAGAATTAAATATAAAAATGGGTTGTTGGTATTTAAAAAACTTAGAAAATGAATTTGATGAAAATTTGGATTTGATATTAGCAGCTTATAACGGAGGAAGTGGAAACGTAAATAAGTGGCTAAATGATGAAGAATATTCATTAGATGGTGAAAATTTAGATTATATACCATTCCCGGAAACAAAAAAATATGTAGATAAAGTTAAAGCAAATTATAATATATATAAATATCTTCATGAAAAATAAAAATTGAGCCTATTTAATAAAGAGTTTCTTAATTAAATGGGCCCAATTTTTATTTTTTTATTCATATTTTATATAGTAAATATGAAATAAAGTGTGCTTTTTACCGAAATTAAGTATAATTAATATAATAAATAAATTAAATGCTATAAAAAAGAATGATTTGTTTATATATTTGATAAAGATGCAGAGGTTAAGATTGTACTACTTGAGAAAATAGAACAATTAGCGTTTTTGAAAAGATTCAATAATGAAGATTATCGATTTCCTCTATTTAAAAAACCTGTTGGAATTGTAGGTCATGGAGGAGGGACAAAAGAGCTAATGGAATACTATAGAGAGCCTGTATTGGATGTTTTTTGGAATGCTTTATCTTATCCTGTAGAAATGAATGTCATTAGTTTAAATGATAAGGAGAAAAATGGAATAATAATTCCATTTAAGAATGTTAGAAAGGCTGAAGAATCAATTTTTCCAATTCAAGAATACAATTTTCTTGATATAGAGAGACGGTTAAATCCTTTAATAAATAATGTTGTTGAAAAAATTATTAGTGATTAAAAGATATTAAAATAGTGAAAAAGTTTAGAAGGGGTGCTTCTTAAAATTTAATTTGTGCGAAACACCTTTTTATTAAAAATCAATAAGGATTTTTCTGAACTCTTTCACTATTTAATTTTCTAATTAAATATAGCTGTTATCCATTCATTAGTTTGATGTTTTGTTTCAAGTTTAAATCCATGACTTTCTACTATAGCTTTTACTTTATCAAAACTCCATTCCACAAGTCCAGATACAAGAAGCTTACCGTTATTTAATAAATGTTCTTTTATAAAATCCATAAATAACTCAGTTTCTTCTCCACCTATATTTATATAAATCCAATCATACTTATCATGTATATTGACTTCTTCATTTAATGCATTGCCAACTAAAACTTCAATGTTATATAATCCATTTAATGAAGCATTTAATTCAACTTCTTCTCTCACATCTCGTATATCTAAAGCAGTAACTTTTGACGCACCGATGATAGCGGATGCAACTGATAAAATTCCTGATCCTGTACCTATATCTAGAACTGATTTATTATGTAAATCAATTTTAGTTAGAATAATATCTAAAAGATCTCTTGTTGTTTCATGTAAACCTGTACCAAATGCACCTTGGGATATAAAGGATATTTTATGTATGTTTTTATCACTTATAACTTCATCAGGGGAAGCTAAAACCCAATTATCATTTATATGTACCGTAGGAAAGTTATAATTTTCGTAATCATAATTTACTTCTTCAATATTTATGCAATCTGCTTCTAAAATAGAAGAAACAGTATCTTTAAATGAAGATAAGTTATCTTTATCTAGCTCATAAGCAACTTTAAGATCGATAGTAGAAACTGATTTTTCTAGATAACCATATCCATACTCATCAGTTGTAATTTCTAAAGGACTTTCATAAAATACATTGAAGATATCGTTAATTTGTAATTTTTCAATTTTCTCATCTAGCTCTTCATATTTAATAATATATGTTAATATAAACATGGCTTAATCCCCCAAATCTAATTCATTATAACATTATTGAGTATAGATAGATTTTTACTTAAAGTCAAGGAATCTATTGGAATTATAAGCGTTTATTAAAACAAATTTGTATATAAATTAATTCAAAAAATGAATTCGATAATATATTGAGATATTATTTATTTTTCTTTTTGAATTTAATTGAATTACTTGCTTTTTTTGATTTATTTTTATGATTTTTTTTACTATTTGATTTTAAACTGTTTTTAGGAATATTATTTTTACTTGAAAAATTACTTTTAGATTTTTCTTCTATTTTAGTATTATTATTTATTTTAGTATCTTTCTTCTTTTTATTATCATTAATTTTTTTTGAAACAGAGAAGCCAAAAGAACCAATAGAATTTTGAGGAAGTTTAAAGTATTCTCCATGACAATACGAAATTAAATCACCTTTTTCAAAATGAATTTTTCCTTTTTCATCTATCAAAGTACTATTTATATGAGAACCTACTACTTCTGCAATAAACATGTCATGCGTGCCTAATTTTATAATATCTTTTACTTTACATTCTATAGTAACAGGGCATTCGTCTATATAGGCAACATTAACATTTGTTCCTTCTTTCATGGTAAATCCCATATCGTTAATTTTATCGAATTTTCTACCAGGCTTAACTCCACAGTAATCTACTGCTTTAACCATTTCAGAAGAAGGCATATTAACAATGAATTCCATAGTTTCACATATGTATTCATAAGAAAGTCTTTCAGGTCTAATAGAAATAGAAAGCATTGGAGGCTTTGTGCAGATTGTTCCAGTCCAACCAACTGTAAAAACATTATCTTTTCCAGATTTATTCCTAGATGTAATTAAAACTACAGGGACAGGGTTTAAAACCACGCTTCCTTTAAAATCAACTTTATTCAAAATAGAATCTCCCCTTTAAAATATTTTCTTTAGGATTATAGCATATATTTATTCTAATTTATATAAATAAGATTTAAAATTAGAAAAAGGTAGATTTAATTAAATCTACCTTTTTTTAATAATATCTTCTTCTTCTTCTTTTTTTCATATTAATTATTCTTACTATAAATAATACTAAAACTAATATAATAACAATAATCAGTAATGATAATAAATATAGAGGTAAATTAGATTTAATAAGTTCAAAAGATGAAAGTTTAACTGTTCCTAAGACATCTTCAGTATGTCCTGGAGTAGAAAATGTTAGCTTAATTTCTTCATTACCACTTAATTTCCAAGCATCTGTTACATCTCCCTCATAAGAAAGTGTAGCATTTTTATCATTAAAATCATTCTTGTAGTATTCAACATTTTGATTAATAACTATAGGTGCTGTTATTTGCTTTTCAGGGCCAAAGAATCTGAATGCTTTATAAGTTAAATCTACAGTACCAATTTCATCACCAGCATTTTTATATATTTCTTTTTGTGCTGAGTAACTATAGTTAGCTAATTTTTCTGTATCCTCAAATACATTAAGACCTGTTGCACCGTATTCAGATTTTAGAACTACAGTAACTAAATCTCTGCCATCTCTTTCATAAAAACCTACAAAGCAATGTCCAGCTTGTTCTTCAGTTCCAGTTTTACCACCTATATTACCATTTTTGCCAAGTAACTTGTTTCTAGACTCAATTATTACAGGAGTACCTGAAAGACTAACACTAATTTCACCGCTTTTAGGAGCCATAGTTTCTCTAACCCAATCGTTTTTAAAAGCTGCAATTCCTATTTGAGCTAAGTCATATGCTGTAGTTTGATTTATTTCAGTATTGCTAGGATTTAAAGGGTCAATTTCTAAACCTGATGGATTAACGAAATGAGTATTTTTAAGCCCTAATTCTACTGCTTTATCGTTCATCATATTTACAAAGTTATCTACAGTTCCACCAACTGATTCTGCCATTAAGTAAGCAGTATCATTTGCTGAAAATATCATTACAGCTTTCATAGTATCTTCTGCTGAAATTTTATCTCCAGCATTTATTGATTTGTAGTTATTAAGTGATGTTTCAGTTACTTTAACTACAGTATCACTAAAAGTTAATGTTTCAGCCTTTGACTTGTTCTCAGCAAAAAGTAAAGCAGTCATAAGTTTAGTAGTACTTGCAGGTGATAATTTTAAGTCAGCATTTTTTGAGTAAATAACTTCACCTGTGTTAATGTCCATTGTTATAGCAGCTTCTCCAATAATTTCTGGAGTTTGAATATTTGTCTCTTGTGCACTAACTTTATTAGCAAAAGGAGCTAATAACGAAATAGAAAGAGCAACTGCCAGCGACTTTAGTAAATTTTTCTTTTTCAATTTCATCTCCCCATTTCTAAAGATTTTAATATATATATAAGTTGTAATAAATTATATAGTTAACCAATATAAATAACCGAATTATATAAATTACAATAATTTGGAAAAGTATGTATTTTAGTAACTTATATAAAAAATTAAACATATATGACTTTTCATAAAAATATTCACTTAAAACATATGTAATTATTCTTAAATAGGTTTATTGACTATTTAATATTGTACTACAAATAAGTATGTATATTAACAACTAAACATATATTGCTTTAATTTTATATTTTGAAACTATTTGATTTAAACACAAATTAAAGTATAACATCTACTTTCCATAATAACAACATATAGAATAATTGTTAAGTGGTTTAATTTACATGTAATATAAATTTAATAATTGTACAAAATAGAAATATAAGAAAGAGGTGGTTAATATCAAAAAGTTTAGTAAGTTTATTAGTTTTATTGCACTTTTTATATTTCTTAACAATATAAATTATATCCCAGTTTCTGCATTGTATACAGAAAATCACCTGAAAACTGTATATTTAACTTTTGATGATGGACCATCTGTAAATGTAACTAAGGAGTTAATTAATATCTTAAACAATAATGGCATAAAAGCAACTTTTTTTGTTGTCGGAGATTATGCTAATATATATCCTTACATGATAAAATCACTAAATGAAAATGGAATGTGCATAATGCCTCATTGTAATATTCATGACTATGTATCTGTATATAAAAGTGAAGAAAATTATTTTAAAGATTTAGATAAATGTAGGGATACTATTGAAAGTATATTAGGAAAGAGAAACTTAAATTTTATAAGATTACCAGGTGGTTCTAATAATACAGTTTGTGATTCTAATGTATTAAGTAAAATAAAAAATAGAATAGTAAGAAATGGTGATTATTATATAGATTGGACAATTGCTGCAGGAGATAGTGAAGCAAAAGATTTATCATCAGAATTTATTAATTCAAGGATAAAAGATGAAGGTGGATTATATGATGTTGAAGTAGTTCTTATGCATGATTTAGGTGATAAGTATGCAACTGTAGGTTCACTTCAAGAAATAATTAATTTTTATAAAGAAAAAGGTTATAAGTTTAAAACATTAAATGAAATTGAAAACTGGGAAATTCAATATTTAAAAGATATAAATGTATTGAATAAATAATAAAAAACAAGGCAAGCTATTGTGTAGTAGCTTGCCTCAAATTTATTTCTTATTATCTAATTTTTTTATCATAACTTCTTTTGCTTTTAGTTCAAGAGAATCATCTATCTTCTCAAGGGTTATATTGTCATATTTTTTACTTAAAGCTATATTTAAAAATCTATCTGCTAACTCAGGATTTTTAGATAATAATGATCCATGAAAATAGCTACAAAATGTATTTTTATATATACAGCCCTCATTCCCATCTTCACCGTTATTTCCGTAACCATGAACACACTTTCCTAGTGGTTTTAATCCATTAGTATAAGTTCTACCAGAATGATTTTCAAAACCTACATACGTTTCATTAAAATCTTCATTATATATAACTGTGTTGCCTATAAATCTAGTATCTCCACCTTCAGTATATATATCAAGAATTCCTAATCCCTCGATTTTTTCACCATTTGGAGCCATATAATATTTTCCTAGCAATTGATAACCACCACAAATTGCAATAACTACTTTTTCATCTTCAATATATTTTTGTAAGCTAGGTTTTTTTATAGTTTTTAAATCATTAGAAACTATTGATTGCTCAAAATCTTGACCGCCACCAAAAAATAGAATATCTGTATTTTCTGAATCAAATTCATCATTTAATGATGTATTAATTATATTAACCTTTATTCCTCTTTGTTCAGCTCTATGTTTAAGTATTAGAATATTACCAACATCTCCATAAACATTAAGTAAATCAGGATAAAGATGACAAATATTTAATTCCATTTATAGACCTCCTTATTTACCAAAGTTTTTTAATGTAACCTTTTGAATGAAGATATTTTCTAAAGTTAATCATAGCAGTATAAGTAGCAAGAATATAAATTTTATCATTTTTACTATTTTTAATCTTTTCTGTTAACTCTTCGAAGGTTTCTTCAATTATAAAGTTATCTTTATTTAATCCTGCAACATTAAGCCTAACAGCCATATCATAGCATCTAATACCAGAGACAAATATTTCATTAATATTAAGATCATGAAGTTTTTCAAAGTCAACATCCCATATCCAAGAAACATCAGTACCATCAGCATAGTTATCATTTAAAAGAAATGCGGCAGCAAAAGGATCTTTATTTAAACAAAGTGTATCTAAAGCTTGATTATATCCAGCAGGATTTTTAACTAAAATAATTTTTACATCCTTACCTTCAATGTTTAATGCTTCTTGTCTTCCAAAACTAGAATCTTGGTTTTGCAATGATTTTTTTATTGAATTATCATTTATTCCAAGTTCTTTAGTTACAGCATAAGCACAAAGACCATTATAAATGTTATAAGCACCTGACTGGCTTATAGTAACTTCTAAATCATTAAGTTTCACAGTTGAACTATCTGGTGTTAATTCTAAGACTTCATTTACTGCATATTCTAAAGGAGCTCTTTTAAATCCACAGCCTGTACAGTAGAAGTCACCTAAATGATTATATGTAATATGATTATATTCATAAGGAGACTTACAGAATTTGCAGAACTTAGCATCGGCATTTATTTCTATATCTTTATTATCTCCTATGCTTGCGTTAAAACCATAAAATACAGTTTTATTTGGAAGATCTAATTTACCTAGGAGAGATTCATCTCCATTTAAGACTAAAGTAGTATTAGGAGAAAGATGTATTCCTTCTAATATCTTTGATAGAGTAGTGTAAACTTCACCATATCTATCTAGCTGATCTCTAAAAAGGTTTGTTACAGTTATTATTTCTGGATTAATATATTTAGTTATATATTTTAAGTTAGCTTCATCAACTTCTATAACTGCATAAGAATCCTCGATTTTATTAAAGAACTTGTAGTTATCAATGAAGGTTGTAACTATTCCAGGAAAAAGGTTTGCACCAGTATTATTAGTAATAACTTTCTTTCCGCTTTCTTTTATAATGTTATAAATCATGCTAGTTGTAGTAGTTTTACCATTAGTACCTGTGATTAAAACTACTTTGTAGCCTTTTGACACTTTTGAAAGTATATTTCTATCTATTTTTAAGGCCACTTTTCCAGGGAATGTTGTTCCCCCTTTTAGTATTGTTTTTGTTAGAAAAATTGTAATTTTTGAAGCTATAATGCTTATTATTGATTTAATACTAATCTTTTTCACCACCTTATAATACTTATCAAATATTATATACAATAATATTAATAGATAATCAAATAATAATAAATTTTGATTTTGACTATGAATAGTATATCATAACTTTATATACTTACAAATAAAGTTATGATAAGATTTTATTAATTATTGAAGTTTGATAGGTGATAAAAAAGAGAAAATATGATAAATGAAAGAATGGAGGAAGTGTTATGGACAATTTTGTTTTTAAGAATAAAGAAGGAATGGATATTAGTTGCTATAAATGGAGTGATAATTCAAGCAAGCCTAAAGCTGTTATTCAAATAGTTCATGGAATGTCAGAATGGGCTGGGAGATATGACTATTTTGCAAATAGACTTGTTAAAGAGGGATATGTAGTTTATGCTCATGATCATAGTGGGCATGGAAAAAGTGCAAAGAGCTTAAGTGAACTAGGTTTTATAAGTAAAGAAAATAGATTTTACTCAATGATTGATGATATAAAAATATTAAATGATATTATTAAAAATGAAAATAAAGAGATACCATTAATATTATTTGGCCATAGCATGGGATCTTTCTTAAGTCAAAGATATATACAAATGTATGGATATACTATTGATGCTCTTATTTTATCTGGAAGTAATGGGAAACCAAAGATATTTACTAAATTAGGATTAGCTGTTTCTAAAATGGAAATGTTGATTAAAGGAAATGATAAAAGAAGTCGCTTGATGGATAGGCTATCCTTTGGAGGGTTTAATAAAAGTGTAAAAAATCCAAGAACTAATTTTGATTGGCTTTGTTCGGATGAAAATGAAGTAGATAAGTATATAAATGATAAGTATTGTGGATTTATATATCCAACTCCTTTTTACTATGATTTAATAAACGGATTATGGGATATACATAAAAATGAAAATATAGAAAAAGTAAAGGATTTAGACATTCCCATTTATATTTTTGCAGGAGATAGAGATCCTGTTGGTTATTTTGGAAAAGGAATAATTAATCTTTATGAAGTATATAAAAATATAGGAGTAAAAGACATTAGTTATAAGTTATATAAAGATGGAAGGCACGAGATGCTAAATGAAGTAAATAAGGATGAAGTTATTAGTGATATAATAAAATGGATAGAGAAATAGAATATTAAAAATAAAATATCTACAAAAATTTCTAAAATTATTCACATATAAAAGGAAATGATGTAAAATTATGTAGTAATAATTACTAGTGAGGAGAAATAATGTGGATTATAATAATTTTAGAATGAAAATTTATTATATTGATATGAAAAAATTATTATCATATATATTAATAAGCTTAATTTTCTTTAGTATGCACCAGATTGCTTTAATGTATGATTTTATGGCTATAAATGATATTGTACAAATCTTTAAGATAATAATAGTTATGATTTTACTAATGTTTACAATACACTTAAAGAATTTAACTAAAAAAGATATATATGGGATACTGCAAATATTTCTTTTTACAATATGTATAGTTTTCATGGTGTTTTTAACTCCGGAAAATCAATTTCAAGGAATAAAAATATTTCTTACCAAGCTTGGATATAGTAAATGTGATGAATTTCAAATTATTAATACAGTAATGCTATATTATATAATAGCAAAATATAAAAATGTAACTGTAGTTGGTAAAAAAATTTACTTAGAATATATAGCATTATTTGGAATTATTTCATTTTTTAGTTTGACAAACAATGTTATAGATAAAAATTTTATATATTTATTATATATAATTTCAACCATAGTACTTTTAATAGGAACATATAGATATATTAATATAAATAATGAAAGCTTTAATAAAAAGATAGATTTACTAAAGTTAAATATAAATATTATGATGATATACTTTTTTATTAGGATTTTTGTTAAATATACAGACACCTATTTTCTTGTTGATATAGTTATGATGATAAAAATGTTAGTTTATACAGCGACTATCTTGTTTATTATAGTTAATATATCAAAGGAAAATTATAATTTTATGTTTAAAGAAACAGTTAATACAAATAAAAAATTAGAAGAGATAAATAAAGAAATAATACAAAGTAACTATAAACTAGAAGAAGCTTATAGAAAGTTAAAGGAGAGACAATTAGTATATAAGAGCTTTTTAGGTTGTTTACCTGATCCTATAGTAATAGTAAATAATAATCTTAGGATATCTTATTGTAATTCAAATTTTTTAAATCTAATAGAAAAAGAAAATTTAAGAGCAGTTGTAAATAGAAGAATAGATAACTATATAAATTTTGATGTTGATATAAGAAAAAAAGTGGTTGATATAAATAAAGGTTCCTATTCTACGACAATAGATAAAGATGATAAGAAAATAGAAGTTAGATTCTTTTCTTTAAATGGTGAAGAATCAGAATGTATATTATTATTGAAAGATTTAACTGAAGAAATAAAACTTGTATCTATGAAAGAAGAATTAGAGAGCATAAAAATGAAAGAAGAAATAAAAAGAAACTTTTTATCAAGTATTTCTCATGATTTAAAAATACCTATAAGCGTAATATATTCAGCAATACAATTAGAAAAAATATTAATTGAAAATAATGATATAGAAAAAATAAATTTTTATAATGAAGTAAGTAAGCAAAATTGTTTTATGCTTACTAAATTTACTAATAATCTTATAGATACAAGTAAAATAGATTCGGAAAATTTAGATGCTAATTTAGTTTTAGATAACATTGTAGAGTTTGTTGAGGATTATATAAATTCCCTTTTTGCACATATAAAGAGTAATGGAATAAATATTCTTTTTGATACTGATGAAGAAGAGATATATGTTTATTTCGACAAAGAGATGATGGAAAGAGTGATATTAAATTTAATATCAAACTCATTAAAATTTACTGATGAGGATGGAACTATATTTATAAATATAAAGAATTCAAAAGATGCAGTACTTATAGAGGTAGGAGATACTGGGATAGGTATGAGCAAAGAATTTATAAAAAAAGCCTTTAATAAATATGAGGTTGAGGACAGAATAAAAAATAATAACTCAACAGGTTTCGGAGTAGGTCTTTTTGTTGTATATAATTTAATTAAAGCTCAAAATGGAGATATAGAAATAATTAGTGATGTAGGTAAAGGAACTACTTTTATAATTAAGCTATATAAATGAAGGGTGATTGGAAGATAGATGTTAAGTGAAAAAAAATATAGACATAAAGGATTGATGTCTAATATATTTATACCTGTACTTGTAATGCTGATCATTATCAATAGGGTTTTCAAAATGTCAAATGAATATATATTTATAATTAGACTACTTTGTTTTGCTATATCCATACTAATATTTATATTAAGTGCCGTAAAAGTAAATAAGAAGGATTTAGGGCTGTTAAAATACATTGGAGTTGGTTATTTTTATATAGCTATATTAAGGTTTATAGATCTAGAGTATTTATGGCAAAAAGAAAAATTTGGACTTGCTATGTCTTTCATAGGATTTATTACATGTTTGGAGCTAATAAATATAATATCAAGCATAATTTTATATAAGAAAAGATATTCTCCCAAAATACAAAACTTGATTTTTATTATAGTTATACCTATCGTTTATATGATTTCATTAAGAGGATTCAATGGATTAATTTATTTAACTAATATATATAATCACTTTATTATAAATCAAATTATATTACTTATTTTATTTGGTGTTATATTACATCAATATAAGGAACTAGATAATTATAGGGAAAATAAATGGATTATATATACTAGTATCTTATTAATAATAAGTGATAGCTTTATTGTACTTATGCCATTATTAGATGCAAATTTAACTTCTTTTATATGGATTACAAAATTATTAGCGTATTTTTTAGTTTATGAGAAGTTTGAAGAAACTTTGTTATTTAATGCGTATTCAAGTGCTTATGAAAGTTTAAATAGAGTAAGAAAAATTGAGACTAATTTACATAAAAATTTAAAAAGAAGAGAAAAAGAATTAAAAGAATTAAACTTGCTTTTAGAAAAGAGTGAAAAAAGATATTACGATGTTGTCAAAGCTTTTTCAGATGGTTTGTTGCTTTTTGAAAATGATATAATGATTTACTCCAATAATTATAATGATGTGTATTATAATGTACCAATTGAAATAACACGTAATAAAAATAATTTAAAACTAAATTATTTATTAAATGAAATTATAGGTGTAGAATATCCTGATGATTATGAGATAAATGATTTTTCAGCAGAGGTAAGTATACAAGATGAATATGGAGAAATTAAAGATTTAGAAGTTAGCTTGGTTAAAATTTATGATAATAAAAAAATATTATTATTTAATGATGCAACTAAATTAGTAAAGCAAAGAGATGAGATTTTAAAACTTGAGAAGAAAATTAATGATGAAAATATTAAGGATGAATTTTATTCTAATATATCACATGAATTAAGAACTCCTATAAATGTTATTTACTCTGCACTTCAATTGAACGATATGTATTTAAAAAATTGTGAAGTGGAAAAAATCAATAGAAATAATAATATAATAAAACAAAATTGTTTAAGATTAATTAGAACTATTAATAATTTTATAGATAGTAATAAGCTTTCAGAAGGATTTTTAGAAATTGATAAAAGGATCTACAATATCGTAGATATAATAGAAAATGTAGTTTTGTCATGTAATTTTTATATGAATCTTAGAGAAACAAAGTTAACTTTTGATCCTCAATATGAAGAGATATATTTTTATTGTGATAAAAATTATATAGAGAGAATAATGTTGAATATTCTATCCAATTCCTTAAAATATGGTAAATATAAAGGTAATATATATGTCATGGTAAAAATAGAAAATAAAGAGAATATAGTTATAGAAGTTATAAATGATGCGGAAGCTATTCCTGAAGATAAGAGAAAGGTTATATTTGACAAGTTCACAAAAGTAAATACATCATTAAATAGACCTTCAGAAGGAAGTGGCTTAGGATTATTTTTAACTAAGGGACTAGTAGAATTACATAATGGAGAAATAACAATTAATGCAGGTATGAAATATGGTAATATATTTAAAATAACATTACCATATGATAATAATATTAAAGGAGAAATTGTATTACTAAATAATAATGTAGAGATAAATGAATTACAAGAAAAAATAGATATAGAGTTCTCAGATATATATTTTTAATTTCATAAATTAAAATACTAATGCATATATAATAATGAATATTATATAGAGGTGCATTAAATGAAGAATAAGGAAAAGAAACTTAATAAAATAAAACCTAGTAAAAAAGATATTAAAAAGCCTAAGAAAATAAAACATAAAAAAACTCATAAAAAACATAAAAGTTTAAATATATTTAAAGTAAATGGTGAATTTAAATTAATACCTTTAATAATTAATATACTAATACCAGTAGTATCTGGATTTATTGTAGGATATCTTAATAAAAATTCTATGACTACATATGAAACTTTAAAAAAGCCATTTTTTAATCCACCTGCTATTGTGTTTCCAATAGTATGGAGTATATTATATATATTAATGGGTATTGCTGCCTATAGAATATATATGAGAAACAAGCAAGGAATTGATGATAAAGGAGCATATTTTTTCTACCTAGTTCAACTTATATTTAATTTGATGTGGAGTTTTATATTTTTTACATTTAGATTATATGCAATTTCATTTTTCTGGATTATAATATTATTTGTTTTAGTAATAATAACATTTATAAAATTTATTAAAGTAGACAAGATAGCCGCAATTTTATTAACTCCATATATGTTATGGCTTGTATTTGCAGGAGTTTTAAATTATTTTATTTGGCTACTTAATGAAATGTAATTTAATATGTAGTATAATAGAAATAAGCCTTCTTCTGAAGGTTTATTTTATTTAGAAAGGAAGTTTCTATGGGGAAAACTTTATTTATAGCAGAAAAACCATCAGTAGCTATGGATTTTGTAAAGCTACTTAATGTTAAGGGGAAAAGAAGCAATGGATATATAGAGGGAGAAAGAAGTATTTTTACATGGTGTGTAGGACATATGGTTACCATGAGTTATCCAGAAGCTTATGACGAAAAATTAAAATTTTGGAACTTGAGAGATTTACCTTTTTTACCTGCTGAGTATAAATATGAAGTTATTTCTTCAGCTTCAGCTCAGTTTAATATCGTCAGCAGTTTGATGAACAGAGAAGATGTTGATAGCATATATGTATGTACTGACTCTGGAAGAGAGGGAGAATATATATATAGATTAGTAGATGATATGGCTGGAAAACCAAATAAGATAAAAAAAAGAGTTTGGATTGACTCTCAAACGGAAGAAGAAATAAAAAGAGGTATAAAAGAAGCAAAACCACTATCGGAATATGATTCATTAGCACATTCAGCATATTTAAGAGCAAAGGAAGATTATATATTTGGTATAAACTTTTCAAGACTGCTAACTCTTATGTATGGGAAGACACTAGCTAATGTATTAAAAAAAGATAAGAATGTAGTAGTAGCTGTTGGAAGAGTTATGACTTGCGTTCTTGGAATGGTAGTAGAAAGAGAAAGGGAAATAAGAAGTTTTAGAAAGACATCTTTTTATAAAATATCTGGAGACTTTATTAAAGATAACGATGATGCCGTTATAAAAGGTGATTGGAAAGCAATAGAGGGATCTACATATTTTGAATCTCCAAAACTTTATAATGAGGTAGGATTCAAAAAGAAAGAAGATGCTGAAATCTTAATTAAGGATTTAAGAGATATAGGTTTTGGAACAGTTAAGGAAGTCAAAAAAACAAAGGAAAAAAAGAATGCACCGCTTTTATATAACTTAGCAGAGCTACAAAATGAATGTACAAAAAGGTTCAAAATAAGCCCAGATGAAACATTAAAAATAGTTCAAGGGTTGTATGAGAAGAAGATGGTTACATATCCAAGAACAGATGCAAGAGTACTATCTACTGCAGTTGCAAAAGGAATAAAAGGTAACATAATAAAACTTAAAAATATGCCGATCGGAGAGGAATTAACTAATATTACAACTGAAATACTAGAAAAAGATTATCCAAAGTCTATAATGAAAAGTAAATATGTAGACGATAGTAAAATCACAGACCACTATGCTATTATACCAACAGGGGAAGGAAGAGACACTTTAAGTAAACTGCCTAGCTTAGACAAACAAGTTTATTATATTATACTTAGAAGATTTTTATCTATTTTCTATCCTCCAGCTCAATATAGCAAAATGTCTATTACAATTTTAGTTGGTAATGAAAACTTTATTTTAAATAAAAAGATATGTGTTGATAAAGGATATTTAATTGTCCTTGGAAATGAAAAAGATGAAGAACAGGAGACCTTCCCTGAAAATTTAAGAAAGGGAACCAAATTAAATATAAATGAGTTAGAAATAAAGGAAGGAGAAACATCTCCTCCAAAGAGATATACAACAGGTTCTATGATAATTGCTATGGAAAATGCAGGGAAGCTAATAGAAGATGAAGAGTTACGTGAGCATATAAAGGGCGCTGGTATAGGGACTTCAGCAACTAGGGCAGAAATATTAAAGAAATTAATAAATATAGAATACATACAATCAAATAAGAAAACACAAGTTATAACGCCAACAGAACTCGGAGAAATGATTTATGAAGCAATTAGTGTATCTATTCCTTCGCTTTTAAATCCATCTTTGACAGCTTCTTGGGAAAAAGGCTTAAAGATGGTAAATGATAAAGAAATTAAACCAGATGAATTTATGGTTAAATTAGAAGCTTATACTAGGAAAAATACTGCTAGAGTATTAAATAATTCTAATATAGGACTTTTAAATACAAAACTATTAAAAATAAAGAATCAATAAAATAAAACTAGTAAAGTTTAACATATAATTAAACTTTACTAGTTTTATTTATTTTACAAATATTAAAAATAAGCTATATAAAGCTGGAGCTAAGAATACTGTCATTATACCAGCAATTCCAATAGATAGAGAACTCATTGCTCCTTCTGTTTCACCAAGCTCTAATGCTTTGGTTGTTCCAACAGCATGTGCAGAAGTCCCTAATGAAATTCCAACGGCAACTCTTTCTTTAATTTTAAATATTTTGCATAGAGTAGGGCCAATTACAGCGCCGATTATTCCAGATAGGATTATAGATAATACCGTTACAGGAGCTAATCCACCAAGCTGATTTGTAATTTCTATTCCTATAGGGGTAGTAACAGATTTTGCTAGTAATGAAATAGTAAGTATATTTTCAAGTCCGAAAATATTACCAAGAAAGAAAACTGAAGCTATTCCAACGGTACTTCCAAATAATATTCCAGTTAATATTGGCAATAAGTGTTCTTTAAGCAATTGTAATTGCTTATATAATGGTACTGCTAAAACTACTGTAGCAGGCCCAAGAAACATATTTATAAATTGCCCACCCTTATTATAATCATCGAAATCTATATTAAATAATACTAAAAATCCAATTACTAAAGCTATAGATATTAGCAGTGTATTAAATAGTGGAAATTTTGTTTTTTTATAGATAAAAAGTCCAATTTCAAAGGCTATTAGTGAAATTACTAGTCCAAATAAGATGTTGTCAGTTAAAATATTCATTATTTTGATTCATATCCTTTCTTAGTTTTTCTCTTTTGAAGATTCATAACAAATTGAACTATACTTCCAGTGACTACTATAACGATAGATGTAGTAATTATACATAATAATATAATAAGTATTAAACTATCTTTAATAGAATCAAAGGATGTTATAAGTCCTACACCAGCAGGAATGAAGAAAAAGGCAAGGTGATCTAAAAAGAAGTTAGATACAGTTTCTACTTTTTCAATTTTAATTATCTTACTACAAAGTAATAGTAATAAGATTATCATCCCTAATATGTTACCAGGTATAGGTAAAGAAAGACTTTTAGAAATAAGCTCTCCAATTAAGTAAATGCCAAGAATTATTATGGCTTCTCTAAAAATTTTCATATTGTGACCTCCTTAAACTATCCAATTAATAATTTAGCACTATTAAATAGAGATGTAAATGCAATAACGAAAATTGAATATCTCGATTTTAAATATAATCGATTACAGAACTATCCAATATAAATTAAAATATCTTATTTTTTAACAAAATTTGCTCTGAACTCATATTATAAATTATGATAACAATTAAAAAACTTAAGGAGTTTTAAATGAAAAGTAAATTAATTAAAATTGTATCTGTAATAGCTTTAATAGGTATTACAAGCCTTAGTTTTATTTCCTGTTCAAAAGATAATAAAAATTCTAATGGTGAATTAACGAAGGTCAGATTAAATGAAGTTGTTCGTTCCGTATTTTATGCACCAATGTATGTTGCTATAAATGAAGGATTTTTTGAAGAAGAAGGGTTAGAAATAGATTTATCAACAGGGCAGGGTGCAGATAAAACAATGCAACAAGTTTTAAGTAAAAATGCAGATATAGGATTTTGTGGACCAGAACAAACTGTATACATTAATAATCAAGGTAGAGAGGATTATCCAGTACTCTTTGCACAATTAACACAAACAGATGGAGCATTTTTAGTGGGTAGAGAAGCAGATGAAGATTTTAAATGGACTGATTTAAAAGGAGCAGAAGTTATAGGAGGAAGACCAGGTGGTGTTCCAGAAATGGCATTTGAATATGTATTAAAGCAAAATGGTTTAAATCCAAAAACTGATGTGAATATGGTAACTAATATAGATTTCACTGCTACATCAGGAGCTTTTAAAGCTGGTACAGGGGAATATGTAACATTATTTGAGCCAACAGCATCTATGTTAGAAAAAGAAGGCAGCGGTAAGATTATAGCATCAATTGGAGAAGCAGTTGGAGACTTGCCTTATACTTGTTTCTTTACAACTAAATCTTATATGGATAAAAACCCAGAAATACTACAAAAGTTTACAAATGCAATATATAAAGGCCAACAATGGGTTGAAACACATAGTGATGAAGAAATAGCTGATTCAATAATTTCATTTTTCCCAGGGACTGATAAAGACATAATAGTTTCAGTTGTTAAGAATTACAAAGAGATTAATGCTATAGCAACTAAACCATCAATTGAAGAAGAAGATTTAACTAGATTAATGGATGTAATTGAAAGCTATGATAGTAGTCTATTAACAGATAGACCAGAATTTAAAAAGATAGTTAACAATACTTTTGCCGAAGAAGTAATGAATTCTAAGTAAATTTTTAAGAGCTAGCTCTAGGAATATTAGAGCTAGCTAATAAACTTCTACCTATAAATATCTACATATATTAGAAAGGAGGTATAATTTTGAGCTTAATAGATGTGTCAAATATAAGTTTAACGTATCACTCTTTAAAGGGTGAAACAAAGGCTATAGAAAATATAAATTTTTCAATAGAAAAGGGGGAGTTTGTTAGCATAATAGGACCATCAGGATGTGGTAAGTCAACACTCTTAAATATTATTAGTGGGCTTTTAAAGCCTTCTGAAGGAAAAATAATTTATATAGATAAAGATATAAACAATAGACTAGATAAAATGGGATACATGTTTCAGAAGGATTATTTATTTGAATGGCTTTCTGTTAGGAGTAATATATTATTAGGACTAAAGATAAAGGGATTAGATAGTGAAGAAAACATTCGAAGAGCTGATAAACTTTTAGACAATTATCAACTATCAAAGTTTAAAAATCATAAACCAACAGAACTTTCAGGTGGAATGAGACAAAGAGTAGCACTTATTAGAACTCTTGCATTAAATCCAGATGTGCTTCTTTTAGATGAACCTTTTTCAGCTTTAGATTATCAAACAAGGCTTAAAGTGTGTGATGATGTTAAAAGTATAATAAAAAGAGAAGGGAAAACAGCTATAATGGTAACTCATGATTTAGGAGAAGCCATTGCAACTTCGGATAGAATAATAGTTCTTACTAAAAGACCTGCAAATATAAAATTAGATGTAGATATAACTTTTAAAAATGCTGAAGCAACTCCATTTCAAAGAAGGAAGGAACCAGAATTTAATGAATATTTTAATTTATTATGGAAGGAGTTGGACAGTGTAAATGAGTAATGAACATGAGGCTTATATTAAAAAGGTAAAGAAAGATAAAATTAAGGTTGCGGTATTTAGAGTAGCCATATTATTAATATTTATTGTTTTTTGGGAAGTAGCAGCTAGGTTGAAATGGATTGATCCATTTCTAACATCAAGTCCATCTAGAATACTTAATTCATTTCTATCTTTTGTAAAGGAAGGAACATTGCTTAGGCATATATCAGTAACTTGTTATGAAACAATACTAGGTTTTACATTAGGAACAGTGCTTGGAGCAATTATAGCTATTATTTTATGGGCATCACCTTTTACATCAAAAGTGTTAGATCCATACTTAGTAGTGCTAAATGCATTACCAAAAGTTGCACTTGCACCGATAGTAATATTTTGGGTGGGAAATGGTATGACAGCAATAATTGTTATAGCACTTTTAATTTCTATAGTAACAACAATAATAACAGTATTAACTGGTTTTAATGAAGTTGATAAAGGAAAACTAAAGCTGATGCAAACACTACAAGCTACAAAATTTCAAACACTAAAGTATCTTGTATTCCCATCAAATATCCAAGTGTTAATTTCTGCATTAAAAATAAATGTTGGTTTATCTTGGGTAGGGGTTATTATGGGTGAATTCTTAGTTGCAAGAGAAGGATTAGGATTTTTAATAGTATATGGGGGACAAATTTCACAATTAGATATGGTTATGATGAGTATTGTAATTCTTTCAATAATAGCATTTCTTATGTATATGATTGTAGCAAAGATTGAACAAAAATTAAAAAATATAAATTAGTTTTGAAATTAAAAAGCTGATAATACTTTTATTATCAGCTTTTTAAAATTAAGTTAAATATATTTAAAATTTCTTGACTAATTTTAATATGCTTAAAATACTGATTAATTATTAGGCGAAAATTGTAAAGATTTCAATTGTAAAAATTAAAAAAATTTGATAAAATGTATATTATATAATAATTGTGTAGATAAAATGAAAAGGTGGATGAAGTTATGAAAAAAACAGACAATCTTTTTTCTACTATAATAAAGTATTTGAAACCGTTTGTTGAAAAACTAAAAGTGGTAATTAAACCATTTAGAAATGGAATTGATGGGACAAGCAAAAAAATAAGTAATACATACAAAAAAATGAATGAAAAAAACCAATATATAGAACCAGTTATTATGATTTGCATTCCCTGTTTATTTGTACTTATTATGATATTAGGAATTAAGAGCTTTACAACTGTTGAGGAAATTAACATAACTAAAAATAGTGCAGAATATCTATATTACGAAAATAAATATGATGAAGCAATAGAAGAATATAATAAAATGCAAAAAGAAGAAAATTGGCCAATATGGACAGTAAAATCTGCTGATATATATTCATTAAAAGGTGATATAAAAAAATCAAGTTCTCTTTTAAAGGAAGCAATAATAAAAAGAGATAGGATAATAAAAGAGGAAGGGTTTGATAAGTATAAAGATAAGGATATAGAATTAATTAATTCTATGTTGTTTACTTTTATAATGAATAAAGAATATGATGAAGCTATTTCACTTGGAGAACAATATATAAATGATTATGGTAAAAACAAGGAAATCTTAAAAACATTATTTTCAGCTTATATTTCAAATAACCATATATATAAAGCAGAAGTATTAACGGAAGAATATCCGATGGATGAAAACTCACCTTATGATATATGTGTATTAGCTAATATGAATATGCTAATTAATAGGTGGGACAAAGGTCTTGAACTTTTAAAAGATGCATGGTATTTAGATAAAAATGAAATGAAGATATACGATGTTATAGGAGATATGGCTTCATATAATAATGAAGAATTAATAAAATCGATAAAAGATATGATAGATAAAAATGAAGATGAAGATGCATACAAAATGCTTCTAGCAAAAGCTTATTCTGTTTCAGAAGAAACTGCAGGTGATGCAGAAGAATTAATGAAAGATTTAGAAGACAATAGTGCTTATGGAATAGCAAGTGATTTTATAAATCATGATATATGTAAAGTAACAAATAAGAATTCAGAAGCAGAGGAATACTTAGAAGATGCTGAAAGAAAAGCAGAAAAAGAAAAAAAAGATTCATATATTACATATTATATTTCATCATTAAAGGCAATAGATAATGAAAAATATGACGAGGCTTTCAACTTAGCTAAAAAAAGTGTAATAGCTAATGAAGAATATTCTAATAATTATGGAAGCTTGATTCCGAATATTTTATTAGCAAAAGGAAATATTAAGCCGACAGAAGCATATTTTAGAACTGCTATGCAAAAAGAGCCATACAACTATGAAACAATAATTAAAATAGCTAATTATTATTCTAATTACGAATATAATAATGAAAAAGCTAGAAATTACTATGAATTAGCCTTGAATATTAAAAAGGATGATAGTAAACTATATTTTAAACTTGCTAAGCTAGATATAGCTGAAGAAAAGTGGGAAGAAGCTGCTAACAACTTGAATAAAGCTATAAAGATTGATGAGAATAATCCGGAATACTGTAGAACTCTAGGCGCAGTATATTTGAAGAATTCAAAGAATGAAGAAGGAATTGAGTTTACTCGTAAGGCTTATTCTATTAATGAAAAAGATATATTAGCATTAAGTAATGCAGGCTGGTATTACTTGATGGTTGAAAATGATATTGCAAGAGGATATGAAAATATAAAGGCTGCATATGAAGAAATTCCAACTAGTATGGAGGAAAATACTAAAAATGCTATTATAGAAAATTATAATAAATCGAAAGAGGTTTATAATAAATTTTTAGAAGATAGTTCTCAAGAATTTAAAATATCAGGATTGAAACTGTTTTATTAAAAGTGCCAATAGGCACTTTTTTTATGTAGAAAAACAATACAATTTCTGGTATTATTATAATCATATTATATATATAATTATATTTATGGGGGGATCAGATTGAGAAAATTTAAAAAAATAATCATGTCAATAATTTTTATATTAGTAATAATTATAATATTTATTTTTAAGACAAAATATTCAAATGACGTTACTGTGAAAAAATGGGACAACATATATAACGAAAATAATATAACTTTCTTCTATGAAGAAAAGGATGATGAAAAAATAAAGATACTTAAAGATATGTATAATACAGAAGAAAAATTAGATGGTGAAAAAGATAAAATTAAGAAGGCAATAAGAATATCAGAGATTTTAAATGAAATAATTACATTTGATGATGTGCCTAATACTAAAGGAATAAATGGATATGACATATTAAAAGAAAAGAATGGAGCTAAAAAAGCTTCAGCTAGAGATCTTGGGATAATTTATAGGGATTTTCTTGAAAGTGTAGGCTACACCGCAAGACTTGGTGAATTTAGAAGGACTGATGCTAAATTAAGCAAGCAAAATTCATATTATGTAGTTGAGTTTTGGAGCAAAGAAGATAATAAATGGATAATGATTGATTTTATTGATAGAGGATATTTTGATAAAGAAGGATTTTATTGCAGTGCAGTTGAACTTTTAGATGAAGATGTTAGAAATTTAAATTATACAGGAAACAGTGATAGAAGAAATTATATACCAATGCTAAAAAAATCTTTATATACTTACACAATAAGTATTGATAATACTACTGATATGAAAAAAAGTAATAGCTATGTAACTTATGTTAAAAATACAAGTGATATAACCTTTAAATTTAAAGGAAGTTATATTACACCTACAATATTTACTCAAAATAAAGATTTAATGAGTAAAAATCCTATTGATACAACTGTTAAAAGTGATGAAAAAGCATATATAATTTTAATGAAAAAACAAGAGCAAACATCACTTGAAGATAAAAATGAAAACAATAGTTTTGTAATTGGTGCTTTTAAGGATGGAAAAATATTGGATGAATATTATATAAAGGAAAAGGATAGTGGGTTTAGAAAAGTTAAAAAATATTCAGATATATTATTAACAAAGGGAGATAACTTAATAGAACTTTCATTAGATGGTGAAAATGTAGTTAGTAGTATAGAAATAGATTATAAAAAATGAAATATAAGTTTTCTTTATTTTTAAAGTTCTTTAATATAATCTTAAGAATTAATGGATTATAAGCAATAGACAGTAAAGAATTATAAAGGTATAATAAGATTTGTTGTAATTAGAACAGGTCTTAAAAGGAGGAAAAAGAATGGGTTTAGATTTTATCTATATACTTAAGGCTATTGTTATAGCTATAGTAGAAGGTCTTACAGAATTTGTACCAGTTTCATCAACAGGTCATATGATTTTAGTAGGAAGTCTAATAGGCTTTAGATCAGGTAGCATTGGTGCAGAAGAATTTGCAAGCATGTTTGAGGTAGTTATACAACTTGGAGCAATTTTAGCAGTAGTAGTATTATATTGGAATAAACTTTGGGGAGCGGTAGTTGAGTTCTTTACTTATATCTTTACATTAGGTAAAAAAGGACAATCAGGTTTTAAATTTGGTATAAATATAATAATAGCATCAATCCCAGCTTTAATTGTAGGTTTAACATTATATGATAATATAAAGAGTTTATTTAAACCTTCAGCAGTAGTTGTTGGATTTATCGTAGGTGGTATATTATTATTAGTAATAGAAAATAGATTTAGAAATAAAACTTCTAAAAGAGGAAAAATTCCAACAGTTGATGTTTTTGATTTAACTCCAATACAATCTTTAAAGGTTGGATTATTTCAAGTTTTATCAATGTGGCCAGGAATGTCAAGAAGTGCTTCAACAATAATGGGTGGATGGATTGCTGGACTTGCAACTCCAGTAGCAGCAGAGTTCTCATTCTTTTTAGCAGTTCCAGCTATGATAGGTTCATCGGCTATGGATTTATATAATTTTGATTATTCAATAATGAATTCTACATATATAGTTGCATTAATTATTGGATTTATTGTAGCCTTTATTGTATCAATAATAGTTATGGATATGTTTGTAAGTTATTTAAAGAAAAAGCCTATGAGAATATTTGCTATATATAGAGTTATTGCAGGTATAATTTTATTAGGATTATCACTTGCTGGAATTGTTACTTTAACTATGTAAAATAATTAAAAAAATAAGAGTACAAACAAGTACTCTTATTTTTTTATTCAATTTCTAATTTTCTCTTTAAATTTTCAATTTCTTCTTTAAAATCATGAACTTTGTTTGCTAAGTTTGATTTTATAGTATTTATTTTGATATTTAATTTATTTGTTGAATATAGAATAGAATTGATTTTACCTTTTATATAGTATTTAATACTAATTTTAATAGAATTTAGTTAAATTTATATAAATCAAAAGAATAATTATGAGAAAATTACAAAGATATAAAAAATATTGAAAATATAAATAATTTTCCTTTTCAGTATATTATCTTTATGCTATCATTAAATAAGAAAAGTAACAATAATAGTTTGAAAACAATTGCATTAATTAAAGAAAAACTGTTATATTTTTAAAGAGAATTAACAGAAAATTTTAAATGTATAATCAATTTAAAAGTAACTGAATCGGGTAGGGGGAATTTTAAATGTCACAACAAATAAAAAAAATAGCATTACTAACAGGTGGTGGAGATTGTCCGGGATTAAATGCAGTTATAAGAGCCGTAACAAGAACAGCTATAATAAACTATGGAATGGAAGTAATAGGCTATAAGTTTGGATACAGAGGATTATACAACAATGATTTTGTACCTCTAACTTTAGATAGCGTATCAGGTATTCTTCATAGAGGTGGAACTATATTATATAGCTCAAATAAGGACAACTTATTTGATTACTTAGTAGAAGAAAATGGCGTTATGGTTAAAAAAGATGTATCAGATGTAGCAGTGGAAAATTTAAAGAAAGAAGGAGTAGATGTATTAGTTGTAATAGGAGGAGATGGAACTTTAACATCTGCAAGAGATTTTGCGAGAAAAGGAGTTAAAGTAATAGGAGTTCCAAAAACAATTGATAATGATTTAGCATCAACAGATGTAACATTTGGATTTAATACAGCTATAGATGTTGCTACTGAAGCATTAGATAGACTTCATACAACAGCTGAATCACATCATAGAGTAATGATTTGTGAGGTTATGGGGAGAGGAGCAGGTTGGATAGCATTAGAATCTGGTATTGCAGGTTCTGCAGATGTTATACTTTTACCTGAAATGCCTTATGATATAAATAAGATTGCTGAAAAAGTAAAAGAAAGAGAAGCAGCAGGAAGAAGATTTAGTATAGTTGTAGTAGCAGAAGGAGCAAAGCCAAAAGATGGAGAAGTAGTAGTGGCTAAGATAGTTGCTGATAGTCCAGATCCAATAAGACTTGGCGGAATAGGAAATAAATTGGCTGAAGACTTAGAAAAGCTGTTACCAGATAAAGAAATAAGATGTACAGTACTTGGACATATACAAAGAGGTGGAATAACTTCAACATATGATAGAATCTTATCAACAAGATATGGAGTTGGAGCTGTGGAACTTATTAATGAAGGTAAATTTGGAGAAATGGTTTGTCTTAAAGATGGAAAAATGTCTAGTGATAGTCTAGAAAATGTTATAGGACAAAAATCAAAATTAGTGGATCCAAATGGAGAATTAGTTCAAGTTGCAAAACAAATAGGAATTTCATTTGCTGATTAATTACAATAGAGGTGGTAGAGATTTTACTCTACCACTATTTTAGCTGTTTAAATATACATAAAAAAACTAAATAAAACTTATATAAAATTTTATTTGATACTTCAAAATTTTCTGACAATATGATATAATCTTATTAGGCAGAGAATACAGTAAGGAAAGCTGGAGGGTATTATGAAAGAGATAAAGAAATATTTAGAATCAAGAATTGGGACGTATGGATTTTTCTTTGAGGATTTAAAGAGTGGATACATTTATGGTTATAATGAAAACGTTCAAATGGTAGCAGCAGGTTGTATGAAGCTGCCTATAGCTGTATCATTAATTAAAGCTGTAGAAGATAAAAAAATTGATTTTTTAGATAAAATAAAGATAGATGGAAAAGATAAAGTTTATGGTACAGGTATAATTCATGAGTTTAATGAAAGAGAATATACAGTTTTTGAATTATTAGTTGCTATGTTAATACAAAGTGATAATACAGCAGCCAATAAAATAATTGATATTGTTGGAATGGAAGAAATAAATAAAGATATAAAAGAAATGGGTTTAAAAAATACAATACTAAATAGAAAAACAACAGATGAAAGAAAAGTTAAAAATGAAATTGAAAATATAACATGTGCGTTAGATCTTGCTAGAATATGGAGGCATTTATATAATTCAACTTATTTAAACGAAGAAAATAGTCAAATGTTAATTGATATTTTAACAAGACAACAAATTAAAAATAAGCTAGCTTTATATATTCCAGATGATTTAAAATATGAAATTTCAAGTAAGACTGGAGATAAGAACGGAGTAGAAAACGATACTGAATTAATCAGATTATCAAAAGGAAACTTTACATTCACGGTTTTATCTATGGGAATACCTAATAGTGTTTATGGAACAGTTACATTGGCTAAATGCGGAAAAATGATGTGGGATAATGTTATGAATAATTGGCATTAATTAAAGAAATATGATAACTCCTAGGTTTCTAGGAGTTATTTTTATAGAAAAATATAGAGTAGAAACTATTAAACAAATCTACCCTATAAATAAAGAATGCTTTATAAAAAAAAATAGCAATATTTAATTTTCAAAATTATTCTTTAGATAAAAGAATACTGCCTTTTCCAATAATTACTATTTTGTAGCTAGGTTCTAGCTGTAAAATCTTATATTTAGAAGAACTAGAAGGCAATTTTATTGATTGCATTAGGGTATCATTTTCATTAAATACTACAAAATAAACATCATCTGTTTTTGATGTATTTTCAATATAATTTATTTCATTTAATGGGGTAGTAAAAGTATTTACCCTATATACCCCTTCTTTAAGTTGAGATTCGGCAAATTGAATAATCGCGTTAGTAGGTATGCATGATAATGATAAACAAAGTAATAGTATGCTAATAAATTTTTTCATTTTAACATCTACCTTTCTATTAAAATTAATTAAATAAATATATATTATACGAGTGTTATTTAGTGAAATAGTAAATATTTATATAAATGAACTTAAAAGCTAAGATAAAAAAGCTGAGCCATCACCAATTAATATTAGCTTGTAATTTTTTTCAAAATCATTTAAAGTATATTTTTGAGATTCGGGCTTCATTTTTATTGTTTGCAAAACTGTTTCATTTTTATCTAAAAGTATCAGGTATATAGAACCATCTTTTGAGATATTCTGAACATTTTTAACATTTCCTATTGTGTTAGTAATATCATTTACGTTGTAAACACCTTCCTTTAATATATTAGAAGAGATTTGAGGATTTGCTTTTACAATATTAAAGTTTAAAAATAAAGAAATAAAAATAATAGCTATAAATTTTTTCATTTAAATAACCACCTTTCGCAATTATTTTGGCTTTATAAAAATTAAATATACAAAATAAATACAAAATATATAAAGATGATAAAAAATTGTAATAATCTTGTTACCAATATAATAAATATGTAATATAAGATAGTTTATAATAATTACAGAATCAAAAAAATTAAAAATTATCTTTTGCTTTAAGATGCTTTTAAGTAGATATCTATGGAGGATAATAATGGGGAGTATATTAAAATTAGTCAAATTTATTTTTAAGGAGAAAGAGAATTCTATTTTAGATGATAAGGTTGAGCTTAAGATAAACAGTAAAGAAAAACAATTAATAAAAAAATATTGTGATTTAAAAAATATATCAGTAAATGAATTTTTTAGAACTGTGGCTATGAAAGAGATAGATAATTTTATTTATATAAAAAGATAAAATTGAAATATAAGTAAGAAGGAATAACCAATATTATAGTTATTCCTTGGAGAATTTTATAGTCCAGTATATTGTATTTTAAAACAACTTAACTTCATATTTTATAGTATGGTATATGTATAAAAAAAGTTACGTTTATATGTAAAAAAAATAAATATAGTGTATTACTATAAATTTGATAATTAAATCTTCGAAAAGAAGAATAGATTAGTAATAATAAAATTTATATAAAAATCCCCCTATAGAAACAAACATTTAATTTGATTAAAAGATAATTTTCTGTTTGTTTATTACAAGAGGGATTAACTTTAAAAGTGTTCAAGAATATAAATTATAGTGTAGGTGCATCAATTAATGTTGTGAAAATAAATTCATGAACATGACCATCAACAAATGTTGTAGTAGCTCTTGCTAAATGGACATGTTTACCATTACCTACTGGTATTGCTGGACCTGTTACAATGCAGATTTCATGAAAGTGTCCGAAGAAGTCTGTGCTAGTTTTTATTTTATGAACATGAGATCCATTATATGGAATAGTTTCGCTTGAGACTCCTGCAAAACGATGATTATGTCTATCATCACCTTCTTCTGCAAATCTAGTACTTCCTAAGAATTCATGATTGTGAGTTTGTCTGCGACAACGCCTTAAAGCGCTATAATCATTTGTATACATATAAAATTCTCCTATCTCAAAATAATATAATTTATAATATGTAATTCAAAAAGAAATGTGCTTGAAAATGAGTATATAAAATATATTTTTATGTTACTACTATATTGGAAATTAAGAGAATCTGATTATAGGAAGTTAAAGTGAAGAAATATAATATGAATAGTAAAAGGGCTTTTCATATAGAAGCGTTACAGGAATTATTATTCCAGTAACGCCAATGAAAAATTAATTATTTTTTATATAAATTATTAAAATAAGAGACTATGATTAGATAAATTTTTAATCTATAGATATAAGCTTTTATTAGATAAAGGACTATTGAACATTTACGTTAACATTAGCATCAATTTCTCTTTCATCTTCGGTTTCAGTCTCAGTCTCGGTCTCAGTTTCAGTCTCAATATCAGTGCTAGTATTAGTTCCGTTAACAGTAACATTTAAAGTTATTGTATTACCGTTACTTGTAGTATCGGTATTAGAAGTTTCTTGAGCTTGAAGTTGAGCTTGAAGCTGAGCCTGAATTTGAGCTTGAAATTGTCTTTGATCTTGTTCTTGCCTTTGAAGTTGAGCTTGAAGTTGGGCTTGAAACTGTCTCTGATCTTGTTCTTGCCTTTGAAGCTGAGCTTGAAGTTGAGCCTGAATTTGAGCTTGAAGCTGAAGTTGTTTTTGAAGTTGATATAATACTTTAAGATAGTTATTATAAGAACCATCAAGTATTTCATTATAATCGTAATCGCTATAATAATATTTAGACATATAAATTCCCCCCCTCATTATTAGTTTTAAACATAAATAAATTGTGTTTATTACATAGTGTATAATATGTAATAAAGTGCAATAATGTTACGCATTTTAATTTAAGTCGTTAAACTTTTAGAGATAAGAAATTATTAATGAAAGATAATATATTAAATAGTATTTTTGAAGATACTTTATTGACAATGGAATATATAAATGTTATTCTATTGGAAAAGATGACCTTTAAATTAATCCAGAGAGATTAACAAGGAAGAGATTGTAATAGTAAAAGACTTTTATTAAGGGCTTATTATACCTTCCTTGAAATAAGGAAGGTTTTTTTATGTAAATTATAATATATATGTTTTAATTAATAATCTATATAATTACTATCTTATAAAATTAAAATTTAATAAGCTTATTTAAGTAAAAGAGTAAAATTGAAAATATATTGTATATAATTTTTATATAAGTTGCTGAAATTATTATTTTACTTGAATACTATAAGCTTTAAAATAATTTAGTTAAGTATAGAATATTTATTACAACTTATATACCTTTAAATTTAACACAGAGATGTTAACAAGGAGTGATGTAAATGGATATCAAAAATAAGCATTTGATTGATCCAATGGATTTTTCAAGGCAGGAATTACAAGAAATTTTTAAATTAGCACACCAAATAATGGCAAATCCGAGAGAATATTCTCATATCTGTGATGGAAAAATTTTAGCAACTTTATTTTATGAACCAAGTACAAGAACAAGATTTAGCTTTGAAGCTGCAATGATGAGACTTGGTGGTAAAATTCTAGGATTTTCTGAACCGAATTCAAGTTCCACTGTAAAGGGAGAAACTTTAGCAGATACTATAACTATGGTATCTATATATTCTGACATAATTGCCATGAGGCATCCAATGGAGGGGTCTGCAAAACTTGCAAGTATGTACTCAGAAGTTCCTGTAATAAATGCGGGAGATGGGGGACATCAGCATCCAACTCAAACATTAACTGATCTTTTAACTATAGAGTCTTTAAAGGATGGCTTAACAAATCATACGATGGGAATTTGTGGGGACCTAAAAAATGGAAGGACAGTTCACTCACTTATAAAAGCTATGTCACGATATGAAGGAACTAAATTTATCTTAATTTCACCAAAGGAATTATCTATACCAATTTATATAAGAGAAGAAATATTGATAAAAAACAATATAGAATTTAAAGAGGTTGAAAAATTAGAAGATGTAATAGAGGAACTAGATATTTTATATATGACAAGAATCCAAAAAGAAAGATTTTTCAATGAAGAGGAATATATTAGGCTTAAAGATAGCTATATCCTGGATATAGAAAAAATGAAGTTAGCCCAAAAAGATATGATAGTTATGCATCCACTACCAAGAGTAAATGAAATATCTATAGAAGTAGATAAAGATGAGAGAGCTTGTTATTTTAAGCAAGCAGAATATGGAATGTATGTAAGAATGGCATTAATTGCAAAACTCTTGGGGGTGGCTTAGATGTTAGAAATAACAAGTATAAAAAATGGATTAGTAATAGATCATATAAAAGTTGGAATGGGAATAAAAATATTTAATTATTTAAATCTTGATAAAGTGAATAGTCAAGTCGCTTTAATAATGAATGTTGAAAGTGATAAAATTGGTAAAAAAGACATAATTAAAATAGAAAATTCTTCAGAAGTAAACTATACAATTTTAGGATTACTTTCACCAAATCTTACTATAAACGAGGTAAGAGAAGGCGAAATAGCTAGAAAAATAAAACCAGAGTTACCTAAAAAGGTTATAGATGTTCTGATTTGCGGTAATCCAAGATGTATAACAGAAGTAGAGCAATATGTTCCTCATACATTTAATCTAATAGATGAAAATAAAGGAACATACAAGTGCGATTATTGTGATCATATAACAAAGCTATCTGATTTATAGATTTAAATATGAGATATGAGGTGAAATTATGAATTTACTAATAAAAAATGCTAGAATAGTAGATTATTCACAGGATTTTATTGGAGATCTTTATATAGAAAATGGAAAAATAAAAGAAGTAGGATTAGATATTAAAAGAGATGATGTAAATTTTATAGATGCTAAAGGACTTACGTTAATGCCTTCATTTATAGATACCCATGCTCATTTTAGGGAGCCAGGACTTACTTACAAAGAAGATATAGAAACAGGTTCTAAGGCAGCATTAAGGGGAGGATATACTGGAGTATGCTTGATGGCAAATACTAAGCCGATATGTTCTAGTAAAGAAGTTTTAGAAGAAGTTAGAAATAGAGAAAAAGAGCTGGATTTAATAGATTTGCATCAATGTGTATCTGTTACAAAAGGGTTTAATGGAAAAGATATAAGCCATTTAGATGAATTTAAAAGTGATACTAAACTTAAAGCAATATCAGATGATGGTGTTGGAGTTATGGATTCCGAAATAATGTATAAAGCTATGTTAAAGGCAAAAGAACATGACTGGATAGTAATGTCTCATGCAGAAGATAATAGCTTTTCAGATATAGATATGAGAATTGCTGAAAATATAATGACTTTAAGAGATATTTGTTTAGCAAAAGAAACTGGGGCAAGGCTTCATATGTGTCATGTTAGTACAAAAGAAGCTATAGAATATATTAGGGAAGCAAAGAAGCGCTTTAGCAATATAACTTGTGAGGTTACTCCTCATCATATATATTTAACGAAAGATATAAATAATTATAGAGTAAATCCTCCTATAAGAGAAAAAGAAGATGTATTTGAAATTATAAATGCTATAAAAGATGGAATTGTAGATTGTATAGGAACAGATCATGCTCCTCATACAAAAGAAGACAAAGAGAAAGGATCACCTGGAATGGTTGGACTAGAGACAGCATTTTCTATATGTTATACAAGCTTAGTTAAGTCAGGAACTATAACTTTAAATAAGTTAAGTGAAATTATGTCAAAGAACTGTGCTGATATTCTAGGTATGAATAAGGGGAGAATTAGTCCTGGAGTTGATGGAGATGTAGTCTTATTAGATTTAGATAAGAAGATAAAAGTAAACTCAAATGAATTTCATTCAAAGGGCAAAAATACTCCTTTTGAAGGTATGGAGTTTTATGGTGAAGTCCAGATGACAATAAAAGCAGGAAGAGTTCTTTATAAGAAGTAGGAGGATAAAGATGAAAAGCTTAATAATGGATAAATTATTTAATAGAGTAGAGGAAAGAGGCGTAGTTTGCGTTGGATTAGATACTGCGCTTGAATATATCCCGAGCTATCTTTTTGAAGGAAGATCGGAAGTAGAAGCATTAGTTGAGTTTAATAAACAAATAATAGATGCAACTATAGATGTAGCAGCCTGCTTTAAGGTTCAAATTGCTTATTATGAAGCGTTAGGATTAAGAGGAATGATTGCTTATAAAGAAACTTTAGATTATTTAAGAGAAAAAGATGCAATTATAATTGCTGATATAAAAAGAGGAGATATAGCTGCAACAGCTAAGCAATATGCTAAGGCCCATTTTGAAGGCGATTTTGAAGCTGATTTTATAACTCTTAGTCCATATATGGGGATGGATAGTATTGAACCCTATATGCCATATATGGAAAAAGGAAATAAGGGAGTTTTCTCGTTAGTTAGAACTTCTAATCCAGGAGCAGAAGATATAGAAATGTTGAAAACTACAGATTATAGGGATGTTTATAAGGTAGTTGGTGATAAAATTGCTGAGCTTGGTAAAGAAGTAGTAGGAGAGTGTGGCTATTCAAGCATTGGTGGAGTTATAGGATGTACTCATGTTGAAGAGGGGATTGAAATAAGAAAAAGATTTAAGAATATGTTTTTCTTAATACCTGGTTATGGAGCACAAGGCGGAAAAGCAGAAGATGTGGCTTTATATTTAAATAATGGAAATGGAGGAGTTGTAAACTCTTCAAGAGCTATACTTTTAGCATATAAAAAGCAAGAGGGCATGGAAAAAGATTTTGCATTACTTGCAAGAGAAGAAGCTATAAGAATGAGAGATGAAATAAAGGCAGCAGTAGAAAGTATATAGGAGGAAAACTAATGAAGGTAACTTATAGTAAATCAAAAGTTATATCAAATGAAAAAATAGTTGATGGAATATACAAAATGGTTGTAGAAGATAATAATGAAGTGAAGCCAGGACAATTCTATATGTTAAAATTAAATGGACAAACTTTACTTCCTAGACCTATAAGTGTATGCGAAAAAAACGAAGGAACTATAACTTTCTTATATGCGGTTGTTGGAAATGGTACAAGAGAATATACTAATTTAGAAAAAGGCGAGTATATAAACCTTACTGGACCCTTAGGAAATGGATTTAATGTATATGAAAAACTTGGTAAAGTTGCTTTAGTTTCTGGGGGAATAGGTACTGCACCAATGTTAGAAGTAGCAAAAAAAATTAAAGAAAATAAGAATTCATCTAAGCTAGATTTATATGCAGGCTTTAGAGAGGATATTTATTTAATAGATGAAATAAAAAGTTATGTAGATAAAGCATACGTAAGTACAAATTCTGGTAAACATGGACATAAGGGATTTGTAACAGATATTCTTAATGTAGAAGATTATGATACTGTATTTTGCTGTGGACCAGAAATAATGATGAAAAAAGTTATAGATATGTGTAAAGAAAAAAATGTAAAAGCATATGTATCTATGGAAAAACATATGGCTTGTGGAGTTGGAGCTTGTCTTGTCTGTACATGTAAAACTAAAGATGGCAATAAAAGAACATGTAAGGATGGTCCAGTATTTGATGGATATTATGTTGAACTTTAAAATCAAAGGAGGAATTTTATAAATGTTGAAGGTTAATATAAATGGAGTAGAATTTAAGAATCCAGTAATAGCAGCATCAGGAACCTTTGGTTTTGGAGCAGAATATAATAATTTCTATGATGTTGGAATCTTAGGGGGAATATCATCAAAGGGATTAACTTTAAGTCCTAAAGACGGTAACGAAGGAATAAGAGTATATGAAACTCCATCAGGAATGATGAATTCAGTTGGACTTCAAAATCCGGGAATAGATAGGTTTATAAAAGAAGAACTTCCAAAGATGAAAGAGCTTGGCACTAATATTATTGCAAATGTCGGTGGAGGTTGCATGGAAGATTATGAGGAGGCTATTGAGAAATTAAGAAATACTGATATAGATATGATAGAACTTAATATATCATGTCCTAATGTAAAATCAGGAGGAATGGCATTTGGAATAAAGTCAAATGTAGCCTATGAAGTTGTTTCTAAAATAAAGAATATTTCAGATAAACCTCTTATGGTTAAGCTTTCTCCTAATGCAGAAGATATAGTTAAAATGGCAGTAAGCTGTGAAGAGGCTGGGGCAGATTCAATATCATTAATAAACACATTGAAAGGATTTGCAATAGATCCATTTAAAAGAAAGCCAATATTTAACAACATATATGCAGGGCTTTCAGGACCAGCTGTAAAACCAATAGCATTAAGAATGGTACATGAGGTATCTAAGGTTGTTGACATCCCTGTTATAGGATTAGGTGGTATTTCTAATGGAATAGATGCAATTGAATTTATGATGGCAGGAGCATCTGCAATTCAAATAGGAACTATAAACTTTATAAACCCTATGGCTGGAAAAGAAATAATAAGTGAAATGGAAAAGTTCTGCATAGATCAAGGGATAAAAGATATAAATGATATAATAGGTTGTATAAAATAAAGAATAGAATATAAAAGATAGGACAGTTCAAAAATTGATTAAAATCAAATATTGACTGTCCTTTACATATGTAAATTATTTTTTTGAAAATACTCCAACTATTATATTTATAATGTCTTTTATGGTATCTAATTGATTAACAATTCCATCCTTCATAATAATAGCTTCGGCTGTAGTTTCAACAGCAACATCGCTTATATCTTTAACATTTTCAGAAATTCCGTTTAAATTCTTTATAGTATTATCCAAATTGGCTTTATTATCCTTAAGTGTATTGTTTATAGTATCAATAAGTATAATGAGCTTTCTCAAGGCTAAAATTAAATAAATTAAAGCTATGACAGAAACGATAACTATAATAGTTAATAAAAGAGTATTAAAATTAATAGTAATAGTCATATTATATTTCCTCACTTAATATTAATAAAATAAGTATGCTGTTTACCTAAATATTTAAATCTTCGTTAAATTCATTATTATTTTCAGTTGTTACTTCTTCAGTGGACTTTTTTTCAAAATCGCTAGTTATAGTTTTTTTAGATTCAAGATATTTTGAAATTTTACTTTTAGCGTCATCAAAGTTGCTTTTAGTATCTTCGGTTATATCTATAGTTTTATTCTTAATTGTATTACTTAAATCCTTAGCAGTTTTCTTTAATGACTTTCTAGTATCTTTACCTGATTTAGGTGCAAATAATAATCCACTAGCTAGTCCAGCAGCAATACCAATAGTAGCACCTAAAGCAACATTTTTAGTAACTTTAGCTTTTTCTTTTTTAGCTTTTTCTTTTTTCTTTTGCTCTATTAACTTTGTCAAATTCATATTAAAATCCCCCATTTATAGTAAATTAGTTTTATATATGGATTATAGAATAATTGGTATATAAATACAAGTAATCTTCAAAATAAGTTGATAATATGAAAAGTTATGAAATTTTACTAAATAAAAAAATACTTTATATTATAACTTATATAATGTAAAATATAAATAAACATAGCAGTTAGGATTTTATTAAAATTATTGTATTAAGAAAACATAGATATAGAATTAAAATTAATACAAGAAGTTAAGGAGGATACAATGAGGCTAAAAAAAGGAACTATAACTTTCAGTATGGTTATTGTAGTATTATTAGTTCTTATAGTATTTATAGTAAACAATATACTAAATAAAGGAACAAAAGAAGTTAGTGTAGCAAAAAAATTTATAGAGAATTTGTCTGATAATAATATAATAGAAAAATATAAAGATGATAGTAAAATAGTTGAAGAAGCAACATTAAATAAGTTAGCTAATAAGAGTTCTCAAATACAATATTCTGTTATAGTAGGGAATTATGGAGTAGATATAGATAAAAATTATAATGTGTTGGGATTTTCTAATAAAAATTTGGGAAGTATGCCTATAAATGAAGTTATAGATGAAAAAAAGGCTATTAATTTAGCAACAAAGTATGTTAATGAAATTACTGATGATGAGTTTAAATTTAAAGAAGTTAGGACAAGACAAGAGGAAAATAGTCCATGCTATAATATAATTTTTTATAAGTGTAAAGATGGATATCCTTACTATAAACAGGAAATAAGTGCAATAATTGATAAAAGTGAAGGAAAGTTAGAAGGGTATTCAAACTATCCATTAGATCATATAAATCATATTAAAGAAATAAATATTGATGAAGTTAAGGCTGGAGAAATAGCAAAAGGACATTTTACAAATCTTAATTTTAAAGTCAGTGCTTTGGATAATCCTATGATTGCTTTTGTATCCGTAAAAGATGATGAAATGGTATTATCATATATTTATAATGTAAAAGTAATTAATAATGATAAAAAAGAAGAAATATATAATATATGTATAAGAGCTGACTCAGGAGAAGTAATAAATTTCAATTTAGAAGCTGTGGCAATGAATTAAGAAAAATAAATAAATGTAATAAAAAGAGATTTGAATATTAAATTTATTCAAATCTCTTTTTAATTAAACTGCCATATCATTTTCATCATATGATTGCCATTCTATTGCTTCGTCAGAAAGTTCAGGAATTGATGAAGCGTCAAATATAGGATCTTTTATTCCAGCTCTTTTTTGTTTTTTATAATCATCTAATGCTTTAAAGGCAATTTTGCTTAGTAATACAATTGCTACTAAATTTATTATAGCCATAAGACCCATAAAAACATCAGCTAAATTCCAAACTATATCCATGCTAACAAGAGATCCAAAGAATACCATTGCGCCTACTGCAATTCTATAAATTTGTAAATAAATCTTTTTATTAGTTATAAATTGAATATTGGCTTCGCCGTAATAATAATTTCCAACAATAGAGCTAAATGCAAATAATAAAATGCAAATTGAAATAAATATTCCACCCCAAGAACCAACTTGAGAGTTAAGTGCTGCTTGGGTAAGTTCTATTCCTTTTACAGTACCATCAAGTGGAGTATCTGATAATAAAATTATAAATGCAGTACAACTGCATATTATTATTGTATCAGTAAAGACTCCAAGAGTTTGTATAAAGCCTTGTTTAACTGGATGTGATACGGTTGCTGTAGCAGCTGCATTTGGAGCTGAACCCATACCAGCCTCATTAGAGAATAAACCTCTTTTTATACCCTGCATTAATGCAGCACCAATTCCACCACCAACAATTTGATTTACACCAAATGCATTTTCAAATATAAGCTTTAGTACTGAAGGAATTTCATTTATATTTTTAATAACAATAAAAAGTGCAACAACTATATATGCTATTGCCATGATTGGAACTAAAGTACTTGAAACTTTAGCAATTCTATTAACTCCTCCAAAAATAATAAAAATAGTAAGGATTGTTATTAATGCCCCGATGAATGTTCGATTAAATCCAAATGAATTATTTAGAGAAAGAGTAATAGTATTTGCTTGAACTGAATTAAAGACTAATCCAAATGCAATTGTAATAAGTAGGGCAAAAGTAATACCCATCCATTTTTTCTTTAGTCCTTTTTCCATATAATAAGCTGGACCACCTCTAAAAGCGTGTCCATCTTTAACCTTATATATTTGAGCTAAAGTTGATTCTATAAAACTTGATGCTGCTCCAACAAGTGCTATAAGCCACATCCAGAATATTGAACCAGGCCCACCTATTGCAATTGCAGTTGCTATACCTGCAAGGTTTCCAGTACCTACTCTAGAAGCTGTACTTATACAAAAAGCTTGGAAAGATGAAACTGAATGGTCCTTTTTCTCAGCAGTAGCACCATCACCAAGAAGTCTAAACATTTCTTTAAGGTTTCCAAATTGAACAAATTTAGTTTTAATAGTAAAGTAAAGTCCAATTAAAATTAACATAGCGATTAGTATATAAGTCCATAAAAAATCATTAAATGTTAAAATAATATTATTTAAAAATTCCATAAAATAAATATCCCCCTTTTCATTCGTAATTAATACAAGTTTTATCTAAAATTATAATATATTAAATATGAAAAAAATGCAAGAGAAAAGTATTAGCAATTCATAAAATCGAGATAAGCAAGCTATTTTTCATTTATTAATTCAATATAATGAATTTGATTCTGACAACTTATGCATAATCAAAAGTAGATAAATTTAAGAGTATAAAAATAAGGTAAGTAATATCTAATATTACTTACCTTACTTTTATTTTTATATACTACCAAATATTAAGCTCTTTGTAATATGTTTAATTAGTCAACATCAGGATTAGGTGGTTGAGTATTTTCATTTTCACCACCATTATTATTATTATTATTATTATTATTATTATTATTATTATTATTATTAACTTCTTCAGAGTCGTTTAATTCTATAGTTATTGTATCACCTTTTTTAGCTTTATCTGATGATATACTTTTAATTATCCTAGTTTTTGCATTATTGTTAGAAATCTTTACATTTACTCCCTTAGATTTTAGCAATTCTATAGCATTATCAGCATTGCTTCCTATAGTAATTCCTAAATCAGATAATTTAAATTCTTCATCTTTTGGAACATGTTTTGTATCATCCTTTTCTGTTGGAAGTACATATTTATAATCAGCTGCACTTGGAGAAGGATTAGGTTTCTTTATAAATACTCTATCTTCAATTAAATTTGATGGAGTATTCTCTGTTGCTAATTTGTTATTGTTTCTATTAACTTTAGCTGTTACATGAACATCACAAACTCCTGTAGGCTCAGTTCCAGAGATAAATAATTCGGTGTATACTCTTGAGCCTCTTTGGTCTCTAGAACATAAATCTGTAGCTAATTTTCCTGAGTCTTTACAAATAGATACACTAGTAACTCCACCTGGATTTCCATCAAATTCTTTATACTCTAAATCTGCATGAATTGGAGCCATAATAGCACCCCATAATGAAGCTGCTGAAGAACTATAACTAGCTCCTCCCATTGGATTTCTATTATCATAACCAATCCATACTGCTCCTGAATAATATGGAGTTAATCCAGCAAATAAAAAGTCTGTAACAAGGCTAGTTGTACCTGTTTTACCTATTACAGGCATATTAGAAAGCTTAGCTAAAGCACCATCAAAGCTTAAAGGACCTTTAAGTAAATCTCTCATTATATATGCAGTTTGAGGAGAAAATACTTGAGTTTGATTAAGTTTAGCTTCTAAAATAACTTTACCAGTAGCATCAACAACTTTAGTATATAATAATGGTTCAGTATATAAGCCATTATTACCAAAAGTTCCAAAAGCAGAAGCTAGTATATACGGATTACCACCATCGGGATTACCAATTTCGCCTGTAAATTCACCTAAAGATAAAGTAGATATAACCTTTGATTGGTCACTATAAACTAATCCTAATTTTTCACCGTAAGCTAATCCAGTTTCGATACCAAGTTTGTCTTCAATAAGAACCGTTGGTACATTTTTAGATAATGCAATTGATTGTCTTGCTGTAATTAATCCATCTGAAACCCTATTCCAGTTTGATGGATTGTATCCACCATATTTACTTTGAATAGATGATGGAAGACCAGCATCGTCAAGAACAGTACCAGCAGTAATAGTTTTAGTATCAATTGCAGGTCCGTAAACAGTTAAAGGTTTTGTAGTTGATCCAATAGATCTTAAAGCATAATAGGCTCTATTTGTAGATCTAGCAGGCTGTTCACCTCTACCACCAACCATGGCCTTAATTTGACCAGTTCTATAATCCATAATTACAGCGGCTGCCTGAAGTGATGGAGTTCCATTTTCATCAGTAACTTCTGGATTAGCATAAATATCAAGTTGCTGAATACTATTTCTATCATTCAAGACAGCTTGAGTAGAATCTTGCATTTTTCTATCCATAGTAGTATAAATTTTTAGACCACCGGTAGCAAATAATCTATCTACTTCTTCGTCTGTATATTTATATACTTCTTTTAAATCCTCTCTTACTTGATCTAAAGCAGGATATACAAACCATTCATAATTAATTTTGTAATTAATAACTGTTTGAGAAAAAGCAAATTGATTTGCATCTGTAAAAGCATAAGCTTCATCATATTCTTCTTGAGTTATATAACCTAAATCTCTCATTTTCATAAGAACAGTTTTTGTTCTATCTAAATATATTGTAGGGTCTGCTATATTCTCTGGGTCATAAGGACTATAAGCACTTGGTGCTTGAGTTAAACCAGCAAGAAATGCAGCTTCAGGTAAAGTTAAGTCTTTAGCACTTTTTTCAAAATAGTACTTTGAAGCAGCTTCAACCCCATAAATTCTACCACCTAGAGGAATGGTATTTAAGTATGCTTCTAATATTTGATCTTTTGTAAGTTTACTTTCTAGGTTTAGTGCAAGATAGATTTCTCTAATTTTCCTTTCAATTTTAACATCGTTTGTTAATAAGGTATTTTTTATTAATTGTTGAGTAAGAGTAGATCCACCTTGTACGTTTCCGCTTCCTGTAAAGAAGTATTTTGCAGATCTTAGGGCTGAACCTAAAGTTCTTTTTATATCTACACCAGGATGCTTATAAAAACGTTCATCTTCAATTGAAATATAGGCATCTTTTAAGTATTTAGACATTTCATCTAAGGTTATCTTATATCTTTCTTCTTCAGTTGGTATATTATCAATATATTGACCTTCACTATCAAAAAGCATTGAAGGTTCATTTAAAGTTAAGACTGCATTTACGTCAAGAGGTGGGGTACTTTTAATTATTGCAAATATATAACCAAGTCCGACAACAAAGCAAAGAAGCCCTGCTATTAATATTCCAAGAAAAGTACCTTTCAAAATTTTCTTATATTTAGGTTGATTTTTTTTCTTTTTAGAATTTTTGCCATTGTTTTTATTATTTTTAACATTAGCTTGGCTTTTTTCTGTTCTAGAAGTATCTTTATTAGCCATTTGTTCCTCCCTTGCAATTTAAAATTATTTAAAGTATAAAATAAATAATATAGAATATTATAGCATATTTATATAAAGAGTAAAATAATAACTCAAGAAGGTGTCTATGAAGTATTATACAAAAAAACCTAAAATGCGATTTCAAATTAAACATCCTAAACTTATATTGGTTATTATCGCCATTTGTGTCTTATTTAATTCTATATTGTATTTTTTTGATAAAAATATTTTACCAGCTGTTTTAACTATAGGAGAAGAACAGTTAAAAAGAGAAGCGACAGAGATTATAAACGAAACAGCATTAGATATTTACTCAAATCAATTCGATTATTCTGATATGATAATTACAGAAAAAGATAATGATGGAAACATAACTATGCTAAGAGCCGATACGGTAAAGTTAAATTATCTATCTTCCAGATTGATTTTAGCAGCTAATGATAAATTTGGAAAATTACAAGAGATGGGATTAGAGGTTCCTTTAGGATATATGACTAAAAATTTAGTTTTTTATAATTTAGGACCTAAGATGAATATAAAGATGACTCAGATAGGAAACATAACTAGTAGTTATGAGTCGGTATTTGAAAGTGCAGGAATAAATCAAACTAGGCATAAAATATATTTGAACGTTGATATGAAGATGAAAATAGTAGTACCATTAAATAGCAAGGATGTTGAAGTAGCATGCCAAATACCAATTGCTGAAACAATAATAGTCGGAAAAATTCCTAATACTGCAATTGAACTAAATAAACCTTGAGAGTAAATAGGAATTTGTTACTGATAAGATACGTTAGCTAATCTATAAGCTAAAATAGTCATAAGAAAATAATAAAAGCACTGCTAAAAAAATCTATATAATAGAAGAATAAAAAAATTACTTATAAAAATAAATATATGAGTTAATTAATTTTAATTTAAAAATTATAAAAGCCCCAATTTTAGGGGCCTTTATTTTTAGTGTCAAAATAAGCAATGTTATTAAACAGATTATTACTCTTTATATGTATATTAATAATTGATATATTAAAAATTTAAATTTATATTTTTATTTTGATTCCCAGTTAAACACATAAGGTACATTTCTATAGAAGCTTTCATAATCAAGTCCATAACCGACTACGAATAAATCTTCTATTTCAAAACAACAATAATCTGGTTTCAAATTAACCTTTCTTCTTGAAGGTTTATCTAATAGAGTGCAAGTTTTTACTGAATTAGCTCCACGTTTTTTTACATAATCTATTACAAATTCCATAGTGTAGCCAGTATCTATTATATCATCTACAATTAATACATCCCATCCTTCTATATTATCAGGAATATCATTTACAACTTTAACTTCACCAGTACTTTCTTCTCCATGACCATAACTAGATGTAGTCATAAAACCAACTTTAGCTCTGCAGTCAATAGCTCTAAATAGATCAGCCCCAAAGACAAAGCTACCTCTAAGAAGTGGAAGCACATAAAGCTTTTTATCCTTGTATTCTTCAGTTAATACTTTACCAAGCTCTGCTATTCTAGTCTTAATTTGTTCTTCTGTAAAAAGTATGTTTCTTTTCTTGTCATCCATTAGTTTAATCCTCCTAAAATGTTCTTAATATAAACCTCAATATTTTATAAAAAATTTCATTATAAAATTCTTATAATAGTTATATCTAGTTAATTTTTATGATATTAATTATATTATTATTTTTATATTACATATTATTTTAAATTCTTGCAACTTATTTTTGAAGGCTTTTTGAGGATATTTTAATTCTATAAACATAGATAGTATATTGATTTGGCTATATTTACAAGATTTAATTAATAGTATAGAATTATATGAAAGTTGTTATGTTAATATTATATAAGTGAGGTGGTATTAATGATATTTGGAAATATAGATGGTATTAAAAAAACTTATTTAGAAGAGCTTGAAAGGCTTTATAAAGTAAAGGTTTTAAAAGATGAAGTATGTAGTGTAGAAATAATAGAGGTAATCTCAAGGTTAACTTCTATTTTGGAGAGGGAAATAAGTGTTGCAGTAGATAGAAGAGGTAAGGTTGTCTCTGTTGCTATTGGAGATTCAACTTCAGTTGAAGTATCAATGATAGATATAAGAGAAAAAAGATTATCAGGAGTTAGAGTTATACATACACATCCTAATGGTTTTTCTAATTTATCTGCTCTTGATTTATCAGCATTATTAAAATTAAAGCTTGATGCAATAATGGCAATAGGAGTATATGAAGGTAAGGTAACAGATTGCTCTTTAGGAATGATCACAATTACAGATGATTTATTAGACTATGAAGAAAAATTAAACCTTTCAATAGAAGAAGTGCTTTCAATTCATATATTAGATAGAATTCAACATGTAGAAAGCATGATTAAGGAAAAAGATATAATTGAAGATGAAGGTGAAAAGGCAATTTTAGTTGGCTCCGATACTAAAGAAAGTTTAGAGGAGCTTAAGGAGCTTACAAAGGCATGTGATATACCAGTACTAGATTCAGTATATCAAAGTAGAAGTAAAATTGATCCAGCTTTTTATATAGGAAAAGGAAAAGTTTTGGAAATAGCAAGTTTAAGACAAAGTAAGCATGCAAACCTTATAATTTTTGATGATGAACTATCAGGTTCACAAGTTAGAAATTTGGAAGCTGCTATAGGAGCTAAAGTAATAGATAGAACAACTTTAATCTTAGAAATATTTGCAAGAAGAGCAAGAAGTAAAGAATCAAAAATTCAAGTTGAATTAGCTCAGTTAAAATATAGAATGGGTAGACTTCAAGGGTTAGGAACAGTGCTTTCAAGAACTGGTGGAGGAATAGGAACTAGAGGACCAGGAGAAAAGAAACTTGAAACTGATAGAAGACATATAAAGGAAACTATATATGATTTAAATGATGAACTTAAAAAAATAAAGAAAACAAGAGAAGTTCAAAGAGAAAAAAGAATAAAAGAAAGCATTCCTAAAGTATCCTTAGTAGGATATACAAATGCAGGTAAATCAACTCTAAGAAATAAGCTTTGTGATGTTGCAGCTCAAAAAGAGATTCAAGGAAAAGAAAAAGTTTTTGAAGCAGATATGTTATTTGCAACCTTGGATATAACTACAAGATCAATAATATTAAAAAATAAAGGAGTAGTTACAATAACAGATACAGTAGGATTTGTAAGGAAATTACCTCATGATTTAGTTGAAGCATTTAAATCAACTCTAGAAGAAGTAATATATTCGGATCTTTTATGTCATGTTGTAGATACTTCTTCAGATTCTGCACTTGATCAAATAAAAGCTGTAGAAGAAGTTTTAGAAGAACTTGGAGCAAAAGATAAAGAAACTATATTAGTGTTAAATAAAATAGATAAAGCTACAGATGAACAAATAGAAGAATTAAAGAAAGCATGCTCAGAATACAAAATAATTGAAATATCAGCAAAAGAAGGAATTAACTTAGATAATCTTCTTGATTTAATAGAAGAAAAATTACCATATAAAATGAAAAAATGTGAATATTTAATTCCTTATGATAGAAGTGATATGAATTCATATCTTCATAGAAATGGAAGAGTTTTAGAAGAAGATTATAGAGATAACGGAACCTTTATGATTGTTGAAGTAGATGATGAAGCTTATAACAAATCAAGTGATTTTATAATAAACATACTTACTTAAGAATATACTGTAACAAACAAGTTATGGAGATGATTGAGTGCAAAATGTTATATATGAAGTAGCGATAGATTCATCAAATGACGAAGAAAATGTAACCCTTGAAGATGATCAAGCAGCAATAATAGATAACAATACGAATTCGAACAATAATACATCAGGATTAAATGATACATCAGATGCATTAAATCATTCATCTTCTAACCCTGTGGATGATGCAGTAGCTAAAGTAACAACTTTATCTGCTGCATTAAATAGTATGCAAACTAATATAGGTTCAATAATTATAGGTGGTGAAGAGGAAAAATACTTTTATGATAGAAAGGTTAAACCGCTATTAGATGAATTATATTTTCTTTCTTTGTCAGCACAAGGTATATCTATAGCAGCACAAAATTTACAATCTAATGCATATGCAAAAAAGAGACAAATTAAACTTCCTGTTGACTTAACTTATGAGATAGTAAAAGAAGCCTATTGTATTTTAGATACTTTAAAGAAAAGAAATGCCATATATAGGCGTGCTGTTGAAAATGATATTGAAAGATGCGGAGATTTACCGAGTGATTATAAATCATGTTTTGACTGTTTGGATGAAGATGATAAAAAATTCAATGATGATAATGAAAAAGATGATGACTGCGGTGAAGATTAGACTTTATTGCAGTTTTTTTATATAATAAATTGTAGTAATACAATAGTAAAAATATAAGGGGGAGTATTAATGGCAAAATCAATTATAGATTACCAAAAAGCCTATAAGGAAATTACAGAAATTCTTATGGAAAATACTGATGTAATAGCAATTTTTGTATTTGGAAGTATGGTTACTGGTGACTTATGGGAAGAATCAAATATAGATTTATTTGTAATATATAAAGATGAATTTGAAAATGTACGAGATTTATATTCAGAAGTTATGGATATACCCATACATATAAAACTTCTAGGTAAGGAAGCTTTTAAGAAGAATTTTCTTGAGGCAGGTAAAAGGGATGTAATAAAGAATTGTCTTATATCTTCTAAGCTGATATATTCAATTGATCAGGAAATAACAGAGCTTTATCAAAGACTTATATATATAATGGATTTAGACAAAGGAAGATGGAATCTAGTTTATTTAGGAAATACACTGAAAGAAATAGGAATATGTAAAAAGTATCTAAGTACAGGAAGTAGATATACTGCTTCTGAACTTTTAATTAGAGCGTTAAGTAGTTTTTCTAATCTTTATTTAAGTATTAATGGTTACACTGTAAGTAAAGATTCATTAACTATGGCATGTAACTTGAATGATGAGCTTAATGTAATGGTTAGAGAACTTTTCTATTCTGATATTAATGATGAAAATATTAAAAATGTTTTAAATTATATTGAAGATTACTTAGAATATAATATTGAAATATGTGCAAAAGATTTATTAGAGCATATAAAAGAAGAAGAGAAACCACTAAGTGCCTTTGAAATTAAAGAGAGTTTGTATTTCAAAAATTTCAATATTAAATTTGAAGAGATATTAAAATTGTTATATAAGAATAATATTTTGATAAGAAATGAAAGAGCGTTTAGAGATTCTAAGGGAAGTTTACTTGCTGTTGAAAATGTATATAGTTATAAAAAATAAGTTGCTCTGGGGGAAATATGAAAGAATTTTTTAAGATATCTTTTAAAGATGAAATTCCTAAATATGTACAAATAGCAAATCATATAAAAAAGTTAATAGATAATAAGGATATAAGCGATGGAGAAAAATTACCTACTATAAGGGAATTAGCAGATATTTTAGAAGTAAATAATGTTACTATAGTAAATGCATATAAAAAATTAAAATCAGATGGATATGCTTTTCAAAAAGTTGGTTCTGGAACATATGCTAAAAGAAAGGAACTAACATCATTATTTAATAGAGAGTATTCTAGGATATTTAAAAATATGTTACCCGAGGAACTGGAAAAGATTATAGATTTTACGGGAGAAACCAATACAGAGGTTTATTTTCCAATAAATGAATTTAAATCTGTAATAAATAAGGTTCTAGATAGGGATGGAGCAAATGCTTTAATAATAAAAGAACCTCTTGGATATGAAAAACTAAGAGAAACCATAAATAAATCTTTTTGGAACAATAAATTAGATTTAGATAATATATTAATAGTTTCAGGAGCACAGCAGGGGATTGATATAGCATCAAAGGCTATCGTAAATATAAATGATAATGTTATAGTAGAAAAGCCAACTTATGGGGGAGCATTATCGGTATTCAAATGGAGAAGAGCTAATATATTTGAAATAGAAATTAAAGAAGATGGCGTAGATTTAGATGAATTTGAAGAAATTTTAAAGAAGAATAAAATCAGTTGTTTTTACACTATGAGTTATTTTCAAAATCCTACTGGTATAAGTTATAGCCATGAAAAAAAACTAAAGTTATTAGAGCTTTCAAAAAAATATGATTTCTATATTATAGAAGATGACTATTTATCTGAACTTATATATGATAATAATATAATTCATGAACCATTGAAAAAACTTGATAAGTATGAAAGAGTTATTTATATAAAAAGTTTTTCAAAGATATTTTTACCAGGAATAAGACTTGGGTATATGGTAACACCAGCTTCATTTAATGAAATTATACAAAGCTCTAAGATAAATACTGATATTACTACTTCAAGCCTTATGCAAAGGGCTTTGGAACTTTATATAAGTGAAGGATTCTGGAAAGAGCATATTGCTTACCAATGTAGGGAATATAAGAAAAAATATAAATTAATAAAAAGTTTAATTGAAGATGAGCTTTTAGATAAAGTAACATATATAGATCCTAAAGGAGGACTCTATTTTTATATAAAATTAAAAGATAAAAGTATAACATCTAAGGAGCTATTCTATAAGTTAAAAAAAAGAAATGTATTTATTACTCCAGGAGTAATATTTTATAGAGATTCCAAAAATGGAGATTACTTTTTTAGAATTGGTTTCTCACAAGTAAGTAAAGATAAGATAATAAAAGGTATAGGTTTAATTAAGGAGGAACTTTAATGAGTTACATTACTATAAGAGATTTTGGAGAAGATAGTTTTGTAGAGAAAAAATCTGAATTTATTGGTTATGCGAAAAGATGTGAAAGTGAAGAAGAAGCAAAGGCATTTGTATCAGAAATTAAAAATAAACATAAACAAGCCACTCATAATTGTTTTGCATATGTTATTGGAGAAAATATGGGGATTCAAAGGTATAGCGATGATGGTGAGCCACAAGGAACAGCAGGAATACCAATACTTGAAGTAATGAAAAAAAGCAATGTAACAGACTGTGCAATAGTAGTAACAAGATATTATGGTGGAATATTATTAGGTGCAGGAGGGCTTACTAGAGCATATACAAAGGGCGCATCTATAGCTTTAAAAGCTGGTGGAGTAGTTGAAAAAGTAAATGGAGTAAGATTATTATTTCATATGGATTACGATATGTTAGGGAAAATTCAATATAAATGCAATGAAAATAATTGGTATATAGAAGATACTGAGTATACAGATAAAGTAGTTGTTCATATATTAGCAGAAGTAGAAAAAGCTAATGATATAGAAAAAGAAATAATTGAAATATCAAATGGCAAAATAATAGTGAACAAAGAAGATGAAGGAATATACTTTAAAGAAGAAAATAGGCTATACAAATTGATTTAAAACTAAATAATTGATGCTTTCAAACTTGATAATATACTTATAGGTGTATTTACTATTAGTTTAATTGTGAAGAGTATTATTAAAGAATACTAAGTTAATATAGACATAATATTAGTGAAGTTATTACTAATTAAGAATATATAAGAAAATTTGTCATAATAATATAATTGTGTTATAATTCCACTATATTTATAAAATTTTCGATTAATGTTGGGAGGAATAAAAATGTCAGGACATTCAAAATGGCATAATATACAAAACAAAAAAGGAAAAGCAGATGCTAAAAGAGGGAAAATCTTTACAAAGTTAGGTAAAGAAATTGTTATTGCAGTTAAAAATGGTGGTCCTGTACCCGACACTAATCCAAAATTAAGAGATGTAATAGCAAAAGCAAAGGCTGCAAATATGCCTAATGATACTATAACAAGATCAATAAAGAAAGCTTCAGGAGAACTTGCTGGAGTTAATTATGAAAAAATAGTTTATGAAGGATATGGTCCATCAGGAGTTGCTGTAATAGTTGAAACTTTAACAGATAACAAAAATAGATCAGCAGGAAATGTAAGAAGTGCTTTCACTAAAGGTGGTGGAAACATGGGAGCAACAGGATGTGTAGGTTTCATGTTCCAAGAAAAGGGTGAAATTGTTATTGAAAGAGAAGATAAAGATGAAGATGAAGTTATGATGCTTGCTTTAGATGCTGGTGCAGAAGATTTTGCAGCAGAAGATGAAGTTTTTATAATAACAACTTCACCAGAAGATTTTGGTACTGTTAGAGAAGCTTTAGAATCAAATGGATTAGAATTCTTAGAAGCGGCAGTTAAGATGGTTCCAGATACATATACTGAAATCAATGAGGATGATGCTAAGAAATTCCAAAAAATGTTAGACTTACTTGAAGATGATGATGATGTTCAAGAAGTTTACCACAATGCTGAATTCCCAGAAGGATGGGATGAATAATCCTGTTAAATGCAGTAATATTCAGTGTTAGCAGTGTTTTTACAATATGTTTTACAGAAGGTAAAAGTAATATGAAGTAGGTAAAAATCCTATTCATTATGATAAATGTTAACAAAAAGCATAGTTTTCACTATGATGTTCATTTATAAGCTACTTTTCAAAGCAGATTAACAGATAATTTGTTTTTGAAAGGTGGCTTTTTTATTTATGTTAGTAGATGATATTGTAAAAGAATTTATTTTTGAATTACAGGTGCAGAATTATACACCTAGAACAATAAAGGGGTATAAGAACAATATTTTAAAGTTTATGGAATACTGTAAACAAGAATTTGAAATTTTTGAATTAGAGGAAATAAACCATATCCATATTAAAAAGTATTTTCAGTATTTATTAAGTAAAGGAAGAAGTTCTGTTTATGTAAATAATATATTAAAGAATATAAGGGCATTTTTTAAGTATTGCTATAAGGAAGAATATATAAACAGAAATATAGCTTTAAAAGTAGAATGGCAAAGGGAAAAAAGAACAGTAATTAAAACTTTTAATGATGATGAAGTACAGGGGATGCTAGGGGTGTACACCTATAAGAATTATCTTGAAACAAGGAATAAATGTATAATGGCAGTTTTATTTGATACAGGAATTAGAAACCTTGAACTTTGTACATTAGGTATGTTAGATATAAAGGATACTGTTATTTATATTAAAGGTAAAGGAAGAAAGGAAAGGGTAGTTCCAATAAGTCCAATGCTTAAAAAGATAATGATAAGATATGAAAGAGCAAGAGAAGAATACATTAAAGATAGTATTATAAAGGATGATGCCTATTTCTTATCATATAGGGGTAAAAGAATGACAGGTGAAGCAGTTGAAAGAATAGTAAAGATTTGTGGCAAGGAAGCTAAAATAAGAAGTGAAATAAGATGTTCACCACATACTTGCAGACATTATTTTGCACAAGCACAATTAAGAAATGGATTAGATGTTTATTCATTAAGCAGATTATTAGGACATGAAAATATAAGTATAACAAAAAGATATTTACAGGGATTAGAAGATAGAAATATTGTTGAAATAAGTGTTAAAACAAGTCCATTAATGAATTTAAGAATTAAATAAAATAGTATTTAGGCAATGAATTAAGTTTCATTGTCTTTTTTATGTCACAAATTTATAGCATCAAGTAACTTATCTTTATGTAAAAGGTAGTCACAGTTATTTAAGGTCTTTGAACCTAAATCTATGTAGGGGGATGAAAGATATGAAGTTAGTTCATGTAATTGATATAGAAAATGAAATAATATTAGATGTTTATTTTGTTGATGAACAAACAGGTATAAGAATTGATTATAGTGTTGAGGAATTTTTAAAAAGTATTAAACAATAAGTATAGTGGAGGGTTTATAAATGGAAAAGGTGTTGTATTTAGAACAAGGTGAAAAATATAGTGATAGACAAGAAGGGTATTTTATGGTTCCTAATTGGTTATTTGATGAAGGTGAACATATTGAATTAGATGTTTATGAAAGAATGGCACTGATATATATTATTAGGTGTGTTAATAAAAAAGATAATAGTCAAGGTATGGGTGATATTTTCTTTTTATCAGCAGAGCAGTTAGCAAAGAGGGGGAATTTTTCATTAGGAAAAGCAAAGAAAGTATTAAAAAGATTACAGGAACATGGATATATCAAAAAAATAAGAACAGGAAATAACTTAATAAAACAAGCAAATTCTTATAAAGTTATGAACTTACAACCAACATATATACAAGGTTTGAAAATTTCATTAAGTGAAGCAGAAAAGAATTTATCAGAGGAAGAATTTAATGAATTATTAATTAAAGGAAAAGGGAGTATTTATTACTATGAAGATGAAGAAAAATATTCACATAGAAAATCATTGCCACTATTAGTAAATACTAATAATGGTGAAATTGGTTGTTTTGTTGATATTTAAATAAATTGAACAATGATATATAAGTATATTAAGAATGGTATAAATTATAATTACTAAGATTTAGTGTAATTTAAATAGTCACTACATGTACTCTATAAAGAACTATAATACAAAGAACATAAATAAAGAAATAATTAAGGAAGAAGTATTTGCATTAATTTCATTAATGGCAACAAAGTATATATTTTTTTATTAGTTTATAAGACATAATGAAACATAATATAAAACAAAATAATATGTGAATTGTGATATTATAAGATTTTAATAAGAGTATTGAAATATAGATGTTGCAATATAAAGATTTGTAGTGTAGTGATATATTAATGTGTTATAATATAACTGAGTTACATAATAATGGAGGGGGAAATATGGCACTTATAATACCAGAGGATGCTGTTAAGCAAGTTAAAAGTAAAAAGATGAGTAATGCAGATTGGAGTGTAAAATCTAATACATCCACTTACAATTTATCATCAATAAAAGAATTAATAGAAAAGGGAGAAAAAGGGGAAGCTGGAGGTATAAAATTAAAACCTTTCTATCAAAGGGATTATAAATTCAATGAAGAAGATGAAAGTTTATTAATGGAATCAATATTATTAGGAATTCCAATTCCAACAATATATACTGCTTCTAATTCTAGAAGTAATATACATTATTTTAATGTAATTGATGGACAACACAGACTGAGAGCTGTTTATAGATTCTTATGTGGTAAGTATAGACTTAAGGGATTAGAACATTTACAAGAATATAATAATATGAAGTTTGAAGATTTACCAACAGAAATAAAAAATGAGCTTAATTTTCAGAAGACATTAGTTATTGAGAATATACATGTACAAAATAATCCAGAGCTAGAATGGGAAATATTTAAAAGATATAATAGAGGTGGAAACCCATTAACTGGACAAGAAATGAGAGGAATAGTATTTGCATCAGAATTTGATTCATGGGTTCAAAAGTATTTAGAGGAAATTAGAAATGAATCTTTAGTAAAGAATGTAATGAATATTTCTAATAGTAGATTCCAAAATAAAACAATACATGAGGAGTTCTATGTGTTTTTAGGTTTATATGAATATGGAGTTAATGATGACTTTTATTCCTCATCTAATTATGCAGATAAATTTATGGAAGAAGTATCTATGTTAGATTATTCAACTTCTCAATCAGCAATTAACTTAGCTAAAACAACATTTGAAGATTTTTTAAATATGCTAGATTGTGTTTACTGTAAGAGGGGGATTCAATATCCATTATCCAAGGAAATATATAAAAATGTTGATAAAAAGAACTATAAGTGTCAAGTAAGTATTTTAATGATTTTAACAATAGTATATAAGTATATTCAGAGTAGTGGAATTGATTATAGAATAGATAAATATTCAAATATAATATTCAATGCTATAAAAACAGGATTTACTAAAGGGGATTTTGAAAAGACTAATGCATCAACAACCAGACCAACAATTATTAGAAGCACTTCAAATTTAATAGTTGAAATAATAAAAAAAGAAATAAGTCTTTAAATATTGCCTATATTATAATATAATAATTATGTTTTTACTTATGTTTTTAGTTAAGGTAACTGTTAATATGCTTTGAAATTAAAAGTAGGCATAAACCTAGTAAAATATAGATTATAACTTTAAAGAACTGTGATGTTCAAGAAGTGTACCACAATGCAGAATTCCCTGAAGGATGGGATGAATAAATTTAATAAAAACTCCGTATCAATTTTAAATTGATACGGAGTTTTTTTATTAAAATACTTATTTATTTAATTAAGGAAGAATTTGCAACATTTTTAGAAGATAAGTAAATTAGAGAGCGTTATTTTAGTGTAATGGAATTTTTATAACAATATCAGTAAGAATAACAAAATTGACAGTATATAACAGTGTATATATAATTAATCATAAAAATCTTGGCAAATTTTATAAGTAAATAGCTACTATTATTTGTTTAATAAATAAGAATTAAAGATTAATCAGGAAGTTATTTCTATTCTAGAATATTAGAATAAGGAAATAATAATAAAAAGACATCACAAAGGAGTGAGCTTTATATGAAATTAATGAAGAAAGTAAAGCCAGGAAGAATTATAGTTTTAGGATTTTTATTAGTTATTGTTATAGGCGCAATTTTATTAATGCTACCAATATCCATAAATGATGGCGGTGAAGTTTCTTTTGTAGATGCTTTGTTTACCTCTACAAGTGCAGTTTGTGTAACGGGATTGATAGCTATAGATACTGCTGATACATTTACTGTTTTTGGACGAACTGTAGTAGCTTTATTGATTCAAATAGGTGGATTAGGAGTTACATCTGTAGGTGTAGGATTTATTTTACTTATGGGAAAAAGGGTAGGTATTAAGGAAAGAACACTTATTAAGGAATCAATGAATTTAGATTCAATGAAGGGACTAGTAAGATTAGTTAAATCAATCCTATTAATGACGTTAACCTTTGAAACTATAGGGGTTATATTAAGTTATTTAGTTTTCTCAAGGGATTATAATCCATTAGATGCACTAGGGATAAGTATGTTCCATTCCATTGCAGCTTTTAACAACTCAGGGTTTGATATACTGGGAGGACTTCAAAATTTGATACCTTATCAAAATAATGTCTTATTAAATTTAACTACATGTGGACTAATTATTTTTGGAGGCTTAGGATTTTTGGTAACTAAAGAAATTTTAATGAAAAGATCTTTTAAAAAGTTTAGCTTACATACAAAAGTAGTAATTACTATGACAGCTATATTACTAGTAGTTGGAACGATATTATTAAAACTTACTGAGGATATCTCGTGGCTTGGAGCATTCTTTTTTAGTACTTCTGCAAGAACAGCAGGATTTAGTACTTACTCATTAAGTAGCTTTACAAATGCTGGATTATTTGTGTTAGTTATTTTAATGTTTATTGGTGCATCTCCAGGATCTACTGGTGGGGGGATAAAAACTACGACTATATTTACTTTATATAAAAGCATGTATAGTACATCTACTAATAAACATTGTATTGCATTTAAAAGAAAGATCCCTACTAGTGTAGTTTTTAAAGCTTTTAATATAACTATATTGGCATTATTTGTTGTTTGTATGGGAACATTTATATTAAGTATATTAGAGCCTAATTATACGTTTATGCAATTATTGTTTGAAGTAACTAGTGCTTTTGGTACAGTAGGATTATCAACAGGAATAACACCAAATCTTACTGATTTAAGTAAGATAATAATATCGATAATAATGTTTATTGGAAGACTTGGACCAATGACTATAGCTACAATTTGGTCTTTTAAAGAAGTATCAAATGCTTATTATTCAGAAGAAACAGTTATAATAGGATAGGAGAGAGGAAAAATGTTTAATCATAGACCAGAAATTGAGTTTGGAATAATTGGAATAGGTAGATTTGGTTTCGCCTTAGCAAAAACTTTAATAGAGGCAGGAAAGGAAGTTATAGTTCTAGATAATAACGAAAGTAAAATAAAGCAAATTAGATCTCTTACAGAAAATGCTTTTGTTGTTAATAATTTAGATAAGGAAACATTAGAAGAAACAGGTATTCAAAATTGTGAGACTGTATTTGTATGTATAGGTGAAAAGATAGACGTAAGTATTTTAACAACATTAAATGTAATAAACATGGGAGTAAAGAGAGTTATTTCAAAAGCAATAACATATGAGCAAGGATGTGTGCTAAAGAAAATTGGTGCCGAAATTGTATATCCTGAAAATGATATGGCAATTAGAATTGCAAATAGGTTATTAAATGAAGAGGCACTAGAATTTATTGAGCTAAATAATGATATTCATATAGAAGAATTAAGAGTTACATCCAAAATAGGTGGAAAATCAATATTAAAATCTAAAATAAGAAATGATTTTAATTTAAATATTATAGCTCTAGAAAGAGATGAAGAAACTATAATAGAAGTAGATCCTAATTATATTTTAAAAGAAAATGACTTAATTGTTGTTATAGGTAAAAAGAGCAATATAAGAAGATTAGAAGAGTATTTAAGCAATAAATAAAAATAGAAAATTACAAATAGAAGGTCTTATATAGGCCTTTTATTTTTTTATATCTTTAGTGAAAATATAAAATTTTACTTGATATAAATTAAAGATAATAAAAAAGGAAGATCACATTTGATATGATAACACATTTTATAATAAGAAGAATAATAATTTAAATTAAAAAAGAGTGATTTGCCATAATCACCCTCCACAATAAGTTTGTGTTATATCTATTTTCACTCCACTTGGAAGTTACTTAAGACTATTTTTATATTAGCAATTTATTACGAATAATTCAAGTTGTAATATTTACTATAAATTAAGTTATATGGGATATGAGTGCTTGATTTATAAAAACCATTTAATAAATACTTTTTAGATGAAAGATTTTTAATTTAATTAATGATTTATTAATAAACTAAAGTTTTAGTATATTAATTTATGAAAATAGTAAAATTGAAGGTATTTATTATGTGGTCTTTTTATACAAGTGGATGAAATAATAATTATATTTATATGCGATAAATTATTTAGATATTTTTATTAAAATGTTAAATCTTTATGCTACCTTATAGAGTATTAAAAATATGTTTATGATTAATACTAACTTTAGTAGTTTAAGTTGAAAATAAAAGGAATATATAAATTTTAATTTTTAGAATTACAGGAGGTTATAGTAGAAGAAATAGATTTATATAAAGCTAATTTTATTAATAAATAAAGGTGATATGGAGGATACTATGAAAAAAATAAGTTTATTTAGTATTATAACAATTATGATAATGAATATATTAAGTTTCAATGCAAGTGCTAATACAATTAATATAAATCCTGTTAGAGCAGGGGTACTATTATATAAAGCAGATGATTATTACATTTCTGAAGTGAAGAATTATTTATTAAAAATAGAAAATGAAAATAAAGAAAAAATAGATTTTATATTTTTTGATGCTAATGGAAATCAAGAATTACAAAATAAGCAAATAGACGAGCTCATAGATATGAAAGTAGATTTAATACTATTAAATATTGTAGATATAAATCAATCAGATCCTATAATAAATAAAATTAGAGAGAATAATATTCCTGTAATATTTTTTAATAGAGAACCTTCATCACTAAATGGAATTAAGTCTTATAGTAAATCTTTATATATAGGAACAGAAGCTTGTGATTCAGGTAAAATTCAAGGAGAAATGATAATTAATGAACTGAAAAGTAGCAATATAAAAGATAGAAATGGAAATGGAACACTAGACTATGTATTATTACAAGGAGAAAAAGATAATATTGAAGCACAATTAAGAAGCGAATGTGTTATTAAGACAATAAATGAAAACGGAATTAAGACTAATGAAATAGCAACTGAATATTGTAATTGGCAACAAGAATGTGCTAAAAATAAAATTGAATCACTATTTTCAAGGTATGGAGATAATATTGAAGTGATAATTTCAAATAATGATGAAATGGCAATAGGAGCTATTTTAGCACTTCAAGAAAAAGGATATAATACAGGGGATCCAAATAAGTTTATATCAGTAGTAGGTGTAGATGGAACAGAAAAAGCAAGAAGAATGATAGAAAATGGATTTATGACAGGCACAGTTATACAAGATGCTGAAGGAATGGCTAAAGCACTTTATAGAATAGGATTAAACTTAGCTGAAGGAAAAGCACCATTGCAAGATACAGAATATAAATTCGATGTAACAGGTGTAGGAGTTAGAATTCCATATAATGGGTATATAGTGAGAAATTCACCTAATTCATAAAATTGAGTGTTATTTTAAGGTAAAAATTTAAAGTGGCTGTCAATTAAAAAATTATTAGAATTGTAGTTTTAGAGAAAAATGAAAAAAACATAGAAGAAGTAGGTCAAATTACTTTAAAAGAAAATTATTTAAATATTGTTGTAGGAAAAACAATTTGAAAAAGATAGGAGAGCGGATAAGTGTAAATAAAAGGTCTATAAAAGACCTTTTATTTTCTCCTTTTGACTATTGAAAATATAGAGAAAATTAAGTTGAAATTTATTTTAAATATTTTTATGATTAACAATAATTATGAGTTTATAGGCTATAAAAATAATATTAAAATCATAAAAGAATAAAAAACATATTTGACTGTATTGCTAAGCAAAGGAGATGTGAAGAATAATATGAAAAAAATAAGTTTATTTAGTATTGTAGTAATTATAATTATAAATATATTTAGCTTAGATATAAGTGCTAATACAATTGATACAAAACCTATAAGAGTAGGAGTACTTTTATATAAAGAAAACATTTATTATATTTCTGAGGTAAAAAAAGAATTAGAAAAGCTTGAAAGTGAAAATAAAAGTAAAATTAATTTTATATTTTATGATGCCCAAGGAAATCAACAATTACAAAATAAGCAAATTAATGAACTTATAAATATGAAAGTAGATGTAATACTTCTAAATATTGTAGATGTGCATGAAGCAGATTCTGTAATAAATAAGATTAAGGGAAAGAATATTCCTGTAATATTCTTTAATAGAGAACCATTATCCTTAAATGGAATTAAATCCTATAATAAATCTTTGTATGTAGGCACACAATCTTGTGATGCAGGTAAGATTAAAAGTGAAATGATAATTAATGAGATAAAGAGAGGGAATATAAAGAACAAAAATAACAATGATAGTTTAGACTATATATTATTAGAAGGAGAAAGCGATAATGTAGAAGCACAATTAAGAAGTGAATGTGTCATAAGATCCTTAAATGAAAATGGAATTAAAACTAATGAAATAGCTTCAGAAGTATGCAACTGGGAAAAAGAATGTGCCAGAGAAAAGATTGAGTCATTATTTGATAAATATGGAGATAATATTGAAGTAATAATATCAAATAATGATGATATGGCAGTAGGAGCTGTTTTAGCACTTCAAGAAAAAGGATATAATCTAGGAGATCCAAATAAATTTATATCTGTAGTAGGTATAGGTGGAACAGAAGAAGTTAGGGAAATGATAAAAAAGGGATTTATGACAGGTACAGTTCTACAAGATGCTAAAGAAAAGGCAAAAGTTCTTTATAGAATAGCATTAAATTTAGCCGAAGGTAAAGAAGCATTACAAGATACAGATTATAAATTTGATGTAACGAGAGTAGGAGTTAGAATACCATATGATGGTTACATAATAAGAAATTCACCAAATTTGTGAAATTAATCTTTTATAAGTTAGTTTTTTATGTTATAATCGTTGGGTATTTTGGAAGAATGGGGGAGTATAATCATGAAACATATCAAGACAATCAATAAGACTAATATCAAAAACAGCTTAGTAAAACCAGGTTGTAAAGAATGTGCTAACTCATGTCAATCAGCTTGCAAAACTTCATGTACAGTTGCAAACTTAGAGTGTGAAAACTAATTAACAAGAAGCGGCAACAATTAAGTTGCTGCTTACTTTTTAGTTTTAGCAAAGCTTTTGGAGGGATGGAAAATGTCTTTAATACACAAATTTAAACAAGGTGATAATTATTTTGTATTAGATGTAAATACAGGAGCTGTTCATATAGTAGACGAGCTAGTATATGATTTAGTACATGATGATGGAATGAAGGATAAGGAAGAAACATTAAAGCTTTTATGCGATAAATATGATAGAGATACGATTATAGAAGCCTATGATGAAATAATGGAGCTTGTAAAAGATGGACTATTATATTCAGAAGATAAGTATGAGGATATAGCTCATGGCTCAATGGATGATAGGGATTATATAAAGGCAGTATGTCTAAATATAATTCATGGATGCAATTTAAGATGTAAATATTGCTTTGCAGATGAAGGCGAATATAATGGACATAAAGGGGTTATGTCTTTAGAAACAGCTAAAAAAGCAATAGATTATGTAGTAAAAAGAAGTGGTCCAAGAAGAAATATAGAAATAGATTTATTTGGTGGAGAACCAACTATGATTATGGATACTGTAAAAGAAATAATACAGTATGCTAGAGAAAACGAAAAAGAGTGGAAGAAAAATATAAGATTTACAATGACAACAAATGCTACTCTTTTAAACGATGATATGATGGATTTCATGGATAAAGAAATGGGAAATATCATACTTTCATTAGATGGTAGAAAATGTGTTAATGATAATGTAAGAATAAAAGTTGATGGAAGTGGTTCTTATGATGACATACTTCCAAATATCAAGAAAATGATTAAAAAGAGAACACCTGGTAAGATGTATTATGTTAGAGGAACATTTACAAGAGCCAATACTGATTTCTTTGAAGATGTAATGGCAATGGTAAATGAGGGATTTGATGAAGTTTCTATAGAACCAGTTGTACTAGAAAAGGGACATCCTCTTGCATTAAGAGAAGAAGATTTACCAGAAATAATGAAAAACTATGATAAGCTATATGAAGATATGGTAAGAAGAAAAAGAGAAAAAAATGGAGAATACAACTTCTATCATTTTAATGTTGATTTAAATGGTGGACCATGTGTTTATAAGAGAATTTCAGGTTGTGGAGCAGGATTTGAATATGTTGCAATAACTCCACAGGGTGATGTTTATCCATGCCATCAATTTGTAGGAAAAGAAGAATTTAAACTTGGAAGTATATATGATGATACATACAACAAAGACCTTGGCAAAGAATTTAAAAAAGCTCATATATACAATAAACCTAAGTGCAGAGATTGCTGGGCAAGATTCTATTGTAGTGGAGGATGTCAAGCAAATAACTTTAGCTTCAATGGAGATATGAAAATACCTTATGAAGTTGGTTGCAAAATGCAAAAGAAGAGAATTGAATGTGCAATTGCTTTGAAGGCAGAATAATTTAAATATAAAAAGTTGGTATTTGATTATGTTCAAGTACCAACTTTTTATATTACAATGTTAATAAGAAAATAATTTTTGGAGGATAGGATGGAATTTATATTAAAAAATAATATAAAGCTTATATATACAAAAACTACATCTAATTTAACATCAATGTCTATATCAATAGATGCAGGTGCTTGTAAAGAAAAAGACTTATTAGGGCTTGCTCATGCAACTGAGCATATGGTTTACAAGGGTACTAAAAAAAGAACTGAAGAGCAAATAAATAGAGATTTAAGTAAAATTTTCGGATTTCAAAATGCTATGACAAACTTTCCATATGTTATATATTATGGAACCATGCTAAATGAGGATTTTGAAAAGGGAGTAGAACTCTTCTCTGATATAATTATAAATCCTATATTTTCTAATGATGGCTTTGAAGAAGAAATGAATGTAATAATGGAAGAATTAAGAGAATGGGATGAAGAATTAGAACAATATTGCGAGGATAAATTATTTTTTAATAGCTTTGAAGAAAGACGAATAAAATATCCAATCATAGGTACAAATGAAGATTTAGAAAAAATAAAATTAGAAGATATAAAACAATTTTATAAAGAAAATTATTTACCATATAAGACTTCTATAGCAGTAGTTTCTTCTTTAGAATTTGAAGAAGTCAAAAATATAGTTGAAAGATATTTTGAAAATTGGAGTACTGAGTATAATGAAAATGATAAAGAAAAAATAATTTACGATAAGACTAACTTTGGATTTTATAAAGAAATTAAAGAGGGAATTAATACTTGTAAAGTCCAAATTATTTTTCCTATAGATAGTTTAAGCTATAATGAGATAAAAGCATTAAGAATATTTAACGAATACTTTGGAGAAGGAGTTAATTCATTATTATTCGATATATTAAGAACGAAAAATGGACTTGTATATGATATTTTAACCAAAATTTCTTATGAAAAGTATATAAAGCTATATAAAATAACTTACAGTACTTCAAAAGAGAATTTAAATAAATCAATGGAGTTAATTAATAGTTGCATAGACAAAATTGAAATATTTAAAGAAGATATAAGTGATGATGATATACTAGATTTTATAAAATCAATGAAACTAAAAAGATGGTTTAGAGAAGAGCAAAATATAATTTTAGCCAAAGAATTATCAACATATAGCACAATGTTTGGCGACTATAAAATATATTCAGAAGAATTTAATAATCTTGAAGTTATAGACAAAGAATATATTTCAGATGTGGCTAAAAAAGTATTGAATAATAAATCTATACAAATAGTGAGTAACTAAGTTAAATATAACTAAAAGGGAGATATTTATGAATAAAGCACCTCTATTAGAAGAATTATTAAAATATCATGAAGAAGAAAATTTGATTTTATCAATGCCAGGAAATAAAAGTGGTAAAGCATTTTTAAGAGATTCACTAGGACGAAAATTTAAGGAATCTTTAGGAGCATTAGATATAACTGAAGTCGATCCTTTAGATAATTTACATTGCCCAGAAGGAGTAATAAAAGAAGCGGAGGAGCTTTTAGCGAAAACTTACAATGTGAAAAAAGCATATTTTCTTGTAAATGGAAGTTCATCTGGAAATTTAGCTTCAATATTTTCAGCTTTTAACGAAGGTGATGAAGTATTAGTAGAAAGAAATTGCCATAAATCAATTTATAATGGTCTTATTTTAAGAAAACTTAAAGTAATTTATATAGATGCTGTAATAGATGAAGAAATAGGAATATTTTTGCCACCTAGCGAAAAAGAAATAAATGAAGCTTTAAATAAAGCAAGTAACCCAAAAGGAATAATAATTACAAGTCCTAATTATTTTGGAGTATCTTATGATATAGAAAATAAAATTAATGAGTTAAAAGAAAAAGGTATAAAAGTAATAATTGATAGTGCTCATGGAGCTCATTTTGGAATAAGCAAAGAATTGCCTAAATCTCTAGCTAAATTAGGAGATTATGTAGTTCTAAGTGCTCATAAAACATTGCCGAGTTTAACGCAAGGTGCATATTTATTAGTAAATGATAATGAAGAAAAAAATATTGATTTTTATATAAAAGCTTTTATGACTACATCCCCATCATATCTAATAATGGCTTCATTAGATTATGCTAGATATTATCTAGATAACTATGGAGAATATGATTACGGTAATTTAATAGAAAGAGCAGAAAAGTGGAAAGAAAAAATAAATTCATTAAATAAAGTTAAAATTATAGATGATAGAGATTTAGCAGATAACTATATAATAGATAGAAGTAGATATTTAATTATTTTAAATAAAGGATATAGTGGACATAAGCTATTAAATTATCTAAGAGATAATAAGATTCAAGCTGAAATGAGTTTTTCACAAGGAGTAGTTTTAATTTTATCTCCTTCAAATATAGAAGAGGACTTTGGAAAATTATACTTATCTATTGCGAATTTAGATATAAGTTTATTAAAGACTGATGAAAAAAATACAATCTTTCCACACATATCACCTGTTAAGGTATTAGAACCATATGAGATTTTTAGCTTAAATAGTGTGGATATAAATATAGAAGATTCTTTAGAAAGAATAGCTAAAGAGGCTATAATTCCATATCCTCCAGGTATTCCTTTAATTTGTGCAGGTGAGAAAATTACTAAAGAAGCTATTGATATAATTAAAGAGTATATTGATAATAGATTAAAAGTAATTGGGGTGCATTATAATACTATTAAGGTAATTGAAAAATAATACTTAATATATTAAAAACAGTAGGAATTAATATTTTCCTACTGCTTTTTAGATTATAATAAAATACACGTTAATAAAGAAATTATTCCTGCTAAACAAATTGAAATACTGCTACCTTCAATATTTCTAAAGTTAATAGTATTTTCAAGTGCATTTTTTATGTTAGAAGTTTTAAATATTGGTTTTAAAATAGATATGATACCAAATACTAAAAGGGATACCCCTAAGATTAAAATATAATTAATTAAAGGAAAACTAAAAGTCTTTTCGAGGTAAAAAGATAGTATGGATACAATAAATATCCAAGATAAAGTATTTAGAATGATCTTTTTCAAAATAAACCCTTCTTTACAAATTAATAGATAATTCATTATATTAATATTATATAGTTCTTAGGAATTAATTTACAATATATTTTTATATATAAATTGAAATACTATATATTTACGTGACTCTTAATAGGAATATTAAATATATTAAATGAAAATCAAAGAAAGTTAAAGATAAAGCAAGTGTTGTTATAAAAAATTGATTTTTATTTAAATTAATTATTAATATAGATATTTTAGTAACTAAAACAAGCTTTAGTAAATATTGACATAATAATGTCTTTTAAATAAAATATTTATGGTAAAGAGGAGGGATTGTTAATGGAGAAAAATAAAGGAAATATTTCAATACATACAGAAAATATTTTTCCAATTATAAAAAAATGGTTATATTCTGATAAAGATATTTTTATTAGAGAACTTATTAGTAATGGATGCGATGCCATAAGTAAATATAAAAGATTAGTTTCCTTAGGGGAGGCTAAGGGAACTGATAATGAAAAATATAGGGTTACAGTTTCATTAAATAAAGAAAATAAAACTTTAAAGTTTATTGATAATGGAATTGGAATGACTGAAGATGAAGTTAAAAAGTATATAAATCAAGTTGCATTTTCAGGTGCCGAGGATTTTATAGAAAAATATAAGAATAAAATGGAAGATGGAAAAGATATAATAGGGCACTTTGGACTAGGTTTCTACTCTGCTTTCATGGTTGCAAAAAGAGTTCAAATAGATACTTTATCTTATTTAGAAGGATCAGAAGCAGTAACTTGGATTTGCGACGGTGGTACAGAATATGAAATATCTCCATCTGAAAATAGAAAAGAAAGAGGAACAACAATAACTCTTTTTGTTGATGACGATAGTAATGAATTTTTAGAATTATATAAGGTTAGAGAAATAATAGAAAAGTATTGTTCTTTCTTACCTATAGAAATATATTTAGAGGAAGATGGAAAAGAAGTTAAAGAAGAGGATAGTAAGCCTTTAAACGACACAACTCCATTATGGATGAAATCTCCAAAGGATTGCACTGATGAAGAATATAAAGAATTTTATAAAAAGGTATTTTCAGACTTTAATGATCCACTATTTTGGATTCATTTAAACGTAGACTATCCATTTAATTTAAAAGGAATATTATATTTTCCTAAGTTAAAGCATGAACTTGAGGCTACTGAAGGACAAGTAAAACTATATAATAATCAAGTTTTTGTTGCCGATAATATTAAAGAAGTTATACCAGATTTCTTACTATTATTAAAGGGTACAATAGATTGTCCAGATTTACCTTTAAATGTTTCAAGAAGTTTCCTTCAAAAGGATAAAGATGTTATAAAGATATCTAAGCATATAGTTAAGAAGGTAGCAGATAAATTAGTTGGACTATATAAAAATGAAAGAGAAAGCTTTGATAACTTCTGGAAGGATATTCAAATATTTATTAAGTATGGTTGTCTAAGGGATGAAAGCTTCTATGATAAAATAAAGGATATTATTATTTTTAGAAGATTAAATGGTGGTTATATAACTTTAAAGGAATATTTAGAAAATAATAAAGATAAACATGAAAATAAAGTCTTTTATGTAACAGATGAAAAACAACAATCACAATATATCAAAATGTTTAAGGAAGCAGATTTAGATGCTGTAGTTTTAGATTGCTCAATAGATAATCATTTTATTAGCTTTTTAGAGTCAAAAGAAAATGGAGTTACATTTACTAGAATAGACTCTGATATTTCTGAAATACTTAAAAATAATGAAAGTGAAGATTCAAAAGAATTAAATACCAAGATAGAAGAATTATTTAAAGAAGCAACTTCTAATAAAGTAAATAATATTAAGGTTGAAAGCTTAAAAAATTCAGCAACTCCTGCTATGATATTAGTTTCAGAGCAATCAAGAAGAATGGCAGAGATGAGCAAAATGTTTGGTGGAATGGAAATGCCAAATATGTTTATGGAAGAAAAAACTTTAGTTATAAACAATAATAACTCAATAATTAAAAAGTTGGTAGATACAGATTCTGAAAGTAAAAAGGATGACATTAATTTAATATGTCAATATATTTTAGATTTAGCTTTAATAGCTAATAAAGAATTAAATGCTGAAGAAATGAATGACTTCATTAATAGAAGTAATGAGTTATTAAATAAAGTAATAGAGTTATAGTAGTACGCAAAAATAAAGATTAATAATAAAAAAATAGAACTATTTAATATTAATAGTTCTATTTTTTATTAATTGAATATTGTATCGGTACAATGGACAAAATGCAAATCTTGGATTATTATAAAATAAATAACTTAATTAAAAAGCAGGTGCACTTATGAATGAGGTTAAAAAAGTAGCTACAATAAATGATTTATCTGGAATAGGAAGATGTTCATTAACCGCAGCACTTCCCATATTATCAGCTTTAGGAGTACAATGTTGTCCATTTCCTACAGCTATACTTTCTTCTCAAACAGAATTTGATAAATTTTCATTTTTAGATATAACTAACGAAATGAATACTTACAAAAAAATTTGGAAAGAACTTAATATAAAATTTGATTGTATATATAGTGGTTTTTTAGGTTCTGAAAAGCAAATTGACATAGTTTTAGATTTTGTATTAGATAATAAAGATTCTTTAGTTGTTATAGATCCGGTTATGGGGGATAATGGGATACTTTATGATACTTTTACAGAAAATATGTGCAATAAAATGAAAGAACTTATTTCTATTGCAAGTATAGTAACCCCAAATTTAACAGAAGCTTGTATATTAACAGGGGAAGAATATAAAAAGCACGATATAAGTGATGAAAAAGTTATGAGAATTGCTAAAAAACTGGCACAATTAGGACCTACAAAGATCATTATTACTGGAATAATAAGAAAAAGTGAAATTTATAACTTTGCTTACGATAAAGAAAAAGATGAATTTTTTATAGTAAAATCAGTTTTTAATAATGAATCATATAGCGGGACAGGAGATATTTTTACTTCAATTATTATAGGATTATTATTAAATAATCATGATTTAAATTTTGCAATTAAAAATGCAACTAATTTTATTTATGAAGCAATTAAATATACATCTAAATTTAAAACTAATCCAAAAGAAGGAATAATGTTTGAAGTATTTTTGAAGGAGCTGATTTTGATAAATGAAAACAAGTATTAAAACGAGAAATCTAGTTTTAGCAGCATTATTTGCAGCATTTATATGTGTTACAATTGTATTTGTTCATATTCCTACAGGATTTAATGGCGGATATATACATTTAGGAGACACATTTATATATCTTGCAGCAGTACTTTTACCTACTCCATATGCAATGCTTGCAGCAGGTATAGGAGCTGGACTTTCAGATGCATTAACTGGTGGAATGATATGGGTATTGCCTACAATAATAATTAAACCAATTATGGTATTATTTTTTACTTCTAAAGAAGATAATATAATATGTAAGAAAAATATATTAGCCGTATTTATAGCAGGTATAGTAGGCTGGTTTGGATATTATTTAGCTGGAGCTGTTATATCTGGTAACTTTATAGCTCCACTTGCAACTTTCTTTATAGATATAATACAACCTATAGGAAGTGGTATAATATTTTTAATAGCTGGCTATTCTTTAGATAGGGTGAAAATTAGGCAAAGATTATCTATAGAAGTGAAATAACTTTAGAATATAGAGTGAGGTAGAAGTATGAAGGTTATGACCTTTAACTTAAGAACAGATTTCTTATTAGATATAAATAATAGATGGAATAAAAGAAAAGAAATTGTTTATGATATCATAAATAATAATGATTGCGATATAATAGGAGTTCAGGAGCTAAATAATAAAATGTTTAAGGATATTTCAAAAGAAGTTTCAGGATATAATATCATTGGTAGTCCTAGAAGTCTTAAATATTTTATAGAGAGAAATGATATTTTAGTTTCTAAGAAACATAAAGTATTAGAACATAATACATTTTGGCTTTCAGAAGATCCTGAAAAAATAGGAAGTGCTATTTGGTATTCTGTTTATCCAAGAATATGTACAACTGCCTTAATAAAATTAAATGATGGAAATATAGTTAGAGTATATAATACTCATTTAGATTTTTTGCTATCGAAGGCTAGAGAATATGGACTTAAAAAAATAGGTGAGTATATGGATAAGCAGCATGAAAAAGACAATTATCCAGCTATATTGATGGGAGATTTTAATGCAAGTCCTACAAGCAAAGCTATAAAAAATTTATCAGAAGGTAAATATAGTAGTAAAAAATTTATTGCAGTACAAGATCATAAAAAAGAAATTTATAATATGTCAACTATGAGTAAGTTTAAAGGAAATAAAAAAGGTCTTCATATAGATTATATATTTGTAACAGAAGAGTTTAAAGTTTTAGATACTGAAATATTGGATTATAATAAGAGTGGAAAATATCCTTCAGATCATTATCCTATGATTGCAAAACTTGATATAAATAAAAATGCTAATACTTTAAAATAGAGTATTAGCATTTTTATTTTAATTAAGCATTATCAATTATTTTAAAGAATAAATCTTCTATAGTGCCTAGTTCGTTATATTTTTCCTTTAGATATTCTTTGTTACCAGAGTCTACTATTTTGCTTTCCTTCATTAAAATCATTGTGTCACTGATTTCTTCCATTGAGGCTAGGATATGAGTACTAACTAGTATAGTTTTTCCAAGAGACTTTATTTTTGATAATATTTCTCTAAATTCCTTTATTCCATTTGGGTCTAAGCCTACAAAAGGTTCATCAATTAAAATTATATTTGGATCATGAAGTAGGGCCATTATAATAGAGACCTTTTGCTTCATACCTTTAGATAAGTCCTTAGCAAGGGAATCTTTTTTATTGGTTAAGTTGAAAGCATTCATTAACTCCTCAGCTTTACTTGTCCAATCTTTAACTTTATAAGCTAAGGCTATGAATTTAAAGTGTTCCCAAACTGTTAATAAATTATATAAATCAGGGGTCTCAGGTATGTAGGATAAATTTTCTCTTATAGTTCTATCCTTTGTAGATTTTCCATCTATTAAAATATCACCTGAATCTTTTCTTAATAAAGAAAGTATGCATTTTAATGTGGTAGTTTTACCAGCACCGTTAGGTCCACATAATATAGATATTTCACCAGTATTTAATTTGAATGATATATTATCAATTGCCTTATTTTTTTTAAATGATTTAGATAAATTTTTTACTTCTAACATAATTTCCTCCAATTAATATTCTATAAAATCAAATATTTTATTACATAATAACATTAGTAAACTTATATAAATTCCAACAATTACAGTGAGTACTGCAAAAGATATATAAGAGTTTTTAGTTATAGCATAAGTAACTACAGTTGCAACAAATGGAATCATAATAATTATCATTAATACAAAAGTTGCAAGCATTCCTGGGCCAGATTCATTATCTTTTGGCATAAGGAGTATTATAATTAAGTTAAGTAACTTTACTACTAGTGATAATGCTAGAGTCATTAAGTAGCATCCAATCCCGAGTATTAAGAATTTGTAATCTAAAATAATTGAAGGAATAAGCATTATACTAATTCTAATGAGTAATATTAATAGCTCATCCAAAACAGTTGAAAGAATTTTGTTTATTGGTTTTCCTGGGATAAGATAAATATATACATTTTTTAGTTCTCTAGATAATTCAGAAAAATTAGATAAAATAAGAACTATATAAACTGTACCAATTGAAATCACTAGTAATGAAATTAATTGATGTCCTTTTAAAGTAACATATCCACCTATGAGTCCAATGATAATATTAACTAAGAATAATAAATATTTTTTTATAGGAGTTTGTTTTCTCTTTCTAATAACTGAAGCTTTCCAGTATAAAGAAAGAACTCCCCATCTTTCCTTAGCACTACTATTTAAATTAACTTTTTTCATTTCCTTTTCCATTTGTGAATGAACATCTCTCTTATTATTTTTCAATTGTTTTAATTTTTCATTTTGTGTAGATACCTTTTCAGCTATTTCTTCATAATATTCAATATTAAGAGTTATAAATAAGAAACAATTAATAATAACTAATGACAATAAATATAATATATCAAATATTGGAGGGGTAATTGTTTCTGTTAAAAGTAAAGATATAAATCTTACTATAGATGAAATTATAGGTAATTTGACAATAAAGCTATTAAAAATAGACAAGGATAATTCAGTAAAGTTAAAATTTAAACTCCAAAACTTATATAAATAAAATAAAAATATTAGAGATGCTATACCTTGTAATAAGTAAGAAATAAGCTTTAAGATTTTTACTATGCCTGTCTTAATTTTTATTGCAAAAAATAAATAAGATAAAGAAATAAAAAATAAGAATATAAAGAAAAAGCCTAAAGCTATTGGAAATAGCCCTATTAATGATATATCAGTAGATGCTAGGATCATTAGTATAATAAAAATAAAGGTTAAAAAGAAGCTTGCAACACCTTTTATTGCACTACGAACCATTGAATAAAATAATATTAATCGATTATTTATAGGCGAAGGAAATAAATAGCTAATATCTGAAATTGAGAAATTACTTGGAGCATAATCATTTAAATAGTTTGCTAATACAAATAGTATAAAAACTAATGATATTATAGCTATAATTCCTAAAGTAGCTTGTTGCATTTCTGGTGATACAGAAGCTTTAGCTTCATTTTTAAATATTGCAACTATAAATGATGAAAAGCAAAGTCCAAAGAATATGATTATGGAAAATAATTTCTTTAAGAATAGAATGGGATTATGAAAAATTTGAAAAAAGAAATTTTTGATTTTTAAAAGGTCTAAATATACTAAAACTTTTAAATCGTTCATTTGAAACACCTCCACAAGTTATTTGTTAAATTATAGCAAAAAAATATAATTTAGACAATAAATGCGTATATTATTTATATAAATTAAAAAAACAGGATATAATAACAAAAATAAGATATATGAAGGAAGTAAATTATCGAATTTTTATTAGACAATGAGTGGAATATTCTAATTTTATATTTAGAATATTATAAATTATATTTACATTAAATATTTATTAAAAAGTTCAAAAATAATACACTAATATGCGAATAAAAAAAATATTGACTAAAATAATATTCGCATTATATACTCTTGATATGATGTTTAACGATAGTGTAAAGTTTCGTATGAAAAAAATAGATAAATCAACATAAAGGTAATTATTTGAATAAATTGATTTATGTTG